>NZ_JANAVK010000009.1:0-135623 GCF_024213425.1 Micromonospora sp. A3M-1-15 | reverse complement strand
GGTGGCGACCGTGAGGGCGGCTTCCGTGGGGGCGAGCGCCGCGAGGGCGGTTTCCGCGGTGGCGACCGTGAGGGCGGCTTCCGTGGGGGCGAGCGCCGCGAGGGCGGTTTCCGCGGTGGCGACCGTGAGGGCGGCGGCTTCCGCGGCGGTGAGCGCCGCGAGGGCGGTTTCCGCGGTGGCGACCGTGAGGGCGGCTTCCGTGGCGGTGAGCGCCGCGAGGGCGGCTTCCGTGGCGGCGAGCGTCGTGAGGGCGGCTTCCGTGGCGGCGAGCGTCGTGAAGGTGGCCCCGGCGGTGAGCGCCGCGAGGGCGGCTTCCGTGGCGGCGAGCGTCGTGAAGGTGGCCCCGGCGGCGAGCGTCGCGAGGGTTTCCGTCGCGACGAGCGGCCCGGCGGCTTCCGCCGTGAGGAGCGCGAGGGTGGCTTCCGCGGTGGTCGGGAGCGTACCGAGCGCGACGGTGAGCGCCGGGGCTACGACCGGGACGACCGTGGCCAGGGCCCCGCGTACCGCGAGCGGCGGGACGAGCGCGCCGAGGGGCGTACGGGTGAGGCGCCGGCGTTGCCGGACGAGGTGGTCGCCACCGACCTCGACTCGACCGTCCGGGCGGAGCTGCTGTCGCTGGCCAAGCCGGTGGCGGAGACCGTCGCCCGGCACCTGGTCGCGACCGGGCTGCTGATCGACGACGCCCCGGCCGAGGCGCTGGCGCACGCCATGGCGGCCCGCCGGCTCGCCTCGCGCATCGCCGCGGTGCGGGAGGCGGTCGGGCTGGCCGCGTACCACGCGGGGGAGTGGCAGACGGCCATCGCCGAGCTGCGCACCTACCACCGGATGACCGGGCTGCAGAGCCACCTGGCGGTGCTGGCCGACTGCGAGCGGGCGCTGGGCCGTCCGGAGCGGGCCATCGACCTGTTCCGCGGAGCGGACCGGGACAAGCTCGACCAGGGTGTCGCCATCGAGCTGCTGATCGTGGCCGCCGGGGCGCGGGGCGACCTCGGGCAGAAGGACGCGGCCGTGGCCATGCTCCAGGTGCCCGAGCTGACCGCCGAGTCGACCGAGCCGTGGGCTGCGCGGCTGCGTTACGCGTACGCGGACGCGCTGCTGTCGGTGGGTCGGCGCGAGGAGGCGCGTGAGTGGTTCTCCCGGGCCGCCGACATGGACGCCGAGGGCGAGACCGACGCCGCCGAGCGGCTGTTGGAGCTGGACGGGGTCGTCATCGAGGGTGACGACGAGGTGGACGAGGAGTTCGCCGCTGGTCCAGGCACCCCGGGCGCCGTGCCGGCCCGTCCCGACGCCGACCTGACCGGCGACGCCGGCGACCGCGACGACGACGACGAGGACGACGACGAGGGCGACGGCTACGACGACGAGGACGACGACCTCGACGACGAGGACGACGACCTCGAGGACGATGACGACGACGAGGACGACGACCTCGACGACGATGACGACGACGAGGACGACGACCTCGACGACGATGACGACGACGACCTCGACGACGATGACGACGACGACCTCGACGACGATGACGACGACGATGACGTCGACGGCGACGCGGACGAGGACGACGACCGGCGCGACGAGGACGACGACCTCGACGGGGACGCCCGGCTGCGGGCCGACGCCGACGTGGCGGACGCCGTCGCGGCCGACTCCACCGACGCGGTGCCGGCCGGCGAGGACGCCGGGTACCGGGACCGGGACGCGGCGGACCTGGGTGACGACGAGCTGACCGACGCGGAGGCGCGGTCGCTCGCCGCCGACACCCGTGCCGCCGCGGTCGATGCCGCCGGCCCGGACGCCTCGGGCGGCAACGCGACGGGCGACGAGGCGCCGGAGCGCCGGTGACCGGGAGCGCCGGGGACGCGGGTTCCGGTCCGGATCGCGGGGAACGCGACCGGGCCGGAACGGGCGGCCGGCTGGTCGACGGGTACGCCCTGGTCGTCTTCGACCTGGACGGGGTGATCTACCTGATCGACCGGCCGATCCCCGGCGCGGTCGAGGCGGTGGGCCGGCTGCACGCGGAGGGCCGGGCGGTCGCCTACGCGACGAACAACGCCTCGCGCCGTTCCAGCGAGGTGGCCGACCTGCTCACCGGCATGGGCGTGCCGGCCGGGCCCGAAGAGGTGCTCACCTCCGCGGCCGCCACGGCCGAGCTGCTGCGCGACCGGCTGCCCGCAGGCGCCCCGGTGCTGGTGGTCGGGGCGGAGGCGCTGCGCGCGGAGCTGCGCGCCGTGGGCCTGCGCCCGGTCTCGACGGTGGACGAGGAGCCCGCCGCCGTGGCCCAGGGATACGGCCCGCAGGTCGGCTGGTCCGACCTGGCCGAGGCGTCGCTGGCGGTCCGGGCGGGCGCGCCCTGGTACGCCACGAACACCGACCGCACCCTGCCCAGCCCGCGCGGCCCGCTGCCCGGCAACGGGTCGCTGGTGGCGGTGCTGCGCACGGCGCTGGGGCGGGACCCCGACGTGGTGGTGGGCAAGCCGGAGCCGGCGCTGTTCGCCACCGCGGCCCGACGGGCCGGCAAGGGGCGGACCCTGGTGGTCGGCGACCGGCTGGACACCGACATCGAGGGCGCCCGCCGGGCCGGCCTGGACAGCCTGCTGGTGCTCACCGGGGTCAGCGACGTGGCCGAGCTGTTGGCCGCGCCCGAGGCGCGCCGGCCCGCGTACGTCTCCTTCGACCTTGCCGGGCTCTTCGACCCGGCGGCCGTGGTGCGGGTGCCGGGTGCGGCGGACGCCGGCGGCTGGTCGGCGACCGTGACCGACGTGGGGCTCGCCCTCGACGGCGCGGGGCGCCCGCTGGACGCCCTCGCGGCGCTCTGCGCGGTGGCCTGGTCGACGGGGACCGGCCCGCGGGTGCGGCCGGCGTCCGAGGCGGCGGGGGAGGCCCTGGCCGCGCTCGGCCTGGCGGACTGACCTTCCCGGTCAGAGCAGCTTGCGCAGCTTCATGAGGTCGAACGGGTTGGCCTTGATGGACACCCGCCGGGCGCCCACGGCCTTCATGATGTCGAGCTGACCGTGCACCAGGGCGACCAGGTCGTCGCTGCTGGCGCTCAGCGCGATCTTCGCCTTCGGGTCGTCGCCGTCGGCCAGGTCGACCAGCCGGCCACCCTCGAGGCGCCCGTGGAACGCCGTGTCCAGGTCGGTGACGCGGCAGGCCAGGCTGCGGTCGAGGTCGATCCGGCCCTGCACGTCGGCGTGCCGGTCCAGCCGGGTGGCCAGATCCCGCAACGCCTGCCGGCACTCGTCCACGCTGGCCACATCGTCTCCTCACCACGCGCCACGCCGTTCCCGGCACCGTACCCCAATGGGACGTCCGGGGCGCCCGGTAGCGTGACACCTGCACACCCCGCCCCGCGGAAGGACTCAGGCATGCAGGACGCGTGGCGCGCCTACCTCGAGCTGGCCATGGGCCTGACGGAGGCGCCCCGGAAGAAGGCCCAGGACGCCGTGAAGCGCGCGGTCGGCCAGGGCGGCGCGACCGCCGCCCAGCTCCAGTCGCTCGCCGAGGAGCTGGTCTCCACCGGCCTGGCGAACCGGGAGGCGCTGACCAAGCTGGTCCGCTTCGAGGTGGACCGCGCACTGGGCGCGGTCGGGCTGGCCACCGCCGACGAGGTCGCCGAGCTGACCCGCCGGGTGCACGACCTGGAGAAGCAGCTGCACGAGGCCAAGGCCACCGGCGCGCCGAAAGCCGGCACCCCGGAGACCGCCGCCCCGGGGGCCGCCGCCCCGCGTGCGGCGGACGGCTTCGGCCCGGCCGCCGAGACCGCGGGGGCCGGCGAGGTGACGCCGTCGGGGGAGCCGGCCGCCGAGCGGCCGACCACGCCGGCCGCCGAGACCGCGGGTGCCGGCGAGGTGAAGCCGTCGGGGGAGCCGGCCGCCGAGCGGCCGACCACACCGGCCGCCGAGGCGCCGGTGTCGGCGCCCCCCGTGCCCGCGCGGACCAAGGCGATCGCGAAGAAGGCCGTGGCGAAGAAGGCCATCGCGAAGAAGCCGGCCGCCACGGTCGCCCGGACCCCCGCCGAGGAGTCGCCGGCCAGCCCGACCCGGCCGGTCAAGAAGGCCGCCGGCCGCAAGGATTCCGGCGGTACGGGCTCGTGACCGCGCCGTTCCGCCCGGGCCCGCCGCCCGGTCCACGCCCCGGGCCGCCGCCGGCCGGTCCCCGGCCCGGCCCGCCCCCGGGCGTCCGGCCGGCGCCGGTCGAGGAGGTCGGCGAGGCGCGGCACCCCGCGGTGGACGCCGCCGTGCAAGCCATGATCAACGCCGAGGCGCTGTCGCCGGCGGACCAGATCGCCCAGTACGAGGCGGCGTACGAGACGCTGCGCGAGACCCTGGCCAGCATCGACCAGGCCTGACCCGAGGCGGAGAACAACCACCGATGGCACGTCGTACCCGGCTGGATGCCGAACTCGTCCGCCGTGGCCTGGCCCGCTCCCGTGAGCAGGCCGCCGCGCTGGTGGAGGCCGGTCGCGTCCAGCTGCGCGGGGTGCCGGCCCGCAAGGCCGCCGCGATGGTCGACCCGGCCGACCCGCTGCTGGTGACCGGCGAGGACCTCGCCGCGGAGTACGTCTCCCGGGGCGGCCACAAGCTGGCCGGCGCGCTCGCCGCGTTCACCCCCGGCGGGCTGACCGTGGCCGGCCGGCGCTGCCTGGACGCGGGCGCCTCCACCGGCGGCTTCACCGACGTGCTGCTGCGCGCCGACGCCGCCGAGGTGGTGGCGGTCGACGTCGGCTACGGGCAGCTCGCCTGGTCGCTGCGCAACGACGACCGCGTGCACGTCTTCGAGCGCACCAACGTGCGTACCCTCACGCCGGAGGCGATCGGCGGGCCGGTCGACCTGACGGTGGCCGACCTGTCGTTCATCTCGCTGCGGCTGGTGCTGCCCGCGCTGGCCGGGTGCACGCGGCCCGACGGCGACCTGGCGCTCATGGTCAAGCCGCAGTTCGAGGTCGGCAAGGAGCGGGTCGGCGCGGGCGGGGTGGTCCGCGACCCCGAGCTGCGCGCCGAGGCCGTGCTCGACGTGGCCGCCGCGGCGGCGGGGCTCGGGCTGGGCCTGGCCGGCGTGGCCGCCAGCCCGCTGCCCGGGCCGAGCGGCAACGTGGAGTTCTTCGTATGGTTACGCCGGGACGCGGCCGCCGCGGACCCCGACCGGGTGCGCGCGGTGGTGGCCGCCGGCCCGGAGGGATTTCCGGCCGCCGGGCCGGAGGGCACGACTGAGGAGGTGTCCGGGTGAGCCGGACCGCTCTGCTGGTGACGCACACGGGCCGTCGGCGCAGCACCGAGCACGCCCGCGCGGTGGCGGCCGACCTCATCGCGGCCGGCTTCGAGGTGCGGGTGGTCGCCGAGGAGGCCGACGACCTGGACCTGCCCGGTGTGGTGCCGGTGACCGGCCCGGAGGCCGCCGAGGGCGCGGAGATCGTCTTCGCGCTGGGCGGGGACGGCACCTTCCTGCGCGCCGCCGAGCTGGCCCGCCCGGCCAAGGCGCCGCTGCTCGGGATCAACCTCGGCAAGGTGGGCTTCCTCGCCGAGGCGGAGATCGACGACCTGGACAGCGCGGTGCGCGACGTGGTCGGGCGCAACTACACCGTGGACGAGCGGCTCACCCTCGACGTCACCGCCGAGTTCGAGGGCGGCCCGACCATCGAGTCGTGGGCGTTGAACGAGATCAGCGTGGAGAAGGGCGAGCGGGCCCAGATGCTGGAGCTGCTCGTCGACGTCGACGGCCGGCCGCTGTCCCGCTACGGCTGCGACGGCGTGGTCTGCGCGACCCCCACCGGCTCCACGGCGTACGCGTTCTCCGGCGGCGGGCCGGTGGTCTGGCCCGAGGTGGAGGCGCTGCTGCTGGTGCCGATCAGCGCGCACGCGCTGTTCAGCCGCCCCCTCGTCACCGCGCCGACGTCCACCTTCGCGATCACCGTGGACCCGTTCACCACCCTGGCGGTGCTCTGCTGCGACGGCCGGCGGGTCTACGACCTGCCCCCGGGCGCCCGGGTCACCGTGCGCCGGGGCGCGCTGCCGGTGCGCATCGTGCGGCTCCGCGAGCGGCCGTTCACCGACCGCCTCGTCGCCAAGTTCGACCTGCCCGTGCAGGGCTGGCGCGGCAGCCGTCGCTGACCGGCGGCTCAGCGACGACCCGTCGGGCCGGTCATCGGCCCGTTCGGCGTACCCGGGTGGGGCCGCGGGCGGGTTACGGTAGGAACCTCCCCCGACGACGGCACGCCGCGCCGGTCCCGGCGTAGCCCGCCGGCACCGCTCGGCGGGTGGTTCCGCCTTCACGGCGGGGCGGGGTTCGTCGGGGCCGGCAACGCCGTCCTCCGGGACGGCGCTCGGGGCGTCCGGACTGCGTCGAGGTGGAGTCCGGGCGGGGCGGCGAGGCCGTGCCTGCCCGGACCGCGCGGTCCGACGGTCGTGGCCCTGACCAGGGGGTGGTCGGGTCCACGACGGTCGGGGTGTCGGAGGAGTCGCGGCCGGCCGCGGCGGGCGGACGGCGAGCCGCGCCCGGCCGGGTTTCGACCCCGGTCGGGTCGACCGGATCGACGAGCCGCCGTCGGAGGAAACGGCGGCTCACGAACCGGGCGGCGACGCACTCGTTCCGGCACCCCGGCCATCGACCGCGCCAGCCCGCGCCCCCCTTTCATGCCCCCGCTCCCCGGCAATCCGCCCGACACCTGGTGGTCCGACCGCGGTCGACCCGTGTCCACCTGGCGACATGTCGCCGGTGCGGCGCGGCGTACCTAGTGACCGACCGATGATCTCCGTCGCAGACTCCGGTCGGCCGGCCTCAATCCCCCCCGAGGCCGGCCACCCGAGTAGAGGAGCGCATCGCATGCACCGGTCCCCACGCTGGCTCGCCGCCGGCGCGGTCGGCGCGCTGGTGGTCGGACTCGCCGTACCGGCGTCCGCCGACCCGCCCGCCCCGCCCACCGGCCCGAGCCCGGCCACCCCCGCCCCGGCCGCCGCACCCGTCCGCATCACCTTGATCACGGGCGACCAGGTCGACCTCGCCCCGGCCGCGCCGGGCCGGGTCGCCGCCACGGTCCGTCCCGGACCCGGCCGGGAGCGGGTCACCTTCCACACCCTGGAGGTCGACGGCGGGCTGCGGGTGCTGCCCAGCGATGTCGTGCCGTACGTCTCCGCCGGGGTGCTCGACGCCGACCTGTTCGACGTGCAGGAACTGGTCGCGGACGGGTACGGCGACGCCGCGCAGGGCGCGTTGCCGCTGATCGTCCGCTACCAGCAGCCCGCCGCCGGCCGGGTCCGGCCGCTCGCCGGCGCCACCGCCGCCCGGCCGCTGGAGAGCATCAACGGTGCGGCGCTGCGGGTCGGCAAGGGCGACCTCGGCGGCCTGTGGACCACGCTGCGGGGCACGTCGGAGGCCCGGACCACCGGTGGCGCGCCCCGGCTCGGCGCCGGCATCGCCCGCGTCTGGCTGGACGGGCGGGTCCACGCGGATCTGGAGCACAGCGTGCCGCAGATCGGCGCCCCGGCGGCCTGGGCGGCCGGTCGGGACGGCACGGGCGTCCGGGTGGCGGTGCTCGACACCGGCGTCGACGCGGGCCACCCCGACCTGGCCGGTCGGATCGCCGAGGCGCAGGACTTCACCGGCAGCGGCAGCGCCCGGGACGGCCACGGCCACGGCACCCACGTGGCGTCCACCATCGCCGGCAGCGGCGCCGCGTCCGACGGGCTGCGCAAGGGCGTCGCGCCCGGCGCGCAGCTGCTGGTCGGCAAGGTGCTGGACGACAGCGGCCGCGGCTACGACTCGTCCATCATCGCGGGCATGGAGTGGGCCAGCCACTCCGGCGCGAAGGTGGTCAGCATGAGCCTCGGCGGCCCGGCCACCGACGGCACCGACCCGATGAGCCAGGCGGTCAACGACCTCACCGCCGAGACCGGCACGCTCTTCGTGATCGCCGCCGGCAACAGTGGCGCCGCCGGTACCGTCGGGACGCCGGGCGCGGCCGGCGCCGCCCTCACCGTCGGGGCGGTGGACCGCGACGACAACCTGGCCGACTTCTCCAGCCGCGGCCCCCGGATCGGCGACAACGGCCTGAAGCCGGAGATCACCGCGCCGGGCGTCGGCATCGCCGCGGCCCGCGCCGAAGGCACCACCATGGGTACGCCGGTGGACGAGGCGTACACGCGGGCGTCCGGGACGTCGATGGCGACCCCGCACGTGGCCGGCGCCGCGGCGATCCTCGCTCAGGAGCACCCGGACTGGACCGCCGGGAAGCTCAAGGACGCGTTGGTCAGCACGACGAAGGCGAACCCCGCGCTGACCGTCTTCGAGCAGGGCGGCGGCCGGGTCGACGTGGCCCGCGCGCTGAGCCAGCGGGTGTACGGCTCGGCCACCGCCGACTTCGGCCGGGTGAACACCGGCGGTGCGGTGGCGGAGCGGACCGTGACGTACACCAACGGCACGTCCTCCCCGCAGACCCTGCGGCTGGCCCTCGAGCTGCGCAACCTGGACAGCGGCGCCGCCGAGCCGGACGGGGTGTCGCTCGACGGCACGGAGGTGACCGTGCCGGCCGGCGGCAGCGTGGCCGTCCCGCTGCACGCCGACCCGGCGAAGCTGGACCGGGGAGTGCACGGGGGCTGGCTGGTGGCCACCGGCGCGGACGGTCTCGCGGTGCGTACGGCCGTCGGGCTCACCCTCAGCGGCCCGATCCACACCGTCACCCTGCGCGCGCTGGACATGGCCGGACAGCCCGGCCTGGCGTCGGTGTTCACCCTCTTCGGCGAGCACCCCGAGTCGGACCACCTCGGCTGGATCCCCGGCGACGTGCAGGTGCAGGTCGAGGAGGGCCCGTACCTGTTGGAGGGCCTGATCGAGCACGGCGCCCCGCTGGACGAGCAGATCACCCTGGTCACCGACCCCGAGCTCATGGTGGATCGCGACCTCACCGTGGTGCTCGACCCGCGCAAGGGCACTCCGGTGCGGATCGAGACGCCGAAGCCGTCCGAGCAGCGGGCGGCCCTCAGCTTCTACGAGCACCGGGTCTTCGGCAACGGGCGGCAGGTCGACCACGGCGTCATGAACTTCAGCACGACCCAGCAGGTCAACGTCACCCCGACGCGGCCGGTGAGCCGGGGCGAGTTCGAGTTCGCCTCCCGCTGGCAGCTGGTCGCGCCCATGGTGGCCGCCCAGGTCAGTGACGTCTCCGGTCCGCTGGACATCAACCTGCTGGGCCAGTCGCCGGCTCCGGCGGGCCGGCGGAAGCTCCCGCTGGTCTGGGCGGGCGACGGCACCGCCGCCGAGCTGGCCAAGGCCGGGGTCCGGGGTGCGGCCGCGCTGGTGGCCGGCAGCTACGACCGTGCCGAGGAGGACCAGATCGCCGACGCCGCGGCGGCCGGCGCCGCCATGGTGCTCATCGTCCGCCCGGCGGACCGCAGCGCGTGGACGGTCTGGCGCCCGGACGGGGACCGGTTGCCGATCCCGTCGCTGGTGGTCGCGTACGACGACGGGCAGCCGATGATCGCGGCGGCGAAGCGCGGCCGCGCCACCCTGGACGTGACGCTGACCGTGGACAGCCCCTACCTGTACGACGTGTGGCAGGTGTCGAAGGGTCGCGTCCCGGAGCGGATCGTGCACCGCGTGACGGCGGACAACACCGCCGAGGTGACCACCCGCTACGCCGACACCGGCGGGTCCGACTGGGCCACTGAGCAGCGGTTCGGCTGGCGCCCGTGGCAGGAGTACTCCTGGAACGACGACCAGCGCATGGTGCGTACCGGCACCACCCGGCAGGAGTTCGTCAGCGCCGGGGACAACTGGTGGCAGCAGCGGGTGCTGCACCGGCTCACCTGGTCCTGGGGGCCGCTGCTCGGCGGGCTCACCCAGCAGCCCCGGCAGTACGGCGTCGACGACCGGGTCACCGAGACCTGGCACGCCCCGGTGGTCCGGCCGGCCGTGCCGGCGGGCGCCGGAGCGCAGGTGCCCACGCGTACCGGCGACACCCTGAACCTGCCGGTGGCCGAGTTCGTCGACGCGGACGGCCACTACGCCTCGGCCGGCTGGGGCGAGGAGCAGGACACCGTCGAGCGCCGGCTGAGCCGGGACGGGCAGCAGATCGCCGACCTCTCCGGGGGCTGGGCGCCGGTGCCGACCACCTCGGGCGCGGCCCGGTACCGGCTGGACGTCACCACCCAGCGTGCCTCGGAGGAGTGGCGGTGGGCCACGCGTACCGAGACGGCCTGGCAGTTCACCTCGGCCCGCCCGGACGGTGACGCGGCCCAGCCGCTGTCGCTGCTGCAGGTCGACTACCAGGTCCCCGCGGACCTGCGGGGCGAGGTGCCGGGCGGCCGGCCGCACCAGGTGGGGCTGACCCTGCGCCAGCCCGCCGGCGTACCGGCGCCGACCGGTGTCGGGGTGCGGGTCGAGGTGTCGTTCGACGGCGGCCACACCTGGCGGACCGTGCCGGTGCGCGGTTCGGGCGCCCGGTTCACCGCGACGGTGCCGGCCGGGCGCGGCACGGTGTCGCTGCGGGTGCACGCCGGTGACCGGTCCGGCAACAGCGTCGACCAGACCGTGCTCGACGCGTACGGCCTGCGCTGAGCCGACGTCCGCGCGGGACGGACCTCCCCTCGCCCGCGCGGACGTCACTCCCGTCCGTCCGGGGCGCCCGCCTTCTACGGCGGTGGGCACCCCGGACGGCGCCGCGGCCGTCGCTGCCGCCGGCACCGCACTCGGGAGGCGGGGCCGGCGGCGGCGCGGCCGGTGGCGGGGGTGCCGGGCGGGTCAGAGCCAGCCGCGGCGGGCGGCCTGGTAGGCCAGACCCGGCCGGGTGTCGACCCCGGCCACGGTCATCAGGTCGGCGAGACGCCGCTGCACCGTGCGGCGGCTCACGCCGAGCTGCGAGGCGATGGACTTGTCCGGCACCCCGGCCACGAAGAGCGACAGCAGCCGGATCTCCTCGGCGTCCGGCCGGTAACCTCCGCCCGCCCGGTCCTCGATCGGCGCGGCGGACGAACTCACCGGCGTCGCCATGAGCCAGTGGCTCTCGAAGAGGGCGAGCAGCGCGTCCAGCAGCTGGCTGCGGCCGATCACGGCGGCCGTCGGTTCGCCGCTGCCCCGCTCCGACACCAGCGGACAGACCGCCGTCCGGCCGTCCACGATGGCCAGACGGACGGGCAGCCGGTCCAGGACGCGTGCCTGCTCGCCGGCGCGTACGCCCTGCTCGACGTCGGCGAGCGCGCCCGGTTCGAGGAGCATCTCGCGCTCGTAGATGGCCCGGTAGCGGACCCCGCGGGCCAGCGCGTCGAACTCCTCGACGTTCTCCTGGCCCGCCATGGCCAGGGGGTTGGCCCGGCAGAACCACAGCACCTCCGACCGGGCGCCGTTCTGCAGGTCGCGGAGGCGCTCGCGGAGCGCCCGGGCGCCGGTGACCACCTCGACCAGGTGCGCGGCGTCGTGCCGGCGCATCCCGGCCCGGTACTCCTCGGTGAGCTGGGTGACCGCCGCGCGGGCCGACTCCAGGGCCTCCTGGCGGCGCAGCAGCGCCTCGCCCAGCGGGACGTCGGGCGCCAGCGGCCGCAGCGGCGCGTCGGGATCCGGCCCGACCGGCGGGACGAGTCCCTTGCCGCGCAGGGTGTCGAGCTGGGCCAGGATGTCCGCGCGCGGGCGGCCCAGCCGCTCGGCCAGCTCCCCGACCCGGGCGGTCGTGAGCTGCACCAGGCAGCGGTAGAGCCGCTCCTCGTCCGGGGTCAGGCCGATCACGTCCAGCACGGGGCAGAACTGTACGACCCCACCGGCTGCCCCGCGCCGGCTGGTCAAGTGTCGGAGGACGCGTCTACTGTCGGGTGCTGTGCTGGAAGAGCTGCGCATCACCGGACTGGGCGTCATCGAGGACACCACGCTGCCGCTGACCGGCGGGATGAACGTCATCACCGGCGAGACCGGTGCGGGCAAGACCATGGTGGTGACCGGCCTCGGCCTGCTCTTCGGCGGTCGGGCCGACGCGGGCCGGGTCCGCGCCCAGCCGGGCCGCGCGGTGGTGGAGGGCCGGCTGCGCCTGCTCGGCCGGGTGGCCGAGACGGTGCACGCCCGGATCACCGACGCGGGCGGCGAGCCCGACGAGGACGGCTCGCTGCTGCTGAGCCGCACGGTCACCGTCGAGGGCCGGTCCCGGGCGCACCTGGGCGGCCGCAGCATGCCGGTGTCGATGCTGGGCGAGGTCGGCGAGCAGGTGGTGGCCGTGCACGGCCAGTCCGACCAGCTGCGCCTGCTGCGCCCGGCCGAGCAGCGGGCCGCGCTCGACCGGTTCGCCGGCCCGGAGCACGAGAAGCTGCTCGACGCGCTGCGCGAGGCGTACACCCGGTGGCGGGCGGTGGTCGACGACCTGGCCGACCGGCGGCGCAACGCCCGTGAGCGCAACCAGGAGGCCGACCTGCTCCGGCTCGGCCTCGACGAGATCACCCGGGTCGACCCGCAGCCCGGCGAGGACGACGAGCTGAAGGCGGAGGCGCAGCGCCTGGAGCACGCCGAGGGGCTGCGCACCGCGGCCCAGGTGGCCCAGCAGTGCGTGGCCGGCGGCGTGGAGGCGGCCGACGACACCCCCGACGCCACGGCGCTGCTCGGCACCGCCCGGCGCACGCTGGAGGCGCAGGCCGGCACCGACCCCGCCCTCGGCGAGCTGGCCGCCCGGCTGGAGGAGGCGGCCACGCTGGTCACCGACGTCTCCGCCGAGCTGTCGAGCTACCTCGCCGCGCTCGACGCCGACCCGGCCCGCCTCCAGACCGTCTACGAGCGCCGGGCGGCGCTGCGCGGGCTCACCCGGAAGTACGCCGACGACGTCGACGGCGTGATCGCCTGGGCCGAACGGGCCCGCACCCGGCTGTCCGACCTGGACACCTCCGACGAGCTGCTGGACGAGCTGGACAAGGAGGCGGCCCGGCTCGCCGGCGAGGTGGCCGACCTGGCCGGCCGGGTCTCCACCTCCCGGCAGGAGGCCGCGGTCCGCTTCGCCGAGCAGGTCACCGTCGAGCTGGCCGGGCTGGCCATGCCGCACGCCCGGATCGAGGTGGCCGTGCTGCCCCGGCCGGTCGGCCGGTCGGAGCCGAGCCTGCCGGTCAACGGGGTCGAGGCCGGCGTGGGGCCGGACGGGGCCGACGAGGTGGAGCTGCGGCTGCTCGCCCACCCGGGCGCGCCGGCGCTGCCGTTGCAGCGGGGCGCCTCCGGCGGCGAGCTGTCCCGGGTGATGCTCGCCATCGAGGTGGTGTTCGCCGGTTCCGGCGGCCCGCCCACCCTGGTCTTCGACGAGGTCGACGCCGGCGTCGGCGGGCAGGCCGCCGTGGAGATCGGCCGGCGGCTGGCCCGGTTGGCCCGCAGCCACCAGGTGCTCGTGGTCACCCACCTGCCCCAGGTCGCGGCGTTCGCCGACCGGCACCTCGTGGTGGCGAAGGACACCGGGGGAGCGGTCACCACCAGCGGCGTGCGGGTGGTGGAGGACACTGAGCGGGCCCGGGAGCTGGCCCGGATGCTCGCCGGTTTGCCGGACTCGGATCTGGGTATCGCCCATGCCGAGGAACTCCTGGCCGTGGCGGCCAAGGAAAGGCGTCCGTGATCCCGAGATTGTGAGCGCAAGCACACCGGCGTGCGCTCCGGTGTGCTTCCCTGGGTAGGCGGCCCTGCTCAGGCATGTCGCGACAGCAAACCCTGCCTCACATGCCAGGATGGTCACGATGCGTCTACCCACGTTGCGCCGGACCCGGAACGCGGAACCGGGCTCGATCCTCGGCACCGCGCGCCTCGACCGCCGGACGAAACGCCTGGTCGGCCGCCTGCGCCCGGGGGACATCGCGGTGATCGACCACGTCGACCTGGACCGGGTGGCGGCCGACTCGCTGGTCGCTGTCGGTGTCGCGGCCGTGCTCAACGTGAAGCCGTCGGTCTCCGGGCGCTACCCGAACCTCGGCCCCGAGGTGCTCATCTCGGCCGGCATCCCGCTCCTGGACGACCTCGGCGAGAGCGTCTTCGAGCAGATCCGCGAGGGCGACGTGGTGCGCATCGAGGGCAACACGGTCTTCGTCGGCGAGGAGCCGGTCGCCCACGGCGCCCTCCAGGACGCCGAGACGGTCGCCAAGTCGATGGCCGACGCCCGGGAGGGGCTGTCGGTGCAGTTGGAGGCGTTCGCCGCCAACACCATGGACTACCTCAAGCAGGAGCGCGACCTGCTGCTCGACGGCGTCGGCGTGCCGGAGATCCAGACCCAGCTCCAGGGCCGGCACTGCCTCATCGTGGTCCGCGGCTACGACTACAAGGCCGACCTGGACGTGCTGCGCCCCTACATCCGCGAGTTCAAGCCGGTGCTGATCGGCGTGGACGGCGGTGCCGACGCGCTGGTCGAGGCCGGCTACACCCCGGACATGATCATCGGCGACATGGACTCGGTCACCGACGACGTGCTGCGCTGCGGCGCCGAGGTGATCGTGCACGCCTACCCGGACGGCCGGGCGCCGGGCCTGCCCCGGGTCAACGGCCTCGGCGTGCCGGCGATCACCTTCCCGGCCGCGGCGACCAGCGAGGACCTGGCCATGCTGCTGGCCGACGAGAAGGGCGCCTCGCTGCTGGTGGCCGTCGGCACCCACGCCACCCTGGTGGAGTTCCTCGACAAGGGCCGGGGCGGCATGGCCTCGACCTTCCTGACCCGACTGAAGGTGGGCGGCAAGCTGGTCGACGCCAAGGGCGTCAGCCGGCTCTACCGGCAGAGCATCTCCGGCTCCTCGCTGCTGCTGCTCATCCTCTCGGCGGTGGCCGCGATGGCCTCCGCGGTGGCGGTCTCCACGGTCGGCAAGGCGTATTTGGGCGTGGTGTCGGAGTGGTGGGACAATTTCGTGTTCCAGCTCGGCCAGCTCTTCTAGCTCCCCGACGATCAAGAGGCTGCAAGCGTGATCAACTTCCGCTACCACGTGGTGTCCCTGACCGCGGTCTTCCTGGCGCTGGCGATCGGCCTTGTGGTCGGCACCGCCGCCCTCAACGGGCCGGTGGCCGACTCGCTCAAGGAGCGGGTCAACGGCCTCAGCAAGGACAACTCGCTGATGCGCCAGTCGGTCAACAACCTCCAGAAGGAACTGGACATGGAGGAGGACTTCGCCGCCGAGATGGCGCAGGTCGTCCTCCCCGGCAAGCTGAGCGGCCGGCGGGTGCTGGTGCTCAGCCTGCCCAGCGGCCGGGACCACACCGAGGGCGTCGTGAAGATGCTCCAGCTCGCCGGGGCCAACGTCACGGGCCGGATCGACGTGCAGGACAAGTTCGTCAACCCGGACAGCAACAACAACCTGCTGGAGCTGGCCGTCACCGCGGCCCGCCCGAACAGCGTGCCCACCTCCGGCCTGCCGGGCAACGGGCACGGCGTGGAGACCTCCAGCGCGCTGCTCGCCAGCGTGCTGCTGGACCGGCCGCAGGGCCAGGCGGCGGTCACCGACGCGGACCGCCGGGCGGTGGTCCAGCAGTACGTCACCTCCGGCTACCTCACCTCCGAGAACAAGATCTCCGGCGCCGCCGAGGCGGTCGTGCTGGTCAGCGGCCAGCCGTACGTCGACAAGTTCTCGGCGGAGAAGGACGAGTCGGTGGTGAAGATCGCCGAGCAGTTCGACCGGACCGGCGCCATCGTGGTGGCCGGCATGGGCTCGGCCGGCGGCAACGTGGTCTCCGTGGTGCGGGGCGACCCGGTGCTCGCCCAGACCATCTCGACCGTCGACAACGCCAACACCGTGCAGGGGCAGCTGGTCACCAGCCTGGCCCTGGTGCAGAAGCTGACCGAGAAGAAGGCCGGCCAGTACGGCGTCGGCGACAACGCCGCCGCGCTGCTGCCTAAACTGCCCCAGTGACCGCTGGGCCGGCGTCTGTCCGGTCCGTACCGCGTCGCGCTGGACATCCGGATCGGAGGGGTCGCGTGAGACTGGGTCGGCTGCTGGCCGTCGGCGCGGGGGCGCTGGCCGCCCGCTACGTGCTGCGGGAGGTGCGCAGCTCGCCGAGCGCGCCGTCGCTCGAGCGCACCAACTACCGGGGCCGCACCGTCACCCTGGCCGCCGGCCCGGCCCTCGCGGTCGGCGCGGCCACCGCGGGCGCTCTCGGCGCGGGCAGCGCCCCGGCCGGCGCCGCCGCCCTGCTCGCCGGAGTGGGCGCGGGTTCCGTGGGCCTCTACGACGACATCGTCGGCGCGCGCCCCGACCAGAAGGCCGCCAAGGGCTTCGCCGGGCACCTGGCCGCGCTGCGCGAGGGCAGGGTCACCGCCGGGCTGGTCAAGATCGTCGGAGTGGGCGCGGCCGGGCTCGGCGCCGCGGCGCTGCTCGCCGCCGACAAGCGGGTCGCCGCGCACCCCCGCCGGCAGCGCGCCGGCAGCTTCGGCCGCGGGCTGGACGTGCTGCTCGGCGCCGGCGTGGTGGCCGGTACGGCCAACCTCGTCAACCTGCTCGACCTGCGCCCCGGCCGGGCGCTGAAGTCCGGCATGCTGCTCGGCGCCCCGCTGGCCACCGGCCCGTACGGGGGCATCGCGGCGGGCGCGGTCGGGGCGGCCGCCGGGCTGGTCCGGGACGACCTCGACGAGCGGGTCATGCTCGGCGACAGCGGCGCCAACGCGCTCGGCGCCCTGCTCGGGGTGAGCCTGGCCGCGCGGACCGGGCCGCTGGGCCGGGCCGGGGTGCTGGCGGTGCTCGCCGCGCTCACCGCCGCCAGCGAGAAGGTGAGCTTCACCCAGGTGATCCAGCGGACCCCGGGGCTGCGGCACCTCGACGAGCTGGGCCGGCTCGCCGACTGACGTGACGAAACCGGCACCCGTCGCCGTCGCCGGCCGCGTGGCCGGGGCGGCCGCCCTCATCGCCGTCCTCACCGTGGTCAGCCGCCTCGCCGGCTTCGGCCGCACCGCCGTCTTCACCTGGACGCTCGCCCCCACCGACCTCGGGGGCGCGTACCTGGTGGCCAACTACGTCCCGAACTTCATCTTCGAGATCGTCGCCGGTGGGGCGCTGGCCAGCCTCGTCGTACCGCTGCTGGCCGGCGCCGTCGAGGCGGGGGAGCGGCGGGCGGTGGCCGCCACCACCGGGGCGCTGCTCACCTGGACCCTCAGCCTGCTGGTGCCGCTCGCGCTGCTGGTGGCGCTGCTCGCCGACCCGCTGATGGGGCTGCTCGGCCATGGCCTGGACGCCGCCCAGCAGGAGGCCGGGGCGCGGATGCTGCGGGTCTTCGCCCCCCAGTTGCCGCTCTACGGCGTCGGCATCGTGCTCACCGGCGTGCTCCAGGCGCACCGGCGGTTCGCCTGGCCGGTGATCGCCCCGCTGCTGTCCAGCGTCACCGTGATCGTGATCTACCTCGGTTTCACGGCCGCCGAGGGGCGGCTGGCCCGCGTCGCCGAGGTGGGTCGGGGCGGCGAGCTGCTGCTCTCCGGCGGCACCACGCTCGGCGTGGTGGTGCTGTCGCTGTCCCTGCTCATCCCGCTGCGCCGGCTCGGGCTGCGGCCACGTCCCGGCTTCCGGTTCCCCGCCGACGCCCGGGCCCGGGTCGGCGGGCTGGCCGTGGCCGGGGTGGTCACCGTCGCCGCCCAGCAGATCGCCCTGGTCGTCGCGCTCAACCAGGTCACCTACGGCCGGACCGCCGACGTCGGCGTCTACAACCTGGCCCAGACGATCTACTTCCTGCCCTGGGCGGTGCTGGCCGTGCCGGTCGCGGTGGCCGCGTACCCGACCCTGGTGGCGTCCCGGGCGGCCGGCGACGAGCGGGCCTACCGGGAGACGCTCGCGCCGGCGGTCCGCGGGGTGGTGCTGTTCAGCCTGCTCGGAGCCGCGGCGCTGGCCGGCACGGCCGTCCCGGTCGGGCACTTCTTCTTCGACCCCGCGGACGCGGGCACGGCCGCGGCGGGCATCGCGGGCTTCGCCCCCGGCCTGCTCGGCTACGGCCTGTTCGCGGTGCTCACCCGGGCCCTCTACGCGCGCGGGGAGACCCGGTCGGCCACCGTCGCCACCGCGCTCGGCTGGCTCAGCGTGCCGGCGCTGGCCCTGCTGCTCGGGCGCCTGCTGCCCCTCGCGGACCGGGTGCTCGCGGTGACCCTGGCCACCTCCGCCGGCATGCTGCTCCTCGGCGGGCTGCTGATCGCCGCCGTGCGGCGCTCCGCCGGGCCCGCCGCCCTGGCCGGTGTCGGGCGGGCCGGTGCCGCCGGCCTGCTCGCCGCGGTGGTCGCCGCGCTCGGCGGCGCGGCCACCGCCCGCGGACTCGCCGGGCTCACCGGCGGGACCCCGACGACGGCGGAGGCCCTCGCGCAGGGCATGCTGTCCGGGGTCGTGGTCGGCGCCCTGTTCCTCGCCGTCGCCTGGCTGACCGACGCCCGCGACCTCCGGCCGCTGCTCGCGGCCGTGACCCGCCGGCTCGGCCGGCGCCGCCCGCCCGGCGGGGGCGACGGCCCGCAGGCGGACCAGCACCCCGGGGAGCGGGGCGACGGAAAGGAGACCGTTTCCTCATGACGGACGCCTCGTCGACGCCCCGGTGGCCCGGCTCGGTCGCCCTGGTGCTCGCCTCCAGCACCGGCGGGGTGGGGCAGCACATCCGCTCGATCGCCCGGGGCCTCACCGAGGCCGGCGCGTCCGTGCTGGTCTGCGGCCCGGCCGCCACCCAGGACCAGTTCGACTTCACCGGGGCCGGCGCCCGGTTCACGCCGGTGGAGATCCCGGCCAGCCCCACCCCGGCCGACGCGCGGGCCGTCGCCGCGCTGCGCCGGGCCCTCGCCGACACGACTGTCGACGTGGTGCACGCGCACGGGCTGCGGGCCGGCCTGGTCGCCGTCCTTGCCCGCCCGGCCGCCCCGCTCGTGGTCACCTGGCACAACGCCGTGCTGGCCGGCGGGCTGCGCGGCGGGCTGTCCCGGCTCGCCGAGCGGATCGTCGCCCGCAACGTCCGGGTCGCCCTGGGCGCCTCCGCCGACCTGGTCGACCGGGCCGCCGCGCTCGGCGCCGCCGACGCCCGCCTCGCCCCGGTCGCCGCGCCGGCGCTGCCCGCGCCGCGCCGCCGCCGGGCCGCCGTGCGCGCCGAGTTCGGGGTCGGCGCCGACCGCCCGCTGATCCTCTCGGTGGGCCGGCTGCACCCGCAGAAGCGGTACGACATCCTGGTCGACGCCGCCGCCCGGTGGCGGTCCCGGCAACCCGCGCCGCTCGTGGTGATCGCCGGCAGCGGGCCCGCGTACCTGCCGCTCGCCGCGCGGATCTCCGCCGCCCGGGCGCCGGTGACCCTGCTCGGGCACCGCACCGACGTGGCCGACCTGCTGGCCGGCGCCGACCTGGCCGTGGTGACCAGCGACTGGGAGGCCCGCCAGCTCTTCGCCCAGGAGGCGCTGGGGGCCGGCGTACCGCTGGTGGCGACCGCCGTCGGCGGCCTGCCGGAGCTGGTCGGCGACGCCGCCGTGCTGGTCCCCGCCGGTGACGTGGACGCCGTCGACGCCGCGGTGCGCGAGCTGCTGGACGACGAGACCCGCCGGGCCGAGCTGGGCCGCCGGGGCGCCGCCCGGGCCGCGACCTGGCCGACCGAGGCGGACACCACGGGCGGCCTGCTCGACCTCTACGCCGAGCTGACGCCCGAGCACTCGACGGGGAACCGGTGATGCTGCGCAGACTGACCCCGGTGCTGCTGACCCTGGCCGTGGTGGTGCTCGGTATCACGGCGCTGGCCGCCCGCCCGGACAACGGCGCCGCCGAGCGCAACGCCGACTTCGTGGTGCTGGCCGGCGCGGCCGGGCTGCGCTGGGAGGACGTCGACCCGCAGACCACCCCCACGCTGTGGCGGATGGCCGAGCAGGGCTCCATCGGCTCCCTCTCGGTACGCTCCGCGCACCGGCCCACATGCCCCGTCGACGGGTGGCTGACGCTGGGCGCCGGCAACTTCGCCGCCTGGAACGGCAGCCGGTCGGACGGGGGCTGCCCGGCCACCGGGGTGAGCGTCGAGCAGCCCGACGGGATCGGCGCGAACCTGCCGGACCAGGAGGGCGTGGTCGCGTACAACCAGGACCGGCTCTCGTGGGGGGCCACCCCGGGGGCGCTCGCCGAGTCGGTGCGTTGCTCGGTGGCGGTTGGGCCGGGCGCCGCGGTGGCCGCGGCCCGCCCGTTCGGCCGGGTCGACCGGTACGCGCCGGTGCTCCCCGCCGACCCGGCGAAGCTGCTCGGCTCCTGCGTGCTGAGCATCGTCGACCTGGGCACCGTCGACGGGGAGGACCCGGCCAGCCGGGCCGCCCAGGCCCGCCAGGTGGACGCCCAGCTCGCCCGGGTGCTCGCCGCCCGGCCGCCGCGCTCGCTGGTCCTGGTCGCCGGGGTGTCGGACACCGACACGCCGGCGCGGCTGCACGTCGCGGTGGCCGACGGGCCGGGCTGGGAGCGGGGCTGGCTGACCTCGCCGAGCACCGCCCGCGAGGGCTACCTGCAACTGGTCGACCTGGCCCCCACCGCGCTGGCGGCCCTCGGCCGGCCGATGCCCGAGCGGCTCTTCCTCGGCCGGCCCGCCCTGTCGGTCGACGGGCGCCCCGACGACCTGCGGGCCGCGATCGACGCGCCGGCCGACGCGGATCGGGAGGCCGCCGCCCAGCGCCGGGTCGCCGGCTGGTTCTTCACCCTGCTGGCCGCCGCGCAGGTGGCCCTCGCCGTGGCGGTGCTGCCGCTGCTGCGCCGGGCCCGCCGGCACGCCGGCCCGCACGGGCCCGAGCCGGTGTCCCGGCGGGTGGTGGCCGTGGTGGAACTGCTGTTGATCGGCGCCGCGCTCGCCGTGCCGGCCGCCCTGCTCGCCGACGCCGTGCCCTGGTGGCGGGGGCAGCACGCCGGCTGGTGGTTCGCCTCGGTGACCGCCCTGCTGGTCGTGGGTGGCACCGCCGCGGTCCGGTTCAGCCCCGGCCACGAGCGCACCCTCGGGCCCCTCGGCGCGGTGGCCGGCCTGGCCACCCTGGTGGTCGGGGTGGACGTGCTCACCGGCTCCCGGTTGCAGCTCAACGGCGTGGTCGGCTACTCCGCCCTGGAGGGCGGCCGGTACGCCGGCCTGGGCACCGTCGGGCTGGGCGTGTTCATCGCCGGTTCGCTGCTCTGCGGCGGCTGGCTGGCCCAGCGGGTCCGCCGGGCGTGGCGCCCCATGGTGATGGTCGCGGTCGGCGGTGCCGCCGTGGTGATCGTGGGCAGCCCCTACCTGGGCGCCGACTCGATCGGCGCGATCGCGCTCACCGCCGGGGTGAGCGTCGCCGCCGCGATCTGCTCCGGCGGCTGGCTGACCGTGAGCCGGCTGGCCTGGGCGACCATGGCCGGGCTGGCGGTCACCATCGGTTTCGCCGTGGTGGACGCGGGCCGGCCGGAGGCCGAGCGGGGCAGCCTGGGCCGGTTCCTCGCCGCCCTCGGCGACGGCACCGGCGGGCTCACCGTGCATCGGTCCAGCGCCGCCAACTTCCAGACCCTGGTGAACAGCCCGCTCACCGTGCTGGCCCTGGCCGGCGCCGCGCTGGTCTGGTTCGCCCTGCTCCAGCCGTGGGGCGGGCTCATGCGGCTGTTCGGCATCTACCCGGCGATCCGGGCGGCGATGGCCGGCACCGGGGTGGCCGCCGGCCTCGGTGGCCTGCTGGGCGGCTCGGCCCTGGACGTGGCCGGGGCGGCGGGGGCCCTGGTGGTGCCCATGGCGGCCCTCGCGGCCCTGCGGGTGCTCGACCACTCCACCGACCGCACCCAGCCCGGCAGCGGCCGTCCGGGCGACGAGGGCGGGGCGACACCGCCCGACGGCCCCACGGGCGAAGGGCCCAGCGGTGGACGCGCGGCCGGGGCCACCGGCGCGGGCCGCGCCGCCCGGCCCGACCCCGACGCGGCCGACGCCCCGGAGGGCACGCCGGCGGAGCCCGGCCGGGGCACGCCGGCGCCGGACGCGGCCGCCGGCCGGGCGCCCCGGGTGCCGGCCCAGCCGGGTCCGGCATCGACCGAGGTGCCCGCCGGCTGAGCCGGATACGGCTTCACGTGCGCCGACGGTGGGTGCGGCACCGCTGCGGGGCCGGGGAGGTGTTACCGTGGAATCCCGTGGATCGCGTGATCACTTGGCTGATCGGCACGGCGGTTCGCACGACCGCTACGGACGACACGGGAGCAGGCCTTGGCCCCTTCAGCACGGACGACCAGGCACATTTTCGTCACCGGGGGCGTCGCCTCCTCGCTGGGTAAGGGCCTCACCGCCTCCAGCCTCGGCAACCTGCTCAGCGCGCGCGGGCTGCGCGTGGTGATGCAGAAGCTCGACCCGTACCTCAACGTCGACCCCGGGACGATGAACCCGTTCCAGCACGGCGAGGTCTTCGTCACCGAGGACGGCGCCGAGACCGACCTCGACGTCGGCCACTACGAGCGGTTCCTCGACCGGGACCTGTCCGGCAAGGCGAACGTCACCACCGGGCAGATCTACTCGGCGGTGATCGCCAAGGAGCGGCGCGGCGAGTACCTGGGCGACACCGTCCAGGTCATCCCGCACATCACCAACGAGATCAAGGCGCGGATCCTCGGCATGGCCGACCCGGACGCCGACGGCCAGGTCCCCGACGTGGTGATCACCGAGGTCGGCGGCACGGTCGGCGACATCGAGTCGCTGCCGTTCCTGGAGGCGATCCGCCAGGTCCGGCACGACCTGGGCCGGGACAACTGCTTCTACCTGCACGTGTCGCTGGTGCCCTACCTGGCGCCGTCCGGCGAGCTGAAGACCAAGCCGACCCAGCACTCGGTGGCCCAGCTGCGCAGCATCGGCATCCAGCCGGACGCCCTGGTGCTGCGCTGCGACCGGGAGATCCCGGACAAGGTCAAGGAGAAGCTCTCGCTCTACTGCGACGTCGACCGGGAGGCGGTCACCGCCGCCCCGGACGCGCCGAGCATCTACGACATCCCGAAGGTGCTGCACCGCGAGGGCCTCGACGCGTACGTGGTGCGCCGGCTCGGCCTCTCCTTCCGGGACGTGGACTGGACCCGCTGGGACGACCTGCTCGACCGGGTGCACCAGCCGCGCCACACGGTGACCGTGGCGCTGGTCGGCAAGTACGTCGACCTGCCCGACGCCTACCTGTCGGTCAGCGAGGCCATCCGGGCCGCCGGCTTCGGCCACCGGGCCCGGGTGCAGCTGCGCTGGGTGCCCAGCGACGACTGCGGCACCCCGGCCGGCGCGGCGGCCGCCCTGGCCGGCGTCGACGGCATCGTGATTCCCGGCGGCTTCGGCGTCCGGGGCATCGAGGGCAAGATCGGCACCGCCCGGTACGCCCGGGAGAACGGCGTCCCGCTGCTCGGCCTCTGCCTCGGCCTGCAGTGCATGACCATCGAGGTGGCCCGCCACCTGGCCGGCCTGGACGGGGCGAACTCCCTGGAGTTCGACGAGGAGGCCACCCACCCGGTCATCGCCACCATGGCCGACCAGGAGGACATCGTCGCCGGCAAGGGCGACCTCGGCGGCACCATGCGGCTCGGCGCGTACCCGGCGAAGCTGGCCGAGGGCTCGCTGGTCGCCGAGGCGTACGGCAGCACCGAGGTCAGCGAGCGGCACCGGCACCGGTACGAGGTGAACAACGCCTACCGCGACCAGCTCACCAAGGCCGGCCTCACCATCTCCGGCACCTCGCCGGACGGCCGGCTGGTCGAGTTCGTCGAGCTGGACCGGGACCTGCACCCGTTCTTCGTGGCCACCCAGGCGCACCCCGAGCTGAAGAGCCGGCCGACCCGGCCGCACCCGCTCTTCGCCGCGTTCGTGAAGGCGGCCGTGGCGTACTCCGAGGCCGACCAGCTCCCGGTCGACCTGGACGCCCCGGCGGAGGCCGCCGCGGCGAAGAAGGCGGCCCGCAACGGCGGCGCGGCGGCGGCGAAGGCGGCGTCCGCGTCGTGAGCGAGCGGAGCGAGCGAACCATTCGGCTCAGCAGCGCGGCGCCTCGCGCCGCCGTCGAGCGAAGCGAGTCGGTGGCGTGAGCGCCGTCGAGCACCGGTACGAGGTGACCGGGCACCGGGAGATCTGGTCGGGCCGGATCTTCTCGGTGGTCAGCGACGACGTGACCATGCCGGGCGGGGGCACGGCCACCCGCGACTACGTGACGCACGTCGGCGCGGTGGCCGTGGTGGCGCTCGACGACGCCGGCCAGGTGGTGCTCATCCGGCAGTACCGGCACCCGGTGGGCCGGCACCTGTGGGAGCTGCCGGCCGGGCTGATGGACGTCCGGGGCGAGGACCTGGCCGCCGCGGCGGCCCGGGAGCTGGCCGAGGAGGCCGACCTGACCGCCGGCAGCATGGACGTCCTGGTCGACCTGCACAGCTCGCCCGGGTTCAGCAACGAGGTGGTCCGGGTCTTCCTGGCCCGCGACCTCGCCGACGTGCCCGCCGGGGAGCGCCACGACCGGCGCGACGAGGAGGCCGACCTCCAGGTGGTCCGGGTCGACCTCGACGAGGCGGTCCGGATGGTCCTGGCCGGCGAGATCACCAACGCCTCCTGCGTGGCCGGGCTGCTCGCCGCCGCCCGCGCCCGGGAGACCGGGTTCGCGGAGCTGCGCCGCGCGGAGGCTCCGCTGCCCCGCTGACCGGTACGGACGACGAAGGGGCCGCGCGGTGCGTACACCGCGCGGCCCCTTTCCGCTGTCGACGATCAGTCGCGCAGCGGGCGGCCCTGCCCGTCAACGCCACCGTTGACCAGGATCAGGATGCCGTCGATGGTGCCCCACAGGGCGCCGGCGCCGCAGGTCACGACGCTCACCACGAGCTGGAGCACGCCAGTCTTGGTGTCGCCCATGTAGAAGCGCCCGGCGCCGAAGAAGCCGAGCAGGATGCCCAGGATGCCCGCGACGACCTTGCTCTTGTCCGAGACGCCCTGCGGGTACTGCTGGTAAGGAGGAGTGGTCATGAGCGGACACCTTAGTGATCGACTGGCGTCCTGTCCGCACCGACGCCCATACGGTGGAAGGATATTTACCGAACATTGTCCTGACGGCTGAGGCGGTCTCCACCGCCCAGCCCGGTCGATGCCTGACACACCGTCAGCACGACCGGGCACCGGATGTCACTGTGTTGGCCTCCGTGGGGTTCCCACGCGCCTAGACTGCCGCCGGCGGGACCGGTGGACCGCGTCGGCAAAGGGGCCGTCGCGGCGCCGCGCAGTCGGGGGTGAGCTGCCCCGAGGAAGGTGTCTGCATCGTGAAGGTCGGAATCCCACGCGAGGTCAAGAACCACGAGTACCGCGTGGCGATCACGCCCGCGGGCGTCAACGAGTTCACCCGCCACGGCCACGAGGTCTTCGTCGAGTCCGGCGCGGGCGTCGGCTCCAGCATCACCGACGACGAGTTCGCCGCCGCCGGCGCGAAGATCCTGGCCACCGCCGACGAGGTCTGGGACACCGCCGAGCTGGTGCTCAAGGTCAAGGAGCCGATCGCCGAGGAGTACCACCGGATGCGCGAGGGGCAGGTGCTCTTCACCTACCTGCACCTGGCCGCCTCGAAGGAGTGCACCGACGCGCTGCTGGACCGCAAGGTCACCGGCATCGCGTACGAGACCGTCGAGATGCCCGACCGCTCGCTGCCGCTGCTCGCCCCGATGTCCGAGGTGGCCGGCCGGCTCGCCCCGCAGGTGGGCGCCTTCTACATGATGCGCACCGGCGGCGGCCGGGGCGTGCTGCCCGGCGGCGTCTCCGGCGTGTACGCGGCCAAGACCGTGGTCATCGGCGCCGGCGTCTCCGGCCTGAACGCCGCCGCCATCGCGCTCGGCCTGCAGTCCGAGGTGCTGCTGCTGGACAAGAACGTCGCCCGGCTGCGCCAGGCCGACGCCATCTACCGGGGCCACCTGCAGACCGTCGCCTCCAACGCGTACGAGATCGAGCGGGCCGTGCTCGACGCCGACCTGGTCATCGGCGCGGTGCTGGTGCCGGGCGCGAAGGCCCCGAAGCTCATCTCCAACGAGCTGGTCTCCCGGATGAAGCCGGGCAGCGTGCTCGTCGACATCGCCATCGACCAGGGCGGCTGCTTCGAGGACTCGCGTCCGACCACGCACGCCGACCCGGTCTACAAGGTGCACGACTCGATCTTCTACTGCGTGGCGAACATGCCCGGCGCGGTGCCGAACACCAGCACCTACGCGCTGACCAACGTCACCCTGCCGTACGCCCTCGAACTGGCCAACCAGGGCTGGCAGCAGGCGCTGCGCAACGACCCGGCGCTGGCGCTCGGCCTGAACACGCACGCCGGTCAGGTCGTCTACGGCCCGGTCGCCGAGGCACACGGCATGGAGACGCTGCCGCTGGCGAAGGTGCTGGGCTGACCGACTCCACGGTCGAAGGGGCCGGTGCGGGCGTCGAGCCCGCGCCGGCCCTGCGCCGTGCCGTCCGGGGCTACCTGGACCACCTCACCGTCGAGCGGGGACTGTCCACGAACACCCTCGCCTCGTACCGCCGGGACCTGGACCGCTACCTGTCCACCCTGGCCGCCGCCGGGGTGACCGACCTGGCCGCCGTCGGGCCCGCCGAGATCGAGGCGCACCTGGCCCGCCTGCGCGCCGGCGACGCCGACCACCCGCCGCTCGCCGTCTCCTCCGCCGCCCGCGCGGCCAGCGCCGTGCGCGGCCTGCACCGCTTCGCGCTGCGCGAGGGTACGGCCGGCGCCGACCCCAGCCGCGACGTCCGCCCGCCCACCCCGCCGCGCCGGTTGCCCCGGGCGCTGCCGGTCGACGCCGTGGTCCGGCTGCTGGAGACCGCCGGCCCGGTCGCCGCCACCGGCGAGGACGCGCCCCGCGCCCTGCGCGACCGGGCGCTGCTGGAATTCCTGTACGGCACCGGCGCGCGCATCTCCGAGGCGGTCGGCGCGGTCGTGGACGACCTCGACCTCGACGCCGGGACCGTGCTGCTGCACGGCAAGGGCGGCAAGACCAGGCTCGTGCCGGTCGGCGGGTACGCGGCCGAGGCGCTGCGCGCGTGGCTGGTCCGGGGCCGCCCGGCGCTGCTCGCCGCGGGCCGGGGCACCCCGGCGGTCTTCGTCAACGCCCGCGGCGGACCGCTCACCCGGCAGGGCGCCTGGACCGTGCTGCGCGCCGCGGCCGGACGGGCCGGCCTGCCGGTCGACGGGCCCGACGCGGTCTCCCCGCACACCCTGCGCCACTCGTACGCCACCCACCTGCTCGACGGCGGGGCCGACGTGCGGGTCGTGCAGGAACTGCTCGGCCACGCCTCGGTGACCACCACCCAGGTGTACACGTTGGTCACCGTGGAGCGGCTGCGGGAGGTCTACGCGACCGCCCACCCACGGGCGCGCGGCTGAGCGCGAGGAGTGGGCCGGGGTTGCGCGCCCCGCAGTCGCGAACGAAACAGCGTCCCGGCCGACCACCCGCCCCCGACACGCCGACCCGCTACCGAACGCGCTGCTGGCACGTGGCGTACAGTCGGCATCGGCGCGGGCCTCCAGGGGTGACGGACCGGGGGTGCGCAGCGGCGCCGCGAGGGACGTCGGACGGCTCCGACGCCGGGTGGTCGTCGGGAGGGGGCAACGAGGACATGGCAGGAAACGGTGACCGTGCCGAGACCTGGACGTCGGAGCTCCGTGAGCAGCAGGCGACGCTCGGCGCCGACCTCGGCCCCGCCGACCCGGCCGCGTACACCATGCGCAAGCCGATCCCGGAGCCGATGCCGACCGACCGGCACGGCCCGGCGCGGATCATCGCGATGGCCAACCAGAAGGGTGGCGTCGGCAAGACCACGACCACCATCAACCTGGGCGCCGCGCTCGCCGAGTACGGCCGCAAGGTGCTGCTCGTCGACTTCGACCCGCAGGGCGCCCTCTCCGTGGGCCTCGGCGTCAACCCGCACAACCTCGACCTGTCGGTCTACAACCTGCTCATGCAGGACGACGTCACCGCCGAGGACGTCCTCATCAAGACGGACGTGGCCGGGCTGCACCTGCTGCCGGCCAACATCGACCTCTCCGCCGCCGAGATCCAGCTGGTCAACGAGGTCGCCCGGGAGATGGCCCTGGCGCGGGTGCTCCGCACGGTCCGCAAGGAGTACGACTTCATCCTGATCGACTGCCAGCCCTCGCTGGGCCTGCTGGCGATCAACGCGCTGACCGTGGCGCACGGCGTGCTCATCCCGCTGGAGTGCGAGTTCTTCAGCCTGCGTGGTGTCGCGCTGCTGCTGGACACCATCGACAAGGTGCGCGAGCGCCTCAACTTCGACCTTGAGCTCGAGGGCATCCTCGCCACCATGTACGACAGCCGCACCACCCACTGCCGCCAGGTGCTCCAGCGGGTGGTGGAGGCGTTCGGCGACAAGGTCTACCAGACGGTGATCACCAAGACCGTCAAGTTCCCCGAGTCGACGGTGGCCGGCGCCCCGATCACCACCCTCGACCCGGCCTCCTCGGGCGCGCGCAACTACCGCCAGCTCGCCCGCGAGGTGATCGCCGCCCAGGCGGAGCGGTAGGCCGTCCGCCGGGTGCCCGGGTCGTGGACTACGGTTTGCCGGTGACCGCACCGCCCCTCGACCCGCCGCACGGCGCCGCCGATCCGGTGGCCGCCGCAGAGCTGGCCGCCGAGGTCGACGGCGTGGTGCCCGCCGCCCCGGCCGCCGTCGAGGAGACCAGCGGCTTCACCGTCCGGCTGGACAACTTCACCGGCCCGTTCGACCTGCTGCTCCAGCTCATCAGCAAGCACAAGCTGGACGTCACCGAGGTGGCCCTGCACAAGGTCACCGACGAGTTCATCGCGTACCTGCGGGCCATGGGCGACCAGTGGGACCTGGACGAGACCAGCGAGTTCCTGCTGGTCGCCGCTACCCTGTTGGACCTCAAGGCGGCCCGGCTGCTGCCCGCCGCCGAGGTGGAGGACGAGGAGGACCTGGCCCTGCTGGAGGCCCGGGACCTGCTCTTCGCCCGGCTGCTGCAGTACAAGGCGTACAAGGAGGCGGCGGCGCACATCGCCGAGCTGGAGTCGGTCGGCGGGCGGCGCTACCCGCGCGCGGTCACCCTGGAACCCCGGTACGCCGAGGCGCTGCCCGACCTGGTGCTCGGCATCGGCCCGGAGCGGCTGCTCAAACTGGCGCTCAAGGCGATGACCCCGAAGCCGGTGCCCGAGGTGTCCATCGCGCACGTGCACATGGTCCGGGTCAGCGTCCGGGAGCACGCCGAGATCATCTCCGAGCGGCTGCGCCGCGCCGGCACCGCCAGCTTCTCGCTGCTCTGCGCCGACTGCGAGATCACCCTGGAGGTGGTGGCCCGCTTCCTGGCGCTGCTGGAGCTCTACCGGCAGGGCCTCGTGGCCTTCGTCCAGGAGCAGGCGCTGGAGGAGCTGACCGTGCGCTGGACCGGCTCCGCCGACGGCGGCACCGAGCTGACCATCGACGAGTACGCCGGCAACCCGGAGCCGGCCACCCCGCCCGCCCCGGCGGCGGACGACCCCGGCAACCCCGCAGGAGTGACCCGATGAGCGACGAGGAACGCCGCGACTCGCTGGCCGACCAGGCCGCCGCCTGGATCCCCCCGTGGGAACGCCCCACCCCACCGAAGCCCGAGGGCCCCGACGAGCCGCCCGCCGAGCCCGAGTCGCTCGCCGAGCCGGAGATCTTGGACGCTGACCGTTCGTCTCGAACGGAAACCCTCCACGATCCGGTGGGGGAGAGCGCGACGGAGCCGACGGCCGGGCCGGATGCGGCCCCCGGAGCGGGGGAGCCGGCCGCGGCGACCCCGCGCGCCGGCGAGGTGATCGACCTCGACGCCCCGGCCGGGGCCGACGCCGGCGAGCCGGAGGGGGAGGGCGGCGTCGGCGTACCCGGGAAGCGGGGACGGCGGCGGCCCACGCCGCCGCCGGAGCCCGCGCCCGTGCTCGACGACGCCGAGCTGCGCGGCGCCCTGGAGGCCATCCTGCTGGTGGTGGACCAGCCGGTCAGCGAGCTGACCCTGGCCCAGGTGCTGGAGCAGTCCCCGGAGCGGATCGGCCCGATGCTCGACGAGATCGCCGCCGGCTACACGACCGCGGGGCACGGCTTCGAGCTGCGCCGGGCCGCGGGTGGTTGGCGTCTCTACACCCGCCCGGAATACGCGACCTACGTCGAGCGGTTCGTGCTGGAGGGCCAGTCGGTGCGGCTGACCCAGGCCGCGCTGGAGACCCTCGCGGTGATCGCCTACAAGCAGCCGGTGACCCGGTCGCGGATCTCCGCGATCCGGGGTGTCAACTGCGACGGCGTGATCCGTACCCTGGTCTCCCGGGGCCTGGTCGAGGAGTGCGGCACCGAGGCCGACAGTGGGGCGTTCCTCTACCGGACCACCACGATGTTCCTGGAGAAGCTGGGGCTGAACTCGGTGGACGACCTGCCGCCCCTGGCCCCCTTCCTCCCCGACGACGTAGAAGAGCTTGCCGATGCGACGCGATGACCGTGCCCCGAAGCCCGACGCTCCCGTGTACGAGGGCGCCGAGCGCCTCCAGAAGGTGCTCGCCGCCGCGGGGGTGGGTTCGCGGCGCGCCTGCGAGGACCTGATCTTCCGGCGCCGGGTCACCGTCAACGGCCGGGTCGCCCAGCTCGGCGACAAGGCCGACCCGGCGCGCGACGTCATCCACGTCGACGGCGAGCGGCTCCAGGCCGACGTCCGCCTGGTCTACGTGGCGATGAACAAGCCGCGCGGGGTGGTCACCACCATGGCCGACGAGAAGGGCCGCACCGAGCTCGCCGACTTCATCGGCGCGCGGCTGGAGCAGCGGGTCTACCACGTCGGGCGGCTCGACGCGGACAGCGAGGGCCTGCTGCTGCTCACCAACGACGGCACCCTGGCCCACAAGCTCATGCACCCGTCGTACGAGGTGCTCAAGACCTACCTCGCCGAGGTGGCCGGGCCGATCCCGCGCAACCTGAGCAAGCGGCTGACGGCCGGCGTCGAGCTGGAGGACGGGCCGGTGAAGGTCGACTCCTTCAGAGTGGTGGGCACCCTGGGCAAAACCGCCCAGGTGGAGCTGAGCCTGCACGAGGGGCGCAAGCACATCGTCCGGCGTCTGATGGCCGAGGTGGGACACCCGGTGTCCCGGCTGATCCGTACCTCGATCGGTCCGATCAAGCTCGGCGACCTGCGCACCGGGCGGCTGCGGCGGCTGACCAACGCGGAGGTCGCCGCCCTGTTCAAGGCGGTGGGTGACTGACCCGGCCGATCGGGTACCGCTCCCGGTAGGCTTCGACGCGGCCCGCGGGCCGGCGGGTGGCGTGGGACGCCCCCGGCGGCGTCCCGTGCGGCCACCCCGCGCGGCGCGGGATGATTGACGACAGGACAACCGCTCAACGGCGCCGGAGACACCGGCGACCCGCGAGGTACGGGCTGAGGAGGACAACGGTGGAGGAAAACGTACGGGCCGGGCGCTGCGTGGTCGCTGTGGACGGGCCGTCCGGTTCGGGTAAGTCCACCGTGTCGCGGCGGCTCGCGGTCAGCCTGGGCGCCCGCTACCTCGACACCGGCGCCATGTACCGGGCGCTCACCTGGGCGGTGCTGCGCTCCGGCGTCGACCTGACCGATATCGAGTCGGTGGCCAAGGTCGCCGGCGAGGTCGACCTGCGCATCGGCACCGACCCCCAGGGGTACGGCGTGACCGCCGACGGCGTCGACGTGGCCACGGAGATCCGCGGCCCCGAGGTGACCGGCGCGGTCTCCGCGGTGGCCGCCGTGGGCGCCGTCCGCGAGCTGCTGGTCGCCCGGCAGCGGCAGCTGATCGCCGACGCCGGCCGGATCGTGGTCGAGGGTCGCGACATCGGTTCCGTGGTGGCGCCCGACGCCGACCTGAAGGTCTACCTGACCGCGTCCGAGGCGGCCCGCGCCCAGCGGCGCAGCGCCGAGGACGCCGCCGACGTCTCGGCGACCGCCGCCGACCTGGCCCGCCGGGACAAGCTGGACTCGACCCGCAAGGTCAACCCGCTCCAGCAGGCCGCCGACGCGGTCGTGCTGGACACCACCGAGCTGGGCATCGACGAGGTCGTCGACCGGCTGCGCGCGCTGCTCACCGAGCGGGGTGTGGCGTGAGCGACGAATTCGGAGGCTGGGTCGAGCTGCGCGAGCCGGAGCTCGAGCCCGGCGAGCCGACCGGCCCGCAGCCGGTGGTGGCCGTGGTCGGCCGCCCCAACGTGGGCAAGTCCACACTGGTCAACCGCATCATTGGCCGCCGGCAGGCGGTCGTCGAGGACATCCCCGGCGTGACCCGGGACCGGGTGCCGTACGACGCGCAGTGGAACGGCCGGGCGTTCACCGTGGTGGACACCGGCGGCTGGGAGCCGGACGCCAAGGACCGGGCCGCGGCCATCGCCGCCCAGGCCGAGACGGCCGTCGTCACCGCCGACGTGGTGCTCTTCGTGGTCGACGCCATGGTCGGCTCGACCGATGTGGACGAGGCCGCCGTGAAGATGCTGCGGCGCAGCGCCAAGCCGGTGATCCTGGTGGCCAACAAGGCCGACAACACGGCCATCGAGATGGAGTCGACCGCGCTGTGGTCGCTCGGCCTCGGTGAGCCGTTCCCGGTCTCCGCGCTGCACGGCCGCGGCTCCGGCGACCTGCTCGACGCCATCATGGCGGCGCTGCCCGAGGCGCCGAAGATCGTGGAGAACCGCCCGCGCGGCCCGCGCCGCGTCGCCCTGGTCGGTCGCCCCAACGTCGGCAAGTCCAGCCTGCTCAACCGCTTCTCGGGCGAGGATCGGGCGGTGGTCGACGCGGTCGCCGGCACCACCGTCGACCCGGTCGACAGTCTCGTGGAGATCGGCGGCGAGACCTGGCAGCTGGTCGACACCGCCGGCCTGCGCAAGCGGGTCGGCAAGGCCAGCGGCACCGAGTACTACGCCAGCCTGCGCACCGCCTCGGCGATCGAGGCGGCCGAGGTGGCCGTGGTGCTGCTCGACTCCAGCGAGGTGATCAGCGAGCAGGACCAGCGCGTCCTCACCATGGTGGTCGAGGCCGGCCGGGCCCTGGTGATCGCCTTCAACAAGTGGGACCTGGTCGACGGCGACCGCCGCTACTACCTCGACAAGGAGATCGACCGGGAGCTGCGCCGCATCCCCTGGGCGATCCGGCTGAACCTGTCGGCGAAGACCGGCCGGGCGGTCGACAAGCTCGCCCCGGCGCTGCGCAAGGCCCTGGCCAGCTGGGAGACCCGCATCCCGACGGCGCAGCTCAACCAGTGGCTCACCGCCCTGGTCCAGGCCACCCCGCACCCGGTGCGCGGCGGCCGGGCCCCGCGCATCCTCTTCGCCACCCAGGCCGGCGTGTCCCCGCCGCGCTTCGTGCTGTTCACCACCGGCCCGCTCGACGCCGGCTACCAGCGCTTCGTGGAGCGCAAGCTCCGCGAGGAGTTCGGCTTCGAGGGCACCCCGATCGACATCTCGGTCCGCCCGCGTAAGAAGCTCGGCCCGGGCGGCCGGGGCAAGGCCCACGGCTGAGCCGTCCCGGAAGAAGCCGCCGGGGTCCAATCCCCGGCGGCTTCTTTCCTAGGACGCTCTAGGGGGAGTGCGGCGTGGCACCCGGTGGGGCCTGTGCGCAGGGCTGAGGATCTTGCGCTAAGCTGTACCGGCTGCCGCGGGGAACACCGCGCGGGGGCATCGGGACGTGGCGCAGTTTGGTAGCGCACTTGACTGGGGGTCAAGGGGTCGTCGGTTCGAATCCGGCCGTCCCGACGCAGGTCAAAGGCCATTCGGGAATCTCCGGATGGCCTTTTCTGATCTTGTAAAGCAGTGGAGTACAGCAACGGCTCATTGATCGAGGCTCTGACCGAGCTTCCGTAGGGCCTCCCGGCTCGCCTTGGACTAGACCTGGCTGTAGATCTCCTTCGTGATCGAGAAGTCGGCGTGTCTCAGGATCGCCATGGCGACCCGGGGATGCACGTCCAGGTCGACCAGCAGGGAACCGCAGGTGCGCCGGGCGTCGTGGACCGTGATCTTCGGGACGCCCGCGCGGGCGATGCGGCTGTCGTAGGAGCGGTTGAAGTTCCGCGGCTCAACCGGCAACCCGTAGCGGGTCGTGACGACGATGCCGGTGCCGTGCGAGACCTCTCCGGTTCTCTCCCTGGCTGCCTCATGTTGCCGCTTGGGAGTGCTGCAGCGCGGTGGCGCAGATCGCCGGCAGCGGGAGCGTCGAGTGCCTCCGTCCTAGTGGCCGGTACAGCAGCTGGCCCTGTAGCCGGTGGAGCTAGCCCCGGCCAAAGCCACGGGTCAACGGCCTGGCGTCATGACCAGATGGCTCAGGCTTCGCTACGCCGCCCTTCCCGGTCTGTCTCTGGGGGAGTTTGCATGGGCGGTGGAGGTGCGTTCGGCGGTGGCGGATGAACGAAACTGAGTCGTGCTTCGCGGTACCGGTTGGTTACCTCGAATCCGTCCAAGCGCATGAGTTTGGTTAGCTGCGCGGCCGTTCGGCGTTCTCCTGAGAGATTTCTCGGAACCGGCAGGCGCAGACGTTCGTAGAGGCTGAAGCGGTTGAGTTCGATTACAACCGCAAGGGCCGTGCCATACTCGTGCGCCAGAACCACGGCGCCACGGTAGGAGAGGAATGCCACGAGGTATGGGGCGAGCGCTAGAAGTAGATGCCAACCATCGGTCCACATGGCGATGACGGTGACCGCGGTCGCCACCAGCCCGAGCACGCAGCTGCGTATCGCGAGCTCGAGTTGCATCCGTTGGTTCCTGACGTAGTCCACATCCCTCTGATCTGCGACTTGCAGCAAGCGCGGAACGAAGGTGATCGCATCGGTGCCGTACATGCTGCCGGCCAGCATCTCGTACCGCCGCAAGACGTTACCGAGACGAGTCGGCATCACATCTTCGGCCTGATGAGGATACGCGTTGTACAACCGGCTTGCTTCCCTGCTTGACCACACATACGACACCTGTGATCGATTCGCCTGCCAGCTCCGCGCCCAGGGTGGTTGGTCGGGCCTAGGTCTAGCCGCAAGGTCGTCGTCCATGTTTCGCGCAAGCAACCGCTGCGCAAGCCGGCGGTGGCGCATTACGCCGGCCACAGCAAGCCAGCGGCCCAACCACGACAGCCCCCAGTAGCCCTCTAGTGCTTGAATCAAGGCGAACTGAAGAGGATGCAGAGCCACGGCCAGGGTCACGCTTAGCACGCCGAGTCCTGCGATTGCTTTGAGATCAACTGACCGGAATGCGAGCGCAAGGTCTACCTCGTCGGAGCCCCAAGTGCCAGTCCTTGAGAGCAGTAGGAGATATGCGGCGAAGACGGTTGACGGCACTAGGCTCACGACCACGAAGTAGCGGCCGACGGACATGACTCCGGACATTGAGGACTCGCCGCCTCCGGCCATGGCTCACCGTCACTAGGGCCGATACTGCTCGCAGGTTGGCTCCGTACACGTCCACCGGCGGGACACCTCTTCCACCGCTGGGGCGCCACAGTCGTCACAGCGGCCGCCCCGAAACTGGTGCCCGCTGCTACATCCGTACAGGGCGCCTTCTACGCTTCGCGCTCCCCCACGGCAGTGAGGACACTGGAGAACAAGCCCACCCTGCGGGGTAAAGCCAGGCGGGATAGAGCCCGGCGAGGACATCCTGGCTTCCTCCTCCGCACCTACGAAAGCGTCATTTCGACAACCATGCCATGTCAGCGGGACTTGTAGCATCAGCCGTACGCGCGATCAGTATTGTCCTCGATGTGAGGATCCTTGATCATTGGCCGCGCCTGCGCAGGACGACTCGACGCCTCGCGGATGCGACGCCGTGGCTGTGGCCGGTTGTATTGATCGTCGCGGGCTCGGTGGGCGGCAAGCTCGGGGGGCTCGTCAAGCTTCCAGGACTTGGAGCCGGTGCAGGCATGGCGTTCGTCGCGGGGGCGCTCACTCTGGGGGTAGTGGAAGACACTCGTTGGTCATCTCGTTCCCGAAGCGAGCACCGGTCAGCCGAGTAGGGGGACGGCGAGAATGGCCGCCCTCGACGCCTCACATGATCGTCTTCGTAGCAACGCGCAGGATCATGCCTTCAGAGAGAGCGGCCATAGCTGATGCGTAGGGACCATGCGGGGACCACGCGATCAGCGCGAGTGCAGTCACCGCGAACCATTTATGGTCCAAGACAACCCGGCGAGTGCGTGGCGCGCAGCAACTCTTGACCCAACGTCCCGGGGGGCCAAGGGGTCGTCGATTCCATTCCGGCGTCCCGACCCCCAGCTCAAAGCGCATCCAGTCGATGGATGTGCCCTCTTGTCGTAGCCGGCCGTCTCGCCGGGTGACCCTGCCTCAGCGGCGCCTCTTATGATCAACGATCATGACGCGCGAAGCGGTGGTTCTCTGGCTGCACGGAGGCGGCTGGTACTCGCGTGAGACCTCTGACGTGTCATGGCTGGAGCGGCTCGGACTGCACGTCGTTCCCGCGCAGTACCGGCTCAGTGGCGAAGCGCTCTGGCCGGCACAGCTCGACGACGTGCGGGCCGCGGCGCGTGCCGCCCGGGTGGCGGGGGTGCCGTTCATCGTGGCCGGCGACTCCTCCGGCGGCCACCTGGCGCTGCACCTCGGACTGCGCGGCATCGACCGTCCGGGCGATGTGGACGCCGTCATGGCCTTCGAGCCTCCGATCGATCCGCTGGCCGAGGACTGGCCTCGCGCACGGGCCGAAGGCAACCCCTGGCACCGGCTGCTCGGACACGTGCCGGCGCCCGGTGACGCGGCCACCCGTGACTGCACGGTGACCACCCACGTCGGTGGGGCTACTCCCGTGCTGCTCCTGCACGGCCTCGACGACACGGCAGTGCCGCCGACGCAGAGCCTCGACCTCGCCGCCGCGCTGTGCCGCGCCGGACATCGGGTCCACGCCTTGACCACCGATGGCGGCCACGGCGAGCTGGATTTCACCCGGGGCGACATCCTCGGGTTCGTCCGTCAGTTCCTCGACCGGATCGTCTGAACCGGCGAGCGGTCCGGCGCACCCGCCGGCTGGCCGGTAGTGTGCGGGCGCTTGTCCGCAGCTGAAGACCGGGAGGTGCGACGTGGGCGCGAAGACGGCCCTGCTGGCGTTCGCCGATGGCGACATCCGTCCTGCGTTGCTCGGCGCGTCGCGCGCGGAGCGATCCGAGACCGAGGCGCTGGTACGTCAGGTCCACCCGGGCCACGTCGTGGAGGCCGTCGACGACGGCTCGCTGTTCGAGGACGTGTACCCGCCGGACGACATCACGTACGCCACGAAGCTGGCCGGGGTGGAGCTGTACTGCGACCGGCGGTTGATGCTGGATCGGCCGTCCGAGCTGCCGGAACACCTGCGCCGGGCGGGTGCGGGCCGGCGGATCGTCATGCACGGGATGCACTCGACGGTGGACTGGCTCGGTTTCGCGGTGTGGGAGGACGGCGAGCTCGTCAGGTCGCTGAGCCTGACGCCGGACGCCGGCATCCAGGAGAACATCGGCGAGCCGTACGACTTCGAGCTGCCGTACTGGGCGGGCGAGCATCCGGTCGAACTTGTACCGGGCTGGCCCAGCCCGGGGCCGTACCCGTTGCCGTTCCACCCTCTTGAGCTGGGTGAGGAGGCCCTGCGGGCGTTGTTCGGCTTCGTCATCGAGGGCCACCCCCATCCGGACGACATCGACACGGAAGCCGTTCACCTGCACGGGTTCCGCGTGACCGACCCATCCGGCGCGGAACAGGCTGCGCGGGAAGCCGAGTACGCGGAGGCACGACGGCTCATGGGCCCACCGCGGCTGTTCCGGATGGGCCCGGACGGGACGATGCACGAGGTCAGCCTCGACAGCCTGTGATGTGCCTGCCCTTGGGAGGATGACGCAGCGGCCGTCTACTGTCCGCTGCCGCCCGAGCCGCTGCGCAACCGCACTTCGGCGCCATTCTGTTCGTAGCTCTGCTGCGACACCTGGACGAGCGTCGCGTCGCGGTGGAAGTCCGGCAGCGTGACGGCGCCGCAGCTGACCATGGTGGCGCGCAGTTTCGCGACCGTACGGGCGATGTTGGGGTAGAGGCTGCCGGCGTACGGGACGTAGCCGTCGACGCCTTCCTCGAACGGCAGCTCGGTCTCGCCCTGGTCGTAGCGGGCGACGTTCCGGGCCCGCTGGGAGCCCTCACCCCAGTACTCCTTGAACATCTGCCCGTCGAGGTTGACGAGGTTGGAGGGGCTCTCGTCGAATCGGGCGAAGTAGCGCCCGAGCATGATGAAGTCGGCGCCGAGGGCGAGCGCGATCGCCATGTGGTAGTCGGCGAGGAGACCGCCGTCGCAGCAGATCGGCACGTAGATGCCGGTCTCGTCCGCGTAGCGGTCGCGTTCGGCGACCACGTCGATGAGCGCGGATGCCTGCCCCCGCCCGATGCCCTTCTGGTCGCGGGTGATGCAGATTGACCCGCCGCCGATACCGACCTTGACGAACGCGGCGCCGGCATCGGCGAGGTAGCGGAATCCGCGGCCGTCGACGACATTCCCCGCGCCGACGGGGACAGCGCCGTTGCACTGGTCGACGGCGTACTGCAACGTCTTCTGCTGCCAGACGGAGTAGCCGTCGGAGGAGTCGATGCACAGCACGTCCGCGCCGGCCTCGACGAGGGCGGGGATCCGGTCGCGGTAGTCGCGGGTGTTGATCCCGGCGCCGACCCGGAACCGCTTGTCGCCGTCGATGGATTCGTTGCGGAACTGCTTGTGCAGCTCGTAGTCCCGGCGCAGCACGATCGAGGCGAGGTGGCCGTCGGCGGTGACGATCGGCAGCAGGTCGAGGCGGTGGTCCCAGATGAGGGTGTTCGCGTCGGACAGCGAGATCGTTGGCGGCGCGGTCACCAGACCGCCGGCCGGGCGCATCCGGGACTCGACCGTGTCGTTGAGGTCGTGACGATGGGGATGGAAGTCGGCCGTGGAGATCAGGCCGACGAACAGGCCGCTGGAAGTGCCGTCGTCGGTGACGACCGCGACGTCCCGCTCGGCGGCCTTGAGCAGGCGGCTGACCTCGCCGAGCGTTGCGGACGGCTTCGTGTTGATGTCGGAGTGCCGGAAGCCCGCCTTGTGGCGTTTCACCGCGCTGACGGACCCGGCCTGCGCCTCGACGGTCTGGTTCTGGTGGATGAAGCTCAGCCCGCCGGTCTGCGCGAGCGCGATGGCGAGCCGGGGCGAGGAGACCGCTTGCATGATCGCGCTGACGAGCGGCACGGCGATGCGTATCGGGGAGGTCCCGCCGACCGGGTGCCGCACGACGGGGGCGGACAGGTCGACGTTGTCCGGGGTGCAGTCCTCGGTGGTGAGGTTCGGCACGAGCAGGTACTCGTTGAGGGTGCGGGAAACCTCGGGGAGGATCACGACCACGCGTTGCTCCTAAACACTCCGCCGCTGTGGGCTGGCTGGAATGCAGACGCACGCTACCAGCGCCGCGGCGGCCACCGCAGTCGGGCAAGGGCGGCGACGTCGGGTACTCGGCCCGCTTCCGTCCGCAGTCGGGTCGTGTGATCCTGGCGGGATGCGAGTCGCGTCGATTCACACGTACCCCGTGAAGGGGTGCCGCCGGACGGACCGCGACACGGCACGGGTCGAGCCGTGGGGCCTGGACGGTGACCGGCGCTGGCTGATCGTGGACGAGCAGGGGATCGGCCTGACCCAGCGCCAGCACCGGGAGCTGGTGACGGTGCGGGCGGTGTCCCGGCCGGGTGGGCTGACCCTGGACGCGCCGGGTCTGGCCCAGCTGGATCTGGCCGATCCGACCGGCGGCGAGGAGATCCAGGTCAGGGTGTTCCGGGGGCGCCCGCCGGCACCGGTACGCGCCGCAGGCCCGGAGGCCGACGACTGGCTCAGGCGGCTGTTGGGGCGCACGGCCCGGCTGGTCTGGCTCGGTGACCCCACCGGCAACCGCGTTCCCTGGCCGGTTCCGGCCGGCTCCGGCGCCGAGCTGAGCTTCGCCGACGGCAGCCCGCTGCTGCTGGCCAACGCCGCGTCGCTGGACGCGTTCAACGGCTGGCTGCTGGAGTCGGGCAGCACCGAGGGGCCGCTGCCGATGGACCGGTTCCGCCCCAACGTGGTGGTCAGCGGCGCCGCCCCGTGGGCCGAGGGCGAGTGGGTCGGCCGGCGGATCAGCATCGGCGGGGCCGTTTTCCACGGCGTCGGCGAGTGTGGGCGCTGTCTGGTGGCGACGATCGACCAGGAGACGGGGGAGCGGGGGCGGGAGCCGCTGTGGATGCTCGCCGCGCGGCGGAGGGTCGGCCAGAAGCTCCTTTTCGGTCTTCAGCTGACGGTGCGGGCCGGGCCGGGCGACGGTCGTACGGTCAGCGTCGGCGACACCGTGCAGGTGCTCGACTGATCTGCCTGGCCCGCGATCTTGTCGGGGGTAGGAAGCACGTCGGACACTGGCACGTGTGCGGACGACGACGGCAGGGCCGGACGTGGTGGTGGTCGGCGGTGGGATCGTCGGGATGACGGCGGCCCTCACGCTCCAGCGGCGGGGCGCGCGGGTGACGGTGCTGACCGCCCACGACCCGGCGGACACGGTGTCCACGGTGGCCGCGGCGGTCTGGTATCCGAGCCACACCGACCAGGACCCGCGGGTGCTGCGCTGGGCGCGGGAGACCCACACGGAGCTGAGCCGCCAGGCGGCGGACGGCGTGCCGGGGGTGGTCGACCGGCCGACCCGGATGCTGCTGCGCCACCCGTACGACGGCCCGCTGTGGTGGGCGGAGGCGTGCGGGAGCGTGGTGGCCGAGCCGCTGGCGCCCCCGTACACGGCGGTGCTGAGGTTCACCGCGCCGACGGTGGAGATGACGCCCTACCTGGCCTGGCTGCGGCAGCGGCTGGAGGCCGGCGGCGGGCGGGTGTTGCGCCACCCGGTGGGGCGGCTCGCCGACGCGTTCGACATCGCCCCGACCGCCGTCAACGCCACCGGCCTGGCCGCCGGCCGGCTCGCCGCCGACCCGGCCGTGCACCCGGCACGCGGGCACGTGGTGCTGGTGGCGAACCCGGGCCTGACCGTGTCGGTGCGCGACGAGGACGACCCGGCCGGGATCACGTACGTGCACCCGCGCCGGCACGACGTCGTGCTCGGTGGCACGTACGAGCCGGGGGTGGGGGACACCCGGCCCGACCCGGACACGGCGGCGGCCATCCGGGCCCGCTGTGTGGCGCTGGTGCCGGAGCTGGCCGGCGCGCCCGTGCTCGGCGAGCGGATCGGGCTGCGGCCGGCGCGGCACGGCGGCCCGCGGGTCGAGGTGGACCCGGACCCGGCGGGCCCGCGCGGCGGCCGGCTCGTGCACGCGTACGGCCACGGTGGGGCGGGGGTCACCCTGTGCTGGGGGTGCGCCACCGAGGTGGCGGATCTTGCCCTGGGCCGCTGACCGGGTGCCGCGGCGTGGCTACGTCCGTTGCCAGCGGATCTCGCCGCCGACCACGGTCGTCATTACCCTGGTACGCAGCACCGCCTCCGGCGATTCGCGGTAGGGGTCGGTGTCCACCGCGATGAAGTCGGCGAGCTTGCCGGGCGCGAGGACGCCCTTGCGGTCGTCCTCGCCGGCGGCGCGGGCAGCGCCCACGGTGTGGGCGCTGACGGCCTCGGCCATGCTCAGCCGCTGCTCCGGCTGCCAGCCGCCGGCGGGGGTGCCGTCGGGACGGGCACGGGTCACCGCGGCGTACAGCGCGGCGAAGGGGTCGGGGCTCTCGACGGGGGCGTCGGAGCCGAACGCCAGCGGGACGCCGGCGTCCAGCATCCCGCGCCAGGCGTAGGAGGCCAGGTCGTGGCCGGCCAGCAGGGAGTCGACGAGGTCGATGTCGCTGGTGCAGTGCACCGGCTGCATCGAGGCGGCGATGCCCAGGCCGGCCATGCGGGCCAGGTCGGCGGGCCGCAGGTGCTGCGCGTGCTCGATGCGGTGCCGCAGCCCCGGCGTACGCCCGACCGCCTCGTAGGCGTCGATGACCAGGTGGTTCGCGCGGTCGCCGATGGCGTGCGTGGCCACCGCGATGCCGGCTCCCGCGGCCCGGGCGAACAGCCTGACCAGTTCCTCGTACGGGGTGACCGCGATGCCCACGTTGCCCTGCTCGCCGGCGAAGGACCGGCTCATGTGGCAGGTGTGCGAGCCGAGCGCTCCGTCGCTGAAGATCTTCACGGGCCCGGTGCGGAACCAGTCGTCGCCCTGCCCGGTCCGGCGGCCCTCGGCGATGGCCGCCTCCAGGTGACCCATGGGGATCGCCTTGTGGACGCGCAGCTTGAGCTCGCCGGCGTCGCGCAGGGCCAGGTAGGCGGCCCGGCAGTCCTCGCCGTCGATGTCGTGCACGCTGGTCAGGCCGAGCGCGAGCAGCTCCTCCTGCCCGGCCTTCAGCAGCTCGCGCAGATCGGGGGAGACCATGAGGTCGCGCAGCGGGTCCGAGGCCGTCTCGCGGAGGATGCCGGTCGGCTCGCCGTCGGCGTCCCGGACGATCTCGCCGCCCGCCGGGTCGGGGGTGCTCGCGTCGATCCCGGCCAGTCGCAGCGCCGCGGAGTTGGCCCACACCGTGTGGCCGTCCACGCTGGGCAGCACGACCGGCAGCTCGGGGCAGACCGTGTCCAGCGCGTACCGGTCCGGCTGCGCCGGCGGGTCCCAGGCGTTGCTGTTCCACCGGCCGCCGAACAGCCAGGCGCCAGGCCGCAGCCGCGCCGCGTGCGCGGCCACCGTCGACAGGGCCTCGTCCAGGCCGCGCACGCCGCGCAGGTCCACGGCGCCCAGGCTCTGCGCGTACTGGGCGGTGTGGATGTGGGCGTCGTAGAGCCCGGGAAGCACCGCGGCGCCGTCCAGGTCGATCAGCTCCGCGCCCCGGCCCGCCGCCTCGCGTACCTGCGCCTCTCCGCCGACGGCCAGCAGGTGGTCGCCGTCCACGGCCATGGCCGTGGCCAGCGGGTTGCCGCTGTCTCCCGTGTGGATGGCGGCGTTGCGGTAGACGCGGATGCTCATGTGACTCTCGCGATCGTCGGGGGCGGTGGTCCCTCACAGTAGGAAGGCCGGACGGAAGAGGAAAGCGCGGTGGACAGGGAACGCCCGCTACCTCGACCCGGCAAGGCGGACCCACACCCGTTTGCCGCCGTCGGGAAGGTCCTCGACTCCCCACGCCTGGCAGAGGGCCTCGATGATCCTCAAGCCACGGCCGCCGTCGCCGTCCGGCTCGCGGCGACGCGGAACGACTGCCGAGCCGTCCACCGCGCAGACGGTGACCTCGTCGCCGCGGGCGTGGACGTGCAGGCTCAGGCAGCCGCCGCCGTGGCGCACCGCGTTGGCGACCAGCTCGTCGGCGACCAGCACCGCGTCCGCCACGTCCTCGAGGTCCTCGAACCCCCACCCGACCAGGGCCGACTGCACGACCTGGCGGGCGGCGGCGAGGGCGTCGGCCCCGACCGGAAGATCCAGGCGTGCGGTCATCTCGTCCACCGGATCGTCCCCGTCTGTTCGATGCCAGTCGTCCCTGACTCACGCGACCGCTACCCCCGCCCGGAGCAGGCAAAACTTGCCGGACAGCAACCGCCCGACCGGTGGCGGAGCAAGTGGACGGTGGTCATCGTCCCACCGCCGACGGCAGGCGCCCCACCCGCTGCCGGAGGGCCTGACGGGAGGGGCCGTAAGTCTCTGGCCGGAGCACCTACGGCGAGCGACGCTCTACGGAGAGGGGATTACCTGGCGGAGGTGACACGATGATGTACGGATACGGCTCCGGCTGGATCTGGATGACACTCATGCCGGTGGTGTGGATCGCCCTCATCGCCGTGACCGTCTGGGCGGTGGCGAGGCTCGTCCAACGCCCCGCCGACCACGGGCGGCAGGTGCGGGAGACGCCGCAGGAGATCCTCGACCGCCGGTACGCGCTGGGCGAGATCGACGCCGAGGAGCACGGGCGGGCCCGGGCGCACCTGGCCGGACGGCACCCGGATCAGCCCTGAGCCGGTTGCCGCGCACGGACGGGCCCGGGTGATTCGCACGAACGGGCCCGGGTGATTCACGCGACCGGACCCGGCCCCGGGCGGGCCACGTCCGGCCGCGGCAGCCGAGCCGCTCGCGGGTGCGTCTCGTACATGCGGACCCAGGCCAGGAGGCCGGAGGCGGCGGTGAGGGCTGCGACGACCCAGACGGCCGCGCGGACGCCGGCGAGGTCGGCGACGGCGCCGGCGAGCAGGGCGCCGACGGCGAAGCCGCCGTCGCGCCACAGCCGGTAGACGCCGACGGCGCGGGCCCGCCAGGCCGGGTGGGCGACGTCGCCGACGGTCGCGAGCAGGGTGGGGTAGACGGCGGCGGTGCCGGCGCCGAGCAGCACCGCGGCGGCAGCCCAGCCGGCGAAGCCGTCGGCGCGGGCGATCCAGGCGAGGGCGACGGCCTGGGCGAGCATGCCGGCGACGATGAACGGCTTGCGGCCGTAGCGGTCGGATGCCTGCCCGGTGACGAGCTGCCCGAGCCCCCACACCGCGGGGTAGAGCGCGGCGAGGATCCCGATCTGGGTCAGGGACAGCCCGGCGGTGGCGAACAGCAGCGGGAACAGACCCCAGGCGAGGCCGTCGTTGAGGTTGTTGACCATGCCGGCCTGGCTGGCCGCGGAGAGCGCCGGTTCCCGCCAGGAGGTCAGGGCGGCGACCCGGCCGGTGGAGAGCCCGTGGTGGTGCTCGGCTCTTCCGGTGACGTGGGTGGCCGCTTCCAGTCGGGCGTGACCGCGGGTCTCGCGTACGGAGGCCAGGGACAGGCCGAGGCCGAGGCCGGCGTAGGCGAGGGCGAGCAGGAACGGGGCGGGACGCAGCCCGTGCGCGGCCGCGAGCCAGCCGGTGGCCAGGGCGGTGGTGGCCACGGCCAGGTAGCCGGCCGCCTCGTTGAGCCCCATGGCCAGTCCCCGTCGGGCGGGACCGGCGAGGTCGATCTTCATGATGACGGTGGTCGACCAGGCCAGGCCCTGGCTGACGCCGAGCAGGACGTTCGCGCCGACCACCCAGCCCCAGGACGGCGCCCAGATGATCATCAGGGGTACGGGGATGCCGGCGAGCCACCCGGCGATCAGGACCGGCTTGCGTCCGTACCGGTCGGACAGGGCGCCGGCGAAGAAGTTGGTGACGGCCTTGGTGGCGCCGAAGGCGAGGATGTACGTGAGCGCCGCGGTGTACGCGGTGAGGTGGAATTCCTGCTCGGCGAGCAGGGGCAGGACGGTGCGCTCGGAGCCGAGCAGCCCGCCGACGAGGGCGTTGACCGCGACGAGCAGGGTGAACTGGGCGGCGTTGGCCCGCAGGCCCAGCCGGAGTGCCGACGTGGTCACAGATCCCTCCGGTTCTCTCCGGGGCGACGAGGGGGACAGGTGGCCGCGGGCGGCCCGCGGTCACCTGTCCCCGGGATGTCGGCCGCTCGGCTCAGGCGGCGGCCGGGTCGAGCATCGTCTGCCAGGCGCCGTAGCCGCCGAGCAGGTCGGAGACGTCCTGCCGGCCCGCGTTGCGCAGCAGGCTGGCGGCGACCGAGGAGCGGTAGCCGCCGGCGCAGTGCACGACCACCGGCCGGTCCGCCGGCACCTCGTCGAGGCGGCGGGTCAGCTCCGCGAGAGGGATGTGCAGCGACCCGGTGACGAAGCCCTGCTCGCGTTCGCCGGCGTTGCGCACGTCGAGCACCACCGGCGGCTCGGCGCCGTCGAGCCGCTCGCGCAGCTCCGTGGCGGTGAGGCGGCTGGCCGGGATCAGCTCGGCCGCCAGCTCGACCAGCGCGGTCTCCGCGTCGCGGAGGTAACCGGCCACCTGGTCGAAGCCGATCCGGGCGAGCCGTACGACGATCTCCTCCTCGCGGTCGTGCGGCGCCACCACGAGCACCGCGCGGTCCGGGGCGACCACGCTGCCGGCGGTTTCGGCGAAGCGGCCGTCGGCCGGAATGTTGATCGCCCCGGCCACGTGCCCGGCGGCGAACTCCTGCGGGTCGCGGGCGTCGACGACGACGGCGCCCTCGGCGCGGGCGCGGGCGAACTCGGCGGTGGCCAGCGGACGGGCGGCCGCGTCGGAGTCGAACAGCTGGCGCGCCTTGCGGTTGAGCACGGCGTCGAAGGCGAAGTAGCCCGGGGCCGACGGCTGGCCGCCGGTGACCAGGGCGAGGAACTGGTCCTGGCTCATGGGCGTGCAGGCGTAGTTGGTGCGGCGCTGCTCGCCGATGGTGGACTGCCGCTCGGTGGAGAGGTTCTTGCCGCAGGCGGAGCCGGCGCCGTGGGCCGGGAAGACACGCACCTCGTCGGGCAGGCCCATCAGCTTGCGCTGCACGCTGTCGTAGAGCATCGCGCCGAGTTCGTCGGCGGTGACGCCGAAGGAGGCGAGCAGGTCGGGACGGCCGACGTCGCCGATGAACAGGGCGTCGCCGGTCAGCACGCCGTACGGCACGGCGTCCCCGGCGTGCTCGTACACCAGCACACTGATCGACTCCGGGGTGTGGCCCGGAGTCTCCATGATCTCCAGGGTGACGTCGCCGAGACCGATCCGCTCACCGTCGGCGAGCTTGCGGATCGGGTACTCGGTCTCGGCGCGGCGGCCGTAGCCGATCCACGCGCCGGTCGCGTCCGCGACCTCGAGGTGGCCGGCGAGGAAGTCCGCGTGGAAGTGGGTGTTGATGACGCCCTCGATGGTGAGGCCGTGCGACCGCGCGTCGGCCAGGTACTCGCCGATGTCGCGGCGTGGGTCGACCAGCACGGCGCGGCCGGTGCGCTCGTCGGCGATCAGGTACGACGCCTGGGACAGGCAGTCGAGGTAGTACTGGGTGAACAGCATGTGCCGAACTCCTTCGCAGTGATGACCAGCGATACGATGACGATAGCTCATACCCCCGGGGGTATACGACGGGCCCACAACGCCGTCCTCCCCGGGATCTGTGGTGCGGGGCGCCCCTCCGGGTCGGCTCAGGCCGGCCGGTGGAGGTTCAGGCGTCCGCCCCCGTCGCGACGGTGCGGCCGGTGCGGAGCCACTCGCCGGTTCCGCCGGCGACCGACCGGGCGTCGATGCCGGCGCGGGCCAGGAACTGCGCGGCGGCCAGGCTGCGGTTGCCGCTGGCGCAGATGACGTAGACCGGACGGTTGCGGGGGAGTTCCCCGACCGCCTCGGGCAGTTGCGCAAGTGGCACCGAACGGGCCCCGGGGACGTGGCCCGCGACGTATTCGAACGGCTCCCGGACGTCCACCACGGCGGCGCCCTCGGCGTGTGCGGCGGCGAAGTCCGCCAGGTTCACCTCGTGCATCTCATCCTCCAGATCGACATACCCCCGGGGGTATCCATGTCGACCATAGCGCGCCCGGTCGGCGTGGCATTCCCGCCCCGGGCGACTGCGGCGGGATGTCCGTCCGTGCGAAGTTTCAGCCCGAGAGCGCGTCCAGGGCCGCCCGCAGCCGCCGGGTCGCGTCGTCGGCGACCCCGGGCAGGTCGGGCGCATCGCTCAACCGCACCATCACCTGCGGATCGAGCGCCTGCACGAGCGTGGCGTCCGGCCCGTCGGCGCGTACCACGACGTTGCACGGCAGGAGCAGGCCGATGTTCCGGTCGGCCTCCAGGGCCCGGTGGGCCAGCGGCGGGTTGCAGGCGCCGAGGATGACGTAGTCCTCGATCTCGACCCCGAGCTTCTCCCGCAGCGTGGACCGCATGTCGATCTCGGTCAGCACGCCGAAGCCCTGCTCCTTCAGTGCCGCCCGGACCCGGTCGACGGTCGGAGCGAACCCGGCCGGCAGTCGGATGGTGATCGCGTAGCTCATGGTCTCTGCTCTCCCTCCGGTGAGATGGTGCCGGCCGCGACGCGACCGGCGTGGGTGAATCGGCAAACCGCCCCGCTGTGGCGGGGCCGGGCCCGGCTCGACCGGGGAATGTGGCTCGCGCGGGCAGGGTTGAAGATACCCGTGGGGGTATCTCCGCGTGAGGAATGTACCCCCCGGGGTATGCTGGAGGTAGGAGGTGCCGATGAAGCTTCGACCGGAGATGACGTCGGATGCGCTGACCCGGCTCAAGCGGGCCCGCGGGCAGCTCAACGCGGTCATCGAGATGATGGAGAGCGGTCAGGACTGCCGCGAGGCGCTGACCCAGCTCGCCGCCGTGTCGAAGGCGATCGACCGCGCGGGCTACAAGATCATCGCGTCGGGCATGCGGCACTGTGAGGCCGCCCGCGACCGGGGCGAGGAGCCGGAGATGACCGAGGAGGAGCTGGAGAAGCTCTTCCTGGCCCTCGCCTGACACGCAACGGTGCCACTCGCGCCGCATGGCTGCGGCGGTGAGTGGTCAGCCGTGCTGACGCGAAGAGCAGGGCGGCAGTGTGTCCGCTACATACCCCCCGGGGTATATAGGATTTTGCAGGACGTCGAAAGGAGCAGCGCACATGGCAGTCGAGGTTTCCGTGATTGCGACGTCGTCGCTGGGTGACCGCAGTTACCTGGTGTCGGACGGGCGGGTGGCGGTGGTGGTGGATCCGCAGCGGGACATCGACCGGGTCCTGTACCTCGCCGGAGAGAAGGGTGTGCGGGTCACCCACGTGGTGGAGACGCACATCCACAACGACTACGTCTCCGGCGGCCTGGAGCTTGCTCGGATCACCGGTGCCCGCTACCTGGTGGCGGCGGCCGATGAGGTGGGTTTCGACCGGGTGCCGGTCTCCGACGGTGACGTGGTGCCGGTCTCCGGCTCGTTGCGGCTGCGGGTGATCGGCACGCCGGGTCACACCTTCCACCACCTGTCCTACGTCCTCGACGAGGCCGCCGACGGCGCCTGGCAGCCGGCGGGCGTCTTCACCGGCGGCTCGCTGCTGTTCGGCACGACCGGCCGCACCGACCTGCTCGGCAAGGAGCACGCTCACGAGCTGGCCCACCACCAGCACGCTTCCGCGAAGCGGCTGGCCGACCTGCTGCCCGACGGTGGGCAGGTCTGGCCGACGCACGGCTTCGGCAGCTTCTGCTCGGCCAGCCAGGCCGACGCCCCCGACTCCACCATCGGTCGGGAGAAGCAGGCGAACCCCGTGCTCAAGCTGGCCGCGGACCAGTTCGTCACCGAGACCCTCGCCGGTCTCGACGCCTTCCCGGCCTACTACGCCCACATGGGCGTGGCGAACACCGGGCCGGCGCCGGTCGACCTCACCCCGGCCACCCGCGCCGACGCGGCCCAGCTCCGCGACCGGATCGCCGCCGGCGAGTGGGTGGTCGACCTGCGGCACCGCAAGGCGTACGCCGCCTCGCACCTGGCCGGCACGGTCGCCCTCGGGCTGGACGGCCCGATGTCGACCTGGCTCGGCTGGCTGATCGACTGGGGCGTGCCGATCACCCTGCTGGCGGAGACGCCGGAGCAGGTCGCGGACGCCCAGCGAGAGCTGGTCCGGATCGGCATCGACCGGCCTGCCGCCCAGGCCACCGGCGCCCCCGAGCAGTGGGCGGCCTCGCCCGACCAGCTCCGCGAGCTGCGGATGGCCGACTTCCCGGCCCTCGTGGCGGCCCGCGAAGGGAGCCCGCCCGCGGGCCTGCCCGCCCCGGGCGTCGTGCTCGACGTACGGATGACCAACGAATGGCGCGCGAGCCACCTCGACGGCGCGGTGCACATCCCACTGCCGGACCTGCCCAGCCGGCTGGCCGACGTACCGGCCGGGGCGGTCTGGGTGCACTGCGGCTCCGGCTATCGCGCCACCGTCGCCGCGTCGCTGCTGGCCAACACCGGCCGCGACGTCGTCGTCATCGACGACAAGTTCGACCAGGCCGGGTCCGTCGGCCTGGAGATCGTCACCGAAGCCTGACCGCACCAGCACGACCCGGCCGGCGCCGCCCGGCGCCGGCCGGCATCCCCGCGTCCTCACCAGTGGCGCTTCGTCCGTGAAAGAGGAGAAATGAGCACTTCCGAGACCGCCCGCCCCGCCACCCTCGATGCCATCAGCCTGCGGGAGCTGATCGACGCCGGCCACGCGCCGCGCCTGCTGGATGTGCGTACCCCGGCGGAGTTCGAGACGTCCCACATCCCCGGCTCCTACAACGTGCCGCTGGACCTGCTCAAGGAGCACCGCGAGGAGCTGCGCAACCACCTCGACGAGGACGTCGTGCTGGTCTGTCGCTCCGGCGCCCGCGCCACCCAGGCCGAGCAGGCCCTCGCCGGGGCCGGCCTGCCGAACCTCAAGGTCCTCGACGGCGGCATCATGGCCTGGCAGGCGGCCAACGCGCCGATCAAGCGGGGCGCCCCCCGCTGGGACCTCGAACGCCAGGTCCGCCTCGTCGCCGGCTCGATCGTGCTGGCCAGCGTCCTCGGCTCGGTGTTCGTGCCGCAGCTGAAGTGGGTGGCCGGATTCATCGGCGCCGGCCTCACCTTCGCGGCGGTCACCAACACCTGCGCCATGGGCATGATGCTCGGCAAGCTGCCCTACAACCGGGGCGCCAGCTGCGACCTGGACACCATCGTGGGCCAGTTGCGCGAGACCGGGGGGCGGGCATGACCCCGACGCTGGCGCTGACCGTCGGACTGGCCGTCCTGATCGGCGTCAGCCTCGGCCTGCTCGGCGGGGGCGGGTCGATCCTCGCGGTGCCGCTGCTGGTCTACGTCGCCGACCTGCCCCCGAAGGAGGCCATCGCGACCTCGCTGCTCGTCGTGGGCGCCACCAGCGCGGTGGGCGTCATCCCGCACGCCCGGGCCCACCGGGTGCGCTGGCGCACCGGCCTGATCTTCGGCTTCGCCGGCATGACCGGCGCCTACGCCGGCGGCCGCCTGGCCGAGTTCATCCCGGCCGGGTTCCTGCTCACCGGCTTCGCCGTGATGATGCTGGCCACCGCGGTCGCGATGATCCGCGGCCGGCGCGGCGCCGAGGGCCGGCCGGTGCCGCACGAACTGCCGGTGCCGCGGGTGGTCCTCGACGGCGTGGTGGTCGGACTGGTCACCGGTCTGGTCGGCGCCGGTGGTGGCTTCCTGGTGGTGCCCGCCCTGGCGCTGCTCGGCGGCCTGCCCATGCCGGTCGCGGTCGGCACCTCACTGGTGGTCATCGCGATGAAGTCCTTCGCCGGCCTGGCCGGCTACCTGTCCAGCGTGAGCATCGACTGGGGCCTCGCGGGAGCGGTGGTCGTCGCCGCCGTGGCCGGCAGCTTCGTCGGCGGGCGGCTCGCCGGACGGATCCCCGCCGAGATCCTGCGCAAGGCGTTCGGCTGGTTCGTCGTGGTGATGGGCGTCTTCGTCCTCGGCCAGCAGCTGCCCGACGAACTGCGGACCAGCCCGCTGTTGTGGACCGGCGTCGGCGTCGCCGCCGTGGTCACCGTGGCGCTGACCGTGCTGCGTGGGCGGAGGAAGCCGGAACCGCCGCGCGAGTCGGCCGCCCCGGTGTCGGTCGGATCAGCGTCCCGTCACTGACCGCCGGCCGGCGGGAGGGGCGCCCGGCAGGTCCGGGCGCCCCTTTTCGCCCCACTCCCGACAGGCGACCACGCGGGCTGCGGCGTTCGGCCGGTCAGGCTTGTGCCGTCGGCTGGCCCCTGCCCTGCTCGATGCAGAACTCGTTGCCCTCGGGGTCGAGCAGCGTCACCCAGCCGCGTCCGTCCGCGGTGCGGTGGTCCTCGTGGAGCGTCGCGCCGAGGGCCATGAGGCGCTTCACCTCCTCGTCGCGGCCGCGTTCGGTCGGCTGCCAGTCGAAGTGCACGCGGTTCTTCACCGTCTTGGCCTCCGGCACCCGGATGAACAGGATGCCGGGCACGGGGGAGGGAGCTTCGACCAGCACCTCGTCGTCGCCGGGTTCGTCCACGTCGGACACCGGCCATCCCGTCGCCTCGCTCCAGAACGTGGCCAGCCGGTAGGGATCGGCACAGTCGATCGTCAGGTGGCGAAGGATCATGGCGACACGATAGCCAGCGAAGCCGGCCGCGGTGGGCCGTCGGTCCTGAGGGGTAGGTGATCTGCGGGTGCCGGGGTGATACTCGATGGGCCGGCGGCGGATGGAGGCTCCTCGTGGCAGAGCGCGGTGATCCGCCGGTGCGGCGGGAGAGCTCCCGCCTCGTCCGTGACGTCCCCCTGCACGTCCTCGCCGTGGTGATCTTCGGGCTGCTCGCCTGGTCGGGCGTGGTCGGGCTCGCTCAGGACGTGCCCGCGCTGGCCGTACCCTCGTTGATCGTCGGTGTCGCGGGGGCGGTGCGGGCGCTCTCGGCCGTCACGGGTCTCCTGCCGGCCGCGGCCGGCAGGGCCGCGCGCCGGGTGGCGAGAGGCGCGACGCTGCTCTCAGCGGTGGCCGCCCTGGCGACCGGGCTCGTGCTCGCCCCGGACGGGGCGGACCGCGGCTTCGTCATCGCGGTGAGCGCCGTTCTCGCCGCCGCGCTGGCCGCCTACGCCGTCCTCGGCGAGCCGGCGCGCCGCGCCGCTGGCGCGAGCTAGGCCCTGCCGCGTTCGGCGCGGTCGCGGATGTCGCGCAGCATCCGCCGGACCGCGAGCCGGTGGCCGCCCGACCCGATCACCAGCAGCCGGTAGAGACCCCCGTGCGGCCCGGGGAACGCGGCGTACGTCCGGGCGCTCACCAGCGTCCCGTCGGCCCGGTCGGCGAGGTCGAACTGGAGCACGTACCGGGAGAACCGGTGCCGCCCGGCGAGCCGGAGCCGCCGCCCCGGCACCGACTCCGCCACGGCGAACCCCGGCACGGCGGCACCCTCGGTGAGCGGCGGGCCGCCGGCGCGGCGGGGGACGGTGCCCAGCAGGTGCGCCACGAGGTCGGCGCCGGTCGCGCGGTGGTGGGTGAACTGCGCACCGAGCGACCGCCACACGTCGGCCGGCGGCGCGGCCACGAGGGTGCGGTGCTCGTCGACGAACGGCAGGTCGCCGGGTGGATCCGAAGAGGACACGGGACCGACGATACGCGGCGGCCGTCAGCCGGTCGTCTCGATCACGTCGGCCGGCGTCCGGCGCGGTGCCGGCGGCAGGTCGTCGTCGGGTCCCCAGCCGACCCGCACCACCAGGTAGGGGTCGCCGATCCCGGCGAGCAGGTCGCGCATCATCCGGCGCGGCCAGGCGACCTCGACGGCGTCGCTGAGCGGGGCGCTGGCCAGGCCCTCGGCGGTGGCGGTGAGCAGCAGCGCGGACAGCGCCTCGCCGCCGCACAGCCAGGCCGCCGGCTCGTCCTGCTCGCCGAACAGGATCAGGTACGCCGCGCCGCGGTCGAAGTCCGCGCCGGCGCTCAGCCCGGCGGCCCCGCCCGGGGCGTAGTCGCGCAGCGGCACCCGGCGCGGCCCGGGCCGGACGGCGGTGGCGGTGGGCACGCCGTCGCCGCTGCCCGCCGGCCGGTCGGTCCACCGGCGCAGCTCCTCCCGGTACGCGGGGTCGGCGAGTTCGGCGTCGGCGGCGCGGCCGGTGGACACGGCCAGCATCGGCATCTGGTCGGGCCGGACGATGTGCAGGTGGGCGTCCTCGGCCTCGACGGCGGCGCGCAGCCGGGCCAGCACCGGCTCGGGCACCGGGCGGTCGCCGTAGGCGCGGCGGTCGGTGCGGCGGCGCGGGATGGCGTCGACCAGGCGCGCGGCGGCGACGTCGAGGTGGGCGGGGCCGGTGGCGCGGAGCCGGGCCAGCAGCGCCGGGTCGGCCGGGTCGGGCCGCCGCTCGACGGTGACCGCCCAGCCGGCGGCGGCGAGGAACACCCGGGCGTGGTGCAGGGCCGCGCCGCAGCTGAGGGTGAGCAGCCGGCCGTCCGGGTCGGTGGCGGCGAGCTGCCGGTCCTGGTCGGCGCGCAGTTCGAGACTGTCCGTGGTGATCCGCCAGCGCCAGGGCTGGGTGTTGAACACCGACGGGGCATGCAGGGCCTGCCGGGCCGCCGCCTCCAGCATCCGTACCGTCGGGGTCTGCTCCGCCCGGGTCGCCGGCTGGCTCATGGTGTCGCCTCCTCGTTGCTGGTCCCCCTTCGACCATTCCCGGCCCGACCGGTGGCGGACAGGGCCGGAGGACCCGGGATGCCCGGGCCGGTGGGCCGGTGGTCGGTCCGCCTCCGGCGGGGCGGGACGCCCGCCCGCGATGGTGCGGCCGAGCAGCGGGTCAGGCGGATCCGGCCAGGCCGTGCACGCCGACCAGACCGGGGACCGGGACGCGGCCGAGTTCCCGGCCGGTGGCGGGATCGTGCCAGCTCACCGCGTCGCGCTGGCCCACGTAGAGGCGGCCGCCGTCGCGGCTGGCCACCAGGCCGGTGACCGGTTCGCGTACCGGCCAGTCCACCGTGCCGGTCAGGCGGGTGAGGTCGAGGGCCCGGACCGTCGTGCCGGCGGCGAGGAAGAGGCGGTCGTCGCCGGCGGCGGCGTACGCGGCGCCCGTGCCGGGCGGCTGGGGGACCGTGCGGCGTACCGTCAGGTCCTCGGTGGCGATGTCCGCGACGGTGCCCGACGAGACGTCGGCGACGAGGAGCCGGCCGCCGTCGGGGCTGATCGCCATGGCGTGGCCGACCGCGGCGGACTCGCCGAACGGGTGCGGCAGGTCGACGCAGTACGCCCACCGCTCCCGCAGGTTCAGGGTGTGGACGAACGCGTGCGCGTCGCCGGGTCGACCGCTGACGAGGTCCCGGGTGTGCTGGTGGCCGGGCTGGTGGGTGTAGAGCGTGTAGAGGACGGTGCGGTCCGGCGCGAGCACCGCCTGGCGCCCGTCGCCGCGCATCTCCTCCTCGGCGCCGGGTGGGACCGGCGCCTTGTCGCGGGTGGACAGCGGGCCGGGCGCGCCGGTGGCGAGGTCGACGACCCGGACCCGGTAGCGGTCGGGTGCGGTCGCCGGGAGCCAGTCCAGGACGAACAGCCCGGTGCCGTCCGCGGTGAACGCCTCCGGAACGACGGCGCCGCGCAGGTCCAGCCGGTGGCGCACCCCACCGGCGTCGGCGACCAGCACCGGCGTCATCTCCCGCCCCGGCGGTCGGCCGCCGTCCACCGGCATCCCGGTCGGCGTGAGCGCCACCCTCGTACCGTCGGCCGAGACCGCCCGGGGCACCCACCGCCCGGGCAGCACCGTCCTCGGGGAGGTGTGGCTGGTCGCGGTGTCGAACCGCCAGCAGGCGGTGTCGGGGCCCGCGGGGGCGGTCGCGAACACCCACGTCCCGTCCGCGCTGGCCACGGCACGCGGGATCGTCCGCCGGTCGGCCCCGCGCAGGAGGCCCAGCCCTTCGTCGACCCGGACGAGCAAGGGATCGGGTACGGCCGGTGCGGGCGCTCGGCCCCGGGCCGGCTCGCACCCGGCCAGCGCTGCGGCGCCGGCGCCGGCCAGCAGGGTCAGGATGCGGCGACGGGACATGGTGACGGCCATGCCCGGGTGACACCGTCGACGCCGGCGGGGTTCCGTGCGGCGAGGATGGAACCCGCGCGGGGTGGCCGGTGTCATGAGGGTGATCGAAGCGGAGGTCTCCACTGGACGACGACGAGCTTGTGACCCGCGCTCGGGCCGGTGACCTGGAGGGGTACGAACTCCTGGTCGCCCGGCACACCGCGTCCGCTTACCGGACGGCGGTGCTGCTCGGTGCCGGGTCGGACGCGGAGGACGTCATCCAGGAGGCGTTCGTGAAGGGGTTCCGCAACCTGTCCCGCTACCGCGGCGAGTCGTCCTTCCGGTCGTGGCTGCTCGCGATCGTCGCCAACGAGACCCGCAACCTGCACCGGTCCCGCAGCCGGCGGGACGGGCTCGCCCTGCGGGCCGCGGCGGTGCGGGACGGGTCCGAGGCCGGCGAGGACGGCGCCGTCGGCGGAGTCCTCGCCGCGGAGCGACGGGCCGCGCTGGTGGCGGCGCTGCGGCAGCTGCCGGTGAAGGACCGCGAGGTGATCGTGTGCCGGTTCCTCCTCGACCTGACCGAGGAGGAGACCGTGACGACGCTCGGCTGGCCCAGGGGCACCGTGAAGTCACGGACGTACCGGGCGTTGGCCAAGCTCCGCGGCCTGCTCGACCGCGAGGAGGTGCGCCGTGGATGACCTCGAACGCGAGCTGCGCGACCTCGCCACCTGGCTGGAGACCCCCGACGTCCCCGACGTGCGCGGCCCGGTACGCGCCCGCCTGGCCGCGCCGGCCCGACGGCGGCGTCGCTGGCGTCGCTGGCTCGCCGCGGCGCTGGCCGCCCTGCTCCTCGCCGCGCTGCCGCCGGGGCGGGCCGCCATCGCCGACGCCGTGGCGGGGCTGCTCCGCTTCTCCGGGGTCGTCGTCGAGACCACCCCGGCGCCGGACCCGCCCACCGGGGTGCCGTCAGCGCTGCCGTCGCAGCGGTCCGTCTCCCTCGACGAGGCGCGGCGGCACGTGCGCTTCCCGATCCGCGTGCCCGCCGCCCTGGGCGCCCCGGAGCAGGTGCTGGTCGCCGATCCGGACGGCACCGGCACGTACCGGGTGGCGACGCTGCTCTACCGCGGCGGCGCGCTGCGCCTCGACGCCTTCGACGGTCGCCTCGACCCGGTCTTCCACAAGCAACTCGGCGGCGGGCCGGGCGTGGAGTGGGTCACCGTCGACGGCGACTTCGCCGTCTGGATCGGCGGTCCGCACGAGCTCGCGTACATCGACCGGGCCGGTGTGGAACGCGTGGAGACCGCGCGGCTCGCCGCCGCCACCCTGATCTGGGAGGACGCCGGTGTCAGTTACCGGCTGGAGGGCGAGCTCACCAGGGACGCGGCGGTCGGGATCGCCGGGTCCCTGGACTAGGCGCGGCTCGTGCCCGGCGACCGGGACGGCCGCCACGAAGGAACCTGCGCTGCCCGGCCGGTGTCGTCAGGGCAAAGGTGCCGTCGACCGGCACCGACACGTCGGGCCCGGAGGTGCGGGATGGGTTCATGGGGCAGACTCCTGCTGGCGCCGGTGGCCCTGCTGGCGGGTTGCACCGCCGCGGGCGCGCCGGCCACACCGGCCACCCGGGCGGTGAGCGCGCCGACCGGCTGTGCGGCCCGGGTCGAGGAGGGCCGGCTGCCCGACTGGGCGGACGCCGGGTTCAGCGGGGACACCCGTATGCCGCACGTGTTCGGCGCGAAGGGCGAGATCGTCGCCGTGCTGTTCGGCCATCCGCTGGCGGTCGGCCGGACGGAGGGACCCAACAACAAGATCCTGTGGGTCGCCCGGCCGGCGGCCACGCCGTCGCCCGACCCGGGCGCGCCGGCCACCCTCGTCATCACCGCGACCCTGGACGGCACCACGACCCGGGTGACCCAGGAGGTCGCCGGCGGCCCCGGCCCGTCCATCGTCGACGTGCCGCGGGCCGGCTGCTGGCACCTCGAACTCCGCTGGTCCGGGCGCACCGACACCATGGACCTCGTCTACGTCGCCGCCTGACGGCCGGCACGCCGCCCTCACCCGGCAGGGGACTCCGCCTCGGGCGGGGCGGGCGGGACGGCCAGCGCGATGGTCAGGTCGAGGACCGTGGCCGGTTCGTGGAGGCGGTCGCCGTACAACTCGCGGAGCTTGCCCATCCGGTAGCGGACGGTCTGCGGGTGGACGAACAGGTCGGCCGCCACGTCGTCGCGGCGGCCCTGGTGCAGCAGCCAGGAGCGCAGCGTCTCGGCGAGCCGGTGCGCGGTGGCCGGCGGCAGGTCGGCGAGCGGCGCGAGGGCCTGGGCGCGCAGGTCGGCCAGGCACTCCGGGTCCATGCTGAGCAGCAGCTCGGCCAGGTGCTGCTCGGTGTCGACAGGTCCGGCGTCCGGTTCGCCGAGGCCGAGGGCGAGGGCCCGGGTCGCCCGCTCGTAGGAGGCGGCGACCCGGTGCCATGACCGGGCCGGCCCGAGCACCGCCCGGTGCCCGTGCAGCAGCCGGGTGAGCTGGCGGCGCCGGACCCCGTGCATGTCCGGCACCAGCAGGACGGCCAGGTCGTCGGCGGGCTCCATGCCGGGCATGTCCTCGCCGCTCTCCAGGGTGTACGGGCCGAGCAGGGCGAGCACCGCGCGCAGGTTGCGGCGGGGCAGCAGGACGACGGTGAGGGTCTGGGGCAGCGGCCAGTCGGCCCGTTCCGCGCTGCGCCGCAGGATCTCCTCGGGTTCCCCGGCGAGCAGCTGCTGGGTGAGGCGTTCCAGGTCGCGGCGACGGACCCGGCCGGCGCTGGCCAGCTCGTCGGAGTGCCCGGCCACGCTGGCCGCCGACAGCTCGTCGATGTACGCGAACATGAGCTCGGCGAACTCGGCCACCGTCTCGGCGGCCAGCCCGCTGCGCACCGTGGTGGCGGACACCTCCCGCCAGGCCACCCGCGCCCCCACCCGGTACGCGGCCAGCAGCGCGTCCATGCTGCGCCCGGAGCGGGCCTCGCCGCTGCCCAGCGCGTACGCGGCCTCCAGGGCCGGCGCCAGCGGGGTGCTCGGGTCGATGGCCTGGGCGCCCTCGATGAGCTGGAGGAAGGTGCCCAGCGCGATGCGTACCGCGTTCTCGATCTTCTCGCGCATGGTGCCGGTGAGCGCGCCGGAGTAGTCGGGAACCTCGGCGGTGATCGCGGTGACCGTCCGTTCGGCGACCACGGGCAGCCGGTCCCGCAGCCGGGCCGCCACCTGCTCGTCGAGTTCGAGATGGGCGCGAGGGTGCGTTGCGTCCGACATTTTGTTCTCCCCGAACAAGAACCTGCGACTGTTTCACCTTTGCCGGTCAAGATGTTATGCGATCACGCAGTCAAGCTGGTCATATGACCACAACTGCCTCCCGCCGCCCGCAGAAGGTCTCCTTCCGGGACAGGTTGCTGCGGCTGGCCGGCGCGGTCACCACCCCGCTGCTGCCGGGCGACTACCTCGACCTCGTGGCGCCGCTGCGCGCCGGCGCCCCGCTGCGCGGGCGGATCGTCGCCGTCCGCCCGGAGACCCGGGACGCCGCCACCGTGGTCATCCAACCGGGCCGCGGCTGGCAGGGGCACCTGCCCGGACAGTACGTGCGCCTCGGCGTGGACGTCGACGGGGTACGCCAGTGGCGGGCCTACTCGGTCACCTCGGTGCCGGGCGCCGCGGACGGCCGGATCACCGTGACCGTGAAGGCGATCCCCGACGGCAAGGTCAGCAACCACCTGGTGCGGCGGGTCCGGCCCGGCACGATCGTCCAGCTCGACCAGGCGCAGGGCGACTTCGTCGTGCCGGCGGAGACCCCCGGACGGGTCCTGTTCCTCACCGCCGGCAGCGGCATCACCCCGGTCATGGGGATGCTCCGCGCCGGCCTGCACGAGCGGGCCGACGTGGTGCTGGTGCACTCGGCGCCGGCCCGCGACGACGTCATCTTCGGACCCGAACTGCGGGCGCTCGCCGAGGCCGGCGCGCTGCGGCTGATCGAGCGGCACACCGACACCGACGGGCTGCTCGGCGTCGACGAGCTGGCCGGCCTGGTGCCCGACCACCTCGACCGCCAGACCTGGGCCTGCGGGCCGATCGGCATGCTCGACGCGATCGAGGGGTACTGGGAGACCAACGGGCTGGTCGACCGGCTGCACACCGAGCGGTTCCGGCCCACCGTGATCTCGCCGGGGGAGGGCGGCACCGTGACGTTCACCGGGGCCGGCGTGACCGTCGAGGCCGACGGCGCCACCCCGATCCTCGACGCCGGCGAGCAGGCCGGCGTGCTGATGCCCTCCGGCTGCCGGATGGGCATCTGCTTCGGCTGCGTCGTCCCGCTGCGGGAGGGCGCGGTGCGCGACCTGCGCAACGGCGATCTCACCACCGCCGTCCCCGGCGACGGCGTGCTCGTCCAGACCTGCGTGTCGGCGGCCGCCGGTACCTGCGACATCGAACTCTGACAGGAGGCCACCCGACGTGACCGTGATCCAGAAGAAGGCCGACAACCCGATCGCCCACCTCTCCGCCGCGGACATCGAGATCATCGGCAAGGAGCTGGACGCGATCCGGGACCGGGTGATCGCCGACCGGGGTGAGCGGGACGCCCGCTACATCCGCAAGGTGATCAAGACCCAGCGGACGCTGGAGATCAGCAGCCGCGCGGTGCTGCTCTTCTCGCTCTTCCCGCCGGCCTGGATCGTCGGCACGGCCGGCCTCACGGTCGCCAAGATCCTCGACAACATGGAGATCGGGCACAACGTCCTGCACGGGCAGTGGGACTGGATGCGCGACCCCAAGATCCACTCCACCACCTGGGACTGGGACCACGTCTCCCCGCCCGAGCAGTGGAAGCACTCGCACAACGAGCTGCACCACCGGTACACCAACGTGCTCGGCAAGGACAACGACCTCGGCTACGGCATCATGCGGGTCGACGAGGACCAGCCGTGGCACCCCGCGTACCTGGGCCAGCCGTTCTACAACTTCGTCAACGCCTGCTTCTTCGAATACGGCATCGCCGCGTACGACCTGGAGCTGGGGGACAACCTGAAGAACGGCAAGCACAAGGACCCGGCGTTCCGGGCCCGCGCCAAGGCGGTCGGCCGCAAGATCCGCCGCCAGGTGCTCAAGGACTACGTGCTGCACCCGCTGCTGTCCGGCCCGTCGTTCCTGTCCACGCTCGCCGCCACCTTCACGGCGAACCTGCTCCGCAACCTGTGGAGCCACTCGGTGATCATGTGCGGGCACTTCCCGAACGGCGTGGAGACCTTCGAGAAGACCTCCATCGAGGGCGAGACCCGCGGCGATTGGTACCTGCGGCAGATGCTCGGCTCGGCCAACATCAGCGGCAGCCGGCTGCTGCACATCATGACCGGCAACCTGTCGTACCAGATCGAGCACCACCTCTTCCCCGACCTGCCGAGCAACCGCTACCAGGAGATCGCCCCGCAGGTCCGGGCCCTGTTCGACAGGTACGGGCTGAAGTACACCACCGGCCCGCTGCCCAAGCAGGTGGCCTCCGCCTGGTGGAAGGTGATCCGCCTGTCGCTGCCGAACCGGCGCGCCGACCGCCGCCAGCCGGTGGCCCCTGCCTCGCTGGTCTCCTCCGGGGCGGCCTGACCGGAACCGGCCGACAGGAGGCGCCCGCCGGCCCGGCACGCCGGCCCGGCGGGCTCGCTCTCACGAGTTGACGAAGTCGCGCACCTGGCCGTAGATGGTGGCGTCGTTCTGCAGGTTGGTGTGGAAGACGCAGGCGGTCCGGGTGTTGCTCGCCCCGGCCAGGACGGTGCTGTCCACCGGGTTGATCACGCCGTCGCACGGGGAGCGCCAGGTGCCGTAGCCGAAGACGCCCGGCGTCTCGTCGCCGGTGTTGAGGTCGGCCAGGAAGGTCGAGCCGACCCGCATCTCCACGCAGGCGGTGCTGTAGCAGGAGTTCGCCGAGCTGGTGCCGTGGTTCGGACCGCCGAGCGACACCCAGCGGTCCACCTTCCCGCTGCTGGCCAGGTACTTCAGGTAGTAGCGCGAGGAGAGCGCGCCCATCGAGTGGGTGACGATGTCGACCTTCGTCGCCCCGGTCGCGGCGAGCAGCTTGTCGACCTCCTGGGCCACCACCTGGGCGGTGGTGGCGTTGGACCTGCTGGTGTCGTAGGAAAAGGCCCGCAGGTGGCTCGACGGCCAGCCGTCGGCCTGGAACCGGCCGATCATCGTGTTCCAGGTCGAGGCGCTGCTGTTCCAACCGTGCACGAAGAGGACCGGGTTGCTCGACGGCGTCCAGGTGCCCGCTCGGGCCGGGGAGGGGAGCCCGACCAGCGTCGCCACGGCGACGGCGAGGGCCAGCAGGGCACGGGTCATCAGCGATTTCACGGGGGCGGTTCCTTCCGGGGGTGACGGGCGGACCCGCCGGTCGGCGGGGACCACCCACGAGCCGTCCACGTGCCTGTTCGGCGCCTCGGTGGGGGATCGGCCCGGGTACGGGGGTGGCCCGGGGCCGTCCGAGGTGCCGGAATGTTACCGACGAGTTGCCTTCACATGTCAATACGTCGATTCATCGGGCTGGCCCGCCGGGTATTCCGGTGGCCGACACCCCGCCTTCCGGCTACCGTTGTCGGCATGGACCTCAGGCGCAGCACCACCGCCGCGGCCGCGCGAGCTTCCCGCTCGCCGGTTGCCGCCGCCTGACCTGCCCCATCCCCGCCGGCGACCGGAAACGGTCCGCCGGCGTCGTCGTGTCACGCCACCGCCCGCGCGGCGGACCGTCCGGTCGTCGATCGAACCGGAAGGCCCGTGCCATGACACCCGATGAGATCGTCCGCACCTTCGTCGACCACTACCGCCGCCGGGGCCACCGGGACGCGCCGGAGAGCTCGTTGATCCCGCCACCCGGCGACCCGGTGCTCTTCACCACCTCCGGCATGCACCCGCTCACGCCGTACCTGCTGGGGCGCCCGCACCCCGGCGGCCGGCGGCTGGTCAACGTGCAGCGCTGCCTGCGCACCACCGACCTCGACGAGGTCGGTGACCGCACCCACCTGACCGTCTTCGACATGCTCGGCTCCTGGTCGCTCGGCGACTACGACATCGCGACCAGCCTCCGCTGGGGCCACGAGCTGCTCACCGAGGGCTTCGGCATCGACCCGGGACGACTGCACGCCACCGTCTTCGGCGGCGACGAGCAGGTCGGGCCGGACGAGACCGCGCTCGACACCTGGACCGGGCTGGGCGTGCCGGTCGAGTCCAACGGCCCGGAGAACTGGTGGTCCAACGGCCCGACCGGCCCGTGCGGACCCGACTCGGAGATCTTCGTGTGGACCGGGGACGGCCCGCCGTCCGGCAGCCCGGGCACCGACGAGCGCTGGATGGAGGTCTGGAACCACGTCCAGATGCGTCACCACCGCCACCCCGACGGCCGGCTGACGCCGCTGCCGATGTCCAGCATCGACACCGGGATGGGGCTGGAACGCCTGGAGATGGTGCTGCGCGGCGGCCGGTCCGTCTTCGAGGGCGCGGGCCTGACCCCGTGGGTGGGCGCGGTGCGCGACCGGTGGGACCTGCGCGGCGAGGACCTGCGGGTGGTCGCCGACCACCTGCGCTCCGCGGTGGTCGTCCTCGGCGACGGGGTACGCCCCGGCAACACCGGCCGCGGCTACGTGCTGCGCCGGCTGGTCCGGCGGGCGCTCACCGTGCTGTGGCGCGACGAACCGGCGCGCGACCTGACCGGGCTGCCGCTGGAGGCGTACCGCGACACGCTGCGCCGGTTCCGGCAGGAGGCGGAGGTCGGTCCGCTGCGGGAGCTGCTGCTGGACGAGGAGCGGCGGTTCCGCGGCCTGCTGGACCGGGGCCGGCCGCTGGTCGACCGGGTACGCGCGCGCGGGCCGCTGACCGAGCGCGACTACCACTGGCTGCACGACACCCACGGGCTGCCCCGGGACCTGGTCGACGGCCTCCTAGCGGGGGCGGCCTGACCGGCGCCGGTGGCCGTGGCGGTGACCCGGTGTCAGACTCGGCAGCGGAGACCGCTCGCAGCGAGGGATGTGGTCGCATGACCGGGTACGAGGTCCGGCCGGACGTCGAGACCGTGACGCTGCTCGGCGCGCGGGTCACCGTCACCGGGGCCGCCGCGCTGCTCAGCGCCGCCCAGGACGGGCCGGTGGAGTTGCTGGCCGGCGGTGACTTCCCCGCGCCGGTGCGGGAGGTGCGCTGCACCGTGCGCGCCGACAGCCGGGACGGGCGGCCGGTGCACCGCTTCGAGGCGTACCTGCGGGCGGACTCCCCGCTGCCGGGAGCCGGACTGTTCGCTCTCGGCCTGGCCGGGCCGGTCGGTCTGCTGCTGGCCCAGCGGCTCGCCGCCCGGGGCGGCGACGGGCCGGCCGCCGCCGTCGGCCGGGTCGCGGCCGAGGCGGGCCGCCGCCTCGGCCTGCGTCCCGCCGGGGCGGCGCTCGCCGAGCCGCCGCGCGACCAGGCCGGCCGGGCGGTGCTGCGCGCCGCCGAGGAGGCCGGCCTGCGCCCCGAGGTGACCCACGACGAGGGCGGGACGGTACGGGTGCGCGCCGAGGTGCCCAGCGCCGAGGTGACGCCGGCGCACCTGACCGCCATGGTCGGCGTGGTGCTGCAGACCGTCCGGGAACTCACCGGCGACACCCCCGAGCCGACGCTGCTGCGCGGCCGGTCGTACCCCGTGGGTCAGCGCGTGGCCGCGGCGGCGCCGCGCAGCGCGGCGGTGACCCTCGACCAGGTCGGCGGCCTGGCCGACGTGGTCGCCCGGTTCCGCGAGGTGGCGGTGTCGTTCCGGCACCCGCAGGCCATGGCCCGCTGGGGCGCCCGCCGGCCGCAGGGCATCCTGCTGTACGGCCCGCCCGGCACCGGCAAGACCATGCTGGCCCGGGCCCTGGCCAACGAGATCGGCGCGGACTTCGTGGAGATCCGCACCCCGGAGATCCTCGACAAGTTCCTCGGCGGCTCGGAGCGCAACATCAAGCGGATCTTCCGGGAGGCGCGCCGCTACCGGCGGCCCACCGTCATGCTCTTCGACGAGTTCGACAGCATCATCAGCTACGCCGGCGCCGGTGGCGACGCGGCCAGCCAGGCGGTCAACGCGGTGGCCGGGATCTTCAAGCAGGAGATGAACACCCTGATCGAGGAGAACCCCGACGTCATCGTGGTGGCCACCACCAACTTCCCGCAGCGGGTGGACGCCTCGCTGACCCGCTCCGGCCGCTTCGACCTCAAGATCGCCATCCCGGCGCCGGACGAGTCCGGGCGCGCCGAGATCCTCGCCAAGATGATCCGGGAGCTGATCGACAGGCACGAGCGGCCCGGCTTCCGGATGTTCGCCGCCGACGTCGACCCGGCCGCGCTGGCCGCGGACACCCCCGGGCTCACCGGCGCCGACCTGCGGGAGGTGCTGCGGCGGGTGCAACTCGCCAAGGCGCTCCGGGAGGCGACGGAGGGTGCGCCGCCCGCCCCGATCAGTCAGGATGACCTCCGAGAGGCCGTCGCCGGGCTGCGCCGCGGCTGACGACGGCCCACGGAAGGAGACCCGTGTCGTCGTCCACCCTGCTGTCCCGTCGCGATCTGGCGTTCCTGCTGCACGACTGGCTGGACGTCGGCCGGCTGACCGAGCGGCCCCGCTACGCCGAGCACTCGCGGGAGACCTTCGACGCGGTGCTGGACCTCGCCGCGCAGGTCGCCGCCGAGCGGTTCGCGACGCACAACCGGGCCGCCGACGCCACCGAACCGAGCTTCGACGGGCAGCGGGTACGCACGATCCCGCAGGTCAAGGCCGCTCTGGAGGTGTTCGCCGGCACCGGCCTGCTGGCCGCCACCATGGACGAGTCGGTCGGCGGGATGCAGTTGCCGCACGCCGTGGCCGCCGCCTGCTTCGCCTGGTTCCAGGCCGCCAACGTGGCCACCGCCGCCTACCCGTTCCTCACCCTCGGCAACGCCAACCTGCTGCTCGCCCACGGCAGCGCCGAGCAGATCGACACCTGGGTCCGGCCCATGGTGGAGGGGCGGTTCTTCGGCACCATGTGCCTCTCCGAGCCGCAGGCCGGCAGTTCCCTGGCGGACATCACGACCCGGGCCGAGCCGCAGGACGACGGGACGTACCGGCTGGTCGGCACCAAGATGTGGATCTCCGGCGGTGAGCACGACCTGGCCGAGAACATCGTCCACCTGGTCCTCGCCCGGATCCCGGGCGGGCCGCCCGGCGTCAAGGGCATCTCGCTGTTCATCGTCCCGAAGGTGCTCCTCGACGCCGACGGCGCGCTCGGTCCGCGCAACGACGTGGTGCTGGTCGGCCTCAACCACAAGCTGGGCTACCGGGGCACCACCAACACGCTGCTCAACTTCGGCGAGGGCGTGCACCGCCCGTACGGGCGGGCCGGGGCGGTCGGCTACCTGGTGGGGGAGCCGCACCAGGGGTTGGCGCAGATGTTCCACATGATGAACGAGGCGCGCATCGGGGTGGGCGCCGGCGCCACCGCGCTCGGCTACACCGGCTACCTGAAGTCCGTGGCGTACGCCCGGCAGCGCCCGCAGGGCCGCCCGGTCGCCGACAAGGACCCCACCGCGCCGCAGGTGCCGATCGTGGCGCACCCCGACGTACGCCGGATGCTGCTGGCGCAGAAGAGCTACGTGGAGGGCGCGCTCGCCCTCATCCTCTACTGCGGGCGGCTGCTCGACGAGGAGAAGACCGCCCCGGCCGAGGCCGACCGCGGCCGGGCGCACCTGCTGCTGGACCTGCTCACCCCGATCGCCAAGAGCTGGCCGTCGCAGTGGTGCCTGGCCGCGAACGACCTGGCCATCCAGGTGCACGGCGGGTACGGCTACACCCGCGACTACGACGTCGAGCAGCACTGGCGGGACAACCGGCTCAACCCCATCCACGAGGGCACCCACGGCATCCAGGCGCTGGACCTGCTCGGCCGCAAGGTCACCATGCGCGGGGGCGCCGGGCTGGAGCTGCTGCTGGAGACCATCCGGGCCACCGTGACCCGGGCCTGGAAGGCCGAGGGCGAGGCGGCCGAGCTGGCCGGCCGGCTCGGCGCGGCGGTCGACCGGATCGCCGTGGTCACCCGGCGGCTGCACGGCGCCGGCGACCCGGAGCTGGCCCTGGCCAACGCCAGCGTCTACCTGGAGGCGGTCGGGCACGTGGTGATCGCCTGGATGTGGCTGGAGCAGCTTCTCGCCGTCGAGGCGCTGGGCGACCCGGACGGCCCGGACGCCGACTTCCTCGCCGGCAAGCGGCAGGCCGCCCGGTACTTCTTCCGCTACGAGCTGCCCCGCACCGGCCCGCAGTTCGACCTGCTGGAGAGCCTCGACCGGACCACCCTGGACACCCGGGAAGCCTGGTTCTGACCGGCGGCGCGGTGTGGCGACGGAATCGCCGCCACACCGCGATCGACGCCTCCGGTCAGCTCAGGCTGAACCGCTGGTTGGCCTGTCCGTTGCAGTCGTAGATCTGGATCTGCTGTCCGTTGCCGGTGCCCCACACGTCCAGGCAGCGTCCGGACTGCACACCGGTGATGGTGCCGTTGCCGTTGACGTTCCACTGCTGGTTGGCCTGCCCGCTGCAGCTGTAGATCTGCACGGCCGAGCCGTTGCCGGACCCGGCGGCGTCCAGGCACATGCTGCCGTACACGGTCAGCTGCCTGCTCGACGTGAGGGTCCACGCCTGGTTGATCTGGCCGTTGCAGTCGTAGAGCTGGACCCGCGTGCCGTTGTTGCGTGACGCGTTCGGCACGTCGACGCACCTGCCGGACTGGGCGCCGATGATCCGCTTCGCCCCACCCGGCGTGACCGTGGGCGACGGGGAGGCGGTGCCACCGGTCGGGGTGGGCGAGGACGTGGCCGTCGGGCCGGCGGCGTTGAGGGCGTTGAGCACCGAGGTGTAGGCGGCCTTCTTGTTGCCGCCGCCGTCGAACAGCAGCGGGCTCTCGCTGGATCGCCAGGAGTCGCTGTCCCGTACGCCCCACACGGTGATGCCGACGCAGCGGGGCACGTTCATGCAGGCCTGGGTCAGGCCGGCGTACTGCGTGGTGGAGGCGTTGGTGACGTCGACCTCGGTCAGGGCCACGTCGACGCCGAGGGCGGCGAAGCTGGACAGGGTGGTCTGGAAGTTGCTCGGCAGCGAGCTGCCGCCGGTGAAGTGGGTCTGCAGGCCGACGCAGTCGATCGGCACGCCGCGGGACTTGAAGTCCTGGATCATGCGGTAGACGCCCTGCGTCTTGCCGTAGGACCAGTTCTCGATGTTGTAGTCGTTGTAGCAGAGCTTGGTCGACGGGTCGGCGGTGCGGGCGGTGCGGAACGCCACCTCGATCCAGTCGTTGCCGGTGGCCTGCAGGTTGGACTGCCGGCGGCTGCCGTCCTCGTTGAAGGCCTCGTTGACGACGTCCCAGTAGGCGAGCTTGCCCTTGTAGTGGGCCATCACGCCGTTGATGTGATCGATCATCGCCTGGCGCAGGCTGCTGCCGCTGAGGCTCTGCATCCAGCCCGGCTGCTGCGAGTGCCACGCGAGGGTGTGACCGCGGACCTTCATGCCGCGCTGGGTCGCCCAGTTGTAGATCTGGTCGCCGGAACTGAACGTGAACTGGCCCCGCTGGGGCTCCGTCGCGTCCGGCTTCATCTCGTTCTCGGCGGTCACCATGTTGAACTCGCGCCCGGCGATCGTGGTGTACGTCGAGTCGCCGAGCCGGCCCGCGGCGATCGCCGTGCCGAAGTACCGGCCCGACTGCGCGGCCGCCGCGCCCAGGGTGCTCGCCGCGGCGTTCGCGTTCGGGATCACCATCACCACACCGAGTGCCGCGACGGCGGCGACGGTGCCGCTGATGAGCAGTCGCACCCGTAACGAGCGACTCCGCGGGGAGCCGGGGGAGTGGACGGGGGAACTCGTTGCCACGATGGCCTCCTCTCTCGGTTCTGCGTCCCGATCGCCGAGCACCACGCGAGCCGAACCGATGAACGATGGACTTCAATGCCACGTCATGCTGGCACGGCAACACCACGGAAACAACAAGTTCCGGAACACTTCCGAAACCCGCTTCGCGGCTACGTGACGGTGAGTTCCTCCGTCCGCCAGCAGTTCCGCTGACTCCGTGCGGGAAGACCGTCGAGTGTGGTGAAGGGAGGAGGGTGGGTGTCGCGCAGTGGCATCCCCTGAAACTTCCGGGACCGGCTCGGGAGTGTTGCAGTCTCGGGCGCGGCGATCAGGACGTGCGGCGAGCGAGCAGCGTGGAGTCCTCGATGTCGACCGTCACGCCGTCGCGGGTCACCGTCCGCGGCCGCTGCTCGACCACGAGGGCCTCGAAGCCGTCCGGCAGGCCGGGCAGCAGCTCCTCGGCGACGAACATGGCCCGGCTCTGGCTCGCGGTCAGGTGGCTGAACGCCTCGTGCGGCGCGTGGCCGACGACGAGCAGGTGCCCGCCGGGCGCCACGGCCCCGGCCAGCCGGCGGGTCACCTCCACCATCCCGCCGTCCGGCGGGTGCAGGAAGTGGCTGGTGACCAGGTCGAAGGACCGGCCGTCCGCCGTGAAGGTCCGGGCGTCGACCTGCCACCAGTCGGTGCGGTCGGCGACCCCGGCCTCCTCGGCGTGCCGGGCGGCCCGGGCCAGGCCGTTGGCGGAGAAGTCGGCGCCGGTGACCCGCCAGCCCTGGCGAGCCAGCCAGATCACGTCGCCGCCCTCGCCGCAGCCGACGTCGAGCGCGGTGCCCGGCGTCAGCCCGGCCACCTCGGCGACGAGCTGCGGATTCGGGTTCCCGCTCCAGATCTTCTCCGCACCGGAGTACCGCTCGTCCCAGGCCGGCGGCTCGAAGATGGCTTGCGCGTCGTCCTCGGCGTGCTGGTGTCCGTGTCCACTCATGCGGCGGCTTCCTTCCGCGTCGGGCTCGTTGCTGTCCACGCCACCAGCATTCGATGTTCCCCCTCGGCTGCCAAACCTTCTTGCCGTTTCGGCAAATCCCGCCGTCCGGGGTCGTCGGTGCCGGGCGGTAGGGTCCGCCCCGTGAGCGACACCGCCATGACCCGACAGACCGCCCAGGACTACGTCGACCGCCTGGAAAGCCGCGACTGGCCCGGGTTGGCCGGCCTGCTCACCGACGACGTGATCTACGAGATGCCGCAGACCCGGGAGCGCATCCGTGGCAGGGACGCGTTCCTGCGGTTCAACGTCGAATACCCCGGTGACTGGCACCTGCGGGTGCGCCGGCTGGTCGCGGACGGCCCGATGGCCGCCCTGTGGCTCGACGTCCGGGTGGGCGACGAGCGGCAGGACGCGTGCGTCTGGCTCGACGTGACCGAGCATGGACTGATCAGCCGGATCGTCGACTACTGGCCCGAACCGTACGAGCCGCCGCAGGGCCGCGAGCACCTCGTGGAGCGGTGGTGAGCACCGCATTCCGTGTGCCGGCCCGCATGCGAACATGCGTCCCATGAGCAGCGACGTCCCCCTCGAGGTCAGCGCCCTGGCCATCAACGTCACGATCCCCGAAGGGCTCCGCTGGACCGACACCCGACGCGGTGTGGAGTTCACGCTGAGCACGCTCAACGTCCGGCTCCTGCCCGACGGGCGCCTCGCGGCGAAGGCCTACGGCCGGCCGACCGCCGGCGGGCGGGGCACCTACGTCTCGTTCCCCGTGCCCGAGCGGTCCGAGCTGGTGGCCCTGGTCGACGGGGCCGCCAGCCGCGCCGGTGCGCTGTGGGCCGCTCACCGCGGTCTCGGCTGACTGTCCTGCGCGTCCCCTCTGGCCGGAGCGAGCTTGTCCCATCCCTGTGCTCTAATCCCGCCATGCATGTCGTCGTCACAGGCGCACTCGTGGAGAACGGCGCGGTCCTGCTGGTCCACCGCAGCCCGACCCGCCGGGCATACCCGGATCTCTGGGATCTGCCCGGGGGGCATGTCGAAGCGGGTGAGTCGGAACTCCAAGCCCTCGCGCGTGAGATGCGCGAAGAGCTCGGTGTCCAGATTGTGGCGGAGTCCTCCTCACGGGTGGGCGACTGGCATGCCGGCAGTGGTGAGGACGCCGTTCAGGTGGGCGTCTGGCACATCCGAGACTGGGTTGGCGCTCCGACCAACCGCGCACCTGACGAGCATGACGACATCGCCTGGGTCGGGATCAGCGAGCTGGACGGTCTTCCCCTCGTGCATGGCGACATGGCGGCACTGGTTCGTTCTCTGCCCGAGCCCGACCGGCTGCCTTCATCAGATGCGGCGTAGCGCCAGCGTCACGAAGCCCAGGACATTGCGGTACCCGCGCAACCACTGGTCGCGGTGCTCCCGGGCGACGGTGAGCGCCTCGGCGGCGTCCGGGTGGCCGGGGTTGTCCAACGCCCACTCGGTGAGCGAGCCCACCCACGACCATTCGTAGTCGTCCCACTCGGCGGCGTCGCTGACATGGGCGTACACCGGCGTCCAGCCGGCCCGCTCGGCGGCGTCGACCAGGCCGGCGAGGTCGGTGAACTCCTCCGGCTTCGCGTCGAGCGCCGCGAGTGCCTCCGGGGTCGGCGGCACCTGCCAGAACCCCTCACCGACCATGAGGATGCCGTCGCGGTTCACGTGGCGGCCGGCCAGCTCCAGCGTCGGGCCGAACCCGCCGAACACGTGGGTCGACCCGACGCACAGCACCAGGTCGTAGTCGCCGTCGGGCACGTACGTCCGGGCGTCGCGCTCGTGCAGCGTGAGCCGGTCGGCGAGGCCGCGTGCGGCGGCGGCGCCGGCGGCACGTTCGAGGGCGTACGAGCTGACGTCCACGCCGTCCGCGTGCCCGTCGGGGTAGTGGGCGAGGGCCTGCAACGCCCAGGCGCCTTCCCCGCAGCCGAGGTCGAGGACACGAGCCGTCGGTTGGCGGCCCGCCCGGCGCAGGAGGCGGTTGACGTTCACGCCGAAGATCGGAGCCGCGATCGGGTGGCGCGTGTGCGCGATGCTGCTGAGCCGTTGACGATCCACCGGCAGAGTCAACACCAGTCCGTCGACGCCCGCACCCGGGTTGTCGTGCCCTCCGTGCTTACACGGCTCTATTCGTCCGGCCGTACCATCTGGCGGTGATCTCCTCCCGCCGGCTGGTCGCCGCGGCCGTCCTCCTGGTGCTGGAGGCGGTGGCGTTCGCGCTGTTCGTCACGGAGTCCGTGACGGGTGCGATCGCCGCCGTCGGCTTCACCTGCCTGTCGTTGTGGGTGCACGTCGTCCTGCATGAGTGCGGGCACCTCGTCGCGGCGAAGCTGCTGCGCCTGCCGGTCATCGCGGTCCGAATCGCGCCTTTCACCGGGTGGCGGAACGAGGTGGCGGTCCGGCCGGCGCCGTCGGCGACCGCGTTGCCGCTGCGGATGGTGCTGTTCTACCTCGCTGGCCCGACGGCGAACCTGTGCGCCGCGGCGGCGCTCGCCGCCGCGGGGGCGTCGACGGGCACTCCGTCGACACGCCTCGCACTGCTCGGGGCGGCGCTTGTCGCGGCGCTGCTCGGGCTGGTCAATCTCATCCCCGGGACGTCGCCCCGCAGCGACGGCCGCAACCTGCTCCGCTGGCTCTCGGCGCCGACGGCCACCCGCGCCGGGTTGCGGGCGGCCTACTACCAGGAGGAGATCAGCAGGGCGTTGCGAACGATCAGCCCTCCGCTCGGCCATCCTGTTGGCGACGGCGAGGACCCCCGGGTCGCGCTCGCCGCCTTCCAGCAGCGCTGGGGCACGGGACGCGCGCAGTCGGCGGCGGACTTCGTCGCCGAAGCCGAGCGGCTCGCGGCGCTGGCTCGCGCCGACACCACCGATCCCGTGGTCGCCGCCGCGATCGGGCAGGTGCTCACCGTCCAGTTCGGGTTGTGGTACCTGTACGCCGCGGTGGTGAACGGCTCGCCGGTCGATCGCCGAGAGGTGCTGGAGATCGAAGAGCTGGCGCAGATCGCCTTCCACGTGCAGCCGCACCTGTCGTCCGCTCGGGTCGCCATGAGCCTGGCTCACCTGCTCAACCACCGGCCGGAGCCGGCTCGGTCGCTGCTTGTCGACGTCCGGCCGGGCGTCGACCCGCCGGACCTGTGCGGCGTCGCGTTCCTCCTGCGGGCCGTCGCCGAGTGCCACCTCGGCAACCACGCCGACGCCGACGCCCTCATCAGGGCGGCCGGCGGCGGCTACCAGCAGCTGACGGAGGTCGTCGCGGCGATCCAGGCAGCCGATCCGGCGCCGCCCCTGTTCGCCGTGGCACCGATGGCCGGCACCGGACCGGGGTGACGTCAGATCCAGGTCCAGGGACGGAGAACTCTCCACAGGCGGCCCCGCCACCTGGCACGTCGGGGATGGAGGAACAGCTCGATGTCGTCCAGGGCCGTGGTGGCGGCGCCGCGGGCCTCCGGGTCTGGTGAGCGGTCGCGCGCGTTTACCCGGTGGCGGAGCGGCCGCCTGCGGCGCAGGATGACCCGGTGACGACGCCCGAGACGGTCCTGTCGGATCTGCGTGACGCGTGGAACGCTGCCCTGGCCGGCAGGCTCCTGGGCCTCTACCTGCACGGCTCGCTGATCGCCGGCGACTTCGCGGCGGACCGCAGCGACCTTGATCTGCTCGCGGTGCTGGGCGCCGACCCGGACGAGAGCCTTCTCGACGTGCTCGCCGGCCTGCACGCGGACCTCGACGGGCGGCATCCGCGGTGGGCCGGCAGGATCGAGGTGGAGTACGTGTCACTGGCCGCCGTGCGCGACGCCGCGCAGGGGCGCACCGGTCACGACCACGTCATCGCCCGGGTCAGCCCCGGTGAGTCGCTGCACCTGCTGCCCGCCACCAGGCACCGCGTGGTGACCTGGTCCACGGTGCACGACCACGGCCGCAGCCTGCTGGGACCGCCGGCCGAGGAACTGCTGCCCGCGGTCGACGCCGACCTCGTCCGCTCGGCCCTGCTGGACCACGTCCGCGACTGGCCGACCTGGGTGACCCGGATGACCACTCCCGGAGCCCAGTCCTACGCGGTGCTCACCCTCTGCCGGGCCCTGCAGCGCCTTGAGCACGGCAGGCAGCTGTCCAAGCGGCGGGCCGCCGACGAGACCGTCGCCGCCCGCCCCCGGTGGGCGGACCTCATCGTCTGGGCACGCGACTGGTGGTACGGGTCTGGTCCGGACACCGATCCGGGCCGGGGCGACGAGGTCCGGGAATTCGTGAGCGAGCTGAGCGCCGCCATCCTGGCCTCGGAACACGGCACGCACGCCGGCCTCGCGCGCTGACGGTCGCCCCGGCCGGCTGTGGGAGTCCTGAGGCCGGGTCAGCCCTCGGCGAGCAGGCGGTCGCGGACCTCGCGGCGGAGGACCTTGCCGATCTGCGAGCGGGGCAGGTCGTCGACCACCACCACCCGGCGGGGCACCTTGTAGCCGGCGAGGTGCCGGCGGCAGGCCGAGCGGACCGAGTCACAGTCGGCCCCCACCCCCGGGTCGAGCACCACGGCGGCCACCACCTCCTCGCCGTCGGCGGTGGGCAGGCCCACCGCGGCGGCCTCGCGGACACCGGGGATGCGGCGCAGCGCCTCCTCCACCTCGGACGGGTAGACGTTGAACCCGCCCGTGATGATCAGCTCCTTGATCCGGTCGACCACGGTGACGAAGCCGTCGGCGTCCATGGTGACCACGTCCCCGGTACGCAGCCAGCCGTCAGGCAGCAGCACGCAGGCGGTCTCCTCGGGGCGGTTCCAGTAGCCGGCGAACACCTGTGGGCCGCGGACCAGCAGCTCGCCGGCCTCGCCGGGGGCGCGGTCCCGGGTCGGGTCCTCCGGGTCGACGAGGCGCACCTCGGTGGAGGGGAACGGCACCCCGACCGTGCCCGGCCGGCGGGTCGGGGCGACCGGGTTGCCCAGGGTGATGGGGGAGGTCTCGGTCATCCCGTAGCCCTCCACGAGCAGGCCACCGGTCACCGACTCCCACAGCTGCACGGTGGCCGGCGGGAGCGCCATGGCGCCGGAGATGGCGTACCGGACGGAGGTGAGGTCGACGCCGCGTTCCCGGGCCGCGGTGGCGAGCCGCGCGTAGATCGGCGGGACGGCGGGCAGGAAGGTCGGCGGGCGGCGGCGCGCCGCGTCGAGCACCTGGTCGAGGTCGAAGCGGGGGAAGAGCACCAGGGTGGCCCCGATGCTCACCGAGAAGGTCAGGCAGAGGGTCAGCCCGTACGCGTGGAACAGCGGCAGCACGGCGTACACGGTCTCCGCGCCGTCGCGCAGGCCGGGCACCCAGGCGCGGCCCTGCGCGGCGTTGGCCCGCAGGTTGCGGTGGGTCAGGACGGCGCCCTTCGGGACGCCTGTGGTGCCGCCGGTGTACTGGAGCAGCGCGGTGTCGGCGGGCCGGGGCGCGGGGTGGTCGGCGGCCAGCGGGGCGGCGTCGGCGACCAGTGCCGACCAGGAGAGCGCGCCGGGGGCCGGGGCGGTCATGGCGGCCCTCGCGGCGCGGACCTTGGGCAGCGGCAGCCGCAGCGCCCAGCGCTTGAGCCGGGGCAGCGCCCCGGTCAGGTCGACGGCCAGCACCGTCTCCACCGCGCCCCGCCCCGCGACCAGCGGGGCGACCTTGTCCCAGACCACCGCGACCCGGGCGCCGTGGTCGGTGAGCTGGTGGGCCAGCTCGTCGGCGGTGTAGAGGGGGTTGTGCTCGACCACCACCGCGCCGAGGCGCAGCACCGCGTAGAAGGCGACCACGTGCTGCGGGCAGTTCGGCAGCACCAGCGCCACCCGGTCGCCGGCGCCGACACCGAGCCGGCGCAGCGCCTCGGCCGCCCGGGCGACCTGATCGGCCAGGTCGGCGTAGGTGGTGGTGGCGCCGTAGAAGTCCAGGGCCACCCGGGGGCCGAAGTTGCGGGCCGCGTCGGTCAGCAGGTCCACGAGCGAGCCGGTCGGCTCCGCGATCTCGGCCGGTACGCCGGGGGCGTAGCTGCGCGTCCAGGGCCGCTCCGCGGTCGCGTCCATCACCGTCTCCTCGCTGCCGGATGACGGTCCTCAGCCTAACTTAACCAACCGGTAACCTACGCCGGCGTAAGTTGCTGACTTCGTCACACGGCAGTGGGTCAGCGACGTGGGCCGCCCTGGCGCTGCGCCACTCCGCGCCCCCGCAGGAAGGCCAGCACGAGGAGGACGACCACCGCGATGGCGCCGATGATGATCAGCCAGCGGGCTGCCTCCAGGAGCAGCCCGAGCAGGATGAGCACGCCGGCCACGACGCCGACGATCCAGAGCAACGCCCGCATGTCACCCTCCCGGGAGTACGGTTGGCCGCCCGCTTTCCCGCTCCGGCTCCCGCCATGCCTGCCCCGGCCCCGTCAGTGCCGGGCCACGTACACGGTGTTGGCGGCCTCCCGGCCCTGCAACGGGTTGGGGAAGCGGACGACGTGCGCCACCGACGTCGGGAACACCTCGGTCAGCGTCCGCTGGAAGGCCGGGTCCGGCGGATCGTTCGACCAGAGCGCGAACACCCCCTCCGGGTGCAGCAGCGCGGCGAGCCGGCGCAGCCCCTCCACCGTGTAGAAGTCGGCGTGGCTGGGGTGCAGCACCTGGCGCGGTGAGTGGTCCACGTCGAGCAGCACCGCGTGGAACCGCCGCTCCGGCGCCTCCGGATCGAACCCCGCGCCGCTCGCGACCGCCGCGAAGAAGTCCGCCCGGACGAACCGGGTACGCGGGTCGGCGGCCAGCCCGGCGGCGAACGGCAGCAGGTCCCGCCGGTGCCAGTCGATGACGTCCTCGATCGCCTCGACCACCAGCAGCGAGCGCACCCGGGGATCCTCCAGCGCGGTGCGCGCCGTGTAACCGAGGCCGAGCCCGCCCACCACCACGTCCAGGTCCCCGGCGGTCAGCGGGGCCAGCCCGAGCCGGGCGAGTTCGATCTCCGCGACCGGGAAGAGGCTGGACATCAGGAACTCGTCGTCGAGCTTCACCTCGTACACGTCGACGTCGAGCGACGGGTCGCGGCGCCGGCGCAGGCTTATCTCACCGATCGGCGTCTCCCGCCAGGCCAGTTCCTCGAAGCGTGTGCCCACGGGTGTCCTCTCCGCCGGTCCGTGACCGGATGCTACCGGCCGGCCGCCCGGCGGCCCGCGGTTATGGGCGGCGCGGGGCGTTTTTCCCGGTGGGGCGCATCGGCGGGCCGGCGGCGGGTACGCCCCCCGACGACTCCGGCTCGGCGTGCCCCACTGGAGCCGTCGCCGGTCGAGGACCCGGGGAGGGGAGCGAGCGTGGCGGAGATGCTGGCCGGACGGCTGCACGTGGCGGAGCGGGCGCTGCGGATGGAATCGGTGCCGGTGCCCGAGCCGGAGCGCGGCCAGGTGCGGATCCGGGTCGCCACGGCCGGGGTGTGCCTGTCGGACGTGCACCTGATCGACGGGACCCTGACCCCGCTCCACCTGGCGGGGGACGTGGTGACCCTCGGCCACGAGGTGGCCGGGACGGTGGACGCGCTCGGTGACGGGGTGCGGGGCTGGGATCCGGGCCAGCGGGTGCTGCTCCAGGCGGGGGAGCGGGACCGGTTCGGGCTCGTGCTCACCCGCGGCGTCGACTACGACGGCGGCTGGGCCGAATACGCCCTGGCCCGCGAGGACACCCTGGTCCCGGTTCCCGATCTGATTTCGTTCGAGCAGGCCTGCATCATCCCCGACGCGGTCTCCACGCCATGGGCGGCGGTGACCGAGACCGGGCGGGTGCGGCCGGCGGAGGCGGTCGCCGTGTGGGGCGTCGGTGGCCTCGGCGCGCACGCGGTGCAGTTGCTGCTGCTGGTCGGCGCGGCGCCGGTGATCGCCGTGGACCCGCTGCCCGCGGCCCGGGACCGGGCGCTCGCCCTCGGCGCGGACCTGGCCATCGACCCGGCGGACGACGGCTTCAAGGACGCCGTGCTCGAACTGGTCGGCACCCGGGGGCTCGACGTGGCGTTCGACTTCGCCGGCGTCAACGCGGTCCGGGAGCAGGCCATGACCGTGCTCGGGCGGCACGGCCGGCTGGTGCTCGCCGGCATCGCCAACCAGCCGATCAGCATCCCCTCGGACAGCCGGTTCACCTACAACCGGCAGGCGGTGCTCGGCCACTACGGCTCCGAGGCCGAGCACGTCGGGCAGTTGGTGACGCTCACCGGGCTGGGCCGTCTCGACCTGTCCGGGTCGGTCAGCGACGTGCTGCCGCTGGCGGACGCGCCCGAGGCGGTGCGACGGGTGCACGAGAAGGAGGGCAACCCGATCCGGCTGATCCTGCGTCCGTGAGCCGGCCGCCGGCTACCCGTCCGCGCCCACGCCGGCCGGTGGGGCGGGTCAGTCGGCGGGCCGGGTGGCCACGACGACCGTGTCGAGCGCGTCGACGGTGCCGCCGTCGGTGGTGGACACCGGTCGGCGGGCCGTCTCGGCGCGCCGGATGTGCAGCCCGGCGAGGCCGTCGACCACCGCCTCCGGGGTGAGCAGGACGGCCGGGTCCTGCGGCCCGCCGGTGCCGCCGGTCAGGTTCGCCAGGTCGTGGCCGACCACGACGAGGGTGCCGCCGGGGCGCAGGGCCTGCCTGGCCGCGGCCAGCACCCCGGCGAGGTCGTCGGCGGGCAGGTGCAGGTAGCTGATCAGCACCAGGTCGTAGCTGCCCGGCACCGGCCGGTACGCCGTGACGTCGGCGACCCGCCACTCGACCGGGACGTCCCGGCCGGCGGCCAGCTCGCGTCCCCGGGCGACGGCGACCGGCGAGAAGTCCACCGCGGTCACCCGCCAGCCCTGCTCGGCCAGCCAGACCGCGTTGCGCCCCTCGCCCGCGGCGAGGTCCAGGGCGGCGCCCGGAGTGAGCCCCGTGACCGACTCGACCACGAACCGGTTCGGTTCGGCGCTCCAGACCAGACCCGGTGTGCTGGCGTACCGGGTGTCCCAGGCGCTGCTGTCCACTGTGTCCCTCCTTCGGCGGCCCCACGCCCGCCATTGGTGACCGTACCGGCTACGGCAAGCGCTCCCACGGCGAGTCCCGCGAACGGGGGGCGACGGCAGCCCACCGGATGTTCCCGAGCAGCAGCACCGCCAGTGCGGCGGCCCGGGTCGCGCCGCGCCGCGAGCAGCGCTCGGTCCCGGGCCGTCCATTCGGTCGCACCGGCGCGATCCGGGTCAGCCCGACCAGGAAGACTCGAACCCGGCAGGGGCGCACGTCGAGCGGCCGCGCAGAGCGCCGGAGTCGAATGGCTCGCGGGGGTCAGGTCTGGTCGGCCATGGCGACGCCGGCGCTTTCGGCCTGGTCGAACGTGTCGTTGATGACGACGACCCGGCGGCCGGCGTTCGCCAGCAGTGATGCCGCGGCGGTGGCGCGGTAGCCGGAGCCGCAGTGGACCCAGATGGCGCCGGCGGGCACGTCGGCGAGCCGTGCGGGTAGGTCGGGCAGGGGGATGTGCACCGCGCCCTCGATGTGGCCGGTGTTCCATTCGTTGGTCATGCGCACGTCGAGGACCACGTCCGGGGCGGGCAGGCCGGCGGGGGTGTCGCCCGCGTGGGCGGCGGCGAGGGCGGGGAAGTCGGCCATGGGCAGTTCGCGGAGCTGTCCCGGTTCGGTCGTCCACTGCTCAACCCCGCCGGTGGCGTGGGCGGCGGGGCGGTCGATGCCGATGCGGACCAGTTCGCGTTGGGCGTCGGCGACCTGTTCGGGGGTGTCGGCGAGCAGGGTGATGGGGGTGCCCCAGTCGATGAGCCACCCGAGCCAGGTCGACATCGGCCCGTCGAGGCCGAGGCTGACCGTGTCGGCGAGGTGTGAGGTGGCGTAGGCGGTGCGGTGTCGCAGGTCGACCACCCACTGCCCGGCGGTGATGCGCTGGCGCAGTTCGGTGGGGTCGGCGCGGGTGACGGGGGTCAGGTCCACGGGGGCCGGGCCGGTGGTGTTCGCCACGCCCATGTGGGCGTAGTAGGCAGGGTAGGCGTCCAGGCCGGCGAGGGTTTCGGTGACGAACTGGTCCGCGGCCAGCCGCAGCACGGGGTTCTTGGCCTTTTCCCGGCCGATGGTCGAGTCGGAGGCGTCGGCCTGGCTGGCCGAGCAGAAGCTGCCGAACCCGTGCGTCGGCCACACCTGCGCCCCGTCGGGCAGCAGATCCGCCAGCCGCCGCGCGGAGGCGTGCTGGTCGTGGGCCAGCTCGTGGGCGTGCCGGCCGCCGAGCAGGTCGGTGCGGCCGGTGGTGCCGAACAGCAGCGACCCACCGGTGAACACCCCGACCGGCTGCCAGCCGCCGTCGGTGGCCTCGTCGAGGACGTAGGACAGGTGGTGAAAGGTGTGACCGGGCGTGGCGATCACCCGCAGCCGCAGGGAGTCGGAGACGGGCACCTGGTCGCCGTCGGAGACCGGCGTGCGGTCGAAGCCCACCTCGTCCGCGGCCGCCACCAGATAGCGGGCGCCGGTGATCCGGGCCAGTTCCAGCCCGCCGGAGACGTAGTCGTTGTGGACGTGCGTCTCCACCACGTGCGTGATGCGGACACCCTTCTCCCCGGCGAGGTACAACACCCGGTCGATGTCGCGCTGGGGGTCGACCACGATCGCCACCCGCCCGTCCGAGGCCAGATAGCTGCGGTCACCCAGCGACGATGTCGCGATCACCGAAACCTCGACTGCCATGGCGGTGCTCCCTTCCGTCCCCGCGTACCCAGGGCGGGAGGTACCCGCCCGCGCCGGGATCAGGCGCGCGGGCGGTAATCCGCCCGGTCAGGCCAGGGCCAGGAAGAGCTTCTCCAACTCCTCCTCGGTCATCTCCGGCTGCTCGCCCCGGTCGCGGGCGGTGCCGCAGTGCCGCATGCCGGAGGCAATGATCTTGAAACCGGCCCGGTCGATCGCCTTGGAGACGGCCGCGAGCTGGGTCAGCGTGGCGCGGCAGTCCTCGCCGTTCTCGATCATCTCGATGACGGCGTTGAGCTGGCCGCGGGCACGCTTGAGCCGGGTCAGGGCGTCGCTGGTCATCTCGGGTCGAAGTTTCACCGTGCACCTCCTGCGTCCAACATACCCCCCAGGGGATAGCGGTTCCGTCGCCCGGGAACGCGTCCGCCGACACGGAGGGTCCCCGGGAGATCGACGGAGCGCATATCCTGTGCGCCGACGATCGTTCTCGGAAGGGACCCGATGCCGTCCCGGCAGGACCAGCTCCACTCCTACCAGTTCACCGTCCAGCGGGCGGTCGCCGCGCTGGTGATGCGGGAGACCGACCCCGCACAGTCGCCGTTCCGCCGGCTGGCCGGCGCGGGCCTGGCCAGCGTGCTGGTCGCGGTGATCGCGCTCGGCGGGGTCGCCCTCTACGGCCTGTTCGCCGGTGGTGGCAGCGCCTGGCGTGACCCGGGCGCGGTGATCGTGGAGAAGGAGTCCGGGGCGCGGTTCGTCTACCGGGAGGAGAAGCTGCACCCGGTGCTCAACTACGCCTCGGCGCTGCTGGTCATCGGGGCGGAGCGGCCGAAGACCGTGCTGGTCTCCCGCCGTTCCGTCGAGGGGGTGCCGCGCGGCCTGCCGCTCGGCATCGCCGACGCTCCCGACTCGCTGCCCGCGCCGGGGCGGCTCGCCGGCGGGGCGTGGACGGTCTGCTCGGTCACGGCCGCCGAGGCGGGCCGGACGCAGGCCCGGTCGGCGCTGCTGATCGGGCGGGGCGCGACGGGCGGCCGGCCCCTCGGCGACGAGGGCGTGCTGCTGCGCCACCCGGACGGCAGCCTGCACCTGCTCTGGCACGAGCGGCGCTACCTGCTCCGCGACACCGACCGGGTGCTCGCCGCGCTGGCCGCCACCCGGGAACGGGCGGTGCCGGTGGCTCCGGCGCTGCTCAACACCGTGCCGGCCGGCGCCGATCTGGCGCCGCCCCCGCTGCGCGACCTCGGCGCCCCGTCCGAGCGGGTCACCGGCGCCACCGTCGGCGACGTCTACCTGGTCCGGAACTCCGGTGGCGGCCGCCAGTACGCGGTGGCCGGGCGGGCCGGGCTCGCCGGCATCACCGAGTTGCAGGCCGCCCTGCTGCTCGCCCGCACCGGTCAGGGCGACCCGGAACCGATCACCCTCGGCCGGTTCGCCGCCCTGCCGAAGCTCCCCGACCTGGTGCCCACCGGCCCGACCGCCCCGCCCGCCGTCCCACCCCGGCTGGCCAGCGCCGAGGGCGGAGCGCTCTGCGCCCGGGCCGGCGACGACACGGGCGTGCGGGAGGTCCGGCTCGGTGCCACCCCGCCGGACCTCTCCGCCGCCGCCCGGACGACGACCGGCCGGGGCGGGTTCGCCGACCAGGTGCTGGTGGAGCCGGGGCGGGGGGCGCTTGTCGAGTCGGTCGCCGCCCCCGGTGCCGGCGGCGGCGCGGTCTGCCTGGTCACCGACCTCGGCCGGCGGTACGTGCTGGCCGGCGCCGAGGTGCCGGGCATGCTCGGCTACGCCGGGGTGCGCCCGGTCCGACTGCCGGCGGGCCTGGTCAGCCTGGTGCCGGCCGGCAGCCCGCTCGACCCGGCTGCTGCCCGCACGGTCGCCGCCCCGGCCTGACCCCGACCTCGGGCCGTCACTCCGCGGGGTCGCGGCTCGGCCGACGCCGGCCCGGAATGCGACGCCCGCCCCGCCGCCGCAAGCGCGCCCGAAGGCTCAGGAGGCCGGCTTGCGGAGCACGGTCACCGCGAATTCCGCGTCGTCGTGCCAGGGACGCAGGTCCCAGGTGGCGAAGCGGTGTTCGGGGCGGAGCCCGGCGGCCACCGCGTCGGCGTCCAGGTCGGTGACCGGGTAGCCGCGGTCGGTGCCGAAGCCGACCACCACCGCGCCGTCCGGCCGGATGTGGTCCGCGATCCGGGTCAGCACGGCGCGCTCGGTGCCGGGGGCGACGAACGCCATCACGTTGCCGGCCACCACGGCCGCGTCGAACGGCTCGGGCTCGCCCTGCGCGGCCAGGTCCAGTTCGGCCAGGTCGGCGACCAGGAAGCGCGGGCCGGGGTGGTCGGCGCGCGCGGCGTCGATGAGCACGGGGTCGGCGTCCACGCCCACCACGGTGTGGCCCCGGTCGGCCAGCGCGGCGGCCACCCGGCCGGTGCCGCAACCGGCGTCCAGGATCCGGGCGCCCGGCGGGACGAGCGTGTCCAGCATCCGCGCCTCACCGGCCAGGTCGGCCCCTTCGGCGGCGAGCTGGCGGAACCGGTCGACGTACCACTGCGAGTGTCCCGGCTTGGTCTCGGTCACCCAGCGGGTCGGCTTGCCCATACCGTCAACGGTAGCTGATCTTGTGTGGCCGGGTCGGGGGAACCTCAGCCGAGGGCGAGGAAGGCGGCGGCGGCGAGCGGGCCGCCGGTCGCCGCGCCGGCCACCACCTGCGGCCAGGTGTGGTCGCGCAGCACCACCCGGGACCAGCCGACCGCGGCCACCAGCAGCCAGCCGACGTGCAGCGCCGGGCCGAACAGCAGCACCAGGACGGCCGTGGTGGCGGCCGCGACCGCGGCATGGATGCTCAGCTTCCACCAGTGGTTGACCAGGGTGCAGGCCGCGCCGACCACGAAGATCACCACGATCACGGCGAACAGCTCGGCGGGGGCGCGCAGCGCGGCCAGCAGGGCCGTCCCGACCGCCACCGAGGCCAGGCCGGTCAGCAGGGGACGGGCCCGCTGGGTACGGTCGCCGACGTGCCGGTCGGTGAGCCGGCCGCGGCGTACCCCGTGCACGATCACGCCGACCGGGACCACCGCGCAGAACAGCAGCGCCGTGCCGCCCCAGAGCAGGAACTGCTGCGGGAGGCGGCTGACCCGGGCGGCCGCCACCAGCGGCAGGGCGGTCACCAGGACGCCCGGCGCGAGCACCTCGGTGATCAGCCGGGCCAGCCGCCCGCTGGCCGTCCGTTCCGCAGCCGCCCGCACCGGGTCATCCTGGTCCCCGCCGCCGGCCAAGGTCAACTGCGGTCAACCGGCGGTGAGGACGAGTTGGGCGGTCCGCTCCGGCTGGTCGACCTGCACGAAGTGCCCCGCGTTCGGCAGCAGGTGCAGGTCCGCGCGGGGGAAGAGCTGCGCGAAGCGGCGCGCGACCCGGGGGTTGAGGGAGCGGTCCTCGACACCGAAGATCACCCGCACCGGCGCGCCGAACCGGCGCAGGTCGGGTATCCGGCGCCGGCGCGTCAGGACGGTGCCCAGCAGGTCGTCGTTGAGCCGCCAGAACGCCGGCTGGGCCGCGACGAAGTTGTCGCACAGGCGCTCCACCACCGGGCCGCGACGGCGGTCGTCGCGGATGAACCGGCCCACCTGCCAGATGTAGAGGCGCCGAGCGAGCTCCGACCCGCGGCCCGCCAGCTTGCGGGCCGCGGCGCGCAGCAGCGGCGTCGAGTAGAGGGCGATGACCGGTGGTCGGCGCAGCGACGCCGTCTGGTGGTAGTAGGTGTTGAGCAGCACCAGCGCGGCAACCCGGTGCGGGTAGAGCAGGGCCCAGTCGATCGCCGGCGGCCCGGACGCGTCGTGGGCCACCAGCACGACCCGCCGCAGTCCGAGGTGGTCGATCACCGCCGCGAGGTCTCCGGTCATGTTGTCCGCGGTGTACGGGTAGCCCGCGGGCTTGTCGGAGCGGCCCCAGCCCAGGAAGTCGAAGCGGACGACCCGCCGATCGCCGAGGTGCGGCATCAGCTCGTCGTAGAGGTGCAGGTTGTCGGGGAAGCCGTGCATCAGCACCAGCGGCACCCCCTCGCTGCCGGCCACCTCGACATGCAGCAGGTGTCCGGCGCGGGGAACCGTGAGTGTCTCGCGTACGTCTGGCATCCCACCCCGATCGCCGATGACCGAAGCGACGATAGCCCACGAATCGGGCATCACGGGCCGAGATGCGGCGCTGCCAGGCGCCGGGTGGGCACTCCCGGCACCTGGCAGCGGCGGATCAGCCCTTCTCCGCGCCGCTGGTGAGACCCTCGGTGAGCAGCCGCTCGCTGGCGAAGAAGAGGATCACGATCGGCAGGGTGAGGATCACCGAGCCGGCCATCAGCACCGTCTTCGGCACCTCGACGCCGTCGGAGAGCAGCGACAGGCCCAGCGAGACGGTCCACCGGTTGGGCCGGTCGACCAGGAAGAGCAGCGCGAAGAGGAACTCGTTCCAGGCGATCATGAAGTCGTAGAGGGCGACGGCCATCACCGATGGCGCGGCGAGCGGCAGGCTGACCCGGCGGATGATGCCGAGCCGACCGGCCCCGTCGATCGCCGCGGACTCCTCCAGGCTTACCGGGATCGTCTCGAAGTAGTTCTTCAGCATGTAGACCGAGACCGGCAGGGTCTGCGAGATGTAGACCAGCACAAGCCCGACCAGCGACCCGCGCAGCCCGGCCCGGGTGAAGACCACGAACAGCGGGATCGCGATGACGATCGACGGGAACAGGTAGACCGCCAGGAACAGCGCGCTGACCTGCCGCCGGCCGAAGAACCGCAGCCGGGACACCGCGTACGCGCCGGGGATCGCGATCACCAGGGTGAGCGCGGTGGCGGACAGGGCCACGATGCCGCTGTTGCGGATGAAGGCGAGGAAGCCCTGCCCGCCGTCCTCCACGGACTTCAGCACCTCGGCGTAGGTGGCGACGGTCAGCTCGCCGAACGGCACGAGCAGCGAGCCGGGGTCGAGCAGCAGCCGCTCGATGGGGCGTACCGAGAGCACCAGCATGTACCAGAACGGCAACAGGGTGACGAGCAGGAAGCCGGCGATCACCAGCCGGCGCAGCCAGCGCAGGCTCACCGTCTCGATCCGGTCCCGGTCCATCACGTCTCCTCCCGCCGGCCACTGAAGAAGCGCAGGTAGATCGCGACGAAGACGATCAGCACGACGGCCAGCACGACCGCCTGCGCCGCCGCCGCGCCGATGTCGGTCCGCGCGGTGAGGAACTGGTAGACCCGCACGCTGACCACCTCGGTGCCGGCCGAGCCGCCGGTGAGCAGGTAGACGTCGTCGAACTTGTTGAAGGTCATGATGAACCGGAGCACGCCGATCAGCGCGATCACCGGCATGAGCTGGGGGAGCAGGATGTGCCGGAAGCGCTGGGTCGGGGTGGCCCCGTCGACCCGGGCGGCCTCCTCCAGCTCACCGGGCACGGCCTGGAGCCGGGCCAGCAGGAACAGGAAGGCGAACGGGAAGTAGCGCCACGCCTCGAACGCGATGACCGTCCAGAGCGCGGTGGACTCCTGGGACAGGAACGGCACGGGGGCGTCCCAGCCGAGGAACCGCCGGCCCCAGTCGTTGACGAAGCCGATCTGCGGGTCGAGCATCACCTGCCAGACGAACGTCATGGCGACCACGGGCGCCACGTACGGCAGCAGCATGGACGCGCGGACGATGGTGCGGCCCCGGAACGGCCGGCGGACGACGAGCGCCGCCACCAGGCCGACCAGGATGGAGCCGACCGTCCCGCCGGCGCTGTAGACGACGGTGGTCCACAGCGTGTCGGCGAAGCCGGGGGTGTGCAGCACCCGGTCGACGTTGTCCAGGGTCAGCTCGCCGAAGAGGCCGGTCCGGCGCAGGGTCGCGAGGCGTACCCGTTGGAAGGCCAGCACCACGGTCCAGACGATGGGGATGCCGATCACCGCGACCACGACGAGCAGGGTGGGGGTGACCAGCGCGAGCCCGGCGCGGGACTCGCGGCGGCGCAGGGTGAGCGGGCGTCGGCCGGGCCGGCGGGGCCGCTCCCCGGTGGGGGAGCGGCCGGCCTCCGGCGCGGTGGTGGTCAATTCACGCCCTTGGCGATCGCGTCGACGTCCTTCTTCGCCCGCTCGGCGGCGGCGCGGGCGTCGGACTTCCCGCCGACCACGTCGGCGAGCGCCCGGGGCACCGGCAGCTCACCGAGGATCGCCCCGACCAGCTTCCCCTGGCCCTGGGTCAGGCCCCAGCGCTGGAAGGTGTCGGGGCTCTTCCGCAGGGTGGCGAGCACGTCCTCCCCGTAGACCGCCGACAGCGGCTGCTTGCGGTCCACACCGGCCTGGCTGGTGTTCCAGGCGGTGAGGAACTTCTGCTTGTCCTCCGCGGTTCCGGTGCGCACCGGGAAGCGCCCCTCGGGGGACATGCCGAACCAGCGCGGGTAGCCGTCGGAGAGCATGTACTCCACGAAGGACGACGCGGAGTCGCTCGCGCCGTCGAGCACCGCCCACGAGCTGATCTCGCCATATTGGGCCGGCTCGGCGCCGTTCGGGCCCTTGATCGCGGTGACGAAGCCGCTGTTCTTCGCCAGCCAGGCCGGGTCGGACTGGCACTGCGGGCAGGTCGGCTTGGCGTCGTTGCGCAGCCCGGCCAGCTCGTCGAGGATGAACGGCGACCAAATCAGCATGGCCGCCTTGCCGGCGAAGTAGGTGGCCCGGGTGGTGTCCACGTCCTGCGCGCCCTTGACCGAGTTGTTGCGCATCAGGTCGCCGTAGAAGCGGAACGCCTCGACGCACTCGGCGGAGTCGAGCGTGACCTTGCCGGCGTCGTCGGTGAGCTGGCAGTTGTTGGCCAGCGCGAGGTGTTCGAAGGTCTGCTGGGTGAAGACGTCGCCGGGCGCGGTCGCCGCCGTGATGCCGGCGACGCCGCCGGTGTTCAGTTTGGCCGCCGCGGCGGCGATCTTCTCGTACGTGTCGGGGGCGGCCAGGCCCGCCGCGGCGAACAGGTCCTTGCGGTAGACCAGCAGCTGGCCCCACCCGTCGCTGGGCACGGCGAGCTGCCTGCCGTCCTCGCTGGTCAGTTCGAGGGCGCGCGGGGAGAACGTGTCCCGGCCGAGCTTCTCGACGACCTTCTTGTTGGCGTCCGGCTCCAGCAGGTCGTTGCCGGACAGCGTGCGCACCCCGGCCAGGGAGACCGAGCCGACCACGTCGGGCAGGTCGCCGGCGGCGGCGCTGGAGGCGATGAGGGAGGGGAACTGGTCCTCGTTGACGGTGACCAGGTTGACCTTGACGCCGGTCTTGGCGGTGTAGTCCGCGATGATCGCCTTCGTGGCGTTCACCCGGTCCGCCACGTCTTCCAGGCTCCACACGGTTATCTGGGAACTGTCGGATTTCGGCTCGTCGTCACCGCAGGCCAGCAGGGTTGTCCCGGCAAGTGCCATGATCAGGGTGGGGGCGAGGATCCGCATCGAGGGCGATGGCATCGGTGGCACTCCTCTCGAAGGGTACATCAGGGATTCAACGCCCTCGATTGATCATTTACAAGACATTTATCGATATTTCGGGGTAGGATCGGGTCCGGCACTTCCCTCGGAGCGACGCCATGGGCAACTGGGTTGTCTCTCTGGCCGGGCCCCGGCGCGTGAGCCTGGAGCCCTGCCCCCCGGACCGGCTCGGCCCGGGTCAGGTCCGCGTCCGCACCTGCTACTCCGGGATCTCCGCCGGCACCGAGCTGACCCTCTACCGGGGCAGCAACCCCCGGCTCAGCAAGGACTGGGACGACGCCACCCGGATGTTCGTGCCCCGGCAGGCCGCGCCCGCGTACCCGGTGGTGGGCTTCGGCTACGAGGAGGTCGGCGAAGTCGTCGAGGTCGCACACGACGTCGCCGACCGCCGACCCGGCCAGGTCGTCTGGGGCATCTGGGGGCACCGCGCGGAGGCCGTGCTGGCGGCCGACGCCGTCACCCCGCTCGCCCCCGGGCTCGACCCCCTGGTCGCCGTGTTCGCCCGCCCGGGCGCCATCGCGCTGACCGCCGTGCTCGCCGGCGACCTGCACCTCGGCGACTGGGTCGGTGTCTTCGGGCAGGGGGTGATCGGGCTGCTCGGCACCCGCCTCGCCGTCCTCTCCGGAGCCCGGGTGGTGGCCGTCGACCGGGTGCCGGACCGGCTCGCGCACGCCACCCGGCTCGGCGCCCGCCGGGTCGTCGACGCCGCCGTCGACTCCGCCGCCGCCGCGCTGCACGCGGCCACCGGCGGCCGCGGCGCGGACGTCTGCCTGGAGCTGTCCGGGTCGTACCCGGCGCTGCACGAGGCCATCCGCGCCACCGCCCACGCCGGCCGCGTCGTGGCCGCCGGCTTCTACCAGGGGTACGCCCACGGGCTGGGACTCGGCGAGGAGTTCCACCACAACCGGATCCAGCTGGTGGCGGCCCAGGTCTCCGGGCCCGCCCCGGCGCCCGGCACGGCCGGCCGGTGGACCGGGGCGCGGATCGCGCACACCTTCATGGACCTGGTGGCCGAGGGCAGCGTCGACCCGCTGCCCCTGGTGAGCCACGTCGTCGACGCGGGCGCGGTGGCCGACGCGCTGGCGTTGCTCGACCACGGTGCCGGTGACGTCCTCCAAGTCGTGCTGAGGTTCTGAATGACCATCCCACTCGCCTGCCAGGAGCAGTTGCTCCCCGGCGCCGGCCTGTCCGAGAAGTACGCCCTCGCCGTCTCCCTCGGCTACCAGGGCATCGAGCTGCGCGGCCGGGGCGACCTGGCCCTCGCCCGGCGGCTGCCCGAGCTGCGCCGGGCCCGCGCCGAGGGCGTGGTCATGCCGACCGTCTGCGTCGAGATGGACCACTTCATCGGCGACTTCGACCCCGCCCGGTCCCGGGACGCGGTGCGCAACCTGCGCTCCCAGCTCTCGGTGATCGCCGAAATCGGCGGCATCGGCGCCATGACCCCGGCCGCCTGGGGGATGTTCTCCCGCCGGCTGCCGCCGTTCGAGCCGCCCCGCCCGCCCGAGGGCGACCGGCAGGTGCTCGTCGACGCCCTGGGCGAGCTGGGCGAGCACGCCCGCGCCGAGGGGGTCACCCTCTTCCTGGAACCCCTGAACCGGTACGAGGACCACATGGTCAACCGGCTCGACGAGGCGGTCGCCCTGTGCCGCGCCGTCGGCCTGCCCTCGGTCCGGGTGGTCGCCGACACCTACCACATGAACATCGAGGAGGACGACGCCTGCGCGGCGCTCCGCGCGGCCGCGCCGTACCTGGGGCACGTGCAGGTCAGCGACTCCAACCGCTACCAGCCGGGCGCCGGGCACCTGGACTGGCCGGCGCTGCTGGCCACCCTGGACGGGATCGGCTACCCCGGCTGGCTGGCGCTGGAGTGCCGCCTGCGCGGCGAACCGGTCGCCGCCCTGCGCCAGGCCGCCACCGTCCTCGCCCAGGCACGGCCGCGGCGGGCAGCGGCGTGAACGCGGGCAGGGCCGGGGTGCGGGCCGGCGGCCCCGGCCGCACCGACCCCGAGCGGGCCGCCCGGCTGCGCCGGCTCGCGCTCACCACACTGGACGCCAACTGGGAGCACGACCACACCGTCCCCTCCCGCACCCTCTACCCGCACCAGTGGAGCTGGGACTCGGCGTTCATCGCCGTCGGGCTGGTGCACGCCCGCCCCGACCGGGCCTGGCGGGAGCTGCGCAGCCTGTTCGCCGCGCAGTGGGCCGACGGGCGGGTGCCGCACATCGTCTTCAACCCGGCGCTGCGGGCCGGCGCGTACTTCCCCGGGCCCGAGTTCTGGGAGTCGGCCCGGGCCGACGGCGCCCCGGCGGCGGCCACCTCGGGGATCGTCCAGCCGCCGGTGCACGCCCCGGCCGCCTGGCTGGTGCACCGCCGCGCCCCCTCCGAGGCGTCGGTGGCGGCGCTGCGCTGGCTCTACCCGCGGCTGGTCGCCCAGCAGCGCTACCTGACCGGCCGGCGGGATATCGGCGGGGGCGGGCTGGCCGCCATCGTGCACCCGTGGGAGTCCGGCCTGGACAACAGCCCCGCCTGGGACGCCCCCATGGCCGCGGTGCCCGCCGACGAGGCGGTGATGCGCGCGTACCGCCGGCACGACACCGCGCACGCCGACGCGGCGCACCGCCCCACCGACCTCGACTACGCGCGCTACGTCGCGCTCGTGGCCGCCTACCGGGCGGGCCGCTACCGGGACGACGGGCTGCTCGGCCGGCAGCCGTTCCTGGTGGAGTGCCCGCTGGTCAACGCGGCGCTCGGGGTCTCCGAGCAGGCCCTCGCGCGGATCGCCACCGTGGTCGGCGCCGACCCGGGGCCGCACCGGGACCGCGCGCTGCGAATCACCGAGGCCCTGGTCGACCGGCTCTTCGACCCGGTCACCGGGACCTTCCGCCCGCGCGACGTGCGGGCCGACCGGCTCGTCCCGGCCCGGACGGTGCTCGGGCTGATGCCGCTGATGCTGCCCGACCTGCCGGCCCACCACGTGCGGGCGGTGCTCGCCGAGGCGTGCTCGCCCCGCTTCGGCCTGGCCGCCCGGATGGACCGCCCGCTGCCCACCCACGACCGCACCGCGCCGGACTTCGAGCCGCTGCGCTACTGGCGCGGCCCGAGCTGGCTGAACACCAACTGGATCCTGTGGCAGGGGCTGCGTACCCACCGCCGCGCCGACCTGGCCGCCGGGCTCCGCGAGTCCATGCTGGACCTCGTCGACGGGGCCGGGTGCCACGAGTACTTCCACCCGGACACCGGGGCGGGGCTCGGCTCGCCGGCGTTCAGTTGGACGGCCGCGCTGGTGCTGGACGCCCTCGCCGAGGGCTGAGCCGCCGGCGTCGCCGAGGGCTGAGCCGCCGGCGTCGCCGAGGGCTGAGCCGCCGGCGTCGCCGGGGGCGGCGACGCCGGCGGCCCGGCCGGGCGGGGCTCAGGCGATGCCGGCGGGGGTCGCGCCGCCGGCCCGCAGCGCGGCCATCGGGGCATCGTCGATCGCGTAGCCGAGCGCGTTGACCACCTCCACCACGCCGCTGACCTGCCGGGCCAGCCGCAGCGCCAAACGCACCGTGGACCAGCGGTCGAGCTGCCCCGTGAGGGTGACGACGCCGCCGTGCACGGTCACGTCCACCACGCCGTCGGGCACGCCGAGGGTGCGGCGCAGCACCTCGTCGCAGACGTCCCGTTGGATGTCGGCGTCCGGCCGCAGGTGCACCTTGAGCAGGTCACCGCGGGTCACGATGCCGACCAGCCGGCCCAGGTCGTCGACCACCGGCAGCCGCTTCACCCCCCGGACGTCCATGGTCCGGGCCGCCTCCACCAGCGACGCGTCCGGCGCGACGGTCACCGGGGGAGCGGTCATCAGGTCCGCGGCCAGGGTCGCGGCGGCCTTCGCCCGGGCCTCCCGCCGGTGCCGGTCGGGCAGGATCCGCCGCGGCTGCGGCTGCCCCTGCAGCTCCACCTTGTACATGAGGTCCGCCTCGGAGACCACCCCGAGGACCTGCCCCGCGCCGTCCACCACCGGCGCCGCCGTGACGTGCCGGCCGGTCAGCACGTCGACGATCTCCCGGTACGCGGTGCCCTCCCGTACCGTCGCGACGTCGGTGGTCATCACGTCCTGCACCTGCCACGTACGCATGGCGACCTCCCTCTTCCACTTCCGCCTCCGACGCTACGGAGAGGCGGTGGCGGGAAGCAGGGGCGCACGGACCCCGCCGGTGGGCCGGAAGTCCCGGCTCAGCCGGCCGGTACGGCCGCGGCGTCGGTGGGTGCGGCCGGTGCCAGCACGGCGGCCGCGTCGGCGGGCGGTTCGGGGGTCAGCAGCTCGGCCGGCACCGGCGCGACCTCGACGCGGCAGTCGTGGAACGTCGGCGCCTCGCCCAGGTCGGTGTCGCGTACGGCGGTGACCGCGTTGACGGTGGACCGCCCCGGGCTCAGCCGCGCCCAGTACGCCTTGTAGGTGAAGGCCAGCCCCGGCCGGGTCGCCTCGTCCACCGCGACCGCCGCGAGGAACGCGCCCCGGTCGTTGTGCACCCGCACGGCGTCGCCGTCGGCGAGGCCGCGCGCCGCCGCGTCGTCCGGGTGCAGGTGCACCCGGGGCGGCCCGGTCCGCCGGGCGTGCCAGGGCAGCGAGGCGAAGGTGGAGTTCATGAGGAACCGCCCGGCCGGTGCGAGCAGCACCAGCGGGAACCGGCGGGCCAGCTCGGGGTCGGTGGCCTCCACCGGCGGGGTGTGCCCGGGCAGCGGGTCCACCCCGAGCCGGGCCAGCGCCGGGTCGTGCAGCCGGGCCCGGCCGTCCGGGGTGCGGAAGCCGCCCGCGGCGAACGGGGCGGCGCCGACCGGCACGCCGGTGGTCCGGGCGTACGTCCGCTCGCGCAGCTCCTCGAAGGTGACCGGCGTGCCGGCCAGCAACTGGCGGGCCAGGTCCTCGTCGCTGTCGGAGAACCGGGGATGGTCGATGCCGAGCGCGGCGGCGATCCGCCGGAAGATCTCGGTGTTCGGCAGCGCCTCCCCGGGCGCCCGGGTGACCGGCAGGTTCAGCGTCGTGTAGTGGTGGCCGTAGGAGGAGTGCAGGTCGAGGTGCTCGGGCTGCATGGTGGCCGGCAGCACCACGTCGGCGTAGTCGCAGGTGTCGGTCCAGCGCTGTTCCAGCACCACGGTGAACAGGTCGGTGCGGCGCAGGCCGGCGAAGAGCCGGTTCTGGTCCGGGGCTGTGGCGGCCGGGTTGGCGTTGAACACGACCAGCGAGGTCACCGGCGGGTCGGCCTCCCCGGTGAGCACGGTCGCCAGCCGGCTCATGTTCACCGACCGGGCCGGCGGGGCCGGCATGCCGGGCGGCCGGACCACCGGGTCCTCCTCGATCGGGTGGTGCCCGCTGGTCGACACCAGGGCGCCGCCGCCCGGGTACCGGAAGTCGCCGGTGACCAGCGGCAGCGCGCAGATCGCCCGGATCGCCTGACCGGCGCCGTGGTGCCGTTGCAGGCCCAGGCCGACCCGGACGGCGGTGGGCCGGGTGGTGGCGATCCGGTCGCCGAGCCGGCGGAGCACCTCGACGGGCAGCCCGCACTCGGCGGCGGCCCGCTCCACCGGCCACTCGTCGAGCCGGGCGCTCAGCTCGGGCCAGCCGACGGTGTGCGCGGCCAGCCACTCCTCGTCGGCCGCCCCGGCGTCGCGCACGTGCCGCATGAGGCCGAGGGCGAGCGCCGCGTCGGTGCCGGGCAGCGGGGCCAGGTGCTCGTCGCTGCGGGCCGCCGTGTCGGTGCGCAGCGGGTCGATGGTGACCAGGTACGCGCCGCGCTCCCGGGCCTGCTGCACGAACGGCCACAGGTGCAGGTTGGTGGCGAGCGGGTTGGCGCCCCAGAGCACGATGAGCTTCGCCGCCACGATCGACTCCGGCTCGAAGCCGATCGAGCTGCCGTAGATCGAGCGCAGCGCCGCCCGGGCCGCGCCGGTGCAGATGGTGGTGTCCAGGCGGGACGCCCCCAGGTGGGCGAAGAGCCGCTGGCCCATCGTCCAGCCCTGCACGTGCCCCATGGTGCCGGCGAAGTAGTAGGGCAGCACCGACTCGGGGCCGTCCCGCTCGATGCTGGCGCGCAGCCCGGCGGCCACCCGGTCGACCGCCTCCGCCCAGCTCGCCGGCCGGTACGCGACCCGCCCGGCGCCCTTCGGGCCGGTGCGCACGTAGGGCGTGGTCAGCCGGTCGGGGCCGTTGACGGCGTCGAGGTAGCGGTTGACCTTGCCGCAGAGCGCGCCCCGGGTGAACGGGTGGTCGCGGTCGCCGCGCAGCGCGACGGCCCGGCCGTCGGACACGGTGAGCTGCCAGACGCAGGTGTCCGGGCAGTCCAGCGGGCAGGCGCCGGGGTGGGTGGTGCGGGCCATGCGGCGAGCCTACCGAGCGGCGGCGCCGGCCCGGTTCCCGCCGCGGCGGCCGGGCGGATCAGGCGATCGGTCGCCAGTCCGGCCCGTCGGGTCGTCCGGTCGAGGTCAGCGCGGCGAGCATCACGGCTTCGACCTGCTCGGGCGTCAGGTGTTCCCGCCGGTCGGCGCCCGGTACGTAGGCGCCCCAGGCCCGGCCGCCCGGCTCCTGCATGACCACGCCGACCGGATCCCGGTGGTCGCTCACCGCGGCGATCACGCCCCACGGCCGGCGGACGTGCACCTGCTGCTGGAGATCCGGGTCGAGTTCCCGAAGCCATCGCCGGACGGTCTCGCGGTCGTCCAGCTCGACCGTCTCGGTCGTGGTCCGGAACGGGCCGTACGTGGTCAGCCGCTCCGCGACGTCCTGCCGCGCGGACTCAGGCCTACCCAGCAGTCTGTCCAGCCATCCCATCCGACAACTCCGTCCCGCGCCGGCGCCCGGCGTCCCGGGCGTCAGGGCGGAAGTGCCCGGTCGCGCGGCGGCGGCAAACCCGGCGGCCGCGGGAACCGGCGCGGTGGTTGGATTCACGAGATCACCAGGAACAGCAGCCTGAGGAGCGCCGTGCCCGAGATCGACAAGGTCGCCTGGATCCGGATCGAGGACGGCCGGGTGCTGAGCACCCGGTCGCGGGGCCGGGACGTCTGGTACCTGCCCGGCGGCAAGCGGGAGACCGGCGAGAGCGACCTGGCGACGCTGGTCCGGGAGATCGCCGAGGAGCTGGCCGTGGCGGTCGTGCCGGAGTCCGCCGTGCCGGTCGGGGTCTTCACCGCGCAGGCCCACGGCCACGACGCCGGGACGCTGGTCCGGATGACCTGTTACGCCGCCGACTACCGGGGCACGCTGCGGCCGGCGAGCGAGATCGCGGAGCTGGCCTGGCTCGGCTACGCCGACCGGGACCGGGTCTCCCCGGTGGATCAGGTCATCTTCGACCACTTCCGGGCCCTCGGCGCGCTCCGCTGACCGCCGCGGCCGATTCGCTGTTTGCCGCCGTCGGGCGCGGGTAACCGCGGGCGCGACGTTCCGGGCCGCGAGGCGCGGACGGGTCGGACACCCGGCGGCGGCCGGCGACGACAGGAGTGCGGCTGTGCGGTTTCCCCGATTCGTCGAGGCGGTGTCCCGCCGTGCCGAACTACCCACCGAGCAGGCCGCCACGATCTCCCGGGCGGTGCTGCAGACCCTCGCCGAGCGGATCACCGCCACCGAGTCGGCGGACCTGGCGGCGCAGCTGCCGGACGAGGTGGGCAGCTACCTGGCCGCGCCCGGCGAGGGCGGCACGACCGGCGGCGCGGTGGCCTTCCTGTACCGGGTCGCGGAGCGGGCCGGCGTGGACCCGGCGGTCGCCGAGGTCGGGGCCCGGGCGGTCCTCGTCACGCTGCGCGAGACGGTCACGGTCGGCGAGTTCCAGGATCTCGTGGCACAACTTCCCAAGGGATTCGACGCGATGGTCGACCCGATCCCGCGCCCACCGTACGATGTGTAGGCAGGCTCCCCGAGACCCGGGTTGAGCTGCGGCAAAGGGGCCGTGCGGTGGAAATTCCACGGCCAGGAAGTATTTTCACCGTAAAATAACTCGCGAGTAGACACTTACGCGGTAAATCGTCTACGCGCTAGGGGGATGATCGGACGAATTCCTTCGTCCGAGGTTCCACGTGCCGTCATCCCTTTGGCTTGACCTGTATCGATGCGCTGTCCATCGAGAGATTGAGCTTTATTCTGCCTCCAGTGTGAAGTCCTGGGGGGGATCATGATCACAGTCACCGAACGCTGCGCGCCTGCCGTCCACGGGGAAACATCAGCCCGCTGACATGGCACAGCCGATGATCATCAATCGTTTCGGCGAGGTCGCGGCGCATCACGGTGAACGTCCGGCACTGTTCGGCGAGACCCACGAGGTCGGTTACGCCGAGTTGGCCGGGGCGGCCGGGGGGCACGCGGCCGCGCTCGCCGCCGCCGGCGTGCGACCCGGAGACCGCGTCGCCCTGCTCACCGCGCACGGCGCACCCACCGTCGCGGCGCTGCTCGGCGCCCTCGCCGCCGGGTGCGCGTACGTGCCGCTGGACCCGGGCTTCCCGGTCGACCGGCTGCGCCACATGCTGGCCGCCGCCGGGGTGACCGCCGTCGCCTGCGCCGCCGAGCACCGCGAGCTGGCCCGGGCACTCGCCGACGGGCGGACCGTGGTGCCGCTCGACCGGGTGCCGCCCGCCCCGCTGCGGCCCGTCCCGGTCGACCCCGACGCGCTGGCGTACGTGCTGTTCACCTCGGGCTCCACCGGCATGCCCAAGGCGGTCGGGCAGACCCACCGCAACCTGGCCCACGTCGTCGACAACCAGATCGACGCGCTGGCGATCGGCCCGGCCGACCGGCTCAGCCTGCTCGCCTCGTTCAGCTTCGACGCCGCCATCCCCGACCTCTACCCGGCGCTGCTCACCGGCGCCGCCGTGGTCCCGGTCGACCTGCGCCGGCAGGGGCTCGCCCACGCCGTCGAGCAGCTCGACCGGCACCGGGCCACCGTGCTGCACTGCACGCCCACCGTCTACCGCCACCTGCTGGACACCCTCGGCGAACGACGGCTCGACGCGGTCCGGGCGGTGCTGCTCGGCGGCGAGCAGGCCACCTACGCCGACGCGGCCTGCGGCCGGGACCGGTTCGCCCCGGACTGCGTGCTGGTCAACGGCTACGGCGCCACCGAGATGACCTTCGTGGCCCGGCACGCGCTGCCGCTGTCCACGGTGGACCCGGCCGCCGCCGGCCCGCTGCCGATCGGCACCGCGTTCCCCGGCTACCGGGTCGACCTCGCCCCGGACACCGGCGAGCTGGTCGTCCGCAGCCGGCACCTCGCCCCCGGCTACCTCAACCAGGACAGCGACCGGTTCACCGTGGACGCCGACGGGGTGCGGACGTACCGCACCGGCGACCTCGGCCGGCGGCTGCCCGGCGGCGAGCTGGTCTGCCTCGGCCGGCTCGACCGGCAGGTCAAGGTGCGCGGGCACCGGGTCGAGCTGACCGAGATCGAGGCCGTGCTCGCGGCCCAGCCCGGCGTGGCCGGCGTGCGCGCCATCGCCCGCGACGGCGAGCTGCTGGCGTACGCCCGACCGGCCGGCGACCGGCCCGACCCGGCCGCGCTGCGCGCCGCGCTCGCCGCCGCGCTGCCCGGGTACGCGCTGCCCCGCGCGGTCGTGGTGCTCGACGAGTTCCCGCTCACCGTCACCGGCAAGGTCGACGAGCGGGCGCTGCCCGACCCAGCGGCCGGGGCGCCGGCCGGGGAGGCGCCCGCCACCGACACCGAGCGGGCCGTGCACGACATCTGGTGCGCCGTGCTCGGCCGCTCGACGGTCGGCCGCGCCGACAGCTTCTTCGACGCCGGCGGGCAGTCCCTGCTGCTGGGCCAGGTGCAGCAGCGGCTCGCCGAGCGGTTCGGCGTACGCCTGCCCCTGCTGCGCCTCTTCGACCACCCCACGCTGGCCGCCCAGGCGGCGCTGCTCGACGCCCCGCCCGACGCGGTCCGCGCACCGGTGCTGCCCGCGCCTGCCGCGCCGGCCGCCGCGGCCCGCGAGTACACCGGCGACGAGATCGCCGTGGTGGGCCTCGCCGGCCGCTTCCCCGGCGCGCCGGACATGGCCACCTTCTGGTGGAACCTGTGCACCGGCGTGGACTCCATCCACGAGCACACCGACGAGGAGCTGGCCGCCCTCGGCGTCGGGCCGGGGCTGCGCGCGGACCCCCGGCACGTGCGGGCCGTCGGCCGGCTCGACGGGGTGGCCGACTTCGACGCCGGCTTCTTCTCGTTCGGCGCCGACGAGGCCGCCCGGACCGACCCGCAGCACCGGCTCTTCCTGGAGACCGCCTGGGAGGCCCTGGAGGACGCCGGGCACGACCCGGACCGCTTCCCCGGCCTGGTCGGCGTCTACTCGGCCACCTCCGCCAACCGGTACTTCCTGTTCCACCTCATGGACAACCCGGCCGTGGTCGGCGACGTCGACCCGGACGACTGGGAGGCCCGGCTGATCGGCCGGCAGTTCACCGACCACCTGCCCGGTCAGGTCGCCTACCGGCTCGGGCTCACCGGGCCGGCCCTGGCCGTGCAGTCCGCCTGCTCCAGCTCGCTGGTCGCGGTCTGCCTCGCCGCGCAGAGCCTCGCCGACTACCAGTGCGACCTCGCGCTGGCCGGCGGAGTGACCGTCACCTGGCCCCGGCACCGGCACACCCCCGGCGGGCTGGCCTCCCCGGACGGCCGGTGCCGCGCCTTCGACGAGGGCGCCAACGGCTCCGGCTTCGGCTCCGGCGTCGGGGTGGTCGCGCTGCGCCGGCTCGCCGACGCGCAGGCCGACGGTGACCGGATCTACGCCGTCCTGCCCGGCTGGGCGGTCACCAACGACGGCGCCGACCGGGCCGGCTTCGCCGTGCCCGGGCCGGCCGGCCAGGCCGCCGCCGTGGCCAGCGCGCTGGCCAACGCCGAGATCGCCCCCGGCGAGGTCGGCCTGGTCGAGGGGCACGGCAGCGGCACGCCGCTCGGCGACGCCATCGAGGTCGCCGCGCTGCAGGAGGTGTACGCCGGCGCCGCCCCCGCCGAGACCTGCGCGCTCGGCTCGGTCAAGACCAACATCGGTCACCTCGACGCCGCCGCCGGGATCGCCGGGCTGATCAAGGCGGTGCTCGCCGTGCGGCACGGGGTGATCCCGCCGAACCTGCACTTCACCCGCCCGCACCCGGAGATCGACCTGGCCGCCGGCCCGTTCTACGTGCCCACCAAGGCGCGGGACTGGCCCGAGGGGCCGCGCCGGGTGGCCGGGGTCAGCGCCTTCGGCCTCGGCGGCACCAACGCGCACGTCGTGGTGGAGCAGCCGCCGCCGGCCGACCCGGCCGACCCGCCCGGCGACGGGCCGTGGCTGCTGCCGGTGTCGGCGCGTACCCCGGCGGCGCTGCGGGCCGCGCTGGCCCGGCTGCGGGCCCACCTCGGCGGCGACGCGCCGGCGCTGCCCGAGGTGGCCGCCACCCTGGCGCTCGGCCGGCGGGCCTTCGCCCACCGGGCAGCGGTGGTCGCCGCCGACCTGCCCGGCGCGCTGGCCGGCCTGGACGCGCTGCTCGACACCGACGCCCGGGTCGCGGGCGACGGTGGCCCGCTGCGCGAGCTGGCGGCCGACTGGGTCGCCGGGCGGGACGTCGACTGGGACGCCCTGCACCCCGAGGGCACGGTCCGGCGCACCGGCCTGCCCACCTACCCGTTCCAGCGCCAGCGGTACTGGATCGACCCCGTGCAGAAAGGTCCGCGGTGAACTGGTTCGTCTCCGCCGGAAGCCGACCCCAGGCTCCGGTGCGGTTGTTCTGCCTGCCCTACGCCGGCGCCGGCGCGAGCGCGTTCCGGCGCTGGCAGGAGGGGATCGGCCCGTACGTCGAGGTGCTCCCGGTGCAGCTGCCCGGCCGGGAGAACCGGATCAACGAGGATCCGCGCTTCGACGTCGCCGAGGTGGCCGAGGCGATCGCCGCCCGGGCCGACCGCCCGTACGCCCTCTACGGCCACTCGATGGGCGGCCGGCTCGGGTTCGAGGTGGTCCGCGAGCTGCGCCGGACCGGCCGCCCGCTGCCGCTGCGGCTCTACGTCGGCGGCGCCCGCGCCCCGCACGTCACCGCGCCCGGCCTGTTCGACGGGCTGTCCCGCGCCGACGACGAGGAGCTGCTGCGCCGCCTCGCCGACGGCGGCGGCCTCCCCGCCGAGCTGTTCGCGCACCCGGAGCTGGTGGAGCTGCTGCTGCCGCTGCTGCGGGCCGACTTCGGCCGGGTGGACGGCTACCGGTACGTGCCCGGCGAGCCGCTGCCGGTGCCGATCGTCGCGTTCAGCGGCCGGGACGACCGGGCGGTCACCCGCGAGCAGAACGCCGCCTGGGCCGAACACACCGCCGCCGGGTTCACCCTGCACGAGCTGGCCGGCGGCCACTTCTTCCTGCACGACCAGCTGCCCGAGCTGCTGGCCCTCGTCCGCGCCGACCTGACCGGGGCGCTCGGCGCGGAAAGCGCCGGCGCCGAGACCCCCGGCGTCGGCGGCCCGGTCGCGCACAGTCTCCCGGTGCGCGCCGCCGGTCGCGGGACCGCCGGCGGCGCGCACCGGGTGCCGCTCGGCGACACCGCCTGGTCGGTGTGGCGCGACGCCATCCTGCGGACCACCGGTTTCCCGGCCGACGGCCTGGACCTGTTCACCGCGCCCCGGGCCGCCGCGGCGGCCGACGAGCTGCTCGCCACCGGCGCCGGCGAGGACCGGTACGACAAGGAGTTCGACGAGGCGGTCCGCGGCGCCGCCGAGCGGATCAGCGAGCTGGCCGCCGACCCGCTGCTGCGCGAGGCGGTCACCTGGCAGAACCGGGGCGCCCTGGTCGCGTTCGACGGGCTGGCCCGCGGCGGCGCCGACGCGGCCCGCAACGTGCGGCGGCGGGACCGGGAGCGGGCGCTGCTCAAGTACTGGCAGCGCTACTGCGGCAAGAACGAGACGGTCGGCTTCTTCGGCCCGAGCTGCTGGGTGACCGTCGACCCCGACCAACCGGAGACCGTCCGGATCCGGCCCGGCGCGCGGCTCACCCGCCGGCGCTGGGTCTGGTTCGAGTCCTGGGCGCTCTCGGCGTACGCCCAGCGGATCGGCGCCGACCTGGCCGTCCGCCGGTGGTGGCCGCCGGTGCTGCGCCCGCACCTCGCGGTCCGGGACCGGACCGTGCTGCGCCCCGGCCGGCCCCCGCTCGCGCTGAACCCGGTGGAGGCGGCGCTGCTCGCCGCCGCCGACGGCCGCCGCTGCGCCGCCGACCTGGTGGCCGACCCGGCCATCGGACTGCGCCGTCCCGAGGACGGGTACGCCCTGCTCGACCGGCTGGTGGAGCGGGAACTGATCAGCTGGGACGCCGCGCTGCCGGTCAGCCCCGACGCCGAGGCGGTGCTGGCCGACCGGATCGAGGGGATCGGCGACGAGGCCGCCCGGAGCGCCGCCCGGGCCGGGTTCGACCGGCTGCGTGCCGCCCGCGACGCGGTGGCCGAGTCGGCCGGCGATCCGGTGCGGCTGCGAGCCGCCCTGGACACCCTCGACGCCACCTTCACCGAGCTGACCGGCGTCCCCGCCGTGCGCCGCGCCGGCCAGATGTACGCCGGCCGCACCATCTGCTACGAGGACAGCGCCCGCGACCTGGACGTGGTCTTCGGCGCGCCGCTGCTGGCCGAGCTGGCCGCCCCGCTCGACGTGCTGCTGCGTGCCGCCCGGTGGCTGGGCAACGCCCTGGCCGAGGCGTACGACGAGGTGTTCCGCGGGCTCTACGAGGAGCTGCGCGCCGAGGCCGGCACCGGCCCGGTGGCCCTGGCGGACCTGTGGTTCCTGGCCCAGGGCCTGTTCTGGGGCGGGGGCGAGCGGCCGGTCGACGCGGTCGCCGCCGACTTCGCCGCCCGCTGGGCCGGGCTGTTCGGGCTGGACGCGCTGCCGCCCGGCACCACCGACGTGCGGCTGGGGGCGGCCGACCTGGCCGACCGGGTCGACGCGGCCTTCCCCGGCGCCCGGCCGACCTGGTCCAACGCCGTCATGCACAGCCCCGACCTGCAGATCTGCGCCACCGACGCGGCGGCGCTGGCCCGGGGCGAGTACACCGTCGTGCTCGGCGAGCTGCACGCCGCCTGGTCCTCGTTCGACTGCGCGGTCTTCACCCCCTCCCACCCCGAGGTGGAGCGGCTGCGCGCCGCGCTGGCCGAGGACCTGGGCGAGCGGCGGGTCCGGCTGCTCTTCCCGGCCGACTGGCCGCGCCGGACCAGCCGTACCGCCGAGTCGCTGACCGGGCCCACCGACCGGCACCTGGCCTTCCAGGACGCGCCGGGCGCGGAGCCGGCCCGGGTGCTGCCCACCGTGGACCTCACCGTCACCGAGGTCGACGGGCGGCTCGTGGCCACCGCCTCCGACGGGCAGCGCTGGCCCCTCACCGAGGTCTTCGCGGAGCTGCTCAGCGCCCACGCGGTGGACGGCTTCAAGCTGGTCGCCGCCGCGCCGTACACGCCCCGGATCACCCTCGATCGGCTGGTGGTGGCGCGGCAGACCTGGCGGACCACGGTGGGGGAGAGCGGCCTGGCGACGGCCACCGGCGAGCGGCAGCGCTTCCTGGCCGTCCGCGACTGGCGGCGCCGGCTCGGCCTGCCCGAGCAGGTCTACGTGAAGCTCGGCACCGAGACCAAGCCCTGCTTCGTGGACCTGGCCAGCCCGGCCTTCGCCAACATGTTCTGCGCCATGGTCCGGGCCGCCCGGGTCGACGGCGGCGACGACGTCTCGCTCACCGTCAGCGAGATGCTGCCCACCACCGACCAGGCGTGGGTGCCCGACGGCGCGGGCCGCCGCTACTTCAGCGAGCTGCGCCTGCACCTCGTGGACACCCAGGGAACGGAGCACCGATGAGCCACCTGCTGCCACTCGGGGAGACCGGCTGGTCGGTCTGGCGGGACGTGGTGTTGCGCACCGCCGGGTTCCCGGCGGCGGGGCTCGACCGGTTCGCCGCGCCGGAGGCCGCCGCCGTCGCCGACGCGGCGCTGACCGGCGCGAGCGGCCCGGAACTGCTCGACAAGGTGCTGCGCGAGGCGTTCGCCGAGTCGTCCGCCGTGGTGAACGAGCTCGCCGCCGACCCGCTGCTGCGCGAGGCGGTCACCTGGCAGAACCCGGACATGCTCGTGGCGCTCGACGGCCTGCTGCGCACCGATCCCGAGGTGCGCAACGTACGCCGGCGCAAGCGCGAGCTGAGCCTGCTGCGCTACTGGCAGCGCTACTGCGGCAAGGCGGAGACCATCGGCTTCTTCGGGCCGGTCTGCTGGGGGACCTTCGATCCGGCGGAGCCGGGTGTCCGGTTGTCGCCCGGCCCGTCGCTGGTCCACCGGCGGCACGTGTTCTTCGAGGCGTGGGCGCTGATCGCGTACGCCGACCGGCTGGGTGACGACCTGGCGGTGCGCCGCTGGTGGGCGCCCGCGCTGCAACCGCACCTGACCGTCGAGGGGCGCCAGCTGCGCTGGCCGCTGCACCCGCCGATCGCACTGACCCCGACCGAGGCCCGGCTGCTCGCCGCCTGCGACGGGCGGACGCCCGCGATCGAGTTGGCGGAGCGGATGCACGCCGACGGTGAGGTGCACGGCGCCGACGACGTCTACCTGCTGCTCGACCGGTGGGTCGACCGCGGCCAGCTCATCTGGGGCGCCAACCTGCCGGTCAGCCCCGACGCCGAGCGGGTGCTCGTCGAGCGGATCGGGCTCATCGGTGACGAGGGCGTCCGGACCGAGGTCGCGGCCGGCTTCGACCGGCTCCGCGCGGCCCGGGACGCGGTGGCCGCCGCCGCCGGCGACCCCGACCGGCTCGGCGCCGCCCTGGCCGCCCTGAACACCGAGTTCACGGCGGTGACCGGCCGGCCGGCCACCCGCCAGAGCGGCCAGATGTACGTGGGCCGCACCGTCTGCTACGAGGAGACCGCCCGGGACCTGGAGTTCACGGTCGGCTCGGCCGTCCTGGACGCGCTGGCCGGCCCGCTGGCGCTGGTGCTGCAGACCGCCCGGTGGTTCACCGGGGAGGTCGCCGCCCGGTGCGCCGAGCTCTTCGCCGAGCTGCACGACGAGTTGGCCGCCGACGGCCCGGTGCGGCTGGCCGACCTCTGGTCGCTGGCCCAGGGGACCCTCGTCGCGCCGGACGGCCCCATCGGCCGGGCCGGCGCCGCCCTCACCGAGCGGTGGGCGGAGCTGTTCGGCCTGCGCGACCTGCCCGCCGACCAGGCGGAGCTGCTGCTGCGCGCCGAGGACCTGGCCGAGCGGGTGCGGCAGCTCTTCCCCGCCGAGCGCCCCGGCTGGCCGTCGGCCCGGCTGCACAACCCGGATGTCCAGCTCAGCGCGGCGTCGCCGGAGGCGATCCGGCGGGGCGATTTCCTGCTCGTGCTCGGCGAGCTGCACCCGGCCCACGTCGCCTACGACAGCGCCGTGTTCGGCCCGTTCCACCACGACCCGGCCGCGCTGCGGGCGGCCGGCGACGCCGACCTCGGCCCCGCCCGGCTGCGGCTGCTGTGGCCGGACAGCTACCCCCGCCGGACCACCCGCACCACGTACGGGCTGACCGGGCCCGCCGACCGCCAGCTCGGCATCGACAGCGCGCACGGCGCGGACCCGGACCAGCTGGTGCCGGCCACCGCGGTCACCGTGGAGGTCGCCGCCGGCCAGCTCGTCGCGGTCTTCCCCGACGGCGGGCGCTGGTCACTCATGGAGGTCTTCGCCAGCCTGCTCGACTCGCTGCTGATCGACGCCTTCAAGCTGCTCGACCCGGCCCCGCACACGCCCCGGATCACCATCGACCGGCTGGTGGTGGCCCGCCGCACCTGGCGGAGCACGGCCGGTGGGTGCGGCCTCGCCGGGCACACCGACGAGACGGCCCGCTACCTCGCCGTACGCCGCTGGCGGGCGGCCGCCGGGCTGCCCGAGCGGGTGTTCGTGAAGGTGGGCACCGAGATCAAGCCCTGCTACGTCGACCTGACCGGCCCGCTCTACGCGCAGTCGCTCTGCGCCATGGTGGACGCCGCCCACCGCACCAGCCCGGACGTCCCCATCGTGGTCTCCGAGCTGCTGCCCGCGCCCGACCGGTCCTGGGTCACCGACGCGCAGGGCCGCGGCTACGTCAGCGAACTGCGCCTCCAGATCACCGACCCGACCGAGCACCGGGGAGACCACGGGTGACCGACATCCTGACCGCCAGCGCCGCGTACGGGGCGGACCTGCCCTGGCCGGACGCGACCCTGGCCGACCTGATCGCCGCGCAGGCCGCCCGCACCCCCGATGCGGTGGCGGTACGCCAGTGGGACACCCGGCTGACCTACCGGCAGCTCGTCGACCGGGCCGCCGGGCTGGCCGCCGCGCTGCGCGAGCGCGGGACCGGCCCCGGCGACCGGGTCGGGGTCTGCGGGGCGCGCACCCCCGACCTGGTGGTCACCGTGCTCGGCGTGCTGCTGGCCGGGGCCGCGTACGTGCCGCTGGAGCCGGGCGGCCCCCGCGAGCGGCTGCGCGAGATCGCCCGCGACGCCGGGATCCGGGTGGTGGCCGGCGACGCCGCGGCGGCCGAGTTCGGCGACGAGCCGGGCGTCGAGACGGTCGGGCTGACCGGCCCGGCCCCCCTCGTCCCCTGCCCGGCCCGCCCGGGCGACCCGGCGTACGTGCTGTTCACCTCCGGCTCCACGGGCCGGCCCAAGGGGGTGCTCACCACCCACCGCAACGCCGTCGAGTTCGTCACCGGCGTCACCGCGCTGACCGGCGCCGACGCCTCGGTACGCAGCCTCGGCATCGCCTCGCTCGGCTTCGACGCGGCCACCATGGACCTGTTCGTGCCGCTGCTGCTGGGCGGCGCGGTGCAGCTGCTCGGCGCCGACGACCGGGCCGACCCGGTCCGGCTGGCCCGGTTCGTCGCCGCGCACGAGGTGACCTGGGGCTTCATCACCCCGACCGTGCTCGCCCTGCTCGACCCGGCGGAGCTGCCGTCCTGGCGGGTGCTGCTCTGCGGCGGCGAGGCGGTCCCCGCCGAGCTGGTCGCCCGCTGGGCCCCCGGCCGGCGCTTCCTCAACGGCTACGGCCCCACCGAGACCACCGTGCTGGCGGTCAGCGGCGACCTCACCGCCGCCGACACCGACCCGGTGCCGATCGGCCGTCCCCTGCCCAACCACCGCGCGTACGTGGTGGACGCCGAGCTGCGCCCGGTGCCGCCGGGGGAGACCGGTGAGCTGCTCGTCGGCGGCCCCGGGCTGGCCGACGGCTACCTCAACCGGCCCGGGCTGACCGCCGAACGGTTCGTCCCCGACCCGATCGGCGACCGCCCCGGCGAGCGGCTCTACCGCACCGGCGACCTGGTCCGCCAGGCGCCCGACGGCCGGATCGTCTACCTGGGCCGGGCCGACCGGCAGGTCAAGGTGCGCGGCCAGCGCATCGAGCTGGGCGAGGTCGAGGCCGTGCTGGCCGGCCATCCCGGCGTCGACCGGGTCGCCGTCGAGGCCGTGCCCGGGCCGGCCGGCACCGAGCTGGTCGCCTTCCTCACCCCCGCCGACGCGCCCGACGACGAGACGCTGCGGGCGTACGCCGGTCCCCGGCTGACCACCGCGATGCTGCCGGCCCGCACGATGCGGCTGGCCGCGCTGCCCGTCAGCCCGACCAGCGGCAAGCTGGACCGGCCGGCGCTGCGCGCCCTCGCCGCGCCCGCCCCGGAAGCGGCCGACGACGTCGACGGGGGCGACCCGGTCGAGGCCGCGGTCCGGCGGCTCTGGACCCGGCTGCTCGGCGCCGTTCCCGGCCCGGACAGCGACTTCCTGGCCGCCGGCGGCAACTCCATCGCCGCCATGCGGCTGGTCGCCGCGCTCCGCGCCGAGCTGGGCCGGCGGGTCGACACCCGGGTGCTGTTCACCGACCGCACGTTCGCCGCGCTTGTCGACCGGGTGCGGGCCGCCGCCCCCGCCGACGGCGACGGGCTGACCACCGGCAACCCGCCCACGCTCTCCCCGCCGCAGCGGCGGCTCTGGTTCATGGACCAGCTCGCCCCGTCCAGCGCGCCCTACAACATCGCCGTGGCGCACCGGCTCCACGGGCCGTTGGACACCGCCGCGCTCGGCGCCGCGCTGCGCGCCGTGGCCGAGCGGCACGACGTGCTGCGCTGGCGGATCCCGCAGACCGGCGGGGTGCCGTACGCGGTCCGCGAGGAACCGACCGACGTGGCCGTGCCGGTGGTCGACCTGACCGGCGCCGCCGACGCCGAGGCAGAGCTGGCCGGCATGCTCGCGGCCGGTTCGGGGCACTCCTTCGACCTGGCCACCGGGCCGCCGTGGCAGGTCACCGTCTACCGGCTGGCCGCCGACACCCACGTGCTCGCCGTCACCGTGCACCACGCGGTCTTCGACGGCTGGTCCGAGGCGCTGCTCTACGACGAGCTGTCCGGCGCGTACGCCCGGGCGCTCGCCGGGGCCCCGCCGGCCCGGCCGCCGCTCGCCGCGGGCTACGCCGACTACGCGGTCTGGCGGGCGGAGCGGGACCGCCGCCGGGGCGCGGCCGACCTGGCCTGGTGGACCGAGCACCTGGCCGGCGCGCCGACCGTGCTGGACCTGCCCCGGGACCGGCCCCGCCCGGCGGTGCAGACCTACGCCGGCGTCGAGGCCGCGGTGCGGCTCACCGAGGCGGCCGACCGGGCGGTGCGCGAGCTGGCCGCCCGGCGCGGCACCACCGCGGCGGCCGTGCTGCTGGCCGGCTTCGGCGAGCTGCTGCGCCGGCTCACCGGCGGCGACGACCACGTGCTCGGCGCGATCGTCGCCGACCGGCGGCTGGCCGCCTTCGACGACGTCATCGGCTTCTTCATCGACACCGTGCCGGTGCGGGTCCGCACCGGCGGGGCGACCTTCGCCGGGCTGGTCGACCGGTGCGCCGCCGAACTGCACGCGGTCACCGAGCACCCCGGCGCCCCGCTGGAACGGATCGTCGAGGCGCTCGGCGTCGGCCGGGACACCTCCCGCGCCCCGCTCGTGCAGGTGCTGTTCAACGTGCTCAACTTCGTCCCGCCCCGGCTCGCGCTGGCCGGCCTGGCCGTCGAGCCGGTGCCCGTGCCGAAGCCCGGCTCGCCCTTCGACATCACCGTCTACGTGGTGGAACGGGACGGCCGGGCCGGCGTCGAGGTGGTGCACAACCCGGACCTGTTCGACGCGGCCCGGATCGAGGCGCTCCTGGCCGACCTGGCCGCCCTGGTCGGCGCCCTCGCGGCCGACCCGGACGCGCCCGCCGAGCGGGTCGCGTCCGAGCTGCCCCGACCGGCGGTACGGGTCCCGGCGCTCGGCGCCATGACCGTGGCCGCCGCCGAGCCGGCGCGGGCCCCGCTGCCCAGCGGGCCGGACGCGCTCACCGCCACCGAGGAGCTGATCGCCGGCATCTGGCGGGAGGTGCTCGGCCGGGACCGGGTCGGTGTCGGCGACAACTTCTTCGACATCGGCGGCCACTCGATGGCGCTCGCCGCGGTGCACGCCCGGCTCACCGAGGCCACCGGCCGCTCCCTCACCATGCTCGACCTGTTCCGCCACCCGACCGTGCGGGCCCTCGCCGCCAGCCTCGACGGCGCCGCCGACCGGCCGGAACTCGCCCGCGCCGCGCTGCGCGCCGCCGCCCGGCGGGGCCGCGCCCGCCGTACCCCACCCCGACGACCGAACCAGCCATGACGCCGCAACCCCTCCCCGACGTACCGCGTGAGCTAAGGACAACCCCGATGCAGAACGACTTTCCCTCCACCGACGACGGCATCGAACCCATCGCGATCGTCGGGCTCGCCGCCCGCCTGCCCGGCGCGGCCGACGTCGACGAGTTCTGGCAGAACCTGATCGACGGCGTCGAGTCGGTCACCGAGCTGACCCGCGAGGAGCAGCTGGCCCGTGGCGCCACCCCCGAGGAGGTCGACGACCCCGGCTGGGTGAGCCGGGCCCCGCTGGTCGACGGCTACGACGAGTTCGACGCCGGCCTGTTCGGGATGACCGCCCGCGAGGCCGAGATCACCGACCCGCAGCACCGCCTCTTCCTGGAGAGCTGCTACACCGCGCTCCAGGACGCCGGCTACGACCCGGCCCGCTACGACGGCGCGGTCGGCGTCTACGCCGGCACCGGCGGCAACACCTACCTGCACCGCAACGTGCTGCGCAACAAGCGGGTCGGCGGCAGCCCGCACGGCGCGGTCTCCCTGGCCACCGGCAACTCGCCGAACTACGTGGCCACCAACGTCTCCTACCGGCTCGACCTGCGCGGCCCCAGCCTCACCGTGCACACCGCCTGCTCCACCTCGCTGGTGGCGTTCCACCTGGCCTGCGAGGCGCTGCGCAACGGCGAGTGCGACATGGCGCTGGCCGGCGGCGTGAACATCGAGCTGCCGCACGTCGGCTACCTCGGCATGGACGGCTTCACCTCGCCGGACGGCCGGTGCCGCCCGTTCGACGCCGGCGCCAACGGCACGGTCTGGGGCAGCGGCGTCGGGGTGACCCTGCTCAAGCGCCTCTCCGACGCGATCGCCGACGGCGACGCCATCCGCGCCGTGGTGCTCGGCAACGCCATCAACAACGACGGCGCCGGCAAGGTCGGCTTCACCGCCCCCAGCATCGACGGGCAGATGGAGGCGGTCGCCCAGGCGGTCGGCCTGGCCGGCATCGACCCGCGCACCATCAGCTACGTCGAGGCGCACGGCACCGGCACGGCGCTGGGCGACCCCATCGAGGTCGCCGCCCTCTCCGCCGTCTACACGAAGGACACCGACGACCGGGGCTGGTGCGGCATCGGCTCGGTGAAGTCCAACATCGGCCACCTCAGCCAGCCCTCCGGCATCGTCAGCGTGATCAAGACGGTGCTCGCCATGGAGCACGGCCTCATCCCGCCGACCATCAATTACGAGACCGCGAACCCGGCCATCGACTTCGCCGACACCCCGTTCTACGTGGCGAACACGCTGACCAAGTGGGACACCGACGGCGGGCCGCGGCGGGCCGGCGTCAGCTCGTTCGGCATCGGCGGCACCAACGCGCACGTGGTGCTGGAGGAGGGGCCGGCCGCGCACCGGACCGAGCGGCGGGTCCGCCCGGCGCACCTGCTCCAGGTCTCGGCGAAGACCCCGACCGCGCTGGACACGGCGGTCAAGCGCCTCGCCGACCACCTGGAGAGCGGCACCGCGGGTGGCCCGGAACTGCTCGCCGACGTGGCGCACACCCTGCGGGTCGGCCGCCAGCAGTACGCGCACCGCGCCGCCGTGGTCGCCGCCGACCTGCCGACGGCCGCGGCCGCCCTGCGCGACAGGCGCAAGGGGCACCGGGGCGCCCTCGACGGCCCCGCCCCGCGGGTGGCCTTCCTGTTCAGCGGCCAGGGCTCCCAGTACGCCGGCATGGGCGCCGAGCTGTACGCCGAGGACCCGGCCTTCGCGGCCACCGTGGACGAGTGCGCCGAACTGCTCCGCCCCGAGCTGGGCCTGGACATCCGCGACCTGATCCTCGGCCGCGACCCGGAGGCGGGGGAGAAGCTCACCCAGACCCGCTGGACCCAGCCCGCCCTGTTCACCGTCGAGTACGCCCTCGCCACCGCCTGGCAGCGCGCCGGGGTCGCCCCGGCCGCGATGCTCGGCCACTCCATCGGCGAGTACGTCGCCGCCACCGTGGCCGGCGTGCTCACGCTCCCCGACGCGCTGCGGGTGGTCGCCGCCCGGGGCCGGCTCATGCACTCGCTGCCGGCCGGCTCGATGCTCGCCGTGACGCTGGACGAGTCGGCGGTCGCCGACCGCCTGCCCGCCGGGCTCTCGGTGGCCACCGTCAACGGCCCGGGCACCTGCGTGGTGGCCGGCGAGACCGCGCTGGTCGAGGAGTTCGCCGCGAGCCTCGGCGGCAAGAACAAGTCCAAGCTGCTGCGCACCTCGCACGCCTTCCACTCGCCGATGATGGACCCGATCCTCGACGAGTTCACCGCGCTGATGGCGAGCGTGCCGCTGCGCCCGCCGGCCGTGCCGTTCCTGTCCAACGTGACCGGCACCTGGATCACCGAGGCGGAGGCCACCGACCCGGCGTACTGGGCGGCGCACCTGCGCCGGCCGGTCCGCTTCGGCGCCTGCGTGGCCACGCTGCTCGCCGAGGGCACCTGGGCGCTTGTCGAGTGCGGCCCGGGCCGCCAGCTCGCCAACCTGGCCCGAATGCAGGTCGCCAAGGCGTCCGAGGCGCAGCGGAAGCTGACCCCGCTGGGCAGCCTGCCCGGGCCGGGTGAACCGGTCGGCGACCTGGCCAGCCTGCTCGGCAGCGCCGGGGCGCTCTGGTGTGCCGGGGTGCCGGTCACCCTGGCCGTCGACCCCGACGCCCGGCGGGTGCCGCTGCCCACGTACCCCTTCGAGCGGCGCCGCTACTGGGTCGAGCCGGACCCGGTGGAGCAGGCGGCGGCGCCGGTCGAGACCGGGCCCCGGCCGCTGCCGGAGTGGTTCGCGGTGCCGGTGTGGCGGCAGGCCGCCCCGGCGCGGACCGTCGTCCCGCTGGGCCGGTGCCTGGTGCTGGCCGACGGCCCGCGCGGCGAGGCGCTCGTCGCCGCGCTGCGGGCCGCCGGCGACGACCCGGTCGAGGTACGCGCCGGCGACTCCTTCGCGGCCACCGGCGCCGGCTTCCGGCTGCGCCCCGGTGTCCGCGAGGACCACGAGGCGCTGGTCGCCGCGCTCGGCGCCGACCTGCCCCGCCGGATCGTGCACGCGTACGCCCTCGACGGGGAGCCGGCCGGCACGGACATCGCCGCGGCCTGGGCCGCCCAGGACCGGGGCTTCTTCAGCGCGCTGCACCTGGTGCAGGCGCTCGCCGGCGCCGGGCTGACCGCCGACGAGGAGGGCATCCGCCTCGACCTGGTCACCGCCGGCACCGGCGACGTCCGCGGCGACGACCTGGTCCGGCCGGAGCACGCCACCCTGGCCGGCCTGGCCCGGGTGCTCCCGGTCGAGCTGCCCGGGCTCACCGTCCGGCTGGTCGACGCGGACTCCGCGGCGCGCGGGGTCGCCGCGCTCGTGGCCGAGCTGCGCGCCCCGGTCGACCCGGAGCACCCGGAGGTGGCGCTGCGCCGCGACCGGCGCTGGGTGGCCGGCTACGAGCAGGTCACCGTCGACGCCGAGGGCGAGCCGGGGGTGCTGCGCGAGGCGGGCCGCTACCTGATCACCGGCGGTCTCGGTGGCATCGGCGTCACCCTGGCCGAGGACTTCGCCCGCCGGGCCCGCGCCAAGCTGGTCCTGCTGGCCCGCTCCGGCCTGCCCGAGCGGGACGGCTGGGACGAGCACCTGGCGGTGCACGGCGGCGCGGACCGGGCCGGCCGGGCCATCGCGGCGATCCGCCGGATGGAGGCGGCCGGCGCCGAGGTGCTGGTGCTCGCCGCCGACGTCACCGACCCGGACGACCTCCGCCGCGTACGCGAGGCGGCGATCTCCCGGTTCGGCGGGCTGGACGGCATCGTGCACGCCGCCGGCCTGCCCGGCGGCGGCATGGCGGAGATCAAGGAGCGGGCCGAGGCCGAGCGGGTGCTGGCCCCGAAGCTCGCCGGCACCCTCGCCCTGGCCCAGGTCTTCGGCGACCTGCCGCTGGACTTCGTGGCCCTCTGCTCCTCGATCACCGCGGTGATCGGCGGCTTCGGCCAGGTCGACTACTGCGCGGCCAACAGCTTCCTGGACGCCTGGGCGCGCTCCGGCGCCGGCTTCCGCGCACCCGTGGTGTCGCAGAACTGGGGCGGCTGGGCCGAGGTCGGCATGGCCGTGGAGACGAACGCGCCGGCCGCCTTCCGGGCCGCCGGGCGGGACACCGTCACCAGCCCGGTGGACCACCCGGTGCTCACCACCCGGGTGGCCGGCCCGGAGGGCACCGTGCTGCACGGCCTGGTCTCCGCCGCCACCCACTGGCTGCTCGACGAGCACCGGATCGGCGGGGTGCCCGTGGTGCCGGGCACCGCCCACCTGGAGTCGGTGCGGGCCGCGGTGACCGCCGCGCTGCCCGCACCCGGGCCGGACGCCGCCGTGGAACTGCGGGACGTCGTCTTCCTGGAGCCGTTCTCGGTGCCGGACGGCACGGTCGCCCAGTACCGGGTCGAGCTGACCCCGGCCGAGGACGGGGTGGACTTCACCGTGGCCAGCCTGGCCGCCGGCCAGCTCCGCACGCACGTGCGCGGCGCCGCCGGCTGGACCACCGAGCCCGCCCCGCCGGCCGGCACGCCCGCCGTCGCCGGGCGCCGGGTCGACGACGACGCCTCGTTCGGCCGGGGCCGCACCAGCATGCTCACCTTCGGGCCGCGCTGGGCCGCGCTGGCCGAGCACCACCTGGCCGAGGGGGAGGAGCTGGCCCGGGTCGAGGCGCCCGCCGCCGCGCTGGGCGACCTGCCCTCGTGGGGGCTGCACCCGGCGCTGCTGGACGTGGCCACCGCGTTCGGCCGCGGCCAGGGCTCCGGCACCTACCTGCCGCTGTCGTACGGCCGGATCGTGGTGCGGGGGTCGCTGCCGGCGACCTTCCACAGCCACCTGCGGCACCGGCCCAGCGCCACCGAGGAGGTCGTGGCGGCCGACCTGTCGCTGCGCGACACCGAGGGCCGGGAACTGGTCGCGATCAGCGACTTCGTGCTGCGCAAGGTGGACCAGGGCGCGGTCACCGGCGGCCTGGCCGACACCCCGGCCGCCGCCGAGGCCGCGCCGGCGCCGGTCACCGAGGACATCCGGCCGGTCGACGGGGCGGAGGCGTTCCGCCGCAGCCTCACCGCCGGCCTGGGCGCGCAGGTGGTCATCACCACCCGCACCGTCGCCGACATCCGGCGGCGCTCGGCCCGGGTGACCACGGACAGCCTCGAGGCGGAGACCGACGCCCCGGCCGCCGCGGCGACCGGCGGGGGCGGCGGCTCGGCCGCGCCCTCCACCGAGCTGGAGAAGACCATCGCCCAGGTGTGGCGGGACGGCCTCGGCGTGACCGAGGTCGGCGTGGACGACGACTTCTTCGCCCTCGGCGGCAACTCGCTGGTCGCGGTGCAGCTGATCGCCGCGATGCGCAAGGCCACCGGGGTGCGGCTGCCCATGCGCAGCCTCTTCGAGACCCCCACGGTCGCCGGGCTGGCCGCCCGGATCGAGGAGCTGCGCGCCGACCAGCCCACCGACGCACCGGCCGCGCCGGTGGCGATCCCGGCCATCCCGCGGCTGCCCCGCGCCTGACCACGAAGAACAGGAGACACCGCATCATGAGCGACACGATCGCCACGCTTCCGGTGGTCGTCGAGAACGACGGCCGGGCGCTCACCGACCTCATCGGGGCCCGGCGCGCCGAGCTGCGCGCCACCCTCGTCGAGCACGGCGGGCTGCTGTTCCGCGGCTTCGACGTCGGCGGGGTGGACGGCTTCGACGGGGTGGTCCGCGCCCTGTCCGGCGAACCGCTGACCTACACCGAGCGCTCCTCGCCCCGGCACTCCATCAAGGGCCGGGTGTACACCTCGACCGACTACCCGCCGGACGAGGAGATCTTCCTGCACAACGAGAACTCGTACCAGGCGCGCTGGCCGCTGACCCTGTTCTTCTACTGCATCACGGCGCCGGAGACCCGGGGCGCCACCCCGCTCGCCGACGTCCGCCGGGTGTACGAGCTGATCGACCCGGCGGTGCGCGAGGAGTTCGTCCGGCGGCGCTGGATGCTGGTCCGCAACTTCCACGGCGACTTCGGCACCCGCTGGCAGGAGGTGTTCAACACCGAGAACCGGGCCGAGGTCGAGGCGTACGCGGCGGCCAACGGGATCACCGTGGAGTGGGTCGGCAAGGACGGCCTGCGCACCCGGGCGGTGCGGGACGTGGTGCACCACCGGCCCGGCTCGGACACCCCGCGCTGGTTCAACCACGCCACCTTCTTCCACGTGAGCACCCTGCCGGCGGACTACCAGGAAGGGCTGCTGGCCATGTTCGGCGCCGACGGGCTGCCGTCGAACACCTACTACGGCGACGGCGGCGAGATCCCCGCCGACGTCATGGACCACCTGCGCGCCGCCTACCGGGCGGCCACGGTCCGCTTCGACTACCAGCGTGACGACGTGCTGGTGGTGGACAACATGACCGCCGCGCACGGCCGGGAGCCGTTCACCGGCCCCCGCAAGATCGCCGTGGCGATGGCCGAGCCGCACACCCCCGACACCCCTGGAGCGAACTGACATGGCCGAACCTCGATTCCTGGTCGTCCGCAACGACGAGGAGCAGTACTCGATCTGGTCGGCCGACCGGGACCTCCCCGCGGGCTGGCACGACACCGGCTTCGCCGGCAGCCGCGAGGAGTGCCTGGCCCACATCGACACGGTCTGGACCGACATGCGTCCCCGCTCCGTACGCGAGGCCCACTCATGAGTCAGGAGTGGACCTTCCCGGCCTCCTTCGCCCAGGAGCGGGTGTGGATGGCCAACCAGCTCGACGCGGGCTCGCCGGTGTTCAACGTGTCCATCCCGTGGCGCTTCCCGGCCGGCGTCGACGCCGACCTGGCCACCGACGTGGTCAACCGGGTGGTGGCCCGGCACGAGGCGCTCCGCACCCACCTGCGGGAGGACGACGGCGCGCTGGTGCAGGTGGTCCGCGCCCACGAGCCGGTCCCGCTGCCCACCACCGACCTGCGCCACCTGCCCGAGCCCGAGCGGCTGGCCGCGTTCGAGGAGATCCGGGCCGAGCTGGCCCGCACCCCGATCCCGCTGGACACGCCGCCGCTGTGGCGGGCCCGGCTGGTCCGCATCGGCGACGCCTGGGCGCTGGTCTTCGTGGTGCACCACGCCGTCTTCGACAGCCACTCGGCGGTGCTGTTCCACGCCGAGCTCGCCGCGTTCTGCGCGGCCGCGCAGAGCGGCGCCGAGCCCGCCGTGCCCGAACTGCCCATCCAGTACGCCGACTTCGCGGTCTGGCAGCGCGACCAGCTCGCCGGGGCGGAACTGGACCGTCAGCTCGCCTTCTGGACCGGCCACCTGGCCGGCGCGCCGCCGGTGACGAACCTGCCGCTGGACCGGCCCCGCCCCGCGCAGCTCGGCTTCGCCGGCGACGAGGTGCGCTTCGACCTGCCCGACGGGCTGCTGGACCGGGTCGGCCGGCTGGCCGCCGGCGCCGCGGCCACGCCGTACATGGTGCTGCTGGCCGGCTTCGCGGCGCTGCTGTCCCGGATCTCCGGCGACACCGACGTGGTGGTCGGCGTCTCCACCGCGGGCCGCGACACCCCCGAGCTGGCCCCGCTCATCGGCATGTTCGTCAACCCGGTGGCGTTGCGCTGCGACGTCTCCGGCGACCCGTCCTTCGCCGCGCTGCTCGGCCGGGTCCGGGACGGCCTGGTCGACGCCATGGAACACGGGCAGACCCCGTTCCAGAAGATCGTCGAGGCGGTCGACCCGCAGCGCGACCCGTCGGTGCAGCCGATCTTCCAGACCGTGCTGAACTACATCCCGGACTCCGGCCTCGACCCGGTCGAGCTGGGCACCACGAAGGACGACCTGGCCTTCGACATCACGGCCGGGGAGTGCCGGCTGGTCTACCGGACCGCGCTGTTCGACCGGGCCACCGCCGGGACGGTGGTGCGGCGGTACGTCGCGCTGCTCACCGCCGCCGTGGCCGACCCGGAGCGCACCGTCGCCGCGCTGCCGCTGCTCACCGACGCCGAGCGGGACCTCGTGCTGGGCGCCTGGAACGACACCGCGCACGAGGTGCCCGCGGCCACCGTGGTCGACGAGGTGCAGCGGCAGGCCGCGGCCACCCCGGACGCCACGGCGCTGGTCTGCGACGGCGTGCCGCTCACGTACGCCGAGCTGAACACCGCCGCGAACCGGCTGGCCCGGCTGCTGGTGTCCCGCGGCGCCGGCCCGGAGACCCGGGTCGCGCTCGCGCTGCCCCGCTCCTGCGAGCTGGTGGTGGCGATGCTCGCCGTGCTGAAGTCCGGCGCCGCGTACGTGCCGGTGGACACCGGCTACCCGGCCGGGCGGATCGCCTACCTGCTGGAGGATGCCGCGCCGGCCCTCGTGGTGGCCACCCCGGACACCGCGGCAATGGTGCCCGCCGGGGCGCTGGTGCTCGACGGGGAACTCGGCGCGGACCAGCCGGACGGCGACCTGACCGACGCCGACCGGCGGGGCCCGCTGCGGCCCGAGCACCCGACGTACGTGCTCTACACCTCCGGCTCCACGGGCCGGCCCAAGGGCGTGGTGGTGGAGCACCGGGCGGTGGCCGCCTACCTGGCCTGGGCCCGGCACACCTACCCGGGGCTGGCCGGCGTCGCGCTGCTGCACTCGCCGGTCTCCTTCGACCTCACCGTCACCGGCCTGCTCGGCACCCTCACGGCCGGTGGCACGGTCCGGCTCGCCGCCGTCGACGAACCGGCCGCCCGAGCCGGTGGCCGGCCGGCCTTCCTCAAGGTCACCCCGAGCCACCTGCCCCTGCTCGACGGCGACCTGTCGCCCACCGCCGACCTGGTGATCGGCGGCGAGGCGCTGACCGGCGAGCAGCTCGCCGGCTGGCGGGCCGCCCACCCGCACGTGGCGGTGGTCAACGAGTACGGCCCGACCGAGGCCACCGTGGGCTGCGTGGCCGCCCGGATCGCCCCGGGCGAGCCCGTCCCGCCGGGGCCGGTGCCGATCGGCACGCCCACCTGGAACACCCGGGCGCTGCTGCTCGACGCCGCCCTCCAGCCGGTGCCGCCGGGCGTGGTCGGCGAGCTGTACGTCACCGGCGCGCAGCTCGCCCGCGGCTACCACCGCCGTCCCGGCCTCACCGCCGAGCGCTTCCTGCCCTGCCCGTACGGCCCGCCCGGCGCGCGGATGTACGCCACCGGCGACCTGGCCCGCTGGCGGCCCGACGGCAGCCTGGACTACCTGGGCCGCCGGGACGACCAGGTCAAGGTGCGCGGCATGCGGATCGAGCTGGGCGAGGTCGAGGCCGCCCTGCTGGCCCACCCGGACGTCCGGGCGGCCGCCGCGGCGGTGCGCACCGACGGCGGCGAGCCGACCCTGGTCGGCTACCTGGTCGGCCCCGCGCACGAGGACTCGGTCCGCGCCGAGCTGGCCCGGGAACTGCCCGCGCACCTGGTGCCGGCGGCCCTGGTCCGGCTCGACGCGCTGCCGCTCACCCCGAACGGCAAGCTGGACCGGGCCGCGCTGCCCGCGCCGGCCGCCGCCGCGCCGGCCGAGGACGCCTACGTGGCGCCGCGCACCGAGGCCGAGGCCCTGGTCGCCGAGGTGTACGCCGAGATCCTCCAGGTGGAGAAGGTCGGCGCCCTGGACGACTTCTTCACCCTCGGCGGCAACTCGCTGCGCGGCATGCGGGCCATGGCCCGGATCCGTGCCGAGGTGGACGTCGACCTGCCCATGCGGGCGCTGTTCAGCAGCCCCGTCGTGGCGGACCTGGCCGCCCAGATCGAGCAGCGGATCGCCGCGGAACTCGACGGGCTCTCCGACAGCGAGGTCGCCGCGCTGCTCGCGGCGGAAGAGGAAAGCAGCTGATGACCGACCTGAAGGATCCGGCCCGCGAGGCGGCCCGGCAGGCGCTGATCGCCAAGCGGTTGCGCGCCCGCCAGGCCGCCCCCGCGGCGGCCCGGATCACCCCCCGGCCCGCCGGCACCGAGGTGCCGCTGTCGTACGCCCAGGAGCGGGTCTGGTTCATGGACCAGCTCGCCCCGGGCGAGGCGGCGTACCACATCGCGGTGCCGCTGCGGGTGCGCGGCCCGCTCGACGTCGAGGCGCTGCGCGCGGCCCTGGCCGCGCTCGGCGCCCGGCACGAGTCGCAGCGCACCCGTTTCCCGGCCGACTCCGACGGCCGCCCCACGGTGGTGGTGGAGGAGTCCGTCGAGGTGCCGCTGACCATCGTGGACGCGCCGGACGAGGCGAGCGCGCAGGCGCTCGTGGACGCGGCCGCCGCGGAACCGTTCGACCTGGCACACGGGCCGCTGCTGCGGGCCCTGCTCATCCGGCTGGCCGCCTGCGACGATAATCCGGCCTCCGCGCCGCAAGACGGCACTCCGGACCGGATGAACGTCGACGACCACATCCTCTTCCTCGGCCAGCACCACATCGTCGGCGACGGCTGGTCGGTCGACGTGCTGCTGCGCGACCTCATCACCCTCTACCGGGGTGGCGAGCCGCCCGCCCTGCCGATCCAGTACGGCGACTTCGCCGTCTGGGAGGCCGGGGAGCTGGACGGCCCGCAGGCCCGGGCGCACGTCGACTACTGGAAGCAGCGCCTCGCCGGGATCACCCCCCTCGAACTCCCGCTGGACCGGCCCCGCCCGGCCACCCAGACCTACCGGGGCGACTTCGTCGAGTTCCAGCTCGACCCGGCGGAGACCGAGGCGCTCAACGCGCTCACCCGGGCCACCGGCGGCACGCTGTTCATGACGCTGCTCGCCGCGTACCAGGTGCTGCTGGCCCGGCACGCCGGCCAGGACGACTTCGCCGTCGGCGCCTCGGTGGCCGGCCGGTCCGCGCCGGAGCTGGAGAACGTCGTCGGCATGTTCATCAACATGCTGCCGCTGCGCGCCGAGCTGGCCGGCGACCCCACCTTCGCCGAGCTGCTGGAGCGCACCCGGCGCAGCGTGCTGGACGGCTTCGAGCACGCCGAGGTGCCGTTCGCCAAGGTGGTGCACGAGCTGGGGCTGCCCCGCGACGTGAGCCGCTCGCCGGTGTTCCAGACCATGTTCGTGTTGCAGAACTACGAGATGGGCCGCTTCCGCGGGGTGTCCCGCAGCGACGAGGTCAGCTTCGAGTGGACCCCCATGGAGCTGCGGGCCACCCGGTTCGACTTCGAGCTGCACGCCGTGGAGACCGTCGACGGGCTCTGGGGCAAGCTGGTCTTCAACACCGACCTGTTCACCCGGGAGAGCGTCGAGCGGATGGCCCGGCGGTGGACCACCCTGCTGGCCGCCATCGTGGCCGCACCGGACACCCCGGTCTCCCGGCTGGAGCTGCTGCCCGCCGACGAGCGGGCGCTGCTGGGCGGGTGGAACGACACGGCCGCGGACTTCCCGCGCCACCAGACGCTGCACGGCCCGATCGAGGAGCGCGCCGCCGCCACCCCGGACGCGGTCGCCGTCACCATCGAGGGACGCAGCATCACGTACGCCGAGCTGAACGTCGCGGCCAACCGGATCGCGCACCGGCTGCGCGCCGCCGGCGTCGGCCCGGAGACCCTGGTCGGTGTCTGCGCGGAACGCTCCGTCGAGCTGGTCGCCGGCCTGCTCGGCGTGCTCAAGGCCGGCGGCGCCTACCTGCCGCTGGACCCGGAGTACCCGGCGGACCGGCTCGCCTTCATGGTCACCGACGCGGACGCGCCCGTGGTGCTGGTCCAGGAGCACCTGCGGGACGTGCTGCCGGCCACCGCCGCCACCGTGCTCGCCCTCGACGACGCCATGGTCTGGGCCGACCAGCCGGCGACCGACCCGGCGCCCACCGCCGGCCCGGAACACCTGGCGTACGTCATCTACACCTCCGGCTCGACGGGCCGGCCCAAGGGCGTGCCGAACACCCACCGGGGCATCGTCAACCGGCTCGACTGGATGCAGAAGACGTACGGCCTCGGCGCCGACGACGCGGTGCTCCAGAAGACCCCGGCCAGCTTCGACGTCTCGGTCTGGGAGTTCTTCTGGCCGCTGCGCACCGGCGCCCGGCTGGTGCTCGCGAAGCCCGGCGGCCACAAGGACGCCGGCTACCTGCGCGACCTGCTGGTCGCCGAGCGGATCACCACGGCCCACTTCGTGCCGTCCATGCTGACCGTCTTCCTCGCCGAGGAGGGCGTCGAGGCGGCCACCGCGCTGCGCCGGGTGATCTGCTCCGGCGAGGAGCTGCCGCTGGCGTCCGCGGTCGACTTCACGGCCCGGCTGCCCTGGTGCGGCCTGCACAACCTGTACGGCCCGACCGAGGCGGCCATCGACGTCACGGCCTGGCACTGCGACCCGGCCCGGCTGGCCGAGGTGACCGGCGTGCCGATCGGCGCGCCCATCGCGAACCTGCGGCTGCACGTGCTCGACCCGGCCGGCGTCGAATGCCCCGTCGGCGTGGCCGGGGAGCTGCACATCGGCGGCGCCGGGCTGGCCCGCGGCTACCACCGCCGCCCGGCGCTGACCGCCGAGAAGTTCGTGCCGGACGCCTTCTCCGGCGAGCCGGGCGCCCGGCTCTACCGCACCGGCGACCTGGCCTGCTGGGTCGTCGGGCCGGACGGGACCGGGGTCATCGAGTTCCTCGGCCGGATCGACCACCAGGTCAAGCTGCGCGGCCTGCGCATCGAGCTGGGCGAGATCGAGAGCGCGCTGCGCGAGCAGCCCGGGGTCACCGAGACCGCGGTGATCGTGCGCGAGGACAGCCCCGGCGACAAGCGGCTCACCGCGTATCTGGTCGGGCCGGCCGAGCACGCGGCGCTGAAGGCGGCGCTCAAGGAGACCCTGCCGGAATACATGGTGCCGGCCGCGTTCGTCACCCTCGACGCGCTGCCGCTCACCCCGAACGGCAAGCTCGACCGCCGGGCGCTGCCCGCGCCGGTGGTCACCCGCGAGGCGTCGGTGGCGCTTGTCGAGCCCCGCGACGACACCGAGCGGACCCTGGCGGCCATCTGGTCCGAGGTGCTCGGCGTCGACACGCTCGGCATCGACGACGACTTCTTCGACCTCGGCGGGCACTCCATGCTCGCCACCCAGGTGGTCGCGAAGATCCGCAAGGCGGAGCTGGGCGGCCGGGCAGTCGGCGTCATGGACCTGTTCCAGCAGCGGACCATCCGCGAGCTGGCCGCGTACATCTCCGGCGACGCCGCCGAGGCCGGTCCCCGCCGGCTGCTCTACGAGCTGACCAAGCCGATCCCCGCCGCCCAGCGGGTGCTCAGCTACGTCTGCGTCCCGTACGGCGGCGGCAGCGCCATCGTCTACCAGCCCCTCGCCGACGCCCTGCCGGCCGGGCACGCGCTGTGGTCCCTGGCCATCCCCGGTCACGACGTCGGCCTCAGCGAGGACGCGTTGCCCTTCGACGAGCTGACCACCCGGGTGGCCGACGAGATCCTGGAACGGGTCGAGGGCCCGCTGGCCCTCTACGGCCACTGCGGCGTGGGCAGCGCCATCGTCGCCGAGGTGGCCCGCAAGGTCGAGGCGGCCGGGCGGGACCTCGACGCCGTCTACATCGGCGCGATGTTCCCGTTCGCCCGCCCCAAGGGCTTCTTCGCGGCCGCCCGCAACCGCCTCGAACAGCTGCGCAGCAACAAGCACTACGCCAGCTGGCTCAAGTCGATGGGCGTGGACACCGACGAGCTGGACCCGGAGCAGGCCGACCGGATCATCAGCAACATGCGGGCCGACTCCCGCGCCTCGGAGGAGTACTTCACCCGGCTGCTCGACCGGCAGGCGACGAAGCTGCGTGCCCCGATCATCTCGGTGGTCGGCTCCGAGGACCCGGTCACCGACTACTACCGCGAGCGGTACGCCGAGTGGCAGTTCCTCAGCGACACCCTCGGGCTGGTCGTCCTCGACCAGGCCGGGCACTTCTTCCTGAAGTACCGCGCCGAGGAACTGGCCGAGATCGTCACCCGGGTGCACCCGGCGGTGACCGCCGGGGACATCGCGGACCTCGGCCCGCAGGCCCGGGGCGAGGACGCCGGCTGGGCGGTGCTCGACCGGTTCCGGGTCGGCGCCGGGGAGCGGCCGGCCGCCGCGGCGGTCAAGCCCAGCATGGCGCGCTTCCTGGCGATCACCGTGGGGCAGCTCGTCTCCAGCACCGGGTCGGCGCTTACCGCGTTCGCCCTGCCGATCTGGCTGTTCAACCGCACCGGGTCGGTGGCCGACCTCGGCCTGCTCTGGGCGCTCGCGCTGATCTGCGGCGTGCTGATGCTCCCGGTGGCCGGCGCCATCGTGGACCGGGTCAGCCGGCGCCGGATCATGATGCTGGCCAGCTCCGTCGCCGGCTCCATCCAGCTGGTCCTGGCGAGCCTGCTGTGGACCGACAACCTGGTGCTCTGGCACATCTACCTGCTGGTGGCGCTCAGCTCGGTCGCCGGTTCGTTCCAGCGGATCGCGTTCCAGTCGGCGGTGCCACAGCTCGTGCCGAAGCGCTACCTCGGTCACGCCATGGGCATCACCCAGCTCTCCACCGGCGTGGCCACCCTGCTCATGCCGGTCTTCGCGGCCGGCCTGCTCGCCGCCATCGAGCTGAAGGGCATCCTGCTCATCGACGTGGCCAGCTACGTCGTGGCGGTGCTCACCCTGGCCGTGGTCCGCTTCCCCGACCTGCTCGGCTGGCGGCCCCGGGAACGGCTGCTGGTGGCCATCGCCAACGGCCTGCGCTACTCCTGGCAGCACCGCGGCTTCCGGTTGATGCTCGGCTACTTCGCGCTGGGCAACATCTTCCTCGCCCCCGCCCTGGTGCTCGCCACCCCGCTGGTGCTCTCCTTCGGCAGCCCGACCCAGGTGGCCCAGGTGGCACTGGCCGAGGCGATCGGCGCGGTGGCCGGCGGCGTGCTCATGTCGCTCTGGGGCGGCCCGCGCAAGCGGCGGATGATCGGCGTGCTCATCGGCAACCTGGGCACCGCCGTCGGCTGCGTGCTCATCGGCCTGGACGCCTCGCTGGCGATGATCTGCGTGGGCTTCTGCTGGCTGGCCATGGCCATGACCACCGCGCAGTCCATCTACGCGACCATCGTCCAGGTCAAGGTGCCGCAGCGCTTCCACGGCCGGGTGTTCAGCCTCAACCAGACCATCGCCTGGTCCACGCTGCCCATCGGGTTCGCGCTGCTCGCGCCGGGCGCCACCGCCCTGTTCGAGCCGATGCTCGCCCCGGGCGGGTCGCTGGCCGGGTCGGTGGGCGCGGTGATCGGCACCGGACCGGGCCGCGGCATCGGTTTCGCGTACGTCTGCTTCGGGGTGATCCTGATCCTGATCACCCTGGGCGGCTTCGCGATCCGGCTGCTGCGCCGCTTCGACCTGGAGGTCGAGGACTCCCTGCCCGACGACCTGATCGGCGCGCAGGAGCGGGAACGGCGGCTCGCCGCCCGGGCCGCCGAGCGGGAGAAGGTCGCCGCCTAGGCAGGTGGGGGCCTCCGGCCGCGACCGGAGGCCCCCACGCTCACCACTGCTCCGGCGGGTCCGCCACCTCGTCCTCGGGCAGCTCCGCCGGCTCGGCCACCCAGGCCGAGTAGACCGGCAGCCCGTGCCACGGCCCGCCCGCCTCGTCGGTGGCCACCGCCACGACCGCGTACGGGTGCCCGAACCGCAGCTCCGCGAGCCGGGCGATCCCCTCCGGCGGCAGCCCGGCCGCCATCCCGAACGCGGTCACCGCGGCGGCCTCGAAGCCGTACCGCCCGAACCGCGCCACCGCCGACTGCACCGCCTCGAACGGCGGCTCCGCCAGCCCGAGGAGCGCGCCCAGCGCCCGCGCCGCCCCGTCGAAGCCGAACCCGGCCGGGGTCAGGTCGTGCCGGCTCTCCGCCGACCAGCAGGGCAGCACGGCCGAGGCGTGCTCCACCCGGCCGTCCGCGGCGAACGTCCGCGTCGGCTCCTCCCGCAGCGTCCACAGCGGCGTCTCGCCCAGCGGCAGGTCGAACAGGGACCGCCGGCCCGGCTCGACCCCGTCCGGGGCGGTGGCGGCCGCCGCGGCCACCTCCCACGCTGCGGCCAGCACGTCGGCCGCCGGCACGTCCGGCGCGGCGGCCACCGACACCACCAGCAGGCCGGCCCCGCCGTCCGCCGGCCGGGCCGGCACGGCGTGCACCGCCACGTCGCCGGCCCGTTCGGTGCCCGCCACCCAGCAGCGGTGCCCCCACGGCGGCGTCCGCAGCACCCGTCGCAGCCGGTCCGCCCACGCGCTGCCGGCCCCCAGCTCGGCGGCCGGCGCCACCTGGAACGGGTCCGCCCACGACACCCGGGTGGCCAGCGCGCTGGCCAGGATGAGCAGGGTGTCCGGTGCGACGGCGAGCGGGAACCGCTCGATCATGCCGCCGGTGCGCTCCCGGGCCCAGGCGTCCAGCGCCGCCTGGTCGGGCAGCGGGCCGCGCTCGGTGCGGTCCGGCAGGCCGGCCCGCCAGGCGGCCAGCTCCTCGAACGGGGTCCGCTCCCACAGGGCGGTGGCCGCGGCGACGAGCGGGTGCGGCTCGGCGAGCAGCGCGCGGGCCGCCGCGGCGGCGTCGTCCGCGTCGGTGCCGAGCGCCTCGGTGAGGGTGGCCCGGGCCTCGCCGGTGGCCGCCGGGCCGGTGAGCGCGAGCAGCAGCCAGGCGCCCAGCGGCGAGGCGACGTGGTGGGCGTCGCCGGCGGCGCGGTGCAGCCGCTCGGCGTAGTGGGCCAGGGGTGCGTGGAGAGGATTCACCGCTCCACTGTGCCGGTCGGCGCCGCGTCCGGCACGCCGGTCAGGACCACAACTCGAACGGCTCGTCGATCTCCTCGCCGGCCAGGAACGCCGGCAGCAGCTCCGGCAGCCGCCCCGGGTAGCAGCGCGGCCGGTCGGCGACCACGTCGGCCACCGGCCACCAGCGGAACCCGAAGTAGTCCTCCACCTCGTAGTCCAGCCGGTCCGCCTCGTCCACGTCCGGCCCCGGGCCGGGCAGCCGCACCGTTACCACCACCTCGTCCTGGAGGTGCCGCCGCTGCCGGTGCCGGAAACTGGCCCGGCGCCGCCAGGTCGGCGCGCCCACCTGTGCCGGTGCCACCACGATGCCGGTCTCCTCGCGCAGCTCCCGCACCGCCGCCTCCAGGTAGGTCTCCCCGGGGTCGAGCCCGCCACCGGGCAGCTCCCACCAGGTGCCCAGCACCGGATGGTCCGGGTCGCGCGTGTGGAACAGCAGCACCCGGTCGGCGGCGTCCAACACCACCAGCCGGACGGCCGTTCGCTCGAACAGCGGCAGGTCGCGGGGTATCTCCGGTTCCACGGCACTCCTCCCGACGGGGCGGCGACGACCGGCCGGCCCGGCGAGGATCGCGGTCACGTCGCAGCTCTTCGGCGGGGTGGCCGGCGCCTACCACGAGGTCCGCCCAGGCTATCCGGCCGAGATCGTCGCGGCGATCCGGGCACACCACGGCGGAACGCCCGACGCCCTGGTCGAGGTGGGCGCCGGCACGCGCGTCACCCGGCGCCGCTGTCGGACGTGGCTGCCTGGACCGGGCGGCCGAAGGTGACGGCTTCGCGGACGAGCCGGGGCGCCTTCTCGGCGAGCTGCGGATCCGGGCGTGCTCCCAGCGCGTCGTTGACGGTGGAGAACGCCAGCCGGAACGCGATCAGGGTGGTCGCCTCGAAGATCTCCTGGTCGCTGAGGCCCGCGTCGCGGAGGCGCTCCACCTGGGCCTCGGTGGCGGCATTCGGATTCCCGACGACCTGACGGGACCAGGCGGCCAGCGCGATCTCCCGCTCGGACAGGTCACCGTCGGCGCCGCGCAGCACCTGTGCCGCGGTCGCCTCGTCACTGAGGTCGGCCAGCCGGGCGCCCCACGCCAGCGCGCAGTAGGCGTCGCCGCGGGCAGCGGCGGTGGCGGCGACCAGCACGGCCACCTCCCGCGGCGACAGGCCCGAGGCGGCCAGGAGATCGGCACGCAGGTCCTGGAAGGACGCCAGCACGTCAGGGCGCCAGCACCAGACCCGGGTGAGGTTGTTGACGTAACCGTCGGAGGTGAGGTCGCCCTCGTAGGCGGCGGTCACCGCCGGGCTGAGCGGCGGGTCGGCGAGGAACGCGGCCGGAGGGTTCATGGGGGTCAGTGTGCGGCCCCCGGCGGCCGCCCCAAGACGGATCAACGACAGCTCGGGAGTCACCTTGTTGTCCCCCTGGCCCCGCCGGCGTCCCGGAGTCGGCGAGCCTCACCCTCCGGGGTCGTGCAGTGACGTCGGGGACAGCAGCGGCTGGAGCAGGGCGTCGTCCCGAATCCCCGGCGACCTCCGGGCCACCCCCGCCAGGAGGTCGGCGACCTGGACGCGCGGGTCGTCGCGGGAGTCGACCATCACGAGCCCGGCCAGGGGCGACACTCCGGCCGGCAACGCACCGACCGCGCCGGCCGCCGGTGCTGCGCCGTGGTCGGCGAGCGCCCGCTGGAGACGGGCCAACCGGTCGGCCGTGAGGGCGCTCTGCTCGTCGTGGGTCACCAGCACCTGCCGCTGTCCGCCGCTCCAGGACAGGACCGTCTCCGCCAGCGCCGGCAGCAGGGGTTCCAGCGGTGGCGGGATCGACCGGTCGTCGTTGTCGAGCCTGGTCACCACGGACCACACGCGGGCCGGGTTGAGCCCGTCGAGGACGGCCTCGGCCGGGGTGCCCAGGCCGGTTCGGGCCAGCGTGTCCCGGGCCGCGAAGAACCGCTGCACGGTCCGGTGATCCGGATGCCGGCGTTTGGTCCGGACCATGTCGACGAAGGCCGCCAGGAAGGCGACCCAGTCGCTTCCGGCCGAACGCCCCGCCCGGTACAGGGCGAGAGCGGCCGGACGGTGATCCTGCGCCAGGCGGGTGCCGGCCGCGTACGACGGCTCGGTCAGCAGCAGGTCGACGATGCGGGTGACGAGGAAGAACTCCTTGTCGACCAGGTGAACGGACGCGCGGCCCCTCAGCGCCCTCAGGAACCACTCCAGCGCCTCGGTTGCGCCCGGGCCGCGGAGGAACTGCCCGGACTTGAACTCGTGCGGTGAGAACCGGAACCCGGAGCGCAGCGCGGTGATCAGCCCGACCGCCTCGTCCACGCCCAGTTCGACGCTCGCGTGCGTGATCACGGGGGTGGCCGAATGGAGCAGATTGGTGCCCGAGAATCCCGACTCGTCACAGGCGATCTCCACCACGGCGCCGACGACCGCGTCGATCGGCGGGAGCCCGCCCTGAAGCGGCGTCCTCACACCGGATCCCCCACCATGCCGACCATGGTCACCCCGCGTACCACCGTCGAACAACCCAATTGCGCGCCGTGACGGCGCAGGGCGCTCCCCGCCGTGCGCCCGACCGGGGCCGGGATAGGCTGCCCGCCGTGGCAGGTCTGTTGAGGAACGTGGCGTCCCGGCTCGGCCGGATCGCCGGGGGCGCGGCCGCGCCCACCCGTACCGCCGGTCCGATTCCGGCCCAGGTCGCCCGGCGCCGCCAGGTCACCGCGTTGCAGCGGCGTGAGCTGGCGTACGCGCCTGAGCTGGACGGGCAGGCCGACCCCGGGGAGATCGTCTGGACCTGGGTGCCGTACGAGGACGACCCCCGCCAGGGCAAGGACCGTCCGGTGCTGGTGGTGGGCCGGCAGAGCCGCACGCTGTTCGGGCTGATGCTGTCCAGCCAGAGCGACCGCGACGGCCAGCGGCACTGGCTGGCCCTGGGCCCGGGGGAGTGGGACCGCGACCAGCGGTCGAGCTGGGTCCGCCTGGACCGGGTGCTCACCATGCGCGAGGACAGCATCCGCCGGGAGGGCGCGGTGCTGGACCGGCGCCGGTTCGACCGGGTGGGCCAGGCGCTGCGGGCCGGCTACGGCTGGCGCTGACCGGGCCGACCACCTGCTCGCACCCCCGGGCGCGTGGCGCGACCCCGGTCGCCCGCCGGCCTGACCGCCGGCCGGCTCAGCACTCGGCGACGAGCTGGCGGGTCGCGCGGGCCGGGCCGACCGTCTTCGCCTGGTACATCGCCGCGTCGGCCCGGCACAGGGCGTCGGTGAGCTGGGTCGGGCCGTGCACCGGGGCGAGCCCGACCGAGGCGGTCACCCGGATGCTGCGGGCGCCCAGCGGGATCGGCGCGGCGAGCGCCTCGCAGAGCCGGCGGGTGGCGTGCTCGATCCAGCGCCGGTCCACCGTCGGGCTGACCAGCAGGCCGGCGAACTCGTCGCCGCCCAGCCGGGCGACGAGGTTGTCCCCGGCGAACGCGGCCAGCCGCTGCGCCACGCTGACCAGCACCTGATCGCCCGCGGCGTGCCCATAGCGGTCGTTGACCTGCTTGAAGTCGTCGAGGTCGAGCACGATGGCGACGAGCGGCTTGCCGGCGGCGTCGGTGAGCAGGGTGGCGGCCAGCCGGAAGAAGGCCCGCCGGTTGGGCAGCCCGGTGAGCGGGTCGTGGCTGGCGGCGTGCCGCTCGGCCGCCAGCTCGGCCTGGAGCAGCTCGATCTCGGCCTCGGCGCGGACGGCCCGGCGGCGCAGTTGCCAGGCGGAGACCAGGGCGCCGACCGCGGAGATGCCGGAGGCGACGGTCATCGGATCCGGCACGCGCCCTCCCTCACCGCAGTCCACGGGCCGCGCCGGACGGCGCCGGCCGGGGGTGTTCGCCCTGCTCGCAACCGGGATCCGGGTAACCGAGCGTGAACGTCCGGGTACACCGCACGTGCGTTATCATGCTCGCTGTCCATTGCAGATGCAATAGCAGATGCACGTGCATCTCCGTCTACAGTCGACAGCACCCCGTCGCCACCCACCGCCCCTCCCCGCGGCATCGGCTGGCTCTTCCCGTGAAGGACGCCCCCATGCAGCAGCCGTCGAACGGCGTACCCACCAGTGAGCTGCCGCCGGTGCGGTGGCTCAAGAGCCGGCGCAGCAACCCGAGCGGCAACTGCGTCGAGCTGGCCGAGCTGCCCGACGGCGGTGGCATCGCGGTACGCAACTCGCGGCACCCGGAGGGCCCGGCGCTCATCTACACGGTCGACGAGATCGCCGCGTTCGTGCTCGGCGCCCGCGACGGCGACTTCGACCACCTGATCGCCCGGTCGCCGTCCCGCTGACGGGACCCTATCCCCCGTCCGGAGGAGTACCCATCACTGTCGGTCCATGACATGCTTACTCCTCGGCCGGGCTGGGGCGTCCGGTCAGGACAGTCGGCATGCGAAGGACGGCCAGGTGACGACGGTGCCCGTCGAGGGAGGCCCGACCAGCGGCCCGACCGTGCTGCGCATGCTGCTCGGGGCGCAGCTGCGCCGGCTCCGGGAGGGCGCCGGGGTGAGCCGGGAGAGCGCCGGCTGGGAGATCCGCTCCTCCGAATCCAAGATCAGCCGAATGGAGCTCGGCCGGGTCGGGTTCAAGGAACGCGACGTCGCCGACCTGCTCACCCTCTACGGCGTCACCGCGTCCGACGACCGGGCGGCGCTGCTCAAGCTCGCCCGCGACGCGAACAGCCCCGGCTGGTGGCACCGCTACGGCGACGTGCTGCCCGGCTGGTTCCAGTCCTACCTGGGGCTCGAGGCCGCTGCCGCGCTGATCCGCACTTACGAGGTGCAGTTCGTCCCGGGCCTGCTCCAGACGCCCGCGTACGCCCGGGCGGTGATCCTGCTGGGCCACCGCGGCGCCCCGCCGGCGGAGGTCGAGCGGCGGGTGAGGCTGCGGATGGAACGCCAGGAGCTGCTGCGCCGCAGCGACCCGCCGCAGCTCTGGGCGGTGCTCGACGAGGCCGCGCTGCGCCGACCCGTCGGTGGCCCCGAGGTGATGCGCCGGCAGCTGGACGTGCTGATCGAGGCGAGCGCCGCGCCGCATGTCCGGCTCCAGATCGTCCCGTTCGACGCCGGCGGGCACGCCGCCGCGGGTGGCGCCTTCAGCATCCTGCGCTTCGGCGACCAGGACCTGCCGGACATCGTCTACATCGAGCAGCTGACCAGCGCGGTCTACCTCGACCGGCGCGACGACCTCGACCACTACGCGGGGGCCATGGACCGGCTGTGCGGTGAGGCCGCGCCGCCGGAGCGCACCCCCGAGCTGCTGGCCCGGATCCGGGACGAGCTCTACCCCGCCTGACCGTCTCCCGTTGACTCCCGCCGATCGGCGGAGTAGCTTCTGAATCGATACAGCACTGAATCGATCCAGAAGGGCAGACCGGTGGCGAAGCCGACCCTGCAGGACGTCGCGAACGCGGTGGGCGTGTCCCGCAGCACCGTCTCCAACGCCTACAGCCGGCCGGACCAGCTCTCCGCGGCGCTGCGGGCGAAGATCCTCGACGCCGCGCGCCGCCTCGGCTACCCGGGACCCGACCCGACCGCCCGCTCGCTGCGCCGCGGCTTCGTGGGCGCGATCGGCGTCCTGTTCACCTCCGAGCTGTCCTACGCGTTCACCGACCCGTTCGCCGTGCGCTTCCTGGCCGGCGTCGGCGAGGTGGCCCAGCAGCACGGCACCAGCCTGCTGCTGGTGCCGCTGCCCGGCGACCGCGACCGGGCGCGGGCCGCCGTCGACAACGCCGCGGTCGACGGCTTCTGCGTCTACTGCGTCGGCGACGAGGAGCACGTGCTCGGCGCGATCCGCGACCGAGGGCTGCCCCTCGTCACCACCGCACCCAGCGCCGCCGGCCCGGCCGACCGCTTCGTCGGCATCGACGAGCGGGCCGCCGCCCGGTCCGTCGCCGCGCACATCGCCGGCCTCGGGCACCGGCGGGTGGCCCTGCTCGCCGACACCATGCTGCCCGACGCGCCGCCCGGCCCGCTGCGGCTGGACGGTCCCGGTGAGGCGCCCCACCCCACAACCCGCGACCGGCTCGCCGGCTTCGCCGGCGCGTTCGCCGCCGTCGGCGTCCCGTGGTCGGCCATCACCGTGCTCAACGCCACCGGCAACAGCCGGGCGGCCGCCGCCACGGCCGTCGCACCGACGCTGGCCGGCGACGACCCGCCCACGGCCGTGCTGGCCTGCTCCGACGTGCTGGCGCTCGGAGTGCTCGACGCGGCCGGCCCCGATTCCGGCCTCTCGGTCACCGGCTTCGACGACGTCGCCGAGGCCGCCGCCGCGGGGCTGACCACCGTCCGGCAGCCGGCCGAGGAGAAGGGCCGACTCGCCGCCGCACTGCTGCTGGAGCCGCCGGCCGACCCGGCCGACGGCCACCTCCTGCTTCCCACCGATCTCGTCGTCCGGACCTCCACCGGTCCCGCACCCAGGAGTTGACCATGGAACACTCCACCGGTTTCGTCCTCGCCGTCGACGCCGTGACCCGGCACGTGAACTCCGCCCGCCCCGATGCCCCGGTCCGCCCCGACCGGCCCCGGCCGCCCCGGCTGGCACCCACCCGGCTGGCCGCCGCGGCGGCGCTGCGCCGCCTCGCCGACCGGATGGAGCCGCGCCCCGCCCGGGTGCCCACCTGCCAGTCCTGACCCCGGTCGACGGCCCGTCCGGGTGGCCGGCGCCACCCGGACGGCACCCCGTTCGAGCCGGAACCGCCCGATCGGCGCGGAACCCGGCACCGGGTTGGTCGGGCAGCCCACCGGCCAGGCACACTGGACCACCATGTCGCCGTTCACGCCCTCGCTCCGGCTGCACGATCGGTACGTCCTGCGCGAGCGCATCGGGCTCGGCGGGATGTCCGAGGTGTGGCGCGCCGACGACGAGGTCCTGCACCGCCCCGTCGCGGTCAAGGCCCTCGCCACGCAGCTCGCCGCCGACCCGCAGCTGCGCGCCACCATCCAGCGCGAGGCCCGCGCGGCGGCGCGGCTCACCCACCCGCACGTGACCCAGGTGTACGACTACGGCGAGGCCACCATGCCCGACGGCTCGGTGGCGCCCTACCTCGTCATGGAGCTGGTCGAGGGGCGCACCCTCGCCGACCGGCTGACCGGCGGGCCGCTCGCCTGGCCGGAGGCCGTCCGGCTGGCCGGGCAGATCGCCGCCGCCCTCGCCGCCGCGCACCGGATCGGCGTGGTGCACCGCGACATCAAGCCCGGCAACGTGATGCTCACCGAGACCGGGGCGAAGGTGCTCGACTTCGGCATCGCCACCCTGGCCGGCCCGCGCCACCCCCTCGCGGGGCAGACCGGCGAGCTGCTCATGGGCACCCCGGCGTACTTCGCGCCGGAGCGGATGACCCCCGGCCCGGCCAACCCGGCCAGCGACGTGTACGCCCTCGGCGCCCTGCTCTACCGCACCCTCACGGGGCGCGCCCCGCTGCCCGTGCAGACCTGGGACGACGTGCTCGACGTCCGGGCCCACCGCCCCCCGGTGCCGCCGCTGCGCGTTCCCGGGCTGCCCGCCGACATCGCCGACCTCACCCTGGCCTGCCTGGCCGTGGACCCGGCACGGCGGCCCACCGCCGCCCAGCTCGCCACCCGGCTCGGCGCCGGCCAACCGGCCGACCCCCCGACCGCGATCCTGCCCACGGTGTCCCGCCCCGAGCACCCGCCGACGCTGATCGAGCGGGCCCCCCGCCCGGTCCCACCGCCGCCCGTGGGGCCGGCCACCCGGTCGAACCGGCTCATCGGGGCGCTCGTCGCCGCCGGGGTGGTGCTGCTGCTCGCCCTGGCCGGCACGCTGCTGCTCGGCGACAACCCCGACACCCCGGCGGGCACCGGGCCGGTCGCCGGCCCGTCCACCGGCACGGCGCCGGCCGAGGAACCGGTCCCCTCGACGCCGTCCGAGCCGGCCACCTCCGGCCCGGCCAGCACCCCGCCGGCGCCGGTCACCCTGCGCCAGCTCGCCGCGCAGTTCGCCGACGTGGTCGACCAGGCCGTGGCGGACGGCCGCATCGACCGCAAGACCGCGAACGACCTGCGCGAGAAGGCCGCCGAGCTGGACCGCGGCAAGCCGAAGGACCGTGCCAAGCGGGTCGAGGACCTGCGCGAGCGGATCGGCGACCTGGCCGACGACGGCAAGCTCGACGAGGCCACGGCCGGCGCCCTCCGGGACCTGCTCGACGCGTACGCGGGGCTGCGCGGGGGCGGGCGCGACGAGGGCTGAGCCCGCCGGCTCAGGCCAGCCGCACCGGGTCGCCCGCCCGCACCCGGCCCGCCCGGACCACCTGCGCGTACGCGCCGACGCAGGGCTGCGGCGCCAGGCCGTCCAGCGGCACCACCCGGTTCAGCCGGGCCGGCACGCGCAGCGCCTCCGGGTCGCGGGGGAGCCGACCGTGCGCCAGGGTCGGCACCGCGCAGCGGGGCGTGCGGGCCACCACCCGCAGCACCACGTCCGCGCCGATCCGCAGCTCGCGACCCGGCCAGTCGTTCTCCTCGAAGCCCGGGCCGGCGGTGTCCAGCACCAGGTTCGGCCGGTACCGCACCGGGTCCACCACGCCCGACGGCAGCTCCGCCCCGATCCGCCGCAGCGTCGCCGTGGTCACCAGGTGCACCGGGGCGAAGTCGACGAAGCCGCCGGGCGGCGCGGCCGCCCCGAGCCGCCCCTCGTCGAACGGCACCGGCACCGCCACCCCCGCGGCGAGCACCTCCTCGGGGCGGGACCGTTCGAGCACCGCGTCCGGCGGCGGCGTGTCGACAAGCGTCACCGGCGCGCCGAGCACCTCGGAGAGCACGGCGTCCACGCCCTCGTCGCCGGCCGCGACGGTGCGCCCGTCGGGCAGCGCGATCCGCACCGCGCCGTCGCCGCCGGTGGCCCGCAGCATGGTCAGCGCCCGCCACCGGTACGGGTTCTTCGCGCTCGCCACCCGCCCGGTCTCCCGGTGCAGCAGGGCGAGCCGCCGGTCCCCGGCCAGCCCGGCCGCGTCCACCGCCACCGCCTCCAGCTCCTCGCCCAGCAGCGACTTCACCGGATAGCGCCGGATGCCCACCACCCGCCCGCTCACGAGCCGCCGCCCGCCGCCGCGGCCGCCACCTCCACCAGGGCGGCCGCCTCGGGTAGCCGGGCGGCGTCGTCGACGGCCTCGCGGTCCACCTGGTGCGGTCCGCGGTCCGAGTCGGCGCCCGTCATCGACCTCTCACCTCCCGCCCGGGTACGACCACCGTGCCGGTCACGGTGACCGCCGCGGTCGGCGGCGGACTCGGGGCCGGTGGCCCGTCGCCCCACCGTAGGCGACCGGCCCGACACCGGCTGCCCCTCCTCAGTGGAGGGTTGCCGTGACGACCTCCCCGACGGCCGTCCCGGCTCGGACGACCGCGAGCCCGGCCGGCGACCAGACGCCGGAACCGCCGGCCGCCCGCGCGTAGCCACCGCCGGTGGCCCCCGCGAAGCTGGCCACCGCCACCCACACCCCGTGGGCCGTGGCGATCCGGCGCGCGCGTTCCTCGGGGACCGCCGCGTCGTCGTCCGACTCCAGCACGCCGGCCAGGTAGGCGTCGGCGGCCCGGGCCACCGTCGCCTCGACGTGCGCCGGGACGCCGGTGTCCTTGCACACCGCGAGGCCCAGCCGCCAACCGTCCACCTCGAGCACCGCCGGCTCCGGCCCCGGCCGGAAGTGTCGCGGCTCCGCGCCACCCAGCCACATCTTCCGGTACGCGACCCGCGCGCCGTCCCCGTCCACCGCGAGGACCGCGATGTGCCGCCCGGCCACCGGCGCGCCCGCCAGCGCCAGCGCACCGGTGTCGGCGCAGGCCGCAACCAGCGGGGCGAGCCGGGCGTCGGCGGGGTCCAGCGGCGCGGCGTCCAGTTCGTACCCGGTGAGCGACAGCTCGGGAAAGACCACCACCCGTGCCCCGGCGGCCCGGACCGCGGCGGCGTGCCGCTCGGCGTTGCCGGCGACGTCGTGCGCGCGGCAGAGCGGCTGGGCGACCGCGAGACGCAGGGGCGTACGCATGCCCGCAGGGTAGTGGGCCCGGTTTCCGTGGTCGCCGGCCGGGTCGCCTCGTAACGTTGTCGGATGATCGGAAACGCACAGCTCCTCGTCGGTCCCCGCGTCGCGGCTCCACGAGCCGCGGAACCAGCCGGCGAAGGACCCGTCGGCTGGGTCACCGGCCTGGTCGAACGGCTCGGCGGCCCGGGCGCCGGTCTCGCGGTGGCCCTGGAGAACCTCTTCCCGCCCATCCCCAGCGAGGTGATCCTGCCGCTGGCCGGGTTCACCGCCAGCCAGGGGCGGATGAGCCTGGCCGGGGCCATCGCGTGGACCACCCTCGGGTCCGTGCTCGGCGCGCTGGCCCTCTACTACGTCGGCGCGGCGCTCGGCCGGGACCGGATGCGCGCCCTCGCGGGCCGGCTGCCGCTGGTGAAGCTGGCGGACGTCGACCGCACCGAGGCGTGGTTCCTCCGGCACGGCGTCAAGGCCGTGTTCTTCGGCCGGATGATTCCGATCTTCCGCAGTCTCATCTCCATCCCGGCCGGCGTGGAACGGATGCCCGTACCGGTCTTCCTGCTCTACACCTCGCTGGGCAGCCTCATCTGGAACAGCGCCTTCGTGCTCGCCGGCTACCTGCTGGGCGAGAACTGGCACGTCGTCGAGGCGTACGTCGGGGCGCTGCAGAACGTGGTCATCGTGGTCTGCGTGGGCGCGGTCGGCTGGTTCGTGGTGAGCCGCGTACGCCGCGCGCGCCGCTCACGTCCCGCCCCGGCCGAGCCGCCCCGCGGCACCCTGTACCGCGGCGGCTGGTGGGTCCCCGAGGAGTCCGACGACCACGACCACTGACCCGCCCCACCCGACCCGAGCCCTGGGGTGAATGTCCCGTTTCCGCCCTCACCTCAGGCCTGAGTGGAACGTCATGGGTGTCTCCGACGCCCGGACACACCCATGCCGTTCCACCGACCGAGGTGAGCTGCGCCGGATGTCCGTTTCCGGGGGGCCAGCCAGCACTCAGGCGGCGGAATGGCGGGCCGGCGGGCGTCGTTGTATCCCCGTGAACCACCGAGGAAGGCGCCCCGCCAGGCGGGGTGGCCGGGCCCGGAATGTTGGTGGGCCGCCGGTCGTTGTACATGGTCCCGGCGCGACGAAGAGGCCCCGCCCCGCACGCCGGATGATCCCCCCAAGACTTCCCCCTTTTGAGCGCCCTGACGGTGCTTGCGCACGGCCGACCCCCTATCGGCGTGGTGCGCCAACCCCCAAGGAGCTTTCGTCATGAACACGATGCTGCGTAAGAGCGTTCTCGGTATTGCTGGTCTGGCCTTCACCGGTGGCATCTTCGCCGGTCCG
>NZ_JANAVK010000008.1:0-299665 GCF_024213425.1 Micromonospora sp. A3M-1-15 | reverse complement strand
TGGCCGATGACGCCCGAGGTGGACGACCAGACCGTGTTACCCGACTCGAAGCCCGGGTTGCCGAGCTTCTGGCCGGCCCCCGTGCAGCCGCCCGCACCGGTGACGGTCAGTGAGTACGTCGCCGTCTTCGTGCCCGACGCCGCGGTGCCGCTGATCGTCACCGCGTAGGTGCCGACCGGCGTGCTCGCGGAGGTGGTGATGGTCAGGCTGGACGAGCCGCCGGAGGTCACCGTGGCCGGGTTGAACGAGGCGGTGGCGCCGCTCGGCAGGCCGCTCGCGGCCAGGCTCACCGACTGGGCCGAGCCGTTGGTGGTGGCGGTGGCGACCGTGGCGGTCACCGAGCCGCCCGGCGCGGTCGAACCGGAGGTGGGCGAGACCGAGACGGAGAAGTCGTTGGTCGGCGGCGGGGTGGTGCCGTTGACCACGTAGAGCAGGCGGTTCGGGGTGCCCGTGCCCACGTTGGTCACGACGTTCGGGGTGGCGTTGTTGACCAGGCTGTCCCGCACCTGCTGCGGGGCCCACGAGGGATTCGCCGAGAGCACGAGCGCCGCGGCGCCCGCGACGTGCGGCGACGCCATCGAGGTGCCGCTGATCGTGTTGGTGGCGGTGCTGCCGGTGTACCACGCGGAGGTGATGTTGACGCCCGGCGCCAGGATGTCGACGCAGGTGCCGTAGTTGGAGAAGCTCGCGGCGGCGTCGTTGTTCTGCGTCGCCCCGACCGTGATCGCCGACGCGACCCGGGCCGGTGAGTAGTTGCAGGCGTTCTGCCGGTTGCCCAGGATGTCGCCGTTGCCGGCCGCCACGGCGTACGTGATGCCGGAGTTGATGGAGTTGGTGACCGCGGTGTCGATGGAGCTGTTGGCGGAGCCGCCGAGGCTCATGTTCGCCACCGCCGGCTTCACCGCGTTGGCGGTGACCCAGTCGATGCCGGACACCACCTGGGCGTTGGTGCCGCTGCCCTGGCAGTTGAGCACCCGGACCCCGACGATCTGGACGCCCTTGGCCACCCCGTACGAGGAGCCGCCCACGGTGCCCGCGACGTGCGTGCCGTGGCCGTTGCAGTCGTCGGCGGAGCCGCCGTCCACCGCGTCGAAGCCGGAGACGGCCCGGCCGCCGAAGTCGTTGTGCCCGAACAGCACGCCGGTGTCGATGATGTAGGCCCGCACGTTGCCGGCCGTGTTCGGGTAGGTGTAGGAGCTGTTCAGCGGCAGGTTCCGCTGGTCGATCCGGTCCAGGCCCCAGGACGGCGGGTTCGTCTGGGTGCCGGCGATCGAGACCGTGTGATTCTGTTCCACGTACGCCACGGCGGGGTCGGCCGCGATCCGCGCGGCGGCCTTCGCGCCGACGGTGAGTTCGAAGCCGCGCAGGGCGGCGCGCCACGTGCGGGCGACCGTGCCGCCGTGCCGGGCGGTCAACCGCTGCGCGGTCTCGGTGACGCGGGCGGGGGCGACGGCGTTGTCCTTCAACACCACGATGTAGCTGTCCGCCACGGCGGTGGGACCACCGGCGGCACGGATCGCGCCGGTGGGTTCGGCGGCCGCGGCGGGTGACGCGGCGGCCGCGAGCATGGTCAGGGCGGTCATTCCGACGAGTACGGACCTGTGTGGGAGACCCATCTCCCTACCTCCCTCCGACCGGCACAGGACCGTCCGCCCGGTGAGGCACAGGCGAATCGACGCTGACCGATCATTAAGAGGCTAGGCCAGCAACGGAAACACGTGAACATGCCGGATCCGCCATAACGCCGGTGGGATGACCCCTACGGGAGGGCGTACGGGAGGAACCGGGGTGCGGGCCCCGATCCGGCCGACGCCGGACCGGGCGAGGCTGGAGCCATGGACGAGCATCTCACCGTGCTGCTCCCGCTCGCCGCCGTCTGGCTGGCCGCCGGCGTGGTGGCGGACGGGCTGCCCCGGCTGGACCGCGCCCGCGCGCTGCGCCGGCGTACCGGATGGTTGTCCGCCCTGGTGCTCACCGGCCTGGCGCTGACCGCGGCCGTGCTCGCGGTGGGCCTCCAGAGCGCCGGCACGACGGCGCTCGACCGGGCCGCCGGCGGGCTCACCCTCGCGGCAGCGCCGGCGCTCGTCGTCGCGGTCTGCACGGTGCGCCGGATCCGGTGGCTGCGGGCCGGCGCGGGCGCGCTCGCCGCCGCGCCGGACACCCCGGCCCCGCACGGGCTGCGCGCCGCCGCGGCGCACCCGCTCATCGGGCTGCCGCTCCAGGTGACCGCGCTGGCGATGCTCGGCGCGGTGCTCCCGGCCGCGGGCGTCGACCTGTTCGCGACGCCGGCCGTCACCGGGCCCGCGGCCACCGTCGCGGTGCTCGGCGTGATCGCCATCGGGGTACGCCACGCCCTGCGGCACAACCGCCTCGCCGAGCGGGCCCTGCCGCCGGCGACCGCCGCGTCAGCGCGTGCGGCCGGTCCCCTGCACGTATAGCAGCTCCAGGATGGCCCGGGTCGCCTCGAACCAGCGGTCCAGCCAGCCGGGCGGGGGCACGCTGCCCTTCGGCGGCAACTCCATCAGCAGCCCGCGCAGCAGCGGATGGTCCACGAGGGACTCCTGCGGCTCCATGGGCCAGCCGGTCGGCGGGAAGGACGGCTCCGTGAGCGGGTTCGGGTCGAGCGACGGCAGGGAGAGCGGTGGGGCGGACTGCTCCGGTGCGGGCGCGTCCCGGCCGCCGATCTCGGCTTCGCCGGAGCCCACCTCGGTGAGGACGCTGTCCCGGCGTGCCCCGCGGTATTTGCCACCGAACCGCTCGGGCTTGCCCGGACCGTTTGTGAGATTCTCTGAACCGATCGTCGTCATCCGTCTCGCCTGCCTCGTTCGGTTGCCGATCTGTGCGGTTCAACGAGGCGGAACGGAACTGGCGACGGGTGGCCGGAACCGGCCGGGGCGCAGACGAAATGGTCCCGCCCGGCGACGTTGCCGGGCGGGACCACGCTCCTGGGGGCGGGACGCCGAATCAGCTCCGGCCGAACGTACCGCCCCTGGCGCCGGCGACGAAGGCGTGCCAGTCACCCGGGGCGAAGACCAGGGCCGGGCCCGTCCTGTCCTTCGAGTCCCGGACGCCGACCGCCCCGGTCACGTATGCGACCTCCACGCAGTTGTCACAGTTCGGCCCGCTCTTCGAGCTCTTGAACCACGTCGCCTGCGTCAGGTCCACGGGGAACTCCTTGGTCGCCATTTCCACAACGGCTCCTCTGCCAGTTTTGCGATGTGTGCGATGGATTCCTCCGGGCGAATGGCCGCTGCTCGAATGTGATCGAAGATGAAGCTGTACTTCTGTAGTTCGTCGCTCTTCTCCAGGAAGAGCCCACCCGTGGCGTTCTCCGCGTACACGACATCGGGATCACTCGGTTCGGGGAAGCTGAGGATCGTGAAGGTCCCGTCCATGCCGGCGTGCGCACCCACCTCGAAGGGCAGGACCTGCAACGTCACGTTCGGCAGTTCGGCAATCTCCACCAACCGTCTGAGCTGGCCACGCATCACCGCGTCGCCGCCAACCGGCCGGCTCAGCACCGCCTCGTCGAGCACCACCCACAGATCGACCGGATCGTCCTGGGTCAACAACGACTGACGGCCCAGTCGGACACGCACCCGCTGTTCCACCTGTTCGGCGGAGAAGTCCGGCCGAGCGGCCCGGATCATCGCCCCCGCGTACTCCTCGGTCTCCAGCAGGCCCGGCACGACCTGCTGCTCATACGCCCGGATCGAGCTGGCCGCCGCCTCCAGTCCCACGTACGCCCCGACCAGCACCGTGCTGTACGGATGCCACCAGCCCTTCTGCCGGGCCTCGCGAGCGATCTGCACCAGCTCGTCGCTCTCGGCGCCGACCACCCCGTAGATGCGGAGCATGTCCCGCACGTCCCGGGGTGTCGCGGTGGTGTGGCCGGTTTCGATACGGGAGATCTTGGAGGCCGAACACTCCAACTGCTCGGCGACCGTCTCGATGGTGATGCCGGCAGCTTCGCGCTGCCGGCGGAGTTCCGCCCCCAGGCGTCGACGCCGGATGGTCGGGCTGCGCCGCTCGCTCACGACGCCACCCCACGGGTCGATGGACGGGGAATCCCATTCCTCGCGCGCACCCGGCTACCTCCGGTCGGTCGCGCCCGGTCTCACACCCGCCGGGGCGCGACCGGCGTACGGCGGGTGAGCGTTCGCGGCAGGGGATGGTGCCGGTCGTCGACCGGCCGCGTCGGGCGAAACCGGCGTCCAGTGTGCCGCCCCGGGACCTGAGGCTTCAAGCGTCCCGTTCACGTGTCGTGCTCGCATATCAGCAAAAGACGACGTGCAACTTGCATGAAGCACGTCCCTGATGCACTCTGTCGGTATGGCACGGGTTACTCACCGTCTTCGCATGATCTCCGGGCGTGGTCGCACCACGGGCCGCGGGACGGCAGGAGGGGAGCCGTCCCGCGCCGAGCGATCTGCCCCGGGGTGAAGACCCCGCCGCTGCACGCCAGCTTGGCTGTGGCGGCGGGAGCGGTAGCCGGGAGCAGCCGGGTGATGGTCGGGTGGCGGTCCGCCACCGCGGGTACGGCCCGACCAGCACCGACCCACTGATCAGCGGTCCACGAGGCAGATCCCCCGTCACCGGACCGACCCTGTCCCCCGATCAGCCTCGCCGGCCCGCCCGCCGGCCGACCCTCCCCAGGAGCCGATGTGCTTCCCCGCTCCGGTGACGTACTGCACGTGACTCGCGCGGCGAGTGTCCAGTTCCTCCGACCGATCATGTTCCGGGTGATCCGGGTGCTCGACTGGCCGACCTACGACGGTTGGCTCTGGCTCGACGGCTACGAGTTGAACGCGGCGGGGGACGCGGTCAACCGGCGGTCGATCTTCGTACAGCAGGAGGGGTTGCGGCCTGTCCAGGCCGCGCCGGCCCCTCGTCCGCACACCGTCCGAACGGCCCGTCGTCCGGTGGTCCGGACCCCGGTCCGGGTCGGCTGACCTCACGAAACCCGGTCGGGAGGGCGTGCCAGCGCCATAGAATCGGTACGCCCACCCCGGCAAACGCTCCACCCCGCGCGCTCCGGACCCTGAACCTGGGATGGTCATGGTCAATCTGCCCGCCGCGCGGCGGCACCACCGGTCCCGTATCGGCTACGCCCTCGGGCTCCTCGCGTTCCTCGGCGCCGCGACCATGCTCGCGCTCGTGGTCCGCCACCCCGCCTTCTCCGCGACCACGGAGTTGACCGAGCCGGTCCCGGCTCCGGAGATCACCGTGGTCGGGGAGGGCGACCGGCCGGCCACCGAAGCGGACGAGGACCAGCCCGACGGGGTCGACCCACCGGTGGCCGGCACGCCGGGCGGCGACGTCGGACAGTCGGCGGAGGCAGGTGCCGGGGGCGGGGAGGCCGCGCTGGCCGACCGCCCCTCCGCCACCACCGACCTCAGCCGGTCGCTGTTCTACTCGGGGCTGCTCGGCCTCGCCATCTCGCTGGCCGGCCTGGGCCTGGTCGGCACCCGACGTCGCCAGTGGTGAACGGTCAGGCCCGCCCGAGGTGAACGCGCACGGCGTGACGGTGGCGAACGCTCACGGCGTGGCGGTGACCGTCGGCGCGGGCGTCGAGGTGGAGGCGTCCGTCGTCGGGGCCGCGGCCCGGGCCACCACGATGGTGACCTGGTCCCCCTCGGCGACCGGCTCACCGGCCTCCGGGTCGGTGTCGATCACCGTTCCGGCGGGCTGGTCCGACGTTCGGTACCGCACCCGGTAGTCCACGCCCAGCCGGTCGAGGGCCGCCCGCGCGGCCGACTCCGGCAGCCCCGCCAGCCGCGGCATCGGCACCCCGGCGGCCGCCGTGGTGGTCGGCGGGCTGCTCGGCGGTGAACTGCTCGGCGCGGCGGTGCTCGGCGTGACACTTGTCTGCGGGGCGGTGCTCGGCACGGCCGACGGCGACAGGCCCGGCTCGGCGCCCCGGTCCGCCGCGCGGAGAGCCAGCCAGACACCCAGGCCGATCAGGGCGATCAGCAGCAGCGCGAGGACGCCGAGCAGGATCGGCATCCACCAGCGGCGACCCGCCTGCTCCTCGGTGTACCACTCGGTGCCGGGCTCCGGGTAGCCGGCCGGGCGCGGCGGCGGAACGCCGGCACGCCCCGACCAGGCGGGGCTGACCGGCTCCGGGCGGGTGGCGTCCGTCGGCCGCCGCGCCCCGGCGCCGCCCTCGCCGCGAGGCAGCGGGCGGGTGGCGTCGGGGGCCGCCGGCATGGCCCGCGTCGCCTCCGCGTCCTCCGCCCCCGTCCCGCCGGCACCGGTACGCCCGGCCGGCATGGCCCGGGTCGCGTCGGCGTCCTCACCGCCGGCCGGACCGTGCGGCATGGCCCGGGTGGCGTCGGTGTCCCCGGCCTGCGCGGGGCGGTCGGGCGGGACGGCGCGGGTGGCGTCCGGGTCGGCGCCGCTCCGGTCGGGGGGCAGCGCCCGGGTCGCGTCCGGGTCCCCGGCGGGCGGCTCCTGACGGTCGTCGCTCATCGCACGTCCTTTCCCCACCGGGACAGGGCGGCCTGACCCTCGCTCGTCCACGGTAGCGGTCCGCCCGGCCATCGGCAGGCATCAGCGCGCCGGGCGACCCGTCACGGGGAGGCCAGCGGGCTGGCGGTCGGCGTCGTGGCGGGCTCGTCGCCGCAGGTGAGGGTGACCGGGTCGTTCCAGCGGGCCGAACTGCCGCCGGCCGGGTCCTGCGCCGTGACCGGGCCCTGGCGGCCGGTGCGGTAGCGGGGGTAGAGGCCCGCCGCCACCAGGTCGTCCGCCGCGTCGGCGCAGCTCTGGGCCAGCAGGTCGGGCACCGGGACGGCGGGCGCCGGGCCGGCGATCCAGAGGGTGACCGTGACGCCACGCTTCACCGGCGTGCCGGGCTCCGGCGAGGTGCGCTCGACGGCACGGCCGGAGCCGCTGCCGAACACCAGCCGCCAGCCCAGCTTGCGGTCCCTCAGGTCCTTCCGGGCCTGCTCGAAGTCGGTGCCCACGAGCTGCGGCACGGTCAGGCCGGCCGGGGTGGTGGTGCGGGTGCCGGTCGGCCGGTCCTCGGCGGGGCTCGGCAGCGCGGCGGCGGGCGTGGTCGCCTCGACGGAGGAGGTGGTGGGGGCTGCGGCGGGCGGTGCGGTGGGCTCGTCCGGTCCCCCGGCCAGGACCCAGCCGCCGCTCGCACCGATCACCGCCAGCAGGACCGCCGCCAGGCTGCCACCGAGGAGCAGCCTGGTCCGGTCCGGCCCCGGTTCGTCGCGTACCCCGGGCTGCCGGTCCGGGTACCCCTCGTCCGTCATCACGTCCCCCGCCTCAGTCACCGGCGACCGTATCGGGCGCCGCCAAGCCCGTCCCGGCCGAGCCGGCCGCCGCCACCACTCGCCGCGCCGACCCTGGGACGCTACGCTCCCCGGCATGGCCAGACGGGGCTGGGGAGGATCGACCGCCGCCGCGCTCGGCGTCGCCGCCGGTACGGGCGCCGCACAGCTCGGCTTCGGCTACGGGCTCGGCATCATCAACTGGGCGCCGGCCGGCGCCGCCCGGGTCGAGGCGGCCTGGGTGGCCAGCCTCGCGTGGGCGACCTGGATCTCCGCGACCTCGGTGATCGCCGGCGCGGTCTGCGCCCAGCGGCTGCGCGGCACCGACGACGAGGAGCCGGCGGGCACGCTGTCCCGGCTCGGCCTGGCGCTCGCCGCCGGGGTGGGCGCGTTGATCACCGTGCTGCTGGTGGCCGTGCCGGCCCGGTCGGCCCAGGTGCCGGCCACGTCCTCGCCGCAGGCCGTGGCCGCCGGGTACGCCGTCGCCGGGCTGGTGCTCGGGGTGCTGCTGGCGACCTGGGCGCTGCACACCCGGGCCGCGGCCGTCAACCTCGTCGCCACCACCGGCTGGCTGTGGCTGCTCGCCGTGGTCTCGGTGCTCGACGGTGTGCTCTCCGGCCGTGGCCTGACCACCGCCCAGCTGGGCATCTGGCAGATCAGCGCGGACAGCGGGCGCTTCTGGATCCGCGACTACTTCTACTGGCCGGGCGCGCTGCTCTCGCTCGGTTCGGCCCTGCTCATCGGGATCCTGGCGGCCCGTGGGGCGATCCGCGCGCCCGAGCGACGCGTCGGGGCGGCCGCCTCCGGGGCGGCCGGTCCGCTGCTGGTCGCGCTGGCGTACCTGCTGGCCGTGCCGAGGCTCGCCGGGATCGCCGCCGAGCAGGTGTCGGCCCACCTGATCGCCCCGTACGCGGTGATCGCCGGGATCGGCGGCTCGGCCCTGGTGGCCGCGCTGGCCCAGCGGGCCGACCGCCGCGCCGCCGAGCGGGCCGTCGTGAACCTGCCCCGCCAGCGCACCGGTGAAGCGGACCAGCTGACCGCCGACGACCCGGAGCCGGCCACCGGCCCGATCGACGGGGCCGAAGGGGTGCCCCCGACGGAACGGCCGACCCGCCGGTTCTTCGGTCGGCGCGCCTCCGCACCGGGTGCCGAGCGCGCGGCCGGACCGGTGCCGGCCACGTCGGTCGATCCGGTCGGCGAGCAGGTCACGTCCGTCGGCACGCTCCGCGAGCCGGAGACGGCGGGGCAGCGTGACGCGAGCGGCCGCACCGGTTCGTCGCCCGATCCGGCGGCAACGGCCGGCGTCACGAGCGCGGGCCTGGGCGCGGCGCCGGAGCGCACCGCAGCCGGTCGGCGCGGCCGGGCCGTGCCACCCCAGCGGAAGCCGGAGTCGAGTTCGCCGGCCGGCACCGGCACCGTCGCGCCGGAACCGGCGACGGGCGGGCCGGCACTGGCGACCGGCGGGCCGGAAACGGCCACCGGTGGGCCGGCGGGATCCGCGACGGCGGAACGGGCAGGCGACAGCGAGCCGGAAAGCGGCGCGACCGCGCCGACCACCGGGCCGAAGGCCCGCCGCCGCAACCGCTGACCGCCGCCACGGCAACCCCCGCTCGCCGAGGTGGCAGCGCAGGCAGGGTGCCGGAGGGCGCCACCTCGCGGGCCGGCCCCGCTCGGACACCGGCCTGGAGGCCGCCAGGGCCTGGCGTGGGTGCGCCGCCCGCAGCGTGTCCGGCGCGACGGCCCCCGGCGTCAGGCCCAGCACGCGGACCGTCTGCGAGGCGTCGGGAGCCGGATCCCGGTCAGGTCAGCGGGAACCGGCGGTGGTCAGTCGACGGGCCAGGTGTGCACGGGCTCGTTGCCGCGTTGCAGTTCGGCGTAGCGCTGGACCATGTGGTGCAGCGCGGCTGGCCGGTCCATGCCCCGGTGCCGCTCGGCCGCCCACACCGTCTCGGTCTGCCAGACCGCGCCGTTGCGGCCGGTCCGGCAGCGCTCCTCGATCACCCCGAGCAGGCGGTCCCGCTCGGCCGGGGCGACGCCGAACCGGTCCAGCCCCTGCGCGGCGGTGGGCAGCAGCGTGTCGAGGACGAGCGTGGTGACCGGCACGTCACCGAGCCGGGGCCAGTGCAGGACGGCGTCGATGCCGCGCCGGGCGGCGGCGTGGAAGTTCTCCTCGGCGGAGCTGAATGTGAGCTGGCTCCAGATCGGCCGGTCCGACTCGGCGAGGCCACGGGCGAGGCCGAAGTAGAAGGCCGCGTTGGCGAGCATGTCCACGACGGTCGGCCCGGCCGGCAGCACCCGGTTCTCCACCCGCAGGTGCGGGCGGCCGTCCATGATGTCGTACACCGGGCGGTTCCAGCGGTAGACGGTGCCGTTGTGCAGGCGCAGCTCGCCGAGCTTTGGCACCCCGCCGGCGTGCAGCACCTCGACCGGGTCCTCGTCCTCACAGATCGGCAGCAGCGGCGGGAAGTAGCGGACGTTCTCCTCGAACAGGTCGAAGATCGAGGTGATCCAGCGCTCGCCGAACCACACCCGGGGGCGTACGCCCTGGGCCTTCAGCTCGTCGGGACGGGTGTCGGTGGCCTGCTGGAACAGCGCGATCCGGGTCTCCGCCCAGAGCTGCCGGCCGTAGAGGAACGGCGAGTTGGCGCCGACCGCCACCTGCACGCCGGCGATGGCCTGCGAGGCGTTCCAGTAGTCGGCGAAGCTGTCCGGCGCGACCTGGAGGTGGAACTGGAGGCTCGTGCAGGCGGCCTCCGGGGCGATCGAGTCGGTGTGCGTACGCAGCCGCTCGACGCCACGGATGTCCAGCTCGATGTCCTCGCCCCGGGCCCCGACGATCTGGTCGTTGAGCACGCGGTAGCGCTCGTTGGTGGAGAGGTTGTCGGCGACCAGGTGCCGCTCGGTGAGGGTGGGCAGGATGCCGACCATCACGATCTTGGCGTCGGACTTGGCGGCCCGCTCGTCGGCGCGGCTCAGGCTGCTGCGCAGGTCCTGCGCGTAGTCGGCGAAGCCGGTGCCCTCGATGAGCCGGGGCGAGGCGTTGAGCTCCAGGTTGAACTGGCCCAGCTCGGTCTGGAAGAGCGGGTCGGCGATGTCGGCGAGGATCTGGTCGTTGCGCATGGCCGGCTCGGCGGCGGCGTCGACGAGGTTGAGTTCGATCTCCAGCCCGGTCATCGGCCGGTCGGCGTCGAAGCCGAAGTCGTCCAGCATCAGCGCGAACACGTCCAGACAACGCCGGACCTTCTGCCGGTAGCGGACCCGGTCCTCGCGGGAGAAGGCGCCCTGCTCGACGTCTCTGCCCATGTGTCCTCCCGGCGCCGGCGCCACGGAACCGTACCGTTCCGCAACGCATTGTGAACCATTCACGTTGAGTGCGTAAGTGCGCCCCGGCCGCCGGACCGGAGGCCGGGCGCAGGTCTGCACTCCTACCCAGCCGCCCGCCGCCGCACCGCGGTGAACCTGCGAACAACACGTGACAATTCGCACCGCCCGGCGTACGACGAACGGGCCCGCGCCGTCGGGTGACGGCGCGGGCCCGTGGGGTCGTACGCGGGGATCAGGCCTGGCGGACGGCCTCGCCCTCGATCTCGATCTTGATCTTCTTGCCGACCAGGACGCCACCGGTCTCCAGGGCGACGTTCCAGGTCAGGCCGAAGTCCTCCCGGTCGATCTCGGTGGACGCGGAGAAGCCGAAGATGTCCTGACCGAACGGGCTGCGGCCGACGCCCTCGAACTCGACCTCCAGGTCGACCGGACGGGTCACGCCCTTGATGGTCAGCTCGCCGGAGAGGACGAACTCGTTGCCCTCGCGGGACTTCACGCCGGTGCTGCGGAACTCCAGGGTGGGGAACTGCTCGGCGTCGAGGAACTCCGGGCTGCGCAGGTGCGCGTCGCGGTCGGCCTGGGCGGTGTTGATGCTGGCCGCCTGGATGGTGGCGGTCACCGTGGACTGCATCGGGTCCTCGGCCACGGTGATGGTGGCGCTCGCCTCGGCGAACTCACCGCGTACCTTGCTGACCATCATGTGCCGGGCGACGAACCCGACGCGCTTGTGAGCCGCGTCCAGCAGGTAGGTGCCGGCGGTCGGGATGGTGAGACCCTCCCAGTCGCGGGTAACCGCTTCGGTGCTGCTGGTCATGGTGCTGTCCTCCAGGGGAGATTGTTTAGTAGCCCAACGACTGACTGAGCAACTATAGGCATAGCAATATTCCCTGTGTCAAGGACTGCTAGGATGGCGGCGTGGACGAGAACGTGTTCGACGACCCCCGGATCACCGCCATCGGCCTGCTCTTCGAGGCCAGCGCCGGGCTGTCGGCCCGGTTCGCCGCTCAGTTCGAGGAGCACGGCCTCTCCCCGGTCGAGTTCGAGGTGCTGATGCGGCTCACCCGGTCGCCGGGTCACCAGCTGCGGATGACCGACCTCGCGGCGCAGACCTCCCTGTCCACCAGCGGCGTCACCCGCGTGGTCGACCGGATGGAGCGCGACGGCCTGCTCCGCCGCCGGGCCTGCCCCTCCGACCGGCGCAGCTCGTACGCGGTGGTCACCGCCGCCGGCCTGAGCCGACTGGACGCGACCCTGCCCGGCCACCTGCGGATCATCGAGGAGTGGTTCACCGGCCAGCTCGCCCCGGCCCAGCTGGAGGCGCTCCTGGACGGCCTGCGCCGGGTCCGCGACGCGGTGCACCCCGGGGCGACCGCCGGCAGCACCGAGCCCGCGCCGGCCGGGCAGTCCGCCGGCTGCTGACCCACCGGCCCGCCGCCCGCACCGGTGACCCGCCGGCGGGCCGCCCTACCCGTCGGTCACCGGCAGAAAGACCGGCAGAACCATCCGGACACCGGGCCATATCGGCTCAATAACCCGCAAAGCGCCTATGCGCGCTGGATAGGCTTCCGGGCAGCGGGGGGCACCGGGGGGTGCCGGCGCGAGCGATGCAGCGAGGGGCAACACCAGGGGGCTTCTTCGCTCGCGCCACCCCCGCGCCTTCGTCCTCCCTCGCGGTTCTCAGTCCCGCGCGGTTCTCAGTCCCGCGGGGCAGCGCGCTCGCGGCGGGCCAGCAGCGCGTAGAGCAGTGCCTCCTCGCGAGGCAGCAGCCGGATCCCGGTGGCCCGGCAGACCCGGTCGAGCCGGTCCAGCACCCCCACGTCGGCGGTGCTCGCTGCCAGCCCGACCAGCGCCTCGACAAGATCCCGCCGCTCCCCACCACCGGCGAGGTCCGCCTCCGCCGTACCGTCCAGCCGCTCCCCGCCGGTGGCGTGCTCGGCCGCCGCGGTGAACCACTCCGCCGCCAGCTCCCGGTCCCCGCGGTGAAGCGCGAGATGGCCCTCGATCAACGCGCAGATCGCGTCCTCCGGCCGCGCGCCCGGGCCATCCGGGGACGGATCCAGGTTTTCCACGCCCGGCGGCCGGCGCTGTCCCGGCACCCGGCGCGACGGCCGCAGCTCGGCCACCATCTCCAGCGCCTCCTCCGCCCGCCCGTCGAGGGCGAGCGCCAACCCGATGGTGCCGACCACCTGACGCCGCCGCCCCGGGTCGCCCAGCTCGACGAGCGCGCCGGCCACCCGCCGGCCCTGCTCGACCGCGTCGACGTACCGGCCCTCCAGCCGGGTCACCTCGGCCAGGGCGGCGCGGGCCATCAGGCGGAGCCGCTGCTCCCCGCACTGGGCGGCCAGCCGATCGACCGCGGCCAGGCGGCGCCGCGCGCCGGCCAGGTCCGCGGTCCGCACGTCATGCCAGCTGAGGTGGTACTGGGCCACGGCCATCTCGCGGGCCCGGCCGTGCCGGGTGGCCAGCTCCAACGCCGCCTCGGCCTGCTTCCGGGCCTCGCCCTGGGCGCCGGCGCCGAGCAGGAGCACGCAGAGCATCGACCGGGCCGACAGCTCCCCGGTCACCTCCCCGGCCGCCCGGAACGTGGCCAGCGCCTCCCGGGCCGCCGGCAGCTCCACACCGCCGGCGCCGTGCTCGGCCCCGAGCCGCGCCACCCCGAGCAGGGCCCAGGCCCGCAGCACCGGGGGCGCGTCGGCGGTACGCGGATCGGCCAGCAGCCGGCGCAGCCACCGGCGCCCGGAGACGTCCCGCCCGCGCAGCCGCCACCAGCGGGGCAGCGCCGCCGCCAGGCGCAGCGCGGTCACCGGCTCGTCGTCGGCGGCGTGCGCCAGGGCGGCGGTGATGTCGCTGGTCGCCTCGTCTAGCAGGTGCACGGCCGCGGGCAGGTCCGCGCCGACCAGATTCGGCGCGGTACGCAGCACCAGCCCGGCGACGACAAGCGCGTGCCGGCGCCGGATCCGGGTCAGCTCCCCCTCGACCGCGGCCTGCTCGGTCGCGAAGTCGCGGACCGCGTCCAGAAGGCGGAACCGGAACGGGCCGGCGCCCCGCACGCTGAGCAGCCCGAGTTCCCGCAGCCGGTCCAGCAGCGGAACCGCGTCCCGCCGCTCGCCCCCGTCGGCGAGCAGGTCCTCGGCCAGCTCCACCGACCAGCGGTTGCGGAAGGCGGAGAGCCTGCGCAGCGCCGCCCGTTCGGCGGGCGCGAGCAGGTGGTAACTGGTCGCCACCGCCTCGCGGAGGGTCACCGTGCCGGCGGCGAGGTCGGCGGGCTCCCAGCCGGGGCGTACGCCGGCCAGGTCAAGGACCCGATCGCCGTAGCGGTCGAGCAGTTCGGTGACGTCGAGGATCCGACCTCGCGCGGCCATCAGCTCGATGGCCAGCGGCAGCCCGCCGAGGCGGCGCACCAGCGCGGCGAGCGCCGGCAGCTCGGCCCGGGTGGGCGGCTCGCGGCGCACCCGGGCGAGCCGGGCGACGAAGAGGGCCGCCGCCGGCCAGCGGGCCAGCTCCGCCGGATCGGTCGGCTCGGGACCGACCGGCGGCACGTCGAGCGGAGCGACCGGCCGGACCATCTCGCCGGGAAGCCCGACCGGACGGCGGCCGGTGACCAGCACCCGCAGCGTCGGCGCCGCCGCGACCAGGGCGCGCAGCGCCTCGGCCACCGGCCCGGGCGCCCGCTCCACCGCATCCACCAGCAACAGCGCGGGCCGGCCACCGAGCCGGCAGGAGAGGTCGGCCAACCGGTTCACACCGAGCACGGCGACCGAGGCGGCGAGCACGTCGGCGGCGTCCGAGCCCTCGCCGACCAGCACACCGGCCACGCCGGCCGGGTGCGCGGCGGCCGCCGCGTGGGCGACGGTCAGGGCGAGCGCGGTCTTGCCTACCCCGGCCAGCCCAACGAGGCTCACCACCGGATGCTCGGTGAGCAGAGCGCCCAGCTCGGCGACGTCGCGGTCCCGGCCGAGCAGCGGGACCGGCTGGGGCAGCGCGATCGGCGTACCCGAATCGGTGGTGGCGGACCCGGTGACCGGAAGGCGCCCCGCGGCCGGGCGCGGCGCGGCGGCGGCGGGACCGCTGACCGGAAGGTGGCTCGCGGCCGGACCAGGCGCGGCGGCGTCGGGGCCGCCGGCCGGAGGGCGGGTCGCCGACTGGCCGGGAAGGGCCGTCCGGGCGGCATCGGGATCGTTCGGCGGCAGGTGGCGCGCGGCCGGGCCGGACTCGGCGGTCCGGGCCGGGGCCGGGCGGGCGGCGGCCACGAACGCCTGCCGGGTCGTGCCGGTCAGGTCGAGGGCGTCGGCGAGCAGGTCGACGGTGGTGCGCTGGGGTCGGGTGGCCCGCCCCCGCTCCAGATCGCGGACGGTCCGCACGCCGACCCCGGCCCGGGCGGCCAGCTCGGCCTGGGTGAGGCCGGCGGCGAGCCGGTGCCCGCGCAGCAGGTCGGGCAGCTGGGCACGGCCACCCGGGCTCCGCGAACGATCATGATCGGGAGTCATGGGCACGAAGAGTACGGATCGGGTCGGACGCTCCACAGCCCATCGTCGGCCAGCCGACCGTCCACTGCAGATATCCGACAGACGGCTGAACCGCCCGGGCCCGAACGGCCCGGGCGGGCGCTGCTCACATGCCGAGATCGCGGGCGATGACCATGCGCTGCACCTCGCTGGTGCCCTCGCCGATCTCCAGGATCTTGGAGTCCCGCCAGAAGCGGGCCACCGGGTACTCGTTCATGAAGCCGTAGCCGCCGTGGATCTGGGTGGCCTCGCGGGCGTTGTCCACCGCGATCGTGCTGGCGTGCAGCTTGGCGATGGCCGCCTGCCGCTTGAACGGCTCACCCGCCAGCATCCGGGCGGCCGCGTCGTAGTAGGCCAGCCGGGCGGTGTGCGCCTTCATCTCCATGTCGGCGACCTTGAACTGGATCGCCTGGTACGCGCCGATCGGCCGGCCGAACGCTTGGCGCTCATTCGCGTACTTGACGGACTCGTCGACGCAGCCCTGGGCGAGGCCGACGGCCAGGGCGGCGATGGCGATCCGCCCCTCGTCGAGGATGCGCAGGAACTGGGCGAAGCCCCGGCCGCGCTCGCCGAGCAGGTTCGCCGCCGGCACCCGGCAGTCGTCGAAGGTCAGCTCGTGGGTGTCCGAGGCGGTCCAGCCGACCTTCGAGTAGCCGGGCGCCACGCTGAAGCCGGGCGTGCCGGACGGGACGATGATGGTGGACAACTCCTTGGAGCCGTCCGGCTTCGTGCCGGTGACCGCGGTGACCGTGACCAGCGCGGTGATGTCGGTGCCGGAGTTGGTGATGAACGCCTTCGAGCCGTTGATCACCCACTCGTCGCCGTCCAGGACGGCCCGCGTCTGCGTGCCGCCGGCGTCCGAGCCGGTGCCCGGCTCGGTCAGCCCGAAGCCCGCGAGGGCCTCGCCGCTGAGCAGCTTGGGCAGCCACTGCGCCTTCTGCTCGTCGGTGCCGAACCGGTAGATCGGCATCGCGCCGAGGGAGACCGCCGCCTCGAGGGTGATGGCCACGCTGGAGTCGACCCGGGCCAGCTCCTCCAGGGCCAGGCAGAGGGCGAAGTAGTCGCCGCCCATGCCGCCGTGCTCCTCGGGGAAGGGGAGCCCGAACAGCCCCATCTTGCCCATCTGGCGGATGATCTCGTACGGGAAGGTGTGCTGCTCGTAGTGCTCGGCGATGGTCGGGGCGACCACCTCGCGGGCGAAGTCCCGCACGCTCTCCCGCAGCGCCTCTTGTTCCTCGCTGAGCCGGAAGTCCATCTGATCCTCCTGGTGGGATGCCTGTGTGGACGGCCGCCGGGCGCTCGTGACGCCGGGTCGGGTGGTGCGGGTCGGGTGGGTCAGACCGGGGTGACGCCGTGCCGGCGCCGGGAGAAGTGCCGCTCCTTGCCGCGTGCGGCGGCGAACCGGCGGACCAGCTCGGCGCGCAGCTCGTGCGGCTCGACGATGGCGTCCACGACCAGCTCGCTGGCGAGCCGGACGATGTCGATGTCGCGCTCGTACTCCTCGCGCTTCGCGGCCACGAAGGCGGCCCGCTCGGCCTCGTCCTCGATCGCCGCGATCTTGTTGGCGTAGACGGCGTTGACCGCGGCCTCCGCGCCCATCACCGCGATCTTCGCGGTGGGCAGCGCGATCGTCGCGTCCGGCTCGAAGCCGGGGCCGGCCATCGCGTAGAGGCCGGCGCCGTACGCCTTGCGGACCACCACGCAGATCTTGGGTACGGTCGCCTCGGAGATCGCGGTGATCATCTTGGCGCCGTGGCGGATGATGCCCTGCTTCTCCACGGCGCTGCCGACCATGAATCCGGGTACGTCGGACAGGAACAGCAGCGGCACGTTGAACGCGTCGCAGAGCTGCACGAACCGCGTCGCCTTGTCGGCCGAGTCGACGAAGAGCACGCCGCCCTTGAACATCGAGTTGTTGCCGACCACGCCGACGACCTCGCCGTTCAGCCGGCCGAAGCCGATGGTCAGCTCCTTGGCCCAGAGCGCCTGGATCTCGAAGAAGCTGCCCTCGTCGAGCAGGCCCTTGACGTAGCGGCGCATGTCGAACGCCTGCCGCTCGCTCGCCGGGACCAGCGCGGCCAGGTCGGCCTTCTCCGGCGCGCCCACGGCCTCGGCGGCCGGCGGCTCCTGCTGCCAGTTCGACGGCAGGTAGGACAGGTAGGTCCGCACCACGTCGAGCGCGTCGTTCTCGGTCTTGCAGAGGAAGTGCCCCACGCCGGACTCCGCGCAGTGCACCTTGGCCCCGCCCATCGCCTCCAGGGTGGTCTTCTCGCCGGTGACCATCTCGACCATGCGGTCCGAGCCGAGGTACATGCTGGCGTTGCCCTCGACCATGGCGACCACGTCGCAGAACGCCGGGATGTAGGCGCCACCCGCCGCGCTCGGCCCGAACAGGGCGCAGACCTGCGGGATCGAACCCGAGGCGCGGACCTGGTTCCAGAAGATCTTGCCGGCGCCACGCCGGCCCGGGAAGAGGTCGACCTGGTCGGTGATCCGGGCACCGGCCGAGTCGACCAGGTAGACCATGGGCACGCTGGTCGAGTAGGCCCGCTCGATGATCCGGATGATCTTCTCGACGGTGCGGGCGCCCCAGCTGCCGGCCTTCACCGTGGAGTCGTTGGCCATGAGGCAGACCGGGCGGCCGTCGATGGTGGCCGTGCCGGTGACCACGCCGTCGGCGGGCAGCCCCTCGGCCATCGCGTTGGCGTAGAGCCCGTCCTCGACGAAGGAGCCCTCGTCGACCAGGTATGCGACCCGCTCGCGGGCGAAGAGCTTGCCCTTGGCGGCGTTCGCCGCGTGGTACTTGTCCGCACCGCCGGCCTTGGCGCGCTTGCGCAGCTGCTCCAGAGCCTCACCGTCGAGCGTCACGCCGACTCCCGTTGCCACCGACCGCCCCGTGGGCGCCCCAACCGACCTGAACGATCGTTAGGCTAGCGCATCCAAACCCGCTCCGGCGACCCCACAACCCCCACCCCCTCCCGGCTCCCCGCCGGCCCTCCGCGTTGATCAAGAAGTTTGCGTCCGGAACGGGCTGGAATCAGACGCAAACTTCTTGATCAACTCTGGGGGGGGCGGGCCGGGAGGGCCGGGGGTTCGTCAGGAGGGGATTGGGGTCAGGCGGGTGCGGGGGCCGGCGCGGAGGACGCCGGAGGGGAGCTTCTTGCCGACCATCTGCTCGGCCAGCTCGGCCGCCTCGATCAGGGCGTCCAGGTCGATTCCGGTGTCGATGCCCATGTCGTGCAGCATGTGCACGGCCTCCTCGGTGGCCAGGTTGCCGCTGGCGCCCGGGGCGTACGGGCAGCCGCCCAGGCCGCCGACGCTGGCGTCGAACTCGGTGATGCCCAGCTCCATGGCGGTGAGCATGTTGGCCAGCGCGGTGCCCCGGGTGTTGTGGAAGTGCAGCAGCACCGGCACGTGGGCGTTGCGGTCCCGGACGGCGGTGACCAGCTCGCGGACCCGCCGGGGCGTGCCCATGCCGGTGGTGTCGCCGAACGCCACCCGGTCGGCGCCGTCCCGGACCACCCGGTCGACGATGCCGGCCACCCGCTTCGGGTCGACGTCGCCCTCGTACGGGCAGCCGAAGCTGGTCGCCACGATCACCTCGGCGGTGGCGCCCGCGCCGTGCAGCAGGTCGATCAGCTCGGCGATGTCGTCGAGCGACTGCTCGGTGGAGCGGTTGACGTTGCGCCGGTTGTGCGTGTCGCTGGCCGAGACCACCACCTCGATCTCGGTGAAGCCGGCGGCGAGGGCGCGCTGGGCGCCCCGGCTGTTCGGCACCAGCGCGGAGTAGCGCACCCCGTCGGCCTTCGCGGCCCGCTGCCACACCTCGTCGGCGTCGGCCATCTGCGGGATCGCCTTCGGGTGCACGAAGGACACGGCCTCGATCCGCCGTACGCCGGTGCGCGACAGCGCGTCGATCAGCCGCACCTTGGCGTCGGTGGGGATGGGCTCCTCGTTCTGGAGCCCGTCGCGCGGCCCGACCTCCCGGATGGAGACGAAGTCCGGCAGTTCCGCCATAAGGGGTCACCTCGCTGTGACGGTGGGATGCTGGTTTCCCTTCCAGCATCCCACCCCGGCCGGCGGGCCGGATCGTCAGCGCATGCGGGAGACGATGCCGGTGTCGTAGTCGCCGGAGAGGAACTCCGGGTTCTCCAGCAGTTCGGCGAAGAAGGGCAGGTTGTTCTTCGGGCCGGCGATCTCGAACTGGGCCACGGCCGCCTTCGCCCGCTGCACCGCCTCGTCGCGGGTGTCACCGCTGACGATCAGCTTGGCCATGAGGCTGTCGTAGAACGGGGTCACCGTGTTGCCGGCGACGTAGCCGGAATCCACCCGCACCCCGGAACCCGACGGCTCGTTCCAGGTGGTGATCGCCCCCGGGCCGGGCAGGAACCGCTTCGGGTCCTCGGCGTTGATCCGCAGCTCGATGGCGTGCCCGCGCGGCGCGAGCGCGTCCGGGTCGAACGTCGGGGCCAGGCCGGCGGCCACCCGCAACTGCTCCTCCACCAGGTCGACGCCGTAGACGTACTCGGTGACCGGGTGCTCGACCTGGAGCCGCGTGTTCATCTCCAGGAAGAAGAACTCACCGGTGGTGGGGTCGAGGAGGCACTCCACGGTGCCCGCGTTGCGGTAGTTGACCGCCTCACCCGCCCGGACCGCCGCCGCCAGGAACCGCGACCGCAGCTCGGGCGAGACCGCCGGCGACGGGGACTCCTCGACCAGCTTCTGGTTGCGCCGCTGCACCGAGCACTCGCGCTCGCCGAGGGCCACCACCCGGCCGTCGGCCAGACCGAGGATCTGCACCTCGACGTGGCGTACCCGGGGGAAGTAGCGCTCGATCAGCACCGAGCCGTCGCCGAACATCCGCTCGGCGAACGAGCGGACCTTGTCGTACTCGGTGCGCAGCCCGGCCTCGTCGGTCGCCACGCCCATGCCCATGCCGCCGCCACCAGCCGCGGCCTTGACCATCACGGGGTAGCCGATCTCGGCGGCGGCGGCGACCGCCGCGTCCAGGTCGGCCGCCGGCTCGGTGGTGCCGGGCGCGACCGGCACCCCGGCCGCCGCCATGAGGTTCCGGGCATTGATCTTGTCGCCCATCGCGCTGATCGCGTCCGCGCCGGGTCCGACCCAGATCAGGCCGCCGGCCTCGACGGTACGGGCGAAGTCCGCGTTCTCGGACAGGAAGCCGTAGCCGGGGTGGATCGCCTGGGCGCCGGTGTCCTTCGCCGCGGCGAGGATCGCCTCGACGTTGCGGTAGCTGAGCGCGGGGTTGGCCGGGCCGACGCAGACCGCCACGTCGGCCTCGGTCACGAACGGCAGGCCGGCGTCGGCCTCCGAGTGCACCACGATCGCCCGGATCCCGAGCTTCTTCGCGGTACGGATGATCCGGCGCGCGATCTCGCCACGGTTGGCCACCAACAGCGATTCGAACAAGGAAGGGTCCCCTCTCACGCTTCTTGCATAGCAGGGGCCTCTTCTTAACACGCGGACGGCGCGCATGCTTAACGGACGTTAAGGCGCGCCGAGCGTCAGGCGCGGTCGGTGGGGGCGAGCAGCGCGGCGAGCGTCGCCCCGCGCAGCAGCTCGGCCCGGCGCCGGCGGTCCACCTCGCCACCGAGGAACGGGGTGGAGTTCATGAGGCCGAACGCCGCGTGCGCGAGCACCCGCGCCTCGCCGTCCGGCAGCCCCGGGTGCAGCGCGGTCAGCACGGTCACCCACTCCTCGACGTACATCCGCTGGAGCCGGCGGATGCGGCGGCGCGGCTCGTCCGGGAGGCGGTCCAGCTCGTGCAGGTGGAGGGCGATCACCGCGGGGTTGGCCAGCGCGAAGTCGAGGTGGAAGTCGATCAGCGACTCCAGGGTGCCGCGCGGGTCGTCGGGGTGGTTGGCGGCCCGCTCCTTCCCGCCCGCGAGCAGCCCCTCGCTGACCGGGATCAGCGCGGCGACCAGCATCGCCTCCTTGCCGGCGAAGTGGTGGTAGAGCGCCGGGCCGGTGACCCCGGCGGCCGCGCCGATGTCGTCCATCGACACGCCGTGGTAGCCGCGCGCCGCGAAGAGCCCGACCGCGATCTCCAGGATCTCGTCCCGCCGGGACCGGCGCCGGCCCGCACCCGTCGCCCCGTTCGCCGCGCCCCGCGCCTGCTGTTCCACCGCCACCGGGCCAGCCTAGACCGCGCGCCCAAGCTGGTGGAGTCTCGGTTACCCGTCGGTCGCCTCACATCCCGGGCCGCTTGACCCTCGACCGGGTTCAGGCCACAGGGTCCGTCGGCATGACCGCTACCGCTACCGTGCTCGGCCGGGACTACCGGCTGCTCTGGTCCGCCGCCGTCTCGTCCCGCTTCGGGGACGCGCTGCGTACGCCGGCCCTTGCCCTGCTGGCCGCCGCGCTCACCCGCGACCCCCGGGCGATCGCCGCGGTGACCGTGGCCGGGCAGCTCCCGCCGCTGCTGTTCGGGCTGCTCGGCGGGGCGTACGCCGACCGGTGGGACCGGCGCCGGACCATGGCGGCGGTGGACGGGGCCCGGGCCGTGGTGGTGGCGGGGCTGGCCGCGCTGGTCGCCACCGGCCGGGCCGGGGTCGCCGCGCTGGCCGCCGCCGCGTTCCTGCTCGCCACCCTGGGCACGCTCTTCGACGCGTCCGCCTTCGCCCTGCTGCCGTCGCTGGTGTCGCCGACCGCCCTGGCCACGGCCAACGGCCGGCTCCAGGCCGGCACGGCCGTGGCGGGCGGCCTCCTCGGCACCCCGCTGGCCGGGGTCCTCTTCGCCCTGGCCGCGTCCCTCCCGTTCGCCGTGGACGCGCTCACCTTCGCCCTCGCGGCCGCCCTCGTCCTCGCCCTCCGTCCGCTGCCGGCGGGCCCGCCCCGGCCGGCCGGGCGGGGGGTGTGGCGGGAGGCGTGGGCCGGGATGCGGTGGGTGCGCCGGGACCGGGTGCTGTGGGGGATCGCCCTCGCCTCGGCCGGGTCGAACCTGGCGATCAGCGGGTTGATGGCGGTGCTGGTGCTCTACGCGCTCGGGGCGCTGCGGGTGCCGGCGCCGGCGTACGGGCTGTTCGCGGCGGGGGTGGTGGCCGGTGGGCTGCTCGGGGCGCTGGTCGCCGGGCGGGTGGCGGCCCGGTTCGGCACCCTGCCCGCGCTGCGCGCGGTGCTGCTCGGGCAGACCGTGGCGCTGACCGGGTTCGCCCTGGCCCGCGGCCCGGTGACCGGGGGCCTGGCGCTTGCCGCGTTCGCCGCCGGCACCACGATCTGGAACAGCCTCTGGTCGGCGTACGGGCAGGGGCACGTGCCGGCGGAGCTGCTCGGGCGGGTCGGCGCGGCGCAGCGCGTGGTCGGCCTGGCCGCCGCGCCGCTCGGGGCGGCGCTGGCCGGGCTCGCCGGCGAGGCGTACGGGGTGGGGCCGGTGGTCGGCGCGGCGGCGGGCGTGTTCGCCCTGGTCACGGTCGCCGCCTGGGGAACGTTCCGCCGCACGGCCTGATCCTCAGCCGGCGGCCGGTTCGAAGCCGGCCAGCCGGACGGCGAGCCGCTGCCGGACCGGCGGCAGGGCGGAGGCGCCCCGGAGCAGCAGGTCGCGCAGGGGGCGGGCGGCCGGCGGGACGGCGGTGAGCCGGGTGAGACCGGCGGCGAAGCCGAGCACCTCCTCGGCGAGCGGGCGGCGTGCGGTGGCGTACCCGTCGAGGAGCGCGTCGGGCCCCCCGGCCAGCACGGCGGCGAGGGTGTCGCCCAGGACGACCCCGTCGCGCAGGCCGAGGTTCATCCCCTGCCCGCCGGCCGGGCTGTGCACGTGCGCCGCGTCCCCGGCGAGCAGCACCGGCCCGGACCGGTAGGTGGCGGCGATCCGGTGGTGGATCCGGAACCGGGAGCTCCAGCGCACGTCGGTGACCCGGTCCGGCCGCCGGGCCGGCCCCCGCTCGTCGAGCAGGTCCTGGAAGTGCCGGGCCTGCGGCTCGCGGGGGGCGTCGGGCATCGAGGCGACCACCCGTACGGTGCCGTCGGGCAGCGGTGCCCAGACCAGCGGCCCCTGCGGGGCGAGGAAGAGGTTGACCTGGTCGCGGGGCAGCGCGCTGTCCACGCGGATGTCGGCGAGCAGGAACGACTCGCCGGGGTCGGTGGGCCCACCGAAGTCGATGCCGGACAGCTCGCGGACCGGGCTGCGCATGCCGTCAGCGCCGACGACCCAGCGGGCCCGGACCTTCTCGCCGCCCGCGAACGTGGCCGTGGCGCCACCGGCGTCGAGGTCGAGGCCGGTCAGCTCGTACGGCCGGAGGACCCGCCCGCCGAGCGCGGTGAGCCGGTCGGCGAGCACCGCCTCGGTCTCGGCCTGGGAGACCAGCAGCGCGTACGGGTAGCGGGACGGCAACCGGTCGAAGGGAACGCTGAGCAGCACCCGGTCGCGCTCGCGGACGGTGAACCGCCTCGACGGCAGGCCGCGGGCGGCCAGCGGGGCGGCGACGCCGATCCGGTCCAGCACCTCCAGGGTGCCGGCGTGCACGACGGCGGCCCGCGAGGTGACCGGCGGGGTGGCGAGCCGGTCCACCACGGTCGCGGTGACGCCGTGCCCGGCCAGGGTGGCGGCCACGGCCAGGCCGGTCGGCCCGGCACCCACCACGAGGACGTCGGTGCGCTCGGGAAGCATGGTCCCACCTCCAGGGTTGTCAACAACTGTTTGCCAACACTTGTTGACAACGGTAGGCGCGGTGACGTTTCCATGTCAACGCTTGTTGGCCTACAGTTGTGGGCATGACCGACACGGCACCCCGCGCCCGCCGCTCGGACGCCACCCGGGCCGCCATCCTGCGCGCCGCCCGGGAACGCTTCGCCGCCGACGGCTACGAGCGGGCCACCATCCGCGCCATCGCCGCCGACGCCCGGATCGACCCGTCCATGGTGATGCGCTACTACGGCAGCAAGGAGGGGCTCTTCGCCGCGGCGGCCGAGTTCGACCTGCGCCTGCCCGACCTGGCCGCCGTGCCGCCGGACCGGCTCGGCGAGACGCTGGTGCGGCACTTCCTCCGCCGTTGGGAAGGCGACGAGACGCTCGCCGCCCTGCTCCGGGCCGCCAGCACCAACCCGGGAGCCGCCGAGCGGATGCGCCTGGTCTTCGCCGACCAGCTCGCCGCGGCCGTGGCCGGCTTCGGCACCGACCCGGCGTCCACCGCCCGCCGGGCCGGCCTGGTGGCCAGCCAGATCCTCGGCCTGGCCTTCACCCGGTACATCGTCCGGCTGCCGCCCGTGGTGGAGATGGCGCCGGACGACCTCGTCGCCTGGGTCGCACCGACCCTCCAGCGCTACCTGACCGGCCGGCCCGAGAGCTGACCCACCCGGCCCGGGAAACGAAAAGGTCCCCGCGGGCGACACGCCACGCGGGGACCGGCCGGCCGGGTCAGCCGGTGATGCTGCCCGGCTCGTCGCCCCGCACGACGGGGGCCCGGACCAGGTTGCCCCACTCGGTCCACGAGCCGTCGTAGTTGCGCACCCGCGGGAACCCGAGCAGGTGGTGCAGCACGAACCAGGTGTGGCTGGACCGCTCGCCGATCCGGCAGTACGCCACCACGTCGTCGGACGGGCTCAGCCCGAGCTGGTCCTGGTAGATGGCGCGCAGCTCGTCCACCGGCTTGAAGGTGCCGTCCTCGTTCGCGGCCGCCTTCCACGGCTTGCTCACCGCGCCCGGGATGTGCCCGCCGCGCAGCGCGCCCTCCTGCGGGTACGCCGCCATGTGCAGCATCTCGCCCGTGTACTCCCCCGGCGACCGCACGTCGACCAGCGGCCGGCCGGCGGCCACGTGCGCCATCACCTCGTCGCGGAACGCCCGGATCGGCGCGTCGTTCCGCTCCGGCACCGGGTAGTCGGCGCGCGGCCGGGTCACCTTGTCCTTGGACATCTCGCGCCCCTCGGCGACCCACTTCATTCGGCCGCCGTCGAGCAGCCGGACGTCGGCGTGGCCGAAGAGCCCGAACACCCAGAGGGCGTACGCGGCCCACCAGTTGAAGTTGTCGCCGTAGAAGACCACCGTGTCGTCGCGGCCGATGCCTTTGGCGGCGCACAGCTCGGCGAAGCTCTTGGCGTCCAGGTAGTCCCGGCTCACCTGATCGTTCAGCTCGGTGTGCCAGTCGACCTTCACGGCGCCGGGGATGTGGCCGGTGTCGTAGAGCAGGACGTCCTCGTCGGACTCGACCACCACGAGGCCCTCGTCGCCCAGGTGCTCGGCCAGCCACTCCGTGGTGACCAGGCGCTGCGGGTCGGCGTACGACTGGAGGTGCGGATTCGGATCACTCGGCACAGGCATGAGCCCCAAGGTACGCCGGATCAGCGGGTCGCGACCGGCCATCCCGCATCGGGGTCGCCGGAGGTGGCGGCCCACACACGACCGGCCCACCACCCGGGCGAGGGTGATGGGCCGGCCGGCTCGGTCGAGGGGCGTCAGCCCTGGACCACGAACCAGTAGTACGCGTAGTCCGAGCGGTTGCCGGCCTTGTCGACCGCGTACATCGAGATCGGGTACCAGCGCGCCTCGGTCGGCGTGAGGGTCACCGAGGCGGTGCCGTCGGCGCCCGCCTGGACGGTCACCTCGGGCCCGTTGTCGAACTGGTAGACGTACGTCTCCACGTCGGGCATGCGCGGGGCGAAGGTGAAGACGCCCGGCACGCCCACCCCACCGGCGGCCTCACCCGACGGGTAGGTCGTCGAGGTGACGGTCGGGGCGGTGCTGACCATGAAGGAGTAGGTGGCCTCCGGCGACAGCTCACCGGCGGCCGAGCGGGCCCGGACCGTCAGGGTGTTCCGGAAGCCCCGGTCCGGGGTGACGGTCAGCTCGGCGGCCGCGCCGTCGGTCACCGCCACGGTCTGCTCCGGCCCGTCGTTGAGCCGGTAGACGAACGCCACGGTGTCCGGAAGCTCGGAGTCGAAGCGGAAGCCACCGGCCACGCCGATCCCGCCCTGCGGGTCGTACTCGTTGTAGAGGTACGAGATGATCGTCGGCTTCGGCTCCCGCACCGAGAAGGCGTACTCACGGGGCTGGGTCACCGTGCCGTCGCCGGTCTCCCCGACGACGGTCACCATCTGCCAGCCGGAGCGCTCCGGCGTCCAGGTGACCGACGCGGTGCCGTCGGCCGCCGCGTCGACCGTCTTCGTCTCCTCGCCGTAGAACGTGTAGTGGTACTTCACCACGTCCGGCCGCTGCGGGGTGAAGGTGAAGACCCCGGCCACGCCGGGCAGGCCGCTGTTGGTGTCCTTCGGGTACTGCGCCGACTCGACAAGCGGCGCGTCGTTCACCAGGAAGGTGTACGTCCGCTCCGGGGACACCGTGCCGTCCGCGGTGACGCTGCGGGCCACCAGGGTGTGGGTCCCGCCCTGGTCGGGCGTCCAGCTGACCCTGGCGTAGCCGTTGCCGTCGGCGTCGACGCTCTGCTCGGCGCCGCCGTCGAAGCGGTAGCGGAAGGATGTCGTCTCCGGCACCTCGGAGCTGAACCGGAACTCCCCGGCCTGGCCCGGCCCGCCGGCCCACCAGCTCGGGTTGTACGGGTCACCGGAGATGCCGGGCAGCAGGTCCCGCACGGTGAAGTACCAGGTCGCCGGCTCGGACTCGGTGCCGTCGCGGCTGACGCTCCACACCGCGAGGTGGGTCCAGCCGGCCTCCTTCGGCGCCCAGGTCACCGAGGCGGCGCCGTCGGCGTTCGCCTCGACCGTGGCCTCCTCGCCGTTGAACTGGTAGCGGTAGCTGACCGTGTCGGGCAGGCGCGGGGTGAACGTGAAGACGCCGGGCACGCCCTGGCCGCCGCCGAAGCCGTACTCCTCGTAGACCGTCGCCGAGATCCTCGGCTCGGTGAGCAGGCTGAAGCTGCGCGTGGCGGTGGCCGCCACCCCGGCGGCGGTGAGGCTGGTGACGGAGAGCGTCCGGTTGCCGCCCCGGGTAGCGGTGACGGTGATCGAGGCGGTGCCGTCGGCGGCCGCGTCGACGGTCTGCTCCGGGTCGCCGTCGAGGCCGAAGCGATAGCGCACCACCCCGTCCATCCGCGGCCGCACCTGGAAGGTCGTCGCCACCCCGATCTCGGTCAGGGTGCCGTCGACGATCGGCGAGACGTCGCTGGCGCGGAAGTCGTAGGTGGTGGTCGCCGATCGGTTCCCGGCCGCGTCGAGGCTCCACACGCGGAGGTAGTTGATGCCGGCCCGCGGGGTCACCGTGACCGTGGCCGTGCCTCCCGGCCGGTCCGCGGCGACCGCCTTGTCGAGCTGGTCGTTCAGCGAGTAGCCGAATCCGACCGCGTCGGCGGCGCCGTTGGCGCCGAAGGTGAACTCGCCGGCCAGGGCCGGCGGCCAGCCGTCCTGGGGAAAGTCCGAGGAGGTGACCGTCGGGGCCGTGGCCGGGCCCTGGAAGTCGGTCCGGAAGTAGCAGACCGCGCTCCACTCGCCGGTGGCCCGGCTGTCCGCCGCGCGCATCTGCCAGGCGTACGTCCGGTCGTGCTGGAACAGGTCGTAACTGAACCGGCCGACGGCGCGCTCGCCGTCCCAGGCGGTGTCGATCCGCTCGATCCGGGCGTCCGGCTCGTCGACCGGCCAGAGGGCGACGGTCGCGGTGAGCTGGTCGGTGCCGCCGGTGTCGTTCCGGTCCTTGTCGTGCAGGATCGCCGACAGGCCCAGGTCACCCCGGCGGACCAGCTGGTACGGCTCGGCCGTGGTGCAGGCCTTGCCGTTGGTCTGCGGGTCGGTCGGCACGCCTGGCCGGAAGTTGTGGTCGATGGAGAGGCCGGCCCGGCTGGCGTACTTCCGGGCCAGCGTCGGGTCCGCCTCCACGTCGGCGGGCAGCCGCAGCGAGAGGGTCAGCGTCGACCTACCCTCGGCGAGCGCCTGGCGCAGCCCCTCGGTGGCGTCGAAGCCCACGTAGGGAGCCGGGCAGCCGGACTGGTCCGGCAGCCTGGTCGTGTCGATCCGGGCCAGGTCCGCCGGCGGCTTCAACCAGCTCGACTTGACCGTGTAGGGCGCGGTGCGCCACAGCTCGATCTCCGGGCGCTTCGCGCAGTCCGGCGCCGCGGTCTCCTTCACGTCGAGCTTGGCGGACTCGATGTCCGCGCCCCGGTAGCGGGAGATGTCGAAGGTGAAGTAGGCGCGCGATGTGTGCGGGTGACCCTCGCCGTCCAGCCACGTGCCGACCGGCACGTCGCCGGCCCGGTCGATGTTGTTCTTGCTGGGCAGCCTGGAGTCGGTCCAGGCCCAGGAGGTGTTGGTCTCGTAGCGCACGTCGTAGGCGGCGGCCGGCGCGGCGGTCGCGACAACCGTGCCGGCGGCGACCACCATGGACAGGGCGGCGGCGAACAGACTTCGGCCACCGGCGCGGGACGGATTTCGTGCAGGTATGAGGGCCATCCCTCATCCACCTTTCCCCGATTTCACCCCGGGCACGATCGCCGGGGGGCAGCGGATGCTATCCGGCGGGGAAGACATTCGGCGATCCCGATTCCGACGCGGCACCCACATTGGACCTGCCGGAGTGCAGATTCACCCGTTCGGCCGCCGGTCAGGCGCGGCGGTGCACCAGCCGGCCGGCCACCACGGTGGCCAGACAGGAGCCGTCGGCGCCGAAGACGGCCAGGTCGGCCCGGCCGCCGACCTCCAGCGCCGGCGGCCGGGCGGCGGGCAGCACCGCCACCTCGTTGCGCGCGGCGGCGGCCCGCAGCGCCGGGTCGGCGACGTGGTCGGCGAGCACCGCGGCGGCCCCGAGCCGGAACAGGGCGTGCACCCGCTCGCGCGGGGTCGGCGCGGGCGGCAGCGGCCCGTCGTGCACCAGCGCCGGCCCGAGGGTGCCGGCCCACCGCCGCACCCGCACCTCGGGGTACGCCCCGGTCAGCTCCTCAAACGGCGCGACGGCCTCGACCCGGTCGCCGGTCACCAGGACGGCGTGACCCGGCCGGGGCTCGCCGTCGAGGGTGAGCCGCAGCAGGGACGCGGCGTGCAGGGTCCGCACCGTCAGTCGAGGGTGATCGGCCCGAGCACCGGCCGCTTGGCGGTGACGAAGTCGCCGGAGGAGCGGCCGGTCAGCCGGCGCTTGATCCACGGGGCCAGGTGCCGGCCGACCCAGCGCAGGTCGGCCGCCCGGGCGGCCAGCCACGGGGTGGGGGCGGGGTGCGGCGGCACCATCAGCCACTCCTCTTCGCAGCCCACGCCGAGCGCGGCGAGCACCTGCCCGGCCACCCGCCGGTGCCCGGCCGCCGACAGGTGCAGCCGGTCGGTGCTCCAGAGCATCGGGTTGAGGTAGGCGTCGTCGGCGTAAAGGTCGACCAGGATGGCGCCGTGCCGCTCGGCGACCTCGCCGACCACCCGGTTGAGCAGGGTCACCCGGGGAGCCACCAGCCGCTGCCCGGGCAGCCGGGCCATCACGTCGGCGAACCGGAACAGCACCACGTCGGCGCCGCTGGAGCGCAGCCGGCCGACCACCCCGTCGAAGCGCGGCACGAAGGAGTCCGGGTCGAAGGTGCGGCGCAGCACGTCGTTGCCGCCGGCCGCGAAGCTGATCAGGTCGGGCTTCATGGCCAGCGCGGCCGGCACCTGCTCGGCCACGACGTTCGGGAACAGGCGGCCCCGGATCGCCAGGTTGGCGTACCCGAAATCCGGGCCGGCCTCGGCGGCGAGCCGGGTGGCGACCAGGTCGGCCCAGCCCCGGTAGGTGCCGTCCGGATACGCGTCGTCCATCCCCTCGGTGAAGCTGTCGCCCACCGCCACGAAGTTGCGCCAGCGCACTGCGCCTCCCTCTGACCGACCCGCAGAGCTGCGTCGGCCAGTCTCGCACCGACCGGCCGCCCACCGCCCGACCCCCGCGCCGGACGTGGCGGAGGTCATCGGGGCGGCGACCGTGAGCGGAGTCATCGGGACAAATGTCCCGCTTGATGGATCCGGGGCAGAAACCGGCCGACGGATTGTGGATGATGTTGCCCGTCATCCGGTCCGGGGGCGGGAGGCGCCCGCCGCTGCGGCTGCTCACCGACGGCGCGAACGAGGCACGCAATGACCCAGGGACACCCGGCCGCCCACCCGGGCGACGGTCAGCCGCACCCGCCGGTCCAGGCGTACCCGGCCGCGCCGCCGGGCTTTCCCGCCACACCCGGCCACGCGCCGCCGGGCTTTCCCGCCACACCCGGCCACGCGCCGCCGGGCTTTCCCACCGCACCCGGCCACGGGCCGCCGGGGGCGTACCCGGGCGGGCCGGCGCAGCCGGGATTCGGGCCGTACCCGCCGGTCCCGCCGCCACGGCCGAAGTCCCGGCGCGGCCTCTGGATCGGGATCGGCGCCGGGGTGCTGGCGCTGACCCTCTGCGCCGGCACGGCCATCGGCGTGGGTGTCGGGCTCAGCGAGCGCGGCGAGGACGCGGCCCCGAAGGCCGCCGCCGCGGCCAACGGGGTGACCGTCACCCAGCAGGAACTGGACGACCTGCTGGCCCGGCACAGCAAGGCCCTCGCCGACAAGGACCTGAAGGGCTACCTGGCCCCCTTCGACCCGGCCCGCAAGGACCTGGTCGCCGGGCAGACCCGGCTCTTCACCAACCTGGGCAAGCTGCCCCTCGCCGTCGGCCGGTACCGCACCGTCGCCCAGCAGGGCCGGACCACCGACAGCTTCGGCCGCGGGGTCAGCTTCCAGCTCGACGTGTCCTTCGTGCACCAGTTCGAGGGGTACGACCTCACCCCGGTCGCCGAGTGGTACCGCTGGACCGTCGTCCGGGAGAGCCAGGGCGCGCCGCTCAAGGTCACGGCCGTCACCGGTGCGCCCGCCGCGCTGGGCAACTCGAAGACCGTCTACTACCCCGGCCCCTGGGACAAGTGGGCCGACATCCACGTCGAGCGCACCGCGCACGCCCTGGTCATCACCGACGCCGCGCTGGCCGCCGAGGCGAAGCGGTACGCGCCGGTCGCCGAGGCGGCGGTGGCCGACGACTTCGCCGCCTGGCAGGCCGGCGGGGTCACGGCCGACATCCCGAAGGGCTTCGTCATCAGCCTGGTCAAGGGAAAGGCGGACCTCGGCTCGCTCTACCGGATCAACAAGGAGGAGACCACCGAGGCCGGTGTCTCGATCGGCATGGTCTCCACCGAGCGGCAGAACGGCGTCGACATCGGTGGCAGCCGGATCGTCGTCGACGTGGCCGACCGGTCGTTCTTCGCCCCCGGCGACCGGAAGGGTCCGCGTGAGATCTTCCGGCACGAGGTGGGCCACTCGCTGGTCGCCAGCCTGGAGGACGCCGACAAGCAGGACTTCTTCGACGGCATCGAGAACTGGATCGTCGAGGGCTTCGCCGAGTACCTGGCCCACCGGGGCGAGCCGCTGCGCGCAAGCGACCGCACCGCCCAGGCCCGGTCGCTCGTCCGCTCCGGCGACTGGGACGGCACGCTGCCCGGCAACGTCGACTGGGACTCCCCGGGGCGGCTCAGCTTCCACTACTGGCTGGGGCACGCGGTGATGACCCACCTGGCGGAGAAGTACGGCGAACAGAAGCTGTTCCAGTTCGTGACCGCCCGCTACCAGGGCGCCACCGCCGACCAGGCCAGCCAGCAGGTGCTCGGCGTCCCCCTGGCCCGGTTCCAGTCCGGCTGGGCGGCGTACGTGCGGGCGCAGGCGCGGTGAGCGGGAACCCGAGGAGCGCACGATGACGAACCCGCAGTCCCCCTGGCAGCCGCAGCCCGGAGCGCCGGGCGGCTGGCCGGCCCCGCCGCAGCACCCGTCGCCCCCGCCGGCACAGCCCGGGGCGCAGGTCCCGGCGCCGGCCCACGGCGGGCACCCGGGCTGGCCACCGGCCCCGCAGGCCGGACAGCCGGCGTACCCCGTGGCCGGTCAGCCGGCGTACCCGCCGCAGGGGTGGCCCGCGGCGGCACCGCCCCCGCCGGCGGCGCCCGGGCGGCGCGGGCGCCTCGCGCTGCTGATCGCCGGCGGGCTGGTGGCCGTGCTGGCCGTCGGGGCCGGCACCGCCTGGGGCGTCTCCCGGCTGGTCGGCGGCGGCTCGGGTGGCGACGACGAGCTGACGACCGCCTGGGTGCTGGACTTCCCCGAGCGGCAGGACACCGGCCTGACCACCTACGACCAGCAGGACATGTTCGGCGCCTGGCTGGCCGGTGACACGGTGGTCCGGGCGCAGGGGGACGGGCTGCTCGCCTACCGGCTCTCCGACGGCGGGCAGGCGTGGGGCGCGCCCGCACCGGAGGGCACCTCGCTCTGCGTCGCGGCGCAGGAGGTGACCGAGGGCCGGGGCGCGGTGGCGGCCGGCTCCGACCGGTCCTGCGACACGGTGGCCGGCTTCGACGTGTCCACCGGCAAGCTGACCTGGCAGGCGAAGTTCCCGGCGCCGGCCCGCGAGGGCCGGGACGCGCTGGCCGCACCGGACCTCTCCGTCGCCGGCCAGCAGGTGATCGTCCGCTCCGGCGACACGATGATCGGGTTCTCCCTCGCCGACGGGAAGCAGTTGTGGCGCACCACCGGCGAGAAGCTGCTGCCCGGCCGGGACTGCGGGTTCAAGGACATGCGGGCCGCCGCCGACCTGGTCGTGGTCACCTACGGCTGCTCGATCGGCGGTGAGGTCGACGGCGTCGACCCGGCGACCGGCAAGGTGCGCTGGCGGCAGCGGCTGCCCGAGGCGAAGGTCACCGACGGCGTGCTGAGCGTGCGGCCGCTGATCAGCCTGCCCGGGCTGGGGCACGAGAGCTACACGGTGCGGGACCCGAGGAGCGGCCGGCAGACCGGCTCGTTCACCGACCCGGTCGACGGCACCGAACTCTGGGACGTGCCGCCCAACCGGTCCAACGCGATCGACGGCCCGGCCGTTTACCAGTTCCTGGCCGACGACGACACGCTCTACTACCCGACGTTCCCGAAGAACGTGCCGAACTCGGGCCGGTCGGCCAACCAGATCATCGCCATCGACCTGGCCACCGGGAAGCAGCGCTGGATCTCGTCCGGGCACAGCGCCAGCAAGGTCGAGCTGATCCACCGGGACGAGCAGGGCCTGCTGGCCTGGGAGACCGGCGACCGGCGGAAGCTGCCGCCGCGGCTGGTCCGTATCGACCCCGCCACCGGCAAGGTCAGCCCCGTGGCCAAGGGGCCGCTCTCGGCCGGGTTCGAGGGCGAGGAGGCCAAGGTCATGGAGCGGGACGGGGTCGTGGTGATCGTGCCCTGGAAGCACGTCGTGGCCGACCGGGCGATCACCGTGCTGCGCTGACTGAGGGGCGGCCCGAGTCGAACTCACTCAGGAGAGGGTCCACACGAGCCGATCCTTGGGGCCAGGTGGTGCATCATCGTGACGCCCTCCCAGACGCCACCTCGCCGCGCCATGGTTGCCGGCGGGGTCACCGATTCTGAACGATCCCCTTCCGGTACGGCCCCCAGGCCACGAACCGCTCGAACAGCTCACGCGGGGTCGGCCCGTCGTGCGGGTTCAGCCGGAACAGGTCGTGGGTGGCCTCGTGGTAGAGCCCGGACAGGTAGACGGCCAGGTCGATCGGGTGGTCGGCGTACTCGGCCTTGAGCAGCAGCCGGGCCTGGGCGCACGGCCACGGCAGCCCGCAGGCCCGGCACAGCCACAGCGGCCGGAGCGGCAGGTGCGCCGGCTGGTCCGGCGGGTAGGCGCGCGGCCGGTCGGGGTACGGCCCGAGGCGCGGCACGGGGAGGGTCATGGCGGGGTCCTTCTGCGCTTCTCCGGTACGAGGGCGGGGCCGCCCCGGCGATCGGGGGATTCGGGACGGCCCCGCAGCGGGCCGGACGGGAGGCGGCTCGCTGCGTGACAGTCTGCTGAGGACGCCACTACGCTCGGAAGTCGTCGAGGCGGTCCGTGGCGACCTTCCGTCGGCTTTTGCCGGCACACGGCGACGCCGGGGAGGCGTCGGGAAATCGGGGAGGAAGTGTGGAGAGCGAACCGACCGCGGAACTCATCCGGGCCCAACTCCGGCGGCTGCGGCTGAAGGCCGAACTGAGCCAGGAGGAGTTCGGGAAGCTGGTCCACTTCTCCGGATCGCAGGTGTCGGCGGTCGAGTTGGGCCAGCGACCGCTGGACCGGTTCTTCCTGAAACGGGCCGACGAGGTGCTCGGCACGGGTGGCCTGCTGACGTCGCTGCTCAAGCTGGCCGAACGCGACGGCCAGCCGAGCTGGTTCCGCCCCTGGCTGGAAGCGGAGCGCCAGGCGCAGCAGCTGCGCTGCTATCAACCGAGCCTCATCCCCGGCCTGCTCCAGACGGAGAACTATGCCCGCGCGCTGATTCGCTGCGACGACGCAATCAACGATGACGAGGTCGATCGAAGGTTGTCGGTGCGAATGGACCGACAAAACATCTTCCAACAGCCGAACCCGCCGAAGTTTGTCGCCGTGATTGAGGAGTCAGTCCTGCGGCGGGCAGACGAGGGCTTCCGAGGATTGATGGTGCAGCAACTCGACTACTTGGTCGAGTGCGCGGAGCAGCCCCACATCAGCGTGCATGTGATCCCGGCCGAAGTCAGCGTCCACGTCGGACTTGTCGGGCCCTTCGTCCTCGCACGTGGCGATGACGGCGGTTGGATCGGCCATCTGGAGACACAGCTCGGCGGGATGGTGGTCGATAGAGATGAGGATCTGGCTATCCTGCTGTCGAGGTGGGAGAGCGTCCGTAGCGAAGCTCTGCCGCACCGGCAGTCGATCGAGCTGGTGAAGGAAGTGATGACGTCATGGAGCTGATCGGCGCTGTCTGGCGCAAGTCCACCCGCAGCGGCACTCAGGGCGAATGCGTCGAGGTGGCCGACAACCTGCCCGGCGTGGTCGGCGTCCGGGACAGCAAGGACCCCACCGGCCCGGTCCTCACCTTCACCCCCGACACCTGGCGCGCCTTCATCACCCACGCCAAGGGCCGCTGACTCCTGGGCACGATGGTGATCTTGTAAGTCGGTTCCCCGACAAGGTGCCAAGAGAAATCGCTCTATGCTCACGCCCATGGGAGCGATCAAGCCGTGGCACCTGTTCGTCCTCGCCCTGTGCTGCCTGTTGCCCACGGCGGCGGCCGTCGCGGGCGGCGTGTGGGCGGCACGTCGCTCCCGCCGGCGGGGTTAGCGGGCCCGCGACAGAAGGCCGGGCCTGGTCCTCACCCCCGCTCCCGAGGACCGCGCGTCGCGGTGATCAGCACGGTGTGCTTGCGTACCCGGTAGGCGCCGTCAGCGTCGATGCGGGCCTGGACAAGGTCGTGGACCGCCGCTTCCTGCCCGGCGGTGAGGGGTTGCTCGGCCATGCTGGCGAGGTAGTCGAGGACCGGCGCCACGGTGGGGATCTCCAGGTCGCAGGGGTAGCGCTCGACCGTGACGTCGGTGAAGTACGCCGCCACCCGGGCGGGTGCGGTCTCGGCGGTGACATCGTTCTGGTGGAAGCCGATCACCAGGTCGGGCTGGCCGATGGCCGGGCCGACCGCGTTCAGTTCGGCGAGGTGGTCGCTGCCGTTGACGGCGGCGGCGAGCCGCCCGCCAGGGCGGAGCACCCGGGCGAACTCGCGCAGCGCGGCGGCCGGTTCGTCCAGGTGGTAGAGCATGTGGTTGGCGATGACGGTGTCGAAGCTGGCGTCGGCGAACGGCAGCCGGGTGGCGTCGCACCGCTCGACCCGGGCGCCGGGGACCTCCCGCAGCCGCGCGCACATCGCCGCCGAGAAGTCGCTCAGGGTGAGCCGCAGCCCCCGGCCGCGGTGGTCCACCTGGCTCCACAACCTGCCCGTGCCGGCGCCCACCTCGAGGACGTCCCCGGTCAGCGGTAGCCGCTCGTCGAGCCAGGCGAACCAGCCCTGCGGGTTCGTGCCGTGGTCGTGCAGCGCGATGCGGGCGGTGAGGTTGCCGGTGGTCGTCGCGTACTGGCTGACGGCCCGGGCCGACGGAGTGACGGTCATGACTGGGAGCCTAGGCCGACCGCCGCGGTTCAGAGGTACAGGCAGAACGGGTGGCCGGCCGGGTCGAGGTGGACGCGTACGTCGTCCTGGGGCTGGAAGTCCGCCACCGTGGCCCCCACGGACACCGCGTACGCCGACGCGGCGTCGAGGTCGTCCACCTTGATGTCGAGGTGCGCCATCATCTGCGGATCGCCCGGGCCGGCCGGCCAGACCGGACGCACGTAAGCCGGCTCGGTCTGGACGGCCAGTCCGGCACCGCCATCCCGCGCGGCCAGGACGACCCAGTCCGGCTCGTCCTCGTCCCGGGACCATCCGAGCAGCCGTTCGTAGAACCCGGCCAGCTCCCGCGCGTCGGGCGCGTCCAGCACGGTCGTCGTCAACGTCATCCGCGGCCTCTCATCCATGTCCTTCTCCTACCCCACACGGCGGCGTCCTCCACCCCGGACAGTGGCGAATCCGATCGCCTGCCGGGCCCGACCGCCGTACGCTGCGGCAATGCTGCTGCGCATGTCGACCCTGCTGCTCCGGACCCTGCGCGAGGACCCGGCCGACGCCGAGGTGCCGAGCCACCGGCTCCTGCTCCGCGCCGGCTACGTACGCCGCGCCGCGCCGGGCGGCTACACCTGGCTGCCGCTCGGCAAGCTGGTGCTGGACCGGGTGACCGAGATCGTCCGCGCCGAGATGGCGGCGATCGGCGACCAGGAGGTGCACTTCCCGGCGCTGCTGCCGGCCGAGCCGTACCGGGCGAGTGGGCGGTGGGCGGAGTACGGCGACGACATCTTCACCCTCGAAGACCGGAAGGGCGCCGAGCACCTGCTCGCCCCGACCCACGAGGAGATGGCCGCGCTGCTGGTGAAGGACCTGTTCAGCTCGTACCGGGACTTCCCGGTGACGCTCTTCCAGATCCAGACGAAGTTCCGGGACGAGGCACGGCCCCGGGCCGGGCTGCTGCGCGGGCGCGAGTTCCTCATGAAGGACGCCTACTCCTTCGACCTGGACGAGGCGGGGCTCCAGGCCGCCTACGACCGGCACCGCGACGCGTACCAGCGGATCTTCACCCGGCTCGGGCTGGACTTCACCGTGGTGCACGCGATGTCCGGGGCGATGGGCGGCTCGGCGTCGGAGGAATTCCTGGCCGCCACGCCGGTCGGCGAGGACACCTACGTCGGCTGCACCACCTGCGACTACGCCGCCAACACGGAGGCCGTGGTGACCCGCGCGCCGGTGGCCGGCGACCCCGAGGCCCATCCGGCCGTGGAGGTGCACGACACCCCGGAGACGCCGACCATCGCGTCCCTGGTCGACCTGGCCAACGCCCGCGCGCTCGCCGGCCGGACCGGCTGGACCGCCGCCGACACCTTGAAGAACGTGGTGCTGGCCGTGCGCCGGCCCGGCGCCGAGCAGGCGGAGCTGCTCGTGATCGGCCTGCCGGGGGACCGCGAGGTGGACCTGAAGCGGGTCGAGGCGGCGCTGCACCCGGCCACCGTGGCGATCTTCGAGGACTGGGCGGCGCATCCGGAGCTGGTCCGCGGCTACCTCGGGCCGCAGATCCTGGCGAAGCACGGGGTCCGCTACCTGGTCGACCCCCGGGTGGTCACCGGCACCGCGTGGTTGACCGGGGCGAATGAGCCGGGCCGGCACGCCACCGATGTGGTGTGCGGGCGGGACTTCGTGCCGGACGGCACCATCGAGGCGGCCGAGGTGCGTCCGGGCGACCCCTGCCCCGCCTGCGGCGACGGCGAGCTGACCATGCGGCGGGGCATCGAGGTGGGGCACATATTCCAGCTCGGCCGCCGGTTCACCGACGCCTTCGCGGTCGATGTGCTCGGCCCGGAGGGCAAGCCGGTCCGCCCGACCATGGGCTGCTACGGCATCGGCGTCTCACGCGCCGTCGCGTCGGTGGCCGAGCAGCACCACGACGACCGGGGGCTGGTGTGGCCGGCCGAGGTCGCGCCGTGCGACGTACACCTCGTGGCGGCCGGAAAGGGTCCGCAGCTCGACGCGGCGCTGGAACTCGGCGGGTGCCTCTCCGCGGCGGGCCTGCGGGTGCTTGTCGACGACCGCACCCACGTCTCCGCCGGGGTGAAGTTCACCGACGCCGAGCTGATCGGCATCCCGCGCGCCGTCGTGGTCGGCCGCCGGCTGACCGAGGGGTATGTCGAGCTGCGCGACCGGGCCTCCGGCGAGCGGATCGAGCTGCCGGTGGACGGCCTCGTCGAGCGCCTGCTCGACGAGGCACGCGGGACGCGCCGCGACGGGGTGTAGCGGACGCGCCACGGGGTACCGCAGTCGGATCGATCGAGGTGTTTCGGAGGCTCTCATGTACCGGGTCAGTGACGTGATGACCAAGCAGGTGGTCTACCTGCCCGCGGAGACTCCCCTGGACGAGGCGGCCAGGGTGATGAAGGAGTCCGACATCGGCGACGTGGTGGTCACCGACGGGGCCACCCTCGCCGGCATGCTGACCGACCGCGACATCGTGGTCCGGGCGGTGGCCGAGCGGGCCGACCCGACGAGCACCACGATCGGTTCGATCATCACCCGCGAGGTGGTGATGATCGAGCAGCACTGCACCGCGGGCGAGGCGGCCGCGCTGATGCGCGAGCGCAACATCCGGCGGGTGCTGGTCTGCGACAACGAGCGCAAGCTGGTGGGCATCGTCTCCCTTGGCGACCTCGCCATGCAGCTCGACCCGAACTCCGCGCTGAGCGACATCAGCGAGGCCGCCCCGAACCTGTGATCCGCCCGACCCGGTGCCCTCCCGGCCGACCCCGGAGGGCGCCGGGTCGTCCGGCGGTAGCCTGGCGGTCATGTCCGAGATGCCGACCAAGCTGGCCGAGATCGTCGACGAGTTCGCCGCCGCCCCACGCGACCTCGTGCTGGAGATGCTGCTGGAGTTCTCCGACGTGATCCCGCCGCTGCCCGAGGGCGTGGACCGGGAGGACCTGGAGCAGGTCCCGGAGTGCCAGACCGCGTTCTTCCTGCGCGCCGAGGTCAACCCGGACAAGACGGTGAGCACGATCTTCGACTGCCCGCCGGAGGCGCCGACCACCCGGGCGTTCGCCGGCATCCTCGCCGAGGGGCTGGCCGGGGCCAGCGCCGAGGAGGTGCTGGCCGTGCCGGACGACCTCTACCAGCGGATGGGCCTGGCGCAGGCGATCAGCCCGCTGCGGGTGCGCGGCGGCACGGCCATCCTGGCCCGGCTGAAGCGCCAGGTCCGGGAACAGATCTCCTGATCGACGGGTTGTCGCTGGTCATGGAGATCGAGATCTACGCCGACGTGGTCTGTCCCTGGTGCTGGATCGGCAAGCGCCGCCTGGAGCAGGCCCTCGCGGGCTACGACGGCGAGGTGACCGTCCGGTTCCGGCCGTTCCAGCTCGACCCGACGCCGGTGACCGAGCCGAAGCCGCTCATCGAGGCGCTGGGCGCGAAGTTCGGCGGCCGCGACAAGGCCGAGGGCATGGCCGCCCACGTCACCCAGGTCGCCAAGGGCGCCGGGATCGACATGCGCTTCGACCGCGCGGTGGCCGCGAACACCTTCGAGGCGCACCGGCTGGTCCGGTTGGCCACCGAGCGGGGCCGGGCCGCCGAACTGGTCGAGCGGCTCTACCGGGCGCACTTCCAGGACGGAATCGACGTCGGGTCGACCGACGCGCTGGTCAAGCTCGCCGGCGAGGTGGGCCTGGACGAGGCCGAGGCCCGGGAGTACCTGGAGTCGAACCTCGGCCGCCGGGAGGTGGCCGCGGACCTGAGCGCCGCGCACCAGCTCGGCGTCTCCAGCGTGCCGACCTTCGTGCTGGCCGGGAAGTACGCCGTGACCGGCGCCCAGGAGCCGGAGACCCTGCTCGCCGCCCTGCACGAGGTGGCGCAGCGCGAGGCCGCCGCGTGATGTTTCACGTGGAACAAGATCGATGCGAGTGACGACCTAGGCCGGTCGGGCCAGGTCCTCCACGACCGTTGCCCCGGGCAGGGCGCCCAGCGCCGGCCCGGGCAACGCGATCTTGCTGTGCCGCACGCCGGATCCGATGATCACGTGCGGCATGGCGATCACCCGCGAGTCGACCAGGATCGGCCAGTCCTCGGGGAGCCCGATCGGGGTGATCCCGCCGTACTCCATCCCGGTCAGCTCGACCGCGTCGGCCATCGGCGCGAAGCTCGCCTTGCGCACGTCGAGCATCCGGCGAACCACGCCGTTCACGTCGGCCCGGGTGGTGGCGAGCACCATGCAGGCGGCGTACCGGGTCTCGCCACCCCGCTTGCCGGCGACCACCACGCAGTTGGCCGACTCGTCCAGCCCCACCTCGTACGCCGCGCAGAACGCCGCCGTGTCGGCCAACTCGGCGTCGATCGGGGCGACCAGCACGTCGTCCACGTCCACCGGAGCCTCGTCCGGCCACCGCTCGATCGCCGCGGCGACCGGCGCCGCCAGCAGGTCCAGCCGGGTCCGGGCGGGCTCGGTCTTCAGCGTCCCCATCACGGCTGCGATCCTCGCACCCGCCGGGCGCCGCCGCTCGCCGACGTACCGACCGGCCCGCATGCCGGACGTCAGCTGCCGGTGAGGAAGGCGTTCTCGCGGGCGAACGTGCGGTCCTGGTGGGCCGCCAGCTCCTCGGCCCGCAACTGGTTGACGCGATGGGTCTCCACGTCCTCGATGCCGTGCCGGACCCCGAGCCGGATCACGCCGTAGAGGAAGACGAAGCCGAAGACGTACAGGATCACGGTGGTGACGAAGACCAGCATGCGGTCACGGTAGGGCGGCCCGGAACCGCAGAAGGTTTCATCTCCGGCCGGTTCCCCCGTACGTGTCGGCCAGGTGGTCGGCCCAGGTGCGGGTGCCGGTCGGGGTGGCGGTGGTGGTGAGCCCGCCGGCGCGCAACTCGCGGCCGAGCCGCCCCGGGATCCGGACCGGCAGTAGTGGGCGCCGCGATCCTCTGGCCGTGCGCCAGGCGCGGACCGCCTCGTCGTAGCGCAGCACCTCCGGGCCGCCGAACTCCTCGATCCGGCCCGTCGGGCCGGCGGCCAGCATCGCGGTGAGCCGGCCCGCCACCTCGCCGGGGTCGACCGGCTGGGCGAGCACCGCCCGGTCCCCGAGCACCGGGCCGAGCCGGCTCGCGGATCGCAGCAACTCCTCCAGGAACTCCGGGAACTGCGTCGCCCGCAGCACGCTCCACGGCACCGGCCCGGCCGCCACCACCTGCTCGGCCGCCAGCTTGTGCCGGTAGTAGCCGAGCGGCACGCGGTCGACGCCGACGATCGAGACGTACACGAGGTGGCCCACCCCGGCGCGCCCGGCGGCCAGCACCAGCCGGCGGGTGCCCAGCACGTCGATCTCGTGGGTGCGCCGGTCGGGTGAGGAGGCCAGGTGCAGCACCGCCTCGACCCCGTCGACCGCCGCGGCCAGCCCTTCACCGGTGGCCAGGTCGGCCGCCACCCACTCCGCGCCGGCGTCGCTCCGGGCCCGGCGGCTCACCCCGCGCACGGTGTGCCCCTCGTCGCGCAGCCGCGGCAGCGCCACCCGCCCGAGTCGTCCGGTCGCCCCGGTCACCAGCACCCGCATCGTCGCTCCTCTCCCGCGCCCCTCCACCCGACGGGACGGCGGACCGGATCGTGACGGCCGGCCCCCGTACCGCCGATCCTGCGTCCCCGGGCCGGCGTGGCGCGGGCGGATCCGGTGGTCAGGCGGTCGCGGCCGGCCGGCGCACCACACGCCCGGCGAGCAGGACGCCGAGCAGCCCGCAGGCGGCCGCCACGGCCAGGGTGGTCGCGTAGCTCGCCCGGCCGGGCGCCGACCCGGCGGCCAGCACGGCACCCGTCAGCGCCAGCACGGTGGCGGCGGAGAGCGAGTCGCCCAGTTGCAGCGCCGAGCTGTTCCGGCCCTGCTCGGCGGGGGCCGACAGGTCCAGGGTGAGCACCGACAGCGACGGGTAGAGCAGCCCCATGCCGAGCCCGGCGACCGCCCAGGCCAGCACCGCGAGCGCCACCGGCAGGGCCGGCAGGAGGGCCAGCGCCACGCCGGCCGTGCCGACGGCGATGCAGGTCAGCCCGGCCCGCGGCAGTGTGGCGGCCGAGCGCGGCGCGGCGATCCGGCCCTGGATCCAGGAGCCCGCCGACCAGGAGACCGCGCCGACCGTCAGCACCAGCCCGGCCGCCGTCGGCGAGAAACCCCGCTCCCGGGACAGCATCAGCGGGATCACCACCTCGGCCCCGGCGAACGCCGCCGAGGCCAGGCCACGCAGCCCGATCACGGTCGGCAGGCCGCGCGCGGCCCGCAGGAAGCCGGCCGGCAGCAGCCGCGGCGCGCAGACCAGCAGCCCGACCAGCGCCGCGCCGATCAGCCCGGCGGCGAGCGCGCCGCGCTGCTGCCCCCCGTAGTGCAGCAGTGCGGCGCTCGCCCCCGCCCCGCAGGCCCAGCCGATCCGCGCCAGCGCGCCGGTCGGCGGCCGGGTCGGGACGGTCGCCCCCAACGCCCGCAGCCCCGGCTGGATCAGCAGCACCGCCGGCACCGCGACCGCCGGCACCGCGAGGAACACCCAGCGCCAGCCCAGGTGCTCGACGATCAGCCCGGCCACGGCCGGACCCACCAGCGACGGGACCACCCAGGCGGCGGCGAATGCGGCGAACACCCGCCGCCGCAACTCCTCCGGGTACGCCTGCGCGACGATCACGTAGAGCGCCACGGAGAGCAGGCCGGAGCCGAAGCCCTGCACGACCCGCCCGACGACCAGTACCTCCATCGTGGGCGCGGCGCCCGCCACCACGAGGCCCGCCACGAACCACGCCACGCCGTGCCACATGGCCGGGCGGGGGCCGCGCGCGTCGCACCAGATGCCCGAGGCGACCATGGCCACCACCCCGGAGGCGAACGGGCCGCCGAAGGCGAGGGCGTAGAGGCCGAGCCCGTCCAGGGTCCGGGCGACCGTGGGCATCGCGGTGCCCACCGCCAGGGCCTCGAAGGCGAGCAGCGACACCAGGGCGACGCTGCCCACGGTCATCGCCCGTAGCCGCGGCGACCAGAGGTGTACGGGCGGGGCCGTCGGTGCGGCGGTGGCGGTCGACATGGGCTCAAGCCTCGGGCCTCAACCGGGGTTGAGGTCAACGGTGAGCCCCGTCTCGTCAGGCCGACTCCAGCGCCTCGCCCACACCCTTCACCAGGCCCGAGTAGTGCTGGTCGGCCAGGAGGTGCCCGGCGGTCACGACAAGGGCCAGCGGCCACTCGATCACCTGGAGCGCGGCCAGCACGCCCAGCCCCGCGTAGTAGGCCAGCTTGTCCGGCGGGGGCACCGCCACCTCGCCCAGCACCGGGATCTCCACCCGCCGGCAGTACGTCTTCATCATCTCCCGCGACCCGTTGAGGTTCCGTGTCAGCGTGCTCATGGGGCCTCCCGGTTCCGACGACGACATCGCTGTCCGAGCGGCATTCCACCGGCCTGCCCGTCCATGCCCCGGGCAGTGCGGAAACTTCCCCCGCCCGAGGGGCATAACGGACGGCGCGCCGGGAAGTCGGGCCGCCGGGACGAGGCCGCGGGAGGCGAGATGGCGTACGGCTACGACGACGGCGGGAGTACCGGGGAGCGGGGCCGGCAGCCCGGCCGTACGCCTCGATGACCTCGCTGGGCCGCGTCGCCGGCCTCCTCCTGTCGCCGGCCGCCGTGCCGGACGCCGTGGCCCGGGTCGCGCGCGGCGTCGCCACCGCCGTGCCGGACACCGCCCGTACCGTCGGATCCGCCCTGCCGGCCACGGCCCGGAACGCCGTGCCGGGCAGCGTGGCCGAGGCGGCGGGAAGCGTGGGCGCGGCGGCGACCCGGCTGGCCCGGATGGCCGGGCTGACCCGGCGCCGGGTCTGGTCCCGTGACGGCCGGCACCACATCGAGGTGCACGGCGTCTGCCAGGACGGCGGGGATCGGCTGGCCCGGCAGGTCGAGGCGGCGCTGGAGTCGCTGCCCGGGGTGGCCTGGGCCCGGGTCAACGCGCCGTCGGGCCGGGTGATCGTGGCGGTCGAGGAGCCGAAGCCGAAGCTGCGCGACCTGATCGCCACCGTGGCGCGGACCGAGCGGGTGTGCCCGCACGAGCCGGACCCGGAGGTCCCGCCGCCGCATCCGCCCGAGGAGGGGCCGCGCACACCCCGCGCCCTGGGCGCGCTGGCCTCCGACGCGCTCGGCCTGACCATCTCGGCGGCCACCCGGATCCTGCCGTTCACCCCGGTGCCCGGCGAGGTGGCGGGCCTTCTCGCCGCGGTCGACCTGCACCCGAAGCTGCACGCGCTCGCCGACCGGGGCCTGCGGGCCGACCCTCGCGCCGAACTGCTCTTCCCGCTCGCCGAGGCGGTGGTCCAGGGGCTCACGGGCGGCTGGGCGGGCATCGTGCTCGACGGCGCGCAGCGGGTCGTGCGGTGGGGCGAGGCGCAGGCCCAGCTCGCCGCCTGGACGAAGGCCGAGCCGCGGCTGACCGGCGACCCGGACCGGGCGGTCGCGCGGGTGCCGGACGGCGAGCGGCCCTGCCCGGTCCCGGACGGCCCGGCCGAGCGCTACGTGAGCCGGATGCTGGCCGCGGGTGCGGCGGCCGGGGCGGCCGCGGTGCCGGTCGCCGGCGGGAAGCGGGCCGCCGCGCTGGCCCTGTCGTCGCTGCCCAAGGCCCCGGGCAGCGGCCGCGAGGGGTACGCCGCCCAGCTCGGCCGGATGCTCGGTCGGCGCGGCGTGATCGCCATGGACCGCAGCGTGCTGCGCGAGCTGGACCGGATCGACACGGTGCTGCTGGACGCCGCGGTGCTCGGCTCCGACCGGGGCGTGCTGGCCGACCTGGCGCCGCTGGCCGGTACGGACACCGGTGAGGTGGCCGCCCGGTCGTTCGGCCTGTTCGACCCGGCCGCCCCGGACGCGGTCCGGAACGCCGAGGGCTGGCGGCTCGGTCCGCTGGACCGGATGGACGTGACGGACCCGGGGGACACCCCGGACAGCGCGAGGCTGCGCGCGGAGGGCGGCCGGCTGCTCGGGCTGGCCGAGGGCGGGCGGCTCGCCGCCGTGCTGCGGGTCGAGCCGGAGCCCGTACCGGGGGTGGACGCCCTGGCGACCGCCGCCCGCCACGCCGGCCTGCGGCTCGTGGTCGCCGGGGACGAGGACGGCCGGTACGACTTCGCCGACGTCCTCGTGCCCGGCGGTCCCCGGCTCGCCGAATCGGTCCGCGACCTGCAACGCGAGGGCGCGGTGGTGATGGTGGTCTCCGGTGACCGGGCCGCGCTCGGCGCCGCGGACTGCGGGCTGGGCGTCTCCGCCCCGGAGGACCTGCCGCCCTGGGGCGCGCACCTGCTGGTGGGCGACGACCTGCGGATTCCCGCGCTGCTCATCGACGCGACCGGGGTGGCCCGGCGGATGACCCGGCAGAACATCCGGATCTCGATGGCCGGCACCGGGCTGGGAGCGCTCGGCGCGTTCACGGCCGACCGGGAGCGGCTGCCCGGCCGGACCCTCGGCGCCGTGAACGGGGCCGCCGCCCTCGCCTTCGCGCACGGCGTCTGGCGGGCCCGGCGGCTGCCCGACCGGACCCGTACGCCGGCGCCCGCGCTCACCGCCTGGCACCTGATGCCGGTGGAGATCGTCCTCGACCAGCTCGGCACGCACGCCGGTGGGTTGACCGGCGAGGAGGCGGCCCGCCGCCGGCGTGCCGTCACCGGGGACGGGCACGGCCCACCCGGGTTGCTCCGCGCGTTCGTCGACGAGCTGTCGAACCCGCTCACCCCGGTGCTCGCCGCCGGGGCGGTCCTCTCCGCGACGTTCGGCTCGCTTGTCGACGCCGCGCTGGTCGGCGGGGTGGTGGGCGGCTCGGCGCTGATCGGCGCGGTGCACCAGCACAACACCGAGCGTTCGCTGGCCGAGCTGCTGTCCCGCTCGGCGGTGACCGCCCGGGTGCTGCGCGACGGCGCGGAGCAGGTGGTGGCCGCGGAGGATCTGGTGGCCGGCGACGTGGTCGCGGTGGGGCCCGGCGACGCCATCCCGGCCGACTGCCGGGTGCTGACCAGCGACGGGCTGGAGACCGACGAGTCGTCGCTGACCGGCGAGTCCCTGCCGGTGGGCAAGACCGCCGAGCCGGTGGTGGCCGCCGCGGTCGCCGAGCGCCACTCGATGCTCTACGAGGGCACCACGGTCGCCGCCGGCCACGGCACCGCCGTGGTGGTGGCCACCGGCCACGAGACCGAGGCGGGGCGGAGCCTCGCCCTGGCCCGGGAGGCGCCTCCGGCCAGCGGGGTGGAGACCCGGCTCGGGAAGCTGACCAGCGCCGCCGTGCCGCTGGCCGCCGGCTCGGCGATCGCGGTGGCCGGGGCGGGGCTGCTCCGGGGCGTACCCCTGGCGGAGACGGCCGCGACCGCCGCGAACCTGGCCGTGGCGTCGGTGCCGGAGGGGCTGCCGTTCCTGGTCAGCGCCGCGCAGCTGGCGGCGGCGCGGCGGCTGGCCGAGCACGGCGCGCTGGTCCGCAACCCGCGGACCATCGAGGCGCTGGGCCGGGTCGACGTGCTCTGCTTCGACAAGACCGGCACCCTCACCGAGGGGAAGCTGCTGCTGGCCGGGGTGGGCGGCGGCGACGACCGGTACGCACCGCCGGACCGGCTGGACGAGCCGCTGCGGCTGACCCTTGCCGCGGCGCTGCGGGCCACTCCCGCGGCGGCCGACCCGGACGAGCTGCCCCAGCAGACCGACCGTGCGGTACGCCGCGGCGCGGGCACGGCCGGCGTGCTGGAGTGGACCGGCGCACCGGACTGGACGGCGGTGGGCGGGCTGCCGTTCGAGCCGTCCCGGGGCTACCACGCCACGGTCGGCCGGACCGCCGACGGGCTGCTGCTCAGCGTGAAGGGCGCGCCCGAGTCGGTGCTGCCGCGCTGCGCGGCGCGGCGGACCGCCCAGGGCGACACGCCGCTGGATCCGGCCGGCCGGGACGCGCTGCACGCGATGCTCGCCGAACGGGCCGGGGCCGGGCACCGCATCCTGGCCGTGGCCGAGTGCCCGGTGGGTGCCGAGTCGGTGAGCGACGAGCAGGTCGACGGGCTGGTCTTCGTCGGCTTCCTGGCCCTCGCCGACGGGGTGCGGGAGAGCGCCGCGCCCGCGGTGCGGCGGATCCGGCAGGCCGGCGTGCACACCATCATGATCACCGGCGACCACCCGGCCACCGCCGAGGCGATCGCCGCCACCATCAGCCCCGACCACGGGGAGCAGCGGGTGGTCACCGCCACCGAGCTGGACCGGCTCGACGACGAGGCCCTGGCGGAACGGCTCATGGCCACCGACGTGGTGGCCCGCTGCACCCCGGCGCACAAGGTGCGGATCATCCAGGCGCTGCAACGCCGGGGGCGGACCGTGGCGATGACCGGCGACGGCGCCAACGACGCCCCGGCGATCCGGCTCGCCGACGTGGGCATCGCTCTCGGCCAGCGCGGCACCCCGGCGGCCCGCGCCGCCGCGGACCTGGTGGTCACCGACGACCGGCTGGAGACCATCATCGCGACCCTCGTGGAGGGGCGGGCCATGTGGTCGTCGGTCCGCCACGCGCTGAGCATCCTGGTCGGCGGCAACCTCGGCGAGATCGCGTTCAGCGTGCTGACCGCCGCCAGCACCGGCCGGTCGGCGCTCACCGGCCGGCAACTGCTCCTGGTGAACCTGCTCACCGACCTGGTGCCCGCGCTGGCCATCGCGGTCCGCCCGCCCGCCTCCGACGGCGCCGACCACCTGCTGCGGGAGGGACCGGACACCTCGCTCGGTGAGACGCTGACCCGGGAGATCGCGCTCCGGGCCGGCGCCACCACGCTGGGCGCGACCGCCGGCTGGACGCTCGCCCGGTGGACCGGCCGGGAGCGCCGGGCGGGCACCGTCGCGCTCGCCTCGCTGGTCGGCACCCAGCTCGGGCAGACCGTGCTGGCCGGCGGCACCAGCCCCACCGTGCTGGCCTCCACGGCCGCGTCGATCGGCGTCCTGGTCGCCGTGGTGCAGACGCCCGGGGTCAGCCAGTTCTTCGGCTGCACCCCGCTCGGCCCGGTGGGCTGGACCATCGCCGCCGGCTCCGCGCTCGGCGCCACCTTCGCCAACGGCGCGCTGACCCGGCTTGTCGACCGCCTCCCACAGCGCGCCGCCGATTCGCATGGGAAAACCGTCCAGGGGCACGGCGAGGAGCATGACGCCTGAGGTCACCGTGCCGCTGACGCCCTGACGCGGCTCGCCGCCCTCCCCGGCGCGGGCCGGAGGGGCGGCGAACGGTCGGTGGCTACGGTCAGGAGCGCTCGGAGATCGCCTCGATGAGGTCACCCACCGGGCGTTCCGGCAGCGAACGGGCCACGTCGGCGACGGCCACGATGCCGACGAGGTCGTGCCCGTCGATCACCGGCAGCCGGCGTACCTTGTGCTGGCCCATGGTCCGCAGGATCTCGGCCGCGTCGTCGTCCGCGCCGATGGTCACGGCCTCGCCCTGGGCCAGCTCACCGGCGGTCACGGCGGCCGGGTCCTTGCCCTGGGCGAGCACCTTCACCACGATGTCGCGGTCGGTCACCATGCCCTTGAGGCGGTTGTCGTCGCCGCAGATGGGCAGCGAGCCCACCCCGAGCTCGGCCATCCGTCGGGCGGCGGTCCGGAGGTCGTCCTGCTCCCGGACACAGCTCACGTCGCTGGTCATGATCTCGCGTGCGGTCGGCATTGGCATGACACCTCACTTTCGGGGGGTTGTTACCCGTACCTCCTACCCCCGGCGGCCGGGGCCATGCCGCCGACATGGACGGCGGACCGGTGGGAACACGGCGGGTGGAGGTGATGGAGATGCCGTTCGTGCAGGTCGTCGAGTATCAGACGGACCGCCCCGACGAGGTGCGCCGGCTCAGCGAGGAGTGGACGCGCGAGCACCCGTCCCCCGGGCCCGCCCGGGTGACCTTCGCCGAGGACCGGGAGCGGCCCGGCCATTTCGTCATAGTCGCCGAGTTCGACAGCTACGAGCAGGCCATGGCCCACAGCGGCCGACCGCAGACAGGCGAGTACGCCGAGCGCATCCGCCAACTCGCCAGCGGCGAACCGCGGTTCCTCAACCTGGACGTGAGGCAGCAGCAGACGTGACCCGATCGGCCGGCCGGCAGCGGAGCCGGCCGGCCCGCCGGTACGGGCGCCGAGCGATGGATTGACTACCTTGTGTGGATGGTCCAGGACGAACAGCGCCCGCTCCGGTGGCCCGCGCCCGGTGTGGGATCGTGCCCGGCTGGAAAAGGTGACGTCGTGTCGCGACGTCTGCTGAATGGCCGGTACCAGTCCGAGGAGCTGCTGGGCAGCGGCGGCATGGGTGAGGTGTGGCGCGGCCGGGACCTGCGGCTGGACCGGCCCGTCGCGATCAAGGTGCTCACCGCGGCCGGCGTGCGGGAGCCGATGGCCGCGGAACGCTTCGACCGCGAGGCCCGCACAGCGGCCCGGCTGACCCACCCGCACATCGTCGGCGTCTACGACTTCGGCACCGAGGAGGACCACTCCTACCTGGTCATGGAGCTGGTGGAGGGCCGGACGGTCGGCGACCTGGTCGCCGCGGGCCCGCTGCCGGTCGTCCAGGCGCTGTCGATCGCCGTGCAGACCTGCGACGGGATCGCCGCCGCGCACGCCGCCGGGGTGGTGCACCGGGACATCAAGCCGGGCAACCTCATCGTCACCCCCGCCGGCACCGTGAAGATCTGCGACTTCGGCATCGCCCGCCTGCCCCGGCTGGCCGGGCAGAACACCCTCACCGGCCCGGCGACCAAGCTCGGGACCAGCTCGTACATGTCCCCGGAGCAGGCGCTCGGCGGTCCCGTGGACCCCCGCACCGACCTGTACGGCCTGGGTTGCACCCTCTACGCGATGCTCACCGGCGCCCCGCCGTTCGCCGGTGACCCGCTCAGCGTGCTGCACCAGCACGTCAACGAGCCACCCCCGCCGCTGCGGGACCGCCGGCCGGACGTACCCGTCGAACTCGACGCCCTGGTGGCCGAGCTGCTCGCGAAGGACCCGGCCGACCGGCCCACCGACGCCGGCCTGGTCCGGGAGCGCCTCGCGGCCCTGCTGCCCCGCGCCGGCACGCCGCTCGCGGTCGTCGCGGTCGACGCCGCGCCGGCCGAGGCCGGGCCGCCGGCCGCGCCGCCGGCCGCACCCGGGCCGGCCGCGGACCCGGTCGACCGGCCGGGACGGTTCCGACGCGGGCGGCTGCTGGTGGCAGCGGGCCTGGTCGGCCTCGTGCTGGTCGCCCTCGCCGGTGTCACGCTGCTCGATCGGGACGGCGGGACCTCGCCGGCCGGGCCGACCCCGGCGGCGGCCCCGTCCGTCACCACCTCTGCCGCGCCGAGCGCGCCGGTCGTGCCGGTCACGGTGGCCCCGACCACGCCACAGCCGCGGACGCTCACGCCGACCACCCGCACCCCCGCCGCCACGCCGACGCCCAGCCCCCGCCTCACCTCCGCGACGCCGACCCCCGCCCCACCCCGGGACCCGATCGTGGCCCTGCGGCTGTCGATCCAGGAGCAGGTGGACGCCGGGCAGCTGAACCCGGACGCGGCGAAGGACCTGCACGCCAAGGTGGACGCGATCGCCAAGGAGACCGCCGAGGGCGACACCGACCAGGCGCAGGAGCAGATCAAGAAGCTCCGCGACAAGCTGAGCGAGCTGCTCCGGGGCGGAAAGCTCACCGCCGACGGCTACGACGCGCTCAGCGCGGACGTCGACCGGGTCGCCGCCGAGCTGACCTGAAACCGGTCGAGGCGGGTGCGGTCCGGCGGCTAGGGTGCCCCCGTGCCGTCACCACGTCTTGAAGAGATCACCCCGGACAACGTCCTGGCCGCCTGCGCGATCGCCGTCCGTCCCGACCAGGAGGGGCTGGTCGCCCCGGTGGCCCGGTCGCTCGCCGAGGCGTACGCCCAGCCGGCGGTCGCCTGGCCCCGGCTCATCGTGGACGGCGACCGCCCGGTGGGCTTCCTGATGGGCTTCCTCGACATCCAGTGGGGTCAGGACCCGACCGACGTCCGGTCCGGCCTGTGGCGGCTGAACATCGCCGCGGACCAGCAGGGCCGGGGCCACGGGCGGTTCGCCGTGGCGGCGCTCGCCGACGAGTTGCGCCGCCGGGGCGCGGACCGGATGTTCGTCACCTGGGCGCCCGGCCCGCACGGCCCGGAACGCTTCTACGGCCGCCTCGGCTTCCGGCTGACCGGCGAGCGCAGCGGCGACCAGGTGGTCGGCGAACTGGCCCTCTGACGGGTCAGCGCCAGGTGGCGGCCGCCCGCCGCAGCCGGTCGTTGATCGCCCGGCCCACACCGACCTCCGGGACCGGCTCGGCCACGATCTCGGTCACCCCGGTGGCGTCGAGCCGGTGCAGGGCGTCGAAGAGCCGCGCGGCCGCCGCGGTCAGGTCACCCTCGGGGGACAGCACCTCCACCGCCGACCAGTCACCGCCGGCCGGCGGCTCCCGGAAGGCCAGGAATCCCCGCCGGCCGCCGTCCCCCTCGGCCGCCGCGCCCAACCGCAACGGGGTACGCGGGGCGTAGTGCGCGGCCAGCGTCCCGGGCGCGACCGGCTGACCCGAGCTGCCCTGGCGTACCTCCACCGGGCCGACCGCCTCGATCAGCGCCTCCACCGGCAGCGCGCCCAGCCGGAGCACCACGGGCCGCTCGCCCCGCGCGTCCACGATTGTCGACTCGATCCCGCACCGGGTCGGCCCGCCGTCGAGCACCACGTCCACGGCCCCGCCCAGCCCGGCCACCACGTGCTCGGCCCGGGTGGGGCTGAGCTGCCCGAACCGGTTGGCGCTCGGCGCGGCCACCGGCACCCCGGCGGCGGCGATCAACGCCCGCGCGGACGGCTCGTCGGGCACCCGGACCGCCATGGTGTCCAGGCCGGACGTGACGATCGGCGGGATCACCGCCGGCCGGTCCACGATCAGGGTGAGCGGGCCGGGCCAGAAACGCTCCACCAGCGCGGCCACCGCTGGCGGCACCGCGCCGACCAGACCGGGCAGGTCGGCGGCGTCGGCCAGGTGGCTGATCAGCGGGTCGAAGCTGGGTCGGGCCTTCGCCTCGAAGATCCGGGCCGCGGCCCGGGCGTCCAGCGCGTTCGCGCCCAGCCCGTAGACCGTCTCGGTGGGGAAGGCGACCAGCCCGCCGGAGCGCAGGACGGCGGCGGCCTCGGCGATGCCGCTCTCGGCCGGCAGGACGCGCGGGGATCCGGTGCTCACGCACCCGACGCTAGCCTGCCGGGGACGCCGGCCCGGCACTACCCTGCCGGATGACCAGGGACTGCTGGTGGCGGGCCTGGTGATCCTCGGCAGGACGCTGGCGTGGCGCCGCCGGCCGGACTGAACTCGTTTGCCGCCCGTGCCGGGGCCGATCCAGGATGAGCGCCGTGACCCGGACGAAGATGCACGCCGACGAGGTACAGACCGACGCCGACCTGGTGCGCCGGCTGCTCGCCGGACAGTTCCCGCACTGGGCCGACCGACTGGTCCGCCTCGTTCCCTCGTACGGGACGGACCACGACGTCTACCGGCTCGGCGACGACCTGGCGGTGCGGCTGCCCCGGATCGGCTGGGCCACGAGGCAGGCGGCCCGGGAGGCCGAGTGGCTGCCCCGCCTGGCCCCGCACCTGCCGCTCGCGCTGCCCGTGCCGGTGGCCATGGGTCGCCCCGCCGAGGGCTACCCCTCGACTGGTCGGTCTACGAGTGGCTGCCGGGCGAGAACGCCGCCACCGGTCTCGCCGACCTGGACCGGGCGGCGGTCGACCTGGCCGCCTTCGTCACCGCGCTGCGGCGGATCGACACCACCGGCGCGTACCCCCGGCCACCCCGCGCCCGGGGCGCCGACCTCGCCGAGCTGGACGACGGGGTTCGGGACGCGGTGCGCCGGCTCGGCGACCGGGTCGACGGCGGCGCGGTGCTGCGGGCCTGGCAGGAGTCGCTGGACGCGCCGGCCTGGGACGGGCCGGGGCTCTGGCTGCACGGCGATCTGCTGCCCGGCAACCTGCTGGTGGTCGACGGCCGGCTCTCGGCGGTCATCGACTTCGGCGGGCTGAACGTCGGGGATCCGGCCTGCGACCTGCAGCCGGCGTGGAACGTCTTCACCGGCCCGAGTCGCGCCCGGTTCCGCACCGAACTGGCGGTGGACGACGCCTCGTGGCTGCGCGGCCGGGGCTGGGCGCTGCTCCAGGCGGTGCTCGCCCTGCCCTACTACTGGGACACCAACCCGGGGATCGTCCGGCAGACCTCCCACGCGCTGCGCGAGGTGCTGGCCGACGCGGCCGGCGGCTACTGACCGGCGTTCCGGTCGACCGGGTCCCGGTCGGCCGGGTCCGGGTCGGTGTCCGGGAGGGTGGGCGCGTCGGTGGGGTAGAGGCCTGCGACGAAGCCGTACACCTGGTCCCCGGACCGGGGGATCTGGGCGAAGCGGCGGGCGAGCGCCTGGACCTCCGTCCAGAACGTCCGCACCTCCTCGATGGGGATGCGCGCGTGGACGAGCGTGCACCGCAGGTCGTCGGCGGCGTGGGCCGGCGTGGCCTCGGCGGCCGCCTCGGCCAGGCCGTTGATGCGCGCCACGACCTGCTTGTCCTCGGGTCGTTTGAGCACGCCGACGTAGAAGGTGCGGGCGACCCGGCCGTAGAACCGTTCCTCGATGGCCCGGACCCGCCGGGTCCGCACCACCTGGAGCAGGCCGGCGTCGACCAGCAGGTTCACGTGGTAGGCCACGCTGCTCTTCGGGCGGTCGACCGCCCGGGCCATCTCGTTGACCGTGGCGGCCCGCTCCAGGAGCAACTCCAGGAGGGTGGCGCGCAGCGGGTCGGCCAGCGCCCGTAACTGTTCGGGTGCGGTGACCACGAGCATCTCGTCGAGGTCGTAGTCCGGGATCTGCTGATTGACCGACATTTCTCGACCGTTCTAGAATTCTGGATCATTCGATCGCTCTGGTTCGTTGACAGGAGTCTAGAGATGGCCGACATCGTCCTCTTCCACCACATCCAGGGGCTCACCGACGGCGTACGCGCCTTCGCCGACCAGCTGCGCGCCGGCGGGCACACCGTGCACACCCCCGACCTGTTCGACGGCGAGCGGCCGGCGACGATCGACGAGGGCGCCGCGCTGACCAGGCGCATCGGCGGCGAGGTGCTCGACGAGCGCGCCGACCGGGCCGTGGCCGACCTGCCGAAGGACCTCGTCTACGCCGGCGTCTCCTGGGGCGCCGCCACCGCGCAGCGGCTCGCCCAGACCCGGCCCGGCGCCCGTGGCGCCCTGCTCTACGAGTCCTGCCTGCCGGTCACCGGCGAATGGGCCGTCGGCCCGTGGCCCGAGGGCGTCCCGGTGCAGATCCACGGCATGGACAGGGACCCGTTCTTCGCCTTGGAGGGCGACATCGACGCCGCCCGCGAGCTGGTCGGGATCGTCGGACCCGAGCGGGGCGAGCTGTTCGTCTACCCGGGCGAGGCACACCTGTTCACCGACAGCTCACTGCCGTCGTACGACGCGGACGCCACAGCCCTGGCGGTACGGCGTTCCCGGGAGTTCCTCGACCGGCTGGGCTGAATTGTCAGTGGCACAGCACCGCCACGTTGACGAAGAGGCCGCACGAGGCCACCGTCGACAACGCGATCGCGGCGGCCGCCCGGAGCGCGACGTCGGCGCCACCACGTCCGCGCCGGGTGACCGACAGCGTCTGCTCCAGGACGACCAGGACCACCCAGCCGAACAGCAGGAGCGTCAGATAGAAGTCCCAGGCGGGGTTCGCGAACGCGCTCGCGTTGCCGTTTCCGCCATAGTTGGGGCAGTCCTCGTAGCGGGTGATCGGCTGGAGGACCGCCAGCAACGACGCGAAGAAGGCCCCGCCGATGAGGCAGACCCGGAAACCGCTGAGGCGGGACGGCCGCCGGCGGTCTTCGATCACCGGCTCAGCCTAGTCACGACGCGATCAACTCAGCCAGCAGGATGATCTCCGCCAACGTCTTCCGAAGTGGTGCGATCGAACCTCTGGGGGCCTCAGCTCCGGCGGTCAGCCGAGCCAGCGGCCGTCGCGCATGAGGTCGCGTCCCCGTAGCTCGTTCGCCTCCCGCCAGGCCTGGATGCGCCGCGGCCGGATCAGGAAGTACTGGTAGGGCTCGTCGAGTTCGCGCGGGTCGAAACCGGTCCTGGCGGCGAACGCGTCGCCCGTTCCCGGAGCGAGGTCGGCGACGTCCACCGGCTCGGCGACGCCCTCGACGATGACGACGTCGCGGGTCGGCCCGAGGCTCAGTCGCACCCGGCCGTCCGCCAGCAGGTTGCGGCCGGTGATCGAGGCACGCGGCGTCGAGACGAGGAACGCGGCGCCGTCCCAGAGGTACGAAAGCGGGATGAGGTGGACGCCGCCCGGGGAGCCCGACGTCGCGACCCAGAGGTCGATGTCGCTCTCCAGTTTCGCGCGGGTGTCCCGCAGGCGCTCCTCACGTCCCCGCGGCGGCGTGCTCGTCATGCTCTCCCCTTCGATCCTTCGGGTCCCGTTCACACCAGGAGGGCTGCGGTGACCGGCGTCTCCTGGTTCCTGACCGGCCTGCTCACCTGCTTCGTCACACACGGCGGCATCCCCGTCGCCGCGCCCGCCGCGCGGCTCCGGTAGGCGCTGGGCGGCATGCCCACCAGCTCGGTGAAGCGGCTGCTGAAGGTGCCCAGCGACGAGCAGCCCACCGCGAAGCAGACCTCGGTGACGCTGAGGTCGCCGCGACGCAGCAGCGCCGCCGCGCGCTCGATCCGCCGGGTCATCAGATAGGAGTACGGCGACTCGCCGTAGGCCAGCCGGAACTGGCGACTGAGGTGCCCGGCCGACACGTTCACGTCACGGGCGAGCGCCTCGACGTTCAGCGGCTCCGCGTACTCCCGGTCGATCCGGTCCCGGACGCGGCGCAGCCGGGTGAGGTCGTTCAGGCGCTGCGCGTGGGCGCGTGCGCGCCCCCACGAGGGGTGACACATGAGGGGGAGTCCTTTCCTCGATGCCCGAGGCGCCGGCCTTGACGGGCGGGACGGATGACCGGACGTGTCAGCGAAGCTCCTGGATGCGGACCAGATTGCCGGCCGGGTCGCGGAAGGCGCAGTCGCGGATGCCGTACGGCTGCTCGGTCGGCTCCTGGACGACCTCGGCGTCGCTGGCCTGCACCTTCTCGAAGGTGTCGTCGAGGTCCCGGGTGGCCAGCAGGATCCAGCCGTAGGTGCCCTTGGCCATCATCTCGGAGATGGTGCGGCGCTCGTCGTCGGTGAGCCCGGGATCGACGGCCGGCGGCGCCAGGAGGATGGACGTGTCGGGCTGATTGACCGGGCCGACCGTGATCCAGCGCATCTTGCCCTGGCCGACGTCGTTGCGGACCTCGAAGCCGAGGACGTCGCGGTAGAAGGCCAGCGACTCGTCCGGGTCGACGTGCGGCAGGAAGCTCGTGTGGATGGTGATGTCCATGCCGATCATGCTAGGCACGGCGCTGTGCGCGGGCTTCTCGATTCCTGATCGATCCGCGCCGGACTTCGGCGATCATCCGATCGAATGGTGGAGCCCGGGAGACCTGACCACCTCCCGCACCCTGGATCCCTATCCTCGGAATCGTGGCGGATGAGGACGCGGAGCTGCTGACCCTGTTCCGGAACGCCGTTCGGCGGATCCGCCAGGCCGCGGTGCGACACCAGGACGAGGAGTTGCACCAGGCTGCCGCGGAGATCGGCTACGCGGTGTGCACCGTACGGCGCGGGCAGGGACAGCCGTGCCTGGCGCCCGAGGACATGTGCGACTGCCCGGTCTGCGGCGCTCACCCGGGCCAGAACTGCGTCTCCATGCCGGGCCATTCTCTGGGTGACCGGCCGTTTCACACCGAGCGGCAGCACCAGTGGGAGAAGGACTAGGCCCTCCCGCGGCAGCGGCGGCTCAGCGTTCCGGCACCAGGGCTCGCGGTCGATCCGACGGCGCTCCGGTCGTGGTGCGCCACCAGCGGCGCGAGACCAGCGCGGCCAGCCCGGCGCCGGCGGTGTTGAGCAGCACGTCATCCACAGAGGACACCCGGTCCAGCCGCAGGACGTACTGCGCGACCTCGACCAGGACCGAGCAGCCCGCCGCGAGCGCCAGGATCCGCGGCACCGATGCCAGCGCCGCGAACCGCAGCGGGGCGAGGAACCCCAGCGCCGCGAACACCAGCAGGTTGCCGACGATCTGGACCGTCACCGTCAGCGGCCCGGCCGCGAGGATCGTGAGGAGATCCCGCAGCGGCACCAGGCTGATCCGACCGGGGACGGCGCCGGCGCGGTCGCCCGGCAACATGATCATCCACACCCACGGCACCGTGCCGTAGACGATGCCGACCTCGGCCAGCGACATCCGCCACGGCTGCGCGGCGCCGAGGACCCTCCGGCGGCGGGCCAGAGCCCACACCACAAGGGCGACCAACGGCAGCGCGGCCACCGTGAGGAGCACGACGCCGTTGAACGTGCCGAGCCAGCCGTGCCAGCCCCGGATCATGGCACCCCCGCTTCCGGCCGACTGTGAGAGCACGAACGGGAAACCGCAGGTGAGGAGTGGAGATGGTGGAGCCCAGGGGACTTGAACCCCTAACCCCTGCCTTGCAAAGGCAGTGCTCTGCCAGTTGAGCTAGGGCCCCGAGACGGGCGGAGTCGCCCGGTGCCGACAGTCGGAGGAAGCGCGGTCAGCGCAGGTCGGGCGCGGTGGTCGCCTCGTGCCAGAGAGCGCGCTCGTCGTTCGAGGCCTTGATCTTCTTGGCCACGACGGCGGCCGCGCCGACGACGCCGACCAGGATCAGGAGCTTCTTGAACATGGGCTTGACCCCTCGCGCTCGACTACCGTCGGACGATGTGCGGTGGGGCTAGCTGGAATCGAACCAGCGACCTCAGAGTTATCAGCTCTGCGCTCTAACCGACTGAGCTATAGCCCCGCGTAGCGACGAGCAAGGTTAACCCATCGCCGCCGTGGCTCCCAAATCGGGGGGCCGTCGCGGCGCGGCTCGCCCGCACCACCTTCGAACCTACCCGGACACGCGACGCCGGGGCGACCGCTTTACGCGGTGCCCCGGCGTCGTCGTCGGGTTCAGTCGCGCTCGGCGAGCGTCAGCTCGATCCCGCCGACCAGGTCGGCGCAGACGTTGTAGACGAATGCGCCAAGCGTGGCCAGCGCGGTGAAGAGCACGACGTTGACCAGGCCGATCAGCGCGGAACTGAGGATCACGCCCTTGGCGGTGATCCGGAAGCCGCCGCCGCCCTGGCCGCCGCCGGCGTTCACCAGGTCGGTCAGGCTGTCGTTGACGCTCTTGAACACGCCCATCGCGTCCAGAGCCAGGTAGAGCACCGAGGTGGCGACGACCACCACGATGAACAGCACCACGGAGACCGCGAACGCGAACTTCATCACGGACCACGGGTCGATCCGCTTGAGGTTCAGCCGGGCCCGGCGCGGCCCGCGCGACGCGGCCGAACTGACCGAGGTACGCGCGGCGCGTACCGCCTCACCCACGCGGGCGGCACCGACGGCCGCCGCACCGCTGATGCCCGGCGGCAGGCCGCCCCCGTTGGCGGGGCGGCCCGGGGTGCCGGGACGCGCGCCGTCCGGCGACGGCTTCGGCGCCGTGCCGAGGCCGGCGCCGACACGCGGCTGGGTGCCGGTGGTGCCGGTGGACGGGCGGGCGGCCGCCGCCGGCTTGGCCGGCTGCGGGGTCGTGGCGGGCTTCGCCGCGGCCGGGGCGGCCAGGCCGTCGGCCGACGTCGGGGCGTCGACCTTCGTCTCGGCCTGGTCGGACGGCCGCGAGTCCTCGCCGGGCTTGTCCGGCGGCGGTGTCATGCCGGGGGCCCGGGTGAACTTCGGGGCAGGCGCGTCGGCGGGGACGGTGGCCCGGCCCACGGCCGCGCGGCCGGTCGCTGGTGTACCGCCCTGTGCGGCCTCCTCGTCGACCGGGTTGGCCGAGGTCCCCTTGTTCCCCGACTTCGCCTGTGTCTCCGTCATCAACTAGTCCTGTTCGTCAGGCTCGTCGGCATTGCGAGCAATCGCCACGATAGTCACGCCGTCCGGGAGGTCCATCAGCTTGACCCCCATTGTGTTCCGGTCCCGTGTACGGCGTACAGGCTTCACCGGAGTCCGGATGACGCCACCGTTGCTGGTGATGGCGAACAGCTCGTCGTCCGGGCTGATCACCACGGCGCCGACCAGACCACCGCGTCGCTCGGTGATCTTGGCAGTCAGCACGCCCTTACCTCCCCGGCCCTGGACCGGGTATTCCTCGATCGGGGTACGTTTCGCGTATCCCCCGTTCGTCGCGACCAGCACGTCCATGTCCATGCCCTCGCGGACGACCTCCATCGCGAGCAGGACGTCCTCCTCGCTGAACCGCATGCCGATCACACCCGAGGTGGCCCGGCCCATCGGGCGCAGCGCCTCGTCGCTGGCGTTGAAGCGGATCGCCTGGGCGTTCTTGGAGACCAGCAGCAGGTCGTCGGTCGGCGCGACGAGGGCAGCACCGACCAGCTCGTCCTCATCGCGCAGGTTGATCGCGATGACTCCGCCGGAACGGTTGGAGTCGAACTCCTCGAGCCGCGTCTTCTTCACCAGGCCGTTCTTCGTGGCCAGTACCAGGTAGGGGGCCACCTGGTAGTTCGGAATTTCGATGATCTGCGCGATCTGCTCGTCCGCTTGGAAGGCGAGCAGATTGGCCACGTGCTGGCCCTTGGCCACCCTACTGGCTTCGGGAAGCTCGTACGCCTTGGCCCGGTAGACCCGGCCCTTGTTCGTGAAGAACAGAATCCAGTCGTGAGTGGAGCATACGAAGAAGTGGCTGACGATGTCGTCCTGCCGCAGCGTCGCCCCGCTGACGCCCTTGCCGCCGCGCCGCTGCGAGCGGTAGAGGTCGACCTTGGTGCGCTTCGCGTACCCGGTGCGGGTGATCGTGACGACCACGTCCTCGCGGGCGATGAGGTCCTCCATCGAGACCTCGCCGTCGAACGGGACGATCTTGGTGCGCCGGTCGTCGCCCCACTTGGCCACGATCTCGCCCAGCTCCTCGGAGACGATCCGCCGCTGCCGCTCGGGCTTGGCCAGGATGTCCTTGAGGTCGGCGATCTCCACCTCGAGCTTGGCGAGGTCGTCCAGGATGCGCTGCCGCTCCAGGGCGGCCAGCCGGCGCAGCTGCATGTCGAGGATCGCGGTCGCCTGGACCTCGTCGATCTCCAGCAGCCGGATGAGGCCCTGGCGGGCGTCCTCGACCGTGGGCGAGCGCCGGATCAGGGCGATCACCTCGTCGAGGGCGTCCAGCGCCTTGGCCAGACCGCGCAGGATGTGCGCCCGCTCCTCGGCCTTGCGCAGCCGGAACGCGGTCCGCCGGCGGATGACCTCGATCTGGTGCTCGACGTAGTAGCGGAGGAACTGGGCCAGGTTGAGCGTGCGCGGCACGCCGTCGACCAGCGCCAGCATGTTGGCGCCGAAGGTCTCCTGGAGCTGGGTGTGCTTGTAGAGGTTGTTCAGCACCACCTTGGCGACCGCGTCGCGCTTGAGCACGAGCACGATCCGCATGCCGGTGCGCCCGGAGGACTCGTCGCGGATGTCGGCGATCCCGGCGAGCTTCCCCTCCTTGATCAGCTCGGCGATGCGCTCGGCCAGGTTGTCCGGGTTGACCTGGTAGGGCAGCTCGCTGACCACCAGCGCCGGCCGGCCGCGCTTGTCCTCCTCGACCTCGACCACGGCGCGCATCCGGATCGAGCCGCGCCCGGTCCGGTAGGCGTCCTGGATGCCGGCCTGGCCGACGATCAGGCCGTGGGTCGGGAAGTCCGGGCCCTTGACGATCTCCAGCAGCGCCTCGAGGGTGGTGGCCTCGTCGACCTCCGGGTTCTCCAGGCACCACTGCACGGCCGCGCCGATCTCGCGCAGGTTGTGCGGCGGGATCTTGGTGGCCATGCCGACCGCGATGCCCTCGGAGCCGTTGATCAGCAGGTTGGGGATGCGGGACGGCAGGATGGTGGGCTCCTTGGCCCGGCCGTCGTAGTTGTCCTGGAGGTCGACGGTGTCCTCGTCGATGTCCCGGAGCATCTCCATCGCCAGCGGGTCGAGCTTGCACTCGGTGTACCGCATGGCCGCGGCCGGGTCGTTGCCCGGCGAGCCGAAGTTGCCGTTGCCGTCGACCAGCGGGTAGCGCAGCGACCAGGGCTGCGCCATCCGGACCAGCGCGTCGTAGATGGCCGAGTCGCCGTGCGGGTGGAACTGACCCATCACGTCACCGACGACGCGGGAGCACTTCACGTAGCCGCGGTCCGGCCGGTAGCCGGAGTCGAACATGGCGTAGAGGATCTTGCGGTGGACCGGCTTGAGCCCGTCCCGGACGTCCGGCAGGGCCCGCCCGACGATCACGCTCATCGCGTAGTCGAGGTACGAGCGCTGCATCTCGACCTCGAGCCCGACCGGCTCGATCCGGTCGTGCTCGACGACCGCGGCGAGTGTCTCCGGGGTCTCCGGCTCGTTCGGCGTGGACTCGGGAGTATCGGTCACTGTTAACCCTTATCAGACTCAGAGTCGTTTTCGTGCTGTGGATAACCGCTGTGGAAACCGGCCAGACTGTGGATAACTCTGTGGACCGCCGGGTCGGCCGGTGGATCTCCGGCCGACCCGGCCCGGCCCGTCAGATGTCCAGGAACCGCACGTCCTTGGCGTTGCGCTGGATGAACGACCGGCGCGCCTCGACGTCCTCACCCATCAGGACGCTGAACAGCTCGTCGGCGGTTGCGGCGTCGTCGAGGGTCACCTGGCGCAGCGTGCGGGTCGCCGGGTTCATCGTGGTCTCCCACAGCTCGGGATAGTTCATCTCGCCGAGACCCTTGAACCGCTGGATGTCGTCCGGCCGGGCGTTGGGCTTCTTCTGCTGGCGCAGCGCGATCAGCCCGTCCCGCTCCCGGTCCGAGTACGCGTACTGCGCGTCGTCGCCCTTCTTGTTCCACTTGATCTTGTAGAGCGGCGGGGCGGCCAGGTAGACGTGGCCCAGCTCGACCAGCGGTCGCATGAAGCGGAAGAGCAGGGTGAGCAGAAGCGTCTGGATGTGCTGGCCGTCGACGTCGGCGTCGGCCATCAGCACGATCTTGTGGTAGCGCAGCTTCTCGATGTCGAAGTCGTCGTGGATGCCGGTGCCCAGCGCGGTGATGAGCGCCTGGACCTCGTTGTTCTTCAGCACCCGGTCGATCCGGGCCTTCTCCACGTTCAGGATCTTGCCGCGGATCGGCAGGATCGCCTGGGTACGCGGGTCGCGCCCCTGCTTGGCCGAGCCGCCGGCGGAGTCACCCTCGACGATGAACACCTCGGACTCGCGCGGGTCGGTGGACTGGCAGTCGGCCAGCTTGCCCGGCATCGAGCCGGACTCCAGCAGCGACTTGCGCCGGGCCAGCTTGCGCGCCTGCTGCGCGGCGATCCGGGCCCGCGCCGCCTGGGATGCCTTCTGGATGATCATCTTGGCTTCGGCCGGGTTCCGGTCGAACCAGTCGACCAGGCGGTCGTTGCAGACCCGCTGCACGAAGCTCTTCACCGGGGTGTTGCCCAGCTTGGTCTTGGTCTGACCCTCGAACTGCGGGTTGGTCAGCTTGACCGAGATGATCGCGGCCAGCCCCTCGCGGATGTCCTCGCCGGAGAGCTTCTCGTCGCCCTTGAGCAGCTTCTTGTCCGTGCCGTAGCGGTTGACCACGCTGGTCAGCGCGCTGCGGAAGCCCTCCTCGTGGGTGCCGCCCTCGTGGGTGTTGATGTTGTTGGCGAAGGTGTAGACCGACTCGCCGTACGACTCGTTCCACTGCATGGCGATCTCGAGCGACATGCCCTCTTCCTCGGCGCCGAACTCGACCACCGTCTTGTGGATCGGGTTCTTCGAGGCGTTGAGGTGGCGGACGAAGTCGGCGATGCCGCCGTCGTAGCGGAATGTCACCTCGCGGAGCTTGCCCTCCTCGCCCTCCGAGACCCGCTCGTCGAGCAGGTGGATGGTGAGGCCACGGGTGAGGAAGGCCATCTCCTGCAGGCGCCGGTAGATGGTCTGGAAGTCGAAGTCGACGGTCTCGAAGACGTCCGGGTCGGGCCAGAAGGAGACCGCCGAACCGGTCCGGTCGGTCGGCTCGCCCTTCTCCAGCGGGGTGGGCTTGGAGTGGTGGTACTCCTGCCGCCAGACGAAGCCGTCCTTGTGGATCTCCACGGCCATCTTGGTGGAGAGCGCGTTCACCACCGAGACGCCGACGCCGTGCAGGCCGCCGGAGACCGCGTACGCCTTGCCGTCGAACTTGCCGCCCGCGTGCAGCACGGTCAGCGCGACCTCGACACCCGGCTTCTTCAGCTTGGGGTGGAGGTCGACCGGGAAGCCACGCCCGTTGTCGGTGACCCGGACCCCGCCGTCGGCCAGCAGCACGACGTCGATGGTGTCGCAGTAGCCGGCCATCGCCTCGTCCACCGCGTTGTCGACGACCTCCCACACGAGGTGGTGCAGGCCGCGCTCACCGGTGGACCCGATGTACATACCGGGCCGCTTCCGGACCGCCTCGAGGCCCTCGAGAACGGTGATCGACTCGGCGCCGTACTTCTTGTTGTCCTCCGCTGCCACCCTCGGCCACTTTCTCGCACCGACCGCGCCAAGGCGCGGGGCGCGGGTTCGGCGGACAGGACGCGACGTCGGCGCGCACGGACCGGTCCCCGGATCTCCAGGTCACGGATCGCGTACGCCGGTCGCCGCGGTTGCCCGCGGATCGCGATCGGCTCGACCCGATGCGGGACAATGATCAAGGGCCCGGTGGGCCCGTGTCCGTCGCTCCGTGTCGGGTCTTTCGTCTCGCCGTCAATCTTACTGTGCGCAGCCGACCAAACCGCCACTCGGCACCCCTCCGGGGCGGCTGAGAATGCCGTAGCGGCCCGAATCGCGCTGTCCGCGACTCCCCCTACACGCCACCGACGGCTTCAGGTCGCGGCGCGGCATCAGACGCGCGGAGCTGAAGTCGTCGGTGGCCCTGATCGAGGGCGCGGCCGGCACGGATCGGTAGCGGCGGGTAACCGACCGGGGGTCGCGGCGGGACCTGCCGTGCCGTACCTTTTGCGGCGTCGCCGCCTGCGGTCTTGATCTTTAGGGGACGGAACCGGGACGATCGACCCGACGGGTCGGACAACGTGCTTGCTGAGAGGTGACGCCAGATGGGGCTGGACAACGTCGCGGTGCACTGGCCGCGGACCGGCCGCTTCTACGATCCGGTCGCGCCGGCCGAGTTCGTCGACTTCGGCGAGATCGTGGACATGCCACGCATCTCGGCACCGACCGCCGCGCTCGCCGAGCTGATCGCGAAGACCGGCACGGTGCGGGCGACCGCGTACACCGAGCTGGTCGACCTCATCCTCGGGCTGGAGAATGTGCTCTACGCCACGGAGAACTCGGCCGAGGACGAAGACCCGGTGATCGACCCGGACGGCTGCTCCTGGATCGCCGAGGGGTTGGAGAAGTTCGTGGCCCGGCACCGCCCGTTCGGCGAGGCGGTCACCTTCGAGTCGGTGAGCGAGGTGCTGCGCTCGCTGCTCGGCGACGGGCGCCTGGCCGAGCAGCAGCTCCGCTGGCTCGACAGCCGGCTGGACAAGCTGCGCGACGAGAGCGGCGAGCCCCCGCAGTGGAACTTCACCTGCGCCGAGCTGAGCGTGCTCGCCGCCTTCTACCGGCGCTGCGCCGAGCGCGGCTTCGCGGTCTACGCCGACGCCTGACCCGGCTGCCCGGCGGCACCGGGCTCCGCCGTCGCGGCCCGGTTGGCCGCCGCGATCACCTCGGTGAGCACCGTGTGCAGGTGCCGCAGGTCCGCCAGCGGCAGGCCGAGCCGCTGCACGATCGCCGGGGGGATCCGCTCGGCCTGCTCCCGGAGCGCCTGCCCGCTGGCGGTCAGCGAGACGGCCAGGCTGCGCTCGTCCGACGCGTCGCGCTCCCGCCGCACGTAGCCGGCGGCTTCGAGCCGCTTGAGCAGCGGTGACAGGGTGCCCGGATCGAGCTGGAGCAGCCGGCTCAGCTCCCGGACCGACAGCGGCGCGTGCTGCCAGAGCGCCAGCATGACCAGGTACTGCGGGTGGGTGAGCCCCATCGGCTCCAGCAGCGGGCGGTAGACCGCGACGACGCCGCGCGCGGCGACGGAGAGCGCGAAGCACACCTGCTGCTCCAGCGCCAGGGGATCGCCTTCGAGCCGATCGGCCACCCTCGTCCTCCTCGTCCGGTCGTTGCGATGGTAGCAACGATTGGTGTACCAATTATTGGGGCACCAATCGTAACGTGGTCGGCGAGGAGAGGGCGGGCGGATGAGCGGCGACGAGCAGCAGGTGGGCGACGCTTCCGGCAAGGGCGGTCGCCTGCTGGGCTGGGTGTTCCAGAACCTCGCCGGCCCGTCCCAGGTGCAGGGCGCCGTGCAGGGCGGCTCCCGGCTGGCCCGCGAGGCCTGGAAGCAGGACCTGGAGCGGCGCAAGCAGTGGAGCCGCGAACAGCGGGAACTCAAGCGCGCCCAGCGGGAGGCACGCCGCACCGAACGGTGACGGTCAGCCGTAGGTGTCGCGTGGCCCCCGGCCCCGCACCCGCCGCGGGCCGCGCGACCAGGACGGCGCGGCCGGGCCGTGGATGTGCAGCTTGCGCACCACGTTGTGGCCCACCTCGCGAGCGATCTGCTTGAGCAGCGAGCCGGCGAGCAGCCGCAGCTGGGTGGCCCAGGCCGTCGAGCGCGCCTCCACGGTCAGCTCGCCGTTCTCCAGCTTCACCGGGCGGCTGTGCTGCGCCACCTCCGGCCCGACCACCCGCTCCCAGGCGCCGAAGACCGTCGCCTCGGCCGCCGGCTGCTGCCAGCCGCGGGCCTTGACCAGCTTGTCCAGCACGGCGCCGAGCGGCTGCGGGTCGCGCGGGTCCGGCCCCGGGCCGGAGTAGCCCCGCAGCCGCTTCTCGCCGTCGCCCCGGACCGCGCCCCGCCGCCGGGTGCCCGCCGCCGCCTGCCGCCGGGCCTTCGCGGCGTCCAGCACCGCCCGGGCCAGCTCCGGCCCGGCCGCCCCCTCCGCCGGGGCCGCGCCGGCCTCACCGCCCGGCTTCGCCTCCGGCCCCTCCGGGGTACGCCCACCGCGTCCCGGCCCCAGCCGTGCGGGCGGGAGCTGCACCTCATCCGACACGGCGTACCGTCCCCTCGCCCACCGCGTACCGGGTGCCCCGCAGGGTCGCCGGCACGTCGTCGTCCACCGCGCACGTCACCAGAAGCTGGCTCGCGCCGCCCACCAGCTCGGCCAGCCGCTCGCGCCGGCCCGCGTCCAGCTCGGCGAAGACATCGTCCAGCACCAGCACCGGCTCGATCCCGTCGGCGCGCAGCAGGTCGTACCCGGCCAGCCGCAGTGCCAGGGCGTACGACCAGGACTCGCCGTGGCTGGCGTAACCCTTGGCGGGCAGCGGGCCGAGGGAGAGCGCCAAGTCGTCGCGGTGCGGGCCGACCAGGGTGGTGCCCCGCTCGATCTCCGCCGACCGGCTCGCGGTCAGCGCGGCGGCGAGCGCCTCGACCAGCGCCGCCCGGTCCGTGGTCGACTCCGGCAGCTCCACCGACGGCCGGTACGCGATCCCCGCCGCGCCCCGGCCCGCCGCCACCGCGTCGTACGCCTTGGCCACGTGCGGGGTCAGCGCGGCGACCAGTTCCAGCCGGCCGGCGAGCAACTCCGCGCCGTGGTGCGCCAGGTGGGTGTCCCAGACCGCGAGGGTGGACAGGTCCCCGCCCCGCGAGCCGCCCGTCTTCCGGGCCAGGTACGCCGTCCGCAGCAGCGCGTTGCGCTGCTTGACCACCCGCTCGTAGTCGGCGCGCACCCCGGCGTACCGGGGTTGGCGGGTGACCAGCAGGTCGTCCAGGTAGCGGCGGCGCTCGGCCGGGTCGCCGCGGACCAGCTCCAGGTCCTCCGGGGCGAAGAGCACCAGCCGCAGCGCGCCCAGCACGTCCCGGGCGCGGCGGGCCGGTGAGCGGCCCAGACGGGCCCGGTTGGCCTTGCCCGGAACGATCTCCAGCTCGATCAGGAGTTCCCGGCCCTCGTGCACCACCGCGCAGCGGATCACCGCCGAGGCGGCGCCCATCCGGACCAGCGGGGCGTCCGTGGCGACCCGGTGCGAGTCCAGGGTCGCCACGTAGCCCAACGCCTCGACCAGGTTGGTCTTGCCGACGCCGTTCGCGCCGACCAGCACGTTCGGGCCCGGCTCCAGGTCGACGCCGACCCGCTCGTACGAGCGGAAGTCGACCAGTTCGAGCCGGCGGACGTACACAGGCTGTGGATACCGGTCAGCGCTTGTGGACGGCGTGGCCGCCGAACTGCTGACGCAGCGCGGCGACGGCCTTCATGGCGGGCGAGTCGTCCTGCCGGGAGGCGAACCGGGCGAACAGCGAGGCGGTGATGACGTTCAGCGGCACGGCGAGCCGGACCGCCTCGTCGACCGTCCACCGGCCCTCGCCGGTGTCCTCGGTGTAGCCGCTCAGCTCGGCCAGCTCCGGGTCCTCGTCCAGCGCCCGGTCCAGCAGGTCGAGCAGCCAGGACCGGACCACGGTGCCCTCGCGCCAGGACTTGAAAACGCCCGGCACGTTGGTCACCAGCTCGGAGGCGGCCAGCAGCTCGTAGCCCTCGGCGTAGGCGTGCATCAGGCCGTACTCGATGCCGTTGTGCACCATCTTGGAGTAGTGGCCGGCGCCGACCGGGCCGGCGTGCACGAAGCCGAACTCGCCCTCCGGCTTGAGCGCCTCGAAGATCGGCATGAGCCGCTCGACGTGCTCCCGGGCGCCGCCGACCATCAGGGCGTACCCGTTCTGCTTGCCCCAGACGCCGCCGGAGACGCCGACGTCGATGTAGCCGATGCCCTGCTCGTTGAGGCGCTCGGCCCGCGGGGCGTCGTCGCTGAACCGGGAGTTGCCGCCGTCGATGATGATGTCGCCCTCACCGAGGACGCCGGCGAGCTCGTCGATGGTGGCGTCGGTGACGCCGGCCGGGACCATCACCCAGACGGCGCGGGGCGACTCCAGCTTCTCGGCCAGCTCCGCGAGGCTCGCGACGTCGCTCAGCTCCGCGTTGCGGTCGTAGCCGACCACCTCGTGACCGGCGGCGCGCAACCGCTCGCGCATGTTGCCGCCCATCCGGCCGAGTCCTACCAGGCCGAGCTGCATCTGCTCCTACCTCCGTACGTCTGGGTGGTGCTGCCGTCGATCAGCGGGACACGCGGATCGGCATGATGAGGTACCGGTACCCCGGGATGACCTCGCCATCCTCGCCCGCCGGGGAAATCACCGCGGGCTTGAAGGCGTCGACGAACGCCAGCTGGGCGTGCTGCGCACCCAGGTTGGTGAGGCCGTCGATCAGGTACTGCGGGTTGAAGCCGATGGTCAGCGGGTCACCCGTGAAGGTCGCCTCCATGGCCTCGCTGGCCCGGGCCTCCTCGGTGCCGCCGGCCTCGACCACCAGGCCGTCGGAGCTGAAGCTGAGCAGCACCGGGGTGGTGCGCTCGGCGACCAGCGCCACCCGCTTGACCACCTCGATGAGCGTGGCGACCGGAACCCGGGCCTCGGCGTTGTGGCTGGCCGGGAAGAGCGAGCGCACCGGCGGGTAGTTGGCCCCATCGAGCAGCCGGCTGGTGGTCCGGCGGGTGCCGCCGGAGAAGCCGATCATGCCCTCGCCGGCGCCGCCCTGGGACAGCGCCATGGTGACGTGGCCGCCGAGCGGGCCGAGGGCCTTGGCGGTGTCGTGCAGCGTACGGGCGGGCACCAGCGCGTTGAGGCTGATCTCCGGGTCGTCCGGGTTCCACTCCATCTCGCGCAGGGCGAGGCGGTAGCGGTCGGTGGCGAGCATGGCCAGCGTGCTGCCGGACAGCTCGATCCGGACGCCGGTCATCATCGGCAGCGTCTCGTCGCGGCCGGCGGCCACGGCCACCTGGGCGACGGCGGCGGCGAACGCGGCGGCGTCGACGGTGCCGGCGCTCTCCGGCATCTCGGGCAGGGTCGGGTAGTCCTCGACCGGCATGGTCGGCAGGGTGAACCGGGCGCTGCCGCAGACCAGTTCCAGGTGCGCGCCGACGGCGGCGATGTCCACCGGCTTGGCCGGGAGCGCCTTGGTGATCTCGGCGAGCAGCCGGCCGGAGACCAGGGCGGCACCGTCGGCGTCACCCTGCACCTCGACCGTGACCTGGCTGGAGACCTCGTAGTCGAAGCCGGAAACCTGGAGGTTGCCGTCGGTGACGCGGAGCATCACCCCGGCCAGCACCGGTACGGAGGGTCGGTTGGGCAGGCTCTTGGCGGTCCACGCGACCGCCTCGGCGAGCGCGTCGCGCTCCACTCGGAACTTCATCAATGCCTCCGCGTCGACGTCAGCGACAACTCTCTCATGCCGACCGCTGCCACCCGTCCCGCCCGACCGTGCGGGTACCCATCGCACCTTAGGGCGCGTGGGCATCGGCTGTGCGCCCGACCCCGTGGATCCAGGTGCCCGGGCGACTGCCGGCGGCAGTGCTCCGGCCCGATCCACAGGAAGTCCAACGGTGATGATTGGTTTTTGTTGTTTAGAAGAGATAACTCATCGTCTTCATCGCACCTGTGCAAACTGTGGAGAACCGGCGTCCGCCCAGGTCAGACAGGTTATCCACCGGTGGTTTCGCTGTGGAGAACCAGGGGTACAACCCGTGTCGCGGTCCACAGCCGTCACCGGCCGCCGGGTTTTCCACGGCTGTCCACCGGTTGTCCACCGCTAATCCACCGGGTTTCTCCCCAGTGTTGTGGACAGCGCCGGCCGCGTCGACCGTCGTCATCCCCAGAACCTTCAACAGGTCGCCCACAGGCCGACCGTCGTCGGTGGACAACCCGACCGTCGTCCCCAGGCGTCCACAGCGTCGTCCCCAGGGGTTGTCCACAGTCTGTGGGTAACCGGACCGGAACCGAGCGTGGTTATCCACCGCCTGTGACACAAGGGATGTGGACAAGCGGGCCGAGTTGTGGATGAACACGACCCCGATCGTGGGCCCTGAACCGGGTCGAGGGTCAAGCCCGGCTCTCCACAGGCACGAAAAAGCCCGGCCGGTGGGTCCGGCCGGGCGTCGTGTCGGCGTACGGATCAGGTGGTCTGCTTGATCCGGTTGGTCAGCTCGGCGATCTGGTTGTAGAGCGAGCGCCGCTCCGCCATCTGCTGGCGGATCTTCCGGTCGGCGTGCATGACGGTGGTGTGGTCCCGGCCGCCGAACGCCTGCCCGATCCGGGGCAGCGACAGGTCGGTCAGCTCCCGGCACAGGTACATGGCCACCTGGCGGGCGTTGACCAGCACCCGGGACCGGGAGTGGCCGCGCAGGTCCTCCAGGCTCACCCCGAAGTAGTCCGCGGTGGAGGCCATGATCTGGTCGGCGTTGATCTCCGGTCCGGCGCCGTCCGGCATGAAGTCCCGCAGGACCTCCTCGGCCAGCGACAGCTCGACCGACGAGCGGGTGAGGCTGGCGAACGCGGTGACCCGGATCAGCGCGCCCTCGAGTTCCCGGATCGAGTTCGACACCCGGGAGGCGATGAACTCCAGCACGTCCGGTGGGGCGTACATCCGCTCCTGCGCGGCCTTCTTCTGCAGGATCGCGATCCGGGTCTCCAGGTCCGGCGGCTGGATGTCGGCCAGCAGCCCCCACTCGAACCGGGTCCGCATCCGGTCCTCCAGCGTGGCGAGCTGGCGCGGCGACCGGTCGGAGGTGATCACGATCTGCTTGTTGGCGTTGTGCAGGGTGTTGAAGGTGTGGAAGAACTCCTCCTGCGTCCGCTCCCGGTTCTCCAGGAACTGGATGTCGTCGATCAGGAGGATGTCCACGTCCCGGTAGCGGCGCTGGAACGCGCTCGTCTTGTCGTCCCGCAGCGAGTTGATGAAGTCGTTGGTGAACTCCTCGGTCGAGACGTACCGGACCGAGCGGGCGTTGCCCAGCGTCGTGGCGTAGTGCCCGATGGCGTGCAGCAGGTGGGTCTTGCCCAACCCGGAGTGGCCGTAGATGAACAGCGGGTTGTACGCCTTCGCCGGCGACTCGGCCACCGCCACGCTCGCCGCGTGGGCGAAGCGGTTGGACGAGCCGATGACGAACGTCTCGAACATGTACTTCGGGTTGAGCCGATTGCCGCCGCTCTCCGCCCCGCCGGGCAGCCGCCGGTCGGCCGGGCCACCGGGACGGTGGTCCAGGGCGCCGCGGCCGGGGCCGCTGTCCGTGGCGCCCTCGCGGGGCAGGCCGCGCAGCGGCGGGGCGTCGGCCGGGCCGGGCGCCTCCCGGTAGCGGGGCTCGTAGCCACCGGCGTCGGGGGCGGGCGTCTCGACCCGGGCCCGCTCGTCGAAGGCGCGGCGTTCGGGGGCGGCGCGCAGCGGCTCGGCGAAGGCGGCGCTGAAGAGCGTGTCCTGCCCGTCCCGGCTGGCCGGGATCAGCTGGGGGCGGGCGCCGTCGGCGGTGCGCTGCCGGGGGGCCGGCTCCTCGGCCGGCGGCTCCGGGCGCGGGTCGGCGTACGCGGGGGCCTCCGGCCGGGCCGGCGGGAAGCCCAGGTCGGGGAAGCCGGGCGCGGCGTCCGCCGGTGCGGGCTGGTCGAAGCCGGCGAGCAGGTCGGCGGTGCCTGCGAGCGGCTCGGGGGCGCTGCGGTAGACGGTGCCGGCCGGGCGAGCCCCCGGGTCCTCGGCCACGCGAACGGTGACGGCGACCTGGATGGGCCGGCCGAGCCGGCGGCTCAACGCCTCGGTGATGGCCGGGCGGAGGCGGGACTCGATCACGTCCCGGGTGAACGCGTCCGGCACGGAGAGCAGCGCGGTGTCCTCGACGATCGCGCGGAGCCGGGTCAACCGGAGGTACGCCCGCTGCTGCGCGGAGATGATCTCGTCGGCGAGCTCGTCGGTCGTCGCCGTCCACACCGCGGCAAGGTCGTTCGATCCGGTCACCGTCGTGCCACCCCCTCGCCTCTCCTCACGCCCGCCCGGACGGCTGACCGGTCGTCATCCACAAGTTATCCACAGCCTGTGTGTACCGACCGATTGTGGCCGCCCACCGGACGCGGGTCGGACCTGCCCCCTGGTTCCCGGAGGCGCTGAAGCGGGTTCACCGTGCCGAACGATTCACTACCTTGTCCGGTCTTGCCGGTCAGCGACAAACCGAGACCCCCGACGCTGACCGCAATCGGGCACGCTAACAGCGCGGACCCCGCGCCATCAACCGTCGACACCGGGGCAGCCTTGTCAACATCAGTGAAAACCGCCCCTTCGGTCGCGCTTCCGGCGCTGGTCGGGGCCCTGGTGTGAGGTTTGACGGTCATTGCCGCCCTGCGTAGGCTGGAACGGCTGCTCTCTCGCCCTCTGCTAGGGTGATGGGTGCTTGCTGTCCGCGGTCGCCTCCCCGCATCGCCGAGGTCCCGCGCCGCCGGACAGCACCGATCGGAGGCCACCGCAGAGGTGGCCTGGACCACCACACGACCCCGGGCGATCCCCCGCGCGGGGCCGACGACAACGGAGAGCCTGACGTGAGCAAGCGCACCTACCAGCCGAACAACCGCCGGCGCGCGAAGACCCACGGCTTCCGGCTGCGCATGCGCACCCGTGCCGGCCGCGCCATCATCTCGACCCGTCGCGCCAAGGGCCGCACCCGCCTGTCGGCCTGAGGCCGACCGGTCCGGTCCGGGGACGTGGGCAGTCGTGCTGGCCGCCGCGCAACGACTGCGGCGCAGTAGCGACTTCGCCGCAGCGGTCCGGGGTGGTCGCCGCGTCGGCCGCGGCGCCGTCGTGGTCCACCTGACCCTCCCCGAGCAGACCGGACCCACCGCGACACCCTCGCCGGAGCCGGCGCGGAGCAGCGGTGCGGAGACCTCCGCACCCCGCCGCGCCGGCTTCGTCGTCTCCAAGGCCGTCGGCAACGCCGTGGTCCGGAACAAGGTCCGCCGCAGGCTCCGCCACCTGGTCCGCGAGCGGCTTGACGACCTGCCCGCCGGCAGCACCCTGGTGGTACGCGCCCTGCCGCCGGCCGCCGAGGCGTCGTACGCCCGGCTCGGGGCCGACCTGGACGCCGCCCTCGCCGCCGCGCGCTCCCCCCGAGGTCGGCGGTCCCGGTGACCGAACACACTGCCGCGCGGCGGCCCACCACCGGTGCCCGCATGCTGCTGGCGCCCATCATCGCGTACCGTCGGTGGATAAGTCCGGCACTGCCGGCCCGCTGCCGGTTCTACCCGTCGTGCAGTGCCTACGCCGTCGAGGCGGTGTCCCGGCACGGTGCGCTGCGGGGAGCCTGGCTGACGGTCCGGCGGCTGTCGCGCTGCCACCCCTTCCACCCAGGTGGACACGACCCGGTGCCGGAGCCGGGCGACCGCCGCCGTTCCGACGTGACTGGAGCCTGAGTGTTTAGTCTCGACTGGATCTACTACGCGATCTCGTGGATCCTGCTGACCTGGCACTCGGCCTGGGACGCCATCGGGGTCTCGGTCGACGCCGTGATCGGCACGAACTGGGCCTGGATCCTCTCCATCATCTTCCTGGTGGTGACGGTCCGGGTGATCCTGTTCCCGGTCTTCGTCAAGCAGATCAAGTCGCAGCGGGCCATGCAGGCGCTCCAGCCCAAGGTCAAGGAGCTGCAGGAGAAGCACAAGGGTGACCGGGAGACGCTCCAGAAGGAGATGATGGAGCTCTATCGGACCGAAAAGGCCAACCCGCTCATGGGCTGCCTTCCGATGTTCCTCCAGATCCCGGTCTTCCTCGGCCTGTTCCACACGCTCAAGCGGCTCAACCCCGACAACCAGGGCAAGACCCTGTACGGCTGGACCGTCGAGCAGTTCAACAGCGCCTCGAACGCGAAGCTCTTCTCCGCCCCGATCTCCGGAAAGTTCGGCTCCACGGCCGCCGAGATGGCGTCGCTCGGCGCGAACCTCACCACCGTGAAGATCGTCGCCGGCGTGCTGGTCTGCATCATGATCGCCACGACCTACCTGACCAGCCGGCAGATGATCCTCAAGACCGGTTGGGCCGAGGACCCGCAGCAGCGCATGGTGCAGCGGCTGATGCTCTACGGCATCCCGTTCTCGTTGCTCATCTCGGGCGCCATCTTCCCGATCGGTGTGATCATCTACTGGGTCACCAACAACCTCTTCACCCTCGGCCAGCAGCAGTGGGTGCTGCGGAAGTTCCCGCCGCTGGTGCCGCCGAAGAGCAGCACCGCCGGGAAGGCGACGGCCGGCAAGAACGCCCAGCCGGCCAAGACCGGTGGCCTGCTCGGCCGCAAGACCGCCCAGCCGGCCGTCAAGGCCCCGGCCGCCGCCCCCAAGGTCGCCGGCCCGAAGCCCGGCGCCAAGCCGGTCAACCCGAAGAAGAGCGGCAGCCGCCCCGCCAAGCGACAGGGCTGAGCCCACCGGGCCGCCGCCGGAGACCCGGTGGCGGCCCGTTCCGGCCCCCGAGCTGCCACCGAGAGGTCGGCGCCGGGCCGGAACCGCCGCGCGGAGCGCGGTCACGGGCGAAACTGGCCCGTACAGACGTGCCCGAGGGCACCGGCGAAACCTCCCGCCGGCCCCGGGAGACCAGCGGACCCGACGGTCCGGCCGAGCGAGTACGGAGATGAGACCGTGACCGACACCAGCATCCCCAGCGCCGACGAGTCCCTGGACGAGGAGAGCGCGCCGGCCGCCACCACCGAGGAGGCCGAGGAGACCCAGGGCGAGGCCCGGGAGAAGAAGGCCCCCGCCGACAGCGACCTGTTCCGGCAGAGCGAGATCGCCGCCGACTACGTCGAGGGCCTGCTCGACATCCTCGACTACGACGGCGACATCGACGAGCTGGTCTCCGGCGGCCGCCCGGTCGTCGAGGTGGTCGGCGGGCGCCTGCAGAACCTGGTCGGTCAGCGCGGCGCCACCCTGGAGGCGCTGCAGGAGCTGGCCCGGCTCGCGGTGTTCCGGCAGACCGGTTCGCCGAGCCGCCTGCTGCTCGATGTCGGCGGCTACCGCGCCGCCCGGCGTAAGGAGCTGGCCGCCGTCGCCAAGAACGCGGTGGAGAAGGTCAAGGAGTACGGCGAGCCCGTCCGCCTGGAGCCGATGTCCGCCTTCGAGCGCAAGTGCGTGCACGACGTGGTCAACGCGATGAGCGGCGTGGAGAGCGAGTCCGAGGGCGTCGAGCCGAACCGCCGGATCGTGGTCCGGCCGGTGGCGGACTGACCGGGTGGCTTCCGACAAGACGACGGCGGGTGCCGTGACCGGCCCGGGCGGCGCGCCGCCCGGGCCGTCCCCTGTCCACCCCGACCCGGCCGTCGACCCCGTCTTCTCCGCCGGCGAGGTCCCGGCCGACCCGGCGGTGCCGGCGGGGCCCGCCACCCCGGCGGACCCCACCTTCTCCGGCGAGCGCAGCCCGGAGCCGGTCGTCGCGGCGGACCCGGCCGCCGAGGTGACGCCGGCCCTCTTCAGCGAGCCCCCGCCGCCGGGCGGGTCCACGAGGCCGGAGCCGGCCGGGACGGCCGGTCCCGTCGACCCGGTGTTCGCCGAGCCGACCGCCGCCGCCGTGCCGGCTTCCGGTGACCGGAGCGCCGCGGCGGGGCAGTCCCTTGTGGACGGTGCGGACCGGTCCGCCGGTGAGCAGCCGTCCCCAGCGGGGGCGACGTTGCCGCCCGAGTTGGCGGACGCGGCCCGTACCCTCTTCGGCGACCGGCTCGACCTGGCCGCCGCGTACGCCGAACTGCTGGCCACGGACGGGGTGGTGCGCGGCCTGATCGGCCCCCGCGAGACGCCTCGGCTCTGGGACCGTCACCTGCTCAACTGTGCGGCGATGGCCGAGCGCATCCCGGAAGGGGCCAGCGTCATCGACGTCGGGTCCGGAGCGGGCCTGCCCGGTCTGGTGCTGGCCATCGCGCGCCCCGACCTCACGGTGACCCTTGTCGAGCCGCTCGCCCGGCGGACCTCCTTCCTGATCGAGGCGGTGCAGCACCTCGGGCTGACCCGATCGGTCCGGGTGTTCCGCGGGCGTGCCGAGGAGGCCGCCACGGGGTCGCGCGACCGGGAGCCGCTGAGCGCCGACATCGTGACCGCGCGCGCCGTGGCGGCGCTGGACCGGCTCGCTGCCTGGTGCCTTCCGCTGACGGTGCCCGGCGGCCGGTTGGTGGCGCTCAAGGGCGCCTCCGCCGCCGAGGAGATCGCCGAGCACGCCCCCGCGGTGACCCGACTCGGCGGCGGCGAGCCGGAGTTGCACCGGTGCGGGGCCGACGTGATCGATCCGCCTGCCACGGTGATCGAGGTGGTCCGCGAACGGGTGGTCGGCCCGGCCAAAAAGAAGGGGCCGAAGCGCTCGCGAGGTGGTCGCCGCCGCGGCTCCCACGGTCGGGACCGCTGACGCGGTAAGGCCTTCCGGGCGCCCACCCGGTCGTTGGACCGGGTGGGCGTGAGCTCATCGATCAGAACCCGACGTGGACCCGCTGCGCCCGTCGGCCGTAGGCTGGCCGCGCGTCGATAGTGTGGAGCGGCGGTGCCGGGCGGCACCCGAACCCGACCGTTCCCGCCGGGCCTTTGACGCCGCGCGGTGAGCGCGGGGGCTGATTGACGGGGTGCGGACCGACCATCCGGAGCGGGCAGGGATGACAGGTGCATGACGACGGCAGGTACGACGATCGACGGGTGACCGGGCCCGGAGGGCAGCCCTCCGCCACCGGCCCCGTTTCACGTGAAACCACCTATCAGGGCTGGCCGGCGAGCGGTGAGCCCGACGACCCGTCCACGCGTCCTCCGGACTGCGATCCGGTGGTGCGCCGGGAGGCGCCGTCGACGGGTGCGGTGCGGCCGACGTCTTCCGTACCGGCGAACGTGCCGCTGGCCCGGGACCCGCACGACCCGAACGGTGGCCCGGCGAACGCGCCCACCCCTCGTCCGGCCCCGGTACGCGGGAACGCGGCGGTCCCCGCGCGCTACGAACCGCAGCCGCCGGTGGTGGCCGTGCCGCAGCAGCCCACTCCGGAAGCCGCCCCGGACGTGGCCGCTGGCGTGGCCGCCCCTACCGACACGCCACCCGCCGCCGGCTACGACGACGAACCCCCCGCGAGCACGTACGTTTCACGTGAAACCCCGACGCGCGAAGAGGATGACCCACCGTTGGCTATGGAGGCTATGCGCGCCGTGCAGATCCTGAATCCCAGTGGTGAGGTCACCATGCCCCGCCCCGAACGGACCCGGGTGATGTGCGTCGCCAACCAGAAGGGCGGCGTGGGTAAGACCACGACCACGGTGAACCTGGCGGTGGCACTCGCCCTGCACGGCAACCGGGTACTGGTGGTCGACCTCGACCCGCAGGGGAACGCCTCCACGGGGCTCAACGTGCCGCACCACACCGGGGTGCCGGACGTTTACGACTGCCTCATCGACAGCGTGCCGCTGGAGGAGGTGGCGCAGGCCGTCGACGGCATCCCGAACCTGTGGTGCGTACCGGCCACCATCGACCTGGCGGGCGCCGAGATCGAACTGGTCTCCGTGGTCGCCCGGGAGTCCCGGCTGGCCCGGGCCATCGCCGCGTACCCGGGGCACTTCGACTACGTCTTCATCGACTGCCCGCCGTCGCTCGGCCTGCTGACCGTCAACGCGCTGGTCGCCGCGCAGGAGGTGCTGATCCCCATCCAGTGCGAGTACTACGCGCTGGAGGGTCTCAACCAGCTGATCCAGAACATCAACCTGGTCCGGCAGCACCTCAACCCGAAGCTCGAGGTCTCCACCATCCTGCTCACCATGTACGACCGGCGTACCCGGTTGGCCGACGCGGTGGAGCAGGACGTCCGGAACCACTTCGGGGACAAGGTGCTCCAGGCCGTGATCCCCCGGAACGTACGGGTCTCCGAGGCGCCCAGCTACGGGCAGTCCGTGATGACCTACGATCCCGGTTCGCGGGGGGCCACGAGCTACTTCGAGGCCGCTCAGGAAATCGCCGAGCGAGGCGTCATGGAGCCGGTGAGCCGGAATGCGTAGTGCGGAGAAGTCGCTGGGAGGCGTCGCATGAAGAACCGTCCTCGCGGCGGACTGGGCCGAGGGCTCGGTGCCCTCATCCCCACCGGGCCCGTGCCGGGCAGCGCCCCGGCAGCCGCCGAAACCGAGAACGGTACGGCGGCAGCCGTCCCGGCCACTCCCTCCGGCGGTGCGGCGGCGACGATGACCGGAGCCGTCGGCGCCGGCGAGGTGACCACTCCTGCCGCCCCGGCCGCGGAGCCGGAGCCGCAACTGAGCCCGGTCCCGGGAGCCCGCTTCGCCGAGATCCCGGTCGACAGCATCGTGCCGAACCCGAAGCAGCCGCGGCACGTCTTCGACGAGGAGGCGCTGGAGGAGCTGAAGACCTCGATCCAGGAGGTGGGTTTCCTCCAGCCGATCGTGGTCCGCCAGCTCGACAGCGAGAAGTACGAACTCGTCATGGGCGAGCGGCGCTGGCGTGCCGCCCAGGCGGTCGGCCGGGAGAGCATCCCCGCCATCGTCCGGGACACCAAGGACGACGCGATGCTCCGGGACGCGCTGCTGGAGAACATCCACCGGGCCAACCTCAACCCGCTGGAAGAGGCGGCCGCGTACCAGCAGCTGCTGGAGGAGTTCGGCGCGACGCACGAGGAACTGGCCCGCCGGATCGGCCGGAGCCGGCCGCAGATCTCCAACACCATCCGGCTGATGAACCTGCCCGCCCAGGTGCAGCGCCGGGTCGCCGCCGGGGTGCTCTCCGCCGGTCACGCCCGCGCCCTGCTGAGCCTCGACGACGCCGACGCGCAGGAGCAGCTCGCCAAGCGCATCGTCGCCGAGGGCATCTCCGTACGCGCCACCGAGGAACTCGTCGCCCTGGCGCTGGCCGACGGTCCGGCGAAGACCCCGGCCGCGAAGCGCCGGCCGAAGGCGCACGCGCCCGCGCTGACGGACCTCGCCGATCGGCTCTCCGACCGCTTCGACACCCGGGTGAAGGTCGACATCGGCCGGAGCAAGGGGAAGATCACGATCGAGTTCGCGACGGTCGACGACCTGGAGCGGATCGTCGGGATCATCGGGGTGGGCCAGGAGGAGCAGCCCGGGGAGTGAGTACGTCCCAGTCGGTCTCGGCCGCGTGGTCCCTGCGGGGGCGACGCGGCCGAGTCATTTGGAGGGCTCGCCGGCCACCTCGGAGCTAGCGGGCGGGTTCTTTCCGGGATGGTGCCGGGGTTCGGGCTGCTGGGCGCCAACTGTGGAGGCGCGGGCGCGCCAAGGTGCAGGGGCCGGGCGAGGGTTCTCGCCTCTGCTGCACCCCGTCGCCGTTTCCCGGCGGGACGAGCGCTGCGTCTGAGGCCCATCTGTTAGCGCCGGCGGGTTGTTGAGCGGGCGGCAAGCGGTGCGGCCGATGCCGCTTCGGGGGGCGGGCGCGGGCGGGGTGCGTTTCACGTGAAACGGTGACGGACGCGAGAACTCAGTTCCACGGAGGAACTCGGCGCCGGTCGTTCCCGCCGCTCCTCACCGCCGGTCGCACAGGTGCCGCGTTCCGGGTCGGCGGGCGGGTCGGTGGCTCATCGAACAGCCAGCTCCCGCCGGTCGCCCCGTGGCGGCCCTTCCCATTCCGCTGGTTCCGTCTGCAGCCGTCGGTTGCCCCGCGCGCCGAATTCTGTCTGCGGTCGGCACTGGTCACTCCCATGCCCGTCGCCTCCTCCAGGCTCGGCGCTACCCCTTGCCGCAGCGATACCCCTTGCGCTGGCGCCGGCCTTGCTCCCGGCGCCGGCCTTGGTCCCGGCGGCGCCTGGGTCCCGACGATGGCCTGCGTCCCGGCGGCGGCCTTCGTCCTAGCGGTGGCTTTCGCCTGGGACGGCACTCCTGCCGCTCGGCCTCCACCTGTTCTTCCACCGGTGGCGCGCTGCCCGGCGGCGCGTTGCCCGTGCGTCCTGCCCGGCGGCGCCATCGCCCGGTGGCGCGCCTGCTCGATAGAGCCCTCGCCGGGCGGCACCGCCAGCTCCCGTCGGCACTGCCTCCCCGGCACCGCCAGCTCCCGTCGGCACTGCCTCCCCCGCACCGCCAGCTCCCGTCGGTACTGCCTCCCCGGCACCGCCAGCTCCCGTCGGCACTGCCTCCCCGGTGGCGCCGTGTTTCCGGCGGCACCTCAATGCCGGCAGCACCTCAATGCGAACAGCAACGCAATGGCGGCGGCACCGCTGCCTCCCCGTCGGCACGTTGCCCCAGGGCGGTACCCCTTGCCCGGCGGTGCCCTCGCCCCATGGTCTCGCCGAGGCCCGGTGTCCTCACCCTGAGCCGGCAATCCACCGCGAGCCCTCTTGACGATGTCGTCCGTTGACTCGTGCCTCATCGCTCCGGTCGTCGTTGGGCGCTGCTCCGGGGAATCGCCTCCTGTCTCACAGACCGTTCGTCGCGAGGGCTGTGTGACCTTCTGAAGCCCTCTGCCGTCCGCCGTGGCGTGGCGGGGGGTCCGCCCGATCTGGAGCCGGCTCTGAGGCACTGGACGGGCGCGGCGGCGGCTCCCATGTCACAGCAGTGCCCTGGTCCCCTTTCGTTCGCGGTAGAGATGACGTCCCGGTCCCTGGCCGCTCCGGGTCCGAGCACCCCCCGAGTCGCACGGTGAACTGTGGGTCGCGTCTCCGCTCGGGATGGGGCCGGCTTCGTGTTGATGAGCGGAAGAGGCATCTCGGCAGGGATAGCGGAGCGGCCCGGTTCTGCCCCAGGAGCGCGCCGCCACTTCTCTGTTTCACGTGAAACGGCCGGACCCACCCGTCCATCGACCGACGGACGGCCCGGACGGCCCTCCTGCCCAGGGCTGCGCGCGGGGCCCTAAACGCCCGGACGGTGACCGGATGGGGCCGGCTGCTCGCTCACGCGAAGCTAGGAAGTCCGCGTCATGGGCGCGGTCGACCCCGTGGCTCGCCCGGCGGGATGTCCGCGGGTGCCTGACCGAGGACTGCTCTGACTTTCCGCCCTCGCCCTGCCGCTCGAAAGAGGCCCGTCCTTCAGTCCAGCACCGGACGAGGTCGGATCAAGCCCTACGGAAGATGTCTGCGCGGGAGCCCCGCCCCGGTCCGCCGAGGAGTGGTCGGTCGAGGAGCGGGTCGGCCCAGGAGTCGGTCGGGCAAGGAGTCGGTCGGTCGAGGAGCGAGTCGGTCGAAGAGTGGGTCCGCCGAGGAGTGGTTCGGCCGAGCGGTGAGGCCGATCGGGCGGTGAGGCCGATCGGGCGGCGAGGCCGATCGGGCGGCGAGGCCGATCGGGCGGCGAGGCCGATCGGGCGGCGAGGCCGATCGGGCAGGGCGACTGGGCGGCGGGGCGATCGGACAGCGAGGTCGGTCGAGCAACGGGCGGTCGGACAGCGAAGCCTGTTGGGAGCCGAGGCCGATCGGACAACGAATTCGCCGGCTCGGTGCAAGCCGTCACGGCGGCGGCGCACCAACCAGAGCGGTTCGAGAGGACCGAGACGAGCGAAGCTTGATCGCCTCCGACCGTGGGTCGGCCGCATCCGGGCCGCGAAGGACATCGCCTGACGGCGGCCCGGTGCCTCCATGAGCCCGCCGCAGGAGGGCCGTTTCACGTGAAACAAGCCCGCACAGCCGCCCTCCGATCCCTCCGGACAACCTCCTCGCGGAGAAGCCGGAGAGCCGGAAAACAGGCCGGTGCGGATGGCCGGCTCGCTCGTTAGGAAGGAAGGACCGAGGCGCCCCGGAACCCGTGGACAGCCCACCCTCGTTATCCACAGCAGTTTTCCACAGGCCCTCGCCGTTTCACGTGAAACAGCGCGCGAAAACCCTTGCTGAGCAGTGGATGACGCGGTGTGGTGGTGATCTCAGCACCCTGTGGACAACGTGGTGGACAACCCGTTGTGGATCGACGAGGAACGCTCGCCTGCCCGGCGGTCAGGTAGGGACAGGCGTCGCCAACTCGGTTAGGGTCAGCGTCGTGCAGGACACCCCTCCCTCAGTCCCGGACTTCACCCAGTGGCCCTCCTTTCCCTTCGAGGGCGATCTCCACGTCAAGCAGCTCGACGAGCCGGTACCGGTCGAGCCTCCCCGCCGCGGCGAGGGGCACCGGGAATGCACCGCCTGCAATGCGCCGGACGAGGCGTACATCTGGGTGGGTGAGCGGTGGCGGGTCCGGGCCATGGACCGACCCACCGGCCTCCCGATGGTGTTGATCCTGGAGTCCCGGTCGCACCTTGATCTCGGCGACCTGCCCAACCTGCTCGCCGCCGAGTTGGGCGTGATGACCGTGCGCCTGGAGCGGGCCATCCGCTCGCTGGACGGCGTGGCCCGGGTGCACGTCAACCGCTGGGGTGACGGGTCGGCGCACCTGCACATGTGGTTCCTGGCGCGGCCGTACGGGCGGCTGCAACTGCGGGGCACGTTCCTGTCCCTGTGGGACTCGATCCTGCCGCCGATCTCCGAGGCGCAGTGGCGGGAGAACCTGGCCATGGTCGCCGCGTGGCTCGCCGAGTTCGGTGGCCGTCCTCTCGCCGAGCCGCCCCGCATTCAGTGGCAGGCGCCGTCGAGCCTCGCCGCGCAGTCGGCTGGCGAGGCGGCCGCGGAGCCCGAGGAGGAGACCGCCTCCGTGATCGAGGCGGCGGACGAGATCCCCGAGGCCGAAGCCGCGGAGCCGCCCGCGACCCAGGAGCCAGCGAACGCGGGCTCCGCGGAAAAGCCCGAGGAACCGGCGCGGGCGGGCGCAGCGGAGAAGCCCGAGGAGGCCGAGGAGCCGCGGCAGACCCAGGCGCCGAGGTAAGCGGCCGGGTCAGCCTGACGTCAGGGGCGGCGGGCGGCGGCGCGGGTGACCAGAGTGCCGAGCGCCCGCCCGAAGTCCAGCCCGGCCGCCTGGACGGCCAGCGGCAGCAGCGAGGTTTCGGTCATCCCCGGGGAGACGTTGACCTCCAGCACGTGCGGCTGGCCCTCCGCGTCGACGATCAGGTCGACCCGGGAGAGGTCGCGCAGCCCGAGCGCGGTGTGGGCGGCGAGCGCCACCTCGGCCACCCGTTCGGTCGTCTCGGGATCGAGCCGGGCCGGTGCGTGCCAGGTGGTGCGGCCGGCGGTGTAGCGGGCCGCGTAGTCGTAGACGCCGTTGCGGGGCACGATCTCGACCGGCGGAAGCGCCTGCGGGCCCTCGCCCAGGTCGAGCACGGAGACCGCCACGTCCATCCCGGGCACGTAGCGCTCGACCAGCGCCGTCTGGTCGTACGCGAAACAGCCGACCATGGCGGCCGGCAGCGACGCGGCGTCCCGGACCACGGCGGCGCCCAGCCCGGAGCCGCCCTGCGCGGGCTTGACCATCAGGGGCAGGCCGAGCCGGTCGGCGATCCGGTCCAGGACGGCCACCGCGCCGAGCTCGGAGAACCGGTCGTGCGGCAGCGCCACCCAGTCGGGCGTGGGGATGCCGGCCTCGCGCAGCACCGCCTTGGCGGAGGGCTTGTCCCAGGCGAGCCGGGACGCGCGGGCGTCGCAGCCGACGTAGGGCACGTCGCAGAGGTCGAGCACGCCGCGCAGCGAGCCGTCCTCGCCCGTGGCGCCGTGCAGGGCGATCACCACGGCGTCCGGCGGGTCGGCGGCGAGGGCGGGCAGCAGCGCCACGTCGGCGTCCCGCAATTCGGCCTCCACGCCGACCGCGCGCAGCGCGTCGAGCACCCGCCGGCCGGACCGGAGCGAGACGTCCCGCTCGTAGGAGAGTCCGCCGGCGAGCACCAGCACGTGCAGTTCGTCGGTGGCGGGTCCGGTCACGGGAGTGTGTGCGGCAGGGCTGACGGCCATGCGGGAATCATGCCAAGTCGGGGCCGGGCGCGTCCGAGCCGCCCTGCCGGCGCCGCGGACCCGCGCCGCCGACCGCCCCGAAGACCTTGCGCATGGCGATCTCCTGCTCCATCACGCCGGCCAGCCGGCGGACGCCCTCCCGGATCCGCTCCGGCGCCGGGAAGGAGAAGTTGAGCCGCATGTTGCCGCTGCCGGTCCCGTCGGCGTAGAAGCCGGTGCCCGGCACGTACGCGACCCGGGCGGCGATCGCCCGCGGCATCATCGCCTTGGAGTCCAGGCCGTCGGGCAGGGTCGCCCAGACGAAGAGGCCGCCGGCCGGGGTGGTCCAGGTGGTGCCCTCCGGCATCAGGTCCGCGAGCGCGTCGAGCATGGCGTCCCGGCGCTCCCGGTAGACCTCCCGGTAGACCTTGAGCTGCTGCCGCCAGGGCATGGTGCCGAGGTACGTCGAGACGGCGGCCTGCGCGTAGCCGCTCGGGCAGAGGATCTGCGCCTCGCTGGCGATGACCAGCTTGTCGCGGACGGCGTGCGGGGCGAGGATCCAGCCGACCCGCAGGCCGGGCGCGAACGTCTTGGAGAAGGTGCTCAGGTAGAAGACACCGTCGCGGCGTCGGGCCCGCAGCGGCGCGGGCGCCTCGCCCTCGAAACCGAGCTGACCGTACGGGTCGTCCTCCACCACCAGCAGTCCGGCGCGCTCGCAGATGTCGAGCACCCGCTCGCGCCGTTCCTCGCTCAGCGTCACGCCGGTCGGGTTCTGGTAGGTCGGGATGGTGTAGAGGAACTTCACCCGCCGGCCGGCCCGGGCCAGGTCGGCGATTGCCGTCTCCAGCGCCTCCGGGATCAGCCCCTCGTCGTCCATCGGCACGTGCGCCACCTGGGCCTGGGCGGCCTGGAACACCCCGAGTGCGCCGACGTACGTCGGCCCCTCGGCGAGCACCACGTCCCCCGGGTCCAGGAAGAGCCGGGCCACCAGGTCGAGCGCCTGCTGGCCGCCGACGGTGACCACCACGTCCTCGGGCGAGGCGCCGCAGGACGCGTCGATCCCGGAGAGCGCCATCACCTCGCAGATCCGCTCGCGCAGCTCCGGGGTGCCCTGGCCGATGCCGTACTGGAGGGTGGTGGCGCCGTGCTCGGCGCCGAGCCGGCCGAGCATCTCGCCGACCGCGTCGAGCGGCAGCGCCGCGATGTAGGGCGCCCCACCGGCGAGCGAGACCACCTCCGGCCGGCTGGCCACCGCGAAGAGTGCCCGGATCTCGGAGGCCGTCATCCCCCGGACCCGCCGGGCGTACCGGTCGGTGTAGTCGTCGAGCGTCGTGCCGGTCATGACATCACCTCGATCGGGTGTCGGCGGGGCTGCCGCCCGGTGTGGTACCCGCGATGCCGGCAACCATGGCGGCGCGCGGGACGCCGGTTGGTCGATCGTAGTCGCCGCCGTCCAGGACCGGGCCCACCATGTGGGTACGTCCACATCCCGGACCGGCCCGCTCCCCGGCTCGGGTGGGCGTTCGCGCGTCCACTCCCGTAGCGTCGGGTGGGGGCGTACGATCGCTCGTCGGGGGCAGGAAGGCGGCGGGTGACCGCGGTGGTCCCCGCTGGCGAGCCTATGGGTGGGGTGCTCATGTCGCGACGTCTGGTCAGTCTGACCCTGGACACGCTGGAGGACCTGCCCCGCTCCTGCCGGCAGTGCGTCTACTGGGAGCTGGACCCGGTCTCCGCCGAGCGCGCGTGCGCCGCCGGCGATCCGGGGCTGGAGAAGGAGGCCTGGGTCTCCCAGACGCTCCTGGAGTGGGGTTCCTGCGGCAAGCTCGCGTACGTCGACGGCATGCCCGCCGGTTTCGTCATGTACGCCCCGCCGGCGTACGTCCCGCGCTCGATGGCCTTCCCCACCTCGCCGGTCTCCGCGGACGCCGCGCTGCTCATGACGGCCCACGTGGTGCCCGCCTTCGCGGGCGGCGGCCTGGGCCGGATGCTGGTCCAGGGAGTCGCCCGTGATCTCACCAAGCGCGGCATCAAGGCGATCGAGGCGTTCGGCGACGCGAAGTTCGGTGACGACGGGGACGACCCGACCCGGGCCTGCCTCGCACCGGCCGACTTCTTCCTGTCGGTGGGCTTCAAGACGGTCCGCCCGCACCCGCGCTACCCCCGGCTGCGGCTGGAGTTGCGCACCGCGCTGAGCTGGAAGTCCGACGTCGAGTACGCGCTGGAGAAGCTGCTCGGGTCGATGAGCCCGGAGACGCTGCTCCGCCCGGTCCGGCCGGCTCCGGCCACCCGCTCGACCAGCTGACCGGCCGGCGGTCTCAGTCCACCACCGTGCCGGCGGCCACCACCGCCCGCAGCTCGCTCACGTCGATCGAGCCGGTGGGCACGTCCCGCTCGATCGGGAAGTACATCCGCTGCACGGCGGCGACGATGGCCTCGACCACCCGGTCCCGGAACCGGGGGTCCACGAGCCGGCCCCGGTCGGCCGGCGAGGTCAGGTAGCCCACCTCGACGCGGACCGCAGGCATCCGGGTCAGCCGCAGCAGGTCCCACGCCTTGGCGTGGGTACGGCAGTCCCGCAGCCCGGTGCGGGCCACGATCTCCCGCTGCACCAGCCCGGCCAGTCGCTCCCCGGTGGCCGAGGTGACGCCGTTGTCGGTGCCGTAGTGGTAGGTGGCGACCCCGTTGGCCTCGGGGTTGGCGTGCCCGTCGGTGTGCAGCGAGATGAAGACGTCCGCGCCGAGGGAGTTGGCCAGTTGGGCGCGGTCCGCGTCCGGCAGGCAGGTCCGCGGGGACGGGCCGCGGGTGAGCTGCACCCGTACGCCGGCCGCGGCGAGCCGCCCCTCCAGGCGGCTGGCCAGGTCGTGCACGATGTCCGCCTCGGTCCAGCGCAGCGGGCCGTCGGGCACGACCACGCCCGGGTCGGTGCCGCCGTGCCCCGGGTCGATCACCACGGTCCGCCCGACCAGGGTGGGCCCGGCCTGCCGGATGGCGTCGGACTCGCGGAGCCACTGCGGCCGTCCGCCGACCACCTTGCGGCCGAGGCGGCGCAGCGCGTTGATGGTGTGTGGACCGCACGCCCCGTCCGGTTTCAGCCCCATCTCCCGCTGGAACTGCGCGACGGCGCGGGAGGTGCGGACGCCGTAGATGGCGTCGGCGCGGCCCACGTCGTACCCCATCTCCAGGAGCCGTTCCTGGAGCGACCGGACGTCCTCGCCGATTAGCGGCTCGGGGACCGCGTGGTAGAGGGTGCGCGCGCCGAACCGCCAGCGGGCGGCGTCGAGCGCCTGCCAGGTCTCCGCGCCGACCCGCCCGTCCACGCTGAGGCCGCGGGACTGCTGGAACGCCCGGACCGCGCGTTCGGTCTCCGGGTCGAACTCGTCGCCCCCGCCGCCGGCCGGCAGCAGTTCCAGGCCGGTGAGTACGGTGCGGATCTCGGCCACGGCGGGTCCCCGGTCACCGGGTCGGATGGGACGCACGACGACCCCCTCTGCACGGACGCTGGCTGGCCGGACAACCCGACGGGGGTGCTTCCCGCCGCCGAACGCCTAACGGAGCGTACCGTGGCCGGTCACCGACCGGCCCGGGTTCGGGGCAGGTCAGGAAAGGCGGAACCCCCGTCACCCAAGGTCGGGTGGACGGGGGTTCCGGCGGTGTCGGGCGTCGGCTCAGAGCGCCGACTCGATGAGCTTGACCAGCTCGCCCTTCGGCTTGGCGCCGGCGATGGACTGCACCGGCTCGCCGTTCTTGAAGATGGTCAGGGTCGGCACGGACATCACCCGGTAGGTGCGCGCCGTCTCGGGGTTCTCGTCGATGTTGAGCTTGACGATGGTGACCTGGTCAGCCATCTCGCCCGCGATCTCCTCCAGCAGCGGCGAGACCTTGCGGCACGGACCGCACCATTCCGCCCAGAAGTCGACCAGAACCGGCTTGTCGGACTTCAGCACGTCGCTCGCGAAGCTCGCGTCGGTGACCGCCTTGGTTGCTCCCACTATGAACCCTCCTCCGGGACCTTTTCGTGAATCTTTCAGCCTTGCAGGGTGGCGATGAAGCGCTCGGCGTCCAGGGCGGCGGCACACCCCGTGCCGGCCGCCGTGATCGCCTGCCGGTAGGTGTGGTCGACCACGTCACCGGCGGCGAAGACACCCGGGATGCTCGTCCGGGTGCTGGGCGCCTGCACCTTCACGTACCCCTCGTCGTCGAGTTCCACCTGGCCGCGGAACAGCTCACTGCGCGGGTCGTGGCCGATCGCCACGAAGACGCCGGTGACGTCGAGCACCTTGCTCCCGCCGGTGTGCACGTTGCGCACCCGTACGCCGCTGACCTTGCCGTCCTCGCCGAGGATCTCCTCGATCACGCTGTTCCACTCGACCTTGATCTTGTCGTTGCCGAGGGCGCGGGCGGCCATGATCTTGCTGGCGCGGAACGAGTCGCGGCGGTGGATGATCGTCACCGACTCGGCGAACCGGGTGAGGAAGCTGGCCTCCTCCATCGCCGAGTCGCCGCCGCCGACCACCACGATGTGCTGGTTGCGGAAGAAGAAGCCGTCACAGGTGGCGCAGGACGACACGCCGTGGCCCAGGTACTCCTGCTCGCCCGGCACGCCCAGCGGGCGCCAGGCCGAGCCGGTGGAGAGGATGACGGCCTTGGCCCGGTAGGCGGTCTCGCCCACCCAGACGGTGCTGACCGCGTCGGAGCCGGTCTCGCCGGTGTCCTTGAGCTCGACCCGGGTCACGTCGTCGGTGAGGAACTCGGCACCGAACCGCTCGGCCTGCTTGCGCATGTTGTCCATCAGCTCGGGGCCGAGGATGCCGTCCGCGAACCCGGGGAAGTTCTCCACCTCGGTGGTGGTCATCAGCGCGCCACCGGACTGCACGCCCTCGATGACCAGCGGGTTGAGGTTGGCGCGCGCGGCGTAGACCGCCGCCGTGTAACCGGCCGGCCCGGAGCCGATGATGATCAGGTTGCGGACCTCGTCCACTGCCGTCTCCCGAAGTGTGTGTTCGTCACCGGCGCGCACCGATGTCGATCCCGAGTGCCGACGGCTCAACGGCGCCGGCGCCTGACTTGCAGAACGTCATCGTACGAAGCGGGGATTCCCGAGTCGGTCATCCGGTGGGTCACGTCACGTGGCGGGACACGCCCGGGTGACCGTGACCTCACCCTACTCGCGTGGTGAACCGGGTGTCCGCGCCGGATCCGGGAACCCCGCACTCGGGTCCGCTCACCCACGCCCACCGTGCGCCGCCCGCGTCCGTGAAGGTGACCACCAGCGCCGGGCTGCCCCGGAACCGGGCGTAGTCGACCAGGTCGACGGTGAGCGGGCCGGCCGCGTGCTCGCCGCCGATCGCGGACAGGCAGGAGGCCAGCGCCTCCGGGGCGGCGAGCCGGTCCAGCGTCGCGCCGACGCCGACCCGGTGCTCGTCCTCGCTCCCCGAGGTGTCCCCCTTGCCGACGCCCACCGAGGGTGAGGGCGCACCGAACACGGCAAGCGGCTGGGTGAGCCCCTCGGGTGTGTAGTCGGTGCCGCTGTGCCGGGCCGGCCCGGTGGTGCGGAACGGCGCGGCGGCCAGTGGCGCGGCCTCCCCATCGGCCCGGCTCCCCGCGTTGTCGCCCCCCGCGGTGATCCGGCCGGCCCCCGCGTCGAGCAGGTGGCTGACCCCGAACCCGACAGCGGTCACCGAGGCGGCGGCCAGCGCGACCGGACCGGCGAGCCGGGCCCAGCGGCGCGAACGGCGCCCCGGTCCGCTGTTCCGGCCCGGGCGACCCGTGCCGCCTGCCGGATGCGTACCCCGGCTGGGTTGCGCGGGCACGGCGGCCTGGGAGGCGTCGGGGGTGGAGAACGGGCCGGCGCCGGCGAGCGCCGCGTCGATCCGGTCCGCCACGGTGGGCGGCAGCTCCGGGGCGGGCTCGGCGGCCCATGCGGCCAGGTCGGCGTGGACCAGTTCGACCGCCCGGGCCAGGGCGGCGTACGCCTCGGCCCAGGCCGGGTCCTGTTCGACCAGCCGGGCGACGGTGGCCTGCTCCGGGGTGCCGTCCAGCGCACCGCCGAGGTAGTCGGCGAGCAGGTCGTGGTCGACCTCGCTGAACTCCCGGGAAGTCACGTCTCCTCCTGGCTGGCGTCCCGCCGGGACGACCCCGACGTGGATCCGACGCCCTGGGGCGGCCGCGGGTTCCCGCCGGTGACCCGGGGCACGTCCGCCGGCTCGTCGGAGCCGGTCCGCAGGTGCCCCAACAGCACGGCCAGCCGGGCCCGCCCCCGCGCGCACCGGCTCTTCACCGTCCCCTCGGCGACCCCGAGCATGCGGGCCACCTCGGCCACCGGGTAGCCCTGCACGTCCACGAGGACCAGCGCGGCGCGCTGCTCGGCCGGCAGCGCGGCGAGGGCCTGCCGGACCACCAGGACGGTGTCGTGGTCCCGGGCCGGTGCGGCCGGCTCCACCCCGCCGGTGTGCCGGCCGGGCTCCCCGTCCGTGTGCACACCGTCCGGCAGGGGGACCGTGGCGTGCGTCTGGCGCCGCCGGATCCGGTCCAGGCAGGCGTTGACCACGATCCGGTGCAGCCAGGTGGTGACGGCCGAGTCGCCCCGGAACCGGGCCGCGGCGCGGTGCGCCGACAGCAACGCGTCCTGGAGGGCGTCGGCCGCCTCCTCACGGTCGCCGACCGTGCGCAGGGCCACCGCCCAGAGCCGGTCGCGGTGCCGGTGGAACAGCTCGGCGAAGGCGTCCCGGTCACCGGCGACGTGCGCCCGCAGCAGGTCGAGGTCGGACACCCCGGCTGGCGGGCCGTTCCCGGTCGCCGGCCCGGGCGTGCGCCCACCGCGACCCGCCATCACCACGTCCGACGGAGGCGGTGCAGCGGGTGCGGCGAGCGGCTCACGAGCCCTCGACCGTCAGTTCCTGGACGCCGAGCTTCCAACCGCCGCCGCCCTCCTTCTCCGGCAGCTCGGTGATCCAGAAGAGGAGGTACTGGTACTTCTCCTCCGGGTTGAACCCGTCGAAGACCATCGTGGTGCCGTCGTGCTCCTCGAACGGCTGCCCGATCCGCTCGGTGTAGGCGGCGACGAGGTTCTTGTCCCCCGTGGAGTTGGACTGGAAATCGTCCTTCTTGCCCGCGCGCAGCTCGGCGGAGGCGCCGGTGGACGACAGGGTCGCCTTGATCGACTTGACCGTGTGCGGGGCACCGAGGTCGATCCAGATCCCCATGCCCTTCTTGAGGCCGCCGAACTTGCCGTTGTTCCGGTAGCTGGCGGTCTCCCAGCCCTCGTTCGGGTCGCCGTCGATCACCTTCTCGGCGTTCCGCACCTCGGCGCGGTCCCTGCTCTCCGGGTCGATGATCCGGACGTCCTGGATGTTCAGCTTGCGGACCGGCGCGGCCGGTGCGCTGGTGCCGCCGCTGGCAGGCGCGCTGCTGGTCGGCTGAGCGACCGGCTCCTTGTTCGGGTCCTTGTCGTCGCCGAGGGCGCTGATCCCGATGAGCAGCCCGACCAGGGCCACCGCCAGCAGCCCGGCGATGCCCAGGGCGACCTTGCGGCCGCCGGCCGCGGCCAGCGGCGAGGGCTCGTCCTCGGGGTCGGCGGTGAAGCGCAGCGGACCGGCCTGCTCCAGGAAGTGCTCGTCGGCCGGGATGTCGAGCCGGTTGAGCTCGGCCGACAGCACGTCCGACGAGGGCGGGGCGATCTCCGGATCGAGCAGGTCCATGGTGAGGTCGTCGAGGTACGCCGGCACCCCGGCGCGCACCTGGCGGGGCGCGGCGATGGCGCCGCCGGCGTCCCGGACCGCGTCGGGGAGGGCGGCGCGGCCGTGGCCGGCGGTGGCACCGTGCAGCGGGGCCTCGCCGTGCGGCCAGTGCCCGGTCAGGGCGAAGTAGAGCACCCCGCCGACCGCCCGCAGGTCGTTCTCCTGGCTGTCCGCCCCGTCGGTCCGCGCGTCGGCCAGGACCACGCGGGCGTCGTCGCTGATCATCACGGTGCCGGGGTGGACGTTGCCGTGCACCATGTCGGTGGCGTGCACGGCGGCGAGGGCGCTGGCGACCGCGCTGCCGATGGCGGTGGCCCGGGCCGGGTCCAGCGGACCGTCGGCGGCGACCAGCTCGCGCAGCGACTGGCCGTCCACCCACTCGCGGACCACGTAGGCCCGGTCGTCCTCGTCGATCGCGTCGTAGACGCCGACCAGGTTGGGGTGGATCACCCGGCTGGCGGCGACGGCCGCCTGGAGCATCTCGGTGGCGGAGTCGCCACCCGGATAGCGGAGGACCACCGCGACGGGACGGCGCAGCACCACGTCGACCCCGCGCCAGACGAGCCGGCCCGCGCTGTCGTTGTTGATGTGCTCGACCAGCTCGTACCGCTCGGCAAGGACCTCACCGGCCGTGGGAGCACCGAAGGTCACGACCGGAGGAGAGGTCTCCTCCGCCTCCTGACCCTCGCCGACCTGGGTCACCCGTCCTCCCTCGGTGATCGTGTCGATCGATGGACCCGTGCTGCTGGGCATGTGGCTTCCCGCTCTGCCTTGGATGGAACCGGCAGACGGGTGTCGACGCCCGCGTCGGCACCTGCCGTGCCCGTCGAGAGCGACCTTACCCGGGATGCCCGGTTCTCCGACATGTCATCTTCCCGCCGGAGCCGTTGGGACACCAGCGACCGCCGGGATCGGCCGCGTCCGGCCAGGTCGCTGGGACATGCACGCTCAATCTAGAGGTTGACGGCAAGTAGTCGGCGCAGGGGCGCACCGGTGTGGCGGCCGCCGGGACCCGGCCCGGGTTTCCCCTGCCCCGGCCTGGCCACCCTCAGCCGTACGGTTGGTTGTCCACAGGCCGAGAGGCCCATTGGGCGGCGGAACCCGGGGTTATCCACAGCCGTATCCCCAGGCTGGTGATCCTCGTTCACCATCCGTCATCGGCGCCGGTCGAGGTCAGCGCCCGAGCCGGCGCCGGACCATCCCGACCACCTCGGTGATCTCGCCGATCCGCAGCGCCATGGCCAGCCCGAGGTACGTCACGCCGATCACCGCGCCACCGATCACGAGCTGGACGGCGGCGGCCAGCCAGCTCAGGTGCGCCGGATCGCCGGGGAGCAGCTTCACCACCAGGAGGCCGACCAGGGCCGCGCCCAGCGCGGCGATCACCACCCGGCCCATGGTCCGCATGATCCCGCCCAGCCCGATCCGACCCACCCGCGGCCGCAGCAGCAGCGCCGAGACGACCGCCGCGGCCACGTACGAGATTGCGTTGCCGAGCATCATGCCGGCCGCCGCGAAGGTGGCCGAGAACGCCAGGTAGAGACCGACCTGGAGGAGCACCCGCAGGGCCACCACCGGGATGTTGATCAGCGCCGGGGTGCGGGTGTCCGGCAGCGCGTAGAAGGCGAAGGTGAAGAGCTGGCTGATCGCGAAGGGCACCAGGCCGATCGCCGCCACCAGCAGCACGGTCGAGGTGGCCACCGCGTTGTCGCCGGTGAAGGCGCCGTACCGGAAGACCACCACCGAGATCGGGCCGGCCAGCACCGCGTAGCAGACCGCGATCGGTGCGAGCACCGCGGTGACCATCCGGGTGCCCCGGGACAGGTCGGCGGTGACGTCGTGGAACCGGCCGTCGGCGGCGGCCGCGCTCATCCGGGGCATCAGCGCCGTGATGATCGAGACGGCGATGATGCCGTGCGCCATCATCAGCAGCAGGAACACGTTGTTGTAGATAAGCAGGCCGGCGCTGTCCTCGCCCGCCGCCCGGGTGAGCAGGTTGACCACCACGAAGAGGCCGAGCTGGTTGACCGCGACGTAGCAGAACATCCAGGCGCCGAGCTGGGCCAGCTCGCGGAGCCCCAGCTCGCGGAAGTCGAAGCGCAGCTTCCACCGGAAGCCGACCTTGCGCAGCGCCGGCAGCAGGCCGGCCGCCTGGACCGCCACGCCGAGCAGGGCGCCCCCGCCGACAAGCAGGATCTGCCCCCAGCCCATGTCCTCCGGCCGGATCGCCTTCGCGCCGTAGATCAGGATGTAGAGGCCGAAGGCGCCGATCACCACGAGGTTGTTGAGGATCGGCGCCCACATCGGGGCGGCGAAGTGCCCCCGGGTGTTCAGCACCGCGGCGATCAGCGCGCTCAGGCCGGTGAAGAACAGCATCGGCAGCATCAGGTACGACAGCTCGGTGACGAGGTTCGTGTAGCTCTCGTCCTTGCCGCTGGCGTAGAGCGCGGTCAGGACCGACGCGCCGGCCATCGCGATCAGCGCGGTGGCGGCCAGGGCGATCACCGCCAGGGTCAGCAGCCGCTGGGAGTACGCCTCACCCCGGTCCGGGTCGGTCTTGCGGCGGCGGACCAGCACCGGGATCAGCACGCTGGTGAGCACGCCGCCGAGCAGGAACTCGTAGACCTGGTTGGGCAGGAACTGGGCGGTGGTGAAGACGTTGCCGACCAGGTTGCCCAGCGCGGCGCCGACCATCAGGTTCCGAACGAAGCCGGTGCCCCGGCTGACCAGGCTGCCGATCGCCATCACGGCGCTGTTCGCCGCGGCGCTGGTCTCCGCGACGACCTCCTGGGGCGGCGCGGTCGCCTCGACGCCCGGCTGGTTCAGCGGCTCCGCCGAGATGAAGGTGGCGCCGTCGTCCGGCGGCAGGCCGCCGCCGTGCGAGTTCGCGCTGCGGTAGAGCCCGCCGCTCATCTGCCAGCCTCCAAGGGGTACGTCGGAGCCGGGCCTCGCCGGCCCCGCCCAACCGAGACCTTAGTCAACCTCGGCCCGTTACCCGCGCCCGGCGCAGGAGATGCGGTCCCGGCCCGATAGGCTGGCGGTCCCATGTCCGAAGTCTCCGCCTCCCACGCCGCCGAACGCCGCGAGCTGACCGCCGCGCAGCGCAACGCCGTCGCCGAACTGCTCCGCGTCTCGCCCGTCGCCGACGAGCTGGGCCGGCGTTTCGCGCAGGCCGGTCACGAACTGCACCTGGTGGGCGGTTCGGTCCGCGACGCCCTGCTCGGCCGCCTCGGTGACGATCTGGACTTCTGCACCGACGCCCACCCGGACCAGACCATCCGGATCATCAAGGGCTGGGCCGAGTCGATCTGGGAGACCGGGCGGGAGTTCGGCACCATCGGCTGCCAGCGCGACGGGCTCCGGCTGGAGGTCACCACCTTCCGCGCGGAGGCGTACGACCAGGTCAGCCGGAACCCGATCGTCGAGTACGGGACCAACCTGGTCGACGATCTGAAGCGCCGGGACTTCACCGTCAACGCGATGGCGGTCAGCGTTCCCGACCACCGGTTCACCGACCCGTACGGCGGCCTGGCCGACCTGGCCGCGAAGATCATCCGTACTCCCGGCACGCCGCAGGAGTCGTTCCGGGACGACCCCCTGCGGATGCTGCGCGCGGCCCGGTTCGCCGCCCAGCTGCGTTTCACGGTGCACCCGGACGTCGGCGAGGCGATGACCCGGATGGCCGCCGACCTGGACCGGATCACCGCCGAGCGGATCCGGGACGAGTTCACGAAACTGCTCTGCGGGGCCGACCCGATCACCGGGCTGCGGCTGCTGGTCGACACCGGGCTGGCCGACCGCTTCCTGCCGGAGCTGACCGGGCTGAAGCTGGAGATCGACGAGCACGCCCAGCACAAGGACGTCTACGAGCACACGCTGACCGTCGTCAGCAACGCCATGTCGATGGAGGAGGACGGCTGCGACTTCGTGCTGCGGATGGCCGCGCTGATGCACGACGTAGGCAAGCCGGCCACCAAGGCGGTCGGCCCGGACGGCCGGGTCAGCTTCCACCACCACGAGGTGGTCAGCGCCCGGCTGACCAAGGCCCGGATGAAGGCGCTGCGCTACCCCAAGGACGTGACCTCGCAGGTGGTCAAGCTGGTCGGCCTGCACCTGCGCTTCTACGGCTACGGCCGGGGCGAGTGGACGGACTCGGCGGTCCGCCGCTACGTCACCGACGCCGGTGACCTGCTGTCCCGCCTGCACAAGCTGACCCGCTCCGACTGCACCACCCGCAACCGGCGCAAGGCGTCCCAGCTCGCCGCCGACTACGACGCGCTGGAGGAGCGGATCGCCCGGATCGCCGCCGAGGAGGACCTGGCGCGGGTCCGTCCCGACCTCGACGGCAACGCGATCATGGAGCTGCTCGGCGTGCCGCCGGGCCCGGTCGTCGGGCGGGCCTGGCAGCACCTCAAGGAGTTGCGGCTGGAACGCGGCCCGCTGGAGCGGGACGAGGCCGAGGCCGAGCTGCTGCGCTGGGCCCGGGAGCAGGGCGTCGTCGGCTGACGGCTGACGACGATACGCCGGCGTGTCGACCGAACGGTTGACGCGCCACGGTCGATGTGTCCCCCATGATGTTGGTCATCACCGGCCTCCCGATTCGAGGGTGAGGCTGTTCTGATCGCATCCGCCCGTCCCATCCGGACGGTCGCTGGAAACGGGGAGAACACTTCGTGACACGCCACGGCGCGCTGCGCCGATCTGCGCTGGTGGGGCTCGCCCTCACCTCGGCAACATCGATCTTCTGTGCCGCCACCGGCGGCCCGGCCCTGGCCGACCCGACCGACCCGCCCCGGGCCGGGGTCCGGGGCGCCGACTCGGCCGGCGCTGTGCCGGACCGCTACATCGTCGTCCTCTCCGACGGCAAGGCCACGCCCGCCGAGGTGCGGGCCAGCGCCTCGGCGCTCACCGACGAGCACGGCGGGTCGGTCCGCCGGGTGTTCAGCAAGGCGCTGCACGGCTACTCGGCCAGCATGAACCGCCGGCAGGCGGAGAAACTCGCGGCCGACCCCGACGTCGCGTACGTCCAGCCGGTCCAGCGCTGGTCGGCCACCGGCAGCCAGAGCGGCACGCCGTCCTGGGGCCTGGACCGGATCGACCAGACCACGGCGAAGGCCGACGGCGTCTACACCTACCCGGCCACCGGGGCCGGGGTGACCGCGTACGTCATCGACACCGGCATCGACATCGACCACCAGGACTTCGGCGGGCGGGCCAGCTACGGCTACGACGCCGTCGAGCAGGACAACGTCGCGCAGGACTGCGACGGACACGGCACGCACGTGGCCGGCACCATCGGCGGCACGAAGTACGGCGTGGCCAAGGACGTCAAGCTCGTCGGCGTACGGGTGCTGGACTGCGAGGGCAGCGGCACCACCGAGCAGGTGCTGGCCGGCATCGACTGGGTCACCACCAACGCCGTGAAGCCGGCCGTGGCGAACATGAGCCTCGGCTTCGGCGGCACCGACCAGGCCGTCAACGACGCGGTCAACCGCTCCATCTCGGCCGGCGTCACGTACGCCGTCGCGGCCGGCAACAGCATGCAGGACGCGTGCGGCGTCTCCCCGGCGAACGTGCCGGCGGCCATCACGGTGGGCGCCACCGACAGCGTCGACTTCCGGGCCTGGTTCTCCAACTACGGTCGCTGCCTGGACACCTTCGCGCCGGGCACCGGCATCGTCTCCGCCGCCATGGGCACGACCAGCGGCTCGGTGGCGATGAACGGCACCTCGATGGCCTCCCCGCACGTGGCGGGCGCCGCCGCGCTGCTGCTGGAGGCGCACCCGGCCTGGACCCCGCAGCAGGTGCGCGACTCCGTCGTCACCACCGGCGTGGGCGGCGCGGTGCACGACACCATGGGCTCGCTGGACCGGCTCCTGCACGTCGGCACGGTCCCGACCGCCCGCGCCTCGTACGGGCTGAAGGCCCGGGTCAACGGCCGCTACGTGACCGCGGAGACCGCGGGCACCAAGCCGCTGATCGCCCGGGGCACCAGCGTCGGGGCGTGGGAGAAGTACGACGTGGTCGACGCCGGCAGCGGCCTGGTCGGGCTGCGCGCCCGGATCAACAACAAGTTCGTGACCGCGGAGAGCGCGGGCGCGAAGCCGCTGATCGCCCGCGCCGCCGCGATCGGCGCCTGGGAGAAGTTCCAGATCGTCGACAACACCGACGGCACGATCAGCCTGAAGGCGGCCATCAACGGCCGGTACGTCACCGCGCCGAGCACCACCTCCCCGCTCATCGCCAGCAAGACCGCGATCGGCACGGCCGAGAAGTTCGACTTCGACGCGGCGGCACCCGTCGTCGGCATCAAGTCGCTGGCCAACGGGAAGTTCGTCACCGCGGAGAGCGGCGGCAGCCTGCCGCTGATCGCCCGGTCCGCCACCGTCGGGGCCTGGGAGAAGTTCGAGATCGTCAGCGTCGGTGACGGCTTCTTCGGCCTCAAGGCGCTGGTCAACGGCAAGTTCGTGGCCGCCGAGAGCGCGGGCGCGAAGCCGCTGATCGCCCGGTCCGCCTCGATCGGTCCGTGGGAGACGTTCGACTTCCTCGACTACAACCCGGACGGCTCGATCTACCTGCGGGCGTACGTCGACGGGCAGGCGGTCACGGCCGGCAGCACCGGAGCCAGCCAGCTCATCTCCAGCCGTACCGTCGACTGGAACAGCGAGACCCTGGGCCTCGGCATCGGCGAGAAGTTCGTCGTCGCGGTCATCTGACCGGCCCACACGACGGCGCCCGCCGGAGTTCCCCGGGAGGGGGATCCGGCGGGCGCTGTCGTGTTGTTCGGGGTCAGTGCTCCACGGTGCTGCCGTCCACCGCGGTACGGCCGTTGCCGCCGCCGGCCGCGCCGCCGAGCTTGGCGAGCAGCCCGGCCAGGTCGATGCCGGTCAGGTCGCTGCCGAGCTGGAGGCCCTGCGCCACGTTGCCGGCGACCGACTTGGTCAGCGACGAGGCGCCGTCGGTGGAGATGACGGTCATCTTGTCGATGGCGCCGATCGGGGCGCTCGCCGCCTCGACCACCTGCGGCAGCACCTTGACCAGCAGGTCCAGCACCGCGGCCTCGCCGTACGCGGCGAACGCCTCGGCCTTGCGGGCCATCGCGTCGGCCTCGGCCTGGCCCCTGGCCAGGATGGCCGCGGCCTCGGCCTGGCCCTCGCGCTCGACCGCCTCGGCGATCGCGGAACGCCTGCGCTGCTCGGCCTCACCCTCCTTGGCGCCCTCGATGGCGTTCGCCTCGGCCAGCGCGGCCCGCCGGGCCCGCTCGCCCTCACCGGTGAGCCGGGCCTGCTCGGCGGCGGCCTGGGCGGCGGCGATGGTGGCCTGCCGCTGCGCGTCCGCGTTGAGCACCGCCGCGTTGCGGGACGCCTCGGCCTCCTGCTCGACCTTGTAGCGGGCCGCGTCGGCCGGCTTGCGCACCTCGGTGTCGAGCTGACGCTGCTTCAGCTCGGCGTTGCGCTCGGCCACCTTCTGCTGCTCGGAGAGGATCGCCTGGTCGCGCTCGGCCTGGGCGAGCGGGCCGGCCGCCGCCGACCGCGCCTTGGCCGCGTCGATCTCGGCCTGGATGGCGGCCTGCTTGAGCGACAGGTTCCGGTTCGCCTCGGCGATCGCCTCCTCGGCGAGCAGCCGCTCCTGCTCGGCCTGCTGCCGGGCCCGCGCCTCGGCGATGGCCGCGTCCTTGAGCACCCGGGCGGCCTCGGGCCGGCCCAGGTCGGACAGGTAGGACCCCTCGGCCAGGATGTCCTGCAGCTGGAAGGTGTCCAGCACCAGTCCCTGGTTGGTCATCGAGTGCTCGGCCTCCTCGGCGACCGCGCTGGCGAACGCGGCCCGGTCCCGGATGACCTCCTCGACGGTGAGCCGGCCGACGATCGAGCGCAGCGCGCCGGCCAGCACCTCCCGGGTGAAGTCCTCGATCTCGTCCTGCTGGTGCAGGAACCGCTGGGCGGCCGCGCGGATGGCGTCCTCGGTGCCGCCGACCTTGACGATCGCCACGCCGTGCAGGTCGGTGCGGATGCCCTGCTTGCTCACGGCGCCCTTGATGCCGACGTCGATGCGCCGGCTGGACAGGTCGAGGGACTGGAGCTTCTGCACCACCGGCAGCACGAAGACGGACGCGCCGAGCACGACCTTCTGCCCCGACATGTCGGTGGAGCGTCCGCCGTCGGCGGTCTGGGTGGTCCGGCCCTTGCGGCCGGTGACGATGAACGCCTCGTTCGGGCCGGCCACCTTGATCCGGGAGAGCACGAAGAGGACGAGGACGACGGCGAGGAGGACCGCGCCGCCGATGGCGACGAGCAGGGGCATGGGAGTTCCCGTCTGTGCTGGGGGAATCAGTAGGTCTCGACGTGCACGCTGGTCTCGCTGAGCGCTTCGACCACGAAGATCCGGGCGCCGACCGGGATGGGATGGTCGGCGCGGGCGTTGAGTTTGACCGGCTGGCCGGCGAGGCGTACCCGGACCTCGCCGTAGCCGCCGGCGGGGACCGGGGTCACCACCAGGCCGATCGCGCCGACCAGGTGGTCCCGGGTCGGCGTGGGGTCCGTGCGCATGTTCCGGGCCGCGCGGCTGAGCCGGGCCGCCAGCCAGCCGGTGGGCACGGCGGCGAGCGCGCCGCCGGCCACCGCCGCCGCGATCATTCCGGGGGTACGCCCACCGAGCAGCTCGTTGACGATCGCGGCGCCGAAGCCGAACGCCCCGGTGAACCCGGCGACCGCCTCCAGCGACACCGGCCCGTCGACGTCCGGATGGCCGAGGTGGAGCACGCCCGACCCGAGCAGGGCGAGCGTCAGCACGCCGACCCCGGCCCCGCCGATGATCAGGAAGATGAGCGTCCCCGTGGCCACGACCTGCACGGTATCGATGCCGTGCAACATCAACGACCGCTGAACGGTCAGCGGGGAGCGACACTCACCTCAAGATCGATCAGCTGCTTCGGCAGTGGCTGACGGACCAGTTCCCGGCCGGCGATGTCGGCGAGGACGAAGTCACCCGTCCCGAGCGGTTGGCGGTACAGCAGCCGGTCGTCGGAGAGCCAGACCACCTCGGCGCTCGGCAACGGGTTCACCACCCGGCCGGTCGCCGTTTCGACCAGCTGCGGCTCCTGCTGACCCCGGACCACCACCAGAGTTCCGTCGGGTGACCAGGCCCACGGGCCGGCCGGATCCCCCGGCACGGGGAGCAGCCGGGTGGGCCGGCCGTCGTCGGCGGAGAAGAACTGCACGCCCCGCCGCTTGTCCCGGACGGCCTCGTTGTGGCCTCCCCCACCCGTCTGCGGCAGCGCGACCTCCCGACCGTCGCGCGTCCAGGTGAAGTCGCAGTAGTCGGTGCAGAAGTACGCCCCCCGATCCACCCGGTGGGCGTGCTTCGTGCCGTCGACCTCCATCACGATGAAGCCCTCGTTGTCGAGCTGGGTCGTGGTGAAGAGCAGCCGGCGGCCGTCCGGCGACCAGCGTGGGACGGAGAGCGCCCGGCCCACCACGTACCAGCGGGTCTTTCCGCTGGCCAGGTCGAACAGGCCGATCTCCCGGGGGCGGTCGTCGTCCCGGACCGCGACGAGGGCGCCGGTCGGCGCCGGGAAGATGCCGTCGTAGCGGTCGGTCGCGAAGTAGCGTCCACGGCCGCGATCCAGCAGGAAGCCGTTGCCGGATCCGCCGCTGGCCTGCGCCCTGGTCACCACCCAGCCACCGGGTAGCACGAGTGGCTTCGCCGTCCAGTCGGGCCCGGGCGGGGGCAGCAGCGTCGGCGACGGCGTGGCGGTCGCGGGCGGCGTGGCGGTCGCGGGCGGCGTGGCGGGAGGCGGGGCCGCAGCGGGCCGCAGCAGCACGAACGGCAGGGTCACGGCGACGACCGCGACCAGCGCGGCACCGGCCGCGGCCACCCGCCGCCGGCGGCGCAGGCGGCGACCCCGACCGAGCGCCCGAGCGGCCAGGTCCGGCGCGGGGCCGACATGGTCCGCCAGCTCGCGTACGGCCGCCCGGAGGGTCTCGTCCAGCGACGTGCTCATCGGGTCACCTCCGCTCGGCTGGTCCGCTCGTCCAGCCCCGGCACCAGCTGGCGCAGCTTGGCCAGCGCCTTGGCGCTCTGGCTGGCCACCGTGCCGGTCCGGCAGCCGAGCAGCGCCGCGGTCTGTTCGACGCTCAGGTCCTCCAGGTAGCGCAGGGTCAGCACGGCCCGCTGCCGGGGCGGCAGCGCCCGCAGCGCGTCCCGCAGGAGCAGCCGCAGGTCGCTGTCCTCGCCCGTCACCGCCCGCTCCGGCAGCTCCGCCAGCGGCACCTCCGGGCGTCGCGCCCGGCGCCGCCAGCCGGAGACCTGGTCGTGGTAGAGGATCCGTTTCACGTACGGCTCGGCGTCGCCGCGGATGCGGGGCCAGCGGGCGTACGCCTTCGCCAGCGCGTTCTGGAGCAGGTCCTCCGCCGCGTGCTGGTTCCCGGCGAGCGCGTACGCGACGCGCAGCAGGGCCGCGCCCCGTTCGTTGACGAACGCGGTGAACTCCCCGTCGACCTCTGCCACCGCCCACCTCCGTAGCTCAGACGCCCGGGGCGGGAGGAACTTTGCCTCATGGCGCGGGACAATGGGCGACATGCGTTGGACCGTGCTCGACTCGCCGATCGGGGAGTTCTCCGTCGGCACCGACGCGGACGCCGTCCGCGGGGCGCACTTCGGCCGGGTGGCGTCGGCGACCGAGGAACCCGGCGACGAGGTCGCCCGGCTGGCGGTGGCCGAGTTGCGGGCGTACTTCGCCGGTGAGCTGACCGGGTTCACCGTGCCGGTGGTGGCGCCGCGCGGCTCGGAGTTCGAGCGCGCGGTGTGGCGGGAGATGACCCGCATCCCGTACGGGGAGACGAAGACCTACGGCGAGGTGGCGAAGGCGGTCGGCGATCCGGGGGCGGCCCGGACGGTCGGGGTGGCCTGCAACCGCAACCCGATACCCGTGATCGTGCCCTGCCACCGGATCGTCGGGGCGGGCGGCAAGCTGGTGGGCTTCGGCGGCGGGCTGCCGCGCAAGGTGACCCTGCTGGAGTTGGAAGCCGCCGTGGCGCTGCGGCACGCCTGGTCCTGACGTACACCGAAAAGGAAGGCCGGGTCCGTGCGGACCCGGCCTTCCTTCAGTACTGGATCAGCGCGTCAGCGCTCGATCTCGCCGGCGATGAACGCCTCGACGGCGGCGTGCGCGTCGTGGTCGGCGTACTGCTTCGGCGGGGACTTCATGAAGTACGAGGACGCGGAGAGGATCGGGCCACCGATCTTCCGGTCCAGCGCGATCTTCGCGGCCCGGACGGCGTCGATGATGACACCGGCCGAGTTCGGGGAGTCCCACACCTCGAGCTTGAGCTCGGCGTTGAGCGGGGTGTCACCGAAGGAGCGGCCCTCCAGGCGGATGTACGCCCACTTGCGGTCGTCCAGCCACGGCACGTGGTCGGACGGGCCGATGTGCACGTCGCTCTTCTGCATCTCGTGCGGGATCTGGGAGGTCACCGACTGGGTCTTCGAGATCTTCTTCGAGACCAGGCGGTTGCGCTCCAGCATGTTCATGAAGTCCATGTTGCCGCCGAAGTTGAGCTGGTACGTGCGCAGCAGCTCGACCCCGCGGTCCTCGAACAGCTTCGCCAGGGCGCGGTGCACGATGGTGGCGCCGACCTGGCTCTTGATGTCGTCACCGACGATCGGCAGGCCCGCGTCCTCGAACTTCTTGGCCCACTCCGGGTCGGAGGCGATGAAGACCGGCAGGGCGTTCACGAACGCGCAGCCCGCGTCGATCGCGGCCTGGGCGTAGAACTTGTCGGCCTGCTCGGAGCCCACCGGCAGGTAGGAGACGACCACGTCGACCTGCGCGTCGCGCAGCGCCTGGGCCACGTCGACCGGCTCGGCGTCCGACTCCTCGATGATCTCGCGGTAGTACTGGCCGAGACCGTCGAAGGTCGGGCCGCGCTGCACGGTGACGCCGGTCGGCGGCACGTCGCACAGCTTGATGGTGTTGTTTTCGCTGGCCACGATGGCCTCGGCGAGGTCCATGCCCACCTTCTTGGCGTCCACGTCGAACGCCGCGACGAACTTCACGTCGGAGACGTGGTAGTCGCCGAAGGTGACGTGCATGAGACCCGGGACGCGGTCGTTCGGGTCGGCGTTCCGGTAGTACTCCACGCCCTGCACGAGGGACGAGGCGCAGTTACCCACACCGACGATGGCGACGCGGACGGAGCCCATAACGTCTGCCTCCTTCTTCTTCATCACGGCCGCTTCGTCCTGGACTCTCCAGGCGGGGGCGGGCTGTCGTTTTCTCCTCGGCCGCCGGTCGTCCCGGGTTGGGGGACCGTCGGGGCTCGGCCGGAGCGCTCGTTGGCGATGAGCTCCTCCAGCCAGCGGACCTCGCGCTCACAGGCGTCGAGCCCGTGGCGTTGCAGTTCCAGGGTGTACGCGTCGAGCCGCTCGGCTGCCCGGCCGAGCACGTCACGAAGGCCTTCGCGACGCTCCTCGATCTTCCGGCGACGACCTTCCAGGATCCGGAGCCGGGTGGCCTGGTCGGTCCGGGCGAAGAACGCGAAGTGCACGCCGAAGCCCGTGTCGTCGTACGTCTCGGGTCCAGCCTGCGCTATGAGCTGGGCGAAGCGTTCCTTGCCCTCCGCGGTAATGGTGTAGACCACCCGACCACGTCGGCTGGTCAGCGCGGGAACCTCCTCGGCGGTCGCGGGTGTCTCGGCGGCTTCGGTGATCCATCCCGCCGCCTGCAGCCGACGCAGGGTGGGGTAGAGCGAGCCGTAGCTGATCGCCGCCCGGATCGCGCCGAGCTTGGCGGTCAACTCCTTGCGCAGCTCGTAGCCGTGCATCGGAGCCTCCTGCAGGAGGCCCAGGATGGCTAGTTCGAGCACGGGCCATCCCTTCTTACCCCCGGCGCGGAGCGGTAACCGCCGCGATGTATCGAACCGATACATCGCACGTTAGCGGAGACGCATGATCAGGGCAAACCCCCGATTACGAGGTTCTGTCGTCACGGATCGTGACGGTGGTCGCCTCGCCCCGCCGGACCGCGTACCCTTTCCCGCATGCGTACGCAGCGCCAGGTGGTCGACTACTCGCTCCAGAAGCGAGCGGTGCTGCGTGAACTCCTCGCCGGGCGGATCGGCACGTACGACGTCTGCGACGCCTCGCCGTACCTGAAGAACGCGGCCCGCTTCCACGGCGAGCCCACCGACCAGCGCTGCCCGATCTGCCGCAGTGAGAACCTCATCCACGTCCACTACATTTACGGGGACGAACTCAAGCAGTCGGCCGGCCAGGCGCGTACGCGGGCGGAGTTGCCCGTCCTGGCCATGACCCTGCGTGAGTTCCAGGTGTTCGTGGTGGAGGTGTGCCCCGGCTGTGACTGGAACCATCTCGTCGAGCAGTTCCTGCTCGGCCGGGACGGTCTGGCCGGCGGCACGGAGGATGCGGCGGAGCAGGAGACCGCGAGCGGCTCCACCCCCCGGCGAAGGCGAGAGGCCCAACGGTGAACCCGGCTGTCCCGATCGATCCCGGCCCGATCCCTGGGCGGGACGACCGACAGCTGCTAGGTCTGAATGGTCCGAATAGGTCGGATTTGACGCCTGCGCCCCGGCACGCACGGGGTGTAGCGTCTCGTGTTCCATCTCACGGCAACCCGGTGGCGGCGCGTCCGCGCCCCACCGCGACCGGCAGGGTGTGAGGAATGAACTACGGCGATCCCAGTTCTTCGCGTGGGCGGGCCCAGACCCCGGGCCCGAACGGCGACCCGCACGGGAACGGCTGGTCCTCCGGGTCCGAGGGCGCTGCCTCGGCCCGGGCCTCCGTGACGCCGCGCGGCTCCGCGTCCGGTGGCCGGGCCTCGGTCGGCGGCGCGGCCCCGGCACCCCGCGGCGCCGCGGGCTCGGCCTCCGTGGGTCGGGCCGGTGCGGGCCGGGCGTCGGTGCCGGTCTCGCCGGCGCCGGGCGGCGCCCAGGGCCGGGCCGGCGCCGGGCGGGCCTCCGTGCCGGTGTCCCCGGCCGGCCCCGCCGGGCGTGCCTCGGTCGGCGCGGCGAGCGTGGGCGGCGCCGGGCGGGCGAGCGTCGGCTCGGCGGCCGTGGGCGGGCGCGCCGCGGTGGCCCGCGCCGGCGTGCCCGGCATGGCCGGTGGCGGCCCCGGTGGCCCGGGCGGCCCGACCGGTCCCGGCCGGGGTGGTCGCGGCGGGCGCGGGAACGACCCGGCGGCTGCGGCCCGGGCGAAGAAGCGCCGGCGGATCAACATGCTCATCGCCGGGTTCGCCGTGTTCGTCATGCTGGCCGGAATGGGCGTGGTCGGCTTCACGTGGTACTCGCAGAAGGTGCTGCTGCCCGAGGACACCATCCCGCCGCTGTCGACCACCATCTACGACCGCACCGGCAAGACCACCATCGCCAAGGTCGGTGACCAGAACCGGCAGCTCGTCACCATCGAGCAGATCCCGGAGTGGGTGCAGCACGCCGTCGCCGCGGCGGAGGACCGGAACTTCTACCGGCACTCGGGTGTGGACTACAAGGGCATCGCCCGGGCCGCCTGGAACAACATCAGCGGCGGCGACAAGCAGGGCGCCTCGACGATCACCCAGCAGTACGCCCGCAACGCGTTCGACAACCTGAACCAGGACACGTACGGCCGCAAGGTGAAGGAGGCGATCCTCGCCTCCAAGCTGAACGACAAGTACGACAAGCGCACGATCATGCAGCACTACCTGAACGTGATCTACTTCGGCCGCGGCGCGTACGGCGTCCAGGCGGCGGCGCAGACGTACTTCAAGAAGGACGTCTCCAAGCTGACCGTGGCGGAGGCGGCCGTGCTCGCCGCGCTCATCAAGCAGCCCGAGCCGAGCACGACGCACAAGGGCTACGACCCGGCGATCAACCCAGAGGCCGCGCTGGACCGGTGGAACTACGTCATCAACGGCATGATCACCGAGAAGTGGCTCGACGCGCCGAACATGCCGAAGCACCCCACCGAGTACCCGACCAAGACGCTCCAGAAGCCCACGAAGAACAACGGCGGCGGTTTCGGCATCGACACCCCGTACGGCAACGTGGTCAACTATGTCGCGCAGGAGATGCGCGAGATGAACCTCTGCACCGACAACGAGGCCGAGGTCACGCTGAACAAGCCGCTCTGCTCGAAGGCGCTGAGCCGGGGCGGCTACCGCGTCACCACCACCATCGACACGAAGATCCAGGCGGCGGCGCTCGAGGCGGCCCAGCGGGCCAAGAAGGGCTCGGAGCTCGACAAGCAGCCCTCGAACCTGATGGCGGCCCTGGTGTCGATCGACCCGAGCAGCGGCGAGGTGCGCGCCTACTACGGCGGCGACAACGGCACCGGCACCGACTACGCCGGCAAGAACGTCGACAACGGCGTCGTCAGTGGCGGCCACTCGCCGGGCTCGAGCTTCAAGATCTACACCCTGGCGGCGGCCCTCAAGGAGGGCATCTCCCTCAAGTCGCGCTGGAAGGGTTCGGCGTTCACCCCGAAGGGGATGGAGTTCAAGGTCAGCAACGCCGGTGCCGACAAGGTCTCCTGTGGTGACTCCTGCACCCTTGAGCAGTCGACGCTGAAGTCGCTGAACGTGCCGTTCTACTACATCACCGAGCAGATCGGCCCGGACAAGGTGGTCGACATGGCCAAGCAGGCCGGCGTCACCACCATGTGGCGCACCGACACCAACCCCGCCCAGGCGTACGACCTCACCAAGAAGAACCCGAAGGACGTGGCCCCGGACCCGTTCTTCCACGTCGTCGGCTACGGTCAGTACCCCATCACCGTGCTCGACCACGCCAACGGCGTCGCCACCTTCGCCAACCAGGGCGTCTACCACAAGGCGCACTTCATCAAGAGGGTCGAGAAGCAGAACCCGACCACCGGCAAGTGGGACCTGGCCAAGGGGCCGACGGTGAAGGGGCAGCAGCGTATCCCGAAGGACATCGTCGCCGACGTCACCTCGGTGCTGGAGCAGTACCCGGAGAAGTCGTCGCACCGTCCGCTCGACGACGGTCGGAAGGTCGCCGAGAAGACCGGCACCTGGGAGCTCAACGCGAAGACCACCGACAACGGTGACGCCTGGATGATCGGCTACACGCCGCAGCTCGCCACCGCCGTCTGGGTCGGCAACAAGGGCGCCCGCAAGGCGATCGAGGACAAGGACGGCAACAAGATCAGCGGTGCCAGGATGCCGGGCGCCATCTTCCAACGCTTCATGAACGACGCGCTCAAGGGCAAGGAGAAGCTGGACTTCCCGCCCGCCGCGAACGTCGGCAAGGACGACGCCGGCAACGGCACGCCGCCGCCGCCGGACCCGACGCAGCCGGGCCAGCAGCCGGGCTGCGACCCCCTGGGCCTGTTCTGTCCGGGCGGCACCCCCGGCGGTGGCACCCCCGGCGGCGGTGGCCCGGGCGGCGGTGGCCCCGGCGGCCCCGGTGGTGGCGGTGGCGGCCTGCTGCCGAGCACACCACCGACCCGGCAGACCTACTGACGCCCACGGCCTGACGACGGCGGCCGGACCACCTGGTCCGGCCGCCGTCGGCGTTCCGCGTACCGGAATTTCTGCGCGCGAGGCGCGACGGCGGGGGCCGGCGTACGGCAGGATGCCTCTCCATGAGCACCGAGTCGACCGCAGGCATCGACGAGAACGGGTCCGACCGGCAACTCCAGCTCGGCGCGTCCGCGGCCGCGGGGCGACCTGGAGCCGTGGTGGACCACCCGTCCCGCTCGGACGGCTTCGTCCGCGGCGCCGCCGGGCTGATCGGCGGCCCGCTGGGTGACCACGCCGTCGCCCTGGACCGGCCCGCCGGCCGGGAGGGCCGGTTCTGGACCGCGGCGCGGATCGTGCTGGCCCTGGTCTGCCTGACGCTGGCCCTGCACTGGGTGCAGAAGTCGCCCTGCCAGGACGGCGCCTGGCAGAACAACGTCCAGTACACCCGCATGTGCTACACCGACGTGCTGGCCCTCTACTACGCCGAGGGGCTCAACGAGGGCAAGGTCCCCTACGCCGACCACCCGGTGGAGTACCCGGTGCTGACCGGCTACTTCATGGGCGCGCTCGGCCTGCCGGTGCACGCCCTCGGCGTCGACAACCCCGGCATCAACCAGGGGCAGTGGTTCTACAACCTCAACGCGCTGGTGCTCAGCGCACTCGCCGTCGCCACCGTCGCCGTGATCCTCAGCCTGCGGCGCCGACGACCCTGGGACGCGGCCCTCTTCGCGCTCTCACCGGCCCTGGTGCTCACCGCCACCGTCAACTGGGACCTGCTCGCCGTGGGGCTGGCCGCCTTCGGGCTGTGGGCCTGGGCGCGCACCCGACTCGACCTGGCGGGTGTCCTGCTCGCCGGTCTGGCCGGGGTGCTGATCGGGCTCGGCGGCGCCGCGAAGATGTGGCCACTGTTCATCCTCGGGCCGATCCTGGTGCTCGCGATCCGCGCCGGCCGCATCCTGCACGCCGCCGTGTCCGTGGGCGCCGCCGCCCTGACCGTGGTGGTGGTGAACCTGCCGGTGGCGATCCCCTACCCCGAGAGCTGGGGCCGGTTCTTCGAGCTGAACACCACCCGGCCGATCGACTGGGGCACGCTCTGGTACATCGGCCGCTACCTCGACGGCCGGGTCAGCCCCTCCGCGCCCGGCGACCTCGGGCCCTTCGAGTGGCTGAACGTGCACATCTCCACCCTCAACTGGCTGTCGTACCTGCTCTTCGGGCTGGCCTGCGCCGGCGTCGCCGCGCTGGCGCTGCTCGCACCGCGCCGGCCCCGGCTCGCCCAGCTGGCCTTCCTGGTGGTCGCCGTCTTCCTGATCTTCAGCAAGGTCTGGTCCCAGCAGTTCGTGCTCTGGCTCCTCCCGCTCGCGGTGCTCGCCCGGCCGCGCTGGGGCGCCTTCCTGGCCTGGCAGGTCGCCGAGGTCTGCTACTTCGCCGCCTTCTACGGCGAGCTGCTCGGGGCGGCCACCACCCGGCCGGTCTTCCCCGAGGGCGTCTTCGTGCTGGCCGCCAGCCTGCGCCTGATCACCGTGGCGGTGCTCTGCGGCTTCGTGATCCGGGACATCCTGCGCCCCGAGCGGGACGCGGTCCGGAGCACCTACGCCGACGACCCGGACGGCGGGGTGCTCGACGGCGCCGAGGACGCGCCCTGGTACCAGCGCTGGCGGCACCGCCCCGCCGCCGTCGACCGTCCCGCCGAGCCGGTCACCGCCTGACCGGGACCCCGGTCAGAGGCGGTAGACCACCGCGTCGCCGACCTCTTCCCGGGTCACGCCCAGCCCGTCGACCGGCCGGTCGAGCATCCCCTCCCACGGGGTGCCGCCCAGCCGGTCGCGGAGCACCACCACGGTCTTCACGCCCCGCCGGCGCAGGTAGTCGACACTGGCGAAGTCGGGGAAGCTGACCGTGACCTCACGTGCCTGGGCCTGGGAGTTCGGGGTGAACCCGCTGCCGCCGTTGACCATCCGCTGGAACCGGTCGGTCGACCAGAGCATCACCGGCTGGTCCAGGTTCTGGCTGCTCGGCAGCACCAGCATCGGGCCGTCCACGGTGCGCATCACCGCCGGCTGCCGCGGCACCACCGGGTGCGGGGTGACGTTCAACCCCTCCACCAGGACCAGCAGCAGCGGCACCAGGGTGGCCAGCCGCAGCCACGGGCCCGGCCACGGCGGGACCCGCTCGGCGGCGAGCTCGCGGACCCGGGCGCAGAATGCGGTGACCGCGCCGGCCGCGAGCAGGCCGAGCAGGAGGCTGGTCCAGAGCATCATCCGGCCCGGCGTCCGCAGCCCGTTCCAGCCCGGCAGGTGCTCGAAGAGCGGCACGTAGGTGAACCGGCCGTCGAGGAACCGGGTGCCCATGGCCAGCGCCATCGTGACCAGCACCCCGGCCAGCAGGAAGAGCCGGTGGCGGACCCGCCAGACCGAGAAGAACAGCCCGCCGGCGGCCAGCGCGTAGAGCACGAAGCCCGGCAGCAACGTCATCTCCGGGTGCCAGGGCAGCGCGGCCCGGGCCCCCTCGTGCAGCTCACCCCAGATCCGCGACTCGGCGGGAGCGGTGAAGAACCCGCTGGCCGGCGGCGAGTAGAGCTGGATCTCGCCCAGCGTCCGCGCCGCGTTCGGGTGCAGCTCCGCCACCTTGAAGTAGGGCACGGCCAGGGCAGCGCCCACCGCGGCGAAGACCAGCCCGCCGAGCAGGTCGGCCAGGAACAGTCGCCGGCCGAACGGGCGCTTCACCCGGCGCCGCCGCACGAACCAGACGACCGCGGAGACCAGCGCCACACCGGCCAGCAGGTACGCGAACGGCAGCCCGATGCCGAAGCCGAGGCTGAGTTGCCAGGCGGCCACCAGCCAGCCGGCGAACGCCCAGCCGGCGTGCCGGCGCCGCGGCCGGTAGCCGTGCCGCAGCGACCAGCCGTGGCCCCGGGCCAGCATGGCCAGCGCCAGCGGGATGCCGCCGTTGGAGAGGATGTGCAGGTGCCCGGCCTGGGCCAGCAGCCACGGGGCGTACGCGTAGCTCGCCCCGGCCACCGCGCCGCCGATCCGGCCCGCGCCGAGCTGCCGCGCCAGCGCGTACGCCCCGAACGTGGCGAGCGCGTGGGCCAGCACGAACAGGATGTTGTAGCGCAGCAGGGCGTCCTCGGGGCCGACCCCGATCATGCCGGCCGGGGCGTACCCGAGCAGGGTGTCGGAGAAGGCGAAGCTCCACGGCTCCGGGAAGAACGTGTTCGAGCTCCACAGCTGCCCCGGGTCGGTCAGCAGGATGTGCCCGGACCAGGCCAGCTGCCAGGACTGGAGGCTCGGGTCCCAGTAGTCCTGCGGCAGGGTGTAGCGCGGGTAGCGCAGCGTGGGCCAGGTCATCAGCACGGCCAGCGCCAGCGAGGCCACGGCGGCCAGGGTCCACTCGTGCGCCACGAACCGGCCCACGGCGCGCACCGCCCGGCGCGGCCGGGTGAGCACCGGGTCGGGGGCCGGACCGAACGCGGTCCAGGGGTCGCCGGCGTCCTCCCCGCCCTTCTCGCCGCGTTCGGCCGCGTCGCCGGCCTTCGCCTTGTCACCGGTCCCGGACCGGGCCGCCTCGGCCTCGTCGCCCGTCTCGGCCTTGCTCCCGGTTCCGGCGCTCGCGATCTCGGCCCTGCTGGCCTCGGCGCGGCTGTCGGTTCCGCCTTTGTCGTCGCGGCTGGCCTTGCCCCCGGTGCCGGCCCTGCCGTTGGTTCCGGCCTTGTCCACCCCCGCGCGGTCCGCGCCGTCCGTGTCGGTGCCGCCGTCCCCGCCGGCCGGGGCTTCCGTGTCGGTGCCGCCTCCGGCGTCCGGAGTCGCGTCGGGCGGGGTGTCGCCGGTGGCCGGTCGCGAGGCGCTGCCGGCCGCGTCGGACTGCTCGGTGGTCATGCCGCGGCGCCCAGCTGTCCGCGCAGGAAGGCGATGTCGGCGGCCTGGCCCTCGGCGCCGCCGGGGGTTTCCACGATCACCGGCGCGCCCGCCGCCCGGATCACCGCGACCACCAGCTCCGGGTCGATCGTCCCGCCGGTCAGGTTGTCGTGCCGGTCCTGCCCGGAGTTGAACGTGCCCTTGGAGTTGTTCGCGTGGATCAGGTCGATCCGCCCCGTGATCGCCTTCACCCGGTCGACCAGCCCCAGCAGCTCCTCACCCCCGGCGTGGGCGTGGCAGGTGTCGAGGCAGAAGCCCACCTCGTAGTCGCCGAGCGCGTCCCAGAGCCGGGCCAGCGCGTCCAGGTGCCGGGCGCACGCGTTGTCGCCGCCGGCGGTGTTCTCGATCAGGATGGGGAGCGGGAACCCTCCGGAGTCCGCCGCGTACGCGAAGGTCTTGCGCCAGTTGTCGAAGCCGACGGCGAGGTCGTCACCGGCGTTGACGTGGCCGCCGTGCACGATCAGCCCCCTGGCGCCGACCGCCGCCGCGGCGGCGGCGTGGCCGAGCAGCAGCTTGCGGCTCGGGATGCGGATCCGGTTGTTCAGCGTGGCCACGTTGATGACGTACGGCGCGTGCACGTAGAGGTCGACGTCGGCCGCGCGCAGGCGCTCGGCGTCCTCCCGCGGCTTCGGGGCCTTCCAGCCCTGGGGATCGGCGAGGAAGAACTGCACCGCCTGGGCGTCCCGGGCGGCCGCCTCGGCCAGCGGGTCGGTCGGATCGACGTGGGCTCCGATTCGCATGCAGGGCAGCCTACGTCGCGCCTCCGACGCACGGGGCTCGCGCACGCGGGGGTTGCGGAGAACGGATCGCGTCACCACCCGGCCCGGCGGTCGTTGTCCGAGGTGGGATCGACGGTCGACGCTCCGCCCGGACGCGGGTCCACAGCGCGTACGGGTGAAGGGGAGGCCCCCGGCAACGGGACGCCCCGCCGTGCGGCCCGGCACGACGGGGCGGGATCCGGCTCGTCAGACCCGACGGCTCGTCCGCGAAGCCAGCTGGGGGCGAATTCCTCCATTTCCCCCAAGAGGTGACGAGAGCCGTTGTATGGTCAGACCAGGTAACAACACGATAAAGCTCCGCGGGGCGTCCTCGATCCAACCTCATCGGTGTGGTCGTTCCTCCCCAGGTCCCACCCAAGGAATGCGGACGGGACGCCCCGCGGCCCTGTGGACAGGGGTCCACCTTCCGGTACGCGAGCCGGAGGTGGGCCCCTGTCGCCGCGCCCGGACGCCGTGGACGACCGGCCCGGGCATGATCGTCCGGACCGGGTATCCTGGTCCGGTTGTCCGCGTCCGGCCGGGTTCCCCCGGCACCGGCACGGGCAGCGACGCACGACCTCCTGCCACGGAAGGACCGTGGCCGCTTAGCCCACAGGAGGTGAGCACGTCTTGCGTCATTACGAAGTCATGGTGATCCTCGACCCCAGCCTCGAGGAGCGCACCGTCGCCCCGTCGCTCGACACGTACCTGAACGTGATCCGGACCGCGGGTGGCTCGGTGGAGAAGACCGACGTGTGGGGCCGCCGGCGCCTCGCGTACGAGATCAACAAGAAGGCCGAGGGCATCTACGCCGTCATCGACCTCCAGGCGTCGCCGGAGGCCGTGGCTGAGCTGGACCGTCAGCTCCGACTCAACGAGTCGGTGCTGCGCACCAAGGTCATCCGCCCGGAGATGCGCTGAGCATCTAGACCCGGCACGTCCGGATCAAGCCTCATCGACGCTGTCGGAGGGCTCTGAGAGCCTGTACGGCACAGAGATGAGTGCGCGAGGAGATGGTCATGGCAGGAGACACCACCATCACGGTCATCGGCAACCTGACCGATGACCCCGAGTTGCGGTTCACCCCCTCCGGGGCGGCGGTCGCCAAGTTCCGGGTCGCCTCGACGCCCCGCTTCATGGACAAGGCGTCCGGCGAGTGGAAGGACGGCGAGCCGCTGTTCCTCTCGTGCACGGTCTGGCGGCAGGCCGCCGAGAACGTCGCCGAGTCGCTGCAGCGCGGCGCCCGGGTGATCGTGTCCGGCCGGCTGCGTCAGCGGTCGTACGAGACCCGTGAGGGTGAGAAGCGCACCGTCATCGAGCTGGAGGTCGACGAGATCGGCCCGTCCCTGCGCTACGCCACGGCGAAGGTGCAGAAGATGTCCCGCTCGAGCGGCGGTGGCGGCGGCGGCTTCGGTGGTGGTGGTGGCCAGGGTGGCGGCGGAGGCAACTTCGACGACCCCTGGGCTTCGGCTGCCCCGGCCCCCTCGCGCGGTGGTTCGGGCGGCAACTTCGACGAGGAGCCCCCGTTCTAATGGCGCCGAGCGCCCGCGATCGCAAACCAGGAGCAAGAGCAATGGCCAAGGCTGCGGCACTTCGCAAGCCGAAGAAGAAGGTGAACCCGCTCGACAAGGACGGGATCACCTACATCGACTACAAGGACACCGCGCTGCTGCGCAAGTTCATCTCCGACCGCGGCAAGATCCGCGCTCGGCGGGTGACCGGCGTGACCTCGCAGCAGCAGCGGCAGATCGCCCGTGCGGTCAAGAACGCCCGCGAGATGGCGCTCCTGCCGTACACGGCCACGGCCCGCTGAGAGGAGGCACCGACATGAAGATCATCCTGACTCAGGAGGTGTCCGGCCTCGGTGCCCCGGGCGACATCGTCGAGGTGAAGGACGGCTACGGCCGTAACTACCTGCTTCCGCAGGGCTTCGCGATCGCCTGGACCAAGGGCGCGGAAAAGCAGGTCACGGTCATCAAGCGGGCCCGCGCGGCCCGGGAGATCCGCGACCTCGACCACGCCAAGGAGGTCAAGGGTCAGATCGAGGGTCTGAAGGTCAACCTGAAGGCCCGCGCCGGCGACGGCGGCCGGCTCTTCGGCTCGGTCACCTCGGCCGAGATCGTCGACGCCGTCAAGGCGGCCGGCGGCCCGACCCTGGACCGTCGTCGGCTGGAGCTGCCCAGCCACATCAAGTCGCTCGGCGCCTACCCGGTCAGCATCCGGCTGCACCCCGAGGTGACCGCCAAGTTCGACCTGAACGTGGTCAAGGGCTGACGCCCGAACAGCACGACGGAAGGGCCCGCACCGACATCCGGTGCGGGCCCTTCCGCATGTCCAGGCGACGACGCCGGTCGCCGCGTCACCCGATCGGCTGGCCCGTCACCGCGCTGATGATCACGGTGGACAGGCCACCACCCACCACGGCAGCCGCCAGCGCCACCGTCGCCGACCGCCAGGTCGTGCCCACCCGGCGCAGCACCACCGCCACCACGAGACTGCTCAGCAGCGCCAGCCCGAACCGCGGCGCGCCCGCCGCCAACGAGGCGACGGCGTGCGCCCGCGGCGAGTCACAACCGCCTCCGGTGATGTCGGTGACGCACCCCGCCGGCGGCTGACCGTCGAGGAACAACAGCCCGACGAAGAGCAGCAGGGCCGGCACCAGGTAGCACGCGGCCGTGTAGACCAACGGCCGCAGCGGCCCACCCGGATCCGGGTCGAGCAGGTCGTCCTCCAGCCGGCGGCTCCACGACCCGCCGCCGATGGTCTCCACCCGCTGCCGCAGCGTCGACGCCCCGGCCCGTCCCGCACCCACCGGCTCCACCGGCCGGCGGCGCGGCGCCGGGTAGGCGACCATCGGCGACCGAGGGGCCGACGGCGGGGTCTCCGTCCAGCGGGGATCGTCACCCGCCAGCCGCGTCCCCGACCAGAACCCCTCGGCCTGCTCCGGCGACGCCCAGCCCTCCCGGGCCGGCACCGGCGGCGCCGTCCGGTCCCACGCGTCGACCTCCGCGTACCGGTCCCAGGCCCCGGTCTCCCGGACCCGGTCCCACTGGCCCGTGTCGGCGTGCCGGTCCCACTGGCCGGTGTCCGCGAACCGGTCCCACTCGCCCGTCTGCTCCGTCCGGTCCCAGCGGCTTCCGGCCTGCTCCCACCGGCCGGCGGCGGGACGGCCCCACGCGTGCACACCCGACGCGTCCCACGGGTCGACCGCCGGCTGCTCCGCCGGATCCGGCTCGACCGCCCGGCCCCGCTCCCACGGATCCATCGCCGGACGCGACCACGAATCCGCCGGGCGCCGGCTCCGCCGCGTCGGCCGCTCGGCCGCCCACCGGTCACCGTCGTCACCCGACTCGGGCGCCTCCTCCAGGCCCGACCAGGTCACCTGCGGTCGCCGGGTCGCCGCGCGGCGCGGCCGGCTCCGCGGGACCACCCCGGAGACCGGCTCGCCCTCGATCCCGTCGGCCCGCCGGCTCCCGACGTACCCCTGATCCTGCGGGGTCTCCAGGGTCCACTCGGCGGTGTGCTCCGACACCGGGCCCGCGCCGATGGCCCGCAGGTCGCGGCGGTCGTCCTCGCGGCGCCAGCCGGCGTCCGCCCGCCAGCCCCCACCCGGGGGGTACGGCGGCTCGACGTCGGCACCGTCGTCCGGAGCGGCGTGCCGGCCCCCGCCGTCCGCCCGGCGGATCCCGGACTCCAGCGCCCACCGGGGAAGATAGCTGTCGACCGGCTCGCCCTGGCCGCGCTCGACGGCGCGTCGGCGGCTCGGTGTGCGGTAGCCCTCGGAGGCGGGTGACTCGACCGGGAGCGGATCGGCGGAAGCGTCCCAGGAGGAACTCGGCCGGCGCTCGCGCGGGCTGTCCTCCCCGCTTCCCCAGTCCCGGTGTCTCACGGCCGGAGCGTGACCCTTCTCAACCGAAAGTGCAATCCGCTGTCCAGGTGTAGCCGTTCGCAGAGATAGTACGGGACGAACGTCGCCAAGGCTCGACCCGAAATCTTCCGTCCACAGGGTGGGGATCGTAAAAACGCAGGTCAGCGCCGTGATGCCCAGAATTCCCCATCACTTATCCACACCCTGTGCACACCCTGCGCACATGCCTGTCCACCGGTGTCCACAGGTTGTCCCGAGGCTCGTCCACCGGTGCTGTTGAGCGGCTGACCTCGGGTTCCGTATCGTGGTCCCCCGACCGTCCGGGCGATGGCCCCCGATCGACCGGAGGGTCGTCGGAAGTTGTCACACCCCGGCGGTAGAGCTGGAACCGATCCGACGCAGCAAGGGGGGACCCGTGTCGGTCACCGACGAGACGCGCTCGGAGCGGGCCGGGGGGCAACAGCCCGCACCCGCGCAGCGGGACGGCCAGTTCGAGAAGACCCCGCCCCAGGACGTGGCCGCCGAGCAGTGCGTCCTCGGCGGCATGCTGCTGTCCAAGGACGCCATCGCGGACGTCGTCGAGATCCTCAAGTCGAACGACTTCTACCGCCCGGTGCACGCCACCATCTTCGACGCGATCCTCGACATCTACGGCCGGGGCGAGCCCGCCGACCCGATCACCGTGGCCGCCGCGCTCGCCGACTCCGGCGACCTGGCCCGGATCGGTGGCGCGCCCTACCTGCACACGCTGATCGCCAGCGTCCCCACCGCGGCCAACGCGGCGTACTACGCCCGCATCGTCGGTGAGCGGGCGGTGCTGCGCCGGCTGGTCGAGGCCGGCACCCGGATCGTCCAGCTGGGCTACGGCACCGGCCAGGGCGGCAGCCGGGACGTCGACGACATCGTCGACCTCGCCCAGCAGGCCGTCTACGAGGTGACCGAGAAGCGGGTCAACGAGGATTTCGCCGTCCTGGCCGACATGCTCCAGCCGACGCTCGACGAGATCGAGGCGGTGGGCGCCCAGGGCGGGGTGATGAGCGGTGTGCCCACCGGGTTCAGCGACCTCGACCGCCTGCTCAACGGCCTGCACCCGGGTCAGCTCATCATCGTGGCCGGCCGGCCTGGCCTGGGCAAATCGACCGCATCTATGGACTTTGCCCGAAATGCCGCTATCCGCTTCAATCAGGCGTCGGCGATCTTCTCGCTGGAAATGAGCAAGGTCGAGATCGTCATGCGACTCCTCTCGGCCGAGGCGCGCGTGCCGCTGCACGTGCTGCGCAGCGGCCAGCTCTCCGACGACGACTGGACCAAGCTGGCCCGCTGCATGGGCGAGATCAGCGAGGCGCCGCTCTTCGTCGACGACACGCCGAGCATGAACCTCATGGAGATCCGGGCCAAGGCCCGGCGGCTCAAGCAGAAGCACGACCTCAAGCTGATCGTGGTCGACTACCTCCAGCTGATGACCTCGCCGAAGCGCACCGAGAGCCGGCAGCAGGAGGTCGCGGACCTGTCCCGTGGCCTGAAGCTGCTGGCCAAGGAGGTCGAGTGCCCGGTGATCGCGGTGAGCCAGCTGAACCGTGGCCCGGAGCAGCGCACCGACAAGCGACCCCAGCTGTCCGATCTGCGTGAATCGGGCTCGATCGAGCAGGACGCCGACGTCGTCCTGCTGCTGCACCGCGACGACTACTACGACAAGGAGTCGCCGCGGGCGGGCGAGGCGGATTTCATTGTTGCCAAGCACAGAAATGGCCCGACCGACACGGTGACCGTGGCCGCGCAGCTGCACCTGTCGCGCTTCGTCGACATGGCCATCGTCTGAGCCGTGCCGGACGGGCCGTCAGCCGAGCAGCGGGAACCAGCCGGCGGCCTCGCCCAGTTCGAGCCGGTCGCGGTCGGTGAGCGGCACCCGGCCGGTGGCCTTGAGCAGGTAGTCCCGGTCGTCCCAGCCGACCGGCCGGACCGCGTCGTCGCTGAGCAGTCCGTCCACGGTGGCCACCGCCACCCGCGTGGGCGCCGCGGCGGGGAGCGGGGCGTCGGGCAGGTCCACGACCAGGTCCAGGTGGTGGATCACCGCCTCGGTGGTCAGGGTGGCGAGGAGATCGGGTACGCGTAGGACGTGCCCCTGCGTGGTCACGTACCCATCGGGGTCCGCGGCGGCGGCCGCCCGCGCGGCGGCGGGCGCGGTGTCGGACCAGATGCGCACCACGCCGCTGGGCCGGTCGAAGGCGGCGGCCGAGCGTCGGGCCCACCAGGCGTGCTTCACGCTCGCGTCGTCGTCGCCTGGGGTGAACGCGCGCCAGTAGCTGACGTCGTCGACGTCGGCCGGGCCGGGTGCGGGGCTGGCGAGGGCGACCAGTGCCCGTTGCGCGTCGCAGAGCACGTGGAAGAGCAGGTCGGCGACGAGCCAGCCCCGGCAGCGGGTGGGTCGTTGCAGGGCGGCGTCGTCCAGTGGGGTCACGACGGCGGTGATGCCGTCATACGCCTGCGCCAGCGCCTCGTGCTGCCGGATCGCGGTCATGTCGTGCAGCCTGCCACGGCGTGGCGGAGTCGGCACGACGGCGACGCCGGGCCGGTGGGTCGCCGGCCCGGCGCGGCGGCGGTCAGTCGAACAGTTCGCCGAGGAAGCCGTGGTGCTTCTTCTTCCGGCGGTAGTGGCCGTGGTAGCCGTAGTGCTGCTGACCGTAGGCCGGCTGCGGGTAGCCGTGGCCGGGCGGCGGCGGAGGGGGCGGGGGGACGGCGCCGTAGCCGGGCTGGTGCGGAGCCGCTGCGGGCGGGGGCGGAGGGGGCGGGGTGTAGCCGCCGCCGGCCGGGGCGGCCTGCCGCGCGCCGTGCTGCTGGTTCCAGTTCGCCTCGGCCTCGAACAGCTTCTCGAGCTCGCCGCGGTCGAGGAAGATGCCGCGGCATTCGCCGCACTGGTCGATGACTACTCCGCTGCGCTCGTACTGGCGCATCTCTCCGTGGCATTTGGGACAGGTGAGCTGCATGACACCGAAGGTACCCGGTGAAATCACGCGGTGGCGGTGAGCGCCTGCGTCACCTCGTCGTCGGAGACCTCGTGGAAGTCGTCGTAGTACGCCCCGACCGCGGCGAAGTCGGGTGGGATCTGGGCGCAGACCACCTGGTCGGCTTCGGCGGCGAGCATCTCGTACGCCTGGTCGGAGCCGACCGGGACGGCCACCACCACGCGGGCGGCGCCCAGGTGCCGGGCGACCTGCACGGCGGCGCGGGCGGTGGCGCCGGTGGCCAGTCCGTCGTCGACGATGACGGCGGTGCGTCCGGTCAGGTCGAGCTGCGGGCGGCCGCCCCGGTAGAGCCGTTCGCGGCGGTCGAGTTCGGTCTGTTCGTTCCGGCGTACCTCGGCCCGCTCGTCCTCCCCGATCCGGCCGGCGACCATGTCGTTGAGGACCTGCACCCCGCCGGGGCCGAGCGCCCCGTACGCCACCTCGGGGGCCCAGGGCACGCCGAGCTTGCGGACCACGAGCACGTCCAGTGGCGCGCCGAGCCGTTCGGCGATCACCCGGGCGACGGGTACGCCGCCGCGGACCAGCCCGAGGACGATGACGTCGGGTCGGCCGGCGAGGTCGCCGAGCCGGTCGGCGAGCATCCGTCCCGCCTCGGCCCGGTCGCGGTAGGTGGTCATGCCTCAGGTCTACGCCCTCCGGCCGGGCCGTGCCGGCCAGTTCCCCGGAAAGCCGGTCAGGGTGCGACGTCGGGGCGGCGCTCGGCGAGCGCCAGGGCGGGGGCGATGACCAGCAGGGCGAGGGGGTAGAGCAGGTAGCCGAATCGGGTCGAGGGCATCAGCAGGATCGCGGCGAGCAGCCCGTACCCGCAGATCAGCGCGGCGGCGGCGGCGGTGCGCGGCGGGCGGCGCAGCAGCCGGACGGCGATCGCCACCGCGACGGCGGCGAGCAGCGCGGCGGCGATCAGCCGACCGGCGGGCAGCGTGGTCGCGATCAGGTGGCCGGGAAACGGGGACTGCGCGGGGCTGGTCACCAGCCCGTGCCCGAGCGGGAAGCGCACCACGTTCTCCACCAGGGCGTCGCGGTCGACCAGCAGCACGGGGAGGAGCGCGAGGACCGGCAGGCCGAGGGCGCCCAGGGCGGTGCGCAGGCCCGCCCGGCGGGTGACGGCCCAGCAGACCAGCACGACGGCCACGGGCCAGGCGAAGAGCTTCAGCGCGCCGGCCGCGCCGACCGCGAGGCCCGCGCGGCCGGGCCGGCCGGCGGCGGCGAGGGCCAGGGCGAGCAGGCAGAGCGCGAGTACGGGCAGGTCGTCGCCACCGGTGGCCAGGGTGAGCGCGCAGATCGGCAGGACGGTCGCGGCCTGCACGGCGCGCAGGACGGCGGCGTTCCGCCGGGGTGCGGCGGGGCCGGCGGTGGTCCGCAGGGTGATTACGGCGGCGGCCAGTGCCAGCGCGGTGACCAGGGCGAACCAGACCCGCGCGTCGGTCCACCAGGCGTCGGCAGCGGCCCGGGGCAGCCCGAACAGCGCCATCCCGGGCTGGTAGGGGGTGTAGCCGAGCAGTTGCTCGCCGGGGGGCAGGGCGGCGATCGCGTCGTGCCCGAGGTAGGGGGTGCCGTGCTCGGCGAGCCGCGCCCCGGCGTGTTCGACCACGACCACCTCCTCCTGCGCCCGGTCGGTCCGCCCACCGGCCCGCTGGATGCTCTGCGCGACGACCGGCAGGAGGGCGGTGGTGGCCCAGGCGAAGCCGGTGACCGCCCAGCGGGCGGGCAGGCCGGCGAGGGGGGTGCCGGGGCGCCGGCGTCGGGCCAGGAGTTGACCGGCGGCGGCGAGGGCCGCCAGCGCGTACCCGATGGTGGCGAGCGTGCCCCAGGCCCGGTGCGGCAGCAGCGTGGAGGTGGCGGCGGTGACCGCGGCGAACACCGCGGAGACGGCGTAGAGGCCCAGGTCGAGGGGGAGGCCGCCGCCGGCCGTGTCGACCGCCTGCCAGCGGCGGGAGGCGGGGGCGGTCCGGTCGGCGTCGGCGGTCACGCCGGCCAGTCTGGCAGACCCGCGGATCTTGGTGGGTCGGCGTGGTCAGGGAGCGGGGGTGGCGGTGCGGTTGCGGCCGCCGCCGGTGCGGCGGCCGGGGAGGCGGATCACCGCGCCCGCGTCGTGCAGCGGCGCCGCGAGGGCTCCCGGGCGGCCGCCGGCGCCCCGCTGGAGGGCGGCGAGCAGCGTGCCGGACGGCAGCGGCCGGGCGAACAGGTGGCCCTGCCCGGCGGCGCAGCCCAGCTCCCAGAGGGCCCGCCGCTGCGGCTCGCTCTCCACGCCCTCGGCCACCACGGTCAGGTCGAGGCTGCGGCCCAGGTCGAGGGTGGAGCGGATCACCGCCGCGGCCTCGGCCGTGCTCTCCATCGCGGTGACGAAGCTCCGGTCGATCTTCAGCTCGTGCACCGGGATCCGGGAGAGCAGGGAGAGGGAGGAGTAGCCGGTGCCGAAGTCGTCCAGGGCCAGCCGTACGCCGGAGTCGCGCAGCCGGCTGAGCACCCGGTCGACCACGTCGAGCTGGCTGAGCGTCAGGGTCTCGGTCAGCTCCAGCACGAGCCGGTCCGGCGGCAGGTCGTGCGCCCGCAGCCGGGCCAGCACCGCCCCGGGGAAGCGGGCGTCGAGGAGACTGCGCGGCGACACGTTCACCGATACGGGCAGGTCGAAGCCGGCGTCCCGCCAGGAGCCGGCGGCGATCAGGGCCTGGTCGAGGATCGCCTCAGCGAAGGCGGGCAGCAGCCCGGAGCGCTCGACCGCCTCCAGGAACCGCAGCGGGTCGATCATGCCGTGCGTCGGGTGGTGCCAGCGGGCCAGCGCCTCCGCGCCGATCACCTCGCCGCTGCCCAGGTCGACGATCGGCTGGAAGTTGACGGTGAACTCGTGGTCGGCGACCGCCCGGGGCAGTTCGCCGCCGAGGGTGAGCCGGCCCAGGTCGGCGGTGTCGCGGGTCGGGGCGTACGTGGCGATGCGCTGGCCGGCCCGCTTGGCCTGGTACATGGCCACGTCGGCGCGGCGCAGCAGCTCGGGCATCCCGCCGCTGGCCGGGGCGACCGCGATGCCGCCGCTGGCCTCCACACTGATCCGCATGCCGTCCAGGTCGAGCGGCTCGTGCAGCGCGGCCAGCAGCGCCTCGGCGCGGTGCGCGGCGATCGCCGGGGCGGGCAGGCCGCGCAGCAGGACGGCGAACTCGTCACCGCCGAGCCGGGCCACCAGGTCGTCGGAGCGGGCCGCGTCGCGCAGCCGGTCGGCAACCTGCGTCAGCACGCGGTCGCCGGCGCCGTGCCCGAGGGTGTCGTTGACCTCCTTGAAATGGTTGAGGTCGATCAGCACCAGGGCGGTGACGCCGTCGGCGTGCCGGTTGGTGAGCTGCTCGGTGCCCTCGTCGAGCAGGTGCCGGCGGTTGGAGAGCCCGGTGAGGGCGTCGTGGGTGGCAGCGTACGCGTGCTCGTCGGCGATCCGGGCCAGCTCGGCGTACGCCTGCGCGTTGCGGACCGCGGTGCACAGCGCCGAGGCGAAGGTACGCAGGGTGTACTGCTCCCGCTCGGACAGCTCGACCGGCCCGGCGAACCGCAGCCGCAGCACCCCGAGGTCCACCGCCCGGTCGTGTCCCTCCAGCGCGACCGGCATGACCCTGCCGTCCACCGTGCTGGGCTCGGGGGCCGCCCCGTCGTACGCGATGCCGCCGGCGCTGCCGCGGACCGTGCGTCGCCGGTCGCGCAGCTCGATCTCCACCTCGTCGGCCGAGAAGAGTTCGGCGGCCTCGGTGACGGCGGTGGTCAGCACCTGGTCGAGGTCGACCACGTTGAGCGCGTCGGTGGCCCGGGCGAGTCGCTGCCAGGCGTGCTGCTCGGTGCGGGTGCGGATCCGGGTCGAGTAGGCCAGGTGCAGGCTGAGCACCAGCGGCGGCACGGCGAGCAGCAGCCGGGGGTCGGCTCGGAGGATGAGTACCGTGCAGGCGGCCACGAGGAACCGGAGGGCGAAGCCTGCGACCCGCAGGTCGAGGTCGTTGCGGAACTGCCGGGAGATCGGCGTGCCTGAGGCGAGCGCGATGACCGGGATCGCGAGCACGTCATCCAGCAGTGCCGCGACCAGGTAGACGATGCCCAGCAACAGGACGATGCCCAGCGGATCGCGTGGTGGCCAGGAGTCTCCCATCAGCAGGACGACGACGGTGGCGCCTCCGGCCACCAGGGTGTGCTTCGCGACCGCGAAGGCGGTCTTGATGGGGGCCAGACGGGTCACTGACCCGCAGGTGACCCCGATACCGGTCACGAGGATCACCCAGGAGGGTGGTGCGACGGCGAGCCCGATCACGATCGCGGTCTCGACCCAGGCGAAGGCCAGAGTGGTCGACCGGATGCGTAGGGGGGTTTTGATGACGGTGGCCAGCGCGACCGTCACCACCAGGGACGTGATGGTGACGATGTTGCCGACGGAACTCGGGAGCCGGTTCCGGGTGGCGAAGAGGGCGACGAGCGCGACCGCTGCCGCGCACGCGACCAAGGTGAACACGAGCGCACGCAGGCGCGCTTCGGTAGCCCTTCGACCATCCGCCGTTCGGCTCAACCGGCATCACCTGTCGCTTGCACTCACCATGCGATGACAGGCAGCCTACCGCTCGGGTTGGGCGAGGGACACCGGTCAGGTCCATTCGGTGCTACGCACTGTTCAGCCCTCCTCTGCATTTCGGGTGGTCGGAAACGGATACGTGAACAGAGGAGCTGTCAGGTCCATTCGGTGCTACGCATCGTCTCGACCTCCTCCGGTATCTCCTGCGCGTAATGGCGCCTGCTCGGTGAAGAGCAGATTAAAGGAGGAGATGGGCGATATCCAAGAATGGATGTCGGTATGCGCAATATAAGTAACTAGCCACCGCTATATGACGTTGTGTCCACGTGGAGTGTGCGGAGCGGAGCCGGTCGTATCTTCTCGTGTCGGCGTGGTTGCTGACTGCCATGTGGAATGGCGCGGTGGGAGCGCTGTCTGCCAGCCTTGCCGCATGCGAGAAACATTTCAACCGTGGTTCGGTCGGCTTCGGTCGGCGAGTCGGATGAACCGGCGATCGGAAGCTGGGAAGTGGTCGCTCCCCAGTGGGGCTCCGACCATTGGTTTCATGAATTAGGCTGTCGATTCGGCCTGGACGAGGCGTATCAAAGCGGAGCAGACCCTCGTGGAAATTCGAGTCATCGGCGGCCTGGCGGTAAGGCTCGGCGGGAAGAGTCTGGCACTCGGAACTCCCAAGCAGCAGTTGGTGCTGGCGATGCTCGCCCTACACGTCGACCGGCTGGTCACGGTGGACGAGTTGGTGGACGAGTTGTGGCCGGAGGACCCACCCCGTTCGGCCGTACCCAACGTCCGCACCTACGCCGCCAATCTGCGGCGGAGCCTCAACTCGATTGTCGACGAGCGAGTTACGGTCGTCCGGGAACAGGGCGGCTACCGGCTCGTCGTCGACGAGGACCGGATCGACCTGAACCGCCTGGCGGCCGGCTGGCGCGACGCTCGGAACCTGGCCGACCGGGGCAGGCCGGCCGAGGCTGTCCCGCTGCTCGCCGAGGTGATCGAAGCGTGGCCAGGTCCGCTGCTCGCCGGACTGCCGCTGGGCCCGCACCTGACGGCGCGGCGAGAGGCGGTGGAGCGCGACCGGCAACTGGCCGTGGAGCTGCTCGGCGAGCTGCGACTCCGGACCGATCGTGCCGACCTCGCCCTCCCGCTCCTGCGCGCCCACGCATCGCGGCATCCCCTGCGGGAACCCGCGCAGGCTCTGCTCATGCGGGCACTCATCCGGAGCGACGACCTGAGCGGAGCGCTCGCCGTCTACCAGGCCACCCACGACGGGCTCGCCCAGCAGCTCGGTGTCCCGCCCGGGCCCGAATTGCAACGGCTGCGTCGGGCTGCGCTCGACGCCCGCCGGACAAGGCGGAGGGCCGGCGGCGACCGGCCGGTAGCCGGTTCGACCGGATGGAATCCCGATGGCGATCGAGGCGCGAACTGGTTGCCCCGGGTGGTGACGGACTTCGTCGGGCGGCGGGAGATCGTCGACCGGATGCTCGACGAGATCGCCATCGGTGACGAGGCAGGGCCGGTAGTGCGCGTGATCGACGGCATGGCGGGGTGCGGCAAGACCACCCTCGCCGTTCACCTGGCCAAGCGTCTCGCCGACCGGTTTCCCGGTGGGCAGCTCTTCATCGACCTGGGCGGCCACGCCGAGGGAGCGCCGGTCCACCCCGCTTCGGCGCTGGTCACCCTGCTCCGCCAGTTGGGCCTGTCGGCAGGTCGGATCCCCGGGGACCTGCCCGAGCGGATCGAGATGTGGCGGCGGGAACTCGCGCTCCGCAGAGTTGTGGTGGTGCTCGACAACGCCGCGGACAGCGCCCAGGTCGAGCCGCTGCTGCCCATCTCCGGTCGCGCCGTGGTCCTCGTGACGAGCCGGCGCCGCCTCCTGGCGCTCACCGAGCGGCCCCCCGTCTCGCTCTCCGTACTCCCTGAGCCCGACGCGCTGGCCCTGCTCAGGGCTCTCGTCGGCGAGCGACGGGTCGAGGCCGACCCGGACGGCGCGTCGGAGGTCGTCCGCATCTGTGGCGGCCTCCCGCTCGCCATCAGGCTGGCCGGCACCCGCCTGGCCCATCGCCCGGCCTGGAGCATGTCCGACATGGTTCGCAGGCTGGCCGGGAAGCCCACGTTCCTCCCCCGGCTGCAGGCGGAGGCGCGGACCGTGGTGGAGGCGTTCGCCGCGTCATACGAACCGCTCGGTGACTCCGCCAAGCGTGTCTTCCGCTCCTTCGGGCTCGCTGCGGGAAACCATCTCGATACCGCGATGGTGGGCGCGCTCACCGGTCTGCCGCTTGACCAGGCCGCCGAACTCATCGAGGAACTGGTCGACCGTCACCTGGTGGAGGAGATCGCCGACGGGCGCTATCGCCTGCACGACCTGATGCGGCAGTACGCCTACGAACTGTCCGTGCAGGCCGATTCGGCACCGGCGCGGAAAGCGGCGGTGGAAGCTCTCTTGGACCATCTCCTGCATTCGGTCGTGGTGGCGTCCGCCTCGATCGAGGAAAAGCGCCTGGTCGACCTGCATCTCCGCCTGAAGCCACCACTGCGTCCTGATCTGCTCCTGGCACGGCTTCCCGGCGACCTGGGGTGGCTGGAGGAGCAGCGCCTCAATCTGGACGCCCTCGTCCGTCAGGCCGCGCGAGAGGGGCATGAGGCGCTGGCGTGGCGGTTGGCCCGGGCCGCCTGGCGCTTCTTCTACCTGCGCAGCTACTTCGACGACATCTCGACCACCCATGGCGAGGGACTGGTCGCGGCACGCCGGTCGGGGGATCGGCACGCCGTCGCCCTGATGCACAACTACCTCGCCTCGGCCTGCGTGCGCACCGGCGCTTACCAGGAGGCGTCGGCGCACCTGCACGAGGTGGTGTCGATCCGCGCGGAACTCGGCGACGTCGAGGGCACGGATCGCGCGCGGGTGAACCTGGGCGTCCTCTACTGGCTCACCGGCCGCATCCAGGAGGCGCTCGACATCAACCAGGCGGCGGTGCGGGCCAACAGTCTGGAAAGCCTGCCGGTGCTCCCCAACCTGGGCCTCACCCTGCGCTTCCTCGGCCGGTACGACGAGTCCATGGCGGTTCACCGGCTGCATCTCTTCGTCGCCCGGGTCAAGGGGGACCAGTTCCACATGTCCAACGCGCTCGGTCACCTCGGCGGAGTCCGCTACCGCCTCGGCCAGAACGCACAGGCGGAACGACTGCTCCGGGCCTCCCTCGCGCTGCGGGACCGCACCGGCAACGGATACGCCCGAGCCGAGATTCTGAGCGACCTGGCCGGGACCTACCGGCAGCTCGGACGGCATGACGAGGCCCTGCGGCATCACGACGCCGCGATCGAGGCGGCGGCCGATTCCGGCGAACGCCACGTCCAGGCCGAGGCCCGCAACGAACTGGCCGTGACACTGCGGGTCGTGGGGCGGCAGGAGGAGTCGGCGGCGATGTTCCGCCAGGCGCTCGACATCGCCACCCGGATCGCCCACCCCTATGAGCAGGCCCGGGCCCTCAGCGGCCTCGCCGAGCACCTGACGGACACCGAGCCGGGGGAAGCGCGCCGGTACCGGCAGCGGGCCCTGGCGATCTTCGAGCGGATGGGTGTCCCCGAGCAGTACGAGATCCGCCGGCTGCTGGCAGAGGGCGTGTCGGACCCGGCCTGAACCGGTTTATCGATTTCTTATCGCCGGGCACGTTAGCGTCGCCGGCATGTCGACCAACGGGGGCGGTCCACTCCACGAAGGACCCGGTCGACGAGGCCCCCGCCGTCGGATTTCCCCCCAGCGAATCGACGGTGGGCAGGTGAGGGAGGGGTGTCGTGTCGGCTGATCGGCACCAGACGCGACGCCCCTCCCCGCCGACGGCCCGGAACGCGCGCCCGGTCGTACCCGACGGATAGGCTCGCGCCGTGACCGAACCCGCGCAGCTCACCCACGTCGACCCGGCCGGCGCGGCCCGGATGGTCGACGTCTCCGCCAAGCCGGTGTCCGGCCGGCTCGCGGTCGCCGCCGGCCGGCTCCGCACCACCGCCGAGGTGGTCGAGCTGCTGCGTCGCGACGGCCTGCCCAAGGGGGACGCGCTGGCGGTCGGCCGGCTCGCCGGGATCATGGGAGCCAAGCGGACGCCTGACCTGATCCCGCTCTGCCACCCGATCGCCCTGCACGGCGTCACGGTCGACCTGCGTCTCACCGACGACACGGTCGAGATCACCGCCACGGCGCGGACCGCCGACCGGACGGGGGTCGAGATGGAGGCGCTCACCGCGGTGGCCGTCGCCGGCCTCGCCCTGGTCGACATGGTCAAGGCGGTCGACCCGGCCGCCTCGGTGGACGGCGTCCGGGTGCTGCGCAAGGAGGGCGGCAAGACCGGCGAGTGGGTCCGGCCGGAGGACCGGCCGTGATCCGGGCCCGGGTGATCGTGGCCTCCAACCGGGCCGCCGCCGGGGTCTACGCCGACACCAGCGGCCCGCTGCTCGTCGCCGGCCTGCGGGAGCTGGGCTGCGAGGTCGACGACCCGGTGGTCGTGCCCGACGGCGAGCCGGTCGGTGAGGCGCTGCGGGAGGCCCGCGACGAGGGCGTGGACGTGGTGCTGACCAGCGGCGGCACGGGCGTCACCCCGACCGACCGCACCCCCGAGGTGACCCGCGCCGTGCTCGACTACGAGGTCCCCGGCATCGCCGAGGCGATCCGGGCGTACAGCCGCGACGCGGTGCCGACGGCCGCGCTGTCCCGCGGGCTGGCCGGGGTGGCCGGCCGGATGCTGGTGGTGAACCTGCCGGGTTCGCGCGGCGGGGCGAAGGACGGGCTGGCCGTGCTCGGGCCGATCCTGCGGCACACCGTCGACCAGCTACGCGGCGGCGACCACTGACCACGCGCCCTGGAGCGTCGGCGGACCGCCCCGGGGATAGGCTCGGTCGATGAGCACGGAAACCGCAGCCGCCGCGGCCGAGGTCGTCGCGCCGCCGCCGGCCGGGTGGGAGGAGGCCCGCTCCCGGGTGTACGCGGTGGGTCTCGCCGCCGCGCTCCCGGCGGTCAGCCGGCCGCTCGCCGACGCCGACGGGCACACCCTGGCCGAGCCGCTGACCCCGCGGACCGACCTGCCGGCCTTCCCGACCTCCAGCGTGGACGGCTGGGCGGTGCGCGGGGAAGGCCCGTGGAAGGTGGTCGGCCGGGTGCTCGCGGGGCACACCCCGCCCCCGCTGGAGGCCGACGGCAGCACGGTGGAGATCGCCACCGGCGCGATGGTCCCCGAGGGCGCGACGGCGATCCTGCGGATCGAGGAGTCGACCCGGACGGCCGACGACCGGGTGGCCGGCACGCCGCGTCCGGCGCCGGAGTGGCGGGAGCCGGGCGAGGAGGCGTACGCCGGGGAGGAGCTCTTGCCCGCCGGCACGCCGGTGGACCCGGCGGTGCTCGGCCTGGCCGCCTCCTGCGGGCACGACACCCTGCGGGTCCGCCGCCGGCCCCGGGCCGCGCTGCTGGTCTTCGGTGACGAGCTGCTGACCTCGGGCCCGCCGGGGGCCGGCCGGGTCCGCGACGCGCTCGGCCCGTCGGTGCCCGCCTGGCTGCGCCGGTACGGCTGCCAGGTGCGTCCCGCCGACGTGGTGGGTCCGGTGGCCGACACCCTGCCCGCCCACGTGGCCGCGCTGCGCGCCGCGCTGGCCGACGCCGACCTGGTCTGCACCACCGGCGGCACCATGCACGGCCCGGTCGACCACCTGCATCCGACGCTGGAGGCGCTCGGCGCCGACTACGTGGTGAACACCGTGGCGGTCCGGCCGGGTTTCCCCATGCTGCTGGCCCGGCTGGTCGACGACGACGGCCGGGTGCGCTTCGTGGCCGGACTGCCGGGCAACCCGCAGTCCGCGGTCGTCGCGCTGGTCTCGCTGGTCGCGCCGTTGCTCGCCGGCCTGCAGGGTCGGCCGATGCCGGTGCTGCCGCAGGTCACGTTGGCCGAGCCGGTTCCGGGGCGGGGCGATTACACCCACCTCGCGCTGGTGCGTTGGGACCGGGTCGCGGGCACCGCGCACCCGGTCCGGCACGTCGGCTCGGCGATGCTGCGCGGCCTGGCCGGCGCGGACGGCTTCGCGGTGATCCGGCCGGGCACGAGCGGCGCGGCCGGCGACCGGGTGCCGGTGGTGCCGCTGCCGCTGACCCCCGGGGAGCGGTCGTGGTGAGCGCGAGGAGTGAGTCGGGGTTGCGAGCGCCGCAGTCGCGAACGAAGGCGACTCGGTGAGCGCGAGGAGTGAGTCGGGGTTGCGAGCCCCGCAGTCGCGAACGAAGGCGGCGCTGTGAGCGCGAGGAGTGAGCCGGGGTTGCGAGCCCCGCAGTCGCGAACGGAAGGCAACTCGGTGAGCGCGAGGAGTGAGTCGGGGTTGCGAGCCCCGCAGTCGCGAACGGAAGGCAACTCTGTGAGCGCGAGGAGTGAGCCGGGGAAGGTGGGTGTGGTCCTCGGCGCCGTGACCGACCGGCCGCTGGACCTGGCCGCGCACGAGGCGGCGGTCGCCGACCGCCGGGCCGGCGCCGTGGTCTCGTTCCAGGGCGTGGTCCGCGACCACGACCACGGCCGCACGGTCGACCTGCTGGAGTACGAGGGCCACCCGACCGCCGAGGCCGTGCTGCGCGAGGTGGCGGCCGAGGTCGCCGCGGACCCCGAGGTGTACGCGGTGGCCGTGTCGCACCGGATCGGCCCGCTGGAGATCGGCGACGTGGCCCTGGTGGCGGCGGTCAGCACGGCGCACCGGGCGGCGGCCTTCGCGGCCTGCGCGCGGCTTGTCGACGAGGTGAAGGCGCGGCTGCCGATCTGGAAGCGGCAGGTGTTCGCCGACGGCACCGAGGAGTGGGTGAACTGCCCCTGACGGTCAGCGCCGGGCGGCGAGCTGGGCCGTCCGGGCGAGCCGGTCGTGGTAGAACGCCGGCTCGGCGCCGGGCCGCCAGGGCAGCGCCGCGACCAGCACGATCAGGGCGATCGCCAGGGAGTTCTCCATGAGCGCGCCGAACAGGCCGTCCTGGTAGTGCGACACCTCGGGGAGCTGGTGCTCGTACGGCCAGATCGGTGAGATCAGGAAGAGCAGGTAGAGCCCGAGCGCGCCGACTCCGTGCCGGAGCCCGGTCAGGGTCGGGTACCAGATGGGCGGGCGCAGGGCCGGCACCCCGGTGGCCGGTGGCGTGCCGGTGGCCCGGGGCAGCACGCCGCGGCTGGCCTCGCGGCGGCGTACGGCGGCGTCGGCCAGCACGATGATGGCCGGGATGACCCAGACCAGGTGGTGCGACCAGGAGATCGGGCTGATCACGTTGGCGGTGAGCCCGACCAGGGTGAACGCGGTCAGCTCGTCGCCGTCGGCGCGGGCACTGGCCGCCCGGGACAGCCCGAGGGCCAGCATCAGCACCGAGAAGGCCAGCCAGAGCAGGCCGGGCGTGTCGATCGAGTCGTAGAGCCGGGCCAGCAGGCCGGCGAGCGACTGGTTGGCGGTCATGTCGGCGGCGCCCACCCGCTCGGTCTGCCAGAGCACGCTGGTGAAGTACGTCCGCGACTCGGCGCCCACGAGCCCGAACGTCGCGATGGTCACGCCGACGGCGGTGCCGACCGCGGTGAGCGCGGCCCGCCACTGCCGGGTGATCACGAGATAGCCCACGAACAGTGCCGGGGTGAGCTTGACCGCGGTGGCCAACCCGATGCCGACCCCGGCCCAGGCGCCGCTGTAGACGAACCGGGCCAGCGCCGAGTCGGCGGTCTCGTAGTGGGTGCCGCGCCGGGCCCGCCAGCGGAGGCCGATCAGGTCCGCCATGATCAGCGCGAAGAGCAGCAGGTTGACCTGGCCGTAGCCGAGGGTCTCCCGGGACGGCTCGATGGCCGCGGCCAGCGGGGTGGCGATGCCGACGGTGAACCAGAGTGACCAGCCGAGCCGGTCGACGATCGGGCGCAGCAGCGCGGCCAGCACGACGGCGAGCGCGGCGATGCTGGCCAGGGCGTTGAGGCAGCCGGCGGCGTCGACCGGCAGCCAGGACATCGGCAGCATGGCCAGGCCGGCGAAGGGTGGGTACGTGAAGCCCAGGGTGGTCGACGGGGCGATGAAGTCGTACAGCTCGTTGCCGCTCGCCCAGTACACGACGGCACCGTGGTAGATCTTCATGTCGAAGAAGTTGTACGGCCGCCCGAAGGCGCCGATGGCGAGCCAGGCGGCGTAGGCCACGGCGGCCACGATGCCGGTCCGTGTGACCGTCCTGCGGTCGATCCCCCGCGTCGCGCGCTGGAGGGGAGCGAGGCGGTCCGTCCGTCTACCGACTGTCGTCGGCATGGCGTGGCCACCCCCGTACCAAGATCGTCCTGCCCGTCCAGGTCCAGCACGGAGCCTAGAACGGCGCCTCACGTCACTGCCTCCCGCGTTATGCGACCGTGTCCGATCCCACACGTGTTTTTGACATTTCCGCCGGGTTAACGGGTCTCGGACGGTTCAGGTGATTGGTGGCCTTGCGGGGGTGGTGGCCGTATAGATGCAGGTCAGCCTGGGATTCGACGGGCGGTGGCCGCCGAGCGTACGGCGATCTTCGCCTCGCGGCGGGCGGTCCGGACCGCGCGCTTCACCGAGCGGCGTGAGTGGTCGATCCGGTGGCCGGTGCGCCAACGGAGCCCCGGCTTGCCCTCGGTGTCGGCGGCGGCGAGGAGGAGACCGCCGAAGAGGCCGAGGTTCTTCAGGAAGTGGATCTGGTTGTTGTTCCGCGCGGCCGGGTCCTCGGTGCTCCAGAAGGGATGGCCGGCGGCGGTGGTCGGCACCAGGGTGGCGGCGAGGACGAGCGCGGCCGGCCGGGTGAACCTGCCGGTCGCCAGCATGAGCCCGGCGACCAGTTGGGTGGCCGAGTTCGCCCGGACCAGCGTCGCGGTGTCGGTGGGGATGCGGGGGTTGATGTTCTGGAGCAGCGGCGTGACCTTGTCGGTGATCGGCTGCGCGGCCGGGACCAGCCGTCCCGGGTTCCGCAGGTTGCGGGCGCCGCTGACCACGAAGATGCCGCTCAACATGACGCGGGCGAGGGAGCGCACGGGCTTCATGGCTCAGTCATACCCCGTTGCGGCCCCCGCCACCCCCGCAACACTCGAAAGGGATCGGCCGACGTGGACGTCCGGAGCGTATCGATTTCAGCGACCGTCGCGGATGGACCGGCTCCGGGCGGTAAGGTCGCGCGGGTGACGACCCTGCGACTCCGACCCGAGGACCCGGCGGACGAGGCGCCGGTCGCCCGGGTGCTGGCCGCCGCGTTCGCCCGCCCCGAGGTGACCACCCCGCCCGAGGTGGGGCTGGTCGAGGACCTGCGGCGCAGCGACGCCTGGATCCCGGAGCTGGCCATGGTCGCCGAGTACGGCGGCGAGGTGGTGGGCTACGCCCTGCTCACCCGGGTGCAGGTGCGCACCGACGGCGGCACCTGGCCGGCGCTGGCGCTCGGCCCGGTGGCGGTCGCCCCGCACCGGCAGCGGATCGGGCACGGCGCGGCGGCGGTGCAGGCTGCTCTCGACGCCGCGACCGAGCTGGGCGAGCGGCTCGTGGTGGTGCTGGGCGACCCGGCGTACTACCGCCGGTTCGGGTTCGGCCGGGCGGACCGGCTGGGGCTGACCAGCCCGTGGTCGGGCCTGGGGGAGCCGTGGCAGGCCCTGGTGCTGCCGCCGTCCACCAGCGACGAGCCGCCGCCCCCGTCCGGCGAGGTGGTCTTCCCGCCGCCCTGGTCCAAGGTCTGACCGGCGGTCAGGCCGGCTGGGTGCGCAGGTAGCGGCCGAAGTGCGGGACGGTGAAGGCGACCGTCCCCCGCTCGCCGGAGTAGATGAGCCCCTTCTTGATCAGCGCGTCCCGGGCCGGCGAGAGGCTGGCGGGCTTGCGGCCGAGCGCCCGGGCGATCTCCGCGGTGGGCACCGCCGCGTCCATGTCGTCGCGGCCGCTCTCCTCCCCGTCCACGAGCGCGAGCGTCGCCATGGCGCGCATGTACTCGCGCTCGGCCGGGGTGGCCCGTTCGAACCGGGAGCCGAAGAAGCCCACCGCCAGCTCGGCCTCCGCCTCGGGCGCGGCGACCCGCACGTCCGCCGCGGTGATGGGCGAGCGGGGCGCGTGGTCCCAGGTGGCCTTCCCGTACGCCTGGACGAAGTACGGGTAGCCGCCGGACTTCTCATAGAGCAGGTCGAGGGCCTTCTGCTCGTACTCGACCTCCTCCCGCTCGGCCGGGGCGCAGAGCGCCTGGTCGGCGGCGATCCGGTCCAGCCGGTCGATCCGTTGGTAGCGGAAGAGCCGCTCGGAGTACGACTTCGCGGCGCTCAGCACGGCCGGCAGGTGCGGCAGCCCGGCGCCCACCACGATGAGCGGCGCGCCGAGCTGGGACAGCTCGTGGCAGGCGGCGCAGAGCGCGGAGACGTCCTCCGCGCCGAGGTCCTGCATCTCGTCGATGAAGATCGCGATGCCGGTGCCCACGTCGGTGGCCACCGCGGCGGCGTCGGTGAGCAGCTCGACCAGGTCGATCTCGATGTCCCCGGAGTCGGCGCGCCCGCTGCTGGCCGGCACGTCGATGCCGGGTTGCCAGCGGTCGCGCAGCTTCGGGGCGGCCCCGCCGCGCCCGGCCGGCGCGGCCCGCTGGGCGAACGCCTTGAGCACGCCGAGGAAGGCGTCGATCCGGTCGGGGGCGCGGTGCCGGGGGGCCAGCTCGCGGACCGCCATGTGCAGGGCGGCGGCGACCGGCCGGCGCAGCGACTGGTCCGGCCGGGCCTCGATCTTGCCGGTGCCCCAGAGGTGGTTGATGGCCTGCGAGCGCAGCGTGTTGAGCAGGACGGTCTTGCCGACGCCGCGCAGCCCGGTGAGCATGAGGCTGCGTTCCGGCCGGCCGCGGGCGATCCGCTCCAGCACCACGTCGAAGACGTCCAGTTCCCGCCCCCGCCCGGCGAGTTCGGGCGGGCGCTGGCCGGCGCCGGGGGCGTACGGGTTGCGGACCGGATCCACGAATCGCACAGTATCGGGCCGTCTAGCGGCGGGGCTAGACATGCGTAGATGCGACTACCGCGTGTCGGGCGTCGAGACAAAACTAGGGCTGTCTAGCCTGAACGCTAGACAGCCCTAGTTTTGCCTACCGGTCCTACCGCCGCTTGAGGCAGAGCACGAAGTCGAGCGTGTCGAGCTGGCTGTCGAAGAAGTACCAGTCGGTGTAGCCCTCGACCTTGGCGCACTTCGACTCGGCGTCCTTCTTGCCGCTGGTCGACCCGTCGATGCGGCGCAGCACCTGGTAGGTCTTCGCGCCGCACTCGGTGATCACCAGCTTCGGCTGGGCGGAGCCGCCCTCGTTGGCGACGCACTGGCCCGCCTTCACGAACCGCGGGTCGGTCGAGGACGCCGGCGCCGGCGGGGTGGTCGCCGCGTCGGCGGGCTCGCTCGCCGCCCCGGTCGGCTCGGCGCCCGGCGCGGAGGAGGACGCCGTCCCGCCCGTCGGGGTCGCGTCGTCCCGGCCGAGCACCCAGTACGCGCCGGCGCCGCCGAGCAGCAGCACCGCCAGCACGACCAGCACCACGAGCAGCGGTCCCTTGCCGCGCTTCGGCGGCGTCGGCTCGGCGTACGGCGGCTGCCCGCCGTAGCCGGGGTCGGCCGGGTAGGCCTGGTAGGGCGGGGCGGCGGGCGGCGGGCCGGCGTTCCAGGCGGGCACCGGCTCGTAGCCCTGGGTCGGCTGGTCGTAACGCTGGGCGGGCGGCTCGTAGTGCTGCGTCGGTGGCTCGCCCCAGCCGCCCGGCTGCCCGCCGTACCCGGGGTCGTAGCGCGGATCGGCCGGTGGAGCGTACCCGTCGTCGGGGCGCCGCCCACCCCACGGCTCGGGGGAGCCGCCGCCCGGTGGTCCGAAGTTCGACATGAACGCCCTCCTGCGTACGCCAGTGCTGAGAGGCCGGCCACCAACGGGGGACGCCGACGCCGTGGTCACCGTAGCGTGGTCCACCGATGAGCTCACGCCCCACGAGTGCGACGCCCGCACCCGACCGCCCCGCCGCCCCGATCCGCCCGGCCCTGATCTGGACCGCGCTGGTCCTCGTCTACGTGCTCTGGGGCTCGACCTACCTGGGCATCCGGGTCGCGGTCGAGTCCCTGCCGCCGCTCACCTCCGCCGCCATGCGGTTCGCCGCCGCCGCGGCGGTGCTCGCCCTGGCGCTGCGGCTGCGCCGGGGGCCCGGCGCGCTCCGCGTCGACCGGCGGCAGCTCGGCTCGGCCGCGCTGGTCGGCGTGCTGCTGCTGGCCGGCGGCAACGGTCTCGTGGTGCTCGCCGAGTCCGGCCCCGAGGGCACGGCGCTGCCCTCCGGCATCGCCGCGCTGCTGGTGGCCACCGTCCCGCTCCTCGTGGTGCTGCTGCGGACGGCCGGCGGCGACCGGCCCCGGCCGTGGACCTTCGCCGGAGTGGCCCTCGGCTTCGCCGGTCTCGTGCTGCTCGTGCTGCCGAGCGGCGGGTCGGGGAGCGTGCCGCTGGTCGGCGCGCTGACCGTTGTCGCGGGGGCGGTCAGCTGGTCGGTCGGCTCGTACCTTTCGGGCCGGATCCGGATGCCGGACGACCCGTTCGTGGCCACGGTCTACGAGATGGTCGCCGGCGCGGCGGCGCTCGCCGTGATCGCCACGGTCCGGGGCGAGTTGCACGGCTTCTCCCCGGCCGAGGTGACCGGCCGCTCGTGGGCGGCGCTGGTCTACCTCATGGTGGCGGGCTCGCTGGTGGCCTTCACGGCGTACGTCTGGCTGCTGGCCCACGCCCCGATCTCCCTGGTCTCCACCTACGCGTACGTGAACCCGGCGGTCGCGGTGGCGCTCGGCGCGCTGTTCGTCGCCGAGCCGGTGACCGCGCAGGTGCTGCTCGGCGGCGCGGTGATCGTGGCCGGCGTCGCGGTGGTGGTGAGCACCGAGCGCCCACGCCGGTCCGCGGCACCAGCCGTCGACGGGGCGGCCCCGGAGGTGGCCCGCCGGTAACGTTCCGGCCCGTGTCGGCCGGGCTGGTGACGGGTGTGGCGCTCCTCGGCGCGCTGGCCGGCCGGGCCGCCGTCCCGCTCGCCCGTCGTTTCGTCGACTTCTGGGTTTCGGCCGCCCGGCCCGACATGCCCGGCGATCCCGCCACCCGCCGTCGGGACGCGGCGTCCGATGCCGGCGCGGGCCGCCGCGGAAACCAGCTCGGCGCGACGCTGGCCGGGGCGGCGGTGTTCGGCGGCCTCGCTGCCGCGCGCGGCGGTGACCCGGCGCTGCCGGCGTTCCTGGCGATGGCTGCGGTCGGGCTGGCGCTCGGTCTCGTGGACCTGGCCTGCCTGCGGCTGCCCGACCGGCTGGTGGCCGCCGCGGCGGGAGCGGGCGGGACCGGTCTGGTCGGGGCGGCGCTGGTCACCGGCACGCCGGGCCGACTGCTGCCCGCCCTGGCCGGCTCGGCCGTCTCCTTCGCCGGCTACGTGCTGCTCGCCCTGCTTCCCCACTCGCGGCTCGGCTTCGGCGACGTCAAGCTCGCCGCCGCGCTCGGCCTGCCGCTCGGCTGGCTCGGCTGGCCGACCCTGGGCCTCGGGCTGCTCCTCCCGCACCTGTTGAACGGGGTCGTCGTCCTCGTCCTGCTCGCCGCCCGCCGGGTCCGCCGGGACACCCCGCTCCCGTTCGGTCCGGCGATCCTCGCGGGCGCCTGGCTGGCGGTCCTGCTCGCGTGACCCGGGCCGATCCGGCCGCGCCGGCTCGGCGAGGCGGGTCGGGACGCAAGCGGCTCGGCCAGGCGGGTCGGAACGCCGACCACCTCGGCGAGTCGGCGTCGAGGGCTCAGATCAGCCGGAGCTGGCGGTCCTTGGGGCGGCGGGGTTCGGTGTCGCCGAAGCGCTCGAACAGCCCCGGGTCGATCACGTCGAGGAACGGGGAGGGGCGGCACTCGCGCTCGGATCCGTGCCGGGTGCGCCGGGCGGCGTGACTCACGTAGAGCCGGTCCTGGGCCCGGGTCAGCCCGACGAAGAACAGCCGCCGCTCCTCGGCCACCGCGTCGTCGTCCGGCTCCTGGCCCGGCCAGCGCAGCGGCAGCAGCCCGTCCTCGGCGCCGACCAGGAAGACCACGGGGAACTCCAGCCCCTTGGCCGCGTGCAGGGTGAGCAGGGTGACCGCCTCGGCGCGCGGGTCGAGGGCGTCCACCTCCGCCCCGGTCGCGAGCTGGGCGAGGAACAGCCCGAGGTCGTCGCCGCAGCGCCGGGCCAGCGGGGTGAGCAGGTCGACCGCGGCGCGGACGTCCTCGGGGCGTACCGCGCCGGAGCCGTCGAGGGTCGGCACGGCGAAGCGCTCCGCCACGAGCTGGCCGGCCAGCCGTACCCGGGCAGGCAGGGAGCCGTCGAGGCCGGCGTGCCGCAGCTCGCGGGCGATGGCCGTCACGCCCGGCCGGTCGCGCAGCCGGTCGTGCGAGCGCTTCTGCACCGGGATGTTCGCCCTGGCCAGCGCGTCCACGATGGGCGCGGCCTGCGAGTCGGTGCGGTAGAGCACCGCGATGTCGGAGAAGGACAGCGACGTGGCCCGCCCGTCGATCCGGCCCGAGTCGAGCGAGCGGTGGGAGAGGCCGCCGACCAGGTCGTCGATGGTGCGTACCAGGAAGTCGGCCTCGTCCGCGACGGAGGCCGCGGCGTAGCGACCGACCAGCGGGGCCTCCGGGTCGAGCCGGGCCGGGTCGAGCCGGCGGCCGCGGACCAGCGACGACGGCGCGATGGCCTGCACGGCGGCGGCCAGGATCGGCGCCGACGAGCGGTAGTTGCGGTTCAGCCGGACCAGCCGGGCGTCGGTGAAGTCCTGGGAGAAGCGCAGGAAGTAGCCGACGTCCGCGCCCCGGAACGAGTAGATCGCCTGGTCGGGGTCCCCGATCGCGCAGAGGTTGCCGTCGGCCGGGCTGAGCAGCCGGAGCAGGTCGTACTGGACGGCGTCGACGTCCTGGTACTCGTCGACGAAGATCCACTTCCAGCGCTCGCGGTACTCGCGGACCAGCTTCTTGTCGCCCTTCAGCAGCGCCACCGGCAGGGTGAGCAGCTCGTCCAGGTCGACCAGGTCCCGCTTGCGCAGCAGCGCGGCGTACCGCTCGTCGTCGTCGCCGGCCTCCGCGCGGGCGGCGGCCCGGTCGGCGTCGTCGGCGATCCGGAGGTCAGCCGGCAGCCCGGCCGCCTGCGCGTTCTCCCGCAGGATGGTCAGGCCCAGCGAGTGGAAGGTGCCGACCGTGACGTCCTCGGCCACCGGGCCGAGCAACCCGTCCAGCCGGTGCCGCAGCTCCTCGGCGGCCCGCCGGGTGAAGGTGATCGCCAGGCACTGCTCCGGGAAGACGTTCAGCTCCGCGCAGAGGTAGGCGATCCGGTGGGTCAGCGTGCGGGTCTTTCCCGTGCCCGGACCGGCCACGATGAGCAGCGGACCGCCCGGCGCGGAGGCCGCCACCCGCTGCATCGCGTCGAGCCGGTCCAGCAGGCCGGTGCCGACCTCCTCCATCCCGGCGAGCATCGGCTCGAACGGCTCGTGCGGGGAGGGCGCCGGCGCGATCGGTGGCGGGGGCGGCGGGGTCGGCTTGCGCTTCGGCTCCGCCCTGGCCGCCGCCGGGCGCCGGGCCTTCGGCTTCGGCGCCGGCTCCGCGGGCTTCCGCTGCGCGGGCACGGGTACGTCGAAGAGCGCGTCCTGGCCGGCGCCCCCGGCCGACGCGCCCAGCTCGGCCGGGTCGAAGAGGGTGATCACGCCGTACTCGCCGTCGTAGCCGGGAACCCGGCGCACCTCGCCGCGGCGCAGCCGGCCGATGCCCTCGGCGAGCAGTTCGCCGCCGACCCGGCCGATCTCGTCCAGCGGGGTACGGGTGAGGATGTCCAGCTCCGGGCCGAGCGCGGCGATCAACTCGTGGAGCTTCCCCTCCACCTTCTTGGAACGCGCGCCGACCTGGTTGAGCTCGCCGAGGATCTCGGCCAGCGGCACGAGGTGGGTCACCTCCCGGGCGTGCGCCGGCCGGTGCCCCTCGGGCCGGTCGGCCAGCTCCGCCACCCGGCTCAGTACGCCCACCGTCAGCGGCTTGCCGCACTCCGGGCAGCGCCCGCCGGCCTCCCGGGTGCGCTCCGGGGACCAGTTCACCCCGCAGAGCCGGTGCCCGTCGGCGTGGTACTTGCCCTCCTCGGGGAAGAACTCGATGGTGCCGGCCAGCCCGTCGCCGGTGCGCAGCGCCTCGCGGATCGCGAAGTAGTCGCGGGCCGAGTTCAGGACGGTGGCCTCGCGGGCCAGCGCCGGCGGCGAGTGCGCGTCCGAGTTCGACACCAGCTGGTAGCGGTCCAGGCTGGCGACCCGCCAGTTCATCTCCGGGTCCGAGGACAGGCCGGTCTCCACGGCGAAGATGTGCTCGGCCAGGTCGGCGTAGCAGTCGGCGATCGCGTCGAAGCCGGACTTCGAGCCGAGCGCGGAGAACCAGGGCGTCCAGATGTGCGCCGGCACCAGGTAGCCGTCCGGGCTGGCCTCCAGGGTGATCTCCAGCAGGTCCCGGGAGTCCAGCCCGAGGATCGGGCGACCGTCCGAGCCCAGATTGCCGATCCGCCCCAGCGCGGCGTTGAACCGGGCCACCGCGTCCAGGTCCGGCAGGTAGATGAGGTGGTGCACCTTCCGGGTCCGGTCGTCCCGCTTGTAGATCGTGGAGATCTCCACGCTGAGCATGAACCGGACCGGGTCCGCCTCCGCCTCGCTCGCCAGCCGGGGCGGCAGCCGCCGGGCGATGTCCCGCTCCGCCTCCGGGCTCAGCCGGTAGAGGCCCGGCTCGGCCGGGTGCAGGGTCTCGCGCAGGTGGTCGTACCAGGCCGGGTGGGTGAAGTCACCGGTGCCGAGCACGCCGATGCCCTTGCGTCGGGCCCACCAGCCGAGGTTCGGCAGGGTGAGGTCACGGCTGCACGCGCGCGAGTACTTCGAGTGGATGTGCAGATCCGCGACGAATGGCGGGAGGCCACCGGGGGGTGCGGCGCTGAACGGAGGCACGCCGCATCCTGTCACGGCCGGTCCCCTGCCCGCCCGCCGCCACGCGTACGCGTGACCTGAGCAATGCGGTGCTGGACCCGGCGGCCGGGACGCGCTATGGGGCGCGCAGCTCGACCAGGGTCACCTGCGGCGGCGCGCCCACCCGGACCGGCGGCCCCCAGAAGCCGGCGCCGTTGGTCACGTAGACCTTGGTGCCGTCCACCTCGCCCAGCCCGGAGACCACCGGCTGCTGGAGCTTCACCAGCAGGTTGAACGGCACCATCTGGCCGCCGTGGGTGTGCCCGGAGAGCTGGAGGTCCACGCCGAACTTCGCCGCCTCCTGCGCGGCCACCGGCTGGTGGGCCAGCAGCACCACGGGGCGGCTCGGGTCGCGGTCGCCGAGGGCGGCGGCGTAGTCGGCGGGGGCGGCCAGCCCGGTGCCGGCGGCGGTCACGTCGTTGACCCCGGCCAGGTCCAGCACGCCGCCCCGGGCCCGGATCTCCTGGCGCTCGTTCTGGAGCACCCGCAGGCCGAGCCGGTCCACCTCCCGCACCCACTCCTCCACGCCGGAGTAGTACTCGTGGTTGCCGGTGACGAAGAAGCTCCCGTAGCGGGAGCGCAGGTCGCGCAGCGGTTCCGCGGCCGTGCCCAGCTCGGCCACCGAGCCGTCGACCAGGTCACCGACGACCGCCACCAGGTCGGCGTCGAGCCGGTTGATCATCGCGACGATCCGCTCGGTGTGCGCCCGGCCGCGCAGCGGCCCGAGGTGGATGTCCGAGACGGTGGCGATACGCAGCCCGTCCATGCCGCGGGGCAGCTTGGCCAGCGGGATCCGCACCCGGTCCAGTCGGGGCGGCCCCATCGCGGTGCGTACGCCGTACCCGGTGACACCCGCGGCGGTGAGCCCGGCGAAGATCGCGGCCCCCCGGGCGAGCAGCAACCGGCGGGACGGGTCGTGGTCCGGCCGGTCCCCGGCGGGGTCGCGGCCGTCCCGCGGCCCACTGTCCCCGCCGGCCGGCGGCTCGGTCGACCCCGCCTCCACAGGCGCGGCGGGCGGCTCCGCGAGCGCGACGGGCGACGTGGCGGTGGGGCCGGTCGCCCCCGGTTCCGCGACGTGGCCGGTGGCGGTAGTGTCCGCCCAGCCGCCGCCGCCCGCCGGCACCGGGGCCGGCTCCCCGACCGCGCCGGTCGCGGGCCGCTCGCGGCGACGCAGCACCAGCTTCGTCACCGCCACGGGCACTTCCAGCACCAGCAGCAGCACGAGCAGGTAGAACATCAGGGCCAGCCACAGGTAGCCGGGCCAGGCCAGCCAGTACGAGCCGTTGCGGGTGCCCACCATGGTCGCCGGCACCAGCAGCGCCAGCAGCAGCGCCGCCACCCCGCCGGCCTTCCGCCAGCGGCCCGGCCGGGTGGTGTCACGGACCAGCCGCTTCCACAGGTAGAGGTGGATCAGGGCGGTGACGAGCACGGCGAAGCCCACGAAAGTCGCCATCGCCAGCACGGGAGCCTCCTCAGCCGCCCGCGAAGGGCGGCAGCACGTCCACCGTCGCCCCGGCCGGCAGCGGTGCCTGACGATCATGGCAGGCCAACCCGTCGACCAGGAAACTCGCCGCCTTCAGCACCACGGCCAGCCGCTCGCCGTGCCGCTCGGTCAGCTCGTCGAGGAGTTCGTCGAGCGACCGGCCGGCGGGCGCGGTCTCCTCGGCGCGGCCGGCCGCGGCCCGCGCGCCGGCGAAATAGCGGACGGTGAGCTGCACCGGTCAGCCTCCGATCGCCGACATGGGGCGGGTGGGTTGCAGGAAGGTGGGGTCGTCGATGTCGTGCCCGGCCCGCTTGCCCCAGGTCGCGGCTCGCCAGCGCCGGGCCAGCTCCTCGTCGTCCGCACCGGCGCGCAGCGCGCCCCGCAGGTCGGACTCGTCCGTGGCGAAGAGGCAGTTGCGGACCTGACCGTCCGCGGTGAGCCGGGTCCGGTCGCAGTCGCCGCAGAACGGCCGGGTCACGCTCGCGATCACCCCGACCCGCGCCGGCCCGCCGTCCACCAGCCAGGTCTCGGCCGGGGCCGCGCCCCGCTCGCCCGGGTCGGCGGTCAGGGCGAACTCGGCGCGTAGGGCGGCGAGGATCTCCTCGGCGGTGACCATGGTGGACCGGTCCCAGCCGTGCTGGGCGTCCAGCGGCATCTGCTCGATGAACCGCAGCTCGTAGCCGTGGGCCAGGGCGAACCGGAGCAGTGCGGGCGCCTCGTCGTCGTTGACCCCGCGCATCAGCACGGCGTTGATCTTCACCGGGGTCAGCCCGGCCGCCGCCGCGCCGGCCAGCCCGGCCAGCACGTCGCCGTGCCGGTCCCGCCGGGTCAGCTCGGCGAACCGGGACGGGTCCAGGGTGTCCAGCGAGACGTTGACCCGGTCCAGCCCGGCCGCGCTCAGGGTGGGCGCCAGGCGGTCCAGGCCGATGCCGTTGGTGGTCAGCGAGATGCGCGGGCGCGGCTCCAACGCGGCCACCGCCGACACGATGCGGGCCAGGCCCGGTCGGATCAGCGGCTCGCCGCCGGTGAAGCGGACCTCGGTGACGCCGAGCCGCTCCACCGCCACCCGGATGAGCCGGACGATCTCGTCGTCGTCGAGCAGCTGCGGCCCGGCCAGCCAGGGCAGCCCCTCCGCGGGCATGCAGTAGGTGCAGCGCAGGTTGCACTTGTCGGTCAGCGAGACCCGCAGGTCCCGGGCGATCCGGCCGTACCGGTCGACGAGGACCCCGTCGGTCGTCTTCGGCGCGGCGGTCACCCGTCGACCGTAGCGCGTCCGGTGCCGCGCAGCGCGGCGCGGGCGGCGGAGTCCACGGCCGACCGGTACGCCGCGCCGAACAGCGCGGTGTGCACCAGCAGCAGGTGGAGCTGGTGCAGCGGCACCCGCTCCCGCCAGCCGTCGGCCAGCGGCCACGCCTCCCGGTAGGCGGCCGTGATCCGGTCGAGGTGCGGCGGGCCGCCGAAGAGGGCGAGCTGGGCCAGGTCGGTCTCCCGGTGGCCGCCGTGCGCGGCGGGGTCGACCAGCCAGACCCGGTCGTCGGCGGCCCAGAGCAGGTTGCCGGGCCAGAGGTCGCCGTGGATCCGGGCCGGCGGCTCGTCGCCGCCGAACTCGGCGATCCGGTCGACCAGGTCCTCGACCAGGCCGGCCTCCGCGCGGGCGAGCGCGCCGTTGTCGACCGACATCCGCAGGTACGGCAGGAGCCGCCGCCGGGCGAACCACTCCGACCACGGGCCCGGATCGGGGGTGTTGTCCTGCGGCAGCAGGCCGATGAACCCCGGCCACTCGGCGCCGAAGGCGGGCGCCCCGGCCCGGTGCAGCCCGGCCAGCTCGCGGCCGAACAGCTCGGCCGCCTCCGGGGTGGGCTCGTCGGGCTCGACCCAGTCGAGCGCCAGCAGATCCGGCAGCGCCACCACCACCTCCGGCACGGCGACCGTGCCCGCCTCGCGCAGCCAGCGCAGCCCGGCCGCCTCGGTGGCGAAGAAGCCCTCGGGCACGGCCCGCTCCGCCTGCTCCGGCCAGGTCTTGGTGAAGACCGAGTGCCCGTCGTCCAGGGTGAGCCGGGACGCGGCGCAGCTGTCCCCGCCGGAGACCGGCGTCTCCCGGATCCGCTGGTGGGTGAGGAAGGTCGGCAGGTGCTCCGGGTGTGCCCGCAGGTACGCCAGGTCCATGAGCGCAACGTAGCCGGTCCGCGGACCCCGCGCGGGCCGTGCCCGGCTCCGGGGCGTGCCGCTCCTCGCCGACCTGGGCCGATACTCTGCGTGTCTGTGGACAACCTGCGTGTCGTCCACAGGGCCTGTCGCGGTGGCGCCCGTCCGCCGCAGGCTCCCGACATGAACTCCACCGAGCGTCCCCGCCTCGCCGTCCGCTCGCCCGGCGACCTCGCCGCCGCCGTGCCGTACCTGCTCGGCTTCCATCCCGCCGACAGCGTCGTGGTGGTGGCGGTACGCGGCCGGCGGGTCGTCTTCGCCGCCCGGGGTGACCTGCCCGAGCCGGGCGCCGACCCGCGTCCGGCCGCCCGGCACCTGGCCGAGGTGGTCGCCCGGCAGGGCACCGACGCGGCCACCGTGATCGGCTACGGTCCGGCCGCCCGGGTCACGGCCGCCGTGGACGCGGTCGGCGAGGCGCTGGACCGGACCGGCCTGCTCGTCCTCGACGCGCTCCGGGTCACCGACGGGCGCTGGTGGTCCTACCTCTGCGCCGAGCCGGTCTGCTGCCCGCCCGAGGGCACCCCGTACGACCCGGCGGCCAGCGAGGTCAGCGCCGCGGCCGTCTTCGCCGGTCAGGTCGCGCTGCCCGACCGGGCCGCGCTGGCCGCGCAGGTGTCCCCGCTCGGCGGGCCGGTCCGGGTGGCCATGCGCCGGGCCACCGCCCGGGCCCACCGCCGACTGGCCGGGCTGACCGGTGAGGCGGCCGGGACGGGGCTGACCTCGGACCCGGTCCGCTCGTCGGGGGTGGCGGCGGTGCGCACCGCGTTCCGCCGGCACCGGCGCGGTGAGCGGCTCGGCGACGACGAGGTGGCCTGGCTGACCGTGCTCCTCACCCACCTCCCCGTACGCGACCACGCCTGGTCCCGCACCGACGGCCGGGACGCCGACATCAGCCTCTGGACCGACGTGCTGCGCCGCTCCGAGCCGGAGCTGATCGCCGCACCGGGCAGCCTCCTGGCCTTCGCCGCCTGGCGGGCCGGGCACGGCGCGGTGGCCGCCGTCGCCCTGGAACGGGTGCTCGCCACGCACCCCGGCTACTCGCTGGCCGTGCTCCTCGACGACGCGCTCCGCCGCGGGCTGTCCCCCGCCGAGCTGGACGGCTGGCCGGCGACCGCCGGCCCGGTGCTGCGCCGCCGCAAGCGCCGTCCCCGCCGGTGACCGGGTCACCCGCGCACGCGCTGCGCCCCCGTGTAGACGTTCATGGTCCCGCCGCGCAGGAAGCCGACCAGCGTCATCCCGGCCTCCTCGGCCAGGTCGGCCGCGAGCGTGCTGGGCGCCGAGACCGCGGCCAGCAGCGGCACGCCAGCCATCCACGCCTTCTGGGTCAGCTCGAAACTCGCGCGGCCGGACACCAGCAGCAGGTGCCCGGCCAGCGGGAGCCGGCCCTCCCGGACCGCCCAGCCCACCACCTTGTCCACCGCGTTGTGCCGGCCGACGTCCTCGCGCAACACGACCAGCTCGCCGTCGGCGGTGAAGAGGCCGGCCGCGTGCAGGCCGCCGGTGCGGTCGAAGGTGCGCTGGGCCGCGCGCAGCCGGTCGGGCAGCGCGGCGAGAAGTTCGGCGCTGACCGCCAGCGGGTCCTCGCCCACCGTGAACCGCGAGCGGGTCCGGACGGAGTCGATGCTCGCCTTGCCGCAGACCCCGCACGAGCTGGTGGTGTAGAAGTTGCGGGCCGGGTCGGTGGCCGGCTCCGGCACGCCGGGCGCCAGGACCACGTCGACCACGTTGTAGGTGTTCGGGGTCTCCGCCCCGGCGCAGAGCTGCGCGGTGCGCACGTCGTCAGCCGACCGGATCAGCCCCTCGGTGAGCAGGAAGCCGATCGCCAGGTCCAGGTCGTCGCCGGGGGTGCGCATGGTCACCGCGAGCGGCCTGCGCCGGCCGGGCCCGGCCGCGCCGACCCGGATCTCCAGGGGCTCCTCCACGACCAGGGTGTCCTGCCGGCGCAGCCGCGCCCGCCCGTCGGCCCCCGCGTCGAGGTCGATCCGGAGCACGCCGCGTCGGTCAGTCGCCCGTCCCATGCCGCCATCCTGCCCCGCCCCCCGCGACACCCGCACGGCGACGCCGCACGGCCCCGACTGCCGGCACGGCACGCCGCCACGGTGCCGACTGCCCCGGTGGCGTCGCCGCCGCGGTCTCAACCGCCTGGGTGGCGGCGCGCACGGCCCCGACTGCCGGGTGGCGATGCCCCCGCGATCCCGACTGCCGGCACGACGCCGCCGCGGTTACCGTGGCCCGGTGACGGCGTACGCGGCGGTGGTGCTCTCCGGTGGCGCGGCCCGCCGGATGGGCGGGGTGGACAAGCCGGCCCGCCCGGTCGGCGGCCGGCCGATGCTGCACCGGGTGCTGGCGGCGGTGGCCGACGCGGGCACGCGGATCGTGGTCGGCCCGGCCGGGCCCGTGCCCGAGGGGGTCCGGGTGACCCGCGAGGAGCCGCCCGGCGGCGGTCCGGTGGCCGCGACCGCGGCGGGGCTGGCCCTACTCGACCCCGGCACGGACACGGTCGCCCTGCTCGCGGCCGACCTGCCGCTGCTCACCCCGGCGGCGGTGGCCGAGTTGCGGCGCGCGCTCGACGGCTCGACCGCCGGAACGGCCTGCTACGTCGACGGCGACGGCCGCCGGCAGCAACTCTGCGCGGTGTGGCGGGTGAGCGCGCTGCGGTCCGCCCTCGACCGGCTGGCCGCCGAGCGCGGCGGCACCGTCGACGGGGCGCCGGTACGGGGGCTGCTGGCCGGCACGACCGTGCGGGAGGTGTCCTGGTCCGGGTCCGGGCCGCCGCCCTGGTTCGACTGCGACACTGACGAGGACGTACGCCGGGTCGAGGAGTGGACGAGATGACGGTGATGGACGACTGGGTCACGGCGGCCTGCGCGGAGCTGGGGCTGGACCCGGCCGAGGTGCCGGTGCCGACCGTGCTCGACCTGGCCAAGGACGTGGCGCACCAGGTGCTGCGGCCGGGGGCGCCGGTGAGCGCGTACCTCCTGGGGGTGGCCGTGGGGCGTGGCGCGGATCCGGCCGCGGCGGCCGCCCGGCTCAGCGCGTTGGCCGGCACCTGGCCGGTGGAGCTGGACGGGACGGCTCCCGCCGGGTAGCACTCCGCGGGCCGCTGTCCGATCCCGGTCGGGGTGATTCGACCCCCACCGCCCGTGGGTAGGGTGGCGAGGACGGACGGAGGCGATCATGACGGCAGACCACCCCTCGGCGCCGGCTGGTGAGCCCGCCGGCGCGATGCCGGAGCAGCACGAGTCGGTCCTGCTGGACGAGCCGACCACGGCCGACCTGCGGGCCAAGGTGACCGAGGCCTGGCGGGAGTTCGCCCGGGCGCTGGCCGAACGGCTGCGCGGCCTGCCCGCCGGCGCGCACCTGGAGGTCACCCTCGACCCGACCGCCTCCGGCACCGGCGACGCCGTCTACTCGGTGAGCGTGGACGCCGGCGAGGAGGGCAGCCTGTCGGCCCGGGCGGTCGGCAACGCCACCCTGCCGCAGGGCTACCGGCTGGACCGGGCCGCGGTGGCCGACATGATCGCGCTCGGCTGGTCGCCGCCCGGCGTGGTGCAGGGCTCCGGCGAGCAGTTCGGCCTGGACTGCGTCGCCGACGAGGCCACCCGGTTGTCGGCCGTGCTGTCCCGGACCCTGCGCGACGTCTACGGCGCTCCGCACCCCGCCTTCCTGGTCTACCTGGTGCACGACGCCGAGGGGGAGCCGCTGCCGGTGGAGCCGCTCGGCACCGCGCGCAGCGAGTTCGGCCCGGACCGCGACGTGGAGGCCGACCTCGACGAGGCGCTGGCGGCCGCCGCTGCCGCCCAGGCCGGGGAGAACGACGTGCTGGCCCTGGAGGAGCGGGTACGCACGGTCGTCTCCACGATGCTGAAGTCCAAGGCCGACCAGGTGCAGGTCGACTCGGACGGCGACATCAACATCCGCGCCGGCTCGGCGATGGTCTTCGTGCGGGTGCGCGACAACCCGCCGCTTGTCGACGTCTTCTCCCCGGTGCTCACCGAGGTCGAGCCGACCGAGCGTCTCTACGTGAAGCTCTCCGAGCTGACCAACCGGATGCCGATCGGCCGGCTCTACTGCGCCGACGACACGGTGTGGGCCTCGATCCCGGTCTTCGGCCGCAACTTCCAGGCCACCCACCTGATGCTCGCCGTGCAGGTGATGACCGGGCTGGCCGACGAGCTGGACGACCGGCTGCACGGGGAGTTCGGCGGCAAGCGCTTCTTCGGCGAGGGGGACAAGCCGGCCCGGCCCCAGGAGCACCGCACCGGCATGTACCTCTGACGCCGCCCGTCAGCGGACGTCGAGGAGGGTCTTGCCGACCGTGGCCCGGGACTCGATGGCGGCGTGCGCGTCGGCGGCCCGGTCCAGCGGGAAGCGCTGCCCGATGAGCGGCCGGAGCCGGCCGGCGGCCCCCTCGGCGAGAGCCTGTTCGGTGAGGGCGCGCAGCTCGTCGGGCGTGCCGCCGGCGCGGACCAGGGCCACCCCACGGACGGTGGCCTCCTCCTCGGGCAGGTCCGCCCAGGCGCCGCTGGCCAGCCCGAAGCTGAGCATCCGCCCGCCCCGGTCGAGCAGGTCGAAGGCCGCCCGGGCGAGCGGCCCGCCGACCCCGTCGAAGACCACGTCCACTCCGCCCACGGCGGCCCGGACGCGGTCGGTCCAGTCCGGCTCGCGGTAGTCGACCACCGGGTCGAGGCCGCGCCCCCGGAGCAGGGCGACCTTGCGGGGACCGCCGGCCGCGGCGACCACCCGCGCCCCGGCCGACGTGGCGAGCTGGGTGAGCAGGCCGCCCACCCCGCCGGCCGCCGCCTCGACCAGCACCCGCTCGCCGGGCCGCAGCGCGGCCGCCCGGGCCAGCATCAGCGCGGTGCGGCCGTCCGCGAGCAGCGCCACGGCCGCGTCCAGCGGCAGCCCGTCCGGTACGGGGATCGGCGCGCCCTGGTCCACCACCACGCGCTCGGCGTACCCGCCGGAGCCGCCGGTGGCGCTGACCACCCGCCGGCCGACAAGCGCCGGGTCCACCCCGGGGCCGACCCCGGTGATCGTCCCGCCCACCCCGTTACCGGGGATCACCGGCAGGGTCGCGGCGAACGGGCCGAACCCGGTCGCCCGGAACATCGTCTCGACGAAGGTGATGTTCGCGTGCGCCACCTCGACGAGCACCTGCCCCGGACCGGGCACCGGATCGGGCGCCGGTCCCGGGACCAGCACCTCCGGCCCGCCGAACTCCCGTAGCCACACCGCCCGCACGTCGCCTCCCCGCTGTCCCTGTCGCACACCCGCGGTCCAGTCAACGACCTGAAGTGCGGTTGAGGTCAAGTCGAGGAGGGCCCGACGCCGGGGGACTCGACCAGCCGGGAGAGGACGATGGTGCTGCGCGACGAGGTGACGAAGGATTCGGCCCGCAGCCGCTCCAGCGCCTCCTCGAGGTGCGCGATGTCGGCGGCCCGCAGGTGCACGAGCGCGTCCGCCTCGCCGGAGACGGTGTACGCCCCGACCACCTCGGGGTGCCGCCGGGCGGCGGCGCCGATCTGGGCGGGGGTGGTCCGGCCGGCGCAGAACAGCTCGACGAACGCCTCGGTGGTCCACCCGACGGCGGCCGGGTCGACGACCGCGGTGAACCCCCGGATGACCCCCGCCGACCGGAGCCGGTCGACCCGGCGCTTGACCGCGGGGGCGGAGAGTGACACCCGGGTGCCGATGTCCGCGTACGAGGCGCGGGCATCTGCCACGAGCAACGCAATGATTCGCTGGTCGACCGCGTCGATCTGCAACGTTCCGCCTCTGGGAAGCAATGGTTGTGGCTGTTACCAAAGTTGTACCGTACCTACTCTTGGTGACCGTGAACCAGCAGCGAGTCCCGCGAAAGCGGACATATCTCATGTGCTCGCCCGAGCACTTCGCGGTCGAGTACGCCATCAACCCGTGGATGGACGTGACCGCCCCGGTCGACGCCGAGCTGGCGGTCAAGCAGTGGGACCGCCTGCGCGAGACCCTGGTCGGTCTCGGCCACGAGGTGCACCTGCTCACTCCCGAGCGCGGGCTGCCGGACATGGTCTTCGCCGCGAACGGCGCGTTCGTGGTGGACGGCACGGTTTACGGCGCCCAGTTCAAGCACGAGCAGCGGCACGCCGAGGCCGCCGCGCACCGGGCGTTCTACGAGGCGAACGGCTGGCGGTTCATCGCGCCGAGCGAGACCAACGAGGGCGAGGGCGACTTCGCCTACCTGCCGGAGGCGCACGGCGGGCTGATCCTCGCCGGGCACGGCTTCCGCACCGAGACGGCCGCGCACGCCGAGGCGCAGGAGGCGCTCGCCCGTCCGGTGGTCTCGCTGCGCCTGGTCGACCCGCGCTTCTACCACCTGGACGTGGCGCTCGCCTCGATCGACGACGAGAACGTCGTCTACTACCCGGGCGCCTTCTCGGCGGCCAGCCAGCGGGTGCTCACCCAGCTCTTCCCGGACGCGGTGATCGCCGACGACGAGGACGCCCTGGCCTTCGGTCTCAACCTGGTCAGCGACGGGCTGAACGTGGTGCTGAACAGCGAGGCGACCCGGCTGGCCGGCAAGCTCAAGGCGTCCGGCTACCACCCGGTTCCGGTGGAGCTGGCCGAGCTGAAGAAGGGCGGCGGCAGCGTGAAGTGCTGCATCGCCGAGCTGCGCCACTGACGCACGGGAACGGGCGGTCTCCCCGAGGGGAGGCCGCCCGTTTCGCGTACGCGGGGGAGGATCAGCCGAGCGTGGCCAGCTCGCTCATCACGACGTTGGAGAGCAGCCGGCCGTCGAGCTGCACCTTGCGCAGGTACCACTTCTGCTGCGGCGTACGCGGCTGGTTGAACTGCCAGGCGCCGCGCGGGCTGTCGATCTGGCCGATCTTGCCGAGCGCCAGGTTGACCTGCTGCGGGGTCGGGTTGCCGCCGACGAGCCGGATCGCCTTGTCCAGCACCTGCGCGGCGTCGTACGAGGCCATCGCGAAGGTGGTCGGCGAGGCGTTGTGCGCCTTGCGGTACGCCGAGGCGAACACCCGGTTGGCCGTGTTGTTGAGGTCGGCCGAGTAGTTCAGCGCGGTCTCGATGCCGTACTTCTGGATCAGCGCCCGCTCCTCGCCCTTCTCCCCGTCGTCGAGCTGGCTGAGCACGGTGCCCTCGGTGAGGAAGCCCGGCGCGTAGATCGGGCCCCGGTAGCCCTGGGCGTAGAGCTGCTTGATGAACTGCACGGCCTGCACCCCGGAGTAGTGGCAGAAGACCGCGTCGGGGGCGGGGCGCCGGCCCAGGGCCTTGATGATCGGGTCGGCGTAGGCGTTCTTGCCGGGGTTGGGGTAGTCGGGGGTGAAGATCGGATCCCCGGTCAGCCGCCGGCCGGCCTGCTCGTACCCGTTCCGGAGGCCGTCGATGACGTCCCGGCTGCTCTGGCCCTGGGTGCCGAAGATGGCGATGGTGCTGGACGCGTCGAGGGTCTGCCGCAGGTACTGCCCGAGCGCCTCGCCCGGCTCGTTCAGCACGTACGAGGTGCGCCAGATGTAGACGACGCTCTGGAGGCTGATGGGGGAGGCGTTGGAGCCGATCAGCGGCACCCGCGCCTGCTCCACGGCGTCGCGGATGCCGGACATCACGACGGAGCTGACCACGCCGGTGAGCGCCAGCACGCCCTCCTTGAGCAGCTTGTCGACGGCGGCCTGGCCGGTCTTCGCGGTGTCGCCCTCCTCGGCCGGCACCACCGTCACCGGGTGGCCGCCGAGCTGCCCGTCGTTGAGGGCGAGGAAGAGTTGGAACCCGTTGGTGATCTCGTCACCGATGACCTTGTTCGGGCCGCTGCCCGGAACGATCAGACCGATCTTGATCGGGCTGCCGGGCTGGGCCTCCTCCGCGGTGTCGGTACCGGAGCCGCAGCCCGCCGCCAGTCCGGTGGTACCCAGCGCGGCCAGCAGTTGTAGCGCCCGCCTGCGGTTCATCTGCGACACCGATTTCCTTCCCGATGGAGCGGCCAGGGTGCAACGCCCCTTCGGCGTTCTACCTGCTTGGCGACGCTGCGTCAATGCCCTGAAGATCATCGTGCAGGGACCGCAATGCGGTGACCACCTGCGGCCAGGCGGCAGAGTCCGGTGCGATCAGCCCGAAATGTTCGCATTGGGGCAGCTCAACCAGCGTAGCGGGGCTGCCGACGGCCCGAGCCGCCGCCACCCAGGAGCGGCTGAGGGCGACCGGAACCTGCTCATCCAGCGTCCCGTGCATGACTACTGTGCGTGTTTGGATCGGCACCAACGACGATGGATCGCTCGCCGCGTACCGGTCGGGGAACTCGGCCGGGCCACCGCCGAGCAGCGCGGCCACCGCGCCGGAGTCCAGGTCCAGCCGGTACGCCTCGGCGAGGTCCGCGACCGGCGCCAGCGCCAGCACGCCGCCGACCGTGCTCGGGGCCTGCGCGGCCACGTACAGGGCCAGGTGCCCGCCCGCCGAGTGACCGACCAGGATCGGTGGGGCGGCCGCCACGAGCCCGGGCAGCGCGGCCGCGGCCAGCCCGGGCAGCGCCGCCACCCCGGCCAGGACGTCGGTGAGGGTGTGCGGCCAGCCCCCGCCCGGCTGGCCGGTGCGCCGGTACTCGACCTGGGCGACCGGGTGGCCGAGCGCGGCCAGCGCCGCCGCCATCGGACCGGTGTGGGTGCGGTCGTACTCGGCCCGCCAGAATCCGCCGTGCACCACGACCACCAGCCGCCGGGGCGGTCCGTCGCCGGCCGGCCGGCGCAGATCGGCACACTGGTCCGGGTGGTCGCCGTAGGCGACGGTGGCGTCCGGCGGCGGGGCCGGCCGGGTCAGCACGTCGCGCGGGTCTGCGGGCATGAGGGCGACGGTAGCGCGCCCCGGCCGGGTGGTTCCGCGCCGGCAGCCGGTCCGGGCGCGTGCGCGTGGTGGGGGTGGGTAAAGATGGGTCCCATGACCGAAGCGCGCTCCGCCGGACAGGACGACGAACAGGGCAACGATGGCATCCCCGGCACCGTGGTGGTGGTCGGGCCGGACGGCCGGCCGGTCGGCACCGTCCAGACCGACGAGGGCCAGGGGGAGGATCCGACCCGCCTGGTCGAGCAGCCCGCCAAGGTGATGCGGATCGGCAGCATGATCAAGCAGCTGCTGGAGGAGGTCAAGGCGGCCCCGCTGGACGACGCCAGCCGGCACCGGATGCGCGAGATCCACGAGCGCTCGATCGTCGAGCTGAAGGAGGGCCTCGCCCCCGAGCTGCGCGAGGAGCTGGAGCGGATCTCGCTGCCCTTCACCGAGGACCAGGCGCCCAGCGAGGGCGAGCTGCGGATCGCCCACGCCCAGCTGGTGGGCTGGCTGGAGGGGCTGTTCCACGGCATCCAGGCCGCGCTGGTCGCCCAGCAGATGGCCGCCCGCGTCCAGCTGGAGCAGATGCGCTCCGGCCGGCAGGCGCTGCCCAGCGGCCCGGGCGGGGTGCTGCCGGGCATGCCGGGCATGCCGCAGACCAACGAGGGCCACGCCCCCGGCCAGTACCTCTGACCCACGCCGGCGAACGCTGGCCGGCCGGCACACCCCGCCGGCCAGCACGCCCGGCCGGTCAGGCCACCCCGAAGACCTGCTCCAGGTACGCGGCCACGCCGTCCTCGGTGTTCGCGCCGGCCACCTCGTCGGCGATCGCCAGGACGGCCGGGTGCGCGTTGGCGACCGCCACCGCCCGGCCGGCCCAGGTCAGCATCGGCACGTCGTTCGGCATGTCACCGAAGGCCAGCACGTCGCGCTCGTCGATGCCGAGCCGCGCGGCGTACCAGGCCAGGCCGGCCGCCTTGGTCACCCCGGCGGCGGAGATCTCCACGAGCCCGCTGTACGACGAGTGGGTCGCCTCGGCCAGCCCCTGGAGGGCGCCGGCCACCACCCGGACGAACAAGTCGGGGTCCTGCTCGCCGGCCCGGGCCAGCAGCTTCACCGCCGGCACGGCGAGCAGTTCCTCCGGCGACTCGATGGCGCGGATCGCCTCGGCGTCCGCGTCCCAGCGCAGCGGGTAGTGCGCCTCGTGCCGCATCTGCCGGCTGTCCACGATCTCCACGGCGAAGCTCACGTCGGGCACCGCGGCCCGCAGCCGCCGGGCCACCTCGGCCAGCAGTTCCGGGGCGAGCGGGTCGGCGCGGAGCACCTCGTCGGCGACCGGGTCGTACACGACGGCGCCGTTCGCGCAGATCGCCGGCAGCGGCTCGGCGAGCTGGTCGTACACGAGCTGGAGCCAGCGGATGGGACGGCCGGTGACCAGCACGACCGGCGTGCCCGCGGCGGAGATCCGGGCCAGCACCCCCGCCGTATGCGGGCTGAGCGTCCGGTCGTCCCGGAGCAGCGTGCCGTCGATGTCGGTCGCGACGAGCCGAGGTGCCTCTCCCATCACCGGGACAGTAGTCGGTCCAGGTAGACCGCGACGCCGTCGTCGTCGTTGCGCAGGGTGATCTCGTCGGCCGCGGCGCGCACGTCCGGGTGTGCGTTGGCCACCGCCACCCGGCCCCAGCCGGCCCAGCCGAACATCGGCAGGTCGTTCGGCTGGTCGCCGAAGACCAGCACCTCGGCCGGGTCGACGCCGAGCCGCTCGGCGACCACGGTGAGCCCGGTGGACTTGTCCACCCCGGGCGGGCAGATCTCGACGAAGCCGAGCCCCGCCTGGGTGAGCGTGGCCAGCTCGGCCGGGACGATCCGGCGGGCCACCGCCAGCAGCTCGTCCACGTGGTGGTCGGCGGTCCGCGCGAACGCCTTGAGCACGTCGCCGGACAGGCACTCGGCGCGGCTGCGCGCCTCGAACCGGTCCTGGTACGGCCAGCTCGGGTGGTAGTCGCCCCAGAGCGGCGCGTCGTGCTCGTCGGACGCCTCCACCATCACGGTGAGCGGGCCGACGGCGGCCTCCAGGTCGGCCAGGAGCCGGGCCAGCACCGCGCCGGGGAGGCGTTCGTCACGCAGCACCAGCGGTCCCGCCGGGTCGCTCTGGTCGACCACCCGACCCCCGCCGGCCATCACCAGGAAATCGGCGGCGCGGATGTCGTTGCGGGTCAGCTCGGTGAGGCGCGGCCCCCGGCCGGTGGCGCCGACCACCGGGATTCCCGCGGCCCGCACCCGGTCCAGCACCTCGTGGGTGTACGCGGAGACGGTCTCGTCGCTGCGGACGAGCGTGCCGTCGAGGTCGGTGGCGATCAGCTTGGGCAGTCCCGGGCGGGTCATGGTTCCTCCTTCGCCCGCCGCCGTCGCGTCGGCCGTCCAGGTCCTCGGTGCCGCGGCCACCGGACGGCGGGCAGCAACCGTATCTCGCGGAACGGGTCGCAACCATGGCTTTTCGGCGAATCGGACACCAACCCGCGGGGGCCGTCCGGTGTCCTCAGGACGGCCGGTCCGGCGCGGCGGCGCGCGGGCGGTTCCGGGCGGTCCGGAGGCGGCCGGAGGCCCCCCGGCCGCGCCCGATCAGCGGGGCGGTTCGGGGTGGGCGAAGGGCGTCGTGGGCTGGACGCTCAGGTCCGCCGGCGCGGATGGCAGCTCGTCCTCGGTCGCCCGGCGCCGGCCCCGGCCGGGCCGGCCGTCCGCAGGCCGGGTGGCCGGCTCCGCCCCGGGCTCGTCCGCCCGGTCGGCCGGCTCGGCGCCGGCCCGGCCGGACAGGTGCAGCGCGGCGGCCAGCAGCAGGGTGGCCAGGAAGGCGGTGACCAGGCCCCGCCCGTGCTCCACCTGGAACCGCTGTTCGGTGGGGAAGAAGAGGGCGCGCTGGCCCAGCTCCTGGAGCGAGAAGGCGGTCGCGGTCAGCACGGCGAGCAGGGCCGCCGCGATGCCGAGGCCGGCGAGCCGGGCGTGCTGCCGCACCGCCGGGGCACCGCGCAGCGCCAGGGCCACGGCGGCGGCCAGGCCGAGCAGCCCCACCAGGTACGCCACGCCGAAGCCGCCGATCTCCGCCACCCCGCTCGGCAGCCGGAGCGGGCTGTTCGCCGGCGGGTCGTCGTTCGGCACGGTCATCACCAGCCACTCCCCGATGAGGGAGGCGACCGCGGCCACCGCGCCGAGCCCGGTGAGCACCGGCGGGAGGCGGTGGTCGCGGCCCAGGCCGGCCAGGCTCCGCCCGACCCGGCCGGACGGGGCCGGTTCGGCGTCGCCCCACTCCACCACTGTGGTGCCGTCGGACCGGTTGTCCTGCCGGGGGATGGGGAGATCCTGGGACATGGGCCACCCTTCCCGTACGCGGGCCTGCGTCGAATCATGACACAGCCGGCACCGGTGACAGGGGACCGCAAGCGCGCGGCCCGGTGCGGGGCGGGCCGCTTTCGGTTAGCGTCGGTGCCATGCCTATCCGTACCGCTTCCGCTCGTTGGCAGGGCAACCTCACCGAGGGGTCCGGCACCGTCCGCACCGGCAAGGGCGGCCTGACCGGCAACTACTCCTTCAAGTCCCGCTTCGAGGAGGGCGAGGGCACCAACCCCGAGGAGTTGATCGGCGCCGCGCACGCCAGCTGCTTCTCGATGGCCCTCTCCAAGCAGCTCGCCGACGCGGGCGCCACCGACACGACGGTGGAGACCACCGCCAAGGTCCACTTCGACAAGACCGACGCGGGCATGACCGTGACCCGGATCGACCTGGAGACCGTCGGCCAGGCTCCGAGCCTGGACGAGGCTGAGTTCACCAAGCTGGCCGAGGCGGCCAAGGAGAACTGCCCGATCTCCCGGCTGCTCTCCCCGGGCGCGCAGATCACGCTGAACGCCCGCCTGGCCTGACCACGCGCGACACGGCGAGGGTGCCCCGTCGGGCGCCCTTGCCGTGCTGTGTGCCGATCGTGAAGGGGTGACCGGGCGGCGTGGCCGTGCAGATGAGCCGGGAGCGGTTCGAGGAGCTCGTCGGCGAGGCGCTCGACGAGGTGCCCGAGGAGTTGCTCGGGCTGATGAGCAACGTGGTCATCCTGGTCGAGGACGACCCGCCGCCCGGCGAGGACCTGCTCGGGCTCTACGAGGGGCACGCGCTCACGTCGCGGGGCTGGGACTACGCCGGTGTGCTGCCCGACCGCATCCTCATCTTCCGGAACCCCATCCTGGCGATCTGCGACACCGAGGACGACGTCGTGGACGAGGTGGCGGTGACGGTGGTGCACGAGATCGCCCATCACTTCGGCATCGACGACGACCGACTGCACGCCCTCGGCTGGGGCTGACCGGGTCCGCGTCGCGCCCCGCTCGGCCGATCCCCGCTGTTGCGCGGGTCCCCTAACCTCCGGTGCAGGCACACCCCGATGCAGGAGGAAACCCATGCGCAGCGCGCTGTTCTCCGCGGAGAACCTTGAGAAGGAGTCCCAGCAGCCGGGCATGCGGCTGCAGAACTCCAAGATGCTGAAGATCGAGCTGAACGGCGAGGCCATGGCCCGGGTCGGGTCCATGGTCGCGTACCAGGGTCAGGTGCAGTTCCAGGCGCTCGGCTCCGGCGGCATCGGCAAGTTCATCAAGCAGCGGCTCACCGGTGAGGGCGTGCCGCTGATGAAGCTGTCCGGCCGGGGCGACGTCTTCCTCGCCGAGCTGGCGAAGGACGTGCACATCATCGACCTGGAGCCCGGCGACGCCCTGTCGATCAACGGGTCCAGCGTGCTGGCCTTCGACTCCACCCTGCAGTACGACATCAAGATGGTCGGCGGCGCCGGGATGGCGTCCTCGTCCGGCCTGTTCAACTGCGTCTTCACCGGCTACGGCCGGATCGCGATCACCACCAAGGGCACCCCGGTCGTGCTCAACGTCGACCAGCCCACCTACGTCGACCCGCAGGCCGCGGTCTGCTGGTCGGCCAACCTCCAGACCGGCTACCACCGGGCCGAGCAGCTCGGCCTGGGCACGCTGCTCGGCCGCAGCACCGGCGAGGCGTTCACGATGAGCTTCGCCGGGCAGGGCTTCGTCGTGGTCCAGCCCTCGGAGGAGCCTCCGGTGCAGGGCAGCGGCGCTCAGCAGCAGCAGGGCGGCCTGCTCGGCGGCCTGCTGCAGTGACCGTCCGGTGGGCGGGGCGCCCGTTCGGACGCCCTGCCCACCGTCAGTTCAGCTCGCCGGCGCGCAGCCGGGACAGCCAGGCCGCCGCGTCCGCGTAGTCGGCGTCGGAGAGGCCGGCCGGCGCGGGGACCGGCCGGTCGCTCGCCGCCGGGTTCCAGCGGTGCCGGGGGTACGAGCCGAGGAAGCGCACGTCGGCGCAGACCCGGCGCAGCCCCTGCAACGCCTCGCCGAGGCGTACGTCGGCGACGTGCCCGGTGCAGTCGAGGAAGAACACGTACCGGCCGAGCGCCTCGCCGGTCGGGCGGGACTCGATCCGGCTCAGGTTCACCCCGCGGGTGGCGAACTCCGTGAGCACCGACAGCAGCGCGCCGACCCGGTCGTGCGCGATGTAGACGGCCAGCGAGGTGACGTCGTCGCCGGTCGGCGGCGGGGGCGGGCCGGGGCGGGAGACCAGCGCGAACCGGGTGACCGCGTCCGGGTGGTCGGCGATCTTGTCGGCGAGCACGGTCAGCCGGTGCCGGGTGGCGCCGATCGGGGCGCAGATGGCGGCGTCGTACTCCCCGCTCGCGGCGCCCGCCGCGGCGGCGCCGTTGGAGAGCACGTCGACCACGGTGGCGTCGGGCAGGTGGTCGCGGAGCCAGCCCCGGCACTGGGTGGACGCCTGCGGGTGGGCGGCCACGCTGCGCACCTCGGCCAGCGCGATCCCGGTGCGGGCGGCGAGCACGAACTCGACCGGCAGGATCACCTCGCGGGTGATCACCAGCGGCTCCCCCTCGGCCAGCTCGTCCAGGGTCACCCCGACCGCGCCGCCGATGGAGTTCTCCAGCGGCACGAGCGCCGCGTCCGCCTCCCCGGCCCGTACGGCGTCCAGCGCCTCGCCGACGCTGCGCGCCGGCGTCCGGTCACCCCGCTCGGCGGCGGGGACGGTGCGCAGCGCCTGCTCGGCGAAGGTGCCCTCGGGACCGAGGTAGACGAAGCGGGTCGGCGGTGTTCCCGGCATGTCGACCAGACTACGCACCCGGGGTGCCGTCGCAGGCCAGGGTCCGGATGCCGGACGGGGCGGCGGCGCGTACCTCCACGCCGCACACGTCCGTGCCGGCGGTCACCAGCTCCAGCGCGGCGGGCCGGCCCCGGGTGACCACCTGGAGCTCCTCGTGCCCGCTCACCGCCAGCACCGTGTACTGCCAGTCCTCCGCGCAGAGCGGCCCGCTCCGCACCGTGACCCGGAGGTCCCGGGGCAGCACCCGGGCCGAACCGCGCAGCAGGGCGACCACCCGGTCGCCGGAGGGGCCGGACCGGCACGGCGTGGCGGTCGGGTCCGGCGGCGGTGCCGTGCGGGCCGGCCGGGTCGGGGTCGCCGGTGCGGCCGGCGTCGGGCTGGCGGTGGAGGTGGCGGAGGCGGTCGGCGCGGTGGTCGCGGACGCGGTGGGGTGGCGCAGCTCGGGCGGCGCCCCGCAGCCGGCGAGGGCGAGCAGGGCGGCCAGCGCCACCGGGAGGTGTCGGCGGGCGGGGCGGGGCGGGGTGCAGGGCACGGGTCGATCCTCGGCATCGAGGGACGTCGTCACGGCCGGGCGGCCGAGCCCATCGTAGGAGGATCACCCGATCGGGTGAAGGTCACTTGTGGACCCGGTGCCCGGCGCGCTCCAGCGCGCTGGTCGCCTCGGCCAGCCGCACGGTGGGCACCAGCACGTGGTCGGTGTCGTACGTGGAGAAGGCCACCACGTCGACCCGGGCCCGGGTGAGCGGGTCGACCAGGGCGGCGAGGGTGCCGGTGACCGCCGCGTCCAGCGGGCCGACCAGCCGCAGGCAGCGCCACTCGGTCTCCACGTCCGCCCCGGCGGGCGCCCGTTCGGCGGGGCAGATCACCGAGACGCCGTCGGCGGTCCAGCTCACCGTCACCACGTCGCGCCCGGCCAGCGCGCCCCAGAGCCGTGGGGGCAGCACGGTGCCGGCCGACAGGCGGCACACGGCGTACTCGCCCGGCAACAGAGCGACATCGAGCATGAGGGCACCCTACGGCCTCGGCGCGGCGGGGCCCCAGCACCGCCCGGTGCGGCGATCGCCACACGTCGTCGCAGGTCAGACGGCTGAGAAGAAGGTGAGTGAGCCGGCCACCTCGCCGTCGGTGAGCACCGGCGTGGAGATGGCGTCCACCGTCGTGCCGGCGTCGGCGCCGGGCCCCTGGACCCGGAGCAGGCCCCGGGCCAGCCGGCCGGAGAGCAGCGCGAGCAGCGGCGGGATCTTGTCGGTCTCCTGCTCGGTCAGCTCGCTCGGGCTGGCGGTGAAGTCGACCAGGCGCAGGCCGCCCTCCAGCAGCGGCCGGCCGATGACGTCCTCGGGGGCGCCGAGGCAGAGCAGGTCGCAGCCGGACGAGGAGATCGCCACCACGGTGGTGTCGGCGTCGATGAGCAGGCAGGGCTCGGCGGCCCGGGAGACCGTGCCGGACCACTGCCCGAAGTTGTCGGACTCCTGCTCGGTCGGTGTCCCCGCCGCGGGCACGAACACTTCCGAGAGCGAGAGTTCGACGTGGGCCACCGCGCCTCCTATGTACACCGACGGTCTGTCCACGCTAGCCGGTCGTCTCGGCGGCCGCCCGACCGCGCTGCGTCCGGTCACCGGAGCCGCACGAATATCCGAGCGCTCGAAGGGGACCGGGGACAGGGGTCGGTGCGACGGGTGCCCGGTGTCGGGCGGCCGGCGACGGCGCGGGCCGACGGACCAACGGGGCGGAGCCGCGGACCGCGTGGCGTCGCCGGAGACGTTACCGGCGGGCGGCCCGCTTGTCAGCGGCCGTTCGGCCCTCCTCGTACCACCGGTAGTCGGCGGCTGGACGGTACGTGCCGTTGAGCCACGTCGACGGGGCCTGGGCGACACGGGAGAGCTTCTCGGCGGTGGCCGGACTGATCCGGTTGCCGCCCGCCACGAGCAGGCGGTCCAGCTCCCGGTGGGTGGCCATGAGGCAGTCCTTGGGCAGGCCGTAGACGCTGATGACCCCGGAGCCGACGAAGGTCAGCACGGGGGTCACCGGGATCGGCAGGCCGACGGCGTCGGAGAGGGCCTTGGCGGCCCGCTTGGCGTCGCGGCGGGCCTCGGCCACATAGGGCGGACGCTTGCCGTTGATCTGCACGACGTCGCCCGCGACGAGCACCCGGGCCCGGCCGTGGTCGGCGACGGTGACCGCGAAGAGCCCGCTCGGCCCGATGGCGAGGAAACCGGCCCGCTCGTCCTGGGTGCGGTCGAGGAGCACGTCCGCGGCGTCCGTGCGGGGCCACTCGATGACGTGCCAGGCGGGGCCGAGGTGGTCGAGTTGGCCGAGGGCGCGGGCCCCGGCCGCCTCCAACCTGCGGGCACCCCGCTCGGCCCGGCGGCGGCGGGCCCACTCCAGCGGAGTGGGTCGGGCCGGCTCGAGCACCGAAGTGGACTCGACCCGGGGATGCGGCACCGAGACGGGCGGCAGTGCCCGGGTCGGTACGGCTCGGCGAGCGGGAAAGACAGTCATCGCGACCTCCGGCAAAAGGTCTCTCGAAGTTATGTCTCCACTACCCTACGTTGCGCACCCCGGTGCTCGGCAAGTTGGAGCGCCGGAATGAGTGCGGATGAATGCCATATTCATTCACACTTCTTTTCCCGGATGGTGCGGAAGCCTGCCCTACGCTGCGAAGGTGACCCACTACGTGGACAGCGAGGTCGCTCGGCTCGGCACGGTGCTGCTGCACCGCCCGGGGCCGGAACTCGCCCGCCTCACCCCACGCAACAACGACTCCCTGCTGTTCGACGCTATCCCATGGGTGGGCAGGGCGCAGGAGGAGCACGACGCCTTCGCGGCGGCCCTGCGGTCCCGCGGGGTGGAGGTGCTCTACCTGGCCACCCTGCTGGCCGAGACCCTCGCCGTGCCGGACGCGCGGGCCGAGCTGACCGACCTGGTGCTCCGCTCGCCCCGGCTGGGCGACACCCTGCGCCGCCGGGTCGCCGACCACCTCACCTACCTCGACCCGGCCGCACTGGCCGACGTGTTCGTGGCCGGGCTCGCCCACGAGGAGGTGCGGATCGGCCCGGACCGTCCCGGCGGTCTGGTCTGGACGCTGATGGACCGGCACGACTTCGTCATCGACCCGCTGCCCAACCTGCTCTTCACCCGCGACTCGTCGGTCTGGATCGGGGACCGGGTCGGTGTGACCAGCCTGGCCATGCCGGCCCGCCGCCGCGAGACCACGCTCACCGACGCGATCTACCGCTACCACCCGCGATTCGTCGGCACCGAGTTCGTCTACCACCCCGAGCTGGAGCACCTGGAGGGCGGGGACGTGCTGCTGCTCGCGCCGGGGGTGCTCGCCGTCGGCGTGGGCGAGCGGACCACGCCGGCCGGCGCGGAGCGGCTGGCCCGGCAGGTCTTCGCCGCCCGGCTCGCGCACACCATCCTGGTGGTGCCGATCGCCCAGGAGCGGGCCACCATGCACCTGGACACGGTCTGCACGATGGTCGACGTCGACGCCGTGCTGATGTACCCGAACATCGCCAGCGAGCTGTCCGCGTACACGGTCATCGCCGGCACGGACGGCGAGGATCCGCGGGTCGACGGCCCGGCGCCGTTCCTGCGGGCCGCCGCCGACGCCATGGACCTCGACCAGCTGCGGGTGATCGACACCGGTCTCGACCCGGTCACCGCCGAACGGGAGCAGTGGGACGACGGCAACAACACCCTCGCCCTGGCGCCGCGCCTCTGCGTCGGTTATGAGCGGAACGTGGAGACCAACGCCCAGCTGGAGCGGGCCGGCATCGAGGTCATCGCCATCGCCGGATCGGAGCTGGGCTCCGGCCGGGGCGGACCGCGCTGCATGTCCTGCCCGCTGGTCCGCGAACCGCTGCGCCGCTGAACGGCGACGGGCCCCGGCCGGTGACCGGGGCCCGCGGCGACGATCGGGTCAGCGCAGGGTGAGCTGGCGGCCGAGCAGGCCCTGGCGGGCCCGGCGCCCGGCGGCGTCCAGCGGCTCCCGCTCCTCCAGCGCCTCGGCGTACCGCTTGGCGAACCCGGTCACCGGCTCCTCCCAGTCGGCGGCCGGCGCGTCCTCGGGCAGGTCCCACACCGGCACGAGGCGGCCGTGCGCCCGGAACATGCCGGCGAACCGGGTGTTGTCGCCCAGGGTCAGCGTGCCGGCCACGCTCAGCCGGGACAGCGCGTCCAGCGCCACATCCTCGTCCTCCGGCAGGACCCAGCGCACGTGTGCCTTCTCCGGCACCTGGCACCAGTACGCGGCCCGCGCCGCGGCCAGCTTCACGGTCGGGTAGATCGCCGCGTTGGCCCGCTCCAGGGACGCCTGCACGTTCGGGTCGTCCGCGGCGCCCGGGTCGAGCCAGAACTCGAACCCCTCGTGCATGCTGATCTCCAGCGGGCCGTCCACCAGGATGTCCTGGAGGCGGGGGCCCGGCCCCGGCAGCGGCGGCACGCTCACCTGGCCGCCCGGCTCGGTCCGCAGCGCGCAGAGCAGCGCGTCGGCCAGGTCCCGGGAGACGTCGCCGGACTGCTGGTGCCGCTGGAGGCCGATGAAGACCCGCCCGTCCGGCTTGGTCATCGCCGGGGCGGCCATCGGCAGCACGGTGGCCAGGGTCACCGGGCGGTCGCCGTACTCCTCGACCAGTTCGGGGGTCAGCCGCAGCGGCGCGGAGGCGGCCGGCACCAGCTCGCGCAGGGCGATCCACTCCGGCTCGTCGACCAGGCCCTCGAACGGTCGGGGCACGAAGACGTCGCGCACCTTCTCCCGCTTCGGGGTGGCTTCGGCGGGCCGCTGGCTCTTTCGACGCTTGCTCACGGCGACACAGCCTAGATGCCGGGCCCGACCGCCGTGGGCGCAACCCGCCTCACCGGTCGGCTCAACCGGCCACGACCAGGTCCGGCCGGGTGGTCACGGCGGCCGGGTCGAACTCCGCCCAGACGCTCTGACCCAGGCCGTCCCGCTCGACCCCCCAGCGGCTCGCCAGGCCGGAGATGATGTGCAGGCCGCGCCCGTCGGCGGCGTCCGGGGCGGCGACCCGCATCAGCGGGCCGGAGGCGCCACCGCCGTCGGTGACCCGGAGCTGGACGGCCGGCCCGCCAACCGTCGCCCGCAGCCGCCAGGCCACCCGGACCACGCCCCCGGGCAGCGGGTCGGCGTGCCGCACGGCGTTGCCGACCAGCTCGGCGAGGACCGCGACCAGGTCGGCCAGCAGGGTCGGGGGTACGACGTCGGCCAGCTCGTCGGCGAGCCGGTGCCGGGCCAGGCGCGTGCCGGTGACGTGGTGGGGCACCACCACGCACCACGCTCGTTCGGCCGAACCCGTCGACACCGTCGTTCCTTCCCCCGTGCGGGCCGGGTTCACCCCCGTGGCAGCCGCACCTCTGCGACCGTACCCCCACCAGCTCTCGGTCGAAGGGATACCCATCCATTCTGTTGTTCAACGATCTGCCGGACGAGATAGAGCCCCAGACCGGCCCCCGGGTAGCGCCGCCGGTCACCGGACTCCCCCTGCCAGAACCGGTCGAACGCCCGCTCCACGTGCTCCGGCCGGATGCCGATGCCCCGGTCGGCGACCCGGAAGGAGACGGTCCGCTCGTTGGCCTCGGCGCAGACCTCGATCGGGGTGTCCGGCAGCGAGTACTTGCCGGCGTTGGTGCTCAGTTCGGTGAGCACGGTGGCCAGGCTGTGCCGGTCGCCGAGCGCCTTGGGGAGGTCGGCCGGCAGGTCGAGGACGATCCGGTGGCGGACGTCCGCCGGCAGGTCGGGCACGGCCGCCCGCAGCGCGTCGCCCAGGTCGAACGGGGCGGCCGGCTCGCCGCCGGGGCGGTTCTCGGTGGCGGCGGTGAGCAGCCGGTCGACCAGCCGGGCCAGCTCGTTGGCGCGCTGCCCGATGATCCGGGCGGCCTGCCGCCGGTCGTCGTCGCTGAGCGACTCCCAGTGGTCGGTGAGGGTGTCCGCGTACCCCTTGATCACGGTGACCGGGGTGCGCAGCTCGTGGCTGGTCACCGCGACGAAGAGGTCCCGGTCGTGGTCGCGCCGCTGCTGGTCGGTGATGTCGCGGAAGGTGACCACCCGCAGCGCGCCCGGCCCGGGCAGCTCACCGGAGGTGATCCGCAGCCAGCGGCCGTCCGGCAGCCGGTGGTCGAGCACCTGGCCGGACGGGGGGAGCGGGAACGGCAGCGGCCGGCTCAGCGCCTCGCCGGCCGGCCGGCCGGTCACCTGGGCCGCGGCCGGGTTCCAGAGCCGGACGTGGTGGTCGCGGTCGACCACCGCCAGGCCGTCGGCGAGCGCCGCCACCACCGGGCCGTCGCCGTGCACCGGCAGGCCGGTCTGGTCGCCGTACATGTGGGCGATGCAGGCGGCCACGTAGCCGACCACGGCGCGCTGGGAGGCGTCCAGCGGCGCGCCCTCCGGGTAGAGGGCGTGCAGGCTGCCCACGGTCAGTCCGCCGATCTCGGCGCGCGCCAGGATCATCCGGCACAGCCCGCGCGCGGCGACCTCGTCGGCGAGCGCGCCGGGGATCGCGTCGACCCGGACCTCGCGGACGGGCGGCCCGGAGAGCAGGCAGACGGTGGCCGGGTCGGTGGCCGGCAGCGGGCGGCCGGTGACGAACTCCGCGCTGCCGGTCGCCGCGATCACCCGGCCGCCGGCGGGGGCGAACTCCACGAACACCAGGCCGGCCGCGCCGACGGCCGGTTCGACCTCGCGGAGCAGCCTGGTGAGCACGGGCAGGCCCGACTCACCCGAGTTGATCATTTTGATCACGCTGGTGTGGCCGGCGATGAGGGCGGTGAAGTCGGTTCGCTCCGGCATGTCCCGAGTGTGCCGCGCCGCCCGGCCCGAGGACACCCCCTGGCCGGGCGACCGCCCACCGGTCGGACCGGGGGGCTCATCGGCCCAACCGGGCCAACGCCCGGGCGGGCCGGTCGGTGATCACGCCGTCCACCCCGGCGGCCAGCACCAGCTCCAGGTCCGCCGGCTCGTTCACCGTCCAGACGTAGACCTGGTTGCCGGCGGCCCGGAGCGCGGGGACGAGCTGCGGGCGGGCCCGGACCAGGCCGATCCCCGGCCCGGCGATCCGGGTGCCGAACGGCAGCCGGCCCAGCCGCAGCCAGCGCGGCAGCACCTCCAGCAGCAGCACGGTGGGCAGCGCCGGCGCGAGGTCGCGGATCCGGCGTACGGCCAGCGGGGAGAAGGACATCACGGTGACCCGGACCGGGTCGTCCGGGCCGGGTTCGGCCAGGCCGTACCGGCGCAGCAGGGTGACCAGCCGGCGCTCGACGTCGCGGCCGTAGCGGGAGGGGTGCTTGGTCTCGATGAGCAGCCGGACCGGCCGCCCGGCGGCGAGCACCGCGTCGAGCAGCCGCTCCAGCGTGAGCAGCCGGGTGTGCGACGCGTCGAGCGGTTCGTCCCCGTCGGCCGCCGACCCGCCGGGGTGCCACGAGCCGAAGTCGAGCGCCTCCAGCTCGGCGAGGGTGCGCGCGCTGACCAGCCCGTGACCGTTGCTGGTCCGGTCCAGCCGGCGGTCGTGGACGCAGACCAGGTGCCCGTCCCGGGTCAGCCGGACGTCGCACTCCAGCCCGTCCGCGCCCTCGTCGAGGGCGCGCAGGTAGGCGGCGAGCGTGTGCTCCGGCAGGTCGTGGGAGGCGCCGCGGTGCGCGAAGACCAGGGGGGTGGCCATGGCCGGGTCGCGCCTCAGGCGACCCGGCCCGGCTGCCCGTCGTCGGTGACCACGGGACGGCCGGCGGCGGCCCAGTCGCCCATCCCGCCCTCGACGTTGCGCACCTGGTCCCAGCCGTTGCGCATCAGGTACGCGACGACCTGCGCGGACCGCCCGCCCGAGCGGCAGATCACCGCCACCTCGCGGTCGTCCGGCACCTCGGCGATCCGGGCGGGCAACTCGGTCATCGGCAGGTGGTGGGCGGTCGGCGCGTGGCCGGCGCCCCACTCGTCGTCCTCACGGACGTCGAGGAGGTAGATGTCGTCGGGCACGGCCGACGCGGGCACGCTGGGAACCTGGGGTCCGAACACGGCTACCAAGCCTAGCGGCCCGCTCCGGTCAGAGCTGGTTGACCCAGCGGGGGTGGGCGACCGCCCATTCCGGCATCCGGGTGCCGCGCAGCGCGTCGAAGAGCCCGCCGCCGCCGTTGTCGAGCACCACGTACGAGACCTGGTCGATGGTCTGCGGGTAGGAGGGCACCTGGACGCCGTGCAGGGCGTTCGCGGGCAGCCCGCGCAGCGCGAAGAGCAGGTCCTCCAGGGGTACGCCGTTGCTGTCCAGGGTCAGCGCGCCGCCCACCGCCCGGAGCACCCGGTCCAGCTTCACCGGGTCGCTGCGCAGGTGGGTCTCGCCGGCCTTGTCGAGCACCGCCCGGAGCATCTGCTGCTGGTGGCGCTGCCGGTCGTAGTCGCCCCCGGGCAGGTCGTAGCGCTGCCGCACGTAGTCCAGCGTCCGGGCGCCGTTCATCTGCTGGCAGCCGGGGTCGAACTGGGTCTTCGTGTGGATCGACCGGACCGGGGTGTCGACGCACATGCGGATGCCGCCGAGCAGGTCGATGACCTGCTTGAAGCCGGAGAAGTCGACAAGCGCGGCACCGTCGAAGCGCACCCCGGTGAGCCGGGTCAGGGTGGCGCTGAGCAGCCGGGCCCCGGCCTCGCCCCCGCCGCCGTGCTCGTACGCCGCGTTGACCTTGTCCTGGCCGCCCCCGTAGCCGGGCGCCGCCGGGATGGCGACCAGCAGGTCGCGCGGCACGGAGATCAGGTACGCCTGCCGCAGCCCGGCCGGCACGTGCACGATCAGGATGCTGTCCGAGCGCTGGTCCTCGGGGTTCGCGCCGAGCCGGTGGTCGGAGCCGATCAGCAGGTAGTTGAGCGGACCGGAGAGGTCGGTGCGCCTCTGCCGGGCCGACGCGTCCAGCAGCTGTTCCTTGGTGACCGTGCGGTCGTAGCGGTTGGTGAGCCAGTGCAGGCCGGCCACGCCGAGGCTGGCGAGCAGGAGCAGGGCGAGACCCGCGCCGAGCAGGAACCGGGACCAGCGGGCGGATCGCGTCCGCCCGCGTGCGTTCCGTGCTGGCCTGGACGTGACGTTCCCCCCGTAGCCGCGACATGAGACCCGCTCACGTCAGGCTACGGGGGGAACCGCCGGGCGGTGCCGCTTTCGCCGGCTACCGGCAGGTCACCAGGTCATTTGCGGGTGGACAGGACGCTCGGGTTCGACACCACGAAGTCCGCGAGCTTGTCCTTCTTCACGGCCTGGAACATCTCCATGGTCGTCTCGTTGAACTTCTCCCGGCCGTTGCCGGCGGTGCTGTAGGTGCCGCCGTTGGTCCGGAGGGTGACCAGGTCGTTCCCGCTGACGCCCTTGAGCGTGAAGATGAAGTCCGCGATCGGCACGCCGCCGGTGTCCAGGATGAAGGCCTTGCCCGCCGCCTTGATCAACGCGTTCAGCTTGAGCGGGTTGGTCAGCATGCCCTTGTCGGTGGCCTTCTTCGCCATCGCCTTGATCAGCTGCTGCTGGTTCTGCTGGCGGTCGTAGTCGCTGTTCGGCAGGCCGTAGCGCTGGCGGGCGTAGTCGAGCGCCTCCCAGCCCTCCATCTCCTTGCAGCCCTTCTTGTGGACCACCGGGGTGTACGACTTGCCGGTCTTCTTCGCGTCCGCGTTCCACATGGGCTTGCCGTCGACCATCGACATGTGGTGCGACTTGACCTCGTGACTCACGCAGATCCGCACCGTGCCGAGCGCGTCGATCACGTTCTTGAAGCCGCCGAAGTTGATGATCGCGGCGCCGTCGAAGCTGATCCCGGTCATGTTCTTGATGGTCTTGGCCATCAGCTGGGCACCGCCCTCCCAGCCGCCACCGTTCTGCGCCCCGTGGAAGAAGGCGGCATTGATCTTGTCGGTGCCGCCCCCGTAGCCGCTCTTCCCGAAGGCCGGGATCTGTGCCTCGGTGTCCCGGGGGATGGAGATCAGGTAGGCCTGGTCGTGGGTGGCCGGGATGTGCAGGATGATGATCGTGTCCGACCGGACGTCGTCGGCGGCCCAGCGCTGCCGGGCGTCGACGCCGAGCAGCAGCATGTCGATGGGGCCGTCGAGGCTGTTGCCGCCCTCGGCGTCGCTCTTGCCCGCCTCACCGAGCAGGTTGCCCTGGTCGATGCTGTTGGTCGCCTGGCCGATCACCGCCTTGCTGCCGACGATCGCGAGGCCGCTCGTCATCATCAGGACGGCGCCGAAGATCACCGTGAGCTTGGCCCAGAGCGGGTCCTTGCGCTTGGTGCGCTTCTTCCCGCCGCCGGGGCCGCCGGGGCCGGGCTGCGTCGGGATGATCGGGGGAACCCGCCCGGGTGATCCGGGCTCCAGTGACTGAGGGCGACGGCTGGTCTGGACCGGCATGCGTGCTCCAGCTCGGTGATCGGGGGCGGGACCACTGTACGTATCTGTTCCCGTTCTCGCGACCTCGTGCGAGGGCTATTCCCGTCAATCTCGGCCAATGGCTCAGGGTTGTGGCCGAACGGCCAATTGAAAGGATCCGGTCGGCGGTTGGCTCACTGCGGGACGAGCCTTGACCACCGACCGGATGCACCACCGTCGCGGGGTGGCGTCAGCCGCCGCTCCCGTCGGTGTCCGTCTTCTGGTTGGCCTTCAGCCAGTCGGCCATGGTGTCCGCGGCGATGGCCTTGTACATCGCCAGCGCCTTCTCCCGGTCGGAGACCACCACCGACTGGCCGTCGATGGTCTGGCCGCCCAGGTTGGGGCTCGTGACGAAGGTCAGGTTCTCCCCGCGCAGGCTCCGGAACTGCAGCGCCATGTCGGTCAACGAGAATCCCTGGTCGACCGTGACGGCGGCGGTGACCGCCTTGAGGAAATCGTTGAGCTTCCTGGGGTTGGTCAATGTCCCGGTGCTGGCCGCCTTGTCCATGAGCGCCTTGAGGAACTCCTGCTGGTGGCGCATCCGGGCGAAGTCGCCGTCCGGGAACTGCTTGCGCTGCCGGACCCAGTCCAGCGCCTCGGCGCCGTTCATGTGGTTCACGCCCTTGGTGAACGTCCGGTACGGCTTGTGGATCGAGTTGATGGTCCGCTCCACCTTGAGGTCCACCCCGCCGAGGGCGTCGGTGACCTCCTTGAAGCCGGCGAAGTCGATGGCCATCACGTGGTCGATCCGGACGTCGCTGAAGCACTCCACGGTCTTCACGGCGAGCGGCAGGCCGCCGAACGCGAAGGCAGCGTTGATCTTGTTGCGGGAACCCGAGTCGCAGGACGCGCCGGCGTTCTCCGGGATCGGCACGTACAGGTCACGCGGGATCGAGACCAGGTAGGCGTGCTTGTGGTCGGCCGGGATGTGCATGACGATCAGCGTGTCCGCCCGCCACTTGCCGGCGGCGTCCACCTCGGCGTCCGGGTCCCGCGAGTCGCTGCCCACCAGCAGGATGTTCAACGCGCCCTCGACCTGCTTGGCCGGCCGCCCCCCGGTGATCTGGGAGAAGGGGTCGGTGCGGGCCAGGTCGCCGTTGAGGTTGCGGGCGTAGAGCCAGGCGCCGGTGGCGCCGAGCAGCGCCAGCACCAGCACGGCGACGCCGGCCACCAGGCCGATCCGTCCCCAGCGCGGACGGGGGCCGCGCCGGCCGGGACCGCCGCCGCCACCACCAGGCCCGTCCGGGCCGGTCGGTCCACCCGGGCCGCCGGGCCCGCCCGAGCGCGGCTCCTCGTCATACGAGGGGTACCAGCGGGCGTCGGTCGCGCGGGCACGCCCGCTGGTGCCCCGGCCGGAGCCGGGAACCTGGGCGCGGCCCGCGCTCCGGCTCAGGGGTGCGCGGAACGGGACGCCGGCAGACGAGGTCGCTGACATGTAACCGAGGGTAGGTCGGTCGAGCCACCCGCGCCCTGAGGCGCAGCGAGGTGTCAGCCTCCTCCCAGCGGGACTCAGTACCCTAGCCGGCCGCGGAAGTACTCGATCGTGCGTCGGAGACCGTCTTCGGGCGCCACGGCGGGCTCGTATCCGAGCAGCTCGCGGGCGAGGGTCAGATCGGGGCGGCGCATCTCCGGGTCGTCGGCGGAGCGGGTGATGTAGCTCACCTCGGAGCTGCTTCCGGTGAGTGACACGATCGTCTCGGCCAGTTGCCGCATCGACATCTCGTGCTCGGTGCCGCAGTTGATCGGGCCGGTCTCGGTCGAGTCGAGCAGCAGCAGGATGCCCCGCACCAGGTCGTCGACGTAGCAGATCGACCGGGTCTGGTTGCCGGTGCCGTGCACGGTGATCGGCTCGCCGCGCAGCGCCTGGGAGATGAAGGTCGGGATGGCCCGGCCGTCGTCCGGCCGCATCCGGGGGCCGTAGGTGTTGAAGATCCGCACGATCGCGGTGTCGGTGCCCCGGCTGCGGTGGTAGGCCATGGTGGCCGCCTCCGAGAAGCGCTTCGCCTCGTCGTAGACGCTCCGGATGCCGATCGGGTTGACGTTGCCCCAGTACGTCTCGCGCTGCGGGTGCTCCTTCGGGTCCCCGTACGCCTCGGAGGTGGAGGCCATCAGGAACCGGGCGCCGTCGGCGGTGGCCCGCTCCAGCAGGTGCAGGGTGCCCACCGAGCCGACCCGCAGGATCTCCACCGGCAGCTTCTCGAAGTCGGTGGGGCTGGCCGGGGAGGCCATGTGCAGGATCGCGTCGAACCGCTCGGCCATCGCCGGGTGGTCGGTCGGCAGCCCCTCGGAGATGTCCGCCTCGATCAGCGAGAAGGTCGGCTTCTCGAGTAGGTGCGCGATGTTGTCCTTGGAGCCGGTGACGAAGTTGTCCAGCACCACCACCGTGCAGTCGCGCTCGATGAGCCGGTCGACCAGGTGCGACGGGACGAAGCCGGCGCCGCCGGTGACGAGGATGCGATGTCCGGAGCCGAAGCGGGGAGCGACCTTCATGCCGGCCAGCCTACTCAAGCCGGTGGGCCGGAGCCGACGACGGCTCCGGCCCACCGGGGTGGGGGGTGTGGTCAGTGCGCGCCCGCGCCGGTCAGCGAGCGCACCTCCAGTTCGGCGTACTTGTCCTCGTCGTGCTCCTTCGACAGCAGCGTGCCGATCCAGCCGCAGAGGAAGCCGAACGGGATCGAGATGATGCCCGGGTTCGACAGCGGGAACCAGTGCCAGTCGTGGTCGGGGAACATGGCCGTCGGCGCCCCGGAGACCACCGGGGAGAAGAAGACCAGCACCACGGCGGCGAGCAGGCCGCCGTAGATGGCCCAGACCGCCCCGGAGGTGTTGAACCGCTTCCAGAACAGGCTGTAGAGGATCGCCGGCAGGTTGCCCGAGGCGGCGACCGCGAAGGCCAGCGCCACCAGGAACGCCACGTTGAGGCTCTGCGCGAAGATCGACAGCACGATGGAGATCGCGCCGATCACCAGGGCGGAGATCCGGGCGACGTTCACCTCCTGCCGCTCGGACGCCTGACCGTTCCGCATGACGTTGGCGTAGAAGTCGTGCGCCAGGCTGGACGACGAGGCCAGGGTGAGCCCGGCGACCACCGCCAGGATCGTGGCGAAGGCCACCGCCGCGATGATCGCCAGCAGGGTCGCCCCGCCCAGGTTCCCGCCGAAGAAGTCCTTGCCGAGCGCCTCGGCAAGCTGCGGGGCGGCCGTGTTGCCGGCCTTGTCCTGCGCGGTGATCGCCTTGCCGCCGACCAGCGCCGCCGCGCCGAAGCCGAGGGCGAGGGTGAGCAGGTAGAAGGTGCCGATGATGCCGATCGCCCAGAGCACGCTCTTCCGGGCCGCCTTCGCGGTCGGCACGGTGTAGAAGCGGATCAGGATGTGTGGCAGGCCGGCCGTGCCGAGCACCAGCGCGATGCCCAGCGAGAGCAGGTCCATCTTGCTGTAGAAGGTCTTCAGCGCGTCGCCGGGTGTCTCCACGCCGTAGCGCAACCCGGGTTCGAGGAAGGCCGCTCCCTTGCCGGAGGCGTCGGCCGCGTCGCCGAGCAGCGAGGACAGGTTGAACTTGTACTTGGCCAGCACCAGCAGGGTCATCACGAGCGCACCGGTCATGAGCAGGAACGCCTTGACGATCTGTACGTACGTGGTGCCCTTCATGCCGCCCACGGTGACGTAGATGATCATCAGGGCGCCCACCATGATGATGGTGGCGACCTTCGCGGTGTCGGCGTCCATGCCGAGGAAGGTGGTGCCCGGCTTGATGCCGAGCAGCAGGGCGACCAGCGCGCCCGCACCGACCATCTGGGCCAGCAGGTAGAAGATCGACACCGTGATGGTGGAGACCGCGGCCGCGGTCCGGACCGGGCGCTGGCGCATCCGGAAGGCCAGCACGTCGGCCATCGTGTACCGGCCGGAGTTGCGCAGCAGTTCGGCGACGAGCAGCAGCGCCACCAGCCAGGCGACCAGGAAGCCGATCGAGTAGAGGAAGCCGTCGTAGCCGTACAGGGCGATGATGCCGGCGATGCCCAGGAAGGACGCGGCGGACATGTAGTCGCCGCCGATCGCCATGCCGTTCTGGAAGCCGGAGAAGGACCGGCCGCCGGCGTAGAAGTCGGTGGCGGTCTTGGTCTGCCGGCTGGCCCAGACGGTGATCGCCAGCGTGATCGCCACGAAGACCAGGAACAGCGTGATGGTTAGGTTGCGGGCCGTGGTGCCGCCCGCCTCAGCCGCGAGGACCGTGTTCATGGGTCACCTCCCCCACCTCGGCGCGGAGCCGGTCGGCCACCGGGTCGATCTTCCGGTCGGCGAACCGCGAGTAGAGCCAGGCGATGACGAACGTGGAGACGAACTGGAGCAGGCCGAAGACCAGGGCGACGTTGATGTTGCCGACCAGCTTCGTGCCCATGAAACCCCGCGCGTACGCGGAGAGGATGACGTAGAGCGCGTACCACAGGAAGAACGCGACGGTCATCGGGAAGACGAAGCCGCGCAGCGCGCGCCGCAACCCGGCGAACTCGTCCGACCGCTGGACGGCGAGGTACCGTTCCGCCGCCGACTCGGCGGGTGCGGACGCGGGTGTGTCCGTGGACATCTGTGGATCACCACCTTCGCAGGCGTGGGGAGTTTTCGCGCACGGTAGAGAGCGCGCTCCCCGCCGGGGAAGGCTCGGATCGGCGACGGTCGACGGCTGCGCCGAACGGCGGTCCGGCTGCGCCGAGTGACCCAGGTCACTCCGCTCACCGGTCGGTGGTCAGTCGGTCAGCCCCCGGTAGCGGCCGCGGTAGTGCAGCAGCGGCGCGGTGTCCTCGGCCAGGTCGACCGCCTCGATGGTCGCCTCGACCAGCAGGCCCCAGCCGTACTCCCGGGTGGTGTCGAGGCGGCACCCGGCCCACCCGCCGGCGTCCGCGGGCACCGGCCCGTACGGCGTGTCGGTCCAGGAGTCCAGGGCGAACAGGCCGCCCGGCGACGGGAAGAGGCCGGCGAACCGGTCGGCGAGCTGCCGGTGCTGCGGGCCGAGCGGCGCGACCGCGAACCGGCCCGCCTCCTCCACCGCCGCCCACAGGTCCGACTCCGGGTCGACCAGACCGAGCAGCCGGTCCGGCTCCCCCTCGGCCACCAGGGTGGACGAGACGGTCAGCCCCGCCGGGCCGGGCGCGGTCCAGAGCGTCACCGGAGCGGCCAGCCGGCCGCGCAGCCGGCGGACCGGCGAGCGTTGCCCGGCCGGCACGGCGAACGGGTCGGTGTGGTGGATCTCGGCGCCCGGCTCATGATTCACGTGAAACATTGTGCCGCCCCGGCCCCGCACCCAGCCCAGGAAGCGCCGATGCAGGTCCCGGGCGCCGGGAAGCTGCCCGGTGGCCTCCGCCATCAGGCCACCCAGGTAGAGCAGCAGTGCGGTCCGGTCGTGCCGGTACTCCACCAGCAGCGCGAGCCGGGCCGGCTGGCACGGCCAGTGCGCCCCGCACGACCGGCACCGCCACGCCGGCCGCATCGCCACGTGCGCCGGACCCGGCCCCTTCCAGATCTTGGACGAATTCGGCCCCTCGAAGGGCCGTTTCCGTCCAAGATCTCGGCGGTCATTCCGCATGAGCACCTCCCCGGGAAGGGGTCGCCCCGGCCGGGGGATGGCCGGGGCGACCTGCCGCAGGACCGGCCGCCGGGTCGTCGCCTCCACCAGCCGGGCCGCGCCCCTCCACCCTGGACTCGGCGGGATCAGCGCGGGAGGATGCCAGGGCTTACTACCAAGCGCGACCACGTACTTACCGGGGACGTAAGGATGAACATCGAGGTATGGGTCCGGGCGTTGAAGGCCGCCCGGGCCGGTGCGGACGTCTCCCAGGAAGGGCTGGCGGCCACGATCAGGTGGAGCCCGTCCACGGTGGCCGCCATCGAGACGGGGCGACGCCGGCCGACCATGGAGTTCGCCGTCGCCGCCGACCAGGCCCTCGGCACCGGCGGCCTCCTCACCCAACTTCTGAAGACCGCCGACCAGGAGCGCGGCCCGTCATGGTTCGTGCCGTGGCGTGGCTACGAGCAGCAGGCGGTCAGGCTCCGCGCCTTCGAGGCGTGCCTGGTCCCGGGGCTGTTGCAGACCGAGGACTACGCCCGTGCGGTGATCTCGACCGGCGGCCTGCATCCGCCCGGCACCGTTGACGAACTGGTGGCCGTTCGACTGGAGCGGCAACAACTGCTGCACCGCGACGAGCCGCCGCACTGTGTGTTCCTGCTGGACGAAACCGCCGTCCGACGGCCGGTCGGTGGGCCGGCGGTCCTCGATGCTCAGCTCGCGCGCCTGCTGGAGGTGGCCGAGCTGCCGGCTGTGCGGCTGCATGTCGTCCCGCTCGCCGTCGGCGAGCATGCCGGGCTCGGTGGCGGCTTCGTGCTGGCCGAGTTGCCGGACTCCGAGCGGGTGCTCTACCTGGAGAATGCCGCGCGGGGACACGTCATCGACGACCCCGGGACCATCGGCTTGATCGAGCGGAAGTGGGATAGCCTCCTCGGCGAAGCGCTGTCCACGGGAGCCTCACTGGATCTGATCCGGAAGTTGAAGGTGACGCCATGACCACCGCCGAGCCCCGCTGGCGCACGTCGTCGCGATCGACGGACTCCGGCGGCAACTGCGTCGAGGTGGCGGACAACCTGCCCGGGGTGGTGCTGGTGCGGGACAGCAAGGACCCGTCCGGGCCCACGCTCGCCTTCACCCCGGACGCCTGGCGTTCCCTGGTCACGAGCCTGCGGCGGCCCGGGCTCGACTGAGGGCCGTACCGTGCCGGGCATGTCTCTCGTCTCGCCGCAGCAGCTCGCCCAGGAGCGCGTCGTCAGCGCCGACGCCATCCTCGGGGGTCAGGTCGACCTGCGTGCCTACCCGCACCGGCACCTCGTGGTCACCGCGAAGCACTCCTGGGGACGCAGCGGGTTCCGGCCGCTCATGGAGGCGGTCGAGCACCTGTCGAACTACGGCTGGGAGCTGGTCAACGTGACAAGCGTCGGCGACGGGCACCACCTCTACGCGGCCATGCGCCGCACGGCCTGACCGGACTACGCGGCGAGGGAGCGGCGGGCGGCGGCCAGCACCTCGGGGTCGGCGCAGCCCGCGGCGTACCCGGCGATCCGGCGGCGGATGTCGCGGCGCAGCAGCCAGACCCCGATCCGCTCGGCGACCGGGCGCAGGAACGCCGGCCGGCACCGGAAGTTGTACCGCCAGGTGGCCAGGGTCGTGCCCGGCTCCGGGCCCGGGGCGAACCGCCACCCGCCGCCGAACCGCTCGAAGAACCAGGGCCCGCGGACCATCTTCATGCCCACGTTTGTCGGCGGTGCCCAGGAGACGTATTCGCTGACCATCACGAGGCCGTGCCGGGAGCGGGTGAAGGTGCGCACGCCCCGGCCGGGGCGGGTCGCCCCGTCGACGAAGTGCTGCTCGCGGACGAACGGGTCCCAGCGGTAGCGGACCGGCGCCACGGTCTGCGACACCGCGAAGGCCAGCTCCGGGGGGACCGGCACGGTGGTCACCGCCTCGACGACCGGCATCAGCGCCTCGGCGTGACGGCGGCCAGCAGCTCCGGCTGCCGGTGGTCCAGCACGTCCCCGGCCAGGTACGCGCCGAGCAGCGCGGCGCCCAGCCCGTACGCCAGGCCGACCGGCAGGGCCAGCCAGAGCCAGACGTCGCCGAGCAGCGCGGCGGCCACCACCACGGGTAGCCCCGCCACCGCCGAGGCCACCATCGACACCAGGGCGTACAGGCTCTTCGCGATCCCGGCGCCGGTGTTCATGGCGAACGGGTTGCTGGTCTCCGGCAGCGCGTAGCCGCCGAGCACCGAGACCGTCGCGTTGATCGCCAGCCCGCAGCCGTACGCGGCGAACAGCCCGCCGGCCATCAGGCCCAGCCAGCCGGGTCGCCCGAGCACGACGGCCAGCACCACGGCGACCGTGCCGAGGATCGGCACCACGTAGAGCGAGAACGCGACCATCCGGGCCCGCAGCTCCACCCGCCCCGGCACGCCCGCCACCACGTTGGCCGCGTACGCGCTGCCGTCGAAGCCGAACTGGTTGGCCAGGGTCACCGAGGCGAGCACCCCGACGAAGAGCATCGAGAGGCTGACCACGACCGGGGACGCATCGGCGGTGGCCTGACCGAACGCGGCCCCGCCCTCGGTGGCGAACCGGGAGCCGCCCAGGTTGACCATCAGCGGCACGAAGATGCCGACCACCGCCACGGTGATCAGGTTGGCCCGCCGCCGGGCGTCCCGCCACCAGTAGCGGCACTCCCGGGCGACCAGCGCGCCGAACCGGTCCCGCCGCGCCCAGCCGACGGCCCGGGGGAAGAGCTGCCCGACCGCGCCGGCGGCCGCCGCGCCACGCCGGTCCCGGGCCGGCCCGGCGCTCGCCGCGCCCACCATGGCCGACTCCAGCGACCGCGACCACCAGAGAAGGAGTACGCCGATCGCCGCCACGGTGATCAGCAGCTTCAGCACGGCGGCCCAGGCCCGGCCCTCGGCCACGTCGACGCCGGCCGTCCAGGGCGCCCCGAACGGGGTCCAGCCGACCACCCGGGCCACCCCGGTCAACCGGTCCCAGTCGGCCTGCTGAACCGCGCCGAGCACCAGCAGCTGCAACGGGCCGAGCAGCGCGGCGAGCACCGCGAGCAGCACGGCGGCCAGGTCGCGTACCCGGCGGGAGCGGAGCATGGTGGCGAAGGCGCTGGTCACCGCGCGCGCGGCGGCCACGCAGAGCAGCAGGCCGAGGAGCACCCCGAGCACCGCGACCAGCGCGGCGAACCAGCCGCCCAGCGCGCCGGCGGTGACCACCAGCCCGGCGACCGTGACCAGGGTCGCCAGCACCGGGACGCTGACCAGGGCGGCCGCGAACAGCCCGGTGACCAGGGTGCGGCGGGAGAGCGGGAGCAGCGCGAACCGGGCCGGGTCCAGGGTCTCGTCCACGCCGAAGAAGACCAGCGGCAGCAGCAGCCAGCCGAGGGTCAGCAAACCGCCGCCGAACGCGGCGGTCATCAGCGCGTACCGGGACTCGCCGGCCAGGCCGGGCGCGGCGAGCAGGAAGAAGCCCCCGGCGGCGAACCAGAGCCCGAACAGCACGCCGCCCACGAACAGCGCGATCCGCCACGCCTGGCCGCGGAAGTTGTTGCGCAGCACCCGCAGCTTGAGACGGACGAAGTGCCGGGGCGAGACGGCCCGGGCCGGCCGCTCGGCCGCGGTCACCGGGACAGCCACGACAGCTCCTCGCCCGTCGCCGTACGCCCGCCGACCACCTCGACGAAGACCTCCTCCAGCGACCGGTCGCCGCGCACCTCGGTGAGCGTGCCGACCCGCTTGATCCGGCCGTCGGCCAGGATCGCCACGTGCGAGCAGAGCCGCTCGACCACCTCCATGACGTGGCTGGAGAAGACCACCGTGCCGCCGCCCACGACGTAGCGGTGCAGGATGTCCCGGATCAGCGCCGCGGACACCGGGTCGACGGCCTCGAACGGCTCGTCCAGCACCAGCAGCCGGGGGCCGTGCAGCAGCGCGCAGGCCAGGCCGATCTTCTTCTTCATGCCGGCCGAGTAGTCGACCACCAGGGTGCGGCCGGCGTCGCTGAGCGCCAGCACGTCGAGCAGCTCCGCCGCCCGCTGGTCGACCACCGCCGGGTCCATGCCGCGCAGCAGACCCTGGTACGCCAGCAGCTCCGCCCCGCTGAGCCGGTCGAAGAGGCGTACCCCGTCGGGCATCACGCCGAGCAGCCCCTTGGCGCGCACCGGGTCGGCCCAGACGTCGTACCCGAGGACCCGGGCCTGTCCGGCGTCGGGCCGCAGCAGGCCGACGGCCATGGAGAGGGTGGTCGTCTTGCCGGCCCCGTTCGGGCCGAGCAGCCCGTAGAACGAGCCCGTCGGCACGTCGAGGTCGACGCCGGCGACCGCCACCTTGGTGTCGAACCGCTTGGCCAGGCCACGGAGGGACAGCGCCGGGTGCTGATCGGTCATGCCCCCGACCGTAGCCCGCCGCCACCAGCGGTCGCTCCGGCCGAAGGATGATCTTCCCGTCCTCCCTGAGCCGTACGGCCGACCGCTAGAGGCGCAGCGACTCCGGGGTGTGCAGGCGGAGCATCGTGACGCCGACGTCCCGGGGCAGCCGCCGACGGGTGGCCATCGACACCGCCACCATCACGGTGAACGCGAGCGGCACCGTCCACGCGGCCGGCTGGGTGGTGAGCGTGGCCGGCCAGCCGGACAGCGGCGGGCCGAGCACCGTGAGCAGCACCGCGCCGATCGCGGCGCCGCCGCCCACCAGCACCCCGGCGGCGGCGCCCAGGTCGGTCAGGCCGCGCCACCAGATGCCGAGGACCAGCAGCGGGCAGAAACTCGACGCGGCCACCGCGAAGGCCAGCCCCACCACCTGGGAGACGTCCAGCCCGGAGACGTTGAGCGCGAGCACCGCCGGCACCCCGCCGGCGATCACCGTGGCCAGCCGGAAGCCGCGAACCGAGCCGCGGCCGAGGACGTCCGTGGAGATCACCCCGGCCACGCTCGTGAGCAGGCCGGACGAGGTGGAGAGGAAGGCCGCGAACGCGCCCGCGGCCACCAGCGCGGCGAGCAGCCGGCCGGTGGTGCCGTCGCCCAGCGTCGCACCGGGCAGCAGCACCACCACGGCGTCGGTCTGCCCGGTGACCAGCAGTTGCGGCGTGTAGATCCGGCCCAGCACGCCGTAGATCGTGGGCAGCAGGTAGAACACGCCGACCAGGGCGAGCACCACCAGCGTGGTGCGCCGGGCGGCGGCGCCGTCGGGGTTCGTGTAGAAGCGCACCAGCACGTGTGGCAGGCCCATGGTGCCGAGGAAGGTGGCCAGGATCAGCGAGTACGTCCCGAACAGGCCCCGGTCGTCGTCGCCGGCCGTGTCCGGCAGCAGCCAGTCGGTGGCGTCGGTGGCCGTGCCGGAGACCTCCGGCACCGGGTCGCCGGCGGCGAAGTCGAGACGGTCGCCGGGGCGTACCTCCCGGATGTCGCCGTCGGGCAGGGTGAGCGTCGCGCGGTGCTCGACCACCACGGTGGTCGCGGTCCGGAACATCGGCCCGTCGGGCGGGGTCACCGCCGGGCGGGCGTCGGCCTGCCACTGCAACGCCAGGAAGATCGCGGGTACGGCCAGCGCCGTGAGCTTCAACCAGTATTGGAAAGCCTGCACGAAGGTGATCGCCCGCATCCCGCCCAGCGCCACGTTCGCGGTGACCACCACGGCGACCAGCAGCGCCCCCACCGGGTAGGGCGAACCGGCCACCGTGGCCAGGGTCAGCCCGGCGCCCTGGAGCTGTGGCACCAGGTAGAGCCAGCCGATGAAGATCACGAAGACGGTGGCCAGCTTCCGCAGCCGCCGCGAGCCGAGCCGCACCTCGCAGAAGTCGGGCAGGGTGAACGCGCCGGAGCGGCGCAGCGGGGCGGCCACGAAGAGCAGCAGCGCCAGGTAGCCGGCGGCGAAGCCGACCGGGTACCAGAGCACGTCGACGCCGTACTTGAGGATCAGCCCGGCCACGCCCAGGAAGCTCGCCGCCGACAGGTACTCCCCGCCGATGGCGGCGGCGTTCCAGGTCGGGCTGATCGCGCGGGAGGCGACCAGGAAGTCGGAGGTGGTCCGGGCCAGCCGCAGCCCGTAGAAGCCGATCCCGACGGTGACCAGGGTGACCGCCACGATCGCGGGGACCACGTAGCCGTTGGACATCAGCGCTCCGGCCGCTGGACCAGGTCGGTGAAGTCCTGCTCGTTCCGTTCCGCCAGCCGCACGTACGCCCAGCCGACCCCGATGAGGAACGGGAAGGCGACCACCCCGAGCAGCAGCCAGGGCAGGTTGACGCCCAGCAGGGTGACCCGGCCGACCGACGGCGCGATGGCGAAGAGCCACGGCAGGCCGCCCAGCCCGATCAGCACCAGCAGGCTCAGCCGCAGGGCGAGCGAGAGCTGGGCCCGCATGAGGCCCCGCACCAGCGTCTCGCCCACCCGGGTCTGCTGGGTCAGCTCGGAGCGGGTGCGGTCGGCGCGGCTGGCCGGCCGGGAGACCTCGGCCAGCACGACGCGGGTCCGGGCCGGCTGCGGGGCGCGCGGAACGGGCACCGGAGCCGCCTGCGCGGGCCGCCCCGGAACGTCCCGCTCCTCCGCTCCGGTCATCCACGGCAGTCTCGCCTGATCAGCGGGAATGTCAAGGGCACCGGGAGGGAGCTGTGCACAACTTGTGGATAACGCTTCACTCCTGTGGACAACCCGGTGGATGACGTCCGCCTCGTTGTGGACGACGGAGCGGGATGCCAGGGTGATCCGGTAGAGAGGAGGTGTGACGGTGACCAGCCCAGCTCGTCCCGGCGGCGGCGCCTGGACGGTGGACGACCTCCAGGATCTCCCGGAGGACGGCCAGGACTACGAGATCTTCGACGGGAGCCTGCTCGTGTCCCCCCACGCGGACGTCTTCCACGGCGCGATCGCCAACCGCCTCCGCCGCCTCCTCGACCGGCAGGCCCCACCCGGCCTGCTCGTCGGGCAGGACATCGGCGTCAGCGCGAAGCGCTCGTCGTACTTCGTCCCGGATCTCTTCGTGGCCCGGGAGGACGCCCTCGACCGGGGCGGCCCCGCGCTGGCCCCGGCCGACGTCCTCCTCGTGGTCGAGGTCGTCTCGCCCGGCAACGCCGGCCGTGACCTGGTCCTGAAGCGGCACGAGTATGGGGTGGCCGGCATCCCCTGCTACTGGCTGGTCGAGCCGCGCAAGCAGACCCTGACCGTGCTGGAGCAGGTCGGCGGGGCCTACCGCGAGGCCGCCGTGCTCACCGCGACCGACGTCCTCCGGACCGACGAGCCCTTCCCGCTGGCGCTGCCGGTCGGCGACATCTTCTGATGGTGTCGGCGCGGCCCTGGGAGACCGCGCCGACACCTCCTCACTCCAGTCCGACCCGTACCGGGTCGGCGGTGGCCGAGCCGAGCCAGGTGTGTGGGTTGCCGAACCAGCACCAGCCCAGCTTCGGCGCGCCCTGGCTGATCCAGAGCGCCGGCACCCGCTTGTCGCCGCAGCGGGAGCCGACCAGCGAGAAGCACCGGTTGCTGGCCAGTGCCGGCGGGTGCAGGGTGACGAAGGCGAGGCCCTCGTCGATGGTGATCGGCAGCCGGCCCCGCTCGGTCATGTCGGCCAGGGCGGTCGAGGGCGGCTGGTTCCGGTACTCCTCGCCCCGGTCGACGTCGAAGAGCAGGTACGCCGGCCCGGCCGGCACCTCCAGCTCCTTGATCGGGTCGAATGTCGGCAGGTCGTCGGCGGGGAAGTTCCGGTCGAGGATGCCGGGCTTCCGTTTGCCGGCGAGCGTGGTCAGCGCGATCCGCTCCTGGACGGGCACCAGCTCGCGGGTGGTCACCAGCAGGAACGGCACCCGCCCGTCGGTGGGTGCGGCCAGCTCTGCCGTCCCTTCGACGGCGGCCCCGCGCAGCGGGTCGAGCAGGTCACGGAAGGCGTGCTCGGTCAGCCCGGCCAGGGCGGGGTAGCCGAGCAGCACCAGGCGGTCGAGTTGACGGTCGAATTCGGTCGCGGCGTCGTAGCGGCTGTCGGACATGCGGCCTCCACTTGTCGTACGGCGTCCCGTACAGCGTACGACAACGGGCGCGTATTCCCGTCCGACGGAAAGAATTCTTGATCAGCGGTTCCAGTCCTGCTTGGCCGCGCGGACCAGCTTGTCCTTCAGCTCCCGGGTGTGCCGGCGGCTCACCGGCAGCTCGGTCCCGTCGATCACCACCACGTAGCCGGAGTTGACCAGCCGCAGCTCGGCGATCAGCTTGAGCTGCACCAGGTAGGACCGGTGGATCCGGACGAACCCGGCGTCGGCCCACCGCTCGGCCAGGGTGGCCAGCGAGACCCGGACCAGGTGCGAACCGTCCGACGTGTGCAGCCGGGCGTAGTCGCCCTGCGCCTCCACCCAGCGCACCGCCGAGCGGGGCAGCATCCGGGTGGTGCCGGCCAGCTCGATCGGGATGGTCGGGTCCTCCTCGGCCCGCGCAAGCGCCGCCGGGTGCGAGGGGACCACCCGCGCGCCGATCACCCGGCGCAGCGACTCGGCCAGCCGCTCGGCGCGGACCGGCTTGCGCACGTAGTCCGTGGCGCCCAGGTCGAAGGCGTCCACCGCGCCGTCGTCGTACGCCGTCACGAAGACGATCGCCGGCGGCCGGGCGAACCGGCGGAGCACCCGGGCCAGCTCCATGCCGTCCAGACCGGGCATCCGGATGTCCAGGAAGACCACGTCCACGTCGCTGTCGCGCAGCACCCGCAGCGCCTCGGTAGCGTCGCCGGCGGTGTCCAGCCGGGCCACCCGGGGATCGGCCCGCAGGTGGTACGCCAGCTCGTCCAGCGCCGGCGGCTCGTCGTCGACCGCCAGCACGCGGAGAAACCCGGTCGCCGCGTTCATGACGTCGCCCGTACCCCGGGGTGGAACTTCGGCACCCGCATGCTGACCTTCGTACCCGAGCCCAGGCCGGTCTCGACGACCAGGCCGAAGCGGTCCCCGAAGGCCGACCGGAGCCGCTCGTCGACGTTCGAGAGGCCGACGTGCTGGCCCGGGTCGTCGGCCGGGTCGCTGCCGGCGCCGGAGACCTCGGCCATGCCGGCGGTCAGCGTCGTCGGATCCATCCCCACCCCGTCGTCCTCCACCGTGATGTGGCACTCGGCGCCCGCGTCCCGGGCCTCGATGCTCACCATGCCGGTGCCCGGCTTGCGGGACAACCCGTGGCGGACCGCGTTCTCCACCAACGGCTGGAGGCAGAGGAACGGCAGGGTCACCGGCAGCACCTCCGGCGCGATCTGCAGGCGCACCTGGAGCCGCTCGCCGAAGCGGGCCCGCTCGATGGTCAGGTAGCGGTCGATCGAGCGCAGCTCCTCGGCGAGCGTGGTGAACTCCCCGTGCGCCCGGAACGAGTACCGCGTGAACTCGGCGAACTCCAGGATCAGCTCGCGGGCCCGCTCCGGGTCGGTCCGGACGAACGAGCCGATCGCGGTCAGCGCGTTGTAGATGAAGTGCGGGCTGATCTGGGCGCGCAGCGCGCGTACCTCGGCCCGGGCCAGGCGCTCCCGGGAGGAGTCCAGCTCGGCCAGGGCGAGCTGGTCGCCGGCCCAGTGCGCGGTCTCCAGGGTCGCCTGCACGAGGCCCGGGGCCGGCTGCTCGTCGGCCACCGCCACCAGCGCCCCGACCACCCGGCCGTCGGCGCTCAGCGGGGCCACCACGGCGCCCCGGACCGGGCAGTCGACCAGGTCGCAGTGCAGCTCCGACTCGCGCAGCACGGTCGAGCGCCCGACGCCGACGGCCTTCCGGGCCGCCGCGAGCAGCTGGTCGCCGTGGTGCGCGCCCTGCCCGTCGAGGGCGAGCAGGACCTCCCGGTCCGTGAGGGCCAGCCCGGCCGCACCCACCAGTGCCCGCAGATGGCGTACGGCCTTCGCCGCGCCCGCCGCGCTCAGGCCGCCCCGCAGCGGCTCGGCGGCGAGCCCGGCGGTGTGCAGCACCTCGTACGTGGCCCGCTGGGTGGCCGTGGCGATGCCCCGGCGGGCGCGCAGCCGCAGCACCGCCCAGAGCGCCGCGGCCAGCGCGGTGACCAGCGAGACGACGCCGAACACGGCCGAGAGGTTGCCACCCACGACACAGATCCTGGCCGGTGCCGCCCGCTACGCCAACCCGGCGTCGTCCGCCGGTCGCCTAGCGGCGGGGTGGCAGCGCCGGGACGACACCGCCCAGCGGGTCCGCCAGCAGCTCCACGAAGCCCAGCTCGGCGGCACCGACCAGGGTGGCGTCGTCGCCGAGCGCCGAGGTGCCCAGCCGTACCCGCTCCTTCGCCACGGGCAGCACGTTGTCGGCGATGCGGGTACGGACCTGGTCCGCCGCGCCGGGGTAGACGTCGCGCAGCATTCCGCCGAAGATCACGATGCCCGGGTTGAAGAGGTTGATCAGATTGGCCACGCCGACTCCGAGCCAGTCACCGATGCGGTGCAGCGCCTCGCGAGCTGCCGGATCGCCGCGGCCGGCGTCGGACACCACCTCCCGCAGGGCGTCGCGGCCGAACAGGTCGGCGGGCCGCCCGGCGGCGTCGAGCAGGGCCCGCTCGCCGACCTCCGCCTCCAGGCAGCCGTGGGAGCCGCACCCGCAGGGCCGCCCGTGATGCGGGTTGACCACCATGTGCCCCAGCTCGCAGGCGTAGCCGCCGTCACCGTCGAGCAGCTTGCCGCCGACGATGATCCCGCCTCCCACGCCGACATCGCCATGTAGGTAGATCATGTTCTGGAAGCCGAGGCCCGCGCCGCGTCGCTGCTCGGCGAGCGCCCCGAGATGGGCCTCGTTGCCCACCGGCACCGGCCGGGCCAGGCCCAGCCGGCGGCCGAGTTCCGGACCGAACGCCTGGTCCACCCATCCCATGTCCGGACCGAACCGGACCATCCCGTCGCCCGGCCGGATCATGCCGCAGTACGACGCGCCGAGCCCGACACACACCGCCTCCGGCGGCGCCGCCTCGTGCAGTTGGCGGCCGAACCCGGCGAGGACCTCGACCACCCGGTCGAGGTCGGCGCCGGCGCGGGGGCGGGCCGCCCACCGGCGGTCCAGGATGACGCCGCCCAGCCCGACGCGCGCGGCGGTCAGCCAGTCCACGGCGACGTCGAACGCCAGCACGTACACCCCGGTGGTCTCCGGTCGCACGACCAGCGACGGCCGGCCGGTCCGGCCGGTGTCCGTCGGCGCCTCCTCGCGGACCAGTCCCGCGGCGGTGAGCTCCAGGGTCAGGGCCATGATCGTGCTGCGGTTCAGGCCCATCCGCTCGGCCAGCGCCGCCCGGGAGACCGAACCGTCGAGATGGACGTGCCGGAGCAGGGTGCCGAGGTTGCGCCGGCGGATCTCCTCCTGGAGCAACGTGACCTCCCGCGTCGGTCGCTCCGGCCGGTCCGCCTAGTAGGCGCCCTTGCGGGCGAGCACCACCCCGACGGTCCGCCACAGGATGCTCAGGTCGTACGCCAGCGACCAGTTGTCGACGTAGTAGAGGTCGAGCCGGACCGCCTCGTCCCAGGAGAGGTCGGAGCGGCCGGAAACCTGCCACAGCCCGGTCATGCCCGGGCGGACCAGCAGCCGGCGCCGGACGTCGCCCAGGAAGTCGCCGTCGTCGGCGGGGAGCGGGCGCGGGCCGACCAGCGACATCTCGCCCCAGAGCACGTTGATGAGCTGGGGCAGCTCGTCCAGCGAGGAGGCGCGCAGGAAGCGGCCCACCGGGAAGACCCGGGGATCCTGCTTCATCTTGAACAGCATGCCGTCGGTCTCGTTCTGGTCGACCAGGCCGGCCAGCCGCTCCTCGGCGTCGACGTACATGGTGCGGAACTTCCAGACCCGGAAGGTCCGGCCCTCGTGCCCGACCCGGGGCTGCCGGAAGAAGACCGGCCCGCGGTCGGAGATCCGGATGGCGATGGCGACCGCGGCGAAGAGCGGGGCCAGCAGCAGCAGGCCCAGCCCGGCGCCGACCCGGTCCATCAGGCTCTTGGCGAGCAGGGCCGGCCCGGACAGGGTCGGCTCCTCGACGTGCAGCAGCGGCAGGCCCTCGATGGGGCGGATGTGCACCCGGGGGCCCGCGATGTCGGTGAGCTGGGGAGCGACCACCAGGTCGACGCCGGAGCCCTCCAGCTGCCAGGCCATCCGGCGCAGCTCGCCCGGCTCGGCGCTGGCCGAGCCGCAGACCGCGATGGTGTCCCCGCCGACCTCCCGCACGAGCGCGAGCACGTCCCGGCCGGCGTAGACCGGCACCGGCGTCTCGATGCCCCGGGCGGCGGCGTACCCGTCGGTGAGGTGGATGGCCACCGGGACCAGGCCGGCTCCCGGGTTGCGGGTGACCGCGGTGAAGACCTCCAGGCACTCCGGCAGGGTGCCGACCAGCACCATCCGGTGCCCGGCCTGGCCGACCCGGCGGCGGAGCGCGTGCAGCGTGGCCCGGGCGATCATCCGGCCGAGCAGGATCAACAGCATCGCCCCGAGCAGCGCGAAGCCGACCGTCCACCGGGACAGCGAGTAGGTCTTCGTCGCGAACGCGATGAAGGAGACGGTGGCGGCGACCGCCACGCCGGCCCGGGTCACCCGCTTGAACTCGTCCGGCCCGAGGCCGAGGTAGCGCCGGTCGTAGGCCCGGTTGCCCCACAGGATGAGCAGCCAGCCGAGCGGCAGCAGCACGAACGCGACCGTGTAGAACCACGACTGGGGCGCGTGCCGGAAGCCCGAGTCGGCCTGCTCGAAGATCTGGATTGCCAGCAGGCTGGCCAGCGCCGCCGCGCCGAAGTCGAGCAGCAGCAGGATGGCGATGTAGGGGCGATGCCAGCGGGACACCCGGCGCCGGGCACGGGCCCACGCCAACCGGGGTACGCCGTTGTGCGACGGCGGAGTCGGCGGCTGGATCTCGAAGCTGTCGACGTGCCGCACGCTCTTGCTCCGGCCTGTGTTGGTTACCGGGCGCTGGAGGCTTGTCGTCACCTCAACCAGTGTCCTCCCGCATGACGCGCGCCCTCACTCGCCGTGAGGGCCCGGGTCGCCCACCGTCCCAGTCTCCCACGCGGGCCCGGCCCGGACCGCCCCCAGAGGGAGAAGCCGTCCGACGATGCTCGCGAGGATCTGGCCGGCTTCGAGTCGGTTGTGAAGCCGGGGACCGAGCCACTATACCGATGGATGGCGGCCCCGGTAGAGGTGCGGAGTGGGACCTTCCACGATCCCGGGACGATTCCTCTCCGTAATCGCGGAGTGCGGTTACTCACCGTACGAGGCGGGACAACCGTCGGTCAGCCAGCGGCTTGCCGCCGGTCTGACAGGTGGGGCAGTACTGGAGGCTCGAATCGGCGAACGACACCTCCCGCACCAGGTCGCCACAGACCGGGCACGGCAGCCCCTTCCGGGCGTGCACCTTGAGCCCGGAGCGCTTCTCACCCTTGAGCTCCGCGGCCCGCTGCCCCATCGAGCGCCGGACCGCGTCGCCGAGCACCGCGCGCGTCGCCGCGTGCAACGTGGCGAGCTGGTCGTCGGTCAGCCGGTCGGTGATCGCGAACGGGGAGAGCTTCGCCGCGTGCAGGATCTCGTCGGAGTAGGCGTTGCCGATCCCGGCCAGCACCGACTGGTCGGTCAGCACCCCCTTGACCTGCCCCCGGCGGCTGCGCAGCCGGCTGGCGAAGGTGGCCAGGTCGGCCTCCAGGGCGTCCGGGCCCAGCTTCCCCACCCCGGGCACCATGGCCGGGTCGGTCACCAGGTACGCGGCCAGCTTCTTCTGCGTGCCCGCCTCGGTCAGGTCGAAGCCGGAGCCGTCGTCGAGGCGGACCCGAAGGGCGATCGGACCCTTGCCGGGGCGCAGTGGGGCGGCCGACGGGAACGCCTCCCGGTAGTGCAGCCAGCCCGCCCGGGCCAGGTGCACCACCAGGTGCAGGCCCTCGTCGAACCGGACGTCGAGGAACTTCCCGTGCCGGCCCGCGCCGGTGACCGTCCGGCCGGCGACCGCGCTCGGCGGCGGGTCGTACGTCTTCAGCGCGCTGATCGCGGCCACCTCGACCCGCTCGACGCGGCGGCCGACCGCCCGCTCGCGCAGGTAGCCGGCGAGCGCTTCCACCTCCGGTAGTTCAGGCACCGTACAAAGGTAGCCTTCTTTCCCGTGAGAATCGTGGTGGCGCACAACCGGTACCGGGAAGCCCAGCCCTCCGGCGAGAACACCATCGTCGACGCGGAGATCGCCCAGCTCACCGCGGCCGGGGTGGAGGTGCTGCCGTTCCTGCGCAGCTCCGACGAGATCCCCGCGATGTCGAAGCCGGCCAAGGCGCTGCTGCCGATCTCGCCGATCTGGGCCCCGAAGGCCCAGCACGACCTGGACCGCCTGCTCGCCGAGCACCGGCCGGACGTGCTGCACCTGCACAACCCGTACCCTTTGCTCTCGCCGTGGGTGGTGCGGACCGCGCACAAGCGTGGGGTGCCGGTAGTGCAGACGGTGCACAACTACCGCCAGGTCTGTTCCTCCGGGCTCTACTTCCGGGACGGGATGATCTGCCAGGACTGCCGGGGCCGGGCGCTGGGCGTGCCGGCGATCGTGCACCGCTGCTACCGGGGCTCCCGGGCGCAGAGCGCGCTGATGGCCACCACGCTCGCCGTGCACCGCCCGACCTGGAAGTCCGTGGACCGGTACATCGCGCTCACCACGGCGGTCGCCGACCACCTGCGGGACTACGGCATCCCGGACGAGCGGATCGTGGTCAAGCCCAACGCGGTGCCCGACCCGGGGACCCCGGCGCCGCCCGGTGACGGGTTCCTCTTCATGGGCCGGCTGAGCCCGGAGAAGGGGCTCGACCTGCTGCTGACGGCGTGGCGGCGGCACCCGGTGGGCTCGCTGGGCCCGCTGCGGATCGCCGGTGACGGCGAGCTGCGGCCGCTGGCCGAGGCGGCCGCCGCCGAGCGGCCCGACGTGGTCTACCTGGGCCAGCTCGACCGGCCCGGCGTGCGCGCCGCGCTGGCCGACAGCGCCGTGGTGCTGGCGACCTCCACCTGGCACGACGTGCTGCCCACCGTGATCATCGAGGCGCTGGCCAGCGGCCGGCCGGTGCTCGGCACCGCCCTGGGCGGCATCCCGTACCTGGTCGGCGCCGACGATCCCCGGGAGCCCGCCGGCACCGGCCCGGCCGAGGTAGCCACCGCGGCGCCCGGCGACGGGCACGTCTCCCTGCCGCGGGGGGTTCAGCGCGGCGAGGCCGGCTGGGTGGTGGCGCCCGACCCGGAGGCGCTGGCCGCGGCCCTCCCGGTGGCCCGGGCCGGCGCGGCGACACTCGCCCCCGCGGCCCGCACCCGCTACGAGCGCACCTTCCACCCCGACGTGGTGACAAAGCGCCTCATCGACATCTACGCCGACGTCGCCCGCACCCGCCGCTGACCCCGGCCCTGCGCCTTCAGGCGACGAGGTGGGGCGCGCGGACCAACCTCGGGGTCAGCGGAGCGAGGCGCGGGCGGAGAAGGCGATGCTGGCCAGGAGGAAGCCGCCGTTGACAATCGTGAAGGCGACGATCACCCAGACGGTCAGGGCCGGTGCCACGGTCAGGACCAGGCCGGCCAGGAAGATCACGGCGCCGTAGTCGCGGACCAGCTTCGCCAGGCGGACCGGGAGCGAGGTCGAGGTGACCATGCTGGCCGCGTTCGGGCCGGCCTGCATCACCGAGGTGACCAGGTTGACCATCCAGGTGCCGGCGAAGACCGCGATCAGCCAGGTGGGCGTCGAGGGGCGCTGCGCCACGGCGGTCGCCCCGAGCGCGGTGACCAGGGCGATCTGGGCGGCCACGTCGCAGAGCACGTCGACCCGGGCGCCGGCCGGGTTGTTCTGCTTGGTGACCCGGGCGAGCTGACCGTCCGCGCAGTCCAGCGCGTACGCGATCTGCCAGGCGACCAGAGCGACCAGCCCGACGACCCAGGCCGGGACGGAGCCGGCGGCGACCTTCGGGGCGAGCGCGACCACGGTGACCGAGGCGGCCAGGCCGAGCACCAGGTTGGTGACGGTCAGCGCGGTCGGGCGCAGGCCCAGGCGCTGGGCCACCAGCGCGAAGACCGCGCCGATCCACTGGCTGATCGACTCGCTGAACAGGCCGCCGCCCCGGTTGACCCGGTGGAAGTCGGCGACGGAGGGGCGGGACGGCTCAGTCAAGGTGGTCGCGGAGTGCACCGACGTAGTCTGCCAGCCGCTCTCGCGTCTCGGTAGGCGACATCGCCAGGTGTTCGAGGATGGTGTAGCGGTCCGGCCGGGTGGCCGGCGCGAACTGCACCGCCTCGACGAACCGCTCGTCGCTCAGGCCCACGTCGGCGGGGAGCCGGGGCAGGCCGTGCCGGGCCAGGCAGGCTGACATCTCCGCGAACCGGCGCTCGTCGCCGCGGAGGAAGGTGCAGAACAGCGCGCCGAGCCCGGCCAGCTCCCCGTGCGAGGCGGTGCCCGGATAGAGCGCGTCGACTGCGTGCATGATCTCGTGGCAGCCGCCGCTGGCCGGGCGGCTGGTGCCGCAGACCGCCATGGCCAGGCCGGTGGAGATCAACGCCTCGGCCAGCACGGTGACGAAGGCGTCGTCGCTCATGTCGCCCCGGTGCGCGAGCACCGCCTCGGCGCCCATCCGGGCCAGCGAGGCGGCCAGGCCGTCCACCGGTTCCCCGCGGACCTGCCTGGCCAGTTCCCAGTCGGCCAGCGCGCTGATGTTGCTCACCACGTCGCCGATGCCGGCCCGGTTGTGCCGCTCCGGCCCCGCCTCGACGAAGTCCAGGTCGACGATCACGGCGATCGGGATGTGCACGCCGTAGGAGCCCTTGATCCCGTCGGTGACGAGGCTGGCCACCGGCGAGGCGATGCCGTCGTTGGCCAGCGCGGTCGCCACGGTGACCATGGGCAGGCCGCGCCGGGTGGCCGCGTACTTCGCCACGTCGATGGTCTTGCCGCCGCCGATGCCCACCACCGCGTCGTACGACCGGTTGCGCAGCTTGGCGCCCAGATCGTCGGCGGCGTCCAGGGTGCCGCCGGCCACGGTGAACAGGTCGGCCGACCGCAGCGAGGGGCGGATCAGCTCGGCGATCTGCTCGCCCTGCCCGGGGCCGACCACCACCGCCACGTCGCCGCCGGCGGAGATCCGCCCGTCGACCAGGATCGCGGCGAGGTCGGCCACCGCACCGCGCCGCACGTCGATGTGCAGCGGGGTGAGGATCGTCCGGGCTAGTAGCGGCACGCGATCTCCCGCGCCCGGGCCAGGTCGGCGTGGTTGTCGACCTCGACCCACGAGACGTCGCCGATCGGGGCGGCCCGCACCTCGCCGCCCCGATCCGCGAACTCCTGGTAGCCGTCCTCGTAGTAGAGGTTCGGGTCGCGCCGCCAGGTCGCCTCCAGGGCGTCGGCGAGCGGGCCGGCCACCTGCGGCTCGATGAGCGTCGCGCCGATGTACTCCCCGTACGCCTCGCCCGGGTCCATGAGCTTGGTGATGCGGGTGAGCTGGCCGGCCGCGTCGAAGGTCGTCTTCATCTCCTCCTCGGCCAGCGCCTTGATGTTGTCGATGGCCAGCAGGATGCCGGGGCCGCGCTCGGCCAGCAGGGTCTTCTCCACGCTCACCGGGTGCACGGTGTCGCCGTTGACCAGGAGCACGCCGCGGGAGAAGTGCTCCCGGGCCAGCCAGAGCGAGTACGCGTTGTTCCACTCCTCGGCCTTGTCGTTGTCCACGAGGGTGATCGTGACGCCGTACTTCTCCTCCAGCGCGGCCTGCCGCTCCCGGACCGCGTCCGCCGCGTAGCCGACCACGATCACGACCTCGGTCAGCCCCACCTCGGCGAGGTTGCGCAGCGCGATGTCGAGGATGGTGGTCTCCCCGTCGACCGGCACCAGGGCCTTGGGCAGGGTGTCGGTGTACGGGCGCAGTCGACGCCCCGCACCGGCCGCGAGCACCATCCCGATCATGCCGGCACCATCCTCTTCTCGACTCCGCTCCACCGGGGGAGGATATCGTCGCGCCGCCGTCGCCCGTGGTTCAGCCCGGCAGGGCGGCCAGGTCGGCGAGCAGCCCCAGGCGTTCCTCCGCGGCGAGCACCGCCCACGGGCCGGCCGCCCGGCGGTCCGTCTCCTGCTCGATCGCCAGCCGCTCCGGCCCGTCGGGCAGCTCGACGACGCTCGCCGCCGTGTGCCCCGCCGCCGTCCACGCCGCCGCGTGCGCGTCCGCCCGGTGGTAGCGCAGCGTGCCCAGCCGGTTGAGCAGCAGCACCCCGGGCGGGGTGCCGTCCGGCTCGTGCGGCGGGGCCATGGTCGCGAAGGCGCCGGGCTCCGCGGACGCGAACGCGTACGCCAGCACCCGGCCCAGCGCCGGCACCAGCCGCGCCACCCGCTCGTCGTGCCCCGCCCAGAGCTCCTCGGTCACCTCGCCGTGCACGCCGAACAGCTCGGCCAGGAAGGCGAGCCCGCGCTCGGTGGCGCAGAAGCCGCCGTCCGGGAAGCGCTGGATCATCCCGTACGCGACCTGCTTGTCCAGCGCCCGCTGGCAGGCGGCCGGGTCCCGGTAGCGGGTCACCGCCGCGAAGCCCGCGGCGTCCACCGTGCCGCCCGGTACGGCCAGCCGGGTGCGGAACTCCACGAGGAAGCCGGTGGCGGCCGGACCCCCGTACCGGGAACTCAGCTCCGCGCCGCCGTCACGGCCGGCGAGCATGCCGGCGACGAAGGCCCGGTCGACGGCCGGGGCGACCAGCCCCGCGAACCGGTGCGGCGGCAGCTCCACACCGTCGCCCGCTCCGACCCGGTGCGTCGAAGACCGCGGCGCGCCGCGACCCGGGATCGTCGCGCTCACAGACCGATCGAACGCAGGGCGGCGAAGGCGTTCTCGGCGATCCGCCGGATCAGCCCGTCGTTGACGTCGCGGTGCTCGTCGAGCAGGTCGACGTCCTGCTCCGCCAGCCAGCGGAACTCGGTGTGCTTGCCCGCCTCCAGCCGGGGCCGGCTCAGGTCGCCGTCCACCCGGACCAGGAAGTCGGTCTCCACCCGGGTCAGCCCGTCGTCGCCGGTGTACCGGTACTCGCCGACCTGGCCGAGCACGTGCGAGACGGTCCAGCCGGTCTCCTCGGTGACCTCCCGGCGCAGCGCGTCGTCCACCTCCTCGCCCGGTTCGAGGTGGCCGCCGACGATGTCCCAGCAGTTGGGGAAGAGGCGCCGCTCGGGGGACCGGCGTTGGATGAAGATGCGGCCGTCGTCGTCCACGATCAGCGCGCCGGCACAGCGGAGGGGCTCGGTGGGCACCCCACGACAGTAGCGATCCCGCGCTGTTCGTGGTGATGCCCGGGCTTGTCCCGTTCCGCATCGATGGCCCACCATGTCCGTACCGAGGCCGCCGTCCCACAGGGGTGATGTGATGCAGGTACGGGAAGCGATGTCCAGTGAAATTCTCGTGGTCGGCCCGGAGCACACGCTCCGCCAGGCGGCCCGGATGATGTCGGCCCGGCGGGTCGGGTCGGCGGTCGTGATCGACCCGGACTCCGAGGGGGTCGGGATCATGACCGAACGCGACGTGCTCAACGCGATCGGGGCCGGGCTCGACCCGGACGTCGAACGCACCGGAGCCCATCTGACCTGGGACGTGGTCTACGCGGGCCCGGACTGGACGGTGGAGGAGGCGGCCGCGGCGATGGCCCGGGGCGGTTTCCGGCACCTGGTGGTGCTCGACGGACGCGAGGTGGCCGGGGTCATCTCGGTACGCGACCTGATGCGGGTCTGGGCACGGGAGCACACGGCGCCCCGCGTCTGAACCGACGACGGAAAGGGCGATGGCCCGGCCGATACCGGCCGGGCCATCGTCGTGTCGTGCCGTCTTCGGGTCAGGGGCCGACGAAGACCGACGTGCCGCGCCAGTCCACGTTGTCGACGCCCGGGCCGCTGCGCACGGTGGCGGAGCCGGTCGGCGCGCCGTCCGACCACGCCATCGAGGAGAGGTTGCCGGTGATCCGGGAGACGACGTAGAGGGTGCTGCCGTCCAGGAACAGGCCGCCCGCGTCGGCGAACGCCGTGGTGCCGGTGACCGTGGTCCGCTCGGCGCCGACGACACCGGTGTCGGGCGTGAACCCGCGCCAGAACAGGGTGCTCTGGCCGGCCAGCGTGTAGTAGATGCGGCCGCCGGTGTAGAACATGGCGGTCACGTTCGGCAGTTCGGCGGAGAAGTTGACCGTCATGCCCGCGTAGGTCTGGCCCTCCGGCGCGGAGCCGGTGACGACGAGGTCCCACTTGGCGTCGTGGTACGGGTCGAGCTTCTTCGGGGTGCCGAAGGTGGTGCCGTCGAACGAGCGCTTGTAGAGGTCGCCGTTGACGCCGTAGAACAGGTCACCGCCGACCCAGAACGCGCCCTTGACCGTGGACCACCGGGTGTTGTCCGGGTTGGGCACCGAGGTCGCGTCGCCCACCGCGCTCGCCCCGTCGTACGACCGCTTGGTGACGGTGTCCAGCGTGGTGGCCGGCGGCACCGGCGGGAGCTTGACGATCTCGATGCCCTGGACCAGCGGGTTCTCCACGACCCGACCGAAGTCGATGTCGATGTTGCCGTCGCTGGTGACCGCGAAGGCCCGCATGGTGCCGCGGTCCGTGCCGCCGGCGGCGGCCACCGGGTCGAAGTCGTTCAGCTTGAGCACGCCGTCGATGCTGACGTCGAACTTGCGCGCGCCGACCACGCCGGTCTTGGCGTAGCGGTTGGCCAGGTAGAGCCGCACCTGGACCGGGGTGCCCGCCGGGACCGGGAAGTCCCACTGCATGTCCGGGGCGGTCGCCAGGTCCCAGCGCTCGCTGTTGTACAGCGCGACCGGGGTGCCGGCCGGCACGGTGGCGTCGAGCTTGGCGTTGGTGGTGTACGGCTGAACGTTGCTGCCGGTGTTGTGGTAGGGGCTCGGGGCCGCCACGGTGTCACCGGCCCAGGCCGGCCCGCTCGGGGCGGCCAGCTGGTCGCCACCGGCGTTGACCCGGTAGAGGACGTCCGCCGCGTCCGGCGTCGGCGCGGTCTTGACGATCTCGATGCCCTGGACGAGCGGGTTCTCCACGACCCGGCCGAAGTCGATGTCGACCACGCCGTCGCTGACCACGGAGAAGGACCGCATGGTGCCGCGGTCCGTGCCGCCGGCGGCGGCCACCGGGTCGAAGTCGTTCAGCTTGAGCACGCCGTCGACGCTGACGTCGAACTTGCGCGCGCCGACCACGCCGGTCTTGGGGTAGCGGTTGGCCAGGTAGAGCCGCACGTCGACCCGGGTGCCCGCGGCGACGGGGATGTCCCACTGCATGTCCGGCGCGGTCGCCTGGTCCCACCGCTCGCTGTTGAACAGCGTCGCCGGGGTGCTCGCCGGCACCGTCGCGTCGAACGTCGCGTTGGTGGAGTACGGCTGCACGTTGCTGCCGCTGTTGTGGTACGGGCTGGGCTCGGTGGCCGTGTCGCCGGCCCAGTCCGGGCCGCCGTCGGTCGCCGGGATGGCGGGACCGCCGGCGTTGACCCGGTAGAGGACCTCGGTCTGCGCCGCGCGGCCGGCCTGGTAGACGTCGCCCGGCAGGCCCTTGGTGCTGGTGGAGTGCGGGGCGTTGCCGCCGTCCAGCGGGAAGAAGGCGAGCCGCTTCCGCTGGTAGTCGAAGTTGCCGATGTACTCCTGGTCGCTGCCCAGCCAGAGGCCCTCCGGGGTCACCAGCATCTCGGTGACCCCGTAGCCGCGCGGGTGGCGGCCCGGGTTCCACGACAGCGGCAGGCCGCTGGCCGGGTCGAGGGCCGCGATGCTGGCCCGCGGCACCGCGCCGGGGCCCGCCTGGTCCCGGCCCAGGGGGTTGTTCGACCAGCGGAAGTGGCCGCCGACGTAGATGGCCTTCTCGCTGATGCCCGTGGAGAGGAAGGTGTCGCCGCCGCTGTAGTTGACCCAGGTCGGCTGCTGGCCGGCGCCGCTGGCGGCGGTCTCCCAGCGGGCCGCCGAGTCGCAGAGCGTCCCCGGGTACGACGCGCCGGTGGTCACCACGACGAAGTACTTGCCGTCCGGGGAGAACTGCACGTCCCGCACGTACGAGTCGAACGAGATGTACCGGCAGGCCGCCGAGTAGCGGTCGGTGTTCCAGTCGGCGATGGTGGCCGCGGTGTCGCCCAGGTCGATCCGGACGATCTGGTCGTGGACGGCGCCGTTGGCCTTCTTGAAGTTGCCGATGACCACGAGGTGCTTGCCGTCCGGCGAGACGGTCAGCTTCTCCACGCCGACGCCGGCCTTGGCGCCGCCGTTGGTGCTGGTCCAGTTGTGGTTCTCGGTCAGCGCCACGGTGAGGTAGTCGGTCACCGCGCCCGTGGTGGGGTTCAGCGACGCCAGCCCGTTACGGGTGGTCGTCGTGGTCACCGTGGAGAAGATGCCGCCGACCAGGAGCCGCCCGTCGACCAGGGCGATGTCGCTCACCGTGCCGTTGAACGCCGGGCCCTTGAAGCCGGCGACCGGCGTGCCGTCGGCGACGTTGAGCAGGGCGAGCTTCCGGAAGTTGGTGCCGTTGACCTGGTTGAAGGTGCCGGCCAGGTAGACGGTGCCCGGCGTCGGGCCGGCGATGATCGCCGTGACCTCGCCGTCGAGCACCGGGGCGAAGGCCTCGTCGAGCTTGCCGGTCGCCTTGTCGAAGGCCAGCACGCCCTTCCGGGTGACCTCGGTGGTCGACGCGCCGCGGTTCTGCGCCTTGGTGAACGAGCCACCCACGATCACCTTGGTGCCGGCGTCGTAGATGGCCACGACGTTGCCGTCGTTGACGTTCGGCGTCTTGTCCGTCGGCACCTCGCTGACCATCGTGGTGTGGTCCGGCGCGGGCGCGGCGAGCGCGGGCACGGGGGTGAACAAAGTGGCGATGCCGAGTACGGCGACGCCGAGGGCGGACACCGAGCGGTGTCTCAGGATCGAGGAAGCCACAGGCTACTCCGGGGGAAACGTCGGAGGCGCTGCGGTCATGGCCGGTGTTGGTGCGAGGTGGGGCACCGCACGGCCGACCGCAGACGTGAGAGCAACACCTTCTCGCATCCGCCCGTCGCCCGTCCACCCGGGATCGGCCTTTTTGACCGAGGAAACGCCCCAGCTCACACGAAAAGACGAGGGAAGATCATCGACTTGGTACGGAGGGTGGCGCGGAGGACACGCTGAGATCCGGCGGCGGGGGGTTGAAGTACGGATCGGTGGCCATCTCGCGGAACACCGCCGCGCTCTCCGGGTCGTTGCCGAACGTGCTGTCGTACAAGGGTTTCGTGGTCTGCCGGGCGGCGAAGTAGACGGCGGCCTTGATCTGCGGGTGCTTCTTCAGGTACGGGCCGACCTCGCGCATCCAGTTGGCCCGCTGGCCGGGCCGGCCCTCCTGGGTGAGCCCGAACTCGCCGATGACCACCGGCCGCGGGTGCTTCTGCGCGAAGGCCATGAAGTGGTCCATCCGGTCGGTGAAGCTGTTCCACTCCGGGCCGGGGTAGACGTCGGCGCAGAGCCAGTCGACCTGGTCGTCACCCGGGTAGTAGGCGGCGGCGTCCCGGTCGGGCTCGGCGAAGCCGTCCGCGTGCGGGCACCACACCCAGGCCGCGTTGGTGACGCCGGCCTCGGTGAAGATGGCCCGGACGTGCTTCCAGGCGGCGACGTAGTCCTCCGGGGAATGCATGCTGGCGGCCAGGTTCGGCCGGTCCATCTCCCACCGGTAGCGCAGCAGCACCGGCACCCCGAACTCCTTGACGTCCGCGGCCCGCTGCCGGATGAGCGAGTCGTAGACGCCGCTGACCGTCGACCGGGTGTCGGTGCCCTGCCAGGAGATCATCTGGAGCTTCCCCTGGGACTGGAAGGCCCGCTCGGTGGCGCCCGGGAAGGCCTCGTTCCACTCGTGGAACATGTGCGCGATGGTCAGCTCGCCGCCAGCCGCGCGGTTGAAGTCGTCGAACGCGGCCGCCCGCCCGGTGGCGTTGTGGAACTGCGGCTTCACCCAGGCGCCCACCCAGGCGCCCTTCTCCGGCAGTTCCGGCCCGCGCCCGGTGGTCCGGACCGGGCTGGTCCGGGGCGTCACCGTGGGCGGGGGCGCCGCCGCCGTCGTGCCACCGTCCGGCCGGTCGGCCGAGCCGAAGTCACAGGCCGCCACCACCGGAACGAGGCAGGCCAGGGCGAACACGGCCGCCATCGTCCGTCGTAACCGTCGTACCACCGCAACCTCTCCCCAGGATGGTCGCCGGCCCCACGGTCCTCGGCCCCGGCGGCCCCGCGTCAGCGGAGCGGCGCGCCGGGACGGGCGGGCGACCCCTGGCACTCTACCGTCGCGACCGCCGGGCGCGACGGCCCTTACGCGGTGTAGCCGAGTTCCCTGAGCAGCGGCCCCGCCTCGGCGAGCACGTCGGCGAGGTCCGGTTCGGTCAGTCGCTGACGCCAGCGACCGACCGAGTTCGGCCGGGCCTTGGCGAACCGGGCGTGCAGCGCCTCCCGGCCCGCCGGGTCGCCGACCGCCAGGAAGTCGGCGACCACCTCGGCCGCCTCGGCGGGCCGGCTGACGATGTCCTCGTAGCGGAGGTGCCGGACCCGGTCCGCCGGCAGGCCGGCGAGCTGGGCCAGCGCGCTGCTGGTGAAACGGCGCCACATCCAGGCCGAGCGGCGCAGGTCGGAGACCTGGCTGAACTCCTCGCGCCGCTCCGGTTCCACCCAGAACCGGGGCGCGGCCCCCCACGGCGTGCCGCCGCGGCCGCTCTTCCCGGTGCCCGTCGAGGCGGCGTTCAGCCACGGCTGCTCGGCGTGCGACACCGCGACGTCCCGGCCGTCCCGGTAGACGTGCAGGAAGACCGCGTCCGGGAACACCTCGGCCAGGAAGGGCACGATGAAGCAGTTCTCCGGGTCCTTCTCGGCGAACCGCAGCCCGCCGTGCCCGGAGGCGGCGAGCAGCGCCCCGTAGTAGCCGCGGAAATAGCGGGCCGCCCGCTGAGGGGTCCAGGTCCCCTCGTACACGCAGCGGGCCACCGCCTTGGTCAGCCGGGGCTCGAAGTGGTACGACACGTCCGGCAGCGCGCCCACGCAGCTGCCCAGGAACGTGGTGCCGGAGCGGGGCGCGCCGAGGATGAAGATCGGCCGCTCGACCTTCAGGGTGAGCTTGCGGCTGGCGGCCTCCACCGGCCGCTCCAGCTCCCGGCGTTCCTTCCGGTCCGCCAGCAGGCCGACGGCGGCGAGCTTCGCGGCCTTCACGGTCGACAGGCCGGAGTGCGGGGCGAGGGGCGTGCTGCTGGTCATCGGGGTCCCATCGGTAGGCGGGAACGGGTCAGGATTGGGCGGCCGGGTTCGCGCCGGTGCGGTTCCGGCCCCGCCGCAGCGCGCGCAGTGCGTCGAGGTGCAGGGTGGTCCGCCACCGCCAGGCGCCGGCCAGGTACGCCGCCGCGCCGCCGGCCGCCACCAGGGCGAGCACCGGCACCGGGGCGTCGAGCAGGCTGGCCACCCCGAGCGGCACGCCGAACGCGGCGAGGGCCAGCGCCATGGCGGCCCGGGTGCCGGCGCCGAACGGGTGCAGCCGCATCGACCACCAGAGCTGGCCCAGCGGCACCAGGTTGGTGACCAGGATGGAGACGGTCCAGGCCAGGGCCGCGCCGAGGATGCCGTACCGCGGGATGAGCAGGAGGTTGGCGACCACGTTGAGCACCGTGCCGGCCATCGCGTTGTAGAAGGTCCAGGCGGTCCGACCGGCCATGTTCAGCACCATGTCGACCATGCCGCAGCCGGTGGCCACCAGCATGGTCAGCGCGAGCAGCAGCACCACCCGGTGACCGTCGCCGTAGCCGGAGCCGAACAGCGCCAGCATCGGCGTGGCGAACGCCGCGAAGAGCAGGTAGGCCGGCCAGGAGAGCAGCACCAGCCACCCGGTCGCGGCCTGGTAGAGCTGCCGCGCCTCGGCCCGGTCGTCGCGGGCGAAGGCGGCCGCCAGCCGGTGCTGCACCGAGCTGGAGAGCGCGACGCTGGAAAGCTGACCGAGCGCCAGGAACCGGGTCGCCGCCGTGTAGATAGCCGCGTCGGCCGGCCCGCGCAGGGCGCTGAGCAGCACGATGTCCAGTCGCTGCACCACGATCGCGGCCAGGCTGCTGACCGCACGCGGCCCGGTGAACCGCCAGAACGGCCCGACCAGCTCGCCCGTCGGCACCGGCCGGGTCACCTGCCGACCGGCCCGGCGGACCAGCCGGCCCAGCCAGGCCAGCGCGACCGCCGCGGCGAGCAGGTAGGGCACCACCCAGGCCAGCGGCAGCGCCACGGTGGCGGAGAGCCCGAGCCAGGCGGCCACCGCCACGGCCAGGAACTGCACCAGGGTGCGGCCCAGCCGTTCCACGGTGAGCAGCGGCCGCATCTGGCCGAAGCCGCGGCAGGCGGCCAGCGCGTAGTCGTTCAGCGCGGCCAGCGGCACGAACGCCAGCAGGATGCGCAGCGCGGTCACCCCGCCGGGGCCGGCCTCCGGCATGGTGGCCTCGGCCAGGGCCGGGGCGGCCAGCCAGCCGGCCAGGCCGAGCAGCGCGCCGACCGCCAGCACCGGCAGCAGCCCGGCCAGGATCGTGCCGCGGATCCGGTCCCGCTGGTCGAGCGTCCGGTGCCGGCTGACGAAGTAGACGGTCCCCACGTCGGTGCCGAGCCGCGCCGCCGACGCCGCGATCATGAAGGCGCTGGTGGCCGCGAAGAACATGCCGGCCTCGCGGACCGACCAGCCGCGGGCGATGACGATGTTCAGCCCGAAGCCGGCCACCGCCGCCAGGCCCACCCCGACCAGGTTGGCGAAGCCCTGCCGGGCCGCGCCGCCCAGGCCCGCGCCGGGACCGCCGGCCGGTGCGGTGAGCGTCGGGGTGCCGCCGGCGTCCAGCCGGGTCACCGCCGCCACGACGGCACGCGTCCCCACCAGGTGGCCAGCCGCTCGTCGTACGGGGCGAAGTGGTGCTCCAGCCGCGCCCGCAGCTCGGCCGACATGGGCGAGCGGGACCGCGAATTGTGCTTGCCGAAGGCGATGTCCGCCCACCGGGGCAGGTCGAGGAAGTCGCAGACCGCGTCGAAGGAGGGCCGCGGATCGGCGAAGAAGTCGTCGCTGTCGATCACGTGCAACCGCTCCCGGCCGACCAGCGCCTCCAGCCGCTCCACCTGCTCGATGTAGCGCCCCCGGGCCAGGTACGCGTTGTGCTGGAGGTGGTGGCTCGCGTACGTCGGGTCGGCGGTCATCCGCTCCCGCTCGCCCGCCGTCCGCTCCTCCTCCAGCGCCAGCGCCCGCTCGAAGTCCGGCTCGGTCTCGTAGCCCCGGGCCAGCTCGTGGGAGTGCGCCGAGTAGGCCCGCTCCACCGGGTCGCGGAGCAGCACGAGCAGCTTCACCGAGGGCAGGTCCTTGGCGATCCGCTGCGCCGCCAGCGGGTGGAACATGTAGTACGGGCTCGACTCACCGGTGACCCCGCGTACGCCGACCTGCTCCTTCACCGCCTCCGCCTTCGCGGTCGTGGGGAAGTGCCCGAGGTACCAGTTCATCCCCCGGCGGTAGTCCACGTCGAAGTAGTGCACGCCCTTGTGGTAGGCGGGCGGCAGCACCCCCGGGTGCTGGGAGAGCGTCTTGAACAGCGAGGTGGTGCCGCAGCGCTGCGCCCCCACGATCAGGAATCCCGGCACCATCCGCGACCCGGCGGTCAGCCGACCGACCGTCCGGCTCACCGACTTCACCGCACGGAGCGCCTGCTCCTTGGCCAGCGTCACGTCCCCACTCCTCACTCTCACCGGGCCCGACGGGCCAGGTGCTCCTCCACGGCGGGCAGCAACCAGGTGTCGACGTGCCCCAGTCGCGCACCCGCCTCCGCCTGCCGGTCCCGCAGATAGCGGGCCGCCAGCTCAACCAGGTAGAGCACGGCGACCAGGTCGGCGCCCCGCCCATCGGGGTCGAACGGCGCGAGCGCCCGGTCCGCCCCGGCGATCAGCGCCCGCGCCGCCTCGACCGGCTCGACCCCGTCGTTGCCGATCGCGGTCTGCACCGCCCGGTGCAGCTCGTCGTAGCCGACCGGCACGTCCGCCTCGAACCGCTCCCAGTCCCAGACCAGCACCCGGCCGTCGGCCAGCACGGCGCTGTTGCCGCTGTTCCAGTCCCCGTGCCAGGCGCCGAAGGCCACCGTCGGGTCCAGGTCCGCGACCGTCTTGAGCGCCGCACGCAGCCGCCCGGCCTCCGGCCGCGCGCCGAGCGCGTCCACCGCGTCGGCCAGCCGGGCCGCGTGGTCGCTCCCCGCCCACGACCGCCGGCGTACGCCGAGACAGCCGGCGACCGCCACCATGGCCGCCCGCTCGGCCGCCTCGGCGGCGGCCGGGGTGGCCCGCGGCAGCCGCACCGGCAGCGCCTCCTGCACCAGCAGCGCGTGCCCGTGCCAGTCGCCGTGGTGGCGTACCCCGGCCACGGTGACCGGGCCGAGCGGCAGGTCGGCCAGCCGGCGCAGCGCGGCGGCCTCCGCGTCGACCAGGGCACGGGTCAGCGGGTCGACGCCGAGCTTCGCGTAGCCGAGGGCCCGGCCGTCCGGGGCGAGCAGTTGCAGCACCGGCTTGCGGTTCGCCCGGGCCGGCCCGATGTGCAGGCTGACCAGCGCCCGCTCGCCCAGCACCTCGGCCAGGTACGCGTCCAGCCCACCGCCGGTCACCACCAGCCGGTCGCGGAACACCAGCGGCCCCAGCCCGAGCCGGAACGCGGTGGCCAGCCCCTGCCGGACCAGCCTGGCCTTGCGGCCGACCGCCTCGGTGGAGTGCCGGACCGCGCTCGCCGCGGCCCGGCCGGAGCCGGTGGGCACCAGCAGCCGGGGGCGGGACGCCGAGGGCACCACCACCCAGCCGGCGCCTCCCTTGCCCAGCGCGGGTTCGGCCGGCTCGGGCCAGATCAGCCCGGCCAGCTCACCGAGGTAGGCGGAGCGGCCGTCGCCGTCCGGGGGTACGCGGAACACCATCAGTGGTCACCGGCTGCTTCCAGTCGGGCCCGCAGCCCGGCCACGGTGCCCTGGGGCGGCGCCGGCGCGAGCGCCCGGCGGAGCCGGTCGTTGCGGGCGAGCAGGGCGACCGAGATCAGGCCGTAGGCGAGGGTGGCTTCCAGGGCCCCGTAGGTGAACTGGAAGAAGAGCATGAGGATGAGCACGAGACTGCCGGCGATGCCGATCGCGCTGTGGTCGCGGCGGTAGCGCCAGAGGCAGTAGAGGAAGAAGCCGTTGTAGCAGATCGCGCCCACGTAGCCCTGGCCGACCAGCAGCGCCCACAGTTGGCCGTTGCTGCCCAGTTCCCGGTTGCCGCACTGCTTGCAGTCGTCGGACTTGCCGATGGCGATCGACCGGTTGCTGCCGATCAGCGCCCGGTTGCCGCCGTAGCCGAGGATCGGTGAGTGGTTGGCCGCGGTGACCGCGCCCTCGGAGAGGGTGGTGCGGATGTCGTCGCTGTGCCCGTTCTGCAGTCGCTCGTCGAAGGTGCGGCCCAGTGGTGTGGCGACGATCAGCACCCCGATGAGCCCGACCGCCAGGGCGAGCCCGCCGAGCACCACCATCCGCCCGCGCAGGGCGAGCCGGAAGGCCACGTAGACCGCGGAGATGCCGAGGCCGATCCAGAGGCCGCGGTTGAGCGAGTAGATGATCGGGAAGATCGCGGCCAGCACGATCGCCACGCCGGCCACCCGGCGCAGCGGCCTGCCCAGCACCACCCAGCCGACGATCAGCCAGATGAGCAGGATCGCCGTGTTCTCACCCCACGAGTTCGTGTAGGTGAACGGCGCGGACGGCCGGGGCGAGCTGGCCTCGCCCTCGATCACCTGCTGGACCTGGGCGAACTTCACGTCCATGAGCGAGGCGACGAAGGGTTGGCTGGCGATCGAGTGCGGCAGGATGAACCGCAGCGGAGCGATGAAGCCGAGGGTCGGGAAGAGCGAGCCGAGCCAGCCGCCGATCACCACGACCACGCCCATGAACCCGAAGAGCCGGACGACCCGGCGCCGGGACAGTTCCCGCTCGCTGAGGTTGTAGACGTAGAGCATGACCACGGTCATGCCGACGAAGTTGGCCAGCCGGATGGCCCAGCCGATGTACCGGCCACCGCCGCCCGGCGGCAGCGTGTTCGGCGCGGTGAGGCCGAGCATCGCGGCGGAGAGGACCAGCCAGAGCAGCAGGAGCAGCCAGATCCCGAAGCCGGGCGGCACCCGGAGCGGGCCCCGGCGGACCATCTGCACCAGCATCGGCACCGCGAAGACGACGAAGACGAAGCTGGACACCCCGAGCGCCCACCACAGCGGGTAGAGCACGAAGAGCGCGATCAGCGGCCACGCCGTGGGCAACCGCAGCGACCAGCCCTTCGGCCGCACCGTGGCCGGCGGGAGCCGGGTCCCGGCGGGCGGCGGTGCCGCGCCGACCGGGGCCGACCCGCGCGCCGGGCGGGACGGGGTGACCGTGCTCATTTCACGGTGACCTTGGCGGTGGTCGGCGCGTAGATCACCCAGGCGTTGCCCGGCTGCGGGTGCAGGAGGTCGCCGCCGTTGTCGGCGAGGGTGCAGACCATGCCCTGGCCCGGCTTGCGCCACCGGCCCTTCGCGCTGGACGGCCCGGAGACCGCGACCACCGCGCCCTCGCCGAAGACGTTCGCCGACGGGAGCGATCGCGGCGACGGGTTCCGCACGTCGAGCGTCCGGTATTCCATCGTCAGCACGATCACCGAGGCGGCGGTCACCGTGGCGGTGCCGACCTTGCCCACCCAGAGCGACTTCTGCTGGTCGTACCGCCAGACCATGGGCGGGCCGCCGGAGACGGCGACCGACAGTTCGGTGGCCGGGACGAGGTCCCGCGCGGCCAGGGCGGCGCCGTCGGTGGCGTGGTCGAGGGGCGGCGTGGGCGGCTGGCCGCCCTTCGGCGCGGCCTTGAGCAGCGCGGCCGTCGAGGTGTAGCCGTCGTCGATGGCGTCGCCGTCGTCCGGCGTGACCCCGGCCAGCCCGGACTTCTCGAACTGGCTGAGGAAGCCGGTGGGGCCGCCGGCGTAGCCGACGACCGGGTGCAGCACGCCGACCGACCGGATGTCGACCGGACGGATCTCGGCGACCGGACCGATCTTCGCGGCGTCCCGGGACTGGAACACCGCGGTCAGGTGCAGCGTGTCCGACTCGGCGAACTCGGCGTAGACCAGGTCGGCCGCGTCCAGCCCGGCCGGCGTGGTCGAGGGGCTCACCCGCAGCGGCACGGCGACCGCCTGGCGGCCGGCCAGCGGCGCCGCGCTCACCGGCGCGCCGGTCAGCGGGCCGGCCGGCAGGCTCGGGGTCGGGCTCGGCGCGGGCGTCGCCGGGGCGCTGCCCGGGTCGACCACGTCGACGCTGCCCGCCTCGGGCTGGGGCTCGCTGCAGGCCGTGCCGAGGCCGACCACGAGGGCCGGTGCGAGGGCGGCGCGGAGCATCTGCCGGCGGTTCACCCCAGGTCCTCGCCGGAGTCCAGCGCATAGCTGCGGCCGTCGCCGTCACCACGGGACCGGTATGTGCCGCCGCTGCCGTTGACCGGCAGCGGCTTGCCCGGCGCCGGCGGCTTGACGGGGGCCGACGCCTTGCCCGGTGCGGACGGCTTCGCCGACCCGGCGGTCGTGCCCGACCCGGCGGAGGCGCCCGATGCGGACGGGTGCATCCGGGGCAGCACCATGGTGGACTCGGCGGACGGGCCGGGGCCCGGCCGGGGCTTGGGCCGGTTGGCCGGGGCCGCCGGGCGGGTGGCGGCGGGCGCCGGCGCGGGCAGGCGCGGAGCCAGCACGGCGCCGATCACCGGGGCGTTGACCTGCTCGAACTGCTGGAGCGCGGCGGTGATCTCACCGCTGCGGGTCCGCCCGCTCTCGGCGACCACGATCACGGCGTCGACATGCCGGCCCAGCGCCTGGGCCTCCACGGCGAGGGTCGGCTGGGCGGTCTCGATGATCACGTGGTCGAAGCGCGCGGACAGCTCGCGCAGGATCTCCAGCAGGCCGGAGACCGGCAGCTCGACCTCGGCGTCCAGGTCGCCCGGCACGAGCACCCGGAGCTGGCCGAGACCGGGCAGCGGGGCCAGCGCCTTGAGCGCCGGCACGTCCCGGCGGAGCACCGAGGCCAGGCTGTGCCGCCCCTCGGCCACGCCGGTGATGCCGCTCAGCGCCGAGTCCGGCTTGGTGGTGATCAGGGCGACCTGCTGGCCGGTGCGGGCGTACGCGGCGGCCAGGTTGGCCGCCACGAACCCGGCGGCGGTGCCGGCCGAGCCGTCGCACAGCAGTAGTTGACGCCCCCGACCGGCCTGCGCCGGCTCGGGCACCGCGGAGAGCAGCACGTTGCGCAGCCGGCCCAGCTCGCGGGAGATCTTGTGGGTGGCCGGCAGGACCGTCAGCGACGGGGTGCGCGTGGGCAGCTCCAGCAGCAGCGGCAGGCCGACGCGGTCGGAGATGTCGCGCCCCCGGCGGATGCGGGTGTCGAGCCGGTCCAGCACCAGCGCCAGCACGATGCCGAGCAGCAGGCCGGCGCCCATGCCGCTGGCCAGGTTCAGGGTCCGGTTCGGCGAGCTGGGGCTCTCCGGCAGCCGGGCGTCCGAGATGATCTCGCCCGGGTCGCTGTCGGCGGACAGCAGCGGGCTGAGCCGGTTGTTCAGCGAGGTGAGCTGGTTGGTAAGCACGTTCCGGTCAGCCTCGGCGCGCTCCCGCTCCGGGCTGTTGGCCGGCGCCGCGGCGATCCGCCCGGCGACCGCGCTGAGCTGCTTGTTCACGTCGGTGATCTGCTGCTTGAGCGCGGTGGTCTCGTTCTCCAGCGCCTTCTGCGCGGTGGCCTTGCGCAGGTCGAGGTAGGCCTGCGCGAAGGCGTGCGACCCGGCCTGCGCCTGGGCGGGGCTGTCGGCCTCGTAGCCCACCTGGAGGATCTGGCTGTTCGGCGGGACGGTGACCGTCACCGACTTCACGAGCTGGTCGGCCCCGGTGTCGACCTTCATGAGGCCCTTGGCGCGCTCGGCCACGACCAGCGAACGGACCACCTGGGCCTCGGTGTCGAGGTTCACCTTGGCGTTGGGGTTGCTCTCCGCGCCGGCGCTGAGCGGGCGGACCAGCAGCGACGTGCCCGACGTGTAGCGCGCGTGCTGGAGCTGGCTCACCGCCAGGCCGCCGGCCAGGCCGAGGACCGCGGCGAGCACGAGGATCCACCAACGGCGGCGCAGCCAGCCCAGGTAGGCCATGAGGGCAAGACCGTCGGAGTCGCTCTCGGCCAAATGGGGTGAGGGCATCAGAGTCTGTCGCTCCCTTTCGACCGAGCCGGGCAGTCCACGGCGCAGCTGGACCTGACCGTGACCTTGAGTGTCCCCGATCCGAACGATGAGGGAAAGTCTGCTCACGTTCCGGTAAGCCTGCCCAGGTGTAGGCAGCCCGCGTAGATATGGCCGATCGGCGCTGGCCATTCGGCGGGTTTCCCGGCATGGGGCCCGACCTGCCCCCGTGGCCAGCGTCGCCGCCGGCCCTGTGCGGAGCGGTGACGGAATCCTGACACATGCCCGGCCCGCGTGGTTGGCCCGGCCCGCCGTGCCGGCCGCGACCGGCTGACCTCGGCGGTCGCACGCCCGCCCGGATCCCGGCGACGGGATTCCCGGGGTGACCCGACCGGTGGGTGGGGATCCGTCCAATGGCCCCTTCAGTTGGCCACCCCCGCGCCAGTAGGTTGTCATGACGCGTCCGAGGGTCATTCGCGAAAATCCGGACGCGGTCGCGGCCTACGGGGAGGAACGTTTTGGTGAGCGGGTCAACCGACGGCTCGGGGCAGGTTCTGCTGGTCGGCTCCAGCGGCGGGCATCTCGCCCAGCTCCTGGCGCTGGAGCCCTGGTACCGGGAGCGGCGACGGGCGTGGGTCACCTTCGACACCCCGGACGCCCGCTCGCTGCTCGACGGCGAGGATGTGGTCTGGGCCCACCACCCCACCACCCGTAACGTCCGGAACCTCGTCCGCAACGCCTTCCTCGCGCTGAAGGTGATCCGCCGGCGCCGGGTCGACGCCGTGGTCACCACCGGCGCCGGCGTCGCCCTGCCGTTCGTGGTCGCGGCCCGGCTGCGCCGGATCCCGACGGTCTACATCGAGGTCTACGACCGGATCGACAGCGCGACGCTGACCGCCCGGCTCTGCCGCCCCTTCCTCTCCGCGATGCTCGTGCAGTGGGAGGAGCAGCGCCGCATGTACCCGGAGGCGACCGTCGTGGGGAATCTCCTGTGAGCGCTCATCTGCCGCGGCAGCGCGATGGGCGCTCCGCGCCGTACGTGCTGGTCGTCGTCGGCACCGACGTGCACCGGTTCGACCGCCTCGTGGGCTGGCTGGAGCGGTGGCACGCCGAGCGGCCCGGCGTGCGGCTCGTCCTCCAGTACGGCCACAGCCGCACCCCGGCGCTGCCCGAGGCCACCCCGTTCCTCGGCCACGAGGAACTCCAGCGGGCCATGGCCGAGGCGACGCTCGTGGTGAGCCACGGCGGCCCGGCCACCATCACGGAGGCGCGGCGCACCGGCCACCTGCCGATCGTGGTGCCCCGCGACCCCACCCACGACGAGCACGTCGACAACCACCAGCAGCTCTTCTCCCGGCGCCTGGGCGCGGCCGGCATGGTCCGGCTCTGCGAGACCGAGTCCGACCTGGTCGCCGCCCTCGACGAGGGCATGGCCGACCCGGCCCGGTTCGTCCTGGCCGCCGACCCGGACCGGCCCGATCCGCGAGCCGAGGCGGTGGCCCGGGTCGGCGCGGTGATCGACGACCTGGTGGCCCGCCGGGTACGCCAGCGCGCCGGCGGGCGGCGCGGGTGAGCACCGCGGAGACGGGTCAGCCCCGCGTCCTCTTCGTCGGTGGTCTCGGTCGCAGCGGCTCCACCCTGCTGGAACTGCTGCTGGCGCAGAGTGCCGACGTGTGCGCGGTCGGTGAGGTGGTGCACCTCTGGGAGCGGGCGCTCGGCGCCGACGAGCGGTGCGGCTGCGGCGAGCGCTTCACCTCCTGCCCGTTCTGGCGGCAGGTGGGCGAGCAGGCCTTCGGCGGCTGGTCCGCCGTCGACCGGGACGACGTGCTGGCGCTCAAGGACCGGGTCGACCGGACCCGGCACATCCCCCGGCTGGCGAAGAACTCGCTCTCCGCGGAGCAGCTCGCCGACGTCCGCCGCTACGCCGACCTCTACACCCGCATCTACCGGGCCGCCCTCGCGGCGACCGGCGCCCGGGTGGTGGTCGACTCCAGCAAGCACGCCTCGCTCGCCTTCGCGTTGAGCTGGGCCGAGGGGCTCGACCTGCGCGTGCTGCACCTGGTCCGGGACAGCCGGGCGGTGGCGTACTCGTGGGGCAAGCAGGTGCGCCGGCCCGAGGTGGTCGACGGCGAGGACTTCATGCCGACCTTCTCGCCGTTCGAGGTGAGCAAGCTGTGGACCGCGCAGAACGCGGCGTTCCACCTGCTCGCCGCCCGGGCGCAGGTGCTCCGGCTGCGCTACGAGGACTTCACCGCCGACCCGGCCGGCACCGTCCGCCGGCTGCGTGAGTTCGCCGGCCTGCCGGACGACCCCGAGGCGCTGCGCGTCCTCACGGACCCGCCCGCGGCGCCGTTCCGGGCGCACAGCATCGCCGGCAACCCGCTGCGGTTCAGTGGCGGTCCGTTGACCGTGCGGCGGGACGAGGCGTGGCGGAGCCGCCTGCCGCGCCGAAGCCGGGCCGTGGTCAGCCTGGCCACGCTCCCCTTCCGAGTCCGCTACGGCTACCTGGGCCAGCGGGGATCCGACGAGTCCGTGGAGAAAACATGAGTGGGCCCAGCATCTCGGTCGTCGTACCGACGCGGGACCGTCCGGAGCTGCTGCGCGCGGCGCTCGACGCGATCCTCAGCCAGGCCCACCCCGGCCTGATCGAGGCCATCGTGGTCTACGACCAGTCCGAGCCGGACCGGTCGCTGGAGCTGGACCGGGGCGACCGGCGGGTCCGGGTCATCACCAACACCCGCAGCCCGGGGTTGGCCGGGGCGCGCAACACCGGCATCGAGGCGGCCACCGGCGACCTGGTGGCGTTCTGCGACGACGACGACGAGTGGCTGCCGGGCAAGCTCGCCGCCCAGCTCGGCGCGCTCGACGTGCACCCGGACGGCGCGCTGGTCAGCTGCGGCATCCGGGTCAGCTACGACGACCGCACGGTGGACCGGTCGCTGGACCGGTCCCGGGTGTCGCTGGAGGCGCTGCTCCGTGACCGGCTCACCGAGCTGCACCCGTCCACCTTCCTGATCCGCCGGGCCGCCCTGCTCGACGCGATCGGGCTGGTCGACGAGCAGATCCCGGGCAGTTACGCGGAGGACTACGAGTTCCTGCTCCGCGCCGCCCGGTACGCCCCGCTGGTCAACGTGGACAGCCCGTACGTGCTGGTCCGCTGGCACAAGCGGTCGTACTTCGCGCAGCGCTGGGAGACCATCTCGACCGCGTTGCAGTGGCTGCTGCGCCGCTACCCGGAGTTCGCCACGGTGCCGCACGGCGAGGCGCGGGTGGCCGGCCAGATCGCCTTCGCGCAGGCGGCCATGGGCAACCGGCGGGACGCCGTGCGCTGGGCCCGGCGCACCCTGGCCCGCAACCCGCGGGAGCCCCGCGCCTACCTGGCGCTGGCGGTGGCGAGCCGCGCCGTGCAGGCCGACCGGGTCCTGCGCACCCTGCACAAGCGCGGCCGGGGCATCTGAGCCGTACGCAGAACGGGCGGGCGACCAGCCGGTCGCCCGCCCGTTCCCGTGCGTGGGGTCAGGCCACGCAGAAGGACTTCCACGCCTGGATGCTCGGCTGGTCGAGCAGCCGGAAGTCGCCCTGGCTGACCACCTGGTTGTAGTAGGCCACGAACTCCGGCCGCTGGCCGTTGAGGAAGCCGCTCATCGAGCGGATCCAGGTCGCCCGGCCGCTGCCCGAGTCGCCCGGCACCAGGTCACTGCCGGTCTCGGCGACGCCCCACGGCTTGCCCAGCGCCTTGGACTTGCTGATCATCTCGCCGTAGATCTCCTGCGGCGAGGCGTACCGCTTCCACTTGGCGCCCCAGTTGTAGCAGTCCCAGCCGAGCGTCTCGATGACGTCGCCGCCGGGGTAGAAGGCGTCGAAGCTGCGCCCGGACTTCGGGTCGAGCGTCCAGCACATCAGGATCAGCGTGTTGATCAGCTTCGGGTTGTTCGCCCGGTTGGCCAGACCGGCGACCCGCTTCCAGGCCGTCCGGTACGCCGCCGTGGTGAACGCGCCCCGCTCGACGTCGTCCTCCGGCTCGTGGAAGTACGACCAGTACACGTTGTGCTCGCGGGGGATCGAGGCGAACCAGGAGGCGAGCCGGGAGTCGTACTTGCCGGAGTTGATCTCCTGCGGGGAGGCCTTGAAGGAGACCACCACGGTCCGGTCCACCACGTCGGCCCGGCTGCCGTTCCAGGCCGGAGGCAGCCCGGGGAAGAAGACCCGGGCCATGCGCAGCTTGCCGAAGGTCCGGTCGGAGCGGCTCAGCGCCTGCCCGAAGGTCTCCCCGTTCTGCACGCCGATCGACGCGCCGGGGAGGGTCAGGCGGGTGCCGGCGAAGCCCGGGGCCGAGTCCGCGGAGGTCGACGGCGACACGGCCGGCTTGCCGCCGAGGCCCTGTTCGGCGCTCGGGGTCGGAGCGCCCGGCGTGGCCGCGCCGCTCGGGCCGGCCGACTGCGCCGGGGCGACGGTGCCCGGCGTTTCGCCCGCCTGCCGGGTCTCGTCGGGACGCAGGGTCGCCACGGCGACCCCGCCGCCGGCGACGGCGAGCACGAGGGCCGCGGCGATGGCGACCCGCCAGCGGCGCCGGGAACCCCCGGGCGGCGTCGGGGTCGGCGCGACGGGCGGAGGCGGCGGCTGGCCGGGGCCTCCGGTTCCGGTACGCGGCTCGGCCCAGATGTCCTCCGGGGACGGCCCGGGCAGGGTGGCGGTGGCGGTGGGCGCGCCGTCGGCCCAACCGGCCTCCGGGCCGGGACCGGCCGGCGGCCCCCAGCCGTCGTGCCCCCCGGGACCGCCCTGCGGCGTCCAGTCGGTGTCCGCGCCGTGCGGCGCCCAGCCGGCATCCCCGGCCTGCGGCGGCAGGCCCGCCGGGCCGCCCTGTGGCGTCCAGTCGGCGTCGGGGTGCCCGCCCGGACCGGCCTGCCGCGCCGGCCAGGCGTGTCCCCGGTCGGCGCCGGCCCACCGGGGATCGGCGTGACCGTCGGCCGGCCCGGTCTCCGGCCAGGGCAGGCCGGACCGCGACTCGGCCGGCGGCACCGGCGGCGCGGCCTCGGGCCAGGGCAGGGCCGGCGCGCCCTGCTGGCGCGGTACGTCCTGCCCCGGCCAGAGACCGGTCGGCTGTTCGAAGGCGTTGTGCTGGTCTCGCTCGGCCGGCATGACCCTCCCTGGCTGGCGGCGGCCCGTCTCTCGGGGCTCAGGTCGGACGTGCATTCCGACCGACGATAGCCTCCGTTCACCTGGGCCGTGCGTACCGCAACACTCAGCCGAACGCCCCACCCGGGGTGTCGGTGACGGTCGAAGCGGGCATCTCGACCCCGGTGCGGGCGATCGCGTCGAGCAGTCGGTCGGCCAGCTCGGGGCGGCAGACCAGCAGATCGGGCAGGCGCGGGTCGGCCCGGTTGTAGCGCAGCGGCGACCCGTCGATCCGGGACGCGTGCATCCCGGCGCCCAGGGCCACCGCCACCGGGGCGGCGCTGTCCCATTCGTACTGGCCGCCCGCGTGCACGTACGCGTCGACCTCACCGGTCACCACGGCGCACACCTTGACACCGGCGGAGCCCATGGGGACGGCCTGTGCGCCGAGCGCCTCGACCAGCTCACCGACGAAGGCCGGCGGGCGGCTGCGGCTCACCGCGATCCGGATCGGCCCCTCGACCGCCTTCGGGGTCGGGCAGCCGGTGCCGAGGATGAGCTGGTCACCGTCCACCGTGGTGCGGGCCGGCATGCCGACGGCTCCGGCGATCAGGGCGCCGTCCGGGGCGGCGGAGCGCTGCCAGAGCGCCACGTGCACCGCCCAGTCGTCCCGGCCGGCCTCGGAGAACTCCCGGGTGCCGTCCAGCGGGTCGATGATCCAGACCCGGTCGGCGTCGTGCCGGGGCGCCCGCTCGCCGTCCGCCCAGGCCCGGCGGGAGTCGGCCTCCTCCTCGGAGAGCACCGCGTCCGCGGGCCGCCAGCGGGCCAGCGCCGCGGTCATCAGCTCGTGCGACGCGCGGTCGCCGGCGTCCTTGAGCGCCTTCGGGTCCGCGAAGCCCTGCCGGTCCCGCAGCGCGGTGAGCGCCTCGCCCGCCCGCCCGGCCAGCCACTGTGCGAACTGCTGGTCGTCGAGCCGTCCGGCCTCGTCCTCGGTCACGAGCCTCACCACCTGTCTCCCCGGGTCTGCCGCGACCCGCAATCCTTCGGCGGCCGGTGGTCCCGGCGCCAGCTTCCGGTCGGATGGTAGACAGCCGTGAAACCGGTTCGGATCTCCGTCGGCCCTGGTGGACGGAGCCGCCGCCCGCATGTTGAACTTCGCGTGTATGGCGGTCGGACCCGCCGGGCCAGGCCCTAGGCTCGTGCGCATGACCGCCGAGCAGCTGATCTCCTTCGCCCGTGGCGCTCCCTCGCTGGACATCGTCGATGTCGAGGGGCTCAAGGCCGCCGCCGTCCGCGCCTTCGACGCCGACCCCGCCGGGATCACGGCGTACGGCACCTCCGTCGGTTACCCGCCCCTGCGGAAGTGGATCGCGGAGAAGCACGGCGTCGAGGCCGACCAGGTGCTGATCACCAACGGTTCGCTCCAGGCCGACGCGTTCCTCTTCGACCACCTGGTCCGCCGGGGCGACGCCGTGGTGGTCGAGCGCCCGACGTACGACCGGACGCTGCTCAACCTGCAGCAGATGGGCGGCGAGATCCACGGCGTGACGATCCAGCCGGACGGCCTGGACACCGCCGAGCTGCGCAAGCTGCTGGAGTCCGGGGTCCGGCCGCGGCTGGCCCACGTCATCCCGAACTACCAGAACCCGGCCGGCGTGACCCTCTCCCTGGAGAAGCGTCGCGAGCTGCTCGACCTGGCCGGGGAGTACGGCTTCACGATCTTCGAGGACGACCCGTACGCGGACATCCGGTTCCGGGGCGAGCCGCTGCCCTCGATGCTGTCGATGGACACCCGGGGCGTCGTGGTGCACGCCTCCAGCTTCACCAAGACGGTCTGCCCGGGCGTCCGGGTCGGCTACCTGGTGGGCCCGGCCGACGTGATCGCGACGATCGCCAAGCGGGCCACCAACCTCTACATCTCGCCGGGCATGGTCTCCGAGGCGATCGTGCACCAGTTCTGCGTCTCCGGGGAGATCGAGCGGTCGATCCACACCGTGCGGACGGCGCTCGGCGAGCGTGCCGTGGTGCTCGCCGAGTCGCTGCGCCGGCACATCCCCGAGGCCCGGTTCGTGGAGCCGGACGGCGGCTATTTCCTCTGGGTGGAGCTGCCCGAGGACGTGGAGGTCGACCGGCTCGCCCCGGCCGCGGCCGAGCGCGGCGTGGCGGTGGTCAAGGGCAGCGACTTCATGATCGAGGGCGGCCGGCACGCGCTGCGCCTGGCCTTCTCCGCGGTGACCGCGGACCGGATCGACGAGGGCGTCCGGCGGCTGGCCGAGGCCATGGCGGCCGTCCGCGGCTGATTTTCTGTCGGGTTTCTGACAGAACGGCGATACCGGCCGGCCCGGGTCTCCCGCTGGGCCGGCCGGCGGCCCACAATGCTGCGAGCGCCGCTCATCTTTGCCGGTGACCGGTCCGCCGACCGGCAGCCGCCCGGGCCGCCCCCGGTCCGGACCGTCGGCGCTCGCAGCAGAACTCCCGCCCCCAATGGGTGCCGGGTGGGCCGTGTCGCCCCTCACCCCCCTGACGCGGCCGGCCCGCCCGGCGCCGTCACCGCCTCCTGCCCGGCGTGACGCGGGTCGCAGCCCGGTCGCCCGTCCCGCGCTCGCCCGCGCTGCGCCCCGCCCTGACCGGCGTAACCTGCAAGCCGCAGCTTCGTGGAGAGGGGGCGAGATGACGGACCGGGTGGCACGCGACCGCAGCGCCGGGCAGAACGGTGACCGGGCGCCCAGACCACGGGCCTGGGCGGCGCCGGTACGCGCCATGTCGCGCATCCTCAACGCCGACGGCTCCCCCCGTACGCCCCGGCCGGCCGACCCCGACCGCAGCGGGATCGTCGACTGCGGCCTCTACGTCGACGGCGAGCGCCAGCCGGGCGAGTGGCACTACGCCGACGCCCTGGCCGCCGCCCGCCAGGAGCGGAACGGCTTCGTCTGGGTCGGCCTGCACGAGCCGGAGCTGGACGAGATGACCGCGATCGCGGCCACCTTCGGCCTGCACGAGCTGGCCGTGGAGGACGCGGTCAAGGCCGAGCAGCGGCCCAAGCTGGAGCGCTTCGGCGAGGTGGTCTTCCTCGTGCTGCGCACGGCCCGCTACTGCGAGCACACCGAGCTGACCGAGAACTCCGAGGTGGTGGAGACCGGCCAGGTGATGCTCTTCATCGGGCCGCACTTCCTCATCAGCGTCCGCCACGGGGACGCCTGCCGGCTGTCGCCGGTCCGCGCCGACCTGGAGGCGAAGCGGGACCTGCTGGAGCACGGCCCGTGGGCCGTCGCGTACGCGGTCACCGACCGGGTGGTGGACCTCTACCTGGAGGTCGCCGACCGGCTGGAGGACGACCTCGACGTGCTGGAGGCGGACGTCTTCGACCGGCAGAGCAGCGGGCGGATCCAGCGGATCTACCAGATGAAGCGGGAGCTGGTGGAGTTCAAGCGGGCCGTGGTGCCGTTGCAGCGCCCGCTGCTCACCCTCACCTCGCAGGTCAACCGGGAGGTGCCGCAGGAGGTGCGGCGCTACTTCCGGGACGTGCAGGACCACCTCAGCCGCACCGTCGAGCAGGTGAACTCCTACGACGACCTGCTCAACTCGATCCTCCAGGCGCGGCTGGCCCAGGTCACCGTCGACCAGAACAACGACATGCGCAAGATCGCGGCCTGGGCGGCGATCGGCGCGGTGTGGACCGCCATCGCGGGCATCTACGGCATGAACTTCAAGTACATGCCGGAGCTGAGCTGGACGTACGGCTACCCGGGCGTGTGGGCCCTGATGCTGCTCTCGTCGTTCACGCTCTACCGGCTGTTCCGCCGTAACGGCTGGCTGTAACCGGGCAGACGGAAGCGCCGGCCGCGCGGGGCGTACCCGCGCGCGCCGGCGCTTTCCGTGACCGTGCGGGTCAGCGGCGGCCGCTGGCCTTGGCGGTGTTCTTCCCGTTCTGCATCGCCTTGGTGACGTCGTCGGCCGGGCGGCCGGAGACGTCCCGGGCGCCCTCGGCGACCGAGGGGACCTTGTCGTTCGGGTGGATCTTGGGCTGGGTGCCCGGGGTGGTGGTCGAGGCGCTGTCGCCCCCGGCCACCGCCGAGCTGCCGGCGCCGGTGGGGCCGCCGGCCACGCCCGAGCTGCTGGACATGGTGGACGCATCGGTCACCTTCGCGGTCGCGTCGGGGGTCTCCACCACGATGGTGTCCACGTCCTCGCGCATCGGCTCCAGCTTGCCGGTCGGGTCGTACTCGGCCCACTCCTGCTGCTCGCGGCGGCGCCGCATGGCCATCGCGCCGGCCAGCCCGGCGACCGTGCCGGCGAGCAGCAGGCCGGTCGTCATGCCGCGCGACTTCTTCTGCTTCTTCTTCGCGGCCTTCATGTTCTTCGCCTTCACCTTCTTGCTCATGGCGGCCTGCTTGGCGGTGGCGGCCTTCCGGCCGGTAAGGGCCTTGCCGGCGGCCTCGGCCTGCGCGTTGCGCATCGCCATGAGCAGCGGCGCGAGTGCGGCGGCCGTCGATGCGACACCGCTCGACGCCCGGTCCCGGACGACGATCGCGGTGGGCGCGACGGCGCCCCGGGCTGCCTGGACGCGCGGGCCGACCGTGGCGCCGGCACCCTTCGCCGCGTGTGCGGCGGCCTGCCTCAGGTGACCGATGCCCTGGTTCAGCTCCGCCTTCGCGAGCTGGCCCTGGGTCCTACGCCGCCCGATTCCAAACACGGTCCCACCTCCTGGGAGTTGTTCCTTCGTCATCCTCCACCTTCGGATGCCTCCGCATGGCCAGATCGGGCACATGGGAGGATCCGCATGGAACTGACCAACGAGTGAGGAGTACCCGTGGCCGAGGCTGTCTACGCCACCTTGCACACCAACGCTGGCCCGATCCGGCTGGAGCTCTTCCCGAACCACGCGCCGAAGACCGTCCGCAACTTCGTCGAGCTGGCCGAGGGCACCCGCGAGTACATCGATCCGCGTACCGGCCAGCCGGGCAGCGGGCCGTACTACGACGGCACCATCTCGCACCGCGTGATCAGCGGCTTCATGGTCCAGATGGGCGACCCGACCGGCACCGGTCGCGGTGGCCCGGGCTACAAGTTCGCCGACGAGTTCCACCCGGAGCTGCGCTTCGACCGGCCGTACCTGCTCGCCATGGCGAACGCCGGGCCGGGCACCAACGGCTCGCAGTTCTTCATCACGGTGGGCCCGACCCCGCACCTGAACAACCGGCACACCATCTTCGGCCAGGTCGCGGACGAGCAGTCGGCGAAGGTCGTGGACTCGATCGCCAACACCCCGACCGGCCCGAGCGACCGGCCGCTCCAGGACGTGGTCATCGAGCGCGTCGAGATCGAGCGCAAGCCGGCCTGAGCGTCACGCGGGTACCTTTGCTCGCATGACTGAGCGCTCCGGGCAGGCAGGTGACGCCACAGGCGGGCCGGCGCCGACCACTCCGGTCTGCTACCGGCACCCCGATCGGGAGACCTACATCCGGTGCACCCGGTGTGACCGGCCGATCTGCCCGGAGTGCATGCGGGACGCGTCCGTCGGCCACCAGTGCCCGGAGTGCGTCAGCGAGGGACGCCGTAGCGTGCGGCCGGCGCGTACCGCCTTCGGGGGCGGTGCCGCCGGCCGCCAGGGCTACGTCACGAAGACCCTGATCGCGCTGAACGTCCTGGTCATGATCCTGTCCATCGCCTCCGACCGGGGCGGGGACGCGGCCGCCGGCGGGTCCGGCTTCGGCGGCCTGATGGGCGGCTCGACGCCGCTGACCGACTGGGGCGCGGTGCTGGGTCTGGCGCGCTTCAGCGACGGCACCATCGGCGGGGTGGCCGAGGGCGAGTGGTACCGGCTGGTCACCGCGATGTTCCTGCACTACGGCGTGGTGCACCTGCTGCTCAACATGTGGGCGCTCTGGGTGCTGGGCCGGACCCTGGAGGCGGTGCTCGGCCCGCTGCGGTTCCTGGCGCTCTACCTGATCGCCGGGCTGGGCGGCAACGTCGCGGTCTACCTGTTCAGCGCCCCCAACTCGCCCGCGGTCGGGGCGTCGACGGCCATCTTCGGCCTCTTCGCCGCGATCTTCGTGATCATGCGCCGGCTGGGCCGGGACACGTCGGCCATCGTGCCGATCCTGGTGATCAACCTGATCTTCACGTTCACCGTGCCGGGCATCTCGGTGGCCGGGCACCTCGGCGGGCTGGTGGTCGGCGCGCTGATGGCCCTGGTCCTGGCGTACGCCCCGCGGACGCGGCGGACCGCCTTCCAGGCCGCCGGCGGGGCGATCCTGCTGGTGGCGCTGCTCGGGCTGGTCCTCGTCCGCACCGCCGCGCTGACCGGCTGACCGGTCTCAGCGGGCGGCGGTGCGGGCGGTCTCCAGGGCGGCGGCGACCTCCTCGGGCGGCGCGTCCAGGTCGTAGCGGCCGAACAGGTGCAGTGACTCGCCCGCGTCGATCTCCAACGTCTCGGCGGTGATCCCGCGCCGGGTGCGCCGCTCCACCCGGATCGACTCCACGGCCGCCCAGGGCAGCCGCCGGCGGCGGGCGAAGCCCTGGATCACGGTGATCCCCTCCGGGTCGGCGGCCAGCCGGACCGGCGCGACCAGGTCGCGGAGCGCCCAGGCGAGCAGGCCGGCGGCGGCAAGCCCGGCGAGCACCAGCTGGACCCGGTCCTCGCCCGCGAAGAGCAGGCCGAGCGCGACGAGGACGAGCGCGCCGAGCGCCTTGACCGCCGGCAGCGCCGGCGGCACCCGCCACTGCCGCGCGGGGGACGACTCTGGAGTCACCGCCCCAGCATGCCAGCCGGGTGGTGCGGAACCGGGGGAGGACGACCGGTCGGATCAGCACGTAGTATCGGAGCAAGCCAGGTTACCGGGGAGTAGACATGAGTGACGCGGTCATCGTCGGTGCGGTACGGACCCCGGTCGGGCGGCGCAAGGGCAGCCTTGCCGGCGTGCACCCGGTCGACCTCTCGGCGCACGTGCTGCGCGCCCTCGCCGAGCGGACCGGCATCGACCCCGTCGACGTCGACGACGTGGTGTGGGGCTGCGTGTCGCAGGTCGGCGAGCAGTCGTGGAACGTGGCGCGCAACGCCGTCCTCGCCGCCGGCTGGCCCGAGTCGGTCCCCGGCACCACGCTCGACCGGCAGTGCGGGTCCAGCCAGCAGGCGCTGCACTTCGCCGCCGCCACCGTGCTCTCCGGTCAGGCCGACCTGGTGGTCGCCGGCGGCGTCGAGTCGATGACCCGGGTGCCGATGGGCTCCAGCGTGGCCGGCGGGATGCCGTTCAGCCCGGCGATCCTGGAGCGCTACCGCGGCGTCGAGGGCGTCGCCGAGGACAGCCCGCTCCCGTTCAACCAGGGCGTCGGCGCCGAGCTGATCGCGCAGCGGTGGCGCTTCTCGCGTACGCAGCTCGACGAGTTCGCGCTGGCCAGCCACGAGAAGGCGGCCGCCGCGCAGGACGCCGGGGCGTTCGACCCGGAACTGGCCCCGGTGGCGCTGGCCGACGGCGGCAAGTTCACCGCCGACGAGGGCATCCGGCGGGAGACCTCGCTGGCCAAGCTCGGCGAGCTGGCCACCCCGTTCAAGGCCGACGGCGTGGTCACCGCCGGCTCGGCCTCGCAGATCTCCGACGGCGCGGCGGCGCTCGCGGTCACCACAAGCGAGTGGGCCAGCCGGCACGGCCTGCGCCCGCTGGCCCGGGTGCACACCGCCGTGGTCGCCGCCGACGACCCGGTCACCATGCTCACCGCCCCCATCCCGGCCACCGCGAAGGCGCTGCGCCGCGCGGGGCTGGGCATCGAGGAGATCGGTGTGTACGAGGTGAACGAGGCGTTCGCCCCGGTGCCGCTGGCCTGGCTGGCGGAGACCGAGGCGGACCCGGAGCGGCTGAACCCGCGCGGCGGTGCGATCGCGCTCGGCCACCCGCTCGGCGGGTCCGGCGCACGGATCATGACCACCATGCTCCAGCACATGCGGGACAACGGGATCCGCTACGGCCTCCAGACCATGTGCGAGGGCGGCGGCATGGCCAACGCCACCATCGTCGAGCTGCTCTGAATTCGCTGGCTGACGTCAGGGCCGGCGCCTAGCGTGCGGACCGTGACGACACCCGAGTGGTCCGGTCCGCAGTGGCGGGACGCCGCGTTGGCCTGGATCGGTGACGCGCTGGGCCGGCACGGCCGGCGGGTGACCGGCCCGGTCGAGCCCCGGGTGCGCCCCTGGTCGCTGGTCTGGCGGGTGCCCACCGAAGCCGGTCCGGTCTGGTTCAAGGCCAACAACCCGGGCACCCGCTACGAGGCGGGCCTCCTGGCCGAACTGGCCCGGCTCGCCCCGGGGACGGTGCTCGACCCGCTCGCCGTCGACGCCACGCGCGGCTGGTCGCTGCTGCCCGACGGCGGCCCGAGCCTGCGCGACGTGCTCGCCGGGGACCTGACGCACTGGGAACGGGTGCTGCCTGCGTACGCGGCGCTGCAGGTCGCGGTCGCGCCCCGGGTCGACCGGCTGCTGGCCGCCGGGGTGCCCGACCACCGCCCCGAGCTGATGCCGGAACTCCTCGACCGGCTGCTCGACGACTCCGACGCCCTGCTGCTCGGCGAGGCGGACGGGTTGGCCCCGGAACTGCACGCGCGGCTGCGGGCGTACCGGCCGGAGTTCGCGGCGACCTGCCGCCGGCTGGCGGAGTTCGGCGTGCCGGCCAGCGTGCAGCACGACGATCTGCACGACGGCAACGTCTTCGTCACCGGCGCCGGCTACCGCTTTTTCGACTGGGGGGACGCCTCGGTCGCCCACCCGTTCGGCACCCTGCTGGTGACGCTCAACTCCGTGGCGCACGGCGCCGGGCTGGCGCCGGGCGACCCGGTGCTGGGCCGGCTGCGGGACGCCTACCTGGAGGCGTGGACCGACCGCCACGACCGGGCCGCCCTGCGGGAGGCCGCCGGCCTGGCCATGACGGTCGCCACGGTGAGCCGGTCGCTGTCCTGGCGGCGCGCCCTGGACACCCCCGACCCGGCCCGTGCCGAGTACGCCGCCGCCGTCCCCGGCTGGCTCGGCGAGGTGTTCGCCGACCCGCCGGCCTGACCGGCCGCCCCGCCGGGCGCGATGTCGCACCGGCGGTGCGATTTGCACGGGTGGAAGTTCCAGAAATCGGGAGTGACCCATATCACCCCCGCTCACCTGCTCGTTGCATCTTGCATGGACGTGTTCTCGCGAACGTTCCTTCCGGCCGCCGCCGACACCGGCCTGGCGACCCAGACCGTCAGCCGGCACATGCCGGTCTTCCGCCGGTGCGTCGGCTCCGGCGACGCCACCATCCTGGTCACCCGGTGCAGCCGCCCGGACCACCCGATCGGCGGCGACTACCTGATGCTGCTCACCCACCGCCGCCTGGTGGTCACCCGGCAGACCCGGGTGCTGCACCGGCTGCGCCTGCACCTCAACACCGAACTGCGCGAGCTGAGCAACGTCACCTGGAGCCCCGACCCCCGGTCGCACAGCCTGGAGCTGGCGGCCACGGCGATCGACGGGATCCGGGAGCGGTTCCTCATCCGGACCCACCACCCGAAGCAGGTGTGGCAGCTCGACGCCCTGCTCAACCACGCCTTCCGGACCCGGCTCCGGACGCCCGCGGAGCGGCTGGTCGCCACCATCGGCGAGCCGCCGTCCGGCGCCCGCCCGGCCGTGTTCCGCCCCGCGCCGGTCAGCTGACCGGCTCCTTACCGAACCCGAACATTCCCCTGACCTTCCGGGCGGCCCCCGGTCGGTAATCATGGGCCGGTGACCGCCGACGACGCACCGCGCGGACTCGTCCTCGTGGTGGAGGACGAGCCGGCCATCGCCGACCTGGTCCGGCTCTACCTGACCCGGGACGGCTTCGGCGTACACCTGGAACGGGACGGGACGGCCGGGCTGGCCGCCGCGCGGCGGCTGCGCCCGGTGGCCTGCGTGCTCGACATCGCGCTGCCCGGCCTGGCCGGCACCGAGATCTGCCGGCGGCTGCGCGAGGCCGGCGACTGGACGCCGGTCATCTTCCTCACCGCCCGGGACGACGAGGTGGACCGCGTCGTCGGCCTGGAACTGGGCGCGGACGACTACGTGACCAAGCCGTTCAGCCCGCGCGAGCTGGTGGCGCGGGTGCGGGCGGTGCTGCGCCGCACCGCCGGCGCGCCCGCCGTGACCGAGCGGCCCCGGGTGGTCGGCCCGGTCACCCTCGACCCGGCCCGGCGCACGGTCACCGCCGCCGGCGCCCCGGTGCAGCTCACCTCCACCGAGTTCGACCTGCTCGCGCACCTGATGGCCCGGCCCGGCCGGGTCTTCACCCGGGAGGAACTGCTGGCCGGCGTCTGGGGGTACGCGGCACACGCCGGCACCCGGACCGTCGACGTGCACGTGGCGCAGGTCCGGGCCAAGCTCGGCCCGGCCAGCGTGATCCGCACCCACCGCGGCGTCGGGTACGCGGCCGATGCCTGAGCAGCCCACCGTCGCGCTCCCGGTCATCGGGCCCGGCCCGCCGGCCCCGCCCCGGCGACGGTTCGCGCACACCCTGACCGCCCGCGCGGTGCTTGTCACCTGCGCCGTGGCCCTGGTGTCGGTGCTGGTCACCGCGCTGGTCGCGGTCCCCCTGGCGGTCCGCGGCGCGGAGCGGCGCGACCAGGTCGCGCTGGCCGCCCAGGCCCGGCTCGCCGCCGACGTGCTCCGCGTCCGGGCGGTACGCCAGCGCGACACCGCCGGGGACCGGCTCATCCGCCAACTCCGCCAGCAGCAGATCGAGGTGTACCTGATCCGGGCGGGCCAGGCCGACCGCGCCGGGCTGCCCCGGCAGGTGGTGAGCCGGGTGGCGGCCGGCCGGGACGTCTCCGGCCGGCGGCTGGTCGGCGGCGAACGGGCCCTGGTCGAGGGCCGGGCGCTGCCCGGCGGGGACGGCGTGGTGCTGACCCGGTCGACCCGGAACGGACCCTGGCGCCAGGTGCTGCTCAGTCTCTGGTTGCCGCTGCTCGCCGGGCTCGCCGCCGGGGCGGCCGCCGGCCTGTTCCTCGCGCGCCGGCTGGCCCGGCCGATCCGTACCGCGGCCACCGCCGCCGCCCGGCTGCGCGCCGGGGACCGGGCGGTCCGGGTGCCGGTCGAACCGCCCGACGAGGTGGCCGACCTGGCGTACGCGCTGAACGGGCTGGCCGCCGCGCTGGCCACCAGCGAGGGGCGGCAGCGCGAGTTCCTGCTCTCGGTCTCGCACGAGCTGCGCACCCCGCTCACCGCCATCCGCGGCTACGCCGAGGCGCTGGCCGACGGGGTGATCGAGGCCGACGCCGTGCCGGCCACCGGCCGGACCGTGCTCGCCGAGTCCGAGCACCTGGACCGGCTGGTCAGCGACCTGCTGGCGCTGGCCCGGCTGGAGGCCGCCGACTTCCCGCTGGAACCCGGGCCGGTCGACCTGACCCGGCTCGCCGCCGACGCGGCCCGCACCTGGACCGACCGGTGCGCGGCGGTCGGCGTGCCGTTCCGGGTGGAGGCGCCGGCCGCGCCGGTGCCCGCGTACACCGATCCGGGGCGGATCCGGCAGGTGGTGGACGGGCTGCTGGAGAACGCGCTGCGGGTCGTACCCCCGGGTGCGCCCGTGGTGCTCGCGGTCCGGCCGACCGGCGCGGACCCGGCGGCGGGCGGCCTCGTCGAGGTCCGCGACGGCGGACCCGGCTTCACCGACGACGACCTCGCGGTGGCCTTCGAGCGCGGGGCGCTGCACCAGCGGTACCGGGGGGTGCGCAAGGTGGGCAGCGGCCTGGGGCTGGCGCTCGCCGCCGGGCTGGTCCGCCGGCTCGGCGGCGAGATCACGGCCGGGCACGCCCCGGAGGGCGGCGCGGCCCTCACCGTCCGGCTGCCCGGAGATCCTTACCTGACCCGAACATCGGCCTGACGATCCGCTCGCGCCGGCGGGGAAGGCTGAGGGCACCACGGACGAGAGGAACACTGATGGCACGTCAGGGAATCGTCACCGGCGTCACCGCGCTGCTCGCGGCGGCCGCGCTCGGCCTCGCCGGCTGCGGCCCGGCCCAGGTCGCCCAGGACTCCGCGAAGGAGACCGCCGTCGAGGTGGCCGCCGCCCTGGGCGCGGACGGCCAGGCGCTGGCCGCGCTCGGCGTCGACGCCGGCGACCTGGACGTCGACCCGGTCGCCGCCCCGGCGCCCTCGGCCTCCGGCGCGCCCGGTGAGAAGGCCGGCCCGCAGGACAAGCGGGGCGAGCGGGCGCAGGAGTGGCGCAAGCGGCACCGCGCCCGGGTGCTGCTGCGCAAGAACACCCTGCACGGCGAGGTCGTGGTGCAGACCAAGGACGGCGGGACGAAGACCGTCGCCGTACAGCGCGGCCAGGTGACCGCGATCGACGCGAAGTCGATGACCGTGAAGTCCACCGACGGCTTCACCATGACCTGGACCTTCGACGAGAAGCTCCGGGTGGTCGAGCGGCGCACCACCGTGCAGTCGAGCGACATCAAGGTCGGCACGACGGTCGGCGTGGCCGGCGCCAAGGACGGCGACAACGGGGTGGCCCGGCTGATCGTGGTCCCGTTCACGCAGAAGTGAGCCGGAAGCACCGGGGCCGGCGCGCTCGCGCCGGCCCCGGTGCCGTTCCTCAGTAGACGCGGGACCCGATGAAGTCGTCGTGGCCGTAGCCGACCGGGTCGGCGTACGACCGGGACTCGAAGGACCACTGCTGACGGGCGCTCGACGAGCAGGTCGCCAGCCGCAGCCGCGGGGTGCCCAGCCAGGGGTTGTCGAAGGCGACGCAGAGGTTCGTCGCGCCGGCCGGCTTGAGCTGGTTGCCGGCGAAGACGAACTTCTGGTTGGCCCCGCCGTGGCAGTCGTAGATGTTGACCGTGGTGTTGGCGGTCAGGCTGCCGCCGCTCACGTCGAGGCAGCGGTCGTGGGACAGCTCGGAGTGCAGCGACTGCCGGGCGGGGTCGTACCAGAAGCCCTGGTTGCGGCCGCCGTGGCAGGCGTACGACTGCTGCACCGTGCCGTTGCGGGAGTCGTACCCCTTGCCGTCCACACAGGTCCCGGTGGCCGCGTTGCGCAGCTGCCGGAACTCCAGCAGCCCGTCGACAAGCACGCCCTGCCCGGTGCTGGCCGGGTCGACGCAGGTGGCCCGCTGGGCGCCCGAGTTCCAGAACTGGGTGACGCACTGGGCGAACATGCCGTGCCCGCGGTAGTTGGGGTGGAACGACTGCCGGGCGGCGTTCTCGTCCCAGATCCCGACCTCGATGAAGAGGCCGCGGACCGAGGTGTTGTCGGTGCACACCTCGTGGCCGTGGAAGAGCCGGCTGGCGTCCAGGTAGCGGGTGCCGGTGTCGGTGGCGGCGGCCCGCAGCGCCGACTCGAACATCGGCACCGCCTTGTTCCGGGCGAACGCCATGTCGGCCAGGTAGAGCAGGCAGCCGCCGGAGTACCAGCCGGGGAAGTTCGGGTTGTCCTCGACGTCCGGGCTGCCCGGGCTCGGGTACGACATGAGCACCAGCTCGTAGTCGGAGCGCAGGTAACCGGCGGCGGTCATGGTCTGCCGGATCGAGTTCAGCGCGTCCTCGACCGCCTGCCGGCTGCCGTCGGTGCGGATCGTCCACTGGTCGGTGTAGGTGGGCCAGCACGCGCCCTGGAAGAAGACCCGGCGTACCGCGCAGTCGGTGGCCACCGGCCCGAACTGGATGGTGCCGTCGCCGTTCGCGCCGACCACCACCCAGATCAGCTTGACGTGCGTGTTCCGCGCCTTGATCGCCAACTGGTCGCCCTGGTTCAGCTCGTTGTGCTGGGTCGGCCCGCCGGCGATCAGGTTCCACGGGGTCGCCCCCGAGCAGGCCAGGTTGTACTTCTGGTCGGCGGGGATGCCGGTGCGGAAGACGGCCTGGTCGTACGAGCGGTCGCACCAGTTGCCGGGCTGGTGGGTGCCGGGCACGTAGTTGCCGACGCCCTCTCCGGAGATCTCGCTGTCACCCATGGTGACCAGGGCGGTACGCCGCTGTTCCAGCGGCCGGATGTCGGGGGAGCCGTAGAGGGCGGTGGCCTCGGCGGCGCGGACGGTCTCCAGCGCGGCGGGGAGCGGCTGGACGGCGGGCCGGTCGACGGCGGCCGCGGGGGCGACCGGGCCGAGCAGCAGGGGCAGGGCGAGGGCGGCGGCGGACACGGCGGCCAGGGTGCGGCGTCGGGTCGTCCGTGCGCGCCTGGTGCGGATACCAGACATCGACGCACTCCTTTCGCCTCAATCGTGGGACGTCGATTGAGTTACCAGACGGTAGCCGTCCGGTGGCGGGATGTGAATGCGTCTCGGAAACGTTGCGGCCGGGTGCGGAAGGGCACTTCTCCGGCAGATCGGACGGGCCGGTGGTGGATGTCCGGCCCGGTCGGGGGCAGGCTGTGGTGACCTCGGCGACCAGCCGGGTTACGCTAGGCCCCGACTTGCCGTCGCCACCGTGGAGAACCCGTGAAGCTCTCGATCCTCATGCCGGTCTACAACGAGGAAGAACGCATTGCGGACGCCCTCAAGCAGGCCCTGGCGGTGGACTACCCCTGCGAGATCGAACTCGTCGTCGTGGACGACGGCAGCCGCGACGGCACCGGCGAGGTGCTGGGCCGGGTGGACGACGCCCGGCTGCGGGTGATCACCCACCAGCGCAACGCCGGCAAGGGCGCGGCCATCAAGACCGCCGTCGACAACGCCGAGGGTGAGTACATGGTCATCCTCGACGCCGACCTGGAATACGACCCGCAGGACATCCCGCGGCTGCTCGAGCCGGTGCTCGACGGGCGGGCCACCGTGGTCTACGGCAACCGGACCTTCGGCAGCCACAGCTCCTACAGCTTCTGGTACGTGATGGGCAACAAGGGCGTGACGCTCGCCGCCAACGTGCTCTACAACTCCTACATCGGCGACCTGGAGACCTGCTTCAAGCTGATGCCGCTGGAGCTCTACCGCTCGCTCCAGGTCCGCTCGCGCGGCTTCGGCATGGAGGCCGAGGTCACCGGCAAGCTGCTCCGCCAGCGCATCCGCCCCTACGAGGTCCCGATCAGCTACCGCGCCCGGGGCCGCGAAGAGGGCAAGAAGATCACCTGGAAGGACGGCGTCGAGGCGATCTGGATCCTGGCCCGCGAGCGCGCCCGGCGCCGCCCGGTCGGCCCCGCCGCCCGCTGACGCCCCACCACGACACGGACCCCGCACCCCGGCCCAGGCCGGTGTCGCGGGGTCCCGTCGTCTCGTCCCTCAGGCGGCGGCCCGGGCCGGGGTGAGGAACGCGTCGACCGACCGGCGGAGGCCGGCCGCGTCCAGGCCGTGCCAGCGGTCGTGGTCCTCGGGCGAGCCGTAGCGGCGCAGGTCCGACCGGCCCACCCCGAGCGCGAGCAGCCGGTGCGGCCGGTCCGCCAGCGCCGCGCCCACCACCCGGGCCGAGGTGCCCGCCAGGTACGGCTCGACCAGGATCACCTCGGTGCCGGCGAGCGCCCGCAGCCCGGCCGTGTCGAACGGGCGCGGCCGGTGGGTGTAGGCCACCGTGACCGGCCGGTCGGCCACCGCCGCGAGGGCCGCGTCCAGCAGCGGCCCGACGGCCACCAGCAGCGGCGCGCCCGGCCCGGCGTCCCGCACCACCCGCAGCTCACCCGCCTCGGGGTACGCCCGCGCGTTGGCCTGCGTGGACAGCCGCAGGTACGCCGAGTCCCGCCCGCACACCAGGTCGCGCAGCAGCCCGGGCACCTCGTCCGGGTGGCCCGGCACGTGCACGGTCCAGTCGCGCAGGGTGTCGATAAGCGCCACGTCGGCCGGCGCGAGGTGGGTCCGGCCCGCCGCCGCCCGGTCGTACGACGCGCCGACGCTGACCAGCACCGCCCCGACCCCCTGGTGGTCGAGGTCCAGCTTGATCTGCTCGTACGCCCGCTCGACGAGGAACGGCGCGTAGCTGTGCACGATGGGCCGCAGCCCGGTCAGCGCCAGCCCGCCGGCCACGCCCACCATCAACTGCTCCCGGATGCCGACGTTGACCACCCGGCCCGGATACCGCGCGGCGGCCGGGGCGAACGCGGCGGCCGAGATGTCGGCCAGCACGACCGTGGTGCGGGGATCCGCGAGGACCTCCTCGGCGGCGGTCACGAAGGTTTCACGCATGGCCATGGTCACTCCCCGTCGGTGACGACCGCGACGACGACGTGCGGCCGGTGGTGGTCGTGCCCGGTCAGGGCGGTGTGCAGGGCGTCGTGGTCCCGGCCGTCGACAGTCGCGGCGGTCCACCCGTTCACGGTGAACCGGCTGGCCGCGCCGCCCGGCCAGCCGTGGCTCGCCGAGCCGTTGTCCAACACGATCGCGGTCAGGTTGCCGAGCCCCGTGGCGCCCGCGTACGCGATCGCCTCGTGGTTCGAGCCCTCGTCCAGCTCGGCGTCGCCGAGCAGCACGTACACCCGGGGGTCGGTGCGGCCCTGGGCGCGCAACCCCAGCGCGGTGCCCACCCCCAGGCCGAGACCGTGGCCGAGCGACCCGGAACCGATCTCCACCCCGGGAACCAGCACCCGGTCCGGGTGGTCGCCGAGCCGGCTGTCCGGGCCGCCCTGGTCGTCCAGCCAGGTCACCGGGATGAAGCCCTTCGCGGCCAGCAGCGCGTAGTAGCCGGCGACCGCGTGCCCCTTGGAGAGCAGGAAGCGGTCCCGGTCGGGGTCGTCCACGGTCGCCGGGGTGATCCGGAGCACCCGGTCGTAGAGCACCTGGAGCACGTCCAGCGTCGAGTACACGTTGGCGCCGAACTCGCGGCCGGCGCGTACCCGGTCGAGCAGCGCCCCGAGCACCGCGGGGTCGGTGGCGGTCGTCGTCGTCATGCGGATAGCCTCGGAGTTGAAGCACACTTCAACTCAAGGCTCTGTGATGCACGAAGCAACATTGACCATCGGGCAGCTCTCCGAGCGCAGCGGGGTCGCCCCCTCCGCGTTGCGCTACTACGAGCGGCTCGGGCTGATCCGCGCCGAGCGGACCGGCGGCAACCAGCGCCGGTACGCCCGCACCGAACTGCGCCGGGTGGCCTTCATCCGGATCTCCCAGCAGGTCGGCGTCTCCCTGGAGGAGATCCGGGAGGCGCTCGACTCCCTCCCGTCGGCGCGTACACCCACGCCGGACGACTGGGCCGCCCTGTCGAAGAGCTGGCGGGACCGGCTGGACGAGAGGATCCGGCTGCTCGGCAAGCTCCGCGACGACCTGGACGGCTGCATCGGCTGCGGCTGCCTCTCGTTGCAGCGCTGCACCCTCTACAACCCCGGCGACGCGCTCGCCGCCGAGGGCCCCGGCGCCCGGCTCATGCTTCCCCGCGAGGGCTCCGGCGCGACCTGAGCGGTCAGCGGACCAGCAGCACCTTGCCCAGGTGGTCGCTGGTCTCCACCAGGCGGTGCGCGTCGGCGGCGTCGGCCATCTTCGCCCGCGCGTGCACCACCGGCCGGATCTTCCCCGACTCGACAAGCGGCCACACGTGCTCGCGGACACCCCGGACGATCTCCGCCTTCTCGGCGACCGGGCGGGAACGCAGCGCCGTCGCGTGCACCGAGGCCCGCTTCGCCAGCAGCATCCCCAGGTCCAGCTCGCCCTTGCGGCCGCCCTGCATGCCGATCACCACGAGCCGGCCGCCGGTGGCCAGCGCCGCCACGTTCCGCGGCAGGTACGCGGCACCCATGATGTCCAGGATCACGTCCGCGCCCCGGCCGTCGGTGACCCGCCGAACCTCCTCGACGAAGTCCTGCTCCCGGTAGTCGATCGCGTGCGCGGCGCCCAGCTCGCGCAGCCGCTCGTGCTTCGCCGCCCTCGCGGTCACCACGACGGTCGCGCCGAGCGCCACCCCGAGCTGGATGGCGAACGTGCCGATCCCGCTGCCGCCGCCGTGCACCAGCAGCGTCTCTCCCTCGCCCAGGCGGGCCAGCTGCACCACGTTCGAGAAGACCGTGCAGGCCACCTCGGGCAGCGCCGCCGCGTCGACCAGGTCCACCCCCGCCGGCACCGGCAGCAGCTGGCCGGCCGGCACGGCGACCCGCTCCGCGTACCCGCCGCCGGCCAGCAGCGCGCAGACCTCGTCGCCGACCGCCCAGCCGGTCACCTCCGGACCGAGCGCGGCCACCACCCCGGCACACTCCAGTCCCGGGTACGCGGGCGCGCCCGGCGGCGGCGGGTACTGCCCCTGCCGCTGCAGCAGGTCGGCCCGGTTCACGGCGCTGGCCCGCACCTCGACCACCACCTCGCCCGGGCCGGGCTCCGGATCGGGCACCGCCGCCCAGACGAGCGCCTCGGGTCCACCGGGTTTCGGGATCGTGATCGCGTGCATGACCCAGTCTTACCCGATCCGACCGGCCGTCCACGCCCGGGCCAGGATCTCGTCCACCGTCTCCTCGGGCGTCTGCGCCGAGGTGTCCAGCCAGAGCCCGATCCGGGGCGTGCCGGCCCGGAACTCGGCGTCCAGGTCGGCGACCGGCCAGTCGCCGTACCCCTGCTTGGGCCGGTCCCGCTCGCGGGCGGCGACCACGTCGGCGCGGGGCGCGAGCACCACGACGGCGAGCGGCCGGTGCCGGATCCGGTCGACCACGGCCGGCAGCTCCGGGCCGAGGACCACGTCCTGGAACACCACGGTGAAGCCGGCGGCGGCGTAACGGTCCGCGGCCGACGCGGCGAGGTCGTAGCGGAGCCGGAGCTGCCGCCACGCCTCGTCGCCGAGCTCCGCGGTCATCTCGGCCCGCCCGGTGACGATCATGCGGCGGAACACGTCACCGCGCAGGTGCACGGCACGGGACAGTCGCCGGGCCAGCAGCTCGGCCACAGTGGACTTGCCGGCCGCCATGATTCCGCTGATCAGCACCACCGCCGGGGTGTCCCACACGGGAGCATCCTGCCACCAGGGGTGGGACAGCGGCTCGCCCGTTCCGCCGTCCGTGGCAGACTAGGCACGGCCACGCGCCCCTCGGGGACGTGGCAGGGAGGGTTCGCCTAGTGGCCGATGGCGCTGGTCTTGAAAACCGGTAAGGCAGCGATGTCTTCGTGGGTTCGAATCCCACACCCTCCGCCTCTCACCGGCAGGCTGCTCACCCCTCGGCGAGCCAGGTCACGCCGTCCGGCCCGGGCAGGCGCTTCGCAGCCAGGCCGACCTCCAGGTCCAGCGCGGCGAGCACGTCGTGGTCCCGTTCCCGCAAACGCCGGGCGAGCGCCGGTGGGTACATCTCGTCGAGTAGCAGACCGGTCATGCCGGGCGGCGCCCGAGCAGGCCCTGCTCCGTCTGCCAGAGATGTTCCTCCCGCTCGGCGGCTTCGTGGTTCGCTCTGATGAGCAGGTCGATTTCCGCCGAGTAGGTGGCGTAGTAGCGGAGCGCGGTCGCGATCTGCTCGCGGCCCAGGCCGGTGACCTCCATCAGCTCCGCGGCCAGCTCCTCGCCCTCCAGGTCGGGCGACTCGGCGCGTGCCGCGTGGAGGGCGCCGATCACCTCCCAGACGTCCGGACCGCCGTTCAGGGCGGCGCGACGCCCGGCCGGCCCCGCTCGGAAGACCACCCCGGGGTGCTCGTACGTGCGGAGTGACTCGTCGACGAACATGTTCGCCACCGACGAGGAGGAGGAGCCGGGGTGCTCGCGCACGTAGCGGTCCAGGCGGGCGAGGACGCCCTCGTCGAAGCGGACGGATCGCGGACTACCCATGACTACGGTGTAGTCGCCCGCAACCGTGCCGGTGGCTCGGACACGGGCGCTTCCCGGTTCGATCCGGGCCGCGGAGGGGGTATGAAGGGCGCAGGACATTCGTGTGCACCCGGAAGGACCGTTTCGATGAGCCTGGAACGACCGATCGCCCCGGACCCGTACGAGCTGCTGCCGACGGTGCCGTCGTTTCACCTGACCAGTGACGACGTGCACAACGGCGAGCCGATGGACGCCCGGTACGCGCACGGCAGCACCGGCGGCGAGAACGTCTCACCGCACCTGGCCTGGTCGGGCTTCCCGGACGAGACCAAGAGCTTCGTGGTCACCTGCTTCGACCCGGACGCGCCGACCGGCAGCGGATTCTGGCACTGGGTGCTGGTGGACGTGCCCGCCTCGGTTACCGAGCTGCCCACGGGCGTCAAGGAGAGCGACCTCGGGGCCGCCTTCAGCATCCGCAACGACTACGGCGACACCGGCTACGGCGGTGCCGCCCCGCCGCCCGGCGACCGGCCGCACCGGTACGTCTTCGCGGTGCACGCCGTGGACGTGGAGCGGCTCGACGTGGGCAAGGGGGCCAGCCCGGCGTACGTCGGCTTCAACCTGGCCTTCCACACCCTGGCCCGGGCGGTGATCCGCCCGACCTACCAGGTCAAGGAGTGAGGCGACGGGGCCTCCGCGTCCGCGGAGGCCCCGTTCCGGTCAGCCCGGGACGCGGGCGACCGCGAAGACGGACTGGCCGAACGGCGGCCGGACCCGCTGCTCGGCGGCCTTGGTGGCCGGGAGGACCAGGGTGTCGTAGACCTTCACCATGGGGCCCTCCTTCGGCATCAGCCGGAAGACCTTGGTGGCCATGAAGTAGCCGATCAGGCCGAGCGCGTTCGCGTAGTGGATCGTCTCGACGGTGAGGCCGGCCTCGGTCATGGCCGCGGCCAGGGTCTTCTTCGTGTAGCGCCGGACGTGGCCGGTGGCGACGTCCGCCGGGCTCATCGCGAACTGGAACGCGGGCACGATGATGATCACGGCCCCGCCGGGGCGGACCAGGTCGCGCATGCTGCGCAGCGCGCTCACGTGGTCCTCGATGTGCTCCAGCACGTTGTACGACACGGCCGCGCTGTAGTCGCCGCGCTCGGAGTGCGGCAGCAGCATCTGCCGGACCTCGATGCCGGGGTGCTCGGCCAGCCGCTCCTTGAGCCGGACCAGGCGGTCCGGGTCCGCCTCGGTGGCGGTGATCCGGGGCAGGCGCTCGGACCACTCCAGGGCGTAGTCGCCCAGGCCGCTGCCGATCTCGATGGGGTTGTCACCGAGGTGGGGCACGGCGAGCTCGACGAACCACCGGCGGTGGTTGACCGCCGTGGCGAGTCCCTCGAGCACCTCCGACTGGACGCGCTGATCCCCAGTGATATCTGCCATGCGTCGATTCCTCACGATATGACTGACCCGCGCCTGGACCGACAGAGTCAACCATCCGGAGGGACGGCGGGGGAATCGGGGCACCGGGGGTGGCCGAAATGCGGTCGGGGGTGGGCACGTGATCGGCGGTCGGCGAACCCGGCACATAGTACGCCAGTACCCAGAAACATGTCACGTCCCTGCCATACCCTGACTACGCTCTGAATTGCCATGACTACTCCTGAATCGGACGCCGCTCCGGGTGGTGCCGCCGATGACGGGCCCGACGAGGGCGGACGACCGGGGCAGGACAGGCGGGTCGACGCGCTCGCCGTGCTCAGTTTCCTGCTGCTCGCCTTCTGGGTGACGGCCCGGATCTGGGTGGACCCGGCCAACGGCGTCCGGGACAACCGCACCGATCAGGCGCAGTTCGAGTGGATGATGGCGCATGGCGCGCGGGTGGTGACCGATTTTGCCTATCCGTTCACTTCGGACCGGATGAACGTGCCCGACGGCGTCAATTTGATGGCAAATACGTCCGTATTATCCATTTCGCTGCCAATGACGCCCGTCACCGTCCTGTTCGGGCCCCGCTGGTCATTCCTGCTCTTTCTCACCCTCGGAATGGCCGCCACGGGCGTGGCCTGGTATTTCGTCCTTTCGCGTGTGCTGATCAGGTCCCGCGGGCCGGCCTGGCTGGGTGCCGGATTCTGCGCGTTCGCGCCGGCCATGGTGTCCCACGCCAACGCCCACCCCAACATCGTCAGCCAGTTCGTGGTGCCGCTGCTCGTCTGGCGGACGCTGCGCCTGGCCGAGCCGGGCCGCTGGCTGCGCAACGGCGTGCTGCTCGGGCTGCTCATCGTCTGGCAGGCCTTCCTCAACCTGGAGATCCTGCTGATGACCGCGATCGGCCTCGGCGTGGTGGTGCTGGCGCTCGCCCTCGGCCGGCCGGAACTGCGTCCGGCCGCCCGGCCCTTCGCCGCGGGGCTCGGGGTGGCCGCCGTGCTCTCCGGCGCGCTGCTGGCGTACCCGCTCTCCGTGCAGTTCTTCGGGCCCGGGGCCTACCAGGGGCTCTCCACGCTGATCCGGGGCTACCGCACCGACCTCGCCTCCTACGTCGCCTGGTCCCGGGAGTCCCTGGCCGGCGACGCGCGCGGCAGCGTCTGGCTGGCCAAGAACGCCACCGAGGAGAACGCCTTCTTCGGCTGGCCGCTCGCCGTGCTCGTGGTCGCGCTGGTCTGGTGGCTGCGCCGCAACGCGGTGGTGCTTGGTCTGGCCGCCGTGGGCGCGGTGTTCGTGCTGTTCTCGCTCGGCCGGGAGATCCGCTTCGACGGGCGGGACACCGGAATTCCCGGCCCCTGGGCCGCGCTGGAGCACCTGCCGATCCTGCACTCGGTGGTGCCCACCCGGTGGTCCCTGGCGCTCACCCCGATCGTCGGGATCCTGCTCGCGCTCGGCGCCGAACACGTCCGGCGGCTGGCCCGGCGGCACCCGGCCGCCCGCGGGCGGATCCGGTTCGTCACCGCCACCGTGCTCACTATGGCGCTGCTGCCGCTCCTGCCCACCCCGCTGCCCTCGGTGCGCCTCGACCCGAGCCCGGCCTTCGTCACGTCCGGCGCCTGGCGCCCGTACGTGGCCGGCGGGCACAGCATCGTCACTCTCCCGCTGCCCGACACCACGTACGCCGTCCCGCTGCGCTGGTCCGCCGAGACGCGGCTGGACATGCCGCTGGCCCGGGGCTACTTCCTCTATCCGGACACCAGGCCCGGCGCCGGACGGGTCGCCCTCTTCACCGCCCCGCCCCGCCCCACCAGCACCTTCTTCACCACCATCCGGCAGACCGACGCCGTTCCGCCGATCACCCCGCAGGACCGGGTGGCCGCCGTCGACGACCTGCGGTACTGGCGGGCGGGCGCGGTGATCCTCGACCCGCGACTGCGGCAGGCCGGATCACTGCACCGGGGGATGACCGAGCTGACCGGGATCAGGCCGACCTTCACCGGCGGGGTCTGGCTCTGGGACGTGCGTCCCTTGGTGGACTGAACCAGCGGCCGGGTCAGGGCTGGCGGACGCAGCAGCCCTGGCAGATCTTCGGCCGGGGCAGGGTGAAGGCCAGGCAGCAGGTGCGCCGCTGCACGGTCGGCTCGTTGGCCGGGCCCGGCACCAGTTCGACCAGGTCGCTCACGTCGAGCGCGTCGAGCAGCGTGCCGATGGTCGCGGTCGAGGAGCCGGGAAGCGCGTCCGAGGCCCGCAGGATGCCGTGCGCGATGCCGGAGGCGACCGAGCCGAGCAGCGTACGGGTGCCGATCCGCACCTCGCCCTGAATGGCCGCGATCAGCGGGGCGAAGTGGGCGTCGAGCAGGGAGGCGCGCAGCGCGCCGAGCAGCGCCGCCTCGTCGGCGACCACCCGGACCCCCGGCACGCCGGCCAGCGCCAGCGGGTCGCCGGGCAGCACCGCGACCGTGGTCGAGCTGCGCAGGCCGAGGGTGAGGAGCTGGTGGTGGTCCTCGAAGTGGACCAGCACGTCGGCCGGGTCGAGCAGCGGCACCCGCCGGGCCGAGGCCCAGCCGAGCACCGCCGGCAACGCCGTCCAGTAGCTGTAGGACTTCCAGGCCAGCGCGGCGCAGGCGTGCGGGGTGCCGCCCCAGCGCCGGCCCGCCGCCCGCAGGAACTCGGGGAGCAGGGTGCCGTCGACCAGCCGGGTGGCCGGGGCCCAGTGCGGCGCGCCGTCGGTGACCAGCAGGCCGGGCGCGAGCCCGGGCAGGTCGTCGGTGCCGAACATGGCCCGCAGGGTCGCGGTGACGGGGGCGAACGGGGTGGCGACGTCGCGCCCCGGCATCACCGCAGTCACCTGGCCGTCCCCTGTCTGGTCGCCCCACCGGCCGCCGGCTGTCGTCGGCCTGGACTAAGGCTAGCCTAACCACAGCTTCCCTTCGAGGGGAAGTCGTCCCGAGGGCTCCGGGGAGAGGTCCCGGTCACTCCGTCGCCCGTCGCGTACTACCCGGCGACGTCTGCGGAAAACGCCGCCCAGCGGGGCGGCGGACCGCGCAAGCATCGACGGACGCCGTTGAATTGTCAAGGTGAGTGTCGAATGCGAGGCAGTTTCCGTACACGTTCGGCCACGGAACGTGAAAATGGTCTTCCCGCGTACGAGGAAGCCGATGACGACCTCACCCATCGAGCGTGCCGCCGACTCGTTCGCGGCCGAACTCGCCCGGCACCGCACCGGCCGGGGGCTGTCCAAGAAGCAGTTGGCCACCCTGATGGGCTTCGACCCGTCGTACGTCAGCCACGTCGAGGGGCGCCGGCACCGGCCCACCGAGGACTTCGCCCGCCGCGCCGAGGCCGTGCTGGAGGCCAGCGGCGCGATCTGGCAGCGCTTCCGGGAGTACGACGAACTGCGGCACGGCCGCTCCGGCGGGACGCACCGGGACCCGCCCGTGCCCGGCCAGTGGCTGCCGCCCGGCACCGGGCTGGTCGTCGAACGCGAGACGGCCACCCTCACCCACATCGACGACGACTACCACTGCGCGATCCGGCGCGAGCTGTACAACGCCGGCACCGAGCCGGTCACCCGCTACCTGGTCCGGGTCGCCGTCGACCGCTACCCCAACGACCCCGGCCGCTCCAACCGGCACCACCGCGAGCACCCGCTCACCTTCGCCGAGCTGCAACTGGCGGCCTACCGGGACGACGGGGGCTCGCGGGAGCCGATGCACTGGCGGGCCAAGCACGACCGCGACGCGTTCAAGGAGATCTGGCTGCTCTTCGAGAACGACGAGGGGCGGTTCCCGCTCTACCCCGGCGACCGGGCCACCATCGAGTACGCCTACCGCGTCGGGCGGGACAAGTGGGGCCCCTGGTTCCAGCGCGCCGTACGCCTGCCCACCCGGCACCTCGCCGTCCGGCTCGACCTCCCCGCCGACCTGGACCCCAAGGTGTGGGGCGCGGAGACCTCCCTCTCCGCGGAGGAGGGGCCGCTGCGTACCCCGATCCAACGCAGCGACGACGGCGGCCGGGCGATCTTCGACTGGGCGACCGACGACCCCCCGCTGAACGCCCGCTACCGAATGCAGTGGCGCTTCCGCAGCCAGCCCCCGGACGTCGAACCCGAAGGGCCCGCCCCCGGCGCCCGGGTCCGGGCCAGCGACCGGATGCGCGCGGTCGGCATCCTCCAGCGCGGCGACGACCTGCTCCGGCAGCCCGCCCGCCAGTTCGACCTGCCACGCGAGGAACAACTCGCCCGGGACGTGGTCGACCGGCTCGCCGGCCTGCTGGTCCGCCTCGACGAACTGCACCCGTTCAGCAAGGGCGTCGGCATCGCCGCGCCGCAACTCGGGCTCGGCTGGGCCGCCGCCCTGGTCCGCCCCGCCGACCGGGTGGCCGAACCCGTCGTCCTGCTCAACCCGCGGGTGGTCGACAGCGCCTCCGACACCGACGAGCAGTACGAGGGCTGCCTCTCCTTCTTCGACCACCGCGGGCTGGTGCCCCGGCCGCTGCGGATCGACGTCGAACACGCCCTGTGGGACGGCAGCCGGGTCATCACGTCCTTCGAGTACGCGATGGCGCGGCTGGTCGCCCACGAGATCGACCACCTGGAGGGCCGCCTCTACGTCGACCGGATGGCCCCCGGCGTGCCGCTGGTGCCCGTCGAGGAGTACCGGGAGACCGGCACCCCCTGGCGCTACTGACGCCGGAACTCCGGTACGCGGGCCGGTTGCCGGCCCGGCCCGCGCACCGGCGAACGGGGGGCCGGGTCGCGTGCCCCAGGGGGCAGGGGCACGCGACCCGGCTCGGGGGGAGCAAGGTCTACAGGTTGCCGAAGGTGTCGTAGCGGATGTTGTCCGGCGGCACGTCGTCGGCGGCCAGCGCGCGCAGCGTCGCCCGGACCATCGCCGCCGAACCGGAGACGTAGCAGTCGTGCGTGGTCCACGGGCCGTACCGGGTGACCACCTCGGAGATGTCGCCGAGTTCGCCGTCGAAGTCCGGGTCCTCGCTGCACGCCGGCGTCACCGACAGCCACGGGTGGGCGGCCACCAGCTTCTCCAGGCCGGGCAGCCCGTAGAGCTCCTCCGGCCGGCGGGCACCGTAGAAGACGTGCACCCAGCGGGTCCGGTTGACCCGGGTCAACTCCTCCACCAGCGCCTTGATCGGGGCCAGCCCCACCCCGCCCGCCACGCAGAGGATGTCGCGGGTGGAGGCGCGGTCCAGGGTCATCGAGCCCATGGGCGCGGCCACCCGCAGCAGGTCGCCCGGCCCGGTCCGGCGGACCAGCGCCCCGGACACCCAGCCCGCCGCCCCGGCCGGCGTCCGCACGTGGAACTCCAGCACGTTCTCCTCGTTCGGGGCGTTCGCCACCGAGTACGTCCGCCACACCCGCGGGTGGTGCCGGGGCGCCTCGACGCTCACGTACTGGCCCGCCTGCCAGGTCATCGGATGCTGGAGGGCGCGCACGGTCAGCACGGCGGTGTCCGGGCCGTGCCGCTCGTGGGTGAGCACCTCGGCGTGCCAGAACGGCGGGTTGTCGTCCGCCGCCGCGCCGGCCAGCATCCGCGCGCTGATGCTGGCGTACGCCTCCCGCCACGCCTGGTCGTACTCCAGGTTCCAGCCGTCCCCGGCGGTGCTGCGCAGCGCGTCCAGCAGAGCGACGCCCATGGTCTCGTAGTGGCTCGCCTCGACGTGGAACTTCCGGTGGTCCCGGCCCAGCGCACGCAGGTACTCGTCGAAGCTCTCCGGGTCGTCCACCGTCTGGGTGGCGGTGACGATCGCCTCCAGGATCCGGTCGCCCTGCCCGGTCATCTGCACCGGGAAGAGGCCGCGCAGCGCCGGGTCGAGGAGGAACAGCCGTGCGTAGAAGTGACCGCTGAGCCGCTCCCGGTCCTCCTCGACCAGGGTCCAGCTCTCCTTCAGCAGCCGCGCGAAGTTCTCCACGAGGGGCACGCTCCTTCTCCTGACGGGCGGATCGGCCCCCATAGAATCTCCACGGAGCGTGCACAGCGGTCGCACACAATGTGCGATCGGCTCACCTGGCCGCCGGGACGTGCCGACCGGCCCCGGAGTGCGGCACAGTGGTCCGGTGACGGTTGACGAGCTGACCCGCCCGGTCTCCCGCCGGACCCTGGGCACCGAGACGCTGCTCGTGCTCGGCCTCTCCCTCGGCCAGTCGGCCGTGTACGCCCTGGTCTCGCTGGTCGCCAAGCTGACCGCCACGGGCGGGTTGTCCAAGCAGACGGCCTCGCTGAACAACTCCGTGTCGGCCCGGCCCTACCTCGACCTCACGTACCAGCTGCTCGGGATCCTCTTCGCGCTGCTGCCGGTGCTGCTCGCCGTACACCTGCTGGCGCGCGACCCCGGCGACCCGGCGCGGACGCTCGGCGCCGACCTCACCCGGCCCGGGTCGGACCTGGCCCGGGGCGCGGGCCTGGCGGCGCTCATCGGCCTGCCCGGGCTGGCCCTGTTCTGGGCCGCGGCCCAGCTCGGCATCAACGCCACCCTGGTCCCGGCCGCCCTGCCGCACCTCTGGTGGGCGGTGCCGGTGCTGATCCTGGCCGCCGTCCAGAACGCCGTGCTCGAGGAGGTGATCGTGGTCGGCTACCTGTTCACCCGGCTGCGGCAACTCCAATGGCGGGTCGGCGCGGTGCTCGCGGCGAGCGCCCTGCTGCGCGGCTCCTACCACCTCTACCAGGGCTTCGGCGCCTTCCTCGGCAACGCCGTGATGGGCGTGATCTTCGGGCTGTTCTACCTGCGCACCCGGCGGGTGGGACCGCTCATCGTCGCGCACACCCTGCTCGACGTGGTCGCGTTCGTCGGCTACGCCCTCCTGCCGAAGTCCTGGTTCGGCTGGCTCTGACCCCGCGTCGGGCGGTAGAGGGTGATCGCGCGGGCGGCCAGGCGCTGGGCGGAGGCCGTGTCGCCGGTCGCCGCGGCCAGCGCCGCCGCCCCGGGAAGCAGCCGCGCCGCCAGCCGCAGGCCCAACCAGCCGACGGCCTGCGCCGCCAGCGGGGTGGCCAGCCGCCAGGCCGCCTCGGCCGCCCGCGACCAGGACCCCTCCGCCGGAGCCCCGGCCGAACGGGCCGCGTCCAGCGCGGCCCGGGCCGTGCCCCCGTCCGGGTGCACCTGGGTCAGCACCAGCAGCTCGGCCACCCGGTCCGGGTGCGCCGGATCCCGGCCGTAGACGGCGGCCAGGTGCAACACCAGGTTGGCCTGGGTCCAGAGCACCGCCGAAAGCTCCGCCACCGGCGCGAACAGCCCGGCGCCCGCCGCGAGCGCGCCGCCCGTACCGGCCAGCCGGACGAACCGCCGCGTCACCAACCGGGCCAGCCCGTCGGCGTCCGCGTCCGGATAGGCGTCGCGGGTCCGCTGCACCCAGTCGGCGGCGCGCGGGCCGAGGGCGTCCACCGCGGCGAGAGCCAGCAGCTCCGGCGCGAAGCCCGGATGATCGAGTACGCGCACGGCGGCCGCCCGCCAGCCCGGCTCGGCGCCACGGCCCGCCGCCTCGGGCTCGGTCGGGGCCTCTGCGGCGGTCGGTCCTGCCGGAAGCCCTGCGGCAGTGGGCTCCGGCAGGGTCCGCGCGGCGGATGGCCGGCGAGCGGGTGTCCGCTTCGTCGGTGCGGCCTTCTTTGCCGGGGCCCGGGTGCTCTTGCGCGCCCGTCCGGTCGGCGTGTCGGCTTCCGCCACTGCGCTGGCCGGTTCCGTGGACGGGGCTTGGGGGGCGGCTGCTGCTGTCCTGGCCGCCTCGTTCTCCGCGGGAGCTGTGATCTCGGGCGCTGCTATCTCGGGCAGCGCCGGCGCCTCGGGCGCGGTCGTGGACTTCCGTGCTGCCGAGGTGGCCGTCTTCGTCGGTGTGGCCTTCCTCGCGGCCGGCGCCCGGCGCGGTCGCTTCGGGGCCTCCTCGAACACCGGCTCCTCCATCACCGGCTCGTCGGCGGTGGGGATGGCCGGTGGGGGCGGGCCGGCCGGCGTACCCGGATCGGTGCCGGCGGCCGTGACCTCGGCGGACGGGCGCGGGCGTGGGGCCGCCGGCACGTCGGCGGCGGGCGACGTGGCCTGCGTGGGGTCGGGTGGCTGGAAGAGGACGGTCGGCCCGGCCTTGGCCCGCCGGGGGCGCGGCGGTGTGTCGCCCGTCACCTCCGCGCGGGGGGGTTCGGGCTCGGGCGCTGGCGGCGGGGTGAAGGTCGGCTTGGTGGAGCGGCTCCGCCGGGTCTGGGCGGCGGGCTCGCGACGGGGCGGATCGCTCGGCGGCTCCTGCATATCGATGGAGCGTAGACCCGAGCGTGACGTGGCACACGACGAAAACGCAGGGGGCGGACCCTTCCCGGTAGTCGCTTTGCCCCGGGTGGGTACGGACCTGTATCCTCGGGCGCGGTGGTCTCCGGGCCACCAGGGAGACTTCGCCTAGTCTGGTCTATGGCGCCGCACTGCTAATGCGGTTGGGGTCTTAAAGCCCCTCCCGGGTTCGAATCCCGGAGTCTCCGCGCGAAAGCCGGTGTGTAGACTGGCCGAGCAGCAAGCGCCCGTAGCTCAATGGATAGAGCATCTGACTACGGATCAGAAGGTTAGGGGTTCGAGTCCCTTCGGGCGCACAGCAGGTCAAGGGCCGGTTTCCTGTCACGGGAGACCGGCCCTTGATCGTGTTGACCCCACGGCTGACCCCGACGCCTACGCGTCGAAGCGGAACCCGAGCTCCTCGTGCCGGAATCGCGCTCAGCGCTTCGTCTGGTACCTGGTCAGGATCACGCCGCCGGGAAGCGTCCGCGTCTCCACCAGGTTCAGGTTCACCCAGCCGTCGAGCGCACTGAAGAACGGCGTGCCGCCGCCCACGAGGACCGGATGGGTGACGATCTCGTACTCGTCGATCAGCCCGGCCCGCATGGCCGCCCCGGCGAGCGTTGCGCCGCCGACCCTCATCGGCCCGCCGTCCTCGGCCCTGAGCCGGGTGATCTCGGCGATCGCGTCGCCGGTGACCAGGCGAGCGTTCCAGTCGACCTTGTCGATCGTTGAGGAGAACACCACCTTCGGCGTGTCCCGCCAGTTCCGCGCGAACTCGATCTGCGCCGCGGTGGCGCCCGGCTGCTGGTCGCCGGTCGGCCAGTAGGCGCTCATGGTCTCCCACAGCCGGCGCCCGTACAGAAACAGGCTGATCACCCGCTCCTGATCGAGCCACCACTGGAACAGCTCATCGCTCGGCTCGCTCCAGCCGAGGTCGTCGCCGGACGCGGAAATGTAGCCGTCCAGGCTCAGGTTCATGCCGTAGGTCAATTTCCGCATAGCGCCATGCCTTCCCGTCGGTCGGTCTCGGAAGACTAGACCAGTCGAGCGGAGGAAACTGATCGGTGCGCAATCTGTTCAACGGACCGGCTCCTGACCCTCGCCCAAGACTTCCAAGCCGCTCGTCCCGTACACATTGGTTCGTGCCATTGGCGTGCCATCCGGGAAGCGGGGGCGCTTCGGCTCGGGCTCAACGTGTTCGGCGACAACGCGTCCGCGATCTCGCTGTACCGGACGAGCGGCTACGAGGTCACGACCCAGCAGATGGCCAAACGCCTGTAACGGGGAGGGCGGCCGGACGGGCAGGCCGAGGGCCGGCCTCCTGTTCGGGAGACCGGCCCTCGGGTTGGCAGGGTCAGAAGGTGCGGGTCGGGTCCCACTGCCGGTTGGCCTCCTCGGCCGCCCGGCGGCGCTCGACGGCGGCCCGCTTGCTCGCGTCCGCCCCGCGCATCGACGCGCCGACCGCGACGGCGCCGAGCCAGGCCAGGGTGCCCATCACGGCGACGGCCCGGAAGCCGCCGGTGATCCAGCAGGCGAGGATGACGGCGAGGCCGCCGGCGGCGATGCCCCAGCCCCACTGGGTGGGCAGGTGCCGGAGCGCCGAGGCGACCAGCACGGCCAGCGCCAGCGAGGCGATGGGGCTGGGCTCCTGCGGCAGGTCGGCGACCTGCGAGACGAGGATCGCCACGGCGACCACGACCAGGCCGGCGACGGCCGTCCAGGTGCGGTTGATCCGGCGACCCAGCGCGAGCAGGGACACCACCGCGGCCACGGCGGTGTCGAAGACCGCGTAGCTGCCGCCCCAGCTGTCGCTGATCATGTAGGCGGTGAAGGCCATGCCCAGCAGGGCCGCCAGGGCGAAGGCGATGTCGAAGGCGATTCCGGCCCCGCGGGCCGACCGGTCCGAAGTGTCCATGCGACCCACGCTAGGTATTCGCCGAGTCGACCGAACCGGTCAAAAGTACGGTCCGGGGCGCGGTGAACCGTGCTTTGGGCCGATGTTGGGCGGCGGCCGCCTCTCCAGGATGTGGTCATGCCTATTGATGAGTCGTGTCCGTTGCCGCGGGTCGAGGTGCCGCGATGATCTGGATGAGTTGGCGGCAGTTCCGCACCCAGGCCCTCGTCGGCGTCGTCGCGCTGGCGCCGCTGGCGGCCTACCTCCTGTTCACCGGTCTGGACATCCGGCAGTCGTACGACCGCTACCAGGACCGGTGCGCGGTCGCCGACCGGTGCCTGGACGCGATGAGCCAGTTCCAGGACGACTACCGCACCCGGCTGCTCTTCCTCGCCCTGCTGCTGGCGATCATCCCGGCGGTGCTGGGCGTGTTCTGGGGTGCGCCGCTGATCGCCCGGGAGTTGGAGTCGGGCACGCAGCGGCTGGTCTGGAACCAGAGCGTCACCCGGCGCCGCTGGCTGGCGGTCAAGCTGCTGTTCGTCGGCCTGGCCAGCATGGCGGTCGCGGCCCTGGCCAGCCTGTTGCTGACCTGGGCGGCGAGCCCCTACGACAAGGTGTCCGGGGAGCGGTTCGCGGCGCTGGCGTTCGGCGCCCGCAACCTGACACCGATCGCGTACGCGGCGCTGGCCTTCGTGCTGGGCACGGTCATCGGGCTGCTGATGCGCAAGACGGTGCCGGCCATGGCGTTGACCATCCTCGCCTTCACGCTGCTTCAGTTCCTGATGCCGAACATGGTCCGGCCGCACCTCATGGCGCCGGTCACGGTGACGAAGGCGATGACCGTCGATGCGCTCCGCGAGCTGCGGGGAGTGGGCACCGACGCCACGGTGAAGGGCCTGAGCATCCCGAACGCCTGGGTGACCGGCACCAGCAAGCTGCTCACCGCCGGCGGGCAGCCGGTCGACGCCCGGACCATCGACACCTGTCTGACCAGGCCGCAGTCGGGGGGCGCCGCCGACACCGCGGCCTGCCTCGGCGAACGGAACCTGCACGTCACGGTCGACTACCAGCCCAACAGCCGCTACTGGTCGTTCCAGTGGATCGAGTCGGCGCTCTATCTCGCGCTCGCCGGGCTGCTGGCCGGCTTCGGCCTGTGGCGGATCCAGCGCCACGTCAGCTGACCGCCCGTTCGTCACGGCGGCGCCGGGGAACCCGTTTCCCCGGCGCCGCCGCGCGTGCTTCTGCGCCGTCGCGGGCAGGCGGAGGGAAACCAGTCAAAAGTACGGTAGCCAGGAGCGCCGACCCTACTTTGGACCGATGCTGCGGCAGACGGCGATCCGCAGGATTGACGCTATGCCACAGGAGAATTCCTATCCCGCACTCCAGGCCGAGGGTCTGACGAAGCAATACGGCAAGCGGCTGGCGCTGGCCGACTGCAACCTCAACGTCCCCCGCGGACGGGTGGTCGGCCTGGTCGGGCCGAACGGCGCCGGGAAGTCCACGCTGCTGAACCTCGCCTGCGGCCTGATCACGCCGACGGCGGGGACCCTGCGGGTGCTCGGTTCGCCTCCGGCGGCGAACGCGGCGCACCTGGCCAAGGTCGGGTTCGTCGCGCAGGACACCCCGGTCTACGGCACGTTCACCGTGGCTGACCACCTGCGGATGGGCGCGAAGCTAAACCCGTCCTGGGACCAGTCCCTGGCCGACCGGCGGATCGCCCAGGTCGGGCTCAACCTCAAGCAGAAGGCGGGCCGGCTCTCCGGCGGCCAGCGCGCCCAGCTGGCGCTGACCATCGCCGCCGCGAAGCGCCCGGAGCTGCTGATCTTCGACGAGCCGGCCGCCGCGCTGGACCCGCTGGCCCGGGACGGGTTCATGCAGAACCTGATGGAGTTCGTCGCCGAGCTGGGCGCCAGCGCGATCCTCTCCTCGCACCTGCTCAGCGACGTGGAGCGCGTCTGCGACTACCTCATCGTGCTCTGCGCCTCCCGGGTGCAGGTCGCCGGCGAGGTGAAGGACCTGCTGGCCCAGCACCACCGGCTGGTCGCCCCACGCGGCGAGCTGGACCGGCTGCCGGCTGAGGTCGAGGTCATCCGCATGCAGCACACCGACCAGTACAGCCGCGCGGTGGTGCGGGTGGCCGGCGCGCTGCCGCGCACGCCGTGGAGCGTCGAGCCGGTCTCGCTGGAGGAGATGGTCCTCAGCTACATGACGCGGGCGGCGGGCGTCTCCGCCGGCCTGGCGGACGCCATGGCGGGGGAGGCCGTACGGTGATCTGGACGACCTGGCGGCAGTTCCGCGGGCAGGCCCTGGTCGGCGTCATCGGCCTGGCCCTGATCGCCGCGTACTTCCTCTATCTCGGGTTCGACATCCGGGAGTCCTACGACAACTACCGGGCGCAGTGCGCCAGCCTGGCCGACTGCGGCCCGCAGCTGAGCCAGTTCAGCGCCGACTACGAGAACACCCTGCTCTACCTGGCCGCGCTGCTCGGGCTCATCCCGGGTCTGCTCGGCATGTTCTGGGGCGCGCCCCTGGTGGCCCGGGAGCTGGAGGCCGGCACCCAGCGGCTGGTCTGGAGCCAGAGCGTGACCCGCCGGCACTGGCTGGCGGTCAAGCTGGCCCTGGTGGGGCTGGCCAGCATGGTGGTGGCGGGTGCGGCCAGCCTGTTGCTGACCTGGGCGGCCAGCCCGGTGGACCAGGTGGCCGACAACCGGTTCAGCACGATCCTGTTCGGCGCCCGGAACATCGCGCCGATCGCGTACGCGGCGTTCGCCTTCGTGCTCGGGACGCTCATCGGGCTGCTGGTGCGCCGGACCGTGCCGGCCATGGCGCTGACCATCCTGGCCTTCGTGGTCTTCCAGTTCCTGGTGCCCAACGTGATCCGGCCGCACTTCCTGCCGGCGGAGCACCTCACCATGCCGATGACCGTCCAGGCCATCAACCAGGCCCGCAGCCTGGGCAGCATCACGGGCGCGCCGGTGGTCAAGGGCCTGACCGTGCCGGACGCCTGGGTCACCGACGTCAGCGAGCTGCTCACGAAGACGGGCGAGCCGCTGGACGAGGGGATCTTCAACGAGTGCTTCACCAACGCCCCGGAGACCGGCACGGCCGAGGGCCCGTACGGGGACACCGCCGTCTGCCTGGCGAAGCACGACGTGCACGTGGAGATCGCGTACCAGCCGACCAGCCGGTACTGGTCGTTCCAGTGGCTGGAGTCGGCGTTCTACCTGGTGCTGGCCGGGCTGCTGGCCGGCTTCGGGTTCTGGCGGCTCCAGCGCCGACCGAGCTGAGCCCCGGCGCGTGTCGTCCGGCCGGCGGTCCCGGTGACCGCCGGCCGGACGCTTTTCCAGCAACGGAGAAGAAGATCCGGTACGTCCCGCCTGGATAGCTTGAGTGCGACGCAGCCGACGGGCAACGGGAGGCCGAGCCATGGAAAACCCACCGCAGCAGTTCGCACCTCCCGTGTCGGTGACCGTGCTGGAGAAGCTGCTCGGCCGGCTGACCTCGGTCTGCATCCAGGTCGCCACGGCCGGCCTCGACCTGCCGGACCGGCTCCGGAACGGTCCGAAGTCGATCGACGAGCTGGCCGCCGAGGTGGGCGGGGACCGGGACGTGCTGCTGCTCTTCATGCGGGCGCTGACCAGTGAGTCGATCTTCCAGGAGGTCGAGCCGGGGGTGTTCGCGCACACCGAGGAGTCCCGCTGCCTGATCAGCGACGCGCCGAACTCGCTGCACGGCATCGCCGAGATGCTCGGGGCCGAGTGGGCGTGGAAGGTGTGGGAGCCGGCCGAGGTGCTGCACACCATCCGCACCGGCCAGCCCGCCTTCGAGCACGTCTTCGGCCGGGACATCTGGGACTACATGACGGCCAACCGCGACCAGTACGCGGTGTTCAGCCGGGCCCAGACCATCTTCTCCGGGCCGAAGGACGACGCGATCGTCGACGCGTACGACTTCGAGGGCGTCAAGACCATCGTCGACCTCGGCGGCGGTGAGGGTACCTTCCTGGAGAAGATCCTGCTCAAGCACCCGGGGATCGAGGGCGTCCTGTTCGACCTGCCGCCCGTGGTGGAGCGGGCCCGGGCGCGGGTCGCCGGCAGCGCCGTCGCCGACCGCTACACCTGCGTCGGCGGCAGCTTCTTCGACCGGGTGCCGCCGGGCGCCGACGCGTACGTGCTCAAGCAGGTGCTGCACGACTGGAGCGACGACGAGTCGGTGGAGATCCTGCGCAAGGTCCGCGAGGTGCTGCCGCCGTCGGGCCGGATCCTGGTGGCCGCGCACCTGGTGCCCGCGCCGCCGCGCCGCCCGCTGAAGTACCTGATGGCCGGCATGTGGGTGCGGCTCAACACGCCGGGCGGCTACGAGCGGACCGAGCAGGAGTTCCGCGACGTGTTCGACCGGGCCGGCCTGGAGCTGGTCCGGATCCTGCCCACCGCCTCCACGCACAGCATCCTGGAGACCCGCCGCGCCGAGGACTGACCGGCCGAGCCGAGGGAGGTGGCGCGTGAAGGCGGCACCCTTCGACCACCACGCCCCGACCAGCCTCGCCGAGGCGCACGACCTCCTCGCCCGGCACGGCCCGGACGCCACGCTGATCGCCGGCGGGCAGAGCCTCGTGCCGCTCATGGCGCTGCGGCTGGCCCGGCCCCGGGTGCTGGTCGACCTCAACGGGGTGGCCGGGCTGGCCGGGATCCGCGACGAGCCCGGCTCGGTGACCGTCGGCGCGCTCACCCGGCAGCGGGCCGTCGAGCGGTCCCCGGTGATCGCGGCCCGGCTGCCGCTGCTCGCCGAGGCGGTCGGCCGGATCGGTCACCCGCAGGTGCGCAACCGCGGCACCGTGGGCGGCAGCCTGGCGCTCGGGCATCCGGCCGCCGAACTGCCCGCCGCCGCGCTCGCCCTGGACGCCACCCTGGTCCTCGCCGGCATCGGGGGCGTGGAGCGCGAGGTCGCGGCCGGGGACTTCCACACCGCGACGGGCGGCACGGTGCTGCGGGCGGCCGAGGTGCTGACCCGGGTCCGGTTTCCCGTGCCGCCGGCCGGCGCCGGCCACGGCTTCCACGAGCTGGGCCGCCGTGCGCGGGACTTCGCGCTGGCCGGCGCCGCCGTGGTGCTCGGCCGGGGCGGTGACGGCGGGTGCGCGTACGCCCGGGTGGCGGTGCTGGGCGGCGGCCCGGCGCCGCGCCGCCTGCCCGGCGTGGAGCGGGCGCTGCGCGGCGGGCCCCTCGACGCCGAGGCGATCACGGAGGCTGCGGCCGGCGTCGCCGCCGAGGTCGAGCCGGCCGGCGACGTCCAGGCCGACGCCGGGTACCGCCGCGAGGTGCTGGTGACCCTGGTCCGGCGGGCGCTGTCCGAGGCGGCGCGCCGGGCCCGACCGACACACTGACCTGGGGAGCGACGCATGGAGTCCGTCGAGCTGCTGGTGAACGGGGTACGCCGGGAGGGGCGGGTCGAGCCGCGCCGGACGCTTGCCGACTTCCTCCGCGAGGATCTCGGGCTGACCGGTACGCACGTCGGCTGCGAGCAGGGCGCCTGCGGCGCGTGCACGGTGCTGCTCGACGGCGAGCCGGTCTACGCCTGCCTGCTCTTCGCCGTGCAGGCCCGGGGCCACGAGATCACCACGGTCGAGGGGCTGGCCGCCCCGGGCGAGCTGGATCCGGTGCAGGACGCCTTCCGCCGGTGCCACGCCCTGCAGTGCGGCTTCTGCACCCCGGGCATGCTGCTGGCCGCGCACGGGCTGCTCGCCGACGACCCGCACCCGGACGACGCGGGCATCCGGTCCGCGCTCGCCGGCAACATCTGCCGCTGCACCGGCTACCAGAGCATCGTGGACGCGGTCCGGCTCGCCGCGGCGGAGCGGCGCCGGTCGGCCGCGTCGGACGGAGCGGCCCGATGAGCGGCGGACCCGAGGAGGGCCGGATCGGCAGCCCGGCCCGGCGGATCGAGGACCCGCGCCTGCTCACCGGCCGGGGCCGGTACGTGGCCGACCTGACCGCCCCGCACCTGGCCCACGCGGCGTTCCTCCGCAGCACCGTCCCGCACGCCCGGATCACCGTGGACGCCTCGGCGGCCCGGACCGCCCCCGGGGTGGTCGCCGTGTTCACGGCGGCGGACCTCGCCGGGACGCTCGGCCCGGTCAGCTTCGACGCCTCGATCCCCGGGATGACCCAGCTCGTGCACACCGCGCTCGCCGACGACCGGGTCCGGCTGGTCGGCGACCCGGTGGCCATGGTGGTGGCGGAGAGCCGCTACCTGGCCGAGGACGCGCTGGAGCTGATCGAGGTCCGGTACGACGAGCTGCCCCCGGTGCCGGACGTGGCGACCGCCCTCGATCCGGCCGCCCCGGCCCTGTACGACGTGGCGCCCGGCAACGTGCCGTACCACGACAGCGCACGGTACGGCGACGTCGACGGCGCCTTCCGCCGGGCGGACCGGGTGATCGGCCGGACCCTGCGGCAGCACCGGTACATGGCCGCCCCGCTGGAGACCCGGGGCGGGCTGGCCGCGTACGAGCCGGCCGGCGGCGAGCTGACGTACCACGCCAGCGCCCACGCGCCGCACCTCATGCGGATGGTGCTCGCCGCGCACCTGCGGCTGCCGCCGCACCGGGTCCGGGTGGTGGTGCCCGACATCGGTGGCTCGTTCGGGTCGAAGTGGGGCATCACCCGGGAGGACCTGCTGGTGTGCGCGGCGGCCGTGCGGACGGGCCGGCCGGTGCGGTGGATCGAGGACCGCCGGGAGAACCTGCTGGTCGGCGGGCACGCCCGGGACGAGTCGCTGCACCTGGAGGCGGCGGTACGGGCGGACGGCACCCTGCTCGGGCTGCGGGCGAGGCTGGTCATGGACATCGGGGCGTACTCGGTCATCCCCATGAACCCGGCGTTCTTCACTCTGGCGCTGCGGCTGCTGATCCCCGGCCCCTACCGGGTCCCCGCGTACGACTTCGAGGTCAGCACGGTCTGCACGAACAAGGGGCCGTACGTGGCGTACCGGGGGCCCTGGGCGGTGGAGACCTGGGCCCGGGAGGTGCTGCTCGACATCATCGCCGGTGAGCTGGGGCTGGCCCCGGAGGAGATCCGGCGGCGCAACCTCGTCACGCCGGCCGAGCAGCCGTACCGGACGGCGGCCGGGTGGCGGCTGGACGGTACGCGGGCGCCGGCCACCCTGGACCGGGCGCTGGAGCTGGCCGACCTGCCCCGGTTCCGCGCCGAGCAGCGGCGCGCCCGGGAGCGCGGCGAGGTGCTCGGCTTCGGGCTGGCCACCTTCATCGAGCCGTCGCCGGGCGGGCCCGAGTTCCTCGCCATGTCCGGCGGCGGCAAGGAGACCGCCCGGGTCCGCGTCGAACCGACCGGCGAGGTCTCCCTCTTCACCTCGCAGGTCCCGCACGGGCAGGGGCACGAGACCACGCTCGCGCAGGTGGTGGCGGCCGAGTTCGGGCTGCCGTACACCGCCGTGCGGGTGGTGCACGGGGACACCGACGCCACCCCGTTCAGCATGGTGGGCACCGGCGGGAGCCGGTCCGCCACCTTCGGCAGCGGCGCGGCGGCCCGGGCCGCCCGGGCCGTACGCGATCAGGTGCTCCGCCTGGCCAGCGGGATGCTGGGCGCCCCGCCGGAGGAGCTGGAGCTGGGCGGCGGCCGGGTCTTCGTGCGGGAGCGGCCGGCGACCGGGCTGACCATGGTGCAGCTCGCCGGCATGGTCTCCCTGGCCCCGGCCTACCTGCCCCCGGACACGCCGACCGAGCTGGCGGCCACCGCCACCCACGACGGGGCGGACGGCGGGTTCGCCCAGGCCACCCACTGCTGCTGGCTACGGGTGGACCCGGGCACCGGCCAGATCGAGATCAGCCGGTACCTCGTGGTCGAGGACTGCGGCTCGATGATCAATCCGGCCGTGGTCGAGGGGCAGATCCGCGGCGGCACGGCCCAGGGACTGGGCGGGGTGCTCCACGAGCGGCTGCACTACGACGAGGCGGCGCGGCCGCTGACCGGGACCCTGCGGGACTACCTGCTGCCCACCGCGGCGGACGTGCCGCCGATCGAGATCGTGCACCTCGGCCCGGAGCCCGGGGCCGGTCCGCCGGACCACCGGGGGGTCGGTGAGGGAGGCGCCATCTGCGCGCCGCCGGCCATCACCAACGCGCTCTCCGACGCGTTGGGCATCGAGATCACCCAGCAGTCGGTGACCCCGTCGTTCGTGCTCGCGGCGCTGCGCAAGGCCGGCGCGACACCCGCGGACCTGCTTGACAGGTAGGAAGTTCCCTACCTATCGTCGTCGGCATGAGCATCAAGGGAATCAAGTTGATCACCGTGCCCGTGTCCGACCAGGACGCCGCCAAGCAGTTCTACGTCGAGCAGCTCGGCTTCGAGGTGTCGCAGGACTCCCAGATGGGGCCCATGCGCTGGCTCGAGGTGGCGCCCAAGGGATCGCCGGTCAGCTTCGCGCTGCTGCCGAGCGTGCTGGGTGTGCCCGTGGGCGGCCTCAAGGGCGTCCAGCTCTACACCGACGACCTCGACGGCGACTGCGAGAGCCTGCGCGCCGCCGGCGTCAAGGTGGACGGGCCGAACGCCCGCCCGTGGGGTCGTGACGCGAACTTCTCCGACCAGGACGGCAACGGCTTCGTCCTCATGTCGGCGCACGGCGGCCAGTAGGTCGACGCGCCCCGGCTCGGCCGCCCCGACCTCTCCCCCCGGGGTCGGGGCCCGAGCCGGCACGGCCCGACGGACTCCCGGTCCTCAGTTGAGAGAGTGCCATGTCATTGATGATCGAGGCCGTGGGCCTCAGCAAGTCCTTCGGGAAGGTCGTCGCCCTCAACGGGCTCGACGTGCGCCTGGAGTCCGGCCAGGTCGCCGCGATCCTCGGCCCCAACGGGGCCGGTAAGACCACCTTCCTGCGCATGATCTCCACGCTCACCCGCCCGGACGGCGGCACGCTGCGGGTCTGCGGCATCGACGTGACCGCCGAACCGGCCCGGGTCCGCCAGCTCATCGGCCTCGCCGGGCAGCACGCCACGGTCGAGCCCGCGCTGACCGGGCGGGAGAACCTCCAGATGATCGCCCGGCTGTTCGGCCAGGACCGGCGTACCGCCCGGGCCAGCGCCGAGGAGACGCTGGAGCGGCTGCGCCTCGGCGAGGCCGGCGACCGGCTGGTCCGCACCTACTCCGGCGGCATGCGGCGCCGGCTCGACCTGGGTGCCAGCCTGGTCGGCCGCCCGCAGGTGCTGCTGCTCGACGAGCCCACCACCGGGCTCGACCCGCAGAGCCGGATCGAGCTGTGGGACACCATCCGGGCGCTCACCACCGAGGGCACCGACGTGCTGCTCACCACGCAGTACCTGGAGGAGGCGGACCGGCTCGCCAACACCATCCTGATCATCGACCACGGGCAGGTCATCGCCTCCGGCACGGCCAAGGAGCTGAAGAGCCGGGCCGGCCGCGACATCGTGGAGATCCACGTCCGCGACCGGGAGGATCTCGACCCGGCCGTGCGGGCGCTGACCCGGATCGGCGCCGAGACGCCGGTCGTCGACCACGGCTCGCTGATGGCCTCGGTGGCGGTCGACTCCGGCCCGGAGCGGCTCCGCGAGGCGTTGCAGGAGGTCAGCGAGCTGGGTGTGCACGTCGAGGACGTGGCCCTGCGCCGGCCGACGCTCGACGAGGTGTTCCTGTCGCTGACCGGGTCGACCCCGGCGGGCGAGCCCCGTGGCGCCGAGCCGCGGTCGCCCGAGTCCCCCGCGGGCATCGAGCCCGAGACCGTGTCGAGGAGTTCCCGATGACCGCCGTGGCCGCGCCGCACCCGGCCAACAACGCCCGCCTGCTGCCCAGCGTCGGCGTGCTCACCGGTCGTGCCCTGCGCATCTACCGGCGTACGCCCCAGCTGTTGATCCTGCGCATCGTGCAGTCGGTGGCGTTCCTGCTGATCTTCCGGTACGTGTTCGGCGGCGCGATCGGCACCGGCACGATGCGCTACGTCGACTTCATGGCGCCCGGCCTGCTCACCGTGGGCATCATGTTCGCCACCATCGGCACCGCGCTCGGCGTGGCCGAGGACCACGTCGGCGGCCTCTTCGACCGGCTGCGGTCGCTGCCCATGCCGCGCAGCGCCGTGCTCACCGGCCGGGTCCTCGCCGACCTCGCCATGACCGTCGCGGTGCTCATCCCGACCATCGCCATCGCCTTCGCGGTGGGGATGCGGGTGCACACCGACTGGGGCTCCGCGCTCGGCGCGCTGGGCCTCCTGGTGCTCTTCGGGTTCGCCTTCGTCTGGATCTTCGTGGCGGTCGGGCTGCTGGCCGGCAGCGTCCAGGCGGCGCAGGGCATCTCGTTCATCGTGATGCCGATCAGCTTCGCGTCCAGCGCCTTCGTGCCCACGTCCAGCATGCCGGGCTGGCTCCAGGCGTTCACCGAGCACCAGCCCGTGACGGTGGTGGTCAACGCGGTCCGCACCCTCACCCAGGGCGCCCCCGCGGAGGCGCTGCTCGGCCACAGCACCGGCTACTACGTCACCCGGGCGCTGATCTGGATCATCGCTCTGATCGTGGTCTTCGCGGGCCTGGCCATCGCCCGCTACCGGAGCCGCTGACCGGCCGCTCCCGCGCGATGGTCCGTGCCGTGTCGCCCGTCCCGGGGTGGCTCGGCACGGACCGCCGTCGTGTTTCTCATCCGCTGCCATAGTCTCGTCACCCGGTTGACAGGTAGGAAATTTCCTACCTATCGTCCTGTCCATGACCATCACCCAGATCAGGCTCATCACGGTCTCCGTGTCGGACCAGGACCGGGCGAAGGCGTTCTACGCCGACGTGCTGGGGTTGACGGTCGTGCAGGACCTGACCATGGGGCCGATGCGCTGGTTGCAGGTGGGTCCGGAAAAGGGCGCCACTGGTATCGTTCTGGTGCCGGGTCGCACCGGTTTCGGGCCAGGTGACCTCCAGGGAGTCCAGTTGGAGACCAACGACCTCGACGCCGACTGCGCGCGCCTGCGCGCCGCGGGCGTGGCGGTCGACGGCCCGCACGACCGGCCGTGGGGCCGCGACGCCACCTTCGTCGACCCCGACGGCAACGGCTTCGTCCTCGTCACGCGCGAATCCGGCGGCTGAGCCATGTCCTCCGCCACGGGAGTGGACGTCTTCGCGGCGCTGGCCAGCCCGGTGCGGCGCGACCTCATCCGGCTGCTGCGCGACGGCGGCCCGCAGTCGGTGCAGGATCTGGCCGCCTCGTTCGACATGCGCCGGCCCAGCGTCTCCGAGCACCTCAAGGTGCTCCGCGACGCCGGCCTGGTGACCGAGCGCCGCAGCGGCCGGAAGCGGCTCTACCGGCTGGAGCCGGAGCCGCTCATGGACCTGCGCGACTGGCTCACCCCCTACGAGCGGTTCTGGCGTGAGCGGATGAGCGACTTCGCCGCGCTGGTCGCCGAGGAGTCCGCGACCGAGGGGAAGCCGGTGTGACCGAGCCCGACAAGATCGAAGTCGACCAGTTCCTGCCGTACCCGCCGGCACAGGTGTGGCGGATCCTTGTCGATCCCGATCTGATGGCCCGCTGGCTGATGCCCAACGACTTCAAGCCGGTGGTCGGTCACCAGTTCACCTTCCAGGCCAAGCCCATGCCGGCGCTGCACTTCGCCGGCACCATCCACTGCGAGGTCCTCGCCGTCGAGCCGGAGCGGCTGCTCCAGATCACCTGGGCGGACCGCAGCGGCAGCGGCCTCGACTCGGTGGTCACCTGGCGGCTGGAGCCCGAGGGCCGGGGCACCCGGATGCTGATGGAGCACTCCGGCTTCGACCTCGACAGCCCGTTCCAGGCCGTCGCCCACCGCACCATGGGCAGCGGTTGGCGCTCCTCCGTGGTGCGCTCCATGCTCACCGTGCTGGAGCAGGAGTCCTGACCCTCCGGCGGGCCCCGCCCGCCGGAGCAAGGTGGAGGAAGCCTCCCCCCGTCGCCGACGCATAGCGTGGCCGTACGCCGCTGATCTCGGAAGCGGTGTCCCCGCCCGTATCGCGCCGGAACGGCAGGTGGCCTCGTGAGCAGTGACGATCCGGCCCCCGCGTACCCGTTCACCCGGGACGTCGGCCTGACCATCGACCAGCGGTACCGGCAGCTCCTGCACGAGCGGCCGGTCTCCCGGGTGACCCTCCCGTACGGCGGCGAGGCCTGGCTGGTGCTGGACCACGCGGCGAACCGGACCGTGCTGGCCGACCGCCGGTTCAGCCGGGCGAAGATCCTCGGCGCCGACCTGCCGCGGATGTTCCCGCAGCCGATGACCCAGGTGTCCCTGCTCAGCATGGACCCGCCCGACCACACCCGGATCCGCCGCCTGGTGGCGAAGCCGTTCTCCCAGCGCCGGGTCGAGCAGCTGCGGCCGGAGATCGGCCGGCACGTCGACCTGCTGCTCGACGACGTCGAGCGGGCCGGCGCCCCGGCGGACCTGATGTCGCTGGTGGCCGCCCGGCTGCCGCTGCGGGTGATCTGCCTGATCCTGGGCGTCCCCGAGGAGGACCGGGCGCAGTTCGACGCCTGGTCCGAGACCGCGATGTCGATCTTCACCCGGACGCGGGAGGAGACCGCCGAGGCGCTCGGCCACCTCTCCCGCTACATCGCCGGGCTGGTCGCGCAGCGCCGGGTACGCCCCACCGACGACCTGCTCAGCGAGCTGGTGGCGGCCCGGGACGGCACCGACCGGCTCAGCGAGGACGAGCTGGTCTTCCTCGGGGTGACCCTGCTGGTGGTGGGGCACGAGACCGCGGAGAAGCAGGTCGGCAACCTGGTCTACACGCTGCTGACCCACCCCGACGAGCTGGCCGAGCTGCGCAAGCGCCCGGACGCGGTGCCCGCCGCGGTGGAGGAGCTGCTCCGCTACATCCCGGTGCAGACGGCGCACGGCGTCTTCCCCCGGGTCGCCACCGAGGACGTGCAGCTCGGTGACGTGCTGATCCGGGCCGGGGAGACGGTCTTCCCGTTCTCCTCGGTCGCCAACCACGACCCCCGGGCCTTCGACCACCCGGACGAGCTGGATCTCGACCGGGAGTCGAACCTGCACCTCGCCTTCGGCCACGGCATCCACGCCTGTCTCGGCTCGCAGCTCGCCCGGCTGGAACTCCAGGAGCTGGTCCGGCGGCTGCTCGACCGGTTCCCGGAGCTGGCGCTTGCCGTACCCGAGGCGGAGCTGGCCTGGAGCACGGAGGGATTCGTCCGAGGTCTGCGGGCGCTGCCGGTCACCTGGTGATCCGGCGGGCCAGAAACCGATCCGACCATGGAGGGCCGCAGCATGAGCACCCAGTCCGACGCGACCGGCACGCGCCACGCCACCTTCCCGTTCCCCCAGGACGACCCCTGCCTGCCGCCGCCGCAGTACGCCCGGCTCCGGGCCGACGAGCCGGTCACCCAGGTCGTCCTGCCCACCGGTGACCGGGCCTGGCTGGTCACCCGGCACGCCGACGTGCTCACCGTGCTCGGCGACGAGCGGTTCAGCCGCCGCGCGCTGACCGGCCCGGACGCGCCCAAGCTCGCCCCCGTCCCGCCGCTGCCGTCGCTGTTCTACCTGGACCCGCCGGACCACACCCGGGTCCGCCGGCTGGCCGCCCGGGCCTTCGACCCGACCCGGCTGGCCCGGCTGCGGCCCCGGGTCGACCGGGTCGTCGCCGCCCACCTGGACCGGCTGGCGGCGGCGGACCAGCCGGCCGACCTGCTCGCCACCGTGGCCCGGCCGCTGCCGCTCGCGGTGGTCGCCACGGTGCTCGGCGTGCCGGACGACGAGTACGAGCCGTTCGCCGGCTGGATCCGCACCGCCTTCAGCTTCGGCGCCGTCCCGCCCGACGAGCAGATGGCGGCCATGGGCGGCCTCCAGCAGTACCTGGCCGCGCTCATCGGCAGCCGGCGCAAGGAACCGGCCGAGGACGCGCTGAGCGACCTGGTGGCCCCGACCGGCGACGACCAGCTCGCCGACCACGAACTGGTGGCGCTGGTCTTCGACCTGATCGGGGCGGGCGACCAGCCCGTCACCGCGGAGATCGTGCACCTGGTGCTCAACCTGCTGCGCGACCCCGCCCGGCTGCCGGCCCTGCACGCCGAGCCGGAGCTGGTGCCGAGCGCCGTCGAGGAGCTGCTCCGGCACTCCCAGTCCGCCGGTGGCGGCCTCGGCTCGGTGCGGATCGCCGTGGCCGACGTGGAGCTGTCCGGCGTGACCATCCCGGCCGGCGACCCGGTGATCCCCTCGTTCAACGCCGCCAACTTCGACGAGTCGGTCTTCCCCGACGCGGACCGGATCGACCTGGCGCGGCGGCGCAACCCGCACCTGACCTTCGCCCAGGGCATCCACCACTGCCTCGGCGCCCCGGTCGGCCGGATGGAGTTGACCGCCCTGCTCGGCGGCCTGGCCCGGGACTTCCCGAGCCTGCGGCTGGCGGTGCCCGAGGACCAGCTCCAGTGGCTGCCGGTGCCCGCGTTCCGGACCCCGGGCGCGATCCCCGTCCACTGGTGACCCGCCCGCCCCGACCGACCGGCCACGAGCCCCGTCCCCTCCGAGGTGATCACCGTGAACCAGCCCACCCTGACCTCCGAAGCCCAGCAGCCGCCCGGCCCGCCGGGGCAGTTGGACATGTCCGCGCTGATGGCCTTCATGCAGCGTTTCGTCGGCGACGTGTCGGCGGCCGGCGTGGTCGTCATGTGCGCCCTCGGCAGCCGGCTCGGCCTCTTCGCCGACCTGGCCCGCTCGGGGCCGGCCACCGCCGCGGAACTCGCCCGCCGCACCGGCAACCACGAGCGGTACGTCCGCGAGTGGGCGCTGGCCCTGGCCAGCGCCGGCTACCTGACCCGGCACGCCGAGGGCCGGTACGCCCTGCCCCCCGGCCCGGCCGCCGCGCTCGGTGACGAGAACGGGCCGTTCTACATGGGGGACATGGCCCGGCTCGTGCCGGCGCTGTCGGCGGTGCTGGACGGTGTGATCGAGGGCTTCCGCACCGGCTCCGGGCTGCACCCCGAGGAATACCCGGCGGAGCTGTTCGAGACCGTCTGGCACAAGGACGCCAACCGGCTCGGCAAGGTGCTCGTCCCGCAGTGGGTGGTCGCGGTGGACGGGCTCACCGAGCAGCTCACCGTCGGCGGGCGGGTGACGCAGGTGCACTGCGGCGACGGCCGGGCGCTGATCCTGCTCGCCCAGGCCTTCCCGAAGCTGCAACTCGTCGGGTACGACCCGGTCGAGATCAACGTCCGCCGGGCCCGCGCCGAGGCGGCGGCGGCCGGCGTGGCGGACCGGATCCGGTTCAGCACCGCAGACCCGGCCGAGGATCTCGACGGCGGGCTGGCGCTGGTGCTGGCGATCGACGTGCTGCACGAGGCGCCCGATCCGGCCGCGCTGCTGCGCCGCATCCACGACTCCCTCCAGTCGCACGGGGTGTTCCTGCTGCTGGCCACCAACGGCGAGGACGTGCCGCTGGCCGGCGCCGGGCCGGTGAGCAGCATGCTCTACGCGATCAGCACCCTCCAGCACGTGCCGCAGGGCCTCGCGGCGGGCGCCGCGGACCCGGCCGGACTGATGGGGCTGCCGCCGGCGCTGCTGCGCCGGCTGTGCGAGGAGGCCGGCTTCACGAGCGTCGAGAAGCTGATGGAGCCCAGCCCGTTCAACACCCTCTACGAGCTCCGGGCCTGACCGGCCAGCGCGGCGACGAAGGGAGAACGTCACATGTCCGCCGATGTTCAGAGCACCAGGACCACCCGGGGCGACTTGGCCCGCTTCCATCAGCAGCGCCTGACCTGGCAGCCGGCCGAGGGCGAGGCGGGTACGGAGACCACCCGGGTCACCGCCCCGCTCGACTACCGCGACCCCGCCGGGCGCACCATCGAGATCGCCGTGGCCCGCCGGCCCGCCGGCGATCCCGGGCGGCGGATCGGGGTGCTGATGATCGCGCCCGACGACCCGGGCAACCGGGGCATCCCGCTGATCGGGCAGCTCGTCGGGGCGCTCCCCGCCGAGGTGCTGGACCGGTTCGACCTGGTGGCGTTCGACCACCGGTTCAGCGGCGACAGCCACCCCATCGAGGTCGACTGGACGCCCGAGGAGCGGCTCTGGGTCTTCCACCGGCCGCAGAGCATCACCGAGGAGATCCGGTTCCAGTCCAAGGTGGCCGCCAAGGTCGCCGACGTCGCGCTGGACCTGCTGCCGTACGCCAGCACCCGCAACGTGGCCCGGGACATGGACGTCGTCCGGGCCGCCCTCGGCGAGGAGCGGATCTCCTACCTCGGCTGGTCGTACGGGACGTACCTGGGCGCGGTCTACACCCAGCTGTTCGGCGAGCGGGCCGACCGGGTGGTGCTGGACAGCGTGCTCAGTCCGGACTGGCCCTGGCGCGGGCTCTTCCTCAACGTCGCGGCCAGCACCGAGGCGGCGGTGAACCGCTGGTGCGGCTGGGCCGCGGCGCGCGACGGCGAGCTGCGCCTGGGTGACAGCGCGGCGGCCGTCCGCTCCCGCTACGACGAGCTGCTGGAGCGGGCCGGGCGGGAGCCGCTTGCCGTGCCCGGGCTGCCGATGCCGCTGGACCGGTTCGCGCTGGAGTTCTTCACCGTGGTGATGCTGACCGCCGACCGCACGTACCCGCTGCTCGGCGCGGTGCTGCGGGCCGCGGTGCACGGCGACCCGGTGCCCGGCCCGGCGGTCGGCGAGCTGATGGGGCTGGTCAACCAGCGCCAGGACAGCACCCCGGCCGGGCAGCTCGCCATCCTCTGCGGGGAGTCGAGCTGGCCGCGCGATCTCGACCGGTACGAGGCCGAGATGGCGAGCGTGGGCGCGGAGCTGCCGTTCATCGGGCGGACCCTGGCCTCGGTGAAGGCCGGCGCGTTCTGGCCGACCTCGCCCGTGGAGCCGTTGACCGAGATCGGGCCGGGGAACACCGCCCGGTCGATCCTGCTCGTGCAGTCCGAGGCGGACATCTTCACCCGGGCGGTCGGGGCGTGGCGGCTGCGTGAGCTGCTGCCGGAGAACAGCCGGCTCGTGCTCGCCGCCGACACGGCGTGCCACAAGCTCTTCCCGTTCGGCGGGCACCCGGTGGTCAACGACCTGACCACCCGGTACCTGCTCACCGGCGAGCTGCCGGAGAAGGACGTCACCGTCGAGAATCACCAGGAGTCGGCATGAGCGGCACGGTCCTGGTCACCGGCGCCACCGGCCGGGTCGGGTCGGAGCTGGTCCGGCTGCTCGCCGCGGCCGGCGTCCGGCCCCGGGCCCTGGTCCGCGACGTCGAGCGGGCCCGGGAGAAGCTCGGGGACGCCGCCGACCTGGTCGCCGGTGACCTGAACCGGCCGGCGGACCTGGACGCCGCGCTGGCCGGGGTGGAGCGGCTGTTCGTCCTCACGGCGACCAGCCGGGGGCAGCTCACCCAGGAGCGCAACGCGATCGACGCGGCGGTACGCGCCGGCGTGCGGCACGTGGTGAAGCTGTCGGTGCTGGACGCCGGCCGGGAGTCGCCGCTGCGGCACGGGGTCTGGCAGGGCGACGCGAACGCGCTGCTGGTCAACTCCGCGGTCGACCACACCGTGCTGCAACTGGCGTTCTTCATGCAGAACCTGTTCGGGATGGTGGCCGGGGGCGCGATCCGCAGCTCGGCCGGTGACGGTCGGGTGGCGATGGTCGACGCGCGGGACGTGGCGGCGGCCGCCGCGGCGGTGCTCACCGACTGCCCCGAATGGGCGCGCAACCGGACCCTGGTGTTGTCGGGGCCGGAGGCGCTCTCCTTCGACGACACGGCGAAGGTGCTGGCCGAGGCCACCGGTGTGCCGGTGCGCCACCTGCCGGTGCCGCGCGAGCAGGTGGCCGCCATGCTGCGCCAGTTCGGCGCCGAGGAGTGGTACGCCGAGGACGTGGCGGTGTTCAACGACCTGATCGCCGCCGGTCGGGTCCAGGCGGTCACCGACACCGTGCGGCGGCTGACCGGCGCCGAGCCCCGGTCGCTGGGCGACTTCGCCCGGGAGTTCGCGGCCGTCTTCCAGCGGGCGGCCGCACCACCGCCGGGCGGGTGGCGGGCCGGCTGACCACGAGGGGACCGACGAGGCGACCCGGGCGTGACATCCGCCCGGGTCGCCTTGTCGCCGCGCCGAGCCGTACGTACCCGTGACGTGGGCCCCGCCGGATCGCCGGCGGGGCCCATCGGGGTGGCGGGTCGTCAGCCCTTGCCGGCGGTGCCGATCTCCTCGCGGTCCCACATGGACGACCAGCCGCCGGCCGCGCCCGGCTCGCCGGCCAGCAGGTCGGGGATCTTCGCGACGTCGAAGACGCCCCAGTGCTCGGCGATCCTGCCGTCGGAGAACCGGAAGGTGTTGGAGCCGCCGATCTCGAACCGGCGGCCGGTCGCCGGGATGCCCATGAACGGGCCGGTGTGCTCGAAGTGCAGCAGGATGGCCTGGGCCAGGATGTCGCCCTCGCACACCGACACCAGCACCTCGACCTTGCGGGTGGTGAGCACCTGGTTCGCGTGGTCGAACCGGTGCGCCACGCCGTCGCGGCTCGGCGGGTCCCACGGCGGGGCGAAATGGTCGACGAAGCCCGGTGCGAGGACCTGCTGCACGGCCGTGAGGTCGTAGTCGAACAGCACCGCCTTGCGGAAATTCCGCACGGTCTCCTCGAACTCGCGTTTGCGCTGCGCCAGATCCGGGTGGTGTCCGGTCATGTCGGTCTCTCCGTTTCCTCGAAATTGCGCGGTTGCTGTTCAGGAAAAGGCGGTGGACAGTTCGGACGGCAGCATTCCGATCTGCACGAGGATGCCCAGCGCGTCGGCCACCCCCCAGTGGTCGACCACGACGCCGTCGACGATCCGCAACTGCCCCATGAGGGCGCAGCTCACCGGGCGGCCGGTCGGTGGGATGCCCATGTACGCGCCGGTGTGCGTGGCGTGCACGGTCATCCGGGTGGCCACCAGTTCGCCCTCGGAGACGATGCTGTGCAGCTCCATGCGCAGGTCGGGGAAGGCGTCGAGGAACCGCCGCATCTCGGCCGCGGTGTCCTCGGCGCTGATCGTGCCGGCCCGGCCGTGGTGCACCATCGTCGGGGACCAGAAGGTCATCAGGGCGTTGATGTCGCCGTTGTTCCAGGCGTCGATGAGCTGCCGCACGACCGCCTTGTTGTCAGGTGCTGACACCGCAACCTCCGAATTGATGGGTCGGGCCGCGCGCTCGTCGTACCGGGCCGTCGCGGCACCCGGGATACCCATCGATCCTCGCCCGCGGGCGGGCGTTTCCCCTTATCCGGTGTTGCTGTCTTTCCGGCCGCTGAAACGGAACAGCAATCGGCGAGAACCGGCCCACCGGCACGTCGCTCTACCGTTTCCGCAGATGCGGCGGAAAGGCGGCGACATGACGACTCGACGGGCGCTCGTCGTCGGCGGCGGGCCGGCCGGGCTGGCGACCGCACTGGCCCTGCGGGACGCGGGCTGGGACGCGCTGGTCCTCGAACGCAGCGCGGACGTGGGGCCCTCCGGCGTCGCGCTCACCCTCTGGCCGAACGCCCTGTCCGCGCTCGCCGCCGTCGGCGCCGACAAGCCGGTCCGGGCGGCCGGCTGCCCGGCCGACGGCAACCAGATCCGCGCCGCCGACGGGCGGATCCTCGACGACGTGCCGGGGCCGTTGATGGCGGAGCGCTTCGGCGGCCGGGGCCTGGCGCTGCTCCGCGCCGACCTGGTCGAGGCGCTGCGCGCCCAGCTCTCCCCCGGGATGCTGCGCACCGGCGCCCGCTGCGTCGGCTGGACCGAGTCCGGCGGCCGGGTGCGCGCCACCCTCGCCGACGGCGGCACCGAGGAGGGCGACCTGCTCGTCGGCGCGGACGGGCTGCGCTCGACGATCCGCCGGCAGCTGCTCGGCGGCGGCGCGGACCCGCTGCGCTACGCCGGCTATCCGGTCTGGCGCGGCATCGCCCGGTACGAACTCGGTGCCGCGCCGGGCCTGCTCACCATGGGCCGGGCCGCCCAGTTCGGGCTGTTCCCGCTTCCGGAGGGGCGGGCGTACTGGTTCGCCACCATGCCGTTGCGCCGGGGCTGGGGTGAGCAGTTGCCCCGCCGGGTCTGGTCGGCCCGCTTCGACGGCTGGCACGCGCCCATCCCGCAGGTGCTGGCCGCCACCCCGGACGAGGACATCCTGGTCACCGACATCTACGACCGCGCGCCCGTGCCCCGGTGGAGCGCCGGGCGGGTGGTCCTGGTCGGCGATGCCGCGCACCCCAGCACCCCGAACCTGGGCCAGGGCACCTGCCAGGCGCTGGAGGACGCCGTGGTGCTGGGCCGCTGCCTGCGCGACGACGACGTGGCCGGGGCCCTGCCCCGGTACGAGGCGGCGCGCCGCCGCCGGGCGGACGGCCTCACCCGCCAGGCCCGGATGCTCGGCCGGCTCGGGCAGTGGAGCAACCCGGTGGCCTGCTGGATCCGGGAGCAGATGATCCGCCGCGCCCCGGCCGGCCCCCGGCTGCGGCAGATGGCGGAGATGTTCGCCTTCGAGTGAGGAGTGACCGATGTCGCTGCGGATGTTCCTGCGGGTGCTGGCCATCGTCGCCGTGGCGTCCGGGGAGGCGCTGCGGACCCTTCCGGCGGCCCTCGTGCTGCGGGTGACCAGGGGGCCGGAGGCGGCGGCCGACCGCCGCTACCGGGGGATGGTGCGGGCGCTGCAACGGCTGGGCCCGACCTTCGTGAAGTTCGGGCAGATCGCCGGCACCCGCCGGGACGCCCTGCCGCCCGCGCTCTGCGCGCGGCTCGGCACCCTCTTCGACGAGGTGCCGCCGATGTCCGCCGCGGCGGCCGGCGAGGCGCTGCGCCGGGCCCGGGCGGAACAGCCCCGGCTGGTGCTGCGCTCGGTGGACCCCGAGCCGCTGGCCAGCGGCAGCATCGCCTCGGTCTACCGGGCCGTGCTGGACGACGGGACCGTGGTGGCGCTGAAGCTCAAGCGGCCCGGCATCGACGACCGGATGCGGGCGGACCTGCGGCTCGTCGAGCTGATGGCGCGACTGGCGGCGCGGGCGCCGAAGATGCGCGGCATGCCCATCGCCGACCTGGTCGGCTATCTCAGCGCGGCGATCCTCGGCCAGCTCGACTTCCACCGCGAGGCGGCGAACAGCGAGCGGCTCCGCGCCGAGCTGGCCGAGCTGCCGGAGGTCAAGGTGCCCCGGCTGCACCGGGACCGGTCGGCGTCGAACTGCCTGGTCTTCGAGTACCTGCCGGATCTGGACGGGCGGACCGTCGAGCGGCTCGACCCGCGGGTCCGGGCGCACCTCGCCGAGGTGGTGCTGGCCGCCGTGCACCGGCTCTTCTTCGGCGCCGGCTTCGTCCACTGCGACCTGCACCCGGGCAACCTCTACCTGACCCGGGACGAGCGCGTGGTGGTCCTCGACGCGGGCTACTGCGCCCAGCTGCCGGACGGCGTACGGGCGGCGATCGGCGAGTTCTTCGCCCGGCTGGGGGCGGGGGACGGCCGGCGGTGCGGGGAGATCGTGCTGGCCAGCGCGGTGAACGCCGGCGCCGGCCTGGACCGGGACGGCTTCGTCCGGGACGTGGCGGAGCTGGTGGCCCGGACCGCCGGCCCGGACAACGAGTTCGACATGTCGGTCTTCGGCAACGGCGTGTACGACCTCCAGCAGCGGTACGGCATCTACGCCGCCTCCGACTTCACCTTCCCGCTCATGTCCCTGCTCGTGGTCGAGGGCACGGTGCGCGGGATCAGCCCCGACGTCGACTTCCAGCGGGTCGGTGGGCCCGCGCCCACCCCGCACGCCTGACACGACCGGCACCGCGGCGGTGACCTCCCCGCTCAGGGGAGGTCACCGCGCACGGGTTCACGGCCGGGCGGCGAGGGGCAGCACCGGCAGGCCGGTGAGGATCGGCGGGTCGATGGGGCGGGCCGGGGCGAGCCGCACGGCCAGCGGGCCGGTGGTGCGGCCCGGGCGGACCACCACCGGCGCGTCGGCCACCCCGACCCAGACGTCCGGGTCGCGCACGCCGGCCAGCACCTCGCCGACGGTGACCGCCTCGGGGTGCGCGCAGGCCAGCAGGTGCCAGGTGCCCTCGGGCGCGCCGGTGACGGCGAACGGGCCGTCGCCGGTGACGCTGGTGCAGGCGACGGGGAGCCCCTGGGCCAGCGGGGTGGGGAACAGGCCGAGCAGCACCAGCCGGGCATCCCCGGACGGGGTGTGCACGGTGCCCGTTACCACGCCCCCGGGCGGCTCGTCCTCCTCCGCCGGCCCGGTCCCGACGGCGACCACGTGCTCCAGCGGCCGGTCGCCGTGCGCGGCGTCCAGCCGGCGCAGCCGGCCCGGCCCGACCCCGACCTGCTCGGTGAACTGGGTGGTGAAGGTGCCCAGGCTGCTGTAGCCGACCGTGGTGCAGATGTCGGTGACGTTCATCCGGCTGGAGACCACCAGCCGGCGCGCCTCGGCCATCCGCAGCGCGGACAGGAACCGCCCCGGCGGGGTGCCGGTGACCAGCCGGAACACCCGGCTGAAGTGGAACGGGCTGAGATACGCCACCTGGGCCAGCCGCGACAGCGTCCACGGCTCGTCGAGCCGCTCCCGCATGGCCCGGACGACCCGGGAGACCGCGTCCCGGTGCTGCTGGAGGACGGTCGACCGGCCGCGCCGGTGCGCCGGCTCGGTGCGGTCGCCCCGGACGGCGGCGCGGTCGTGGGCCATCGCGGTCACGGCAGCTCCTGCCGGGTGCGGGCGCACTCCTCGGCCAGCGCGAGCGCGGCCGTCCAGGTGGCGGCGAACCGGTGCCGCAGCGTCCGTTCCTGGAGGTCGCTGAGGCCGAGCCGGTGCCAGCCCTGGTGCGAGACGGAGAGCGTACGGCCCCGCTCGCCGGGGTCGGTCCGGACCTGGCAGGCGGTGACCGTGCGCGCTCCGGGGATCTCGACCGTGAAGGTGAGCGCCTGCTCGCGGTCGAGCTGCCAGTCGCGCAGGGTGAACCGGCGCGGGCCCTCCTCGTCAACCACGAAGAACCAGCCGGGGCCGGCGCCGTTGGTGGCGATGGGGAGCCAGTCGACCACCGTCTCCTCGCGCAGCGGGTGCCAGGAGCCGTTCGGCAGCACCACGCTGCCGTCGATCTCCTGCCGCCAGTCGTACCGGGAGGGGCGGCCGGTCTCCAGGTAGCGGGCTAGCCGGCCGACGAAGTCCAGCCACCCGGCCTTGAGCTGGGCCACCTCCGACCCGGGGCGGCCGGGGCAGCTGTCGTCCACGGTCAGGGTGGTGGCCTCCGCCCCGCCGGTCAGCGTCCAGCCGACCTGGCACTCCGGGCCGACGCCGAGGAAGCTCCACCGGAACAGCAGGCGGTCGCACGGCTCGACGTGGTCGACCTCGATGTCGAAGAAGTCGCCGTCGCCGAAGTCGACCCGGGTGCTCGCCCCGGTCGTCATGGGCGCGGACAGGTGGCCGAACCACTGGGCGACCCGCCGCGGGTCGGTGACCGCCTCCCACACCTCGTCCACGGGGGCCGGCACGCTGACCATCACGCGCACCCAGTCGTCGGGCAGTTTCAGGTATCCGTCGGGCATCGTGCTCACCTCTCTCAGGAGCGGGCGGACCGGGTGTCTCAGGTGCCGGCGGGCAGCAGGCGATAGCGGGAGCTGCGCAGCGCCGGCCCGTCCGGGTCGGCGCCGGAGCGGACCACGCAGTCCACCCCGTCGCCGGTGACGGTGGCCCGGACCAGCAGCGGATCGCCGGGACCGGCCGTGCCGTCGGGGATCAACGCGGCGCCGCCGGCCGCCGCCTCGGCCACCGCGCGCATCGCCGTGTCGAGGTCGCCGCCGGCCGGCACGACCAGGGCGGCGTCCACTCCGGGTACGCCCTCCGGCCGCCCGGACCAGGCGCCCTGCGTGCCGGGGCGTTCGCCGCAGACGAGCAACGTGTCGGGCAGGTCGTCGTCGGGCGGGGCGTCGACCAGCGCGGCGAGCAGCCGGGTGGCCGCGGCGACCCCGGTGGCCACCGGCACCGGCACCATGCCGAGTTGCCGGGCCGCGACCCGGGCCACCTGCCGGGCCATCCCGGCGCCGGACCAGAGCGACCACTCGGCGGTGCAGCAGCGGACCCGGGGGTGGGTGGCGGCGTACCGGGCGGTGGCCCGGTGCAGCAGTTCGTTGGCGAGGGCGTAGCCGGCGAGCCCCGGGTGCGCGCCGTGCGCGGTGAGCGAGCCGAAGGTGAGCACCGCCCGCAGCCGCTTCGCGCGGACCGTGGCGAGCACCGTCTCCAGGGTGGCGACCTTCGCGGCGACCAGCGCGTCGACCTCGGCGGGGCCGAGGCGTACCCCGGTGCCGCCGGCGATCCGGCCGGCGCAGTGCACGATCGCGGTGGGCCGCAGCCCGGCCAGGGCTGCGCGGGCGGCCGCCGGGTCGGTGAGGTCGAGGGTGAGCAGCCGGGCCCGGGGCCAGCGCCGGCGCAGCAGGGTGAGCATCCGGCGGACGTCGGGCGGGGCGTCGTCCGGCGTACGCACGTCGACCAGGACCGGGACGGCGCCGGCGGCGGCCAGCGCGACGGCGAGGCGGCTGCCGAGCCCGCCCAGTCCGCCGGTGACCAGGACGGTGGCCCCGGCGAAGCGCGGCGCCCGGCCGGGCAGGGGGGCGGCCCGCCAGCCGAGGGTGTGCACGGTGCCGTCGGCGGCCACCGTGAGCTCGTCGGCGGCGGACGGCGCGGCGAGCAGGTGGGCGGCCCGGCGCAGCGCCGCCGGGGTGGGCTCCCCCAGTGCGACGGTGCCGACCGGCCGGCCGTCTCCGGCGGCGAGCCCGCGCAGCAGGCTGCCGCCACCGGCTCCGCCGTGGACCAGTGTGAGGTGCCGTCCGGCGGCCCGCTGGTACGCGTCGAGCAGCACCCCGGCGCCGCCGGCCGGCCACCGTCCACCGAGGACCAGTACGTCCGCCTCGGGTCCGGCGGCGGGATAGGGCTGCCGGCGCAGGTGCCGGACGAGGGGGTGGTCGGCGGGGCCGGTCACCCGCCAGCGGGCGGCGCGGGGGGTGGGCCGGACGGGCGCCGGCGCGGGCCGCAGGGCGCGCAGGGCGATCCGGGAGGGGAGCGAGAGGGGCTCAGGTGACATGGGGCACCTTCCACTCAGCAACTTCATAAAGATATATCGATCGTGGTCTTGAAGCAATCACAAGGCTGAGCAACTTGAAAGAAATATAGGGAACGCGGAGCCCCTAGCGTCGAGGCACAGGCCAGAAAGCGCCGAAGGAGGCAGCAATGGCAATCGATCTCTGTAACAAGTCGCCGGGTGCTCTCGCGGAGGGCGCCCAGGGTGCGTGGGAGGAGGCGGTCCCGGCCGAGGCCGCACCGGTCAACCTGGACGCCCTCACCGCGGACCAGCGCGACGCGCTCAACTTCTCCTACCGGACCACGCTGCCGGCGATGGACCCGCGCTTCGTCGCCGGTGACCCGGCGGCCTGGGCGAGCGACTTCGGGTACGCGCTCAACAAGGTCGCGGTCCGGCTGGACAACCGCACCAACCAGGAACTGCGCGACGCCGCGCTGAACCACCCCGACGCGGCCATGCGCGAGCAGGCCCTGTTCGAGTACGCCGACCGCGACCTGCCGGACGCGATCGAGCTGCTCGGCCAGGCCGTGCTGCACGACCCCAACCGCGAGGTCCGCTGGGACGCGCTGTGGGCCATCGAGAAGCTGGGCGGCGCCCACGCGGTGGCCAGCCTCAGCAAGTTCGCCAAGGACGCGGACCCGGAGATCGCCGAGTGGTCGCACCTGTTCCGCAGCGAGCTGCAGACGGGTGACCCGGCGTTCGACGGCCGGGCCGGCAGGTTCACCCCGGGCCGCACCTTCGACGAGACCATCTACCTGCTGATCCACTGCGACCTGTACGTGCGGCTGGACGACTCCAACCAGCACTGGGGCAAGATCTCGCTGGCCCCGCAGGGCCTGGCCCGGATCTACGGCCAGGCGCACGCCTGCCCGAACGTGGCGACCCGCGAGCGGCAGCTCGTGATCGCCAAGACCATCGACGGGCTGCACGCCGACGGCTCGCCGCACTGCGACAACTACCTGTTCCGCGGGTTCACCGACCGCACCCGCCGGGACCGGGGGAACTTCTTCTTCGAGTCGCTGGTGCCCCGGACGTTCTTCAAGTCCGGCCACGCCGACGACCCGAGCGAGGGCACCCGCCAGGCCAACATCGGCTTCGCCCGGTACGGCACCTGGCACCTCGACCCGAAGTTCCAGATCCACGACGAGGCGGCCATCCGCTACGTCCGTGGTCGCTTCCAGGGCTGGGGCTACATCAACCTGGCCCGGATCGCCGGCCGCTCCATGGAGGAGATCCTCCAGCCGGGCAACGGCGTGCTCTCCACGCTGCACGACCCGGAGATCGGCCACATGACCAACGCGTTCATCCTCGGCACCTTCAAGGGGAAGCTGAACGACTGGGACGGCGACGGGGTCATCGACATGAACTCCCGCGACGTCTACTCGACCGTCGACGGCGAGATCGACATGAACCAGGACGGCGTGGCGGACCAGCCCGGCCTGACCTGCTGCGACCACACCACCCTGCTGCCGTAACGAAGGAAGAGGACACCAGAGATGAGCACCAAGAGCGTTCTTTTCGGTCGCCCGGTCCAGACCGAGGGCGTGCCGAACGTCTACGCCGGCGCCCCGGTCGTCCCGTGGACCCCGCCGGAGCCGGGCATCGACAACCTGGGCATCAACTCGATCGACACCTTCGCGGTGCCGGGCGTGGGCGAGTACACGGTCGCCTTCGACGGCTGGGTGCGGGTGGTCCGGTCGCCGTCCACCTCGGGCGAGTGGGCCGACGCCGAGGTCTACACCAACCTCATCGAGATGAAGATGGTCGGTGAGTGCGAGGAGCTCGGCAAGATCACCGTCACGCTCAACCCGGACTGCCTCTCGGCCGGCCAGATCCGCACCCCGTTCGACCCGTACGCGGGTGAGGGGCCGTCGGCCAAGGCCTGCCGGATGGCGGTCGGCGCGATCTTCGACATGCCGAAGCTCGGGCTGAAGCTGATGAACCGCGAGCCGATCATCCTGACCATCGACGACGTGCGCAGCATCCCGCCGGCGGGCGCCCCGGGCAAGGGGCAGATTTACCGGATGATGCCGCTGCTCGACGTCAACGACCCGGACGGCCAGCCGGTCGCGTACCTGACCAGCCTCCGGTTCAACATGGGCGGCTACCTGAAGCCCGACCAGATGTGATTCCCCGCGGTGCGGGAGGCCGGCTCCGGCCGGTCTCCCGCACCGGCACGACCGCCCCGCCGACCACCAGGGCCGGGGCGCGGCAACCCGAAGGAGCGACGACAGTCGGAGGTTGGCATGCCCGTGGACGACCGGAGCGCACCCGCTCCCCGGCTGGAGCCCCGACCGGGCTTCACCGGGGTCGAACCCGATGACTTCCCGCTGCTGCACCGCAACGGCGGCTACCCGCTGGCCCAGGACCGCTGGGAGCGGCTGGTCAGCCAGGTCCACATCCCCGCGCCCGCCGACCGGGTCTGGTCGGCGCTCACCGATCCGGAGCAGGTCGCGCAGTGGCTCGCGGTCTGCCGGGGCGGGTGGGCCACCGCCGACGGCGAGGCGATCCTCGACTTCGAGGACGGGGAGTTCTTCTTCTGCCGGATCCGGGACGTGCGGGAGCCGGCGTCCGGCGGCGAGGGCCGGCTGTCGTACCTCTGGCGCTGGGTGGGGGTGGGCCCGGCCACCGAGGTGACCTGGCAGCTCACCGCGACCCCGCACGGCACCCAGGTCACCGTCGTCGAGGAGGCGTTCAACCCGCCCTCGGACTGGCGGTCCTGGAACGGCATGGGCTGGCCCGGCATCCTCGACCAGCTCGCCGACTTCATCCGCACCGGTGTGCCCTGGCGGTGGCCCTGGCGGCGGATGGGCCCCTACGTGCAGACCGAGCTGCCGGGCACCACCTTCGAGGTCTGGGGGCTGCTCACCTCGACCCCGGCCACCCAGTTCTGGCTCAGCCGCACCAGCGGCAGCCTGGACGCCGGCAGCGAGGTCGGCCTGATCCTCGGCGACGCCAGCGGGGTGGCCACCATGACGGTCACCCGGCACGTCGAGGCGTACCAGCAGTTCCCGTCGTACCTGCCGCGGCTGGAGTTCCGCCTCGGGCGGCCGGGCTGGCCGGGTGAGCTGGAGGGGCACCTCTGGATCGAGCCGGCCGGGCTGGGCGGGAGCATCATCCAGGTCTTCCACTCGAACTGGGAGGCGCTGAGCACGATCGCCCCGCCGCTGGACGAACGCAAGATCCTCACCGGCTACTGGGTGGGCGCGTTCGGCCGGGCCGCGCTGCTCTGCCAGCGGGCCTTCGGTGACTCGTTCCCGGCGGCGCCGCCCGGCCGCGACCTGGACATCCCGGCCGACCTGAACGGCACCGGGAACGGCCAGCGGGTCGACGCCGGCCCGCACGGCTGGAGCCGGTAGGCCCCGGTGGCGGCGCCGGCGGAGGGCGGTCATCGGGGCCTCCGGCGGCGCCGCCACCAGGCCAGCCGGGCGCCCAGCACCACCAGCACCACGGCGTTGGCGGCCAGCACCGCCAGGGTCAGCGGATCGGGTGGCCCGGCGTGCCCGGCGTGGCCCTCGGCTTCCGCGGGCGCCGCCGCCCCGGCGTCCACCGGCGGCGGCGGGCCCACCGGGCGGCCGACCGCGAAGGCGTACGCGCCGCTGGGCTCCGACCCGTCGGCGAGGGTCACGTGGTACGCCACCACGTACCAGCCCTCGCCGAGCGGGGGCAGCGTCTCGCGTACCCCCTTTCCCTGGACGGTGGTCACGCCGCGGTCGACCCGCTGCCCCGCGGCGGCGGTGACCGTGACGTGCGCGTCGCCCCGGCGGGGGCGGCTGCCGAAGGCCAGCTCCACGGCGGGCGGGGCGGCGGTGAGCACCGCCCCGCGGGCCGGCGTGGCGGTCACCACCGGGTCCTCCGGCGCCCGGAACAGCGGCCGCAGCAGCACCACCACGCCGATGAGCAGCACCAGCGCCGCCGGGACGCGGCGCAGCGCCACGCCCCGGCGGGGATCCGCTGAGGTCATGCCGACACCCGGTGCGGTGCGGCCCGGTCCGGCGCGGTGGTGGCGGACCCGCGGCCGGAGTCCCGCAGGTAGTGGTACATGGCCACGACCATCGGCAGGAAGACCACCGCGTTGTAGAACAGGTGCAGCTGGACGCGGGGGAACCAGAACTGGAGCACGCTGGTCGGCACCGGCCGGCCGGCCAGGTGCGCGCCGGTCTGGGCCTGGATCAGCAGCAGCAGGTGCTCGATGTGGTGCCAGAACTGGATGGCCAGCGCCACCGTCCACCAGGTGCGGGCCCGGCCGGTGAAGCCGGGGCGCAGCGCCCAGAGGCCGACGAGCATGACGAGCGCGTAGCCGTAGTGCAGCCACTCCGAGCTGATCAGCCACGGGAACGGCATGCCCAGCACGCCGCGGGCCTTCGGCACGGGCCAGCCGAGGCCCCAGATCTGCACGGCCTGGGCGATGTGCTCGGCCCAGTGCCCGAGGACCACCAGCATGAACAGCATCACGGCGGTCCGGTGGTGACGGCCGTTGAGGTTGGCCAGCAGCCCGTTGCGGTCGGTTTGCGGTCGGTCGGTCACGGTTTCCTCCTCGTGGGGCGGTCAGCCCGCCCGGCGCTGCGGGGCCAGGTGGGCGGTCTCGGCGGCGGCGCGCAGCAGCATGGGGCGGGCCGCCGCCTGGAAGTCGATGTCGGGGTCGAGGTCGCGGACGGTCCCCTCGATCACCAGCAGCGACAGCAGCGGGAAGACGAACTCGGACGCGGCGTACATTCCGAAGTCCCGCTGCAGGGTGAACAGTTCGGTGCCGAAGCGGGTGAGCTGGAACTCCTTGGCCGGCACCCCGGTGTTCCGCTTGACCAGCTCGGCGACCCGGCCGATGAAGCCCTCGACGTCCGCGTCCGGCGCCACCCGGACCGCGCTGTCCACCACCACCTCGCCGCACTGCCGACCCCGCCCCAGCGCCAGGCCGAGGAAGAAGTCGGCGAACTGCCGGCGTACGGTCGGGTCGAGCCGGATGCTGAACCCGGCGTCCAGCACGACCACCCGGGGTCCCTTGAAGTAGACGTTCCCGGGGTGCAGGTCACAGTGGACGAAGCCGTCCAGGAAGAGCATCTGGTAGACCGCGCTCACGGTGCGGGCCGCCAGCCGGGGCCGGCGGGCCGGGTCGATCTCGGCGACCGGGCGCGCCACCAGGTCCGGGATGAACTCCATGGCCAGGCAGTTCGGCCGGCACAGCTCCGGGAGGGTCGCCGGGATCCAGACGTTGTCGGACTCGGCGAAGTTGCGCCGCAGCTCGGCCAGGTTGGCCCGTTCGCCGGCGAAGTCGAGCTGCCCGAGCACGGCCGCGCAGACGAAGCCGGTCAGCTCGGCCAGCGGCACCCCGCGGCCCGGCGGCAGCTTCTCCGCCAGCGCAGCCGCGCCGTGGATGAGGGCCAGGTCGAGCGCCATCCGGCGGCGGATGCCGGGGCGTTGCAGCTTCAGCGCCACCTCCCGGCCGTCCGGCCGGACGGCCCGGTAGACGCCGGCGATGCTGCCGCTGGCCCGCGCCGTCGCCTCGACCTCGGTGAAGTGCCGGCTCAGGTCCGGCCCGTACGCCTCGCGCAGCGCGCGGCGCACCTGCCGGCCGGACATCGGCCGGACCCGGTCGTGCAGCCGGCCCAGCTCGTCGCAGAGCAGGGGCGGCAGGAGGTCCCGCCGGGTGCCCATGATCTGGCCGAACTTGACCGGCGCGGGGCCGAGCCGTTGCAGGTGCCGGACCAGCCGGCGGTAGAAGAAGCGGGCCGCCGCGGTGCGGCCGCGCAGGGGTCGCAGCACCGCCGCGCCGGCCGCCGCGGGCAGCAGGTACGCGGCGCTGCTGGCCGCCACGAACGCGCCACGGGTGGCCAGGGCCAGGCGGGACTGGCGGGGGATGGTGCGGGAGAGTCCGGCGGGGCGGTCGCCGGCGAGGGGGTTCTCCGGGAGCATCAACGCCTCCTTGCGGGGGGATGGGGTGTGCGTTAAGTGATCCGAAGGTGGCGCACCGTCATGGACAGCGTTCTATGGATCCCCTAGCCTCTTGATGGGGGGAGGCGACAATGGGCGCTGCCGTGGACACTGTGCGGATAAAGGTTCTGGGCCCGGTCGCCGCGTTCCGTGACACCACCGAGATCCCCCTGGGGCCGTCCCGGCAGCGCGCGGTCCTCGGCTACCTCGCCCTGCACCCCGGGCAGCCGGTGCCGCTCGGCGCGCTCACCGAGGCGGTCTGGGGCGACGACGCCCCGGCCAGCGGCGACCAGCTCGTCCGGACGTACGTGGCGCGGCTGCGCCAGGTGCTGGAGCCCGACACCGCGCCGCGCGCCCGGACCAACGTCATCGCCTCGGTGCCCGGCGGCTACCGGCTCGACGTGCCGCCGGACCGCGTCGACGCGTCGCACTTCCAGCAGTTGCTCGCCCGGGCCCGGGGCCGGCAGGCGGCCGGCGCCCCGCACGAGGCCTTCGAGCTGCTCGGCGCGGCGCTCGGGCTCTGGCAGGACCCGACCCTGGCCGACCTCGGTGGCCTGCTGGCCAGCCCCCGGCACCTCACCGCGCTGCGCGCCGACTGGGTCGACGCCGGCCTGCGCCACGTCGCCGTGGGGTTGCGCCTCGGGCAGGCGTCGGTGGTGCTCCCGGTGGCCGAGCAGCTCGCGGCCGTCGAGCCGCTCCAGGAGGCGGTGCAGGCCCGCTACCTGGAGGCGCTGACCCGCAGCGGGCAGCGGGCCGCCGCCGTGCACCACTACCTGAGCGTCCGGGCCCGGCTCCGTGCCGAACTCGGTGTCGAGCCCGGCCCGGAGCTGCGCCGGATGTACGCCGCCCTGCTGCACGCCGGCGACGAGCCGGGGCCGGGCGTCGAACCGCCGTCCCGGGCCGGGGCGGACGAACCCGACCGGCGGCCTGGCTGGCGCGGCCCCGGCCCGGCGATCGGCCCGCTGATCGGCCGGGAGGACGACGTCGCCCGCTGCGCCACGCTGCTGGTCGCGCACCGGGCCGTCACCATCGTGGGGCCGGCCGGCTGCGGCAAGTCGGCCACCGGGCTGGCGGTCGCCGAACGGGTCGCCGCCGCGTTCCCCGACGGCGTGGCCACGGTCGACGCGGCCGAGGCCCGGGACTGCGGCGAGGTGCTGCGGCTGCTGGCCGAGACGCTGGAGCTGCCGGGGCCGAACGTCGACCCGCTGCGCGCCGTCGCCGACCAGCGGATGCTGCTGGTGCTCAACGACGTCGAGCACCTCGGCGCGCGGGCCGGCGAGATGGTGGAGCACGCCCTGCACCGCTGCCCGCGTACGGCCATGCTGGTCACCTCCCGCCGCCGGCTGGGGCTCGCCCACGAGGCGGTGTTCCGGCTGGCGCCCCTGCCGCTGCCCGGGATCGACGCCCCGGACGCGCTGCCGGACAACCCGGCCGTGCGCCTCTTCGTCCACCGGGCCGGGCTGGTCCGGCCGGGCTTCCGCCTCTCCCCGGCGGACGCGGTGACCGTGGCGCGGATCTGCCGCGGGCTGGACGGCCTGCCGCTGGCCGTCGAGCTGGCCGCCGCCTGCCTCTACACCGACAGCCTCGACGGGGTGCTGCGCCGGGTCGACGACCCGCTGGACGAGTTGCGGCCGCAGCGGCGCGGCCATCCGCAGCACCACCGGTCGCTGCGCGCCGCGTTGCACCGCAGCCTGGCCGCGCTCGGCCCGGTCGACCGGGCCTGCCTGGCCCGGCTGGCCGGCGGCGACCGGTGCTTCTCGCGCGACGAGGCGGCCGCCCGCTGCGCCGGCCTGGTCCCGCCGGCCCAGCTCGGAGCCGTGCTCGACCGGCTCGTCGACGAGTCCCTGCTGGACGCCCGGGCCGGGTCGGCCGGCCCGCGCTACCGGCTGCTCCGCACGGTGGCGCTGGCGGCGGCCACCGTGCCGGAGAGCGGGACCGGGGAGCATCAGGCGTTCCACGGCATGGTCGGGAACCAGCCGTAGCCGAACATGGCCGGCAGCCGGACGTCCCAGTAGAAGACCAGGAACGCGCCGAGCGCCAGCAGGCTGACCCCGACGAGCAGGGCGGCCCGGCCGGGGCGGGACAGCCAGCGCTGGAAAGCGCCCCGGGTGCCGAGCACCAGCAGCAGGGCCAGCACCGCCATGATGAGCACGTTGCCGAGCGACTGGAGCACCAGCACGAGCGCGCCGTAGAACGGGTTGTGGCTGTCCACGGCCTGCTCCAGCAGCTTGTGGAACAGCGGGTAGGGGCGGCCCACCAGGAAGCCGCCGACCAGCGCGCCCAGCGTCACGAGCCGGGCCACCGGCCGGCCGGCGAACGGGTCGGGCAGCAGGCCCAGCGCGGCCAGCCCGAGCCAGGCGAAGGCCAGCCCGATCACGCCGAACACCACGGACGCCTGGACCAGCCGGACCGGGAGGCCGTCGCCGACCGTGTCCGTGGAGAGCTGCGGCAGCCGGGAGCCGACCAGGACGGCCAGGAAGCCGTACACGGCCGCCACCGACACCAGCCCGAGGGCCAGCCAGCCCAGCGGGGCGAGCGCGGCGGCCAGCCGGCCGCGGCGGGGCGCGGCCGAGCACTCGGCGACGTCCGGCAGCGCGCCGAACACGGCGATGTTGCAGGCGGTGAACGTTCCGGCGAACCCGGAGACGAAGGCGAAGACCACCCCGGCGGCGGAGCCGGCGATGGCGGTCTGCTTGGCGTCGGTGCCGAGCACCGAGTTGGCGACGTTGTCGCCGATCACGTGGTCGACGAACTCGAACGACCAGAGCACGGCGAGCACCAGGCCGCCGAGCATGCCGGCGACGGCGGCGACCGGGCGGCGCCGGGTGGCGGGGATTTCGGTACGAGTGGAGCTGGCGAGGGCGGTCATGTGGCGGTCCTCTCCGGGGCCGGAACCATGGAATAGTGAAGGGATGGGATGCCCGAAAGGGAGCGAGCGATGGGGCTGCTGAAGGACCGACGCACCTACGACCAACAGTGCGGACTGGCCTATGCGCTGGACGTTCTCGGCGAACGCTGGACGCTGCTGATCGTCCGGGAGCTACTGATCCGGCCCCGTCGCTACGGCGAACTCCTCGATGCTTTGCAAGGAATCGGCACCAACCTTCTGGCCGACCGGCTCGGCTTCCTCGTCGAAGCGGGGCTGGTCCGGCCGCTCGATCCGCAGCGGCGGACCGCGGGCTACGCGCTGACCGAGCTGGGTGAGCGGATGCGGGAGCCGGTGCTGAGCCTGGCCCGGTTCGGCCTGACCTACGCCGCCCACCAGCCGCCGCCGGCCGCCTCGGTGACCCGGCCGGCCTGGGCGATCCTGGCCACCGACGCGATGCTCGACGACGCCCGCGCCCCCGGGATCGACGAGGTCTACGGCTTCGACGTCGACGGCGAGCAGTTCCACGTCGTGGTGGAGGGCGGCCGGGCGGTCCTGCACCCCACCGCCGCGCCCGACGCGACCCTGCACGTGAAGACCGACGCGAAGACCTTCTTCCAGCTCGGGGTGCGGCGGCTGGACCCGCTGGAGGCGGTGCTCGCCGGCTCGGTGCAGGTCTCCGGGCCGCCGGCCGCCATGTCGCGCTGCCTGCGGCTGCTCGGCCTGGCCGGCAACCCGCTCGGCTGAGCCGGTCAGCCGGCCCGGCACGCCGGCTCCCGCACGGTCCGGTCGACGCTCGGCACTCCGATGTGGATGGACACCTGGCCGTGCAGGCCCTGCCGGTCGCTGACCGCCATCAACAGTCCGGTCAGCGCCTCCAGGTGCCGGGCCGTGCGGATGCCGCCGGCGTCCAGCGGTGCGAAGCCCAGCGCCCGCGCCAGCGCGAAGACGTCCCGCAGCGCCGCCGGATGGTCGGCGGCGACCGGCAGCGACACCGGCAGGCCGTTGACCCGGCACCGGGCCAGCACCCCGGCCGGCACCGTGTTGAACGCCTTCGCCACCCGCCAGCCCTCGCCCGGGTGGTCCGGACCGGCCGCCCGGTCGGCGGCCAGTTCGGCCAGCAGTTCGCCGCCGGAGCGGCCGGGCGGCACCATCGGCGGCTCGCAGAACACCGGGTTCGTGGGGTCGACCAGGGTGCGACCCCGGCCGCGCCGCCCGGCCGGGCCCTGCAGGAACTCCACCGCGGCGGGGAACGGCACCGCGAGCACCACCAGCGCGGCCCGGTCGAGCAGGTCGGCCACCCGGCGCGGGTCGGCCCGGCCCGGCACCAGGAGGGGGTGGAGCCCGGCCTGCCGGACCGCCTCGGCCAGCCCCCGGCCCATCCGGCCGCGACCCACGATGCCGACGGTCATCGGGCCACCACCGCGTACCGGCTCAGCGCCCGGCGCAGCTCGGCCGGCACCTCGACCGGTTCCAGGCCGTGCCCGCCCCGGCGCATGCAGGCCACCGTCTGCCGGCCCTGCGCCAGCAGCGTCGGCGGGCCGGGCGCCACCCGGACGTAGTCGAAGGACATCGCGATGCGGTGGCCGTCCAGCCGGTCCAGCATCATCCGCACCTCCACCTCGTCGAAGGCGCTGCCCTCGGCGTAGAAGTCGGCGTGGCAGTCCACGGTCACCAGGGCCAGCCCGTCGGCCAGCGCGGCCATGACGCCCGGCGCGTGGTCGGCCAGGAAGTGCTCCCGGCAGTGCCCCTGCCAGTGCAGGTAGTGGGCGAAGTAGACGTTTCCCACGAGGTTCGTCTCGTCGAAGGTCACCACGTGCCGGTGGACGTAGCTGTCGGGCATCTCCTCACCCCTCCCCGTCGGCGTCCGCGGCGACGGCCAGGCTCACCGCGACCGGCCCGGGCGTCGCCGGCACGACCGTGCCGTAGACCGCGTGCCGGCCGGCGCGCAGCGCCACCCAGCCGTCCGGTCCGGTCTCGTCGCGCAGCACCAGCGGTACGTCGACCGCGGCGCCCGCCTTCACCAGCGCCTCCAGCGCGGTCCACACCCGGGTGCCGGCGGTGCCCGCGTCCTCGCCGGTGAGCCGGGCCAGCGCCTCGGCGACCCGGGCCGCCGCGTCGGGCAACGGCGGGGCGGGGGTGACGACCTCCCAGTCCACCCCGACCGGGCGGTCCGCCGTGGCGGTCAGCAGGTGCCCGTCGAGGTGGCTGACGCTGATCCCGCGCCACCCCAGCGGCGTGGCCGGTACGCCGGGCCGGAGCCGGCCGGTGGCGTCGGCGCGTACCTCGCCACCGAGCAGCCAGCCGGCCAGCGCACGGCTGCGTTCCCGGTCGCCCCGCCCGGCCGGCGCGGCGGCCAGGTCCACCCGCAGCTCCGGCCGCCAGCGGCGCAGCCGCCGGGTCACCAGCGGCCCGACCAGCTCGGCCGGCCACACGGCGTTCTCCACCGGGCCGACCGCCCGCAGCCGCAGCCCGGTCCAGCGCTCCACCGGAGAGCCGTCCGCGTCGATGACGGTGACGTCGAAGCGGAACTCGTCGCCCGTCTCGGCGACCTGTCGGGCGTGGACGGTCAGGGTGCCCTCCGGGCGGGCGTGGATGTCGATCCGGTCCACCCCGACGGGCAGCACCCGCCGGTCCGGCACGCACGCCTGGAGCAGGTGCAGGAAGGCGTCCCGCACTCCCGGGTCGCCGAGTTGCAGCCGCTGGTCGTGGAACCCGCCGAACCAGGTCCCCGCCTCGGCGTGCACCTCGGCCACGCACCGGTACGCGCTCAGCCCGTGGTAGCCGGCCACCCGCCGGAACCGGGGGCCGTGGAAGAAGGCCGGGCCGTAGAGCGGCCCGCCGGGCACCAGCAGCCCGGTGGAGGGCGGCGGCACCGGCTCGCCCGAGGTCACCGCCCCGCCGTACGTGCCGGTGAGGTGGTCCACGGCGAAGCCGGTCTCCGCGCTGCGCACCGCCGCCCGGACGGTGCCGTCGGCGCCGGTCAGCGCGGCCACCCGGACCGGCCGGGGCTCCCGGTCGCCGACCGTCACCGGACGGGTCAGCGCCACGTCCCGGATCACCGTGGGCACCTGCTTCGCGCCGAGCGCGGCGGCGGCCTGGGCCATCGCCTCCAGCCCGAGCACGGCCGGGAGCACGGCCGCGCCGTCGATCCGGTGGTCGTCCAGGTAGGGGTCGGCGCCGAGGGAGAGCCGGGCCGCGCTGACCAGCTCGACGCAGGGCGTGCCGACCAGCCGCGACTCCAGGAAGCGCCCGTGCTCCTCGGCGCACTCGTCCCACTCCAGGGTGTCGCTCACCGGCAGCCGCCCGGCCACCAGCACCACCGGCGGCAGCGCGGGCGTGGCGAGCAGTTCCAGCAGCAGGCGGGTGCCCTCGTCCGGCGGGATGGGGCTGACCCCGCGCCGGAGCAGCCCGTCGAGCACGCCGAGCCGGACGCCCATCCCGGTCCCGGACCAGACCGACCACTCGATGCTCAGCCAGCGCACCTGGGGCACGGCGGCGGCCAGCTCCGCGCAGCGCCGGGAGAGGTACTCGTTGGCGGTGGCGTACGCCGCCTCGCCGGGGAGCCCGGCGCGGCCGATCACCGAGCCGAACGCCACGGCGAACCGCAGCTCGTCGGGGTCCAGCGCGGCCACCACGTGCTCGAAGCCGTACGCCTTCGGGGCGAGGGTGCGGTCCAGCTCCTCGGCGGTCAGGTCGGTCACCGGCGCGGGCTCGTTACGCCCGGCCGCGTGCAGCAGCCCGCGCACCGGACCGTGCTCGGAGCGGACGGCGGCGACCGCCGCGGCCACCGCCGCCGGGTCGGCCAGGTCGACCGCCCGGTAGACCGCGCCGGTGCGGCCGACCGCCTCGACCACCTCCGGGTCGTCGGCGGGGCTGCGGCCGAAGAGCACGAGCCGCGCGCCGGTGGCCTCGCCGAGGGCCGCCGCGCAGGCCGCCCCGATCCCCTTCGCGCCCCCGGTGACCAGGCAGACCTCGCCGGGGCCGAGCGGGATCCGCCGGTCGGTGCGGGGCTGCCCGTCCAGCAGCCGGGTCACCGGCACGGTGCGTACGCCGTCCGCGCCGTACACCACCTCCTGGTAGCCGGACCACGGCCGGGACGCCTCGACGGCGGCCAGCCGGACGCCGGCCGGGCCCGGCGGGGTCTCCACCACCAGCACCGGCGCCCCGGTCTCCACGGCCAGGCTGCGGCCGACGGCCGCGCCGACCCCGCCGTGGTGCAGCACCACCAGCGGCCGCCGGTCCGCCGCCGCGGCGCGCAGCGCGGCGACCACGTCGGCGGTCGGGATGTCGGCCAGCCCCGGCGGCAGGGCGAGCAGCCGGCCGGCCGTCGGCCCGGCGTCCACCCGGAACGCGGTCCGCACCGCCTCGGCGTGCGGGTGCCCGGCCAGCGGGCCGACCACCTCCCAGCCGGGCGGCTCACCGGCGGGGGCGGCGCCGGCGGGCCGGGGCACCAGGTGGTGGCGGAACACCCGGACCCAGGGGCCCACGCCGGCGGCGGGCAGCTCGGCGGCGGGTTCGTCGGCGGTGGGCAACCCCTCGATCGCGGCGGCGAACTCGCCCACCGTGGCGTCGGCCAGGGACAGCGGCGTGGCGGGCAGCGCCCGGCCCAGCTCCCCGGCGATCTCCGCGGCGAGCTGGCCGACCCGGATCGAGTTCAGGTGCAGGTCGGCGAGGAGGCGGGTGCCCGGGCCCACCTCGGCGGCCGGCAGTTCGGCCAGGTCGGCCACCCGGGCGGCCACCAGCTCGGCGGTGCCCCGGCCGGCGGCCGGGCGGGCCGCGACCAGTCCGGCGCTCGCCCGCACGGCCGCCGCGGTGCGCGGGGCCGGCGTCGCGGCCCGGGGCGCCGGCAGGGCCACCGCCGGCACCTCCCGCTCGCACGGGTTGACCAGGAACTCCCGCTCCCGGTCCGGGTCGAACGGGCGGGTGAAGCGCGCGGCGAAGAAGGGCGTCACGTCGTCGACCGCGCCCGCGGCGAAGAGCGCCGCGGACCCGGCGGCCACGCCCGCCGCGCTCGCCGCGCCGGCGTCCAGGCTGACCGCGGTACGCCCGGCCGCCTCGGCCAGCGCGCTGAGCATCCGCCCGGGGCCCACCTCGACCAGCAGGTCGGCGTCGAGCAGGCCGAGCGCCTCGCGGAACCGCACCGGCCCGGTGAGCTGCCGGACCAGCACCTCGACCGGGTCCTCGTCGGCCCACCACGCCCCGGTGACCGTGGACGCCACCGGCCGCTCCGGCCGCCGCCACGGGAGCCGCCCGGCGGCCCGGCGCAGCGCGTCGGCGACCGGGGCCATCAGCGGGGAGTGGAAGGCGTGCGAGACGGCCAGCGGCGTCGCCTCGATCCCGGCGCGCCGCGCGGCCGCGGCGACCCGGTCCAGTTCCGGCCGGGCGCCGGCCACCACCACGTGCCGCTCGCCGTTGTCCACGGCCACCACCGCGCCCGTCCCGGCGGCCAGTTCCCGCGCGGCGGCCAGGCCGGCCCGGAGCGACAGCATCCCGGAGGGCGCCTCGGTCGCGGCGGACATGGCCTCCCCGCGCGCCCGGGCCAGGGCCAGGGCGTGCTCGGCGTCCAGCGCGCCGGCCCAGCTCAGCGCGGCCAGCTCGCCGAGGCTGTGGCCGAGCGCGCCGACCGGCCGGGCGCCGAGCCGGTCCAGCCAGCGGATCCCGGCCAGGCTGTCGGCGATGATGGCCGGCTGGGCCACCGCCGTGTCGACCGGCTCCGCCGCCGTCGTCCGGTCCGGAGCGCCGTCCGGCGCCGCATGACGGCCGGTCCCCGCGTCCGCGTCGTCGAGCAGGTGGCCCAGCGCGCCCCGGTCGGCGTGCACCGGGGCGGCCTGGCCCGGGAAGAGCAGCCCCACCCGCAGCGCCCCGCCGACCACCAGGAACAGCCCGCGACCCGGGTCGAGCAGGCGCCGGCCGCCCTCGGCCAGGTGCCGGAGCGCCCGGTCGAGGGCGCCGACCAGCTCGTCGGCGTCGCGGACGGCGGCCGCGAACCGGGCCGGGGCGTCCCCGCGGTGGTCGGCGGCGAGACCGGCGGCCAGGTCGGTCAGCTCGGGGCGGGACAGCGCGGTGGCCGCCGCCCGGAGCCGGGTGAGCAGCCCGGTGAGCGCCGCCGCGTCCGGGGCCCCGCAGACCACCAGCTCGTGGTCGGGGTGCGGCCGGCTCAGCCGCCGTACGTGCGCGCTGAGCGGCCGGGGCGCCGACGGAGCCGTCCCGCCGAGCACCACGTGGGTGTTGATCCCGCCGAAGCCCATCGCGCTGACCGACGCGTACCGCTCGCCGTCCGGCCAGGGCCGGGCCTCGGCGGTGACCCGCAGGGCGCCACCCTCGGCGAGCAGGGGGTGCGGCCGGTGGCAGCCGGTGGTCGGCGGCAGCACCTCCCGGTGCACGGCCAGCACCGCCTTGATCAGCCCGGCCACCCCGGCCGCCGCCTTGGTGTGCCCGATGTTCGCCTTGATGCTGCCCAGCACCGCCGGGGACGCGGCCGGCCCGCGTACGCCGAGCAGCGCCCGCAGTTCCGCCTCGTCGCCGACGGCCGTGCCGGTGCCGTGCCCCTCCACGAGCCGGACCGCGCCGGGCTCGATGCCGGCCCGGTCGTACGCCCGGCGCAGTGCCAGCCGCTGCCCGCTCTCCTCCGGCCGGGTCAGGCCGCCGCTGCCGTCCGACGAGGACGCCCAGCCGAGCAGCCGCCCGTACGGGCGCAGCCCCCGCTCCCGCGCGTACCCGGCCCGGGCCAGCACCACCACGCCGCAGCCCTCGCCGGGCAGGAAGCCGGTGGGGCGGGCGTCGTACACCCGCATCTCGTCCCCGGCCAGCGCGCCGACCCGGGAGAAGCCGACCAGCTCCAGCGGGTCGAGGCTGAGGTCCACCCCGCCGGCCAGCGCCACGTCCAGCTGGCCGGCGGCCACCGCCTCCGCCGCGGTGATCACCGCGAGCAGGGACGAGGCGCAGGCCCCGTCCACCGTGTAGCCGGTGCCGTGGAAGTCGAACTGGTTGCAGATCCGGCCCGCGATGGTGTTGGCCAGAGCGCCGGCCAGGGTCTCGTCGCCGGGTACCGGGAACGGCGCTTTGAACCGCTCCTCGACCCGGTCCAGCAGCGCCGCGACGTCGTCGGTCGCCAGCCCTCCGTCGACCAGGCCGGCGGCGACCGCCCGGCGCACGTACGGCCAGCGGATCCGCATGGCGGCGGCCCGGGAGAACTCGCCGGTCAACGAGTTGCCGATGACCACGCCGACCCGGGACCGGTCGGTGCCGGCCCCCTCCGGCAGGCCGGCGTCGACCAGGGCGTCCGCGGCGGTCTCCAGCGCCAGCCAGTGGGACAGGTCCACGGCCCGGAAGGTGCTGCCCGGGATCCGGAAGCGGGCCCGGTCGAAGCGCCACCCGTCCAGCACCGCGGCCCGGCGGACCGTGGTCCGGTCGGGGCCGTCGCCGCCGTACTCGGCCAGCGGCAGCCGGCCGGCCGGCAGCGGCCGGAACGCCTGCCGCCGGTTGAGGACGTTCTCCCACAGCTGGGCCAGGTTGTCCGCAGCCGGGTAGCGGCAGGCCAGGCCCACGATCACCACGTCGTCGTCGACCATCACGGTCTCCTTGCTCGTACGGAAGGGGCGCGGTCAGCGGGCGGCGGGCACCGGCACCTGGCCCACGTCGACGGGGGCGGCGTCGGCCGGCGGCGTCCCGGCGGGCCGGCCGGCGTCCGGCGCGGGTACCCCGTTCGTCCGGTCGCGCAGGTTGGCGCCGAGGATCACCAGGGCGCGCAGCCCGCAGACGATGACCAGCGCGAAGAACAGGCCGAAGGTGATGTGGGCGAGGACCAGCAGCCCGTAGACGGCCGCCGTGGCCAGGCCGAACACCACCTGCCGACGCGGGGCGGCCGGCGTCGTGCCCGGGTCGGTGATCATGTAGTTGGTGAAGAGGATGAACGCGATCCCGGTCATCGGCAGCAGCGCGGCGGCCAGGTGCGCGTCGAAGAACACCGAACGCAGCACGGCCTGGAGGACGAAGCCGCCGGCCCAGCCCAGGATCAGCGGCAGCCGCCGGGTCAGCTTGCCGTTGAGCATGGTGCCGGCGGCCAGGATGGCCAGCGGGATCACCACGTCGACCGGCCCGTCCACGTCCTCGCTGAAGTGGTACGGCGGGGCGATGCTGACCCAGCTGAACAGGATCAGCGTGACGCTGATGCCGAAGTTGCTCGGGTTGAGCACGTGCCGCAGGCTGCCGCGGACCCGCAGCCGGATGACGTACTTGCTGCTCACCGCGACCGCGGCGGCGAACATGGTGGGCGCCAGGCTCTGGTTGCCGTAGAGCAGCATGGCGCAGGCCAGGCCGGCGATGTGCGCGGGCAGCAGGAAGTTCAGCAGCGCCACCGGTCCGCCCCGGTAGCGCTCGGGGCGCCCGGTGGCGCGCGCCTCGACGGTCTCCAGCAGCAGGTCCACCGCGTACGCGGTGAGCACCGCCACGACCGGCGTGACGTACGCCTGCTCGAAGCCGAGCAGCAGGTGCCCGACGATGTTGAAGACGGTGATGGACAGCGCGAACCGGCGCAGCGCCTTGATCCGTGGGTCCGGTCGGTTCGCCGTACGGGGAGTGGCCTGTTCGGACACGGTCGACCTCCTGTGGCTCGACGGGTCGGCTACGCGGTCGGGGTGAGCACGAGGCTGTGCCACCCGGGGTTCAGGGACCTGGTCATGGCGTGCTGGCCGGCGGCGTCGCGCCAGGTCACCGTGGCGGTGACCGGTCCGGACGAGTCGCCGAGCCCGAAGAGCAGGTCCGGGGAGTTGCCGCCGGTGTGACCGTTGGCGGGGTAGAGCTGGGCGGTCAGCGCGGTGCCGTCGGCCCTGCGCACCTGGACCGTCGCGCCGACCGCGGGCCGGGGCTTCCCGCCGGGGCCGGCCGCCGGGAGCAGCAGTTGCAACCCGAGGTGGGCCCGCGCCGGGCCGGTGTTGTGCAGGAACTGCGACCGGGCCCACTGGTTGGCCACCACCAGGTCCGGCCGCCCGTCGTGGTCGACGTCGCCGACGGCCAGGCCGCGGGTGGTGGCGTGCTGCCGGAAGGCGAGCCGGTCGGAGACGTCCACGTACCGGCCGTCCTCACCCCGGACGAAGAACGGGTTGCGCTGGTGCCCGGCGATGTCGTCGCCGTCGCGGAAGTTCGGCCAGGCGTACGGGTACTGGAGGAACACGTCGTTGCCCATGGCCAGCTCCTGGAGCTCGGCCCAGCGGTTCACCGTGCCGCGCAGGAAGCCGAGCGCCTGGACGATCTCGTCGGTGCCGTCGCCGTCGAAGTCGGCCACCTTGATGTCCCAGGCCCAGCCGGTGCGGGCCAGGCCCAGCCGCTGGCTCTCGTCCCGGTAGGGGGCGTGGTCGGTGAGCGGGGCGGCGTCGGTGCTGACGAACGCGAAGTTGCTCTCCTGGAGCGCGTACGGGGTGGTGATGTTGCTGACCAGGATGTCCGGCCGCTGGTCGGCGTTGAGGTCGGTGAAGGTGACGCCCATGCTCTTGAACGAGTCGTTGCCGAGCACCTTGGACTTCGGCATGTCGGCGTCGCGCCGCCCGGGCAGCTCGGCGAACCGGATGCGGCCCGGCCGGGAGACGTTGTGCAGCAGGTAGTCGCGGCCGAAGTCGTTGGCCACGTACACCTCGGGCAGGTTGTCGCCGTCCAGGTCCTGCCCGCCGATGGCCAGGGTCCAGGAGCGGGCCTGCTCGCCGGTGAGCGCCGCGGAGGCGTCCGCGTACGCGGGGCGGGCCGGGCCGCCGGCGACGGGGGTCAGGCCGGTGAAGCGCAGGATCCGGTTGCGCCCGCCGTTGCGGGCCCAGGACATGGAGTCCTGCATCCGCATCCGCGGGTCGTCCTTCGCGGCCGCGTCGAGCACCCGCGCCCCGTCGGGGAAGTAGTTGCCGACCACGATGTCCAGGTGGCCGTCGCCGTCCAGGTCGAGCACGTTGGCGGTGGTGCTGTTCCACAGCTCGGTGGGGTGGTCGGTGACGTCGACGGCGGTGAACGCGGCCGGCCCGAACGGCACGTCGGCGTGTTGCAGCCAGGCCAGCGGCGCCCGACCCCAGTAGTAGACCAGCACGTCGAGGCGGCCGTCCTCGTTGAGGTCGGCGGTCGCGCAGCCCATCGGCGCGGTGATCCGCGCGTCGTAGGGCACCCCGGCGGGGCGCAGGGGGAAGGCGGCGTAGCGGGTGGCCCGGTCCGGGGTCGGGGTGACGCTCACCGAGTCGTCCCGGGGGTCGACGAGGCAGGTGTCGTTGGGCAGGCCGTCCCCGTCGAGGTCGGCCAGCGCCGCCCCGGCGCCCACGGAGGAGATCCACGCCCGCAGGTGTTCCAGGGCGGCTTCCACGGTCCGCTGGGTGCGGGCGCCGGCCGGGTCGGCGTTCAGGTCGCCGACGTCGAAGGCGAACCGCCCGGCGAGCGCCCGCCGGTCGGCGGCGCTCGCGTCCGGCAGCCGGGAGGCCAGCCCGAGTGTCGTGGCGATGAGGACGGCCAGCAGCGGGGCGATGATCCTGCGGGCGCGGTGGGGACTGGGCATGGAGGCTCCTTGTCGCAGGTTCAGCGGTGGGTCGGGATCGGCGGGGGACGCCCGCTCAGCCGGCGACGTGCCGGGCGGCGAGCCGCTGCACGCGGGCGCGCCACTCGCCGTAGTCGGCCGGGGTGGCACCGGCCCGGTCCAGGCCCTGCCGGGCCTGCCAGGTCCACTCGGCGGCGGTGTCGGCGGACACCCCGGTCAGGATCCGGGCGGCGGCGTCGACCGCCGGACCGGCCGTGCCGTCCGCCCGGCGGGCCTCCGCCGCGAACGCGGCGCCCTGGGCGAGGGCCGGCCGGTGGTTGCCGGCGAGCCCGAGCAGCAGCGTGTGGTCGTCCGGGGGAACCCCGTTGGCGTACGTGGCGGCGAGGCCGACGCCGCTCCACACGTCGCCGCGGTGCGAGGCCGGCAGGCCGCTGATCCGCTCGGCCAGGGCGGCCGGGTCGCCGCAGTCGCGGAACCAGAGGCAGCGGCCCAGCCCCTGGTAGCGGATGGCGCAGGTCGGGTCGCAGGGCTTCCGGTGCCGGCGCCAGCCGGCGAGCGTCGGATCCTTGACGAAAAAGACCTTGAAAAAGCCATAGCCGTCGTACGCCAGCCAGCGGAGCAGGCCATTCTCCGACCCGAGGCGGCCGAGCCGCCCGAGCGCACCGACCGAGACGGCGTCCAGCTTGGCCAGCGCCCAGCCCGCGCCGACGTGCAGCAGGTAGTCGTGGCGCGGGTGCCCGCGCAACTGGGCGGCGAAGCGGCCGTGCCGCCGTGGGGACAGCCGGTCCAGCAGCACGGCCGACATGGCAGACCCCTCGGCGGCGAATCCGCGCAGCTCAGCAGGGATACCGTCCAGTGTGGTCGGCTGCCCGTACGGCGTGTCCAGGCCACGGTTGTAGCCGTCGAGGAAGGCGGTGGCGGCGCGTTCCAGGACGGCTCTCGTCTCGGGGCGGTCGGTCCGGAAGCCGCGGTTGGCGAAGTCCACCAGGTCCGGACTCAGGGCCAGCCGGCTCCGCCAGCCGCCGGGTCGGTGCACCCCGTCCCGCGTGAGCGTCGATGTCATGTGCTCCCCTTTGGTCTGCGCCCGGCGCAAGTTCCACGCCGGGGGCGGCAAACATGAAGCAGCCTGACACGAGCGGTATGCAGCATTCTTGAAGCGCATATAGTGGGACGCTCACGCCCCGCAACGATCCATGTCTGGAAAGTGATCGCCGCAGTGCCTACGCTGCGGGGGAGACAGGCGACTGGAAGGATCACCGGTCCCGTGAAACGTCAGCTGTCGGTCACCGTGCTCGGCACGGTCCAGGTCCACGACGGCACCGCCCCGGTGGATCTCGGCCCGTCGAAGCAGCGCGCCCTGCTCGCCCTGCTGGCCCTCCAGGTGGGCGAGAACATCCCCGTCGGCACGCTCGCCCTGGCGCTGTGGGGCGACAACCCCCCGCCGAGCGGCGGCCACCTCCTGCACACCTACGTGGCGCGGCTGCGGCGCGCGCTGGAACCGGGCTCGCCCCGGCACGCCCGCACCAACGTCATCGCGTCGTCGCCCCGGGCGTACCGGTTGCAGCTCTACGCCGACCAGGTCGACCTGACCCGGTTCCGCCGGCTCGCCGAGGCCGCCCGGGAGCTGGTCCGCCGCGACCGGCGGTTCGCCGCGTTCGAGCTGCTGGTGGCGGCGGTCGCCATGTGGACCGACCCCGACCTCACCGACCTGCGGGCCCTGCTGCCCGGGGAGGAGGCGGTCGCCGCGCTGCGCCGCGAGTGGGTCACCGCGTGCCTCGACCTGGTCACCCTCGGCCTCGAACTGGACCGGCCGGCCGAGGTGCTGGCCACCGCGGAGCACCTCGCCGCCGCCGAGCCGCTGCACGAGGCGGTGCAGGCGCGGCACCTCACCGTGCTGGCCCGCACGGGCCGGCGGGCGGCGGCCCTGGACCGGTTCGCCGGGATCCGCGCCCGGCTCGCCGTCGAGCTGGGCATCGAGCCGGGCCCGGAGCTGACCGCCGCCCACCGCGAGCTGCGGGACGGTCCCACCGCCGCCCGGCCGGCGGTCCCGCCGACCGGCTGCGTGGCCAGCCGGCCCCGGCCGCCCTGGCGGGGCCCCCGCCCCGGCGCGACCGAGCTGATCGGCCGGGAGACCGACCTGGCCCGGCTGACCGGGCTGCTGGCCGACCACCGGGTGGTCACCGTGGCCGGGCCGGCGGGCTGCGGCAAGTCCGCGCTGGCCCTGGCCGCCGCCCGCCGGGTCCACACCGGGTACGCCGACGGCGTCCTCTCCGTCGACCTCGCCGCGGCCCGGACGCCGGACGACGTCACCCGGGAGATCCGCCGGCTGCTCCGCCTGCCGGAGCGCGGCGGCCTGCCCCGGCTGCTGGCCGACCGCCACCTGCTGCTGGTGCTGGACAACGTGGACCACCTCACCGACAGCTGCGCCGGACTGGTCGACGACGTCGTGCAGGTGGGCCGCCGGGTGTCGGCTCTGGTCACCTCGCGGGAGCCGCTCGGCCTGGCGTACGAGTCGGTGTGGCGGCTGCCGCCGCTGCCCGCGCTCACCACCGGCCCGGACGGCGTCCGGGGGATGCCGGCCGTCCAGCTCTTCGCCCGCCGGGCGGCCCAGGCGCGTCCCGGCTTCGAGGTGGGCGCGAAGGAGGTCGGCACGGTGGCGGTGATCTGCGGGCTGCTCGACCGGCTGCCGCTCGCCGTCGAGATGGCCGCCGACCGGATGGCCGACGAGAGCCTCGACGAGCTGTTGCGCCGGCTCGACGACCCGCTGACCGCGCTGCGCCGGCCCGACCGGCGGGGCCGGCCGGCCCACCAGACCTCGCTCTCCGCCGCCCTCCAGCGCAGCCTCGACTGCCTCACCCCGGCCGAGCGCTGGTGCTTCGTGCGGCTCGGTGCGCTGCCCCGGCTCTTCGGCCTCGACGAGGTGGACCGGGTCTGCGGCGCCGCGCCCTGGTGGCGGCTGCGGACCAGCGTGGTCCTCGACGGCCTGGTGGCGAAGTCCCTGGTGACGGTCCGCCACCACGCCGGCCGCCCCACGTACGCGATGCTGCGCACCGTGCACCAGTTCGCCGCCCGGCTGCTCGCCGGCGAGCTGGGCCAGTACGGCAGCGCGCCGGCCCTGTCCGCCCGGGTGGGCTGAATGTCGCCGCCCCCCGCCCGCCCGGCCGGCGTGCTGCTCGCGGCCGGCGCCGGCCGCCGGTACGGCGGCCCGAAGGCGCTGGTGCGGCACGCCGACGGCCGGCTGCTGGTGGAACGGGCGGCCGGGGTGCTGGCCGGTGGCGGCTGCGCGCCCACGGTGGTGGTGCTGGGCGCGGCCGCGGCCGAGGTGCGGGCGCGCGCCGACCTGTCCGGCGCGGTGCTCGTGGACAACCCGGAGTGGGCCGGCGGGATGGGCTCCTCGCTGCGCGCCGGGCTGGCCGCGCTGGCGCGCACCGACGCGCCGGCGGCGGTGGTGCTCCTCGTCGACATGCCCGGCGTCACCGCGGCGGCGGTCCGCCGGGTGGCCCGGCACGCCACCGCCGACAGCCTGGTCACGGCCGGCTACCCGGCCGGCCGCCGGGGCCATCCCGTGCTGCTGGGCCGCCGGCACTGGCCCGGTGTGGCGGCGGTGGCGGTGGGCGACACGGGTGCCCGGGGCTACCTGCGGGCGCACCGCGACGAGGTTCGGGTGGTCGACTGTGCCGACGTGGCCGACGACGCCGACCTGGACGTGCCGGCGGGGCCGACGGATGCGTGAGGTCCTGCCCGACCTGCTGCGCTGGTGGCGCGCCGGCGTGCCGGTCGGCATGGCCACGGTGGCCCGCACCTGGCACAGCGCCCCGCGCCGGCCGGGCGCCACGCTGCTGGTCGGCCCGGACGGCAGCGCGGTCGGCAGTGTCTCCGGCGGCTGCGTGGAGGCGGCGGTCTACGAGCTGCCTGGGCGGGCAGACCCCGGAGGAGACCGCGGTCAGCATCGTCGCCGAGATCGTGGCGGTGACCCGCGGCGGTGGCGGCGCCCCGCTGTCCCGCCGGTCGGGCCGCATCCACGCGGACGCGCCCGGCTAGGGTCCGGATCATGAGCGTGCATCCCCGCATCGTCGCCGACGACTTCCCGGCCACCCTCCGCTTCTACGCCGACCTGCTCGGCGAGCCGGAGAAGGTGGTCGCCGAGTTCGAGTACGCCAGCTTCGACTCCGGCGGCGAGACCGTGCTCGCCGTGCTGGGCCGCCGGGCGGCCGAGACGGTGCTGCCGGTGGGCCGGGGGGACGGGGGCGTGCTCGTGGTGGTCCCGGTGCCGGACGTCGACGCCACCGTCGCGGCCCTCCCCGCCGGCACGGTCGTCGCCGCGCCGGCCGACCGTCCCGGCTGGGGCGTCCGCTCGGCCTACCTGCGCGATCCGGAGGGCAACCTGGTCGAGGTGCAGACCTGGGTCTCGCGCTGAGCGACCCGGCCCCGCTGCCCGGCGCCGTCCGTCCGGTCGGCCGCCGGGCCTCGGGTGCCGTTGCCGCCCCGGATCACAACCGCTCCGGGGCGCGGATGCCGAGCAGGTGGAGGCCCTGCCGGAGCACCCGCGCGGTCAGGTCGCAGAGCACCAGCCGGCTCTCCCGGACCGGCTCGTCGGCCCGCAGCACGGGGCACCGCTCGTAGAACGCGCTGAACGCGGCGGCGAGCCGGGACAGGTAACCGGTCAGGTGGTGGAACTCCAGGTTCTCCGCCACCGCCCCGACCACCGCCCCGAAGCCGACCAGCTCGAAGGCGAGCGCCCGCTCGGCCGGGTCGGCCAGCGAGATCCCCGCCTCGGGTCGGGCCGCCACCCCGGCCCGCCGGAAGATCGACCGGATCCGGGAGTGCGCGTACTGGAGGTAGGGCGCGCTGTTGCCGTCCAGCGACAGCATCCGCTCCCAGTCGAGCACGTAGTCCTTGTGCCGGTCGCTGGAGAGGTCGGCGTACTTGACCGCGCCGATGCCGACCGCGCGGCCCACCTCGGCCACCTCGGCCTCGCCCAGTTCCGGGTTCCGCTCCCGGGCCAGTGCGGTGGCCCGGGCCACCGCCTCCTCCAGCAGCCCGACCAGCTTCACCGACCCGCCGGCACGGCTGCGCAGCATCCGCCCGTCGGGCCCGAGGATCGAGCCGAACCCGACGTGCTCGGCCCGCGCCGGCGGGGCCAGCCAACCGGCCTGCGCGGCGGCGGCGTAGACCATCTCGAAGTGCCGCCGCTGCGGCAGCCCGACCACGTAGAGCAGCCGGGTCGCGCCCAGCGTGCCGGTCCGGTGCCGGATCGCGGCCAGGTCGGTCGCCGGATAGCCGTATCCACCGTCGGACTTGCGCACGATCAGCGGCAGCGGCTCACCGTCCCGGCCCACCGAGCCGGGCGGGAACACGCACGCCGCACCGTCGCTGGACCGCAGCAGCCCGAGCCGGTCCAGCTCCTCGACGACCGGGCCGAGCAGGTCGTTGTAGCTGCTCTCGCCGTGGAAGTCCCGCTCGGTGAGGGTCACGTCGAGCAGGTCGTAGACGGTCAGGAAGTAGCGCTCGGACTGCTCCACCAGCAGCCGCCAGAGGCGCAGCGTGGTCGCGTCGCCGCCCTGCAACGCCACCACCCGCTGCCGGGCCCGCTCGCGGAACGCCTCGTCGGCGTCGAACTTGGCCCGCGCCGCCTTGTAGAACGAGTCCAGGTCGCCCATGGACAGCTCCTGCGCCGCCTCGGCCTCGCCCAGGTCGACCAGGTGCTCGATCAGCATGCCGAACGGCGTGCCCCAGTCGCCCAGGTGGTTGGCGCGCAGCACCCGGTGCCCCAGCCACTCCAGCAGCCGGGCCGCCGCGTCGCCGATCACCGTCGACCGCAGGTGCCCGACGTGCATCTCCTTCGCCACGTTCGGCGCCGAGTAGTCGACCACCACGGTCTCCGGCGCGACGGCCTCCGGCACCCCGAGCCGCGGGTCGGCGGCCAGCGCGGAGACCAGCCCGGCCAGGGCGTCGTCGGCCACGGTCAGGTTGAGGAAGCCCGGTCCGGAGACCTCCGTGGCGCTGCACAGGTCGGCCAGTTCCGCACGCTCCAGCACCTCGCCGGCGATGGCGCGCGGCGGCCGGCCGAGCCGCCGCGCCAGCGCCAGCGCCGCGTCGGACTGGAAGTCCGCGCGCTGGGAGCGCCGCACGACCGGGTCCACCGGCCCGCCGGCCACGGTGGCGAACGCCGGCGCCAGCCGGTCGGTCAGCAGTTTCTCCAGATCCATGGGTACGCCGATCTCGCTCGGATCCGCCGCTCGCGGATCACCGGATGGGGATGCGGGCGGACCGAGGACGATCGGCGATGACCGGCGGCTCGATCCGCCGGTCGCAGTGAGGAATGCTCAGCGCAGGCGGTCGCGGGACCGCCGGCGTCGCAGCGCGCCGACCAGGACGTCGGGGGACGTCGTCGGGTACGCGTGCGAGCTGGTCATGCGAGCAGCCTAACCGGCCGGCCCGGGGGCGGCGCAAGTCCGTACCCGGGCCGGCCGGCCGGCGTACCCGACAGCTCAGGCCGGCGTGGCGACGGCCTTGCGGTAGCGCTCGGCCCGCCGCCGCACCTGGGTGTACGCGCTGGTCAGGCCCATCGCCCGGCGCACCTCGACCAGGGTGCGGCGCACCTCGGCCCGGGTCCGCTCGGTGCCCTCGACGATGAGCTCGTCGACCAGGCCGCGCTGCCCCTCGAACCGGGCCCGCCGTTCCCGGACCGGGTCGAGGAACCGGTTGAGCGCGCCCGCCAGTTCCTCCTTGACCTCGACGTCGCCGACCCGCCCGGCCCGGTAGCGCGCCTTCAGCTCCTCGACCGTCGCCCGGTCGGGATGGAACACGTCGAGGTACGCGAAGACCGGGTTCCCCTCGACCGTGCCCGGCACGTCGGCCCGGACCCGGTTCGGGTCGGTGTACATCCCCAGCACCTTGCGCCGCACGGTGGCCGGGTCGTCGGAGAGCGCGATGGCGTTCCCCTTGCTCTTGCTCATCTTCCCCGCGCCGTCGGTGCCCACCAGGGTGGGCGTCTCCGACATGATCATTTCCGGCACGGGGAAGACCTCGCCGTAGAGGTGGTTGAAGCGCCGGGCGATCTCCCGGGTCACCTCCACGTGCGCGGCGTTGTCCTTCCCCACCGGGACGACCTGCCCCTTCACGCAGAGGATGTCGGCGGCCTGGAGGACGGGATAGCCGAGCAGCCCGTACGGCATCTCCTCCTTGCCGGCGTCCCGGCTCATCTCCTTGAGCGACGGGACCCGTTCCAGCCGGGGCACGGTGACCAGGTTCTGGAACAGGGTGTTCAGGTCGCCGACCTCGGGGATCGCCGACTGGAGGTAGAAGGTGGCCCGGTCCGGCTCGACACCGGCGGCGAGGATGTCGGTGACCATCTCGCGGGCGTTGTGGGAGACCTGTTCGATGTCTTCGCGGCTGTTGCGCGTGGTGAGCATGTGCAGGTCGGCGATGATGAAGAAGCTCTCGTAGCCCTGGTGCAGCTTCACGCGGTTGGCGATGCTGCCGACGTAGTGGCCGAGGTGCAGCCGCCCGGTCGGGCGGTCACCGGTGAGCATCCGTGCTGCGGACATGGTCGTACGCCTCTCATTGCTGGTCGGTGGAGGACGCGCGGGCGCGCGGAGGAGAGCCGGGGTGTGCCCGGATCAGTGGAGGTGGCTCGTCAGTGCGAGCGCCGCCATCGCCCGCCGGCGCGGAACCGCAGCCCACCGGCACGGAGGACGTCGAGGATCTGCTCCCGACCGTCGTCGACACGGACCGGGAGAACCGGAGCGGCAGCCGCCGGGAGACCGTCGAGGGTCTCCGGGGCGCAGGTGCTCGGCCGGACCATGCCTGACACGGTAGCCGGTCCACCGCTTCCCGCGCAGACCGGAACGCGCGACGGCCCGACCGGCCGCCGCGCGTCTCCCGCCCTGGTCAGCCCCGCCGGTAGCTCTCGGTGTAGTAGTTGCCGACCTGCTCGCGGTACTCGGTGCGACCGAAGTCGTCCGGGTCGAACGCCGGTGACTCCTTGACCTGTTCCCGCGTCCGGTCCACGTGCACGACGCGCTCCAGGTGGTCGACCCGGGCCACCGTGCCGACCGGCAGCAGCACCTTCCGGCCGAAGATCCACGGCCCGGTGTCCACCACCAGGTAGCCGGCGCCGGCGTCGTCGCTCGCCCCGTCGATGGCGCCGATCCGGCCGTCGGTCGCCTCCACCCGGTAGCCGGTGAGGTCGATCGGGGTGCCCGGGCCGGGCGCGTCGGGGCCGTCGTCGGCGCCGCTCTCCGACCGCTGCCGCGGCACGTCGTCCGGGCGGGTCTGCTCGTAGCCGCCGGCGAGGGCGGACGGGTCCCGCCAGGTCCACGGATTGAACGGCTGCATGGTGGCCACCTCCGGGTGTCGTCGTGTCGCCACCCGAACAGTGCCCGAACGTCGAATGCGGGAAACACGAAGGCAATTCCGAATTCATCGGGGTGCGTTTATGCGAGATACCTCATAATCGGTTCTTGCCGATCAGTCGCGGTGCTTCTGCCCAGGTGGCGGGCCGTGTCCCGGCCGTCCGGCACACCCGGAAACGGGCCGGAGTGGCCACCGTCCACATTCGTCCGCCCCGGCGCGGACACCATTCTGATCCCGCATCCGTCGGCACCAGGGAAAGGGAATGCAGATGCAGCGGCTCATTCGACGACTCGGGATCGTAGCGGCCGTGGGGGCCGTCCTCGTCGGGGCGGCGGGCACCGGCGCGCAGGCGGCGGTGGTCAACCCGTACACCCCGGAGGCGCTCTGCGGCCTCGGCTTCGTCGCCGTCGACCAGGACCCGATCCACGACACCGGCACCGGCGCGCGGCTCGGCACCGTCCACCTGCTGCGCAACCCCCTCACCGGGTACGGCTGCACGGTCACCCTCAAGTCCGCGTACGTCGGCACGCTCACCGGGACCCGCGTCTACCTGGACCCGGAGTGGACCACCTTCGGCATCGACGAGGGCAGCCGGCGCTACGCGGCCGGCCCGGTCCACCGCTACCTCGGCGCGGGTTGCGCGATCTGGGGCGGGTCGATGACCGATCCCGCCGGCACCGTCCACCAGCACGACCGCGCGAACCCGGCCATCGGCGGGGCGGTCACCTGCTTCTGACCCGCCGGGCGGCGGTCCGGTTTCGCGCGGCGCGCGGGCCGGTCCGCCTTCGGGACGGCCGTCGTCGGTCTCTCGCTGGGCTCCGCGTGCCTGTCGTGCCTCCAGCGCGGCACCGGGGAGAACCGCCAAGCGTACGAGCTGGTGCCGGCGCCCCGCTCCGGGTACGTGCTCACGGGCGCGGGCGTCGACCGGGTCTTCGGTCGTGGACACCACCCCGACGAGGTCCCCAGATCCGGTCGGCGTGGCGCACGGGCATCCCGCCGGGTCCCGGCGCTGCGCTACTCGCCGGCCTTCCGCATGCTCCGGCCCACGCGCTCCTGACCTGGGCCGACGGGCCGCTGGCATACTGGCCAGCCATGGTGCTGTCGCGTGGCTGGTCGCTGTTCCTGGTCGGGGTCGGGGTCTGGACCTGGGTGATCTGGCCGAGGTTCGCGGTCGCCATCTGGAACGACCCGCGGGCGTGGTCGGCCGGCACGGTCGGCGAGGGCAGTCCCACCAGCTTCCTCTGGGTGCACGCGCTGCTCATCGCGGCCTCCCTGGCCATCGGCACGACGGTCGGGGTGCTCGGTGTCCGGGGCTGGCTCGCGTCCCGCCGCCGGCCGACCGCCTGAACGCCCGCGCCCGCCGCGCGGAGCGGAGGGCGCGGTCCGGACCGTGAGCTCGGTCTGGCCGGGAATGCGGGGGGACTACCCGAAGCGCTGTGCCGCTCCCGTGCGGGCGACTTTCGGGCCGTCGAGTGGGGATTCCGCCGCCGGATAGCCGCTGAACAGGGAAGATAGCTCTGCGATGATGGTGTGACGCGGGACGCTACCCCTGGATTTGACGATCAAACCCGAATCCGCGTAACTTTCTCTCTGCCAGCGCGGAACGGGGCAAACGGGACGAAGATCCCGGGGGCCACGGACCGGGCACGGCACCGGAACCACCGAGGTTGCACCTCGACGGAGCCGGGCCGGGCGGGGCTCGCCGAAACGCCGCAGGGCGGATTTGGTGGAGCGGAACCGACCGGGTAAGGTTGACGACCGGCAGGGCACCGGGCGAGCTAGCGGGAGACCGCAGCGGCCGGCCTGCCAAATCCGACGACCAGGCACAGCGGTTCGCCGCTGCGCGAGGTCGCGGGCGCCAACCCGTACGAAGCGTGACAGACCGGGACACACGGTTTGACACGGCGGAGACGGTGAGGTAACGTAGTAAAAGTGCCCGGCGCGAGAGCGGCGGGTGCGGGATGAACGAAATGCCCCGGACGGGGGCTCCACGGTGTGGGGTTTCCGGATGGTGTGTGGTTGTTCTTTGA
>NZ_JANAVK010000007.1:0-341079 GCF_024213425.1 Micromonospora sp. A3M-1-15 | reverse complement strand
GCCGGTCGCCGCGGCAGCCCTGGGCGTGGGCGTCGGCGTGGCCATCGGCATCGCCTGGTACGGCCGGCACCGCCGCACCCGCGCCGCCACCACCCCCACCGTCTGAGGCCGCGCCGCGCAGCGCGGCAGCTCAGGACGCGGCGAGGACCTCGTCGCCGATGAGCGTGATCTGCTCGGCGCCGACCTCCACGGCGGCCATGTAGTGGCGCAGCCAGGAGCGCAGCCCGTCGGGGGTGCCGGTGGCGAAGGCGCCGGCCGCGCCGACGTACTCGGGCTCCCGCTCCCGGTGGCCGACGTCGACGGCGACCAGCCCACGCGGGTCGAACCCGGTGGAGATCAGCACCAGTCGGGCGGCGGCCCGCGCCACCACCCCGGACGGGCCGGCGAACGGGCGCAGGTTCAGCAGCTCGCCGTGCACCACGGCGGCCAGCACCAGCGGCGGCACCTTCGTGCCCCCGGCCACCAGCGCGGCCAGCCCGTCGAGGCGGGCCGCCACCACCGGGTCGGCCACCGGGCGGCCCAGCTCGGCCTCGGGGACCACGTCGCGGGCCGCGAGCACGTGCAGCCGGGCGAGGGCCTGGCGCGGCGCCTTCGGCCAGAGGTCGCTCAGCCCGGGCAGCGCCCCGGCCACCCGCAGCGCGCCCTGGAGCAGCGGGTCGGTGACCGTCCCCGCGCGTACCTCCTCGCGGTCATGCACCCGGCCCTCCAGCGCGGCGCTGGCCACGGCCGAGCGGAGGCTGACCTCGGCGGCGACCTGGCCGCCCTGGCGGCGCAGCGCGCGGTGCCGGTGGGCCTGGTCGACCCGGTCGCGGGCCCGCTCGACGGCGAGCGCGATGTCGGCGAGCGCGAGCAGCGGGGCGAGCGGGTCGGTGGTCACCCCGCCACGCTAGCGATCCCCGTGCCCCGCCGGAGCGCCAGCCGCCGGGAAGCGACGCGAACCACTCTCCTCTGCTGCTCGGCGCGCCCCGGGGGCCACTGGGCGCGTGACGGGTGACCGGGCGGTCGCGGCGGGGGGCGCGCCGGGACTAACCTCACCCGGGTAGGAGACGCAGGTCACGCGATGAAGGAGTCACCGCATGAGCGAGGCATTGGCCAACTTGCTGAACGAGACGCGCCAGTTCCCGCCGCCGGCCGAGCTCGCCGCGAACGCCAACGTGACCGCGGACGCGTACGGCGAGGCGGCCGAGGACCGGCTCGCCTTCTGGGAGCGCCAGGCCGGGCGGCTGCACTGGGCCCGCCAGTGGGACCAGGTGCTCGACTGGTCGACCGCGCCCTTCGCGAAGTGGTTCGTCGGCGGTCAGCTCAACGTGGCGTACAACTGCCTGGACCGGCACGTGGAGGCCGGCCGGGGCGACAAGGTGGCGATCCACTGGGAGGGCGAGCCGGGCGACACCCGCACCGTCACCTACGCGGACCTGCACAAGCTCACCTGCCAGGCGGCGAACGCGCTGACCGAGCTGGGCGTCACGGCCGGCGACCGGGTGGCGATCTACCTGCCGATGATTCCCGAGGCCGCGGTGGCGATGCTGGCCTGCGCCCGGATCGGCGCCACGCACAGCGTGGTCTTCGGCGGCTTCTCGGCCGACGCGCTGACCAACCGGATCCAGGACGCCAGCGCCAAGGTGGTGATCACCGCGGACGGCGGCTTCCGCCGCGGCAAGCCGTCCGCGCTCAAGCCGACCGTCGACGAGGCGGTGGCCAACTGCCCGTCGGTGGAGCACGTGCTGGTCGTCCGCCGCACCGGCGAGGAGGTCGCCTGGTCGGCGAAGGACCACTGGTGGCACGAGACGGTGGAGACCGCCTCGCCGGAGCACACCGCCCAGCCGTTCGACGCCGAGCACCCGCTCTACATCCTCTACACGAGCGGCACCACGGCCCGGCCCAAGGGCATCCTGCACACCACCGGCGGCTACCTCACCCAGGCGTCGTACACCACGCACGCGGTCTTCGACCTCAAGCCGGAGACCGACGTCTACTGGTGCACCGCCGACATCGGCTGGGTCACCGGGCACTCCTACATCGTCTACGGCCCGCTCTCCAACGGCGCCACCCAGGTCATGTACGAGGGCACTCCGGACACCCCGCACAAGGGCCGGTTCTGGGAGATCGTCGACAAGTACAAGGTCACCATCCTGTACACCGCGCCGACCCTGATCCGCACCATGATGAAGTGGGGCGAGGACATCCCCGCCGGCTACGACCTCTCGTCGCTGCGCCTGCTGGGCAGCGTCGGTGAGCCGATCAACCCGGAGGCGTGGATCTGGTACCGCCAGTACGTCGGCCGGGGCGAGCTGCCCGTCGTCGACACCTGGTGGCAGACCGAGACCGGCGCGATCATGATCTCTCCGCTGCCGGGCGTCACCGAGGCCAAGCCCGGCTCGGCGATGACCGCGCTGCCCGGCATCGTCGCCGACGTGGTGGACGACCAGGGCCAGTCGGTGCCCAACGGCGGTGGCGGCTACCTCGTCCTCCGCGAGCCGTGGCCGTCGATGCTGCGCACCATCTGGGGCGACGACAACCGCTTCATCGAGACCTACTGGTCGCGCTTCGGGGCCGGCGCCAACCAGGGAGGCGACTGGGTCTACTTCGCCGGCGACGGGGCGAAGAAGGACGACGACGGGCACATCTGGCTGCTCGGCCGGGTCGACGACGTGATGCTGGTGTCCGGCCACAACATCTCCACCACCGAGGTGGAGTCGGCGTTGGTCAGCCACCCGTCGGTGGCCGAGGCGGCGGTGGTCGGCGCGACCGACCCGACCACCGGCCAGGCGATCGTCGCCTTCGCCATCCCGCGCGGCAGCACGGAGATCTCCGGTGCGGCCGGCGAGCAGCTCATCGCCGACCTGCGCAACCACGTGGCCAAGACGCTCGGCCCGATCGCCAAGCCGCGGCAGATCATGCTGGTGCCGGAGCTGCCGAAGACCCGCTCCGGCAAGATCATGCGCCGGCTGCTGCGGGACGTCGCGGAGCACCGCTCCCTCGGCGACGTCACCACGCTCCAGGACTCCTCGGTGATGGACATGATCTCCTCGGGCATGGGCGGCGGCAAGTCCGACGAGGACTGAGCGCAGAACTAGCTCTGACGGTGGGTGGCGGGTCCGGACGGGCCGTCACCCACCGTCGTTCTGTGGAGACAGCTGTCGGAAATTCGGTGGAGGTTCGGCAGGCTGATCGGCCAGAGGCTATGTCGCCCCCTGTCGATGGAGCGCCTCTTCGGTTAGGTTCGCCGCATCGGACCGGTTCGACGGGGGTCGCTACGACCGCGACCGGCCGGTTCCCCCCTCCCATGCCCTACGAACGGAGTGGCATGCACACATTTCCACGGTCCGGGTCACGCCGACGCCTACTCGTCGCGCTGCCCGCCATCGCCCTCGCCGCCACGTCGCTGACCGTGACGGGCAGCGCGGCCGCTCAGTCGTCCGGCAGCGCCCGGGCCACGATCGGGGCGGACGACTACTACATCAACTACGCCGAGCCGGAGGTCCAGCCGGACACGGCGGGCAAGGAGGTCAAGGGCAAGGACGGGGTCTACTCCAGCCCGGTCGACGCGGCGCGGGCCTACGACCGCAAGTTCGCCGGCGGCAACCCGAAGGCCGCCCGGGAACTGGCCAAGCTGGAGGCCAAGGCCATCAAGACGGGGCAGAGCCCCCGCCAGATCAAGCAGGCCAAGGGCACCCAGACCGCCAAGCTGCTCACCCTGCTGGTGGAGTTCAACGACCAGGCGAACGACGACTTCACCAACGTGTACGTGCCGAAGACGGTCTTCGAGGACCGGAGCTGTGTCCTCGGCACCGTGCAGAACGGCCCGAAGCACAACCAGATCGCCGACCCGGCCACTCTGCCGCACAAGGACAACAACTCGATGTGGGTGCCGGACTTCTCCCCGGCGCACTACGACAAGATGCTCTACACCAAGGAGGGCATCACCGACCGGGTCCGCACGGACCTGACCGGGCCGGACGGCAAGCCGGGCGTCGACATCTCCGGGCGCACCATGCACAACATGTACCTGGAGATGTCCAAGGGTGCGTACACGGTCGACGGGCAGGCAAGCCCGTGGATCACCGTGCCGCACTCGGAGGGCTGGTACGCGGCCTCCCGCTGCTTCAAGGACGAGAACGGCAACTGGGTCGCCGGTCGTGAGCAGTCGATGAACGGCCACCCGGACAACCCGCAGGGCGCCGGCCGGCTGGCCACCGACGCGGTGGACGCGCTGGCCAAGATGGACCCGAACTTCCCGTGGGCCGACTACGACATCGAGGACCAGGGCGACGCCGACGGCGACGGCAACGTCAACGAGCCCGACGGCGTGATCGACCACCTGGTGCTGGTGCACGCCAACCAGGGCAAGTCGCGCGGCGGCGGCGACGTGGGCGTCTACTCGGTCTGGGCGCACTCCTCGACGGTGGCCGGCGGCTACACCATCCCGGGCACCAACAAGAAGGTGGCCAACTACATCGTGCAGCCGGAGGACGCCGGCGTCGGTGTGTTCGCCCACGAGTTCGGTCACGACCTGGGCCTGCCGGACCTCTACGACACCTCCGGCAACGCCGACTCGGACGTCGACTTCTGGGACCTGATGGCTTCGGGTTCGCACAGCGGCGAGATCTTCCAGGCGATGCCGACCCACATGGGCCTCTGGGACAAGTGGGTGCTCGGCTGGGCCGACCCGCTGACCCTGAACCCGGGTGACGACCCGCGCTCGGTGCAGCTGGGGCAGACCTCGAACACCCCGGTCGGCACCAAGGACGGCATCAAGATCAACCTGCCGGACAAGGTGATCACGCTGGCGCAGCCGCACAGCGGCGCCAACATGTGGTACTCCGGGGCCGACCAGGACTGGGCGGACGTCAAGCTGAGCCGCACGGTGACCGTCCCGAACGCCGCGGACGCGAAGTTCTGGATGTGGAACAACTACGTCATCGAGGCGGACTGGGACTACGGCTTCCTGGAGGTCTCCACCAACGGTGGCGCCACCTGGTCCGAGCAGAAGGTCTACGACGCCACCGGCAAGCTCGTCACCACCAACGACGGGTACGCCGACCCGAACGGCCGGATGGTCGACTTCGGCAACAAGAAGTACGGCCTGACCGGCAGCACCGGCGGCTGGCGGCACGACTACGTCGACCTGTCGGCGTTCGCCGGGCAGACCATCCAGGTCCGGCTGCGGTACGCCACCGACGAGGCGTTCGTGGAGCGCGGCTGGTTCGCCGACGACTTCTCGGTCACCGGCGGCGGCGCCACCACCTGGAGCGACGACGTCGAGGGCGGCGCCAACGGCTGGACCCAGACCGGCGGCACCTTCACCGACACCACCGGCGCCGGCTGGCACGTCGACTCGGGCACCCAGGTCAAGTCGCACTACTACCTGGCCGAGTGGCGCAACTTCGACGGCTTCGACAAGGGCCTGAAGTACACCTACGACACGGTCTACTCGCACGAGGCGTGGAAGGTCGACCGGGTCTCCTACAACGCGCCGGGCATGCTGGTCTGGTACCGGGACACCGAGCTCGGCGACGTCAACCACGTCACCGCGCAGATGACCGCGCTGCCCAGCTACGGGGCCAAGGGCGGTCTGCTGATCGTCGACTCGCACAACGACCCGCTGCGCCGGCAGGGCGAGGCGGCCGTCAAGGACACGTCGGTGCTGGACAACTTGCCCAGCCGCCCGCAGTCGTCCAACGCGGCCTTCTCGCTGAACCCGACGTACCCCTTCAAGGAGTGCCTGGAGGCGGCGAACGAGCCGTACAGCGAGTACTGCACCAACTTCGGCGCCCAGGCCCCGGTGTCCGCGTTCAGCGACACCAAGGGCTGGTACCCGGGCATCGAGATCCGCAACGGCTCCGCGTACGCCCGGGACAACGACGCCTCGGTCGTCGTCCCGTCGCGGGGCAACGCGAAGTACACCACCCGGGTGACCAACCCCGACGGCACGCCGGCCACGGCGTACTACGGGGCCACCCTGGGCGGCGGGGCGATCGTGCTCGGCACCGGCAACCCCGGTGACGCGGGCGTCGCGTACGGCGTCTCGATCACCATCAAGCGGGCGGCCGCGGACAACTCGTACGCCACGGTGTACGTGACCCCGGCAACCCCGTGACCTGACACGCCGAGGGGCGCGTCGGAACCACACGACGGGGCCCGTCTGGAGCACACTGCTCCGGACGGGCCCCGTCCGTCTTACGCGCCGGCAATTTTTCTCCAGGACCGTGTGACATTTTCGCGGGCTCCTGCGCTCCCCTTTGGGGACCTCATAATCGCCATTACTCAACGTGATCGTGACCAAAACGTAATGTGAGTCGGCGTCGCACCGCTGAGCGCTTTCGCCCGGAATTGTCCGGGAATCTGGGCCCGCACATCAGGTGATTGACCGGTGACAACGATGCAAACACCTGTCATTGTGAGTGACGCATGACATGACAGTGATGGCTTTCGCCGTCTCCGTCATGTAACAGTTCCACAAAGGAGGAGGACCTTTGAGGAGACGAGTCACAGCGGGCCTGGCCTCGGCCGCGGCCGCGCTGCTGGCAGCCGGTGTCGTCACGACGCCGGCGTCCGCCGCTCCGGCGGCGGAGCCCACCCCCGGCGTCGAGAAGGCCAAGCACAAGGACAACCTGGCGGATCCGAAGGCGGATCAGCAGCGGGAGGTCAAGAAGCAGGCGATCGCCGACCTGCTGCAGGGCAAGGCCAAGCTCCAGACGCGCAACGGCTCGAAGGTCATCCAGGTCAAGGACGACCTGTTCGTCGAGTACCAGCAGGCCCCGAAGACCGACCCGATCTTCACCATGCTGGTCAACTTCGGCGACAAGACCGACCCCCGCACCGGTGGAGCTGCCGGTCCGGTGGTCAACCAGATCCCCGAGCCGGACCGCAACTGGGACGGCAGCTCCACCGACGACAACAGCACCCTGTGGCGGTCCAACTTCGACCGGGCCCACTACATGGACATGTTCTACGGTGAGGGCGAGTCGTTCCGGGACTTCTACCTCAAGCAGTCCGGCGGCCGGTACACCGTCAACGGCGACGTGAGCGACTGGGTCACCGTTCCCTACAACGAGGCCCGGTACGGCAGCAACGCCATCTCCGAGGCCGACGGCTACTGGAACTTCATCAAGGACAGCTCCACGTCCTGGTACGAGGCCCAGGTCAAGGCCGGCAAGACGCCGCAGCAGATCAAGGACTACCTGGCCCAGTTCGACATCTGGGACCGGTACGACTTCGACGGCGACGGCAACTTCAACGAGCCCGACGGCTACCTCGACCACTTCCAGGCGGTGCACGCCGGTGAGGGCGAGGAGGCCGGCGGCGGCGCCCAGGGCGAGGACGCCATCTGGTCGCACCGCTGGGCGGCGTTCACCAACCTCGAGGGCAAGGCCGGCCCGGCCGGCAACCTCGCGGGCGGTGTGCAGATCGGCGACACCGGGATGTGGATCCGTGACTACACCACGGAGCCGGAGAACGGCGGCCTCGGCGTCTTCGCCCACGAGTACGGTCACGACCTCGGTCTGCCGGACCTGTACGACACCGCGGGCGGCGACAACGGCGTCGGCTTCTGGAGCCTGATGTCCTCCGGTTCGTGGCTCGGCCACGGCACCGACGACATCGGCTCGACCCCGGGCTACATGGACCCGTGGTCGAAGCTCTACCTGGGCTGGCTGAACCACACCACGGTCGACTACGGCAAGGGCAGCACCCAGGTGACCCTGGGCCCGGCCGGCGACAGCGACGGGCCGAAGGCCCAGGCGGTCGTCGTCAACCTGCCCGCGCAGACGCAGACCACGAACTACAACACGCCGTTCGGCGGTTCGTACGAGTGGTGGGGTGGCAGCGCGGACGACCTGAACGCCTCGCTGACCCGCACCCTGGACCTGACCGGCGCGACCTCCGCGTCGATCACCTCCAAGCTGCAGTACGACATCGAAGAGGACTACGACTACCTCTACGCCGAGGTGTCCACCAACGGCGGCGCCACCTGGACCGACCTGAAGAACAACCTGGTCGACTCCGGTGACAGCGGCATCGACGGTTCCAGCAACGGCGCGTGGGTCGACTCGACCTACGACCTGTCGGCGTTCGCCGGTCAGACCGTGCTGTTCCGCTACCGCTACGCGACCGACGGTGGCGTGCACTTCGCCGGTCCGTTCCTGGACAACGTCTCGCTGACCAAGAACGGCTCGGTCGCGTGGACCGACGACGCGGAGACCCTCGCCGCGGAGTGGACCGCCAAGGGTTGGACCCGGATCACCGGTTCGGTGACCGACACCTACCCGCGCTTCTACATCGCCGAGAACCGGACCTGGTTCGGTTACGACGACACGCTGCGGACCGGCCCGTACAACTACGGGTTCGCCAGCCGCCCGAACTGGGTGGAGCACCTCTCCAACCACCAGGGCATGCTGGTCTGGTACGTGAACTACGCGTACGGCGACAACAACACGTCGCAGCACCCGGGCTACGGCCTGAACCTGCCGGTGGACGTCCGTCCCGACAAGATCAACGTTGGCGGGCAGGGCGTCATCACCAACCGGCGCAACGGCTACGACGCCACGTTCAGCCTGTACGCCAAGCCGGCGCAGACCTTCCACAAGAACGACGTGGCGGTCACCGTTCCGGCGCTCGACCCGCAGCCGATCTTCAGCGACAAGGGCGTCGGCAAGTACTACACCTCGGGCAACCCGTGGAACTCGGTGAAGGTGGCCGGCACCGGCACCACCATCGAGATCCTGAAGCAGGGCACCACCCCGACCAGCGACATGGTCGTCAAGGTCACCAACTGATCGGGTAGCACCACACGGCAGGGGCCGTCGGCGGAGACGCCGGCGGCCCCTTTCGCGTACCCCGAAACCTTTCGCCCCAGCTCAACCCAGCCGATCGACCGATCCCGATGTGACGGCGAGGAGCGTTCCCAACAAAAACTTGCTACAAATCGACGCGCCTGTCTTCCCACGCGTCACGGGAATGTCTATCTTCACCAGTGGTCCCACAAGTGGGACCGTCCACCGGCCCGTACCCCCGTAGGGCCGGTTCCCTCACACCGGAGGTACCACGTGCGCAAAGTCGCAGTGGGTCTGCTCGGGCTTTCGCTGACGGCGACGGGACTGGTGGCGGGCACGGCCGCCAGCGCGGCGCCGACCCCGAAGCTGCCGGCTGCCGCTCCGGCGGCGGCCGAGCCGCAGGCCCCTCACGATCTGCCGGACAAGCTCGAGGACAAGCGGCGGGCACTCCGCCAGGAGGGCCTCAGCGAGGTTCTGTCCGGCCGGGCCAAGGCCCAGAAGATCAACGGCAGCACCGTCGTCAAGGTCGGCGAGACCGCCGGCGGCGCGGCGGCGGCGGCCGGCGCCCGGACCGCCAGCAACAAGGCGGGCAAGAAGGACCAGTACGTCGAGCTGGCCCGGGAACGGACCGACAAGATCTTCGTGATCCTCGCCGAGTTCGGCGACGAGCGCGACCCGGCCTACCCGGACAAGGACACGAACCCGGACATCGCAGGTCCGACCCGGTTCGACGGTCCGCGGCACAACGAGATTCCGCAGCCCAACCGAGCCGTGGACAACTCCACCGTCTGGCAGGCCGACTACAGCGCCGACTACTTCCGGCAGCTGTACTTCGGCACCAAGCCGGGCGACGAGTCGCTCAAGCAGTACTACGAGGCCCAGTCGTCCGGCCGTTACACGGTGGACGGCGAGGTCACCGACTGGGTGAAGGTCAAGTACAACGCCGCCCGGTACGGCCGCTCGGACGACCCGATCGCCGACGACTCGGACGACCCGGCCAACGACCCGGCGGTCTGCGCGGACAACGTCTGCCCGAACACCTGGGATCTGATCCGCGACGCCGCCAACCAGTGGGTCGCCGACCAGAAGGCCAAGGGCCGCACCGATGCCCAGATCAAGGCCGACATGCAGTCGTTCGACCAGTGGGACCGGTTCGACTACGACGGCGACGGCAACTTCAACGAGCCGGACGGCTACATCGACCACTTCCAGATCGTCCACTCCGGCGGCGACCAGGCCGACGGTGACCCGCACCAGGGTGAGGACGCCATCTGGAGCCACCGGTGGTCGGCGTACAACACGTCCCGCGTCGGTCCGCCGAACTTCCCGATCGGCGGCACCCAGATCGGCGACACCGGCGTCTGGATCCGCGACTACACGATCCAGCCGGAGAACGGTGGCCGCAGCGTCTTCTACCACGAGTACGGCCACGACCTCGGCCTGCCGGACGACTACAACAACATCAACGGCGGCGACAACAACAACGAGCACTGGACCCTGATGGCCCAGAGCCGGCTCGGCGGCAAGAACGACCAGGGCATCGGCGAGCGCGGTGGCGACCTCGGCGCCTGGAACAAGCTCCAGCTCGGCTGGCTCGACTACGAGGTGGTCAAGGCCGGGCAGAAGCGGGACCTGAACCTGGGCCCGGAGGAGTACAACTCCAAGAAGGCGCAGGCCGCGGTCGTGGTGCTGCCGCAGCGGGAGTACACCTTCCAGTACGGCGCTCCGTTCGAGGGCACCAAGCAGTACTTCTCCGGTAACGACGACGACCTGGACAACACCATGACCAGGACGCTCGACTTCACCGGGAAGACCTCGGCGGCGCTGTCCATGAAGGGGCGCTTCAACATCGAGACCGGCTACGACTACCTCTTCTTCGAGGCGTCGCTGGACGGCGGCAAGACCTGGGCCGCTCTGCCGGGCACGGTCAACGGCAAGCCGATCCCGCCGGTGTCCAACACCGACCCGACGCCGGGTCTGACCGGCAGCAGCGCGGGCAAGTGGGTGGACATCAACATCCCGATGGACGCGGCGGCCGGCAAGATCGTGCAGTTCCGCTTCCACTACGTCACCGACGGTGGCGTGGCCTCGGGCGGCTTCTTCGGTGACGCCATCACGGTGACCGCCGACGGCCAGACCCTGCTCAGCGACGGCGCCGAGGCCGGTGCCGGGGACTGGGCGCTCAAGGGCTGGACCATCGCCGAGGCGACCTACACCCGCCTCTTCGACAACTACTACATCGCCGGCAACCGGTCGTACGTCTCGTACGACAAGTACCTGAAGACCGGCCCGTACTTCTTCGGCTACGCGAACACCCGTCCGGACTGGGTGGACCACTACGCGTACCAGACGGGTCTGCTGATCTCGTACTGGAACCTCCGGTACGCGGACAACGACACGTTCGAGCACCCGGGTGAGGGTCGTAACCTCTACATCGACGCGCACCCGCGGCCGATCTACAACCTGACCGGCGCCCCGTGGCGGGCCCGCGTCCAGGTCTACGACGCGCCGTTCAGCCTGAAGAAGGCGGACTCGTTCACGCTGCACATCAACAGCCAGCCGCAGTACATCCGTGGCCAGGCCGCGCAGCCGCTGTTCGACGACACCAAGCAGTACTGGTACCCGGAGCTGCCGAACCACGGCGTCAAGCTCCCGGCCGCCGGCGTCAAGATCAAGGTTCTCCAGCAGGACGGCACCTCGATGAAGGTCCGCTTCTCCTGAGCCGCTGATCACCGCTACACCCCGCGATGCCCGGGCAGGTCACCTGCCCGGGCATCGCCCTTTCCGGCGGCCGCCCCGGCCGCGGCGCGGCCGGCGCCGCCCCGGAGAATCCCCTGATCCTCGTGACCTGCGGGGCCGCCCACGCGGCGCCCGCCCTAGGCTGTGCCCCATGACCGACCAGCGCGGCGGACCCGTCGACGAGTCCTGTGTCCTCCCCGAGGGGCCGTGGACGCACCGGTTCGTCGGCGCCAACGGCAGCCGCTTCCACGTCGTCGAGGCCGGCACCGGCCCCATGGTGCTCTTCCTGCACGGCTTCCCCGAGTACTGGTACGCCTGGCACGAGATGCTGCCGGCGGTCGCCGACGCCGGCTTCCGCGCCGTCGCGGTCGACCTGCGGGGCTACGGCGCGAGCGACAAGCCACCCCGGGGGTACGACGGCTACACCCTCGCCGCCGACGTGGCCGGGCTGATCCGGGCCCTCGGCGAACGGTCGGCCACCCTGGTCGGCAGCGGCGCCGGCGGGCTCATCGCCTGGACGGCCGCCTCGTTCCACCCCACCCTGGTACGGCGACTCGTGGTGCTCGGCGCGCCGCACCCGCTCCGCCTCCGGGCCGCCATCTTCGCCGACCCGCGCGGCCAGTTCACCGCGTCCACGCCCGCGCTGAAGTTCCAGCTCCCCCGCTACGAGCACGTGCTGACCCGCGACGACGCCGCCGAGGTGGAGGCGATGCTGCGCCGGTGGGGCGGGCCGCACTGGGTGAACGGCCCCGACTTCGACGCGTACGCCCGGTGCTGCCGGGTGGCCATGCAGATCCCGCAGGCGGCGTTCTGCGCCATGGAGGGCTACCGCTGGGCGTTCCGGTCGGTGCTGCGACTGCACGGCTACCGGTTCGTCCGGCTGATGCAGAAGCCGCTGACCACACCCACCCTCCAGCTGCACGGCGCGCTCGACCGCGCCTCACTGCCCCGCACCGCCCAGGGCTCCGGCCGCTACGTCACCGCCCCCTACGAGTGGCGGCTGCTCGACGGAGTGGGCCACTTCCCGCACGTGGAGGCCCGGGACCTGGTGCTCGGCGAGATCCTGCGCTGGACGAAATCCTGACTCAAACCCGCTGCTCGCGCAGGTCGGTCACCTCGTTCGCGGGCGCCCAGCCCTGGTAGACGCCGAAGTCGAACGCCTCCAGCCCCATCTTCTGGGCCACCGGCCAGCGGCCGCCGGTGTACTCCACGCGCAGCCACCCGTCGTGCTCGGCCAGCACGATGAACGGCTGACCCTGCCAGGTGCAGGTGGTCCGCACGTACGCCAGGTCCTCGATCTCGGCGACCGGCACCACCCGGACGTGCCGGCCGGGGCGTACCTCGGTGAAGCCCTCGCCCGGCTCCGGCTGGTACAGGCGGACGTCGCCGCCGTCCGGGCTGGCCTGGTACTCCCGGCCCCGCCAGCGGGCCACGTAGCCGTCGCGGGTCACGCGTCATCCGCCTTGACCCAGAGCAGCGCGTCGGTGTCCAGCACCGCGACCACCCGCTCGCTGCGGTCCGCGCCGATCCGCCACAGCTCGGCGCCGTGCGGCAGCCGGGCGCTGTCCACCTTGAACTCGGCGACCACGTCGCTGCTCTCCCCCGGGGCGAAACCGTTGCCGCGGAACGGGGGCCGCTCGATCACCCAGCCCTCCATCGCCCGCATCGCGCCCTCGTTCTGCCCGCCGTAGGGGATCCGGTAGAGGCTCGGCCGGTAGGCCGGCCAGCGCAACACGTAGATCTCCTCGGCGTCACGGGAGAACGGCGAGCCGGGGTGGCCGAGGCCGAGCGCGTCGTACAGCTCGGCCGGGGTGCCGAGGTGGGCCAGCTCGCCGGCCCGGTGCACGAAGCCGGATACCCGGTCGTAGCCGCGCTCCAGGTAGTAGGCGAGCTGGCTCGGCGCGATCGCCTTCTGCATGATCACGGGGCGGGTCGGGTCCGCCGCCGGCGGGGCGGGCCGGGGCTCGGCCGCCGGTGCCGGTGCGGTGGCGGGGGGCTCCGGCTCGGTCTCCGGGTCGTCACCCAGCCCCACCTCGGCGGCCCAGTTGGCCAGCGCGAGAACCTGCTCCCCCGGGTACGTCGCCCCGACCGGGGTGCCCGGGTTCACGGCGAAAGACCAGCTCACGTCCGGCCAGCGGCGGATGAGCTGGACGAACTTGACCCGTACCGTCTCGGTCGCCCCGCCGGCCCGGTCCGCCAGCCGCTCGGGCGAGGTGTAGACCACCACGTACGTGCCGCCGTCGATCTGCTCGGTGCACCAGACGAAGCCGGGGTCGCCCGGCCGGCTGCCCACCACCGAATCGGCGGCGACCGGAAGCAGCACCCGGGCCAGCAGCAGGGTGGTGAGGAAGCTGTCGGTGCTGCCGCTGCCGGCCGCGCTCAGCAGCTCCTCCTCCACCTCGTTCGCCGGCACGAAGTCGGCCTTCCTGGCACCGCCCAGCGGGGAATCGGCTGCGAGGGCTTCGGCCGTCGGCTTCCCCGGCGGCACGGGCCCGGCCGCGGCGGCGGGCGCGAACACCGATGTCGTCGGCTCGTTCGCGGCGACGGCCGGCGCGAACACGGACGTGGTCGGTTCGTCCGCGGCGTCGGTCGGCGTGAACACGGACGTGGTCGGCTCGTCCGCGGCGGCGGCCGGCGTGAACAGCGGCACGTCCGGCGGCGCGGGCGGCTCGAACAGCGGCACGTCCGGCGGCGCGGGCGGCTCGAACAGCGGCTCGGTCGGCTCGGCCGCCGAGGGGGCCGGCGCGAACAGCGTTGTCGTCTCGTCCGCCGGGGCACTCCGGTCGAACAGCGGCTCGGTCGGCTCGGCCGCCGAGGGGGCCGGCGCGAACAGCGTGGTCGTCTCGTCCGCCGGGGCACTCCGGTCGAACAGCGGCGCGGTGGGCTCGGTCGACCCGAACAGCGACGTGGTCGGCTCGGGCGCCGGGGAGATGGGCGCGAACAGCGAGGTCGTCGCCTCGTCCGCCGCCGCACCCGGGTCGACCGGGGACACCGCCGGGCCGGCGGGCGGCTCGGCCAGCGGCGCGGTCGGCTGGTCCGCCGAGCCGGCAGGGGTGAACAGCGACGGAGGAGCCGGTTTCGACCCGTGCGGCGCGGACGGGCTGGACAGCGGCACGGTCGGCACGGCCGGCGGGTCGACGCGCGTCTCCCCGGGGAAAGCGGCCCGCCCCGCCCGGAAGTCGGAGGACCCGGCGGCGGCACGATCGACGGTCGGCGACGGGGGTGGGTCCACCAGCAGCGGCACGGTGGGGTCGGTGGGACCGGCCCAGGGCGCCGCCGTGCCGCCGTCGCTCGGGGACGTGGCCGGCGCCGTGGCCGACGCCATCGCGGAGGCGGCGGCGGGCACCGTGGGCACCGCGTACGGCTCGGGCGGCGGAACGGCGGCGGGACGCGGAGCCGGCTCGGCCACCTCGCGGGACTCGATGACGGTGCCCTCGATGACGATCGGGGTGAAGCCCCGACGCGACGCGGGCGGGCCGGACACCGGCTCGGCGATCGACGGCGGAAGCTCCTCGGCCTCGGCGAGGTCGACCGGGCCGGGAATCGGCTGGGTCGGTTCGTCCGGTCCCGGGTCGTCGCCCGTGCCGGGGCGCCGCCGGGGCAGGGCCTGGGTGGTCTCCCCGGCCGGGGCGGCGGGGCGGAACGGCCGTTCCGGCGCCGCGGGCCGGCTCGCCGGGGTCGGTTCGGCCGAGTCCACCCGGAAGGCCTGCGTCGGGTCCTCCGGAACCGGCTCGTTCAGCGGCCGCCGGCGCGGGAACGGCTGGCCGCCGCCGGCGAACCGGGAGGGCGGCGTCGCCCGGTCCCCACCGCGGTGCGGCGGGTCCAGCGGCGAGGGCCGCCGGGGCGAACGGCCGGAGGTGGGCTCGAAGAAGGACCGGGCGGGTGGCGGCGCGGGCTCCACCGACCGGCCGTTGGCCGGGCCGGGGCGGCCGGTGTCGGCGAACGGATCCGGCTCGTCGGGACGTCGACGCAGGTCGGTGAGCCAGCCGTCGAGATTGTCCGCGCCCGGCTCGTTGCCGGCGGGGCCGGTCGGCCGCGCGTCGTCCAACGAACGGCGGCCGAGCGGGCGGGCCGGACGGCCGTTCGCCGGGTCGGGGCGGCGGGACGGTGGTGGGACGGGCGGATCGGCCGCGGCGGGGACGGTGGGCCGGGTGCTCGGGGCGGGAACGGTGGGGATCGGGACGGTCGACGGTTCGCCGGCCGGCTCGGGTCCACTCCGGGCGGGCGGGATCCGCCCTCCGGCCGCCGCCGGGGACACCGGCTGCGGGGGGACGTCCCGGCCGGGCGCGGACGGGCCACCCCGGGCGGCCCGGGCGGCGCTCTCCACCCGCTCCAGGCGAGCGCGGGCGCCCATGGTCCGGCCCGGCAGCCGGACGTCGCCCCGGGCGAGCTGCGCGACGAACCAGGCCGGCAGGTAGCCCTCGATCGGCAGCCCCGGATCGACCGCCAGCCACCACTCGTGGTTGGGCCAGTCCGCGGCCAGGTCGGCGTACGGGACCCGGCGGGTGGCGCCGGCGTTCTCTCCCAGGCAGGCGCGCAGCGCGGCGGCGGAGGTGAAGGCCAGCACGTGCGTCCGGCCCCCGGTGGTCCGGGTGCCCCAGCCCATCGGCCCGCGCCCGGCGGGCTTCTCCGCGGCGACCGGCAGCAGCAGATCGACACGGGTCAGGATGCGGAAGTAGAGCTGCTGGTCCTGCGCGCGGAGCGCATCCCGCATCGCCACCTCGGCCTCGGTGGCCGGTTCCCATCCGGTCACGGCCACCTCTCCTTCCGCGAACAGGCCACAGGCATCGCCTACAACCTACAAGGTGCTAACAAGATCACAATGCCTGGCCATCGACGGTCGGCCGGGCCGTCGGCGAGGCGCTAACATCCCGTTCCGGAGTCGACACGATACGGAGGCCGTCGATGTCCCGGCCCACCGCGCGCCCGGCCCTGGCCGTTCTGGCGACCCTCCTGGTCGCCGGGTTTCCGGCCGCCCCGGCGGCGGCCCGGGCGCCGTCGGCCTGCGCCGCGCCGCCCGCGCCGGCCCGCCCCGTCGCGGAGCAGCCCTGGCCCCAGCAACGGTACGCGCCGGACCGGCTCGCTCCCCTCGCCACCGGCGCCGGGGTGGTGGTCGCGGTGGTCGACTCCGGGGTCGACCGGTCCCACCCGCAGTTGGCCGGCCGGGTGCTCGACGGGGTCGACTTCCTCGACCCGGGCGGCGACGGCACCCGGGACTGCGCGGGGCACGGCACCGGCGTGGCGAGCATCATCGCCGCCGCGCCCCGGCCGGGTGTGGCCTTCCGCGGGCTCGCGCCGGACGCGCGCATCCTGCCGGTACGCGTCAGCGAACAGCAGGTGGTCGACGGGCGGGAGTCGGGGCGTACGGTCGGCGCGGCCGACTTCGCGCGGGCCATCCGGTGGGCGGTGAACCACGACGCCGACGTGGTCAACCTCTCGGTCGTGCTGTACGCGGACGACCCCGCCGTGCGCACCGCGATCGCCTACGCGGTCCGGCGGGACGTCGTGGTGGTGGCCGCCGCCGGCAACCTCCACGACAGTGGCGATCCCCGCCCGTACCCGGCCGCGTACGACGGGGTGCTCGGGGTGGGCGCGATCGGGGCGGACGGCACCCGCGCCGCCTTCTCCCAGACCGGCCCGTACGTCGACCTGGTCGCCCCGGGCAGCGACGTGCTCATGGCGGCGCCCCGGCAGGGCCACCACCGGGCGGAGGGGACGAGTTACGCGGCGCCCTTCGTGGCCGGCACGGCGGCGCTGCTCAGGCAGTACCGCCCCGAACTGGACGCGGCCGAGGTCGCCCGGCGGATCGTGGCGAGCGCCGACCCGGCCCCGGGACGGGCGGACGGCTACGGCGCGGGCGTGCTGAACCCGTATCGCGCGGTGACCGAGTCGACGAGTGGGCCGGCCGCCGGCCGGGGAACCGCGGCGGCGCTCCCGGTCGACCGGCCGGACGCCGCGGAGCTGGCGCGGCAGGCGCGCCGGACGACGGCCCGGGACCGGGCGCTGCTGGTGGCCGGCGCGGCCGGGGCCGCCGCCCTCGTGGTGGTGCTGCTGGCCGTGGTGCTGCCCCGCGGGGCGCGCCGCCGCTGGCACCCCGCCGGCCCGGCCTGACCCGGCCGGCATCGACGCCACCCCGCGGGGACTGACACGGCGGCGGGCGGCACGGGCGGGAGCGCCCGTGCCGCCCGCCGGCGGTCACTGGAACAGGTTGACGTTGCGCTTCTCGGTGTCGAGGTAGTCGGCCGCGGAGTCCTCCACGGCCAGCTTGATGTCGCGCAGCATGGCCTGGAGGTCCTGCGACGCGGCCCGCCAGCGGGCCTGCCGCTGCTCGTACGCCTCGCGCGCCTCGCCGGACCAGCTCGTCACCAGCGGGGCGGCGTCGCGTTCGAGCTGCCCGAGCTGGCTTTCGAGGGTGGTCAGCGCCCTCTGGATGTCCGCGCCGGCCTGTTGCAGGGCGGCGAAGTTGACGACCAGCACACCGTGGTCCATCGATCGGTCCTTCCCGTGCGTCAGAGTGGCAGCTGGATGCCGCGGTTGGTGCCCGCCACCCGGCCGGCGGCCTCGGTGTCGGACACGTCGTACTGCCGGCCGGCGGTGCGGATCGCGGTCGCGGTCTCCCGCAGCGCCCGCTGCAGGGCCGCCTGATCCTGCGCCCACTGCTGCTTGACCTGCCCGAAGGAGCGCCCACCGGCGCCCCGCCAGGCCTGCTGCAACACCTCCAGCTCGGCCATGAGGCCGCTCAGCATGGTCTGCAGCGACTGGTCGACCTGCTCGAACTTCGCGGCGGTCTGCTGCATCACCGCGGCTTCTGCCTGGGTCTGGGACACCCCGGACGTCACCTCGTCTCCTCGGTCGTGGCTGGTCGCCGGAGCGACCACCGTGGACTCGCCGGAGCGCGCCGCCGGAGAAGGGGGAAAGGGGACGGCCAGCGCGCTCGACGGAACTCGTCGCTGACGGTAGCCGTCCGACTCCGGTTCTGCTACCCCCTCGGGCTCCCCTGTGGACAACGAAGCTCTACGATGAGCCACGACGGCGTCACCCGGCGAACAGGCGGAGGAGGTGCGGTGACCGCGACCACGACCGGCCGATCGGCTCCCGCACCCGCCCCGTCGCCACAGTGGACACTGCGCCCGGCTCCGTCTCTTCGCGCCGGGCAGGTGGTGGCCGCGCAGGTCGCGGTGGCGGCGGTGGTCGCGGCCGTGGGCCGGGGCGTCCCGGTGACCGCGGCGGCCCTGCTGCTGGCGGCGGTCCTGCTCCCCGCCACCTGGGTCCGGTTCCGGGGCCGCTGGCTCTTCGAGTGGCTCGCCGTCGGCGCGGCGCACCTGACCCGGCGGCGCGGCCTGCCGGCGGCCTCCGGGCCGGCGGCGCTGCTGGAGCTGGCCCACCCCGGGGCGGCGGTGCGCGCGGCGGAGCTGGCCGGCGGCCCGGCGGCGGTGCTGGAGGACGCCGCCGGGATGACCGCGCTGCTGGAGATCGGCGACCCGGACGACCTGCTCGGCGAGGGCCCGCGGGAGCTGCCGTCGCCGCTCGGCCTGCTGCCCCCGCCCGGGCCGGAGAGCCCACCGGTCCGGATCCAGCTGCTGTGCTCCGCGTCGCCCGCGCCCGCGCCGGCGCCCACCGCCGGGGCGGGCACGGCCGGCACGTCGTACCGCCAGCTCACCGACGGGCGGCTCGCGGGGCGGGCCCGGGCGGTGCTGGCCGTCCGGGTGCTCCGGGCGGACGGCTGGTCGGACGAGGAGCTGCGCCGCGCCCTGTCCGGCACGGTCCGGCGGATCGTGCGCCGGCTCGGCCCGCTCTCCGGTCGCCCGCTCGGCGGTCCGGCGGCGCTGCGGGTGGTGGCCGAGCTGGCCCACCACGACGCCGGGGCGCCGGTCCGGGAGAGCTGGCCGGCGGTGACCGTGGGCGGGCTGCCGCAGACCACCTGGCGGCTGTGCCGCTGGCCGGATCCGCGCACCGACGCGGCGCGGCGGCTGGTGCCCCGGCTGCTGGCGCTGCCGGCCACCGCCACCACCGTCTCGCTCTGCGTTGGCCCGCGCGCCGGCGCAGACGCCGCGCCCACGCCGGCCGAGCTGACCGTACGCGTGGCCGCCCGCACGTCAGCGGAACTGGCGGTGGCCGAGCGGGCACTGCGCCGGCTCGCCGGGGATCTCGGCGGGCAGCTGCGCCGGTTGGACGGCGAGCACCTGGCCGGGCTGGCGGCCACCCTGCCGCTGGCGGTGGCCCGGACCGTCTCCCCGGTCGGGCCCGAGTTGGCCGCCCTGGAGCTGACTCTGGGCGAGTCCGGTCTGATGGTGGGCGCCAACCGGCACGGGGGCGCCGTGGCCGTACGCCTGTTCCGCCCCACGACGACCCGCCTGCTGCTGGTCGGTGGGGTCCGCGCGGCCCAGCTGCTGGTCCTGCGGGCGCTGGCGCTCGGCGCCCGGGTGGCGGTGCAGACGACCCGGCCCCGGGTCTGGGAGCCGTTCGTCCGCGGGGTGGGCGCACCGGGCGGCGCGGTGCCGCTGGTCCCTCCGGGGCGGCCGGTCGGCGGCGCGCCCGGGTCGCCGCTGCACCCGTTGCTGCTGGTGGTCGACGCCGGCCCGGTGCCGCCGGAGGTCGGTCCGGCGGCGGCCTGGCAGTCCGTGCTGGTGGTCCGGGACGAGCTGACCCCGGCCGACACGGGCGCGCTGGCCCGCGCGGACCTGGCGATCCTGCAACCGCTCGACCCGGGCGAGGCGGCGCTGGCCGGCGCGGCGCTCGGTCTGGGCGGCTCGGCGGAGTGGCTGACCCGGATCCGCGACGACATGGTGGCGGTGGTGAACCGGCGGGCGTTGCGCTGGGCGCTGCTCTCGCCGACGCCCATCGAGTCGCAACTGGTCGGTCGCCCGGCCCGGCACTGAGCCGATCACGGGTTCCGCCAGTCGACGCGGCGTGGCACGATCCCGGCCATGGATTTTCTGAAGGGTCTCCTGATCCGGCTGGCCACCACTGCGGTGGCCTTCTGGTTGGCCACGCTGCTCATCCCGGGCATCACGCTGGACTCGGATTCGGCCACCGAGACGGTGACCACGCTGGTCCTCGTCGCGGTGATCTTCGGCGTGGTCAACGCGGTGCTCCAGCCGATCATCAAGACCGTCGGCTGCGGCTTCTACCTGTTGACCCTCGGCCTGATCGCGCTGGTCGTCAACGGCCTGCTCTTCCTGCTCACCAGCTGGATCGCCGGTGAGGCCGGGCTGCCGTTCCACGTGGACGGCTTCTGGCCGGCCGCGGTGCTGGGCGCGCTCTTCGTCGGCATCGTCACCTGGATCCTCGGCGCCGTCCTCGACCGCGACTGAGCCCGCACCACCCGCCGATTCCCGCCCGCCGGCCGAGGCCAGTGGGCGGGAATTGGCTGGCGAGGCCGGGTCGGGCCGCAACTAGGGTCGAGGGGTGTTCACCCTGACCCGCCCCGACGGCTACCTGCTCAGCACCGATCCGGACCGGCTCGACCTGGACCGGGTGCACCACTGGCTCTCCACCGACGCCTACTGGGCGCTCGGGCGGGACCGGGACACGGTGGGGCGGGCGTTCGCCGGGTCCATCGGCTTCGGCGTCTACCGGCCCGGTGACGGGCGGCAGGTGGCGGTGGCGCGGGTGGTCACCGACCGGGCGACCTTCGCCTGGCTCTGCGACGTCTACGTCGACCGGGCCGAGCGGGGCCGGGGGCTGGGCACGTGGCTGGCCGGCGCGGCCCGCGACCACCTGGCCGAGATGGGTGTACGCCGGATCGTGCTGGCGACCGAAGACGCGCACGGGGTGTACGCCAAGGTCGGCTTCGCCCCGGTCGAGCCGGATCGGTGGATGAAGTGGGCAGCGCCGGTGACCCAGCTCACCGGAAAGGAGCAAAGGGCCGTTTCACCACTTACGGTGGAGGCGTGAACCAGACCCGTCTCGGCTACCTCTACGGCTTCGGCGCGTACCTGCTCTGGGGTTTCTTCCCGATCTACCTGAAGCTGCTCCGCCCGGCCGGGCCGGTGGAGATCCTCGCGCACCGGATCGTCTGGTCGGTGGTCTTCGTGGCGCTGCTGCTGGCCGCCATGCGCAACGTCGGCTTCCTGCGGGCGCTGGCCCGGCGGCCCCGGGCGCTGGCCGCCATCGCGGCCGCCGCCGCGCTCATCGCGGTCAACTGGGGCACCTACATCTACGGGGTGAACTCCGACCGGGTGGTGGAGACCGCCCTCGGCTACTTCATCAACCCGCTGGTCGTGGTGCTGATCGGGGTCTTCGTGCTGCGCGAGCGGCTGCGCCCGGCGCAGTGGGCGGCGCTCGGTGTGGGTGGCCTCGCCGTGGCGGTGCTGACCGTCGACTACGGCCGGCTGCCCTGGCTGGCCCTCACGCTGGCCTTCAGCTTCGCCGGGTACGGGCTGGTCAAGAAGCGGCTCGGGCTGCCCGCCGCGGAGGGGCTCTTCGTCGAGTCGGCGGTGCTGGCCCTGCCCGCCCTGGCCTACCTCGGCTGGCTGGCCCGGCAGGGGGAGGCCACGTTCGGGCACGGCTCCGCCGGGCACACCGCGCTGCTGGTGCTGGCCGGCGCGGCCACCGCCATCCCGCTGCTGCTCTTCGCCGGGGCGGCCAACCGGCTGCCGCTGACCGGGCTGGGCATGTTGCAGTACCTGGCGCCGATCCTCCAGCTCGGCTGCGGCGTGCTGGTCTTCCACGAGCCGATGCCGCCGGCCCGGCTGGCCGGGTTCGCCCTGGTCTGGGTCGCCCTCGTGGTGTTCACCGTCGACGCCCTCCGGCACACCCGCCGGACCCGCGCCGCGGCGCGGGCGGCCGCCACCCCGGTGCCCGCCGGCACCCGCTGACCGCCCTCAGCGGGCGTCGTAGGCGAGGACCGGGGTGCCGTCGGCGCGGACCAGTTCGAGGCGGACCAGCTCGCCGTGGGTGAAGTGGGTGGCGCCGACCACCCGGACGTTGTCGCCGGGGGCGGCCAGCCACGTGCCGACCTGCTCCGTCGCGCCGTCCGGGCCGTGCGCCACCAGCCGGAAGGTGTACGCCTCGCGGTGGCCGGCACGCTGGTCGTACCCGCAGCGCACGGTGACCTCGGTTCCCCACCTCTTGTCGGTCAGGGCGACCTCGGCGTGCAGCGGCACCGGGCCGTCGACCGGCCGCATGGCCGTCATGGGCACCTGTGCCGTCGCGCTCGCCGTCGCCGTCGGACCGGTGGCCGTCGGCGGCCGGGCGGCCGGCGGGCGGACCAGGGACACCCCGACCCCGGCCAGCACGGCGAGGGCGGCCGCAGCGAGCGCGGTCAGCGCGTACCGTCGCCGGGACCGGGACCGCTCGCGGCGCCGGCGCTCCCGCGCGGCGTCGAGCAGCGCGGGCACCCGGGAGGTCTCCGCGGCGGACGGCAGAAACTGCTCCAACCCCGCCGGGTCGAGCCGGCCCAGCAGGCCGGGCAGCACGGCGATCTCGGCGACCGCCTCCCGGCAGGACGCGCAGCCGGCCAGGTGCCGCTCGTAGGCCGCCCGGTCGGCGGGGGCGAGGGCGCCCAGCACGTACGCGCCGTCGTCGTGCGCGAACTCGCAGCGGGTCATCCGGTCACCCCCATCTCGGCCAGCGCCAACCGTAGTGAGCGCAGCGCGTAGTGCGTGCGCGACTTCACCGTGCCCGGCGGCACCCCGAGCCGGGCGGCCGCCTCCGCCACCGACCGCCCCTGGTAGAAGCACTCCACGAGCACCTCCCGGTGGGTCGGGCTGAGCCGGTTCAGCGCTTCGGCCACGGTCCACGCCTCCACCGCGCGCTCCGTCTCGTCGACCGTCTCGGCGGGTTCGGGCAGCTCGTCGGTGTAGACCTCGCCGACGCGGGTGGACCGCCGGCGCCAGGCGTCGATGGCCAGGTTCCGGGCGGTGGTGAAGAGCCAGGCGCGGACCGAGCCGCGCCGCGGGTCCAGCGACTCGGGATGCCGCCAGGCCCGGAGCAGGGTCTCCTGCACCAGGTCCTCGGCGCGCGTGCGGTCGCCGTTGACCAGCCGGAGGGCGTGCGCGAAGAGCGCGTCGGCATGCTCGTCGTGCAGCGCGCGCAGCAGTTGGGCGTCGTGGTCACTGATGGCGGTACCTCGCTTCCGGCGGCGGGGAGACCGGCGATGCGTCCGCCCCTTGATACGTGCCGTGACGCCGATCGGTTCAGCCGCAGGTCACACGGTAGGTGTTCACGTCCGGTTCACGCGCCCGCCGGTGCCCGCTCACCGGGCCCTGGCAGCGTCCGGCCCGTACGCGCGACCGGGCGCTCCGGCCGCGCCACCGACGTCCGATCAGGAGGCTCCACCCCATGAGCGACCGTCCTCGGCTGCTCCCGCTGCTGGGCGCCACCCGCCACGGCGCACGGGACGCCATGACCTGCCAGTACCGGTGCGGCAACGCCTGCGACCACCCGGTGCCGAACCGCTCCGACAACCCGTACTTCGGGGACCTGGTCGACGCCGAGGTCTCCCGGCGTGGCGTGGTGCGGGCCGGCGCCGCCGGCGCCCTCGTGCTCGGCTTCGGCGGCGCCGTGGCCGGTGCCCTCGCCGGCGCGGCCCCGGCCGCCGCCGCACCCGCCGCCCCGGCCGTTCCGGGCGCGGGCGAGGCGGCCGCACCGGCCGGCGGGGTGGGCAGCGGCGCGCTGACCTTCAGGCCGATCCCGCCGAACAAGCTGGACAGCCTGGTCGTGCCCAACGGGTACGACCACGCCGTGGTGATCAAGTGGGGTGACCCGGTGGTGCCGGGCGCGCCCGCGTTCGACGTGCACGCGCAGACCGCCGCCGCGCAGGCGAAGCAGTTCGGTTACAACAACGACTTCGTCGGGGTGCTGCCGATCGACCGCAGGCGGGCGCTGCTCGTGGTCAACCACGAGTACACCAACGAGGACCTGATGTTCCCCGGCTTCACCGGCCAGGACGCGCTGTCGGTGGAGCAGGTGCGGGTGGCCATGGCCGCGCACGGCATGTCCGTGGTGGAACTGGAGCGGGTCGACGCCACCGGGCAGTGGCGGCCGGTGCGCAGCGGCCGCCGGCAGTACAACCGGCGGGTCACCGCGCTGGCCACGAAGTTCGAGCTGACCGGCCCGGCCGCCGGCTCGGCCTGGCTGCGCACGGCAGCCGACCCGAAGGGCCGTACGGTGGTCGGCACGCTGAACAACTGCGCCGGCGGGGTCACCCCGTGGGGCACGGTGCTCTCCGGCGAGGAGAACTTCAACCAGTACTTCGTCGGCGGCGACGGCGCGCCCGAGGAGCTGAAGCCGAAGCTGGCCCGCTACGGCATCCCGACCGACGTGCGCTACCCGAGCGGCAGCCGCAAGTGGGAGCGCGCCGACGAGCGCTTCGACCTGGCGAAGCACCCGAACGAGGCGCACCGCTACGGCTGGGTCGTCGAGATCGACCCGTTCGACCCGGAGAGCCGCCCGCGCAAGCACACCGCGCTCGGCCGGGTCAAGCACGAGGGCGCCAACGTGATCGTCGCCAGGGACGGGCGCGTGGTCGCGTACATGGGCGACGACGAGCGCTTCGACTACCTCTACAAGTTCGTCTCGGACAAGAAGTTCATGCCGGGCAACTCGTGGGTGGCCCGCAAGCACAACCTGACCCTGCTGGAGTCCGGCACGCTCTACGTGGCCGCCCTGGAGGGGAACAGCGCCGCCGAGATCGACGGCACCGGCAAGCTCCCCTCGGACGGGGCGTTCGACGGCCGGGGTCGCTGGATCAAGCTGGTGAGCGGCAACCGCTCGTACGTCGACGGGATGACCGCCGCCGACGTGCTGACCTTCACCCGCCTCGCCGGGGACAAGGTCGGCGCCACCAAGATGGACCGTCCCGAGGACGTCGAGCCGAGCCAGCTCACCGGCAAGGTCTACGTGGCGCTGACCAACAACACCGACCGCGGCAAGGCCGGCAAGGCGGCGGCCGACGAGGCGAACCCGCGCAACCTCAACAAGCACGGGCAGATCCTGGAGCTGGTCGAGGACCGGGGCGACAACACCGCCGAGACCTTCGCCTGGTCGCTGCCGATCGTCTGCGGCGACCCGGCGGACCCGGCCACCCACTTCGCCGGGTACGACAAGACCAGGGTCTCTCCGATCTCCTGCCCGGACAACGTCGCCTTCGACGCCACCGGCAACCTGTGGATCTCGACCGACGGCAACGCGCTGGGCAGCAACGACGGCCTCTTCGCCACCGCCGTCGAGGGTCCGGAGCGGGGCCACCTGAAGCAGTTCCTCACCGTGCCGCTCGGCGCGGAGACCTGTGGCCCGTTCATCACGAAGGACAACCGGTCGGTCTTCGTGGCCGTGCAGCACCCGGGCGAGATCACCGGCGCGTCGGTGGAGAACCCGGCCTCGACCTGGCCGGACGGCGACTTCGCCAAGCCCGGCGTGGTGGTCACCTGGCGCCTGGACAGCGGCCCGGTCGGCAGCTGACGTTCCCCCTGGCGGTCCGGCGCTGGACCGCCGGTGAAGGGCCCCTTCCCCTGCCGGGGAGGGGCCCTTCGCGCGTACCCGACGCGGGATCAGGCGGCGCGGCCGGCCTTGAGGGCCGCCGCCGTGCCGACGACGCGGCGGGCCTGGTGGCGGGCCGCCTCAAGGGCCACCTCCCCGGGCGGCCCGTCGCCGGCCACGTGGGAGGTGCCGTAGGGGTTGCCGGACCGGAACTGGACGGGGTCGGTATAGCCGGGGGGCACGATGATGCCGCCCCAGTGGTAGAAGGTGTTGCCCAGCGCCAGGAGGGTGGACTCCTGCCCGCCGTGAGCCGTGTTGGAGGCGGTGAAGGCCGAGTAGACCTTGTCCGCGAGCCGGCCCTGGAACCACAGCGGGCCGGTGGTGTCGATGAACGCCCTGAGCTGGCTGGCCGGGTTGCCGAAGCGGGTCGGGGTGCCGAACAGCACCGCGTCGGCCCACTCCAGGTCGTCGTGGCCGGCCTCGGCGACGCCGGCGGTGTCCTGGAGGTGCCGCTCCCACTCCGGCCTGGCACCGACCGCCTCCGGCGGCGCCGTTTCGGCGACCCTGCGCAGCCGTACGTCGGCGCCGGCCTTCTCCGCGCCCTCGACGGCGGCCTGTGCCAGGGTGTGGATGGTGCCGGTGGCGCTGTAGTAGATGATCGCGACGTGCACGGGTTCCATGGTCGGCTTCCTTCCGGTGCGGCTCTGCCCGGTACGACGGAACGGCCCGGCGGGATGTGAGGTGGAGTGCCGACCTCACAGTCCGGGACCACGGTTCGTCGTCAGGGGTGAGGCAGCACGTCCGAGGAAGCCGGTGACACCATGACCCACCCGCCCGACCCGGGCCTGAGCGTGATCCTGAGCGAGCGCCGTCGACTGACCAACCTCGCGTACCGGCTGCTCGGCTCCCTGGCCGACGCCGAGGACGTCGTCCAGGAGACCTGCGCCCGCTGGTACGCCATGTCCCCGGCGCAGCGGGAGGCCGTGGACTCCCCTGGCGCCTGGCTGACGACCGTCGCCAGCCGGGTCTGCCTCGACCTGCTCGGCTCGGCCCGGGTCAGGCGCGAGCGCTACGTGGGCGAATGGATCCCGGAGCCGCTGCCCGACCGTACGGAGTGGACCGGCGCGCGGCCGGGCGCCGACCCGGCCGACCGGGTCACCCTCGACGAGTCGGTCAACATGGCCTTCCTCGTCGTGCTCGACGCGATGACCCCGGCCGAACGCGTCGCGTTCGTCCTGCACGACGTCTTCCGCTACCCCTTCGCCGAGGTGGCCGAGATCGTCGGCCGGAGCCCGGCGGCCTGCCGCCAGCTGGCCACCTCGGCCCGCCGGCGCGTGCGCACCGCGCGCCCGGGCGCGGTCCCGGCGGCCCGGCGCGCCGACGTCGTCCGAGCCTTCAAGGAGGCGTGGGAGGCCGGGGACATCGACGCCCTCATCGGCCTGCTGGCCCCCGACGCCACGGCCACCGGCGACGGCGGTGGACTCGTCACCGCCGCGCCCCACCCGGTCGAGGGCGCCGAGCAGGTCGCCCGCTTCTTCGCCGACCGGCCCGCCGCGGCGCCCGGCATGACGCTCGTGGAGCGGACGGTCAACGGCCAGCCGGGCCTGGTGGCCCAGCAGGACGGCGTCACCGTGTCGGTGATGGCGTTCGCGGTCACCGGCGACCGCATCGCGCACATCTGGGCGGTGCTCAACCCCGAGAAGCTCCACCCCTGGACGGCCGGCTGACGGCCACCGGGGTCTCAGGCGTCGGCGGCGATCCCGTCGGCGACCGCGCGGGCCACGGTGAGCAGCTTGGCCCGGACCACCCGGGCGGAGGTCATCATCTCGCTGGCCGGCAGCGCGCAGGCCAGCACCACCCGGCGCTCGATGTCCTTGTCGGGAGTGACCAGCACGGCCGCGCACGCCACCCCCTGCCGGAACTGCCCCAGCTCCAGCTGCATGCCGCGCCGGTCGCCGGCGGCCAGGTCGGCCTCGAACGCCTCGACCGTGGTGAGGGTGGCGCCGGTGAACGGGCGCATGCCGTATTCCCGCAGGTAGCGGAAGCGCTGCTCGGCGGTGAGGGTGGCCAGCAGGCTCTTGCCGAGCGCGGTGGCGTGCGCCCCCTCGTCGAAGCCCGGCACCAGGTCCTCCAGGTACGGCGAGCGCGGACCCTCGGCGACCGCCGTGACCGCCACCTGACCGCCCACGAAGCGGCCCAGGTAGTGGCTCCAGCCGGTGTCCGCAGCGGCCCGCCGCAGTGCCTCCCCGACCGGCGGCGGCCCGCGGAAGGCGGTGACCAGCTCGCGGTAGCGGTCGGCGACCTCCAGCCCGACGATGTACGTGCCGTCCTCCCGGCGGATCACGTAGCCCTCGTAGGCCAGCGTGCGCACCAGGTGGTAGGTGGTGGCGACGGTCAGCTCGCAGCGGCGGGCGATCTGCTTGACGGTGAGCCCTTTCGGCGCACGGCCGACCGACTCGAGCACTCGTAGCGCGCGGGAGACACTTCGGATCAGGTCCGAAGGTTCCGCCAAGGGGTCACGCACAACCACCTCCGCCGCCGGGGACTTACACCATATGAAAAACAGGCCGAGTGCGAAATGCCTGTTCGGATCGAGGATGCCAGATCACCGGGCACGGACCGTGCACCGACAGACACGATCAGCTGCCAAAACGTGATCGGCGTAGGTTGGGCGGGCCATGACCGAAACCTTGTCGCATCCCGCTCCACCCGCGCCCCGGCGTACCGTCCGGATCAACGCGGGCGCGATCGCCACCACGATCGCCTGCGTCCTGCCCGTCTTCCTGGTCGGCGGGCTCGCCGTGCAGATGGGCGACGACCTCGACTTCACCCCCGCCCGGCTCGGCCTGGCCGTCTCGGTCTACTTCGGCGTCAGCGCCCTCGCCTCGGTCCCCTCCGGCACCCTGGTGGAGCGCTACGGGCCGGCCGTGGTGGCCCGCGCCGGCATCCTCCTCTCCGCCGGCTCGCTGCTGGCCGTGGCGGGGCTGGCGCGGTCGTACCCGGTGCTCGTGGTCCTGCTCGCGCTCAGCGCCGCCGCCAACGCCCTCGGCCAGCTCGCCAGCAACGCGGCGCTGGCCCGGCACGTGCCCGCCCACCGGCAGGGGCTCTCCTTCGGGCTGAAGCAGGCCGCCATCCCGGTCTCCACCCTGCTGGCCGGCGCGGCAGTGCCGACCGTGGCGCTGACCGTCGGCTGGCGCTGGGCGTTCGTGGTGGCCGCCCTCGCGGCGCTGGCCGCGCTGCCCGCCGTACCGCCGGCGGAGCGGGACCGGGTCCGGCGCGCCGCCACCGGCCCGGCGGGCCGGGCCACGACGGCCCTCGTGGTGGTCGGCGTGGCGGCCACCCTGGCGGCCGCCGCGGCGAACGCGCTGGGCACCTTCGTGGTCGACTCGGCGGCCGGCCGGGGGCTGTCCCCGGCGCTGGCCGGCCTCACCCTCACCCTGGGCAGCGCGGTGTGCGTGGCGGCCCGGGTGGGCGTCGGCTGGCTGGCCGACCGCCGGGAGACCGGCCACGTCGCGCTGATCGCCGGGATGCTGGTGGTGGGCGCGGTGGGGCTGGCCCTGCTCGCGGTGTCCGGCCCGGTGCCGCTGGTGGCCGGCGTGGTGCTCGGCTTCGGCCTCGGCTGGGCCTGGCCCGGGCTCATGAACTTCGCGGTGGTCCGGCTCCACCCGCAGGCCCCGGCCGCCGCCACCTCGATCACCCAGACCGGGGTGTACGCGGGCGGCTGCGTCGGCCCGCTCGGCCTGGGCGCGATCGCCGACCTGGCCGGCTACCCGGCGATGTGGGGCACCGCGGCGGGCGCCATGCTCCTGGCCGCCCTGTGCATGCTCGTCGGCAGCCGGCTGCTGTCCCGCCCCTGATGGTGGTGCGGCCGCGACCCGATCGGTAGGGCTGACCCCCGGCCGAAGTCGGAGGCTCGCCGGATCGAGACCGGTCCCGCCGCTCCCTAGCGTCGTACGCATGATCAAACCAGTCATGCGCCTGGTGCTCGCGCTCGCCGTGGCACTGCTCGCCGCTCTCGCGGTCCCGGCCCCGGCCCCGGCCGCACCCGCTCCCGACTACGCGGCGTTCCTGGACGGGGTGATACCGGCGCAGCTGGCGCGGCACCGGATTCCCGGTGCGGCGGTGGTGGTCGTGGCCGGCGGCCGGCAGGTGTTCGCCAAGGGGTACGGCCTCGCCGACGTGGATGCCCGGACCTCGGTGGACGCGGACCGCACCGGGTTCTTCATCGCCTCGACCACGAAGGTGTGGACGGCCACGGCGGTCCTGCAACTGGTCGAGCAGGGCAGGCTGGACCTGCACGCGGACGTGAACCGCTACCTCACCGACTTCACGATCCGCGACAGCTGGCCCGGCCGTCCGGTCACCCTGGCTCACCTGCTCACCCACACGTCCGGCTTCGCCGACCAGATCCTCGGCGCCGCGGTGGAGCACCCGGCCGACGCCCCGTCGCTGGCCGCCTACCTGGCCGGGCACCAGCCCGACCGGGTCCGCCCGCCGGGCACGCTCGCCTCCTACGACAACTACGGCTTCGCCCTCGCCGGGTATCTCGTGCAGGTGGTCTCCGGGCAGCCGTTCGACCGCTACGTGGCGGAGCACGTCCTGCGACCGCTGGCCATGTCCGGGTCCAGCGCCGCCCAGCCGCACCCGGCCGCGATCGACGCCACCCTGGCCCGCGGCTACCGACCCGACGGCGGCGGGCAGGCGCTCGCCCGCGGCCAGTACGGCCCCATGACGCCCGCGGGCGCCGGTGTGGTGGCGACCGCGACGGACATGGGCCGCTTCCTCCGCGCCCAACTGGGCGGCGGCGCCGGCCCGCGCCTGCTCGGGCCGGAGGCGCTGGCCCAGTCGGTGGCCCCGCAGTTCACCCACGACCCGCGCCTGCCCGGCATGGCGTACGGCTGGGAGGAGCACCCCGGCGGCGGGCGGCGCATGCTCACCAAGGACGGCGACGTGCCGGGCTTCCACAGCAACATGGCCATCCTGCCGGAGCAGGGCGTGGGCGTCTTCGTGGCGTACAACGGCGACGGCGTCGACGGCAGCGCCTCCTACGCCAGCAAGGAGCTGGTCCGGCGTTTCGTGGACCGCTTCCACCCCGGTACGCGGGACATCGACCCGTCCGCCGGCACGGCCGGAAGCCTCGACCGGTACGCCGGCGACTACCGGGTCACCCGTACCGGCCGTGACCTGACCAAGGCGGCCGCCCTCGTGTCGTCGATCTCGGTCGAGGCGGGTCCCGACGGCACGCTCACCACCAACGGGCCGCTGTCGGCCGATCCCGGGAAGACCACGCAGCGGTGGACCCCGATCGGACCCGGGTTGTTCCAGGAACGCGACGGCGAGGACCGGCTCGGCTTCCGGGCCGACGGCGACGGCCGGGTGACCGCCCTGTTCAGCACCGCCAACCCCACCGTCGCCTACGAGCGGCTGCCCTGGTGGCAGTCGCCGCGGCTGCACCAGATCCTCCTGGCCGCCAGCCTGCTGGTGCTCCTCGGCGCCCTGCTCCACTGGCCGGTCGCCGGCCTGGTACGCAGGCTGCGTGGGCGCCCCGCGCCGAGCCGGTGGGCCGGCGCGGCACGACTCGCCGCCTGGGTCACCGCCGCGCTCGTGGCCGGGTGCACCGCCGGCTTCGCCGTGCTGTTCTCCGACGGCAACCGGCTGAACGAGAGCATCCTGCTCGGCGGGTCACCCCTGATGACCACGGTGCTCGCCCTGTCGACCACCGCCGTGGGCACCACCGCCCTGACCGCAGCCGGCACGGTCGCGGCCTGGCGCCACCACTGGTGGACCCTGACCGGCCGCGCGTTCCACACGGCGGTCACCCTGGCCGCCACCACGTTCCTCGCGGTGGCCGCGACCTACCACCTGGCCATCGCCTGACCCACACCGGTGTCGTTGATCAAGAAGTTTGCGCCTGGAAACGGGCAGGCGTGGACGCGAACTTCTTGATCAACCGAGGAGGTGGGGGCGGGCGGGCAGCCCGGGGGTCAGCTGGTGCGGTCGGCGATGTAGTCGCAGAGGGATTCGAGGGCGCGGCGGGCCGGGCCCGCGGGGAGCGGGGCGAGGTGGGCGCGGGCGTCCTCCGCGTAGCTGCGGACCGTCTCCCGGGCGCGCTTCAGCGCCGGCGACTCGCGGAGCAGGCCGAGCGCCTCGGCGTGCAGCGCGTCGTCGACCAACGGGCCGGTCGCCAGGATCTCCCGGAGCCGGACGCTGGCCGCGTCGGAGTCGTCGGAGGCGAGCGCGTAGAGCACCGGCAGGGTCGGCACGCCCTCGCGCAGGTCGGTGCCGGGCGTCTTGCCCGACTGCACCGACTCGCTGGCGATGTCCAGCAGGTCGTCGGAGAGCTGGAAGGCCACCCCGATGACCTCGCCGTAGCCGGCCAGCGCCTCGACGTGCTCGGCGGACGCACCGCCGAACATGCCGCCGAAGCGGGCCGAGGTGGCGATCAGCGAACCGGTCTTCTCGGCGATCACGTGCAGGTAGTGCGCGACCGGGTCGCTGCCGCGCGGGCCGACCGTCTCGGCGATCTGCCCGTGCACCAGCCGGGCGAAGGTGCGCGCCTGCAGGCGTACGGCCTCCGGGCCCAGTTCGGCCGAGATGTCCGCGGCCCGGGCGAAGAGGTAGTCGCCGACCAGGATGGCCACCGAGTTGGTCCAGCGGGAGTTGGCGCTCGGGGCGCCTCGGCGCACGACCGCCTCGTCCATGACGTCGTCGTGGTAGAGCGTCGCCAGGTGGGTGAGCTCCATCACCACGGCGGCGGGCACGACCTCGGCGGCGTCCGGGTCGCCGAACTGGGCGCCCAGCGCCACCAGCAGCGGCCGGAACCGCTTGCCGCCGGCCTCGACCAGGTGCCGGGCCGCCTCGCTGACGAGCGGATCGGCGCTGGCCACACTGGCGCGCAGGTCGGTCTCGACCCGCTCCAGGAGACCCAGCACGGACGCCTCGACCCGAGGATCGGCGAGATGCAGGCCGAGCGCGCCGAACTGACCCGTGCCCTCCGGGCCCGGACCGTCGGCCGGGCCGGTGGCACCTGAACGCTCGCCAGCCGGAATCACCACGCCATCAACCATGCCACACCCGTTCGACCTGCCCGGCGAGGGGGATACGGACCGGGGGCCGGCACGCCTCGGCGTGCCGGCCCCCGGGTGGAACCTGGGTCATCGCACGAATTCGGCGGCACCGGTGGCCAGGTCGAGCAGGGGCGCCGGGGCGACACCCAGGACCAGCGTGGCGAGCACGCCGATGACCAGGGCCGCCGAGGTGAGCGCGCCCGGCACGGTAACCGTCGGGGTGGCGTCGCCGGGCTCGGAGAGCCACATCATCACCACGACCCGCAGGTACGGGAAGGCCAGCACCATGCTGGTCAGCACGCCGGCGATCACCAGCCAGGCCTGGTTCACGTCCAGCGCCGGGGCGAAGACGGCGAACTTGCTGGTGAACCCGCTGGTGAGCGGGATACCGGCGAAGGCCAGCAGGATGAACGTGAAGATCGCCGCGAAGAACGGCGACCGGCGGCCCAGTCCGGCCCAGCGGGACAGGTGGGTGGCCTCCCCGTCGGCGTCCCGGACCAGGGTCACCACGGCGAACGCGGCGAGCACCGAGAAGCCGTACGCGACCAGGTAGAACATGGTGCCGGAGAGCCCCTCCTTGCTGGGTGCCAGCACGCCCACCAGCAGGTAGCCCGCGTTCGCGATCGACGAGTACGCCAGCAGCCGCTTGATGTCCGTCTGGGTGACCGCGAGCACCGCGCCGACCAGCATGGTCAGCACCGCCACCGCGCCGAGCACCGGGGTGAAGTCCCAGGAGGCCCCGGCGAAGGCGACGTGGAAGACCCGCAGCAGGGCGCCGAACGCGGCGACCTTGGTGCAGGCGGCCATGAAGCCGGTCACCGGGGTCGGCGCGCCCTGGTAGACGTCCGGGGTCCAGACGTGGAACGGGGCGGCGGCGGCCTTGAAGAGCAGGCCGATGGCGAGCAGCGCCATGCCGGCGAAGAGCAGCACCGGGCTGGACGAGGACTCGGACACCGCGGCGTGCACGGTGGCGAAGTCGACGCCGGCGCCCCGGCCCGGGATCCCGGCGGTGAAGCCGTAGATCAGGGCCACGCCGAAGAGGAAGAACGCTGAGGCGTACGCGCCGAGCATGAAGTACTTCAGCGCGGCCTCCTGGCTCAGCAGCCGCCGGCGGCGGGCCAGCGCGCAGAGCAGGTAGAGCGGCAGCGAGAAGACCTCGAGCGCGATGAACATGGTCAGCAGGTCGTTCGCCGCCACGAAGATCAGCATGCCGCCGATCGCGAAGGTGACCAGCGGGTACACCTCGGTGGTGCCGCCCATCCCGTCGGCCTGCCGCCGGTCGTCGGCCGAATCGGCGGTGACCGCGGCGTGGGCCACGAAGGCCCCGCCCCGCTCCACCGTGCGCTCGCCGATCAGCAGCAGCGCCATGGCGGCCAGGATCAGGATGGAGCCCTGGAGGAAGAGCGTCGGCCCGTCCACGGCGATGGCCTGGCCGGCGGTGATCAGCCGGTCGTCGGCGTTCAGGATCACCATGGTCAGCGCGCCGAGCACCGCCACCAGAGCGAGCGCGAGCTGCACCGTGTTACGCAGGCGGCGCGGCACGAACGCCTCGACCAGGACGCCGACCAGGGCGGCGCCCAGCATGATCAGGATGGGAGCGAGCGCCGCGTAGTCGATCGACGGCAACTTCAGCTCGGTCATTTCGCGGCCTCCTGGACGCTACCGACCTCCGGGGCGGGATCGGTCCGACCCACGTCCTGCATGGTCGCCTTCACGGCGGGGTTGATGACATCGGTGACCGGCTTGGGGTAGAAGCCGAGCAGCACGATCAGCGCGATCAGCGGGGCGACCACGACCTTCTCGCGCAGGCTGAGGTCCCGGCGCATGCCGTCGACCTCGGTCAGGGCCGGGTTGAGAGTGCCCTGGGTGGTGCGCTGCACCATCCACAGCACGTACGCCGCGGCCAGGATGATCCCGAGTGTGGCGATCACCGCGACCGGCTTGTTCGTGGTGAACGTGCCGATCAGCACCAGGAACTCGGAGACGAACGGCGCGGTGCCGGGCAGCGCCAGCGAGGCGAGACCGGCGAAGAAGAGCACCCCGGCGAGCAGCGGCACCAGCTTGCCCGCACCGCCGAAGTCGCTGATCAGCGCCGAGCCCCGGCGGGCGATGAGCATGCCCACCACCAGGAAGAGCAGGCCGGTGGCCAGGCCGTGGTTGAGCATGTAGAGCACAGCGCCGGTGCCGGCCTGGGTGGTGAAGGCGAAGATGCCGACCCCGATGAACCCGAAGTGGGCGATCGAGGTGTACGACACCAGCCGCTTGAGGTCGTTCTGGCCGACCGCCAGCAGTGCGGCGTAGATGATGCCGATCACGCCGAGCGCCAGCGCCCACGGGGCGAACCACCGCGACGCCTCGGGGAAGAGCGGCAGGCAGTATCGCAGGATCCCGAAGGTGCCGACCTTGTCCAGCACGCCGACCAGCAGCGCGGCCGCGCCGGCCGGGGCCGCGCCACCGGCGTCCGGCAGCCAGGTGTGGAACGGGAAGAACGGCGCCTTGATCGCGAACGCGAGGAAGAAGCCGAGGAAGAGCCAGCGGGCCGTGTCGGTGGCGAACTCGGCCTGGCTGAGCGCCTGCCAGTCGAAGGTCTTCCCGCCGACCACCCAGAGGCCGATCACCGCGGCCAGCATGAACAGGCCGCCGACCAGGGAGTAGAGGAAGAACTTGACCGCCGCGTACTGCCGCTGGTGGCCGCCGTAGCTGCCGATGAGGAAGTACATCGGCACCAGCATGACCTCGAAGAACACGTAGAACAGGAAGACGTCGGCGGCGGCGAAGACGCCGATCATCGTGCACTCGAGGACGAGCAGCAGCGCGAAGTAGACCGGCACCGAGCGCTTCGACGACTCGGCGTCGTGCCACGACGCCAGGATCACCAGCGGCACCAGGATCGCGATCAGCATCAGCATGACCAGCGCGATGCCGTCCACCTCGAAGGTGAAGTTGACGCCCCAGTTCGGGATCCACGCGTAGGACTCGCGGAACTGGAACCGGTCACCGTCGGCCTGGAAGGCGATCCACATGACCACCGAGAGCACCAGCACCAGCAGCGACCAGCCGAACGCCACCAGCTTGGCCAGGTCCGGGTTGCGCCGCGGCAGCAGGGCCACGACCAGGGCGCCGACCAGCGGCGCCACGGTCAGCACCGAGAGGAACGGGAAGTTGGACATTATTCGGCCTTACCTCCGTCGTGACTGCGTGGCCCGCCGGCGGGGGCGGCCGCGTTGAGGTCGATCACGCCAGCCACCCCGCCTGCACCGCCAGGAAGGCCGCCACCACGAGCAGCGCGCCGGTCAGGATCGAGGTCGCGTACGACCGCACGAAACCGGTCTGCAGCCGCCGGAGCCGGCCCGAACCCCCGCCCACCGCGGCGGCGAGGCCGTTGACCAGCCCGTCGACGCCCCGGTTGTCGAGGAAGACCAGCGCCCGGGTGAGGAAGACGCCCGGCTTCTCGAAGACCGCCTCGTTGACGGCGTCCGTGTAGAGGTTCCGGCGGGCGGCGGTGACCAGCACGCCGGCCGGCTGCGGCTCGGTGGCCGTGCCGTTGCGGAACAGGAACCAGGCCAGCCCGGCGCCCAGCACGGTCACCAGCAGCGAGAGCGTCGTGATCAGCCAGTGCGCGAGGACGGCCTCGTGGCCCTCCTCCTGGCCGCCCAGGCCGGCGGTCGCCTCCAGCCAGTCCGGCACCGACGTGGCGAGCAGGAAGCCCGCCGCGACCGAGCCGATCGCCAGCAGGACCAGCGGGATCGTCATCAGCTTCGGCGACTCGTGCGGGTGCTCGATGTCCTCGGTCCAGCGGGCCGGTCCGTGGAAGGTGAGCACGAAGAGCCGGGTCATGTAGAACGCGGTGAGCCCGGCGCCGAGCAGCGCGGCCATGCCGAAGAGCCAGGCCGTCCAGCCCTCCCGCTCGAACGCGGCCACGATGATCGGCTCCTTGGAGAAGAAGCCGGAGAACGGGAACATGCCGATGATCGCCAGCCAGCCCATCATGAAGGTCAGCCAGGTGACCTTCATGTACTTCGACAGGTTGCCGAAGCGGCGGATGTCGACCTGGTCGTTCATGCCGTGCATGACCGAGCCGGCGCCGAGGAACATGTTGGCCTTGAAGAAGCCGTGCGCCAGCAGGTGCACGATGGCCAGCGCGTACGCCGCGCCACCCAGGCCCACGCCGAGGAACATGTAGCCGATCTGGCTCACCGTCGACCAGGCCAGCACCCGCTTGATGTCGTCCTTGGCCGCGCCGATGAGACAGCCCATCAGCAGGGTGATGGCGCCGACGCTGACCACCACGAGCTGGAGCGTGTGGTTGGCCGAGAAGATCGGGTTGGAGCGGGCGATCAGGTAGACGCCCGCGGTGACCATGGTGGCCGCGTGGATGAGCGCGGAGACCGGGGTCGGGCCCTCCATGGCGTCCGGCAGCCACGCCTGGAGCGGGAACTGGCCGGACTTGCCGGTGGCGCCGAGGAGCAGCAGCAGGCCCAGCACCAGCACCGTGGTCGAGGTCAGCGAGCCGACCCCGTTGAAGACCTCGTCGTACTGGGTGGTGCCGAGCATGGCGAACATGACGAAGATGCCGATGGCCAGGCCGGCGTCGCCGACCCGGTTCATGAGGAACGCCTTCTTGCCGGCGGTGGCCGCGCTCGGCCGGCCGTACCAGAAGGAGATCAGCAGGTACGACGCCAGACCGACGCCCTCCCAGCCGAAGTAGAGCATCACGTAGTTGTTGCCGAGCACCAGCAGCAGCATCGCGGCGACGAACAGGTTGAAGTACCCGAAGAACCGTCGCCGGCCCTCGTCGTGCGCCATGTACTCGACCGCGTAGAGGTGGATCAGGAAACCCACCCCGGTGATCAGCAGTACGAAGACGGCGGCCAGCGGGTCGAAGAGCAGACCGAAGTCCACCTTGAGGTCGCCGACCGTGATGAACTGCCAGAGGCTCTGCTCGACCTGCTTGTTCTCCAGGCCACGGAGCTGGAAGAAGTAGGTCAGGCCGAGCACGAAGGCGGCGCCGATGGCCGCCACGCCCAGCCAGTGGCCCCAGCGGTCCGCCCGCTTGCCGAGCAGCAGCAGGATCGCCGCGCTCACCAGCGGGATGGCCACCAGCAGCCAGACACTGCCCAAGAGGCCATCCGCCGTCGCGAAAGCGACGGTTCCAGCCGGTTCAGCCTGGGCGTACGTCAGAATCTTCTCCACCGCGAGCCCCTCAGTACTTCAGCAGGTTGGCGTCGTCGACGCTCGCCGAGCGCCGGGTCCGGAAGATCGACATGATGATCGCGAGCCCGACCACGACCTCGGCCGCGGCCACCACCATCACGAAGAACGCCATGATCTGGCCGTTCAGGTCGCCGTTGATCCGGCTGAACGTGACAAGCGTCAGGTTGGCCGCGTTGAGCATCAGCTCGACGCACATGAACAGCACGATCGCGTTGCGCCGGATCAGCACGCCGACGGCGCCGATGGTGAACAGCACCGCCGCGAGGATCAGGTAGTAGTCCGGGGTCACTTCTCCGTCCCCTTCAACGAGGTTTCCTCGGCCGTCAGCTCCCGCACCGGCATGATCTCCGGGATGCTGCGGTCGGTCAGCCGGCCGTCGGGCAGGCGGGCCGGGGTGGCCACCGAGGACGACGTGGCGAAGACACCCGGTCCGGGCTTCGGGCCGGGGTAGTTGCCGGGACGGAACCGGGCCTTCATGGTGGCGACCTGGTCCATCCGGTCCTCCTTGCGCCGCTCCACGTGCGCCAGCACCATCGCGCCCACCGCGGCCGTGATGAGCAACGCGGAGGTCAGCTCGAAGGCGAAGACGTACTTGGTGAAGAGCAGCCGGGCGATGCCCTGCACGTTGCCCTCGGCGTTCGCCCGGTCGAGGCCGGCCGCCTGCACGCCCTCCAGGGCCCGGTAGAGCCCGGAGCCGACCAGGCCGGCGAAGCCGAGCCCGAGCACCACCGCGGCGACCCGCTGGCCGCGCAGCGTCTCGATCAGCGAGTCGGAGGCGTCCCGGCCGACCAGCATCAGCACGAACAGGAACAGCATCATGATCGCGCCGGTGTAGACGATGATCTGCACCATGCCGATGAACGGCCCGGCCTGGAGCACGTAGAACACGCCCAGGCAGAGCATGGTCAGCACCAGCCAGAGCGCCGAGTGCACCGCGTTGCGCGCCCAGACCATGCCGATGGCCCCGAGGAGGGCCAGCGGGGCGAGGATCCAGAAGGTGACCTCCTCACCTCCGGACACCTGGCCCGCCGCGGCGAGCACCGTCTGCGTGGTCATGCTCCTGCTCCCTTGCCCGCCTCGGCCCGCTGCGCGGCCTGCTCGGCGCCGGGGAAGGTCACGCCGGGGTGCTCCTCCACCTGGTACCGGCCCGGGCCCATGGGCGAGCGCTCGGCGCCGGCCGAGGTGCCCGGGTTGGTCAGCCCGCCGACGTAGTAGTCCTTCTCGCTGTCGCCCAGCCGCATCGGGTGCGGCGGCTGCTCCATGCCCGGCAGCAGCGGCGCGAGCAGCTGCTCCTTCGTGAAGATCAGGTCCTGCCGGTTGTCCCGGGCCAGCTCGTACTCGTTGCTCATGGTGAGCGACCGGGTCGGGCAGGCCTCGATGCAGAGCCCGCAGAAGATGCACCGGGCGTAGTTGATCTGGTAGACGCTGGCGTACCGCTCACCCGGGGAGAAGCGCTGCTCCTCGGTGTTGTCGCCACCCTCCACGTAGATCGCGTCCGCCGGGCAGGCCCACGCGCACAGCTCGCAGCCGATGCACTTCTCCAGCCCGTCCGGGTGCCGGTTGAGGATGTGCCGCCCGTGGTAGCGCGGCGCCGAGACCGGCGGCTTGAACGGGTAGTCGGTGGTGACGACCTTCTTGAACATGTGCGAGAAGGTGACACCGAAGCCCTTGAACGTTCCGGTGATCGCGCCCACGTCACACCTCCCTGGAGTCCGAGCCGGCGACGAGGTTGGCCGGCTCCCGCTCGGCGACCACGCGCTTGGTACGCGGGCTCGGCGGAACCTGAAGATCCATCGGCGGCAGCGGGAAGCTGCCGTGCGGGCGGCTGTTCACCTGCTCCTGGAGCGGCGGCTTCGGCGCCTTCTTCCGGCTCGGCCAGAAGAGCGTGGCCAGCAGCAGCACGCCCGCGCCGACGCCGGTGGCGAGCAGCCGGTCCTTGGTCTGCCAGTCCTCGATCGAGCGGAGGCCGCTCAGCACCAGGATCCAGACCAGGTTGATCGGCAGCAGGACCTTCCAGCCGAAGCGCATGAACTGGTCGTAGCGGAGCCGGGGCAGGGTGCCCCGGAGCCAGACGAAGACGAAGACCAGGATGATGACCTTGCCGAAGAACCAGAGCATCGGCCACCAACCCGAGTTGGCGCCCGACCAGAGGGTGATCGGCCAGGGTGCCCGCCAGCCGCCGAGGAAGAGCGTGGTGGTGACCGCGGACATGGTCACCATCGAGACGTACTCGGAGAGCATGAAGAGCGCGAACTTGAGCGAGCTGTACTCGGTCATGAAGCCCGCGACCAGCTCCGACTCCGCCTCGGGCAGGTCGAACGGCGCCCGGTTGGTCTCACCGACCATGGCGATGAAGAAGATGACGAAGCTGGGCAGCAGCAGGATCGCGTACCAGCCGGGGGCCGGGATCTGCTGGCCGGCGATGGTGAGCTGGGTGGCGTCCCCCTGCGCGGCGACGATCCCGCTCGTCGACATCGTGCCGGCGGTCATGAACACCGCCACGATGCTCAGCCCCATGGCGACCTCGTACGAGATCATCTGGGCGCTGGACCGGAGACCGCCGAGCAGCGGGTACGTCGAGCCGGAGGCCCAGCCGCCGAGCACGATGCCGTAGATGCCCATCGAGGAGCAGGCGAGGATCACCAGCACCGCCACCGACACGTCGGTGACCTGCAGCGGCGTGTGGTGACCGAAGATGCTCACCTTCGGGCCGAACGGCACCACCGACAGCGAGGTGACCGCGCAGATCACCGAGATGGTCGGCGCGAAGAAGAAGACCACCTTGTCGGCCGTCCGCGGGAGGATGTCCTCCTTGAAGGCCATCTTCAGGCCGTCCGCGAGGGTCTGCAGCAGGCCGAACGGGCCGACCTGGTTCGGGCCGGGCCGCACCGCCATGCGGCCGACGACGCGGCGCTCGAACCAGACGCCGAGCAGCGTGGCCAGCAAGCCGAAGGCGAACGCAAAGACGATCTTGATGAGGACCAGCCACCACGGGTCCTTGCCGAAGTCCGCCAGCGTCGGGTCCTGCGCCGCGAGGTAGAGGTTCACTGCGCCCACCTTTCGTTCGCGACTGCGGGGCTCACTCGCTCCGCTCGTTCACTCCTCGCGCTCACTGGACACTCCCGGTGTTGAGGAGCGGACCCGGGCGGGCGGCCGCGTCAGCGGCGACCGCCGCGGCCGAGACCTTCACGACCTCGCCGGACGTCGCGCCGAGGCTGCGCCGGACGGTCGAGCCGGGTGAGTTGGTCGGCAGCCAGACGACGCCGTCCGGCATCTCGGTGATCGCCGCCGGCAGGGTGACCGCGCCGCGGTCGGTGCCGACGGTCACCGGGTCCCCGTCCGCGACACCGAGCGCCTCGGCGGTGCCCTTGCCCAGCCGGACCACCGGCGGGCGGGCGGTGCCGGCGAGGTGCTCGTCGCCGTCGGTGAGGCTGCCCAGGTCGAGCAGCTGGTGCCAGGTGGCCAGCACGGCCTCGCCGGCGCCGGGCTGCGGCACGGTGGCCGGCTCGACGGACGGGGCGGACGGCCGGTCGACCCGGGTCGGCGGCAGCGCGCCCAGCTCCCGGCGGACGCTCTGCACGTCGCCGGTGCCGAGCCGCACGTCGAGCTGCGCGGCGATCGCGTCGAGCACCCGGCCGTCGGTCATGGCCGCGGTGTCCAGCACCTTCTCGAAGGTGCGCAGCCGGCCCTCCCAGTCCAGGAAGCTGCCGGCCTTCTCGACCACCGGGGCGATCGGCAGGACCACGTCGGCCCGGCGGGCCACCGCGCTCATCCGCAGCTCCAGGCTGACCAGGAACGGCACCGCGTCCAGGGCCTGCTCGGCCAGGCGCGGGTCGGACAGGTCGGCCGGGTCGACACCGGCCACCACGAGGGCGCCGATCTGACCGTTGGCCGCGGCCGTGAGGATGCCGTCGGTGTCCCGGCCGGCCTGGCTCGGGATCACCCCGGCCGGGATGTCCCACGCCTCGCCCAGCTCGGCGCGGGCGGCCGGCTCGGTGACCACGCGGCCGCCGGGCAGCAGGTTGGGCAGGCAGCCCGCGTCGACCGCGCCGCGGTCACCCGCGCGCCGCGGCACCCAGGCCAGCTTGGCCCCGGCGCGCCGGGCCACGTCCGCCGCGGCGGAGAGGCCGCCGGGCACCGCGCCCAGCCGCTCGCCGACGATCAGGATGGCGCCCGGCTGGCTGAGCGCCTCGGCCACCGTGGCGTGCTCGGCCAGCACGCTGGCCTCCTCGCCCGGCACCACCCGGGCCAGCTTGGCCCCGAGCTTCTCCAGGCCGCGGGTCGCGAACGGCGCGAGCGCGTAGACCGTGAGCTTCTTCTTCAGGTACGCCTTGCGCAGCCGCAGGAAGAGGATCGGGCACTCCTCCTCCGGCTCCAGGCCGACCAGCACCACGGCGGGCGCGTTCTCCACGTCGGCGTAGGTCACGTCGGTGACCCCGGCGACGCTGCTGGCCAGGAAGTCGGCCTCCTCGCGGGAGACCGGGCGGGCCCGGAAGTCGATGTCGTTGGTGTGCAGGGCGACCCGCGCGAACTTCGCGTACGCGTAGGCGTCCTCGACGGTGAGCCGGCCGCCGGTCAGCACCGCCGTGCCCTGCTCGCCGTCCCGGGCGGCGCGCAGCCCCTCGGCGGCCCGGGTGAGGGCCTCGCTCCAGGACGCCTCGCGCAGCTCACCGGTCTTCCCGTCCCGCACCAGCGGGGTGGTGAGCCGGTCGAACGCGCGGGTGTACTGGAAGCCCCAGCGGCCCTTGTCGCAGTTCCACTCCTCGTTCACCGCCGGGTCGTCACCGGCCAGCCGGCGCAGCACCTTGCCGCGCCGCCAGTCGGTGCGCTGCGCGCAGCCGGCCGCGCAGTGCTCGCAGGCGCTGGGGGTGGAGACCAGGTCGAACGGGCGGGCCCGGAACCGGTACTGCGCGCCGGTCAGCGCGCCCACCGGGCAGATCTGCACGGTGTTGCCGGAGAAGTAGGAGTTGAAGGGGACGTCACCTTCGTCGCCCTCCTCGCCGTAGGCGTCGTCCCGGTAGATGTTGATCTCCTCGGCGGACGACCGGCCCATCAGGTCGATGAACTTGTCGCCGGCGATCTCCTCGGAGAACCGGGTGCAGCGCTGGCAGAGCACGCAGCGCTCGCGGTCGAGCAGCACCTGGGTGCTGATCGGCAGCGGCTTCGGGTACTCCCGCTTGTGCTCGTGGAAGCGGGAGTCGGTGCGGCCGGTGGACATCGCCTGGTTCTGCAGCGGGCACTCGCCGCCCTTGTCGCACATCGGGCAGTCCAGCGGGTGGTTGAGGAGCAGCAGCTCCATCACCCCCTCCTGGGCCTTCTTGGCGACCGGGGAGGTGAGCTGGGTCCGCACCACCATGCCGTCGGCCACGGTCTGGGTGCAGGAGGCGACCGGCTTGCGCTGGCCCTCCACCTCCACCAGGCACTGCCGGCAGGCGCCGGCCGGGGCCAGCAGCGGGTGGTCGCAGAACCGCGGGATCTCGGTGCCCAACTGCTCGGCGACCCGGATCAGCAGCGCCCCCTTGGGGGCGGTGACCTGGACGCCGTCGATGGTCAGGGTGACGGTCTCGGTCTGCTTGGCTACGTCGGTCATCAGTGGGCTCCCACCAGCTGCTTCTCGGAGAGCTTCGGCGCGGTACGTCCCTCGATGTAGTCGAGGTAGTCCTGCTTGAAGTACTTCAGCGACGAGGTCACCGAGCTGGTCGCACCGTCACCCAGACCGCAGAACGAGCGGCCGAGGATGTTGTCGCAGGTGTCGAGCAGGGTGTCCAGGTCCTCGTGGGTGCCCTGACCGGAGAGGATCCGCCGGTAGACCCGGACCATCCAGTAGTTGCCCTCACGGCACGGGGTGCACTTGCCGCACGACTCGTGGTGGTAGAACTCCAGCCACCGGTAGGTCGCGTACACCGGGCAGTCCTGGTCGGAGAAGATCTGCGTGGCCGTGGTGCCCAGGATCGAGCCGGCCGCCGCCACCCCCTCGAAGTCCAGTGGCACGTCCAGGTGCTCGGCGGTGAGCAGCGGCGTCGACGAGCCGCCCGGGGTCCAGAACTTCAGGTTGTGCCCGGGCTGCATGCCGCCGGCCAGCTCGATCAGCTCGCGCAGGGTGATCCCCATCGAGCACTCGAACTGGCCCGGGTTGGCGATCCGGCCGGAGAGCGAGTAGATCATCGGGCCGGAGGACTTCTCCGTCCCCATGGTCTTCCACCAGTCGGCGCCGCCCAGCACGATGTACGGCACGCTGGCGATGGTGCCGACGTTGTTCACCACGGTCGGGCTCGCGTACAGGCCGTGGGTCGCCGGGAACGGCGGGCGCAGCCGGGGCTGGCCCCGGAAGCCCTCCAGCGAGTCCAGCAGCGCGGTCTCCTCACCGCAGATGTACGCCCCGGCGCCGGAGTGCACCACCAGGTCGAGGTCGAAGCCGCTGCCCTGGATGTTCCGGCCGAGGTAGCCCTTGGCGTACGCCTCCTGCACGGCGTTGCGCAGCCGGCGGGCGGCGTGCACGGCCTCGCCGCGGATGTAGATGTACGCCCGGTTGGCCCGGATCGCGTACGAGGCGATGATGACGCCCTCGACCAGCGAGTGCGGGTCGTGGGTCATGAGCGGCAGGTCCTTGCAGGTGCCCGGCTCGCCCTCGTCGGCGTTCACCACGAGGTAGTGCGGCTTGCCGTCGCCCTGCGGGATGAACCCCCACTTGAGACCGGTCGGGAAGCCCGCGCCGCCGCGGCCGCGCAGCCCGGAGTCCTTGATCAGCTGGATCAGGTCGTCCGGGTGCGCCTTGAGCGCCTTGCGCAGGGCGGCGTAGCCGTCCAGCTTCTCGTAGGTGCCGAGCCGCCAGGCGTCCGGCGACAGCCAGCGCTTGGTGAGCACCGGCGTCAGCTTGGCCAGCGTCTCCGGCCGAGGAGCGGTCACTTCTGGACCCCCGTTTCGCTCGCGACCGCCGGGCCCGCGCCGTTGGCGCCCGCCCCGGCCTCCGCTTCCTTGAGGTTGCGCTGCTGCGCGCCGGCCTCGTCGCCGGCGGGCTTGCCGTCACCGGCCGGCGGGTTGGCCGCCACGCCGGCGGACTCGGCCGCCTGGGCGTCGCGGGGCGCGGGCGCGGTGGTGTCCGTCGGGACCTTGGTGCCGGGGGCGTCCGCCACCGCGGTGCCCGCGTCCGGCTGCCGGGTCTCGGCGGTACGGACCTGCGGCGACTTGTCGTCAGGCGCCTTCACGTCCGGCGCGGTGCTGCCGGTGGCCGCCGCGGGCTTCACCGGCTCGGCGGCCGGGGCCGGCTTCGCGGCCTCGGCCCGGGCCTTCGCCTCGGCGGCGGCCTTGTCGGCCTCGGCCTTGCTGCGGATCGGGGTGTTCGGGTCGAAGCCCGGCACCGAGATGCCGTGCTGCTCGGCCAGGCGCAGGCCGCGCAGGGTCGGCTCGCCCGGCCCGCCGTCGGCCACCGCGCCGTCGCGCTCGTCGGCAAAACCGGCGAGCTGGACGGCCATCTCCTTGAGGGTGCAGAGCCGGGCGCCCCGGGTCGGCATCGGCCGGCCCCCGGCCCGCAGCTCCTCCACCACTCCGAGCGCGCCCTGCGGGTCGACGTTGTCGAAGAAGTCGTAGTTGACCGTCATGACCGGGCCGTAGTCGCACGCCGCCAGGCACTCGGCGTGCTCCAGGGTGATCTTCCCGTCGGCGGTGGTCTCGTCGTGCCCGACGCCCAGGTGCTCGGCGAGGGTGTCGTAGACCTCCTGGCCGCCGAGCACGTTGCACATGGTGTTGGTGCAGACGCTGACCAGGTAGTCACCGGTCGGCTTGCGCTTGTACATGGTGTAGAAGGTGGCGACCGCGCCGACCTGGGCCTTGTTCAGCCCGAGCACCTCGGCGCAGAACTCGACCCCGGCCGGGGAGACGTACCCCTCCTCGGACTGGACCAGGTGCAGCAGCGGCAGCAGGGCCGAGCGGGACCGGTCCGCCGGGTACCGGGCGATGATCTCCCGCGCCCGCTCCCGGGTCTCTTCAGTGAAAACACTCATCGGTCACAACCACCCATCACGGGGTCCAGCGAGGCGCCACCGGCGATCACGTCGGCGATCAGGCCACCCTCGGCCATCGCCGGGAGGGCCTGGAGGTTGACGAAGCTCGGCTCCCGGTAGTGCACCCGGTAGGGGCGGGTGCCGCCGTCGGAGACCGCGTGCACGCCCAGTTCGCCGCGGGGCGACTCGATGCCGACGTACACCTGGCCCGCCGGGACCCGGAAGCCCTCGGTGACGAGCTTGAAGTGGTGGATCAGGGACTCCATCGACTGACCCATGATCTTGGCGACGTGCTCCAGCGAGTTGCCCATGCCGTCCACGCCGATGGCGAGCTGCGCCGGCCAGGCGATCTTGCGGTCGGCCACCATCACCGGGCCCGGCTTGAGCCGGTCGAGGGCCTGCTCGACCAGCTTCAGCGACTCCCGGATCTCGGCCAGCCGGACCAGGTAGCGGCCCCAGACGTCGCCGTCGGTGTGCGTCGGCACGTCGAACTCGTACGTCTCGTAGCCGCAGTACGGCATGGTCTTGCGCAGGTCCCAGGCGAGGCCGGCGGAGCGGAGCACCGGGCCGGTGACCCCGAGCGCGAGGCAGCCGGTCACGTCGAGCACCGCGACGTTCTTGGTGCGCTCGATCCAGATCGGCTGGCCGGAGAGCAGGTCCTCGTACTCCTTGAGCTTCTTCGGCATCAGCTTGAGGAAGTCGCGGATCTTGACGATCGCGTCGTCCGGCACGTCCTGCGCGACGCCGCCCGGCCGCACGTACGCGTGGTTCATGCGCAGGCCGGTGATGGTCTCGAAGATGTCGAGGATGTACTCCCGCTCGCGGAAGCCGTACAACATCATGTTGATCGCGCCCAGCTCCATGCCGGTGGTGGCCAGCCAGACCAGGTGCGACGAGATGCGGTTGAGCTCCATCATCAGCACCCGGATGGTGGTGGCCCGCTCGGTCACCTCGTCGGTGATGCCGAGCAGCTTCTCCACCGCGAGCGCGTACGCCGTCTCGTTGAACAGCGGGGAGAGGTAGTCCATCCGGGTCACGAAGGTCGAGCCCTGGACCCAGTTGCGGTATTCGAGGTTCTTCTCGATGCCGGTGTGCAGGTAGCCGACGACCGAGCGGGCCTCGCGGACCGTCTCGCCCTCCAGCTCCAGGATCAGCCGGAGCACGCCGTGCGTGGACGGGTGCTGCGGACCCATGTTGACGACGATCCGCTCGTCGTTGATCGGGTCCGTGCCGGAGACGACCTGGTCCCAGTCCCCACCGGTGACGGTGAAGACCTTGCCCTCGGTCGTTTCGCGCTCGGTCGCGTAGTTCGACGTGGTCACTGGTAGGACCTCCTACGGTCCGGCGGCGGGATTTCCGCACCCTTGTACTCGACGGGGATGCCGCCGAGCGGGTAGTCCTTGCGCTGCGGGTGCCCCTCCCAGTCGTCCGGCATGAGGATCCGGGTCAGGTTGGGGTGGCCGTCGAAGACGATGCCGAACATGTCGTACGTCTCCCGCTCCTGCCAGTCGGCGGTCGGGTAGACGGCGGTGACGCTCGGCAGGTGCGGGTCCTCGGCGGAGACCGCGGCCTCCAGCCGGACCCGGCGCCGGTAGGTCATCGAGGTGAGCTGGTAGACCACGTGCAGCCGGCGCCCGTCCGCGCCCAGGTAGTCCACACCGGACACCGAGGAGCAGAGCTCGAAGCGGAGCGCCAGGTCGTCGCGCATCACCTGGCAGATCTCGGCGATCCGCTCGGGGCGGACGTGCAGGGTCAGCTCGCCCCGGTCGACCACGACCTTCTCGATCGCGTCGCCGAACTGGGGGTACGCCTCCTCCAGCGCGTCGCGGACCTCGTCGAAGTAGCCCCCGTACGGGCGGGCGGCCTCCTCGATGGGCTTGCGCTGGCGGACCAGGCCGCCGTAGCCGGAGACGTCGCCGGTGCCCTGGTTGCCGAACATGCCGCGCCCGGCCGGGCTGGCCGGCGGGTACTCCGCCGGGGCGGTGCTGCTGGCGCCGGCCGGGGTGGTCGGGACCGGCACGCCGCCGTCGTTGTTCTTGTCGTTCGGTGCCGTCACTGCGCCTGCCCTCCGTTCGCGACTGCGGGGCTCCGCTTCGCTGCACTCCTCGCGCTCACTTGGGGCCCCGCTGCACGCCGAGGTGGTTCTGCGCCTTCATCCAGTTCTCGATCCGCAGCTGCTCCTCGCGCCCCTCGCGGACCGCCTTCGTCCACTCGGCGCGCCGGGCCTTGTCGTTGCGGTACGACGACGGCATCGAGCCGTAGGGCACGACGGGCACGTCACCGCGCTCCTTGCGAGCCTCCAGCATCTTGCGGCCGTTCGCGCCCAGCGGCTCGTACATGATCTTCTCGCGGAGCTTGAGCACCGCGTCGATGAGCATCTCGGGCCGGGGCGGACAACCCGGGAGGTACATGTCGACCGGGACGATGTGGTCGACGCCCTGCACGATGGCGTAGTTGTTGAACATGCCGCCGCTGCTGGCGCAGACGCCCATCGAGATGACCCAGCGGGGCTCGGCCATCTGGTCGTAGATCTGGCGCAGCACCGGGGCCATCTTCTGGCTCACCCGGCCGGCCACGATCATCAGGTCCGCCTGCCGCGGCGAGGCCCGGAAGACCTCCATGCCCCAGCGGCCCATGTCGTAGTGCGGACCACCGGCGGCCATCATCTCGATGGCACAGCAGGCCAGGCCGAAGGTGGCGCCCCAGACGGACGACTTCCGCGACCAGTTGACCAGCTTCTCCACGGAGGTGAGCAGGACGCCGGCCGGGAGCTTCTCCTCGATGCCCATCTGACGTACCTCCCTCAGTCCCAGTCCAGGCCGCCGCGCCGCCAGACGTAGGCGTAGGCGACGAAGACCGCGACGATGAACAGGACCATCTCCACGAAGCCGAAGATCGGCAGGGCGTCGAAGGAGACGGCCCAGGGGTAGAGGAAGATGATCTCGATGTCGAAGACGATGAAGAGCATCGCCGTCAGGTAGAACTTGATCGGGAACCGGCCGCCGCCGACCGGCTGCGGGCTCGGTTCGATGCCGCACTCGTACGCCTCGAGCTTGGCCTTGTTCAGACGCCGGGGGCCGGCGAATCGGGCGGCGGCCACGGAGAACAGCGCGAACCCCGCAGCGAGGGCGAACAGCCCGATGATCGGTGCGTAAGGAGAGAGCGTCATCGTTGTCTCCTGCTCGTCCTTCCCTGACCTCGGTGGTTGGCGAAAATCACACTATTCACGTCCCTCGTGACCTCGGCCGGCGGGGGGTCGATCTTTGTCGGTCCCGGGGCGCCGTGGACCCCGGGACCGGTGGTCTAGACGGCGGGGGCCACCCTCGTCATCGCGTTGATGACGCGGTCCATCGCGTCACCGCCCCGGGGGTCGGTGAGGTTGGCCAGCAGCTTGAGCACGAAGCGCATCAGCATCGGGTGGGGCATGCCGTGCTTGGTGGCCATCCGCATCACCTCGGGCCGGCCGATGAGCTTCACGAAGATGCCGCCGAGCCGGTAGTAGCCGCCGAAGCGGGCCTTCAGCTCCTGCGGGTACGCCAGCAGCGCCCGCTCGCGCTCCGCGCCGGCCGGCCGGGCGAGCGCCTGCACCGCGATCTCGGCGGCCAGCTCGCCGGACTCCATCGCGTACGCGATGCCCTCGCCGTTGAACGGGTTGACCATGCCGCCGGAGTCGCCGACCAGCAGGACCCCGCGGGTGTAGTGCGGGACCCGGTTGAAGCCCATCGGCAGCGCGGCGCCGAGGATCGGCCCCTCCGCGTTGGTCTCGTCGGTCATCCCCCAGTCCTCGGGGGTGTTGGCCAGCCAGTCGGTGAGCAGCCTGCGGTAGTTCGTCTTGCCGAAGGCCGAGGAGGAGTTGAGCACGCCCAGGCCGACGTTCACCCGGCCGTCGCCGAGGCCGAAGATCCAGCCGTAGCCGGGCAGCAGCGCGTCGCTGCCCTTGGCCCGCAGCTCCAGCCACGACTCCAGGTAGTCGTCGTCGTGCTTGGCGGGCGACCGGTAGTAGCGGCGGACCGCCACGCCGATCGGCCGGTCCTCGCGCTTGGCCAGGCCGAGGGCGAGCGGGAAGCGGCCGGAGACGCCGTCGGCGGCGACCACGAGCGGCGCGTGGAAGGTGGCCGGCTCCCTGTCCGGGCCCACCTCGGCCTGCACGCCGATCACCCGGTCGTCGGCGCCGAGCACCGGGCCCAGCACGTTGACGCTGGTGCGCAGCTTCGCCCCGGCCGCGACGGCACGCTGGGCGAGCAGGTCGTCGAAGTCGAGCCGGGTCCGGACCAGGCCGTAGTTGGGGAAGCTGGCCAGGTCGGGCCAGTCGAGTTCCAGGCGTATCCCGCCGCCGATCACCCGGAGGCCCTTGTTGTGCAGCCAGCCGGCCTCGGGCGAGGTGTCCACGCCCATCCGGATGAGCTGTCGCACGGCCCGGGGGGTGAGCCCGTCGCCGCAGACCTTCTCCCGGGGAAATTCGGTCTTCTCCAGCAGCAGCACGCGTACGCCGTGCCGCGCCAGGTGGTACGCCGTCGCCGATCCTCCGGGACCGGCGCCCACGACGATGACGTCGGCGTCGTTCTCCACCGCGGCCATCCGCGCCTCCTCCCGCATGCTCGTGAAATGCTTCACAAGCCGATCCGGTTGGAGTCTATGACCGGCGTTACACCTGTATGCGCTGAGGGGGGCCTAACTTCGCGGAAACGGGCCGGTATGTGTCCCTCCGGCGGTCAGGAGCGCGCGGAAGCGGCCGGCCCCAGGCCGGCGTCGAGCCGGATCGCCTCCGGCAGGTGCTCGCGCAGCGCGCCGCCGGCGGCGCGGTCGAGCGCGGCCAGCACCTCGGCGACCACCTGACGGACGTCGGCGGGATCCGCGCCGGCCAGCTCCCGGAGCTGCGCGATGAGTTCCGCGGCGTCGTCGTCGGTGGCCGCCTGGTCTGGTCCCTTCATGGGGGCGAGCCTACGGGACAAAGTAGACCTAAAGCGGATATTCACGAAAAGGCCGGTTTTATGTCGGCCCCGGCGTCAGTCGCGGATCGCGCGGTGCAGCGCCACCACGCCGCCGGTCAGGTTGCGCCAGGCCACCCGGCCCCAGCCGGCCGCGCCGACACGCGCGGCCAGCGCCGCCTGGTCCGGCCAGGCCCGGATCGACTCGGCGAGGTAGACGTACGCGTCGGGGTTGCTCGACACCGCGCGCGCCACGGCCGGCAGCGACCGCATCAGGTACGACAGGTAGACCGTGCGGAACGCCGGGTTGACCGGGGTGCTGAACTCGCAGACCACCAGCCGGCCGCCGGGCCGGGTGACCCGGGCCAGCTCGCGCAGCGCCGCGTCGGTGTCGTTGACGTTGCGCAGCGCGAAGGAGATGGTGACCGCGTCGAAGCTCGCGTCGGCGAAGGGCAGCCGCAGCGCGTCCCCGGCCAGCAGCGGCACCCGCGGGCGGGTGCGCTTGCCGGCGTGCAGCATGCCGAGCGACAGGTCGGCGCCCACCGCGTACGCACCGGAGTGGCCGAGCTCCTCGGTCGAGACGCCGGTGCCGGCGCCCACGTCCAGCACCCGCTCGCCGGGACGCAGCCCGAGCGCCTCCCGGGTGGCCCGCCGCCAGAACCGGTCCTGCCCGAAGGAGAGCACCGTGTTGGTCAGGTCGTAGCGGGCGGCCACGCCGTCGAACATCGCGGCGACCTCGTGCGGCTGCTTGTCCAGGCTGGCGCGCTGGCCCTGCGGGGTACGGCTCACCCCTCCACTCTGCCAGCCGCCCCCCGCCCGACGCCTGCCGGGTACGCGAAAGGGCGGGGTGGTCGCCCACCCCGCCCACACGCTGTCCAGGTCGGTCAGTCCTCGGTCCGCTCGTCGGTCGGTGTGACCAGAACCACCTTCCGGCGGCGGGAGAGCAGCAGCAGCGCCGCGCCGGCCAGCAGGACGGCCGCGCCGACACCGCCGATCAGCCCCACCTGCACACCGGTCACCGGCAGGCCGCCGTCGCCGGCCCCGCCGCCGCTGCCACCGCCCGGGGTCGCCGTCGCGCTCGGCTGGCCGGTCGGGCCCGGCGCGCCCGTGCCCGTCGGGGTGGGCCGCGGCGTGCCGGTCGGGTCCGGCGTGGGCTCGGCCGACAGGTCCACGAAGGCCTCGAAGATCGTGTGGTTGTCCAGCTCGTCGACCTCGGCGAAGGTACGCCGCTGCGCGGCGCCGGCCGCCCTGGGCACCTCCTCCGGCGCGCCCTCGGCACCGTCCAACCCGTACGCGAAGAGGTCACCCTCGTGCAGCACCGGCTCGGTGACGCCGTCCACAGCGCCGGCGCGGGCCAGCGGCGGGCGGCAGGTGAAGGTCATGGATCCCCCGGGGTAAGGGACGTGCGGATGGTTGCGGAACGAACGGACGCTACCGGGGCGACGTCGGCCCGCGCCAGAAACCCGTCGATGGATTCCCACCGTCCTCACCGGAACGCAGACAGCAGGGGCGGGATGGTGACCCATCCCGCCCCTGCTGCCGTGCGTTTATGTGAACGGCCCTCGCGGGCCGATGGAGGACGACCGTCAGGCGGACGACGACAGCGTAACCGCCGTTCTCGCCGCGCGGGTCACGGTCGCGCCGGTCGCCGCCGTCCTGTTATCTCGCAGGTCGGCGGCCCGATCGACGGCGCCGAGCGGGCACGTTAGCGGCCCACGATCATCCTCGCCAAGACCCACACCGCAGCTTCACCGGGAACGGGTGGCGAAACCGACTCCGTGACGGCGGTGAGGTGACCGTTCGGTCGATGGAACCGGGGTCAGTTGACGTCGACCAGCGGGAGCGACCTGCCGGCCCCGCCGCCCGGCAGGGCGATCGAGGAGAAGTGCGAGACCACCCGGTCGTCGCTCGGGTCGTCGGCCGGGGTCCGGTGCACCGCGAGGCGGTTGTAGAGCGTGTCCCGCTGGGCGGGGATCCGGTCGGCGGTGCGGATCATGCCGATCAGCTCGTGCAGGTTCGAGCGGTGCCGGGCGCCGGCCGAGGAGATGACGTTCTCCTCCAGCATGATCGAGCCGAGGTCGTCCACCCCCATGTGCAGGGCGAGCTGGCCGACGTCCTTTCCCGTGGTCAGCCACGACGCCTGGAGGTGCGGCACCGTCTCGAAGAAGAGCCGGGCCACCGCGACGAGCCGCAGGTATTCCAGCGTGGTCGCCTGGGTGCGACCCTTCAGGTGGTTGTTCTCCGGCTGGTACGTCCAGGGGATGAACGCGCGGAAGCCGCCGGTGCGGTCCTGCACGTCGCGGATCATCCGCAGGTGCTCGATCCGCTCGGCGTGGGTCTCGCCGGTGCCCATCATCATGGTCGCGGTCGACTCCAGGCCCTGCCGGTGCGCCAGCTCCATGACCTCCAGCCAGCGCGCGCCCGACTCCTTGAGCGGCGCGATCGCCCGGCGCGGCCGGTCCGGCAGCATCTCGGCGCCCGCGCCGGCGATCGAGTCCAGGCCGGCCGCCTTGATCCGGGCGATCGCCTCGTCCAGGCTCACCCCGGAGACCTTGGCCATGTGCAGGATCTCGCTCGGGCCGATCGAGTGGATGGCGAGCTGCGGGTACGCCGCCTTGACCGAGGAGAACAGCTCCTCGTAGTACTCCACGCCGTAGTCCGGGTGGTGGCCGCCCTGGAGCATGACCTGGGTGGCGCCCAGCTCGACCGCCTCGCCGCAGCGGCGCAGGATCTCCTCGGTCGGGTGGGTCCAGCCCTCCTTGTGCTTGGGGGCCCGGTAGAACGCGCAGAACTTGCACGCCGTCACGCAGACGTTCGTGTAGTTGATGTTGCGATCGATCAGGTACGTGACGATGTTGTCCGGGTAGCGCCGCCGGCGTACCGCGTCCGCCGCCTCGCCCAGCGCGTGGAAGGGCGCCTCGGTGTAGAGCAGCAGGGCCTCCTCGGGCGTGATCCGCCCGCCGTCCGCGCCGCGCTGCAGGATGTCGTCGATCTCCCGGCTCACCGTCACACCTCCGAGGGTACGTCGCCCGCTCGGAGGCCGGAACGCCGCTCCACCCCCGGTGACGAGCGCCCCATCGTCCGGTTCAGTTCATCCCGGGGCTGGCCACGGCGGGACCCGACCGCCTTTCGCGGCGTCCAGCAGTCGCCGGTCGTGGGTGACGAACGCGACGAGGGCCTACCGGTCACGCGTCGTAGTCGACCGTGAGCTTGTCGGTCACCGGGCTGGACTGGCAGGTCAGGACGTAGCCGGCGGCCACCTCGTCCGGCTCCAGCGCGTAGTTCCGGGCCATGGTCACCTCGCCGGAGACCACCTTGGCCCGGCAGGTCGAGCAGACCCCGCCCTTGCAGGCGTACGGCAGCTCGCCGCGGACCTTGAGCGCGGCGTCCAGCACCCGCTCGTCGCGGCCCATCGTGAAGCTCGACGAGCGCCCGTCCAGCACGATCGTCACCTCGGCGCCGCTACCGGGCTCGTCCGTCGGACGGCGGACCGGCTCCGGCGGGGCGTCGACGTGGAACAGCTCGGTGTGCACGGTCGCGTCGGGCACGCCGCGGTCGGCCAGCACCGCCTTGGCGTCCACCACCATCCCGTACGGGCCGCAGAGGAACCACTCCTCGATCGCGTCGCCGGGGACGACGGTGTCGAGCAGCCGGCCCAGCCGGTCGGCGTCGACGCGCCCGGAAAGCAGCGCCGACTCGCCCATCTCCCGGGAGAGCACGTGCACGAGGTGCAGCCGGGTCGGCCAGCGGTCCTTCAGGTCGGCCAGCTCCTCGGCGAACATCACGGTGTTCGCCGTGCGGTTGCCGTACACCAGGGTGAAGGTGCTGGCCGGCTCGACGGAGAGCGCGGTCGCGACCAGCGAGAGCACCGGGGTGATGCCGGAGCCGGCGACCACCGCGCCGTAGCGGCGGACCCGGTCCGGGGCGAACGCGGAGGTGAAGTGGCCGAGCGGGGGCAGCACCTCGACGACGTCGCCGTCGCGCAGGGCGCCGCAGGCGTACGCGGAGAAGGCGCCGCCGGGGACCTCCCGCACCCCGATCCGCAGCCGCCCGTGCCGGGCCAGCTCGTCGGGGGTCGAGCAGATCGAGTACGACCGCCGCACGTCCGTCCCGCCTTCACCGACCCGCCGGACCGTCAGGTGCTGCCCGGCGGAGAACGCGAACGTCTCCCGCAGCTCCTCGGGCACGGCGAAGGTGATCGCCACGGCATCGTCGGTGAGCCGGTCGACGGCGGCGACGTGCAGCGGGTGGAAGACCGGCCGGCGACGAACCGGTCGGGTGATCGTGACAGTCACAGCGCCTTCAGGTGGTCGAAGGGTTCGGAACAGGAGCGGCAGCGCCACAGGGCCTTGCAGGCGGTGGAGCCGAACCGGCTGACCTGCTCGGTCTCCGGTGAGCCGCAGCGCGGGCAGCGGACGGCCAGGGTCAGCGGGACGACGCCGCCGCCCCGCGCGGCCGGCGCGGGTGGGGCGATGCCGGCGGCGGCCAGCTTGGCCCGGCCGCCCTCCGAGATCCAGTCGGTGCTCCACGCCGGGGCGTACACCGTGCGGACCTCGGCGTCCGGGTGGCCGGCGGCGGTGAGCGCGCGGCGGATGTCCGCCCGGATCACGTCCATGGCCGGGCAGCCGGTGTAGGTGGGGGTGATGGTGACGACCACCCGACCGGTGGCCGGGTCCTCGTCGACCGACCGCAGGATGCCCAGCTCGTCGATGGTGATGACCCGGATCTCCGGGTCCACCACCGCCGCCACGGCCGCCCTGGGGTCGGTCACCGGTGACACCTTTCGTTCGCGACTGCGGGGCTCCGCTTCGCTGCACTCCTGGCGCTCACCACCGCGCTCCGGGGTGGGCGCGGTGCAGCACCTGCATCTCGGCGAGCAGGTAGGAGAGGTGTTCGGTGTGGACGCCGTCCCGGCCGCCGCCCGGCGTCCAGCCGTCGGCCGGCCGGGTCAGCGTCGCCTCGTCGAGCACCGCGGACACGACGGCGTCGAAGTCGGCCCGCAGGGTGGCCGGGTCGACCGGCGCCGCCGGGTCCGCGGTGAACAGTTCGTGGGTGTACGGCCACACCTGGTCGACCGCGTCCTGCATGCGCCGGTGCGACTCGTCGGTGCCGTCGCCGAGCCGCTTCACCCAGAGCGAGGCGTGGTCCAGGTGGTACGCGGACTCCTTGCGCGCCTTCGCGCCGATGGCGGCCAGCCGCTCGTCGGCGCACCCGCTCAGCGCGGTGTAGAGCGGGAGCTGCCAGGCGGCCAGGAAGAACAGCTTCGCCATGGTCACCGCGAAGTCGCCGTTCGGCAGCTCGATCAGGAGGCAGTTGCGGAACTCCCGGTCGCCGCGCAGGTAGGCCAGCGCGTCCTCGTCCCGGCCGGCGCCCTCCAGCTCACCCGCGTACGTGAGCAGCAGGCGGGCCGCGCCGAGCTGGTCGAGGGCGATGTTGGCCAGCGCGATGTCCTCCTCCATCTCGGGCGCACGGGAGGTCCACTCGCCGAGCCGCTGCGCCGCGATCAGCGCGTCGTCGCCGAGGGCGAGGGTGAAGTCGAACAGGTTGCTCACAGGTGGGCCACCCCGTCCGGCACCTCGTAGAAGGTGGGGTGGCGGTAGACCTTGTCGGCCGCCGGGTCGAAGAAGGCGTCCTTCTCGTCCGGGCTGGACGCGGTGATCGCGCTCGCCGGCACCACCCAGATCGAGACGCCCTCCTGGCGCCGGGTGTAGAGGTCGCGGGCGTTGCGCAGGGCCAGCTCGGCGTCGGGGGCGTGCAGGCTGCCGACGTGGGTGTGCGACAGCCCGCGCCGCGCCCGCACGAAGACCTCCCACAGCGGGGTCTGCTGGGTCATGCCGCCACCTTCTCCTTGTTCCGCTGCTTCGCCGCGTACGCCGCGGCGGCCTCCCGCACCCAGGCGCCGTCGGCGTGGGCCTGGCGCCGGTGCTCCATCCGCTGCCGGTTGCACGGCCCGTTGCCCTTGATCACCCGCATCAACTCGTCGTAGTCGGGCTGGGTGTAGTCGTGGGCCTGCCGCTGCTCGTTCCAGCGCAGGTCCGGGTCGGGGATGGTGAGGCCGAGGATCTCCGCCTGCTGCACGCACATGTCCACGAAGCGCTGGCGCAGCTCGTCGTTGGAGAAGCGCTTGATCTTCCAGGCCATCGACTGGGCGCTGTGCGTGGAGTCTCCGTCCGGCGGGCCGAACATGGCCAGCGACGGGTACCACCAGCGGTCCACCGCGTCCTGGGCCATGGCCTTCTGCCCGGGGGTGCCGTGGGCCATCGTGTGCAGGATCTCGTAGCCCTGGCGCTGGTGGAACGACTCCTCCTTGCAGACCCGGATCATGGCGCGGGCGTAGGGGCCGTAGGAGCAGCGGCACAGCGGGACCTGGTTGACGATGGCGGCGCCGTCGACCAGCCAGCCGATCGCGCCCACGTCGGCCCAGGTCAGGCTCGGGTAGTTGAAGATCGAGCTGTACTTCTGCCGGCCCTCGATCAGCAGCTCGACCAGCTCGTCCCGGCTGACGCCCAGGGTCTCCGCGGCGGCGTAGAGGTAGAGGCCGTGGCCGGCCTCGTCCTGCACCTTGGCCAGCAGGATCGCCTTGCGCTTGAGCGAGGGGGCCCGGCTGATCCAGTTCCCCTCCGGCTGCATGCCGATGATCTCGGAGTGCGCGTGCTGGGCGATCTGCCGGATGAGCGTCTTCCGGTAGGCCTCCGGCATCCAGTCCCGCGGCTCGATCTTCTGGTCGGCGTCGATCACGTCCGCGAAGTACGCCGCGAAGTCCTCGTCCGGCGCCGGTCCGCCGCGCCGGGCACGTGCCGCCGCCTCGCGCAGCGCGGCCTCCGCCGCCTCCACCTCGCCGAGCAGGCCGCCGCCCGGGCCGTCCTCGGGCGGGGCGAAGTCGTTGCCATACATGAGGCCAGTGTTACAGCTCGCCCCCGATGACACCAGAGGGTGTAACAGGTTTCCGCACCCACCTTGCGTCACCGGACGACCGCTTCCAGTGAGAACCGCTGAGCTGCGCAAACCTGTGACGTCGACCACCCGGGGAAGATGAATCCTCACAAGGGCGTCATAACGGTCCAATGTCCCGCCTTCGCGGCGAGTTGCCGGGCGTCGGGATCTGGCATCCGGCCTGTCCGGAAGTAGACTTCGCCCGGCACACCGATCGGCTGCCGACGATCGCCACCGGCTCCAGGCCATCTCCCCCGGCCTCGGCGATCAGGCCGAACAGCATTCGGAAGCGCCGGTCCCCCCGGCCAGACAATCTGGAGTTCACCCACTCATGCGACCTCGCGTGACCATGGTGCTCGCCATCGTGGCGGTCCTCATCGGCGGCGGCATGCTCGTCCCCGCCGCGTACGCCAAGTTCTCCGGCGGCGAAGGCCTCGGCGGCATCGGAGGCGGCGTGGCGCAGGTGCCCGCGCCCGCACCGACCGCGCCCCCGGCGCCCACGCTGGCCGCCGGCCCGGTCTCGGTGAACTTCAACGGCAAGTTCTTCTCCTGGGCGCTGATGGACAGGAAGACCGGCAAGATCAGCGGCACGCCGAACATGGCGTCGACCAACTCGACCGAGTCGATGATCAAGGCCTGGATCGTCTCCGACTACCTGCGCCAGCTGAAGGGCAAGCCACTGAGCGCGGAGCGGAAGAAGCAGGCCACCACCGCCATCCGGGACAGCAACGACCGCTCGGCCGAGGCGCTCTACAACGCCGGCGGGCGCAAGCCCGTGCTGGATCGGCTGATCAAGATGTGCAAGCTGACCGACACGAAGATCGACCCCAAGGCCAGGTGGGCGTACACCCAGATGTCGCCGCGCGACGCGGTGCGGATGGGCGACTGCATCGGCGACGGCACCGCCGCCGGACCGAAGTGGACGAAGTGGGTGCTCACCGAGATGGCCAACGTGCGCGGCGGCGTGAAGGACCAGAAGTCCGTGGAGGTCCAGGGCGGGCACTGGGGCATCATCGACGGCCTGCCCGCCTCGATCACGTCGCAGGGCCCGGTCAGCATCAAGAACGGCTTCACCATGCTCTGGGCCGACGGCCAGTGGCACGTCAACTGCCTCGCGGTGACCGACGACTGGACCCTCGCCGTGATGATGCGTTATCCCGGCGGCGGTGACCCGAGGACCCCCTCGTACGGCGCGAAGGTCTGCGCCAGCGTCGCCACCCAGCTGGTGACCCCGCAGCCGGGCGCCGCCCTCAAGGTCCCGCAGCAGCCGGTCGGGAAGCTCTGATGGCGGGCAGCCGGCGCCGGCCGGGCAGTGACCACCGCACGCTGACGTACAGCGCCGTCGCCGTGATCCTGGTCGGCCTGGTGCTCGTCTCGCTCCGGTTCGTGCCCGGCTCACCGTTCCGCCCCACCGCCGCCTCGCACACCGGCACGGCGACCGGCCGGTCCACCGGTGCGCCCACCGACCGGAGCACCCGGGCCGCGCCGTCACCCTCGCCGTCGCTGGAGCCGCTGCCGTTCGAAGCCCAGGACCTCGACGGCCTCGACATCAAGGGCTGGTACTCCTGGGCCGTGCTGGACAAGCGGACCGGAAAGATCATCGGCTCGGCGAACATGAACGAGACCAGCACCACCGCGTCGATGATCAAGTCCTGGGTCGTCGCCGACTACCTGCGCCGGAGCGCCGAGGCGGGCAGGACCCCGAGCGACGCGAAGCTGGAGGACGCCACACAGATCATCCGGGACAGCGACAACACCCGGGCCCAGGAGTTCTACGAGAGCGTGGGCGGTTCGGCCTCGATCAAGCGGCTGATCTCGATGTGCAAGCTGACCGACAGCAAGGTCGCCAGCGACGGCGGCTGGAGCCGGACGATGCTGTCGCCGCGGGACACCGCGCGGCTCGGCCTCTGCATCGACGACGGCCGGGCCGCCGGGCCGAAGTGGACCAAGTGGCTGCTCAACGAGATGCGGCTGGTCCGCGGTGACGGCGACTTCGGCATCCGCAAGGCTTTCCCGGCCGCCGAACAGAAGCAGATCGCCATCAAGAACGGGTGGATCGACCGGCAGAAGGAGCGGGAGTATCACGTCAACTGCCTGGCCATCGGCGACACCTGGACGATGGGCGTGATGGTCAAGACCCCGTTCAGCGCCGCGAGCTCCTGGCAGTACGGCATGGACGCCTGCGAGAAGATCACCGAGGCGCTGCTCGGCGACGCCACCTGATCCCACCCTGCTGCGCGAAGCGGCGGTGTCCCGGTCGCCCGGGACACCGCCGCTTCGTCGTGCAAGGGCGTCAGCCCTGGAAGAACTGCGGCCCGCCCTCGGGCAGGGCGGGCGCCTCGCCGACCGCCGCGGCGCGTCGGGCGAACTCCCGCAGGCCGGCCACCTGCCGCTCGCCCAGCGAGAAGTCGAGGGTACGGAAGTAGGTCGCCAGGGTCGCCGCGTCGAACGGCTCCCAGCGGGCCGCGGCCTCGGCCACCTGGTCGAGCTCGGCCAGGCACAGGTCGCGCGAGCGCAGGAACGCCTCGTGCACCTCCTTGACCAGGCCGGGGTGGGCGGCGGCGAAGTCGCGGCGGACCGCCCAGACGGCGAAGACCATCGGCAGCCCGGTCCACTCGCGCCAGGCCTGGCCCAGGTCGGTCACCTCGAGGCCCTTGCGGGGCGCCTCGTAGAGCGCGCGCAGCGCCACGTCACCGATCACCACACCGGCGTCGGCCTCCAGCAGCATCTGGGTGAGGTCCGGGGGGCAGCGGAAGTAGTCGGGGCGGACCCCGTACCGCTCCGCGAGCAGGAGCTGGGCCAGCAGCACGCCGGTACGCGAGGTGGAGCCGAGCGCCACGCGGGCGCCGTCCAGCTCGGTGAGGGGCCGGGTGGACACCACGTTTACCGAGAGCACCGGGCCGTCGCTGCCGACCGCGAGGTCCGGCAGGAGCAGCAGCTCGTCGGCGTGCCGCAGGTACTCCACCTGGGAGATGGGGCCGATGTCCAGGTCGCCGGCGACCAGCGCGGCGTTCAGCCGGTCCGGCGAGTCCTTGTGCAGGTCGACGTCGATCAGCGCGCCCGACCGCATCAGCCCCCAGTAGATCGGCAGGCAGTTGAGGAACTGGATGTGCCCCACCCGGGGGCGGGCGATTCGGTCGGCCATGACCCGACCGTATCCCCGGCCGGTCGGGCCGGCTCAGCGGGAGGGGGTGGGAGTGGCCAACTCCGCACGCCGCTCCCGCCCGGTCCCGGCGGCGGGCCGGGCGGCGCGCTCGGCGCGTACCGCGCGGCGGACCGGCCAGGCCGCCGCCACGACCACCAGCACCCCGGCCACCCCGCAGCCGGCGACCAGCGGCCGGGGCGCGGCCACCTCCAGCAGCAGGCCGCCGATCAGGTAGCCGCCCATCCCGGCGCCCTGCACGGCCGCCCCGAAGATCGCGAAGGCCCGGCCCCGGGCCACCTCGGGCACCCGCCGGGCCAGCAGCAGGTTGTTGAAGACGTTGTCGCCGCCGTTGCCCACCCCGCCGGCCAGCCAGATCGGCACGAGCAGCCAGGCCGCCGGCACCGCCGCCGAGGCGAGCACCGCCAGGCAGCAACCGCCGAGCAGGACCAGCCCGGCCCCGAGCAGCGCGCCGTCGTCGGTGAGCCGGCGGGCGAGCCGGGCGAAGAGCCAGCCGCCGACCACGATGCCGAGCGTCCAGGCGCCGGTGACCAGGCCGTACACCGTGGTGGAGCTGTGCAGGGTCTCCCGGATGAAGAAGACCTCGATGACGTTGATGGCGCCGACCGCGGCGACCACCGCGGCGAGGCTGCCCACCATCACCAGCAGCAGCGGGTCGCCGCGGAACCGCCAGGCGGGCGACGGGGCGGCCGCCGGGGCGGTCGGCCGCCGGCCACCCCGGCGGGTACGGATGAGCAGGCCGGCCGCCACCAACGCGAGGTAGCTGACGGCGTCGACGAGCAGCGGCACCCGGGTGCCGAACTGGCCGACGAGCAGGCCGGCCAGTGCCGGCCCGGCGAGCGCGCCCAGGGTGCCGGCGGTCTGGTTCAGGGCGCCGGCCCGGGGCAGGTCCTCGGCCCGGACCATGGCCGGCACCAGCGCGGCGAGCACCGGCTGGGTGACGGCGAGCCCGGCCGCGAGCAGCGCCACCAGCGCGATGACCAGGGCCGGGTGCCCGGCGTACGCGAGGGCCAGGCAGATCGCGGCCTGGCCGAGCCCGGCGGCCACCAGCAGGACCCGGCTGTCCACCCGGTCGGCGAGCCGGCCGGTCAGCGGGGCGAGCGCGACCAGCGGCAACGTGGCGGCGAGCAGCAGCCCGGAGACCGCGAGGCCGCCGGCGCCGGCCGACTGGAGCGCCAGGGTCAGCGCGCTGGCGGCGAGGAAGTCCCCGCAGCTGGAGACGCCCCGGGCGGCGGTGGCGAGCCAGACGTCGGCCCAGCGCGACGGACCAGATGCGAAGGACATATTTCGAAAATAATCCTTCACACCTGCCCGACGCAACCCCCGGTCAGTCGATCGGCAGTGCCCGGTACTGCACGGCGACCGTGCGCGAGCCCTCCGGCGGATCGCTGCGCAGCCGGCGCCGGTAGGGGTTCATCAGCGCCTGGATCGCCTGGTTGAGCTCGGCCAACTCGTCGGCGGTGACCTGGAGCAGGCTGTCGCTGAACCAGGCCGCCTGATACCAGTCGGGCGGCTCGTCCGGGGCGCGGCGGATCCAGTCCCGGGCGCGCTGGCTGTCCCGGGCCAGGTGCGCGTCGACCAGGGCCAGCTCGGCGGCCCGCGCCTCCGAGTCCGCGTCCTGCCCGGACTCGATGTAGTAGGACGGGCTGAACGCCCGCCAGACCCGTTCCCGGGCGTCCCCCCGGCTCGGCGCCTCCTCGATCAGACCGAACTTCGCCAGCTCCCGCAGGTGGTAGCTGGTGGCGCTCGGCGAGAGCCCGGCGATCTCGGCGCACTCGGTGGCGGTCGCACCGCCCTCCACCGTGCTGAGATGCTCCATGATCGCCATACGGGCCGGGTGGGCCAGGGCCCGCATCACCTGCGGATCGCTGATCGTCACCCGGTGCTGCTCCGGACGCGCGTCGGTCATGCCACCCATGATCCCGCGCCGGGCGGCGCCCGGGGAAATTCGGTTGCCCGCCGACCCGACCGGAGTAAGCTGCTTTGTCCCGCCTGACGGCCGTGGTGAGTAGCACCGCACAGGACGTCCCCGCGCCGACCCGAGGTCGGAAACGCGAGCGGCAGCGTTGTTCCCCGTGACGAGGAGTACGTGGATGACCCTGCACGCCCAAGAACAGACACTGGATGCCGAGCTGGTCGCCGAGCGCGCCCACCTGGACACCTCCCGCGCGGCGCTGCGCCGGATGCGCGAGCGCGCCGAGTCCCTCTTCGCCACCGGCGACAAGGTGGCCGGGGACGCGTACACCGCCGAGCAGCTCGGCCGGCACATGGCCCGGCGGGTGAAGGAACTGGCCGACGACCCGACCACCCCGCTCTTCTTCGGCCGCCTCGATTTCGGCGACATGGATCCCGACCACGCCGGACGCGACTACCACGTCGGGCGCCGGCACGTCACCGACGAGCTGGGCGAGCCGCTGGTGCTGGACTGGCGGGCCCCGGTCTCCCGGTCGTTCTACCGGGCCAGCGCCCGGGACCCGCAGGGCGTCGCGGTGCGGCGCCGGTTCGGGTTCAGCGCCGGCGTGCTGACCAGCTTCGAGGACGAGCGCCTGGACCGGGGCGAGGAGCTGGGCACCGCCAGCCGCATCCTCACCGCCGAGGTCGAGCGCCCCCGCGTCGGCCCGATGCGGGACATCGTCGCCACCATCCAGCCCGAGCAGGACGAGCTGGTCCGGGCCGACCTGGCCGACTCGATCTGCGTCCAGGGCGCCCCCGGCACCGGCAAGACGGCGGTCGGGCTGCACCGCGCCGCGTACCTGCTCTACCTGCACCGGGAGCGGCTGCGCCGGTCGGGTGTGCTGATCGTCGGGCCGAACCGGGCGTTCCTGTCGTACATCGCGGCGGTGCTGCCGGCGCTCGGCGAGGTCGAGGTCGAGCAGGCCACCGTGGAGGACCTGGTCGCCCGGGTGCCGGTCCGCGCGGTCGACGACCCCGCCGTGGCCTCCCTCAAGCACGACATCCGGCTGGCCGAGGTGCTGCGCCGCGCGGTCGACGCGCACATCGGCACGCCCACCGGGCCGATCATGGTCTCGGACGGCTCGTTCCGCTGGCGGATCGGCCTCGACCCGCTGCACCGGCTGGTCGAGGAGACCCGCCGCGAGGGGCTGCCGTACGCGACCGGCCGCGAACGGGTCCTGGCCCGCCTCGTGGGGCTGCTGCAACGCCAGTCCGAGGCCCGCCGGGCCGAGTCGCCAAGCGACGCCTGGCTGCGCCGGATGAGCAGGGTCAAGCCGGTCACCGAGTTCCTCGACGCGGTCTGGCCGGCGCTCACCCCCGAGGGGCTGCTGCACCGGCTGCGCACCGACCCCGAGGCGCTCGCCGCCGCCGCGGACGGCCTGCTCACCGCCGAGGAGCAGGAGCTGTTCCGGACCGGCCCGGTGGGGCGTACCCCGAAGGCGACCCGGTGGACCGCCGCGGACGCCGTGCTGATCGACGAGGCCGCCGGGCTGCTGGAACGGCCCGCGAGCTTCGGGCACGTGGTGGTCGACGAGGCTCAGGACCTCTCCCCCATGCAGTGCCGGGCCATCGCCCGGCGCAGCGAGCACGGCTCGATCACCCTCCTCGGCGACCTGGCGCAGGGCACCGCGCCCTGGGCGGCCACCGACTGGCGGGAGTCCCTGGTCCACCTGGGCAAGCCGGACGCGGTCGTGGTGCCGCTGAGCGTCGGCTTCCGGGTGCCCGCCGCCGTGGTGGCGTTCGCGAACCGGCTGCTGCCGGCGCTCGCCGTCGACGTGCCACCGGCGCAGTCGCTGCGCCGGGACGGGACACTCGACGTGCGTACCGTCGAGGACCTGACGGCCGCCGCGGTGGTTGAGGTGCGGGCGGCCCTGGCGCACGACGGCTCGGTCGGCGTGATCGCCGCCGACGGCGCGGTGGACCGCCTCCGCGCGGCCCTCGCCGACGCGGGCGTCGAGACCGCGACCGCCGACGACGTGGAGGCCGCGGCGCGGGTGACCGTGGTCCCGGCGACGCTGGTCAAGGGCCTGGAGTACGACCACGTGGTGGTCGTCGAGCCGGCCGCGATCGTGGCCGCCGAGCCGCGCGGCCTGCACCGCCTCTACGTGGTGCTGACCCGGGCGGTGTCCCGGCTGGCCGTGCTGCACCGGGAGCCGCTGCCCGAGCCGCTGGCCGGCTGAACCCCCGGCCGGGCTCAGCCGGAGAGCGCGGCGGCGACGTTGCGCAGCGGCCGGCCCGACTCGGCGATCGGCACGGTGAACGCCAGCCAGGAGCCGTCGGCGAAGTCGAGGCGCAGCCGCTTCGGGTTCAACCGGTGCCAGCCCACCCGGGCCGACGCCACCTCGGCCCGGGACGCCGACCAGGCGACCCCGGTCTGCGCCACGGACCGCTCGTCGTCCGCGCGGCTGGACAGCAGCTTCATGGGCCCGCTCACACAGGCCAGCAGCCGCCGGTCGGTGGCCACCAGCAGGACGTCCCGTGCCGCCAGGTCCGGCGCGGGTGGATGCAGCGCGTGGCGCAGCCGGGAGGCGGCGGAGCCCGGGGCGCCGCGCCCGGCGATCCCCCAGATCACCCGGTCGACCAGCCGGTCGCCCCACGCCCAACTGACCAGCGGCGAGATCAGGTTGAGCAGCACCGCCCCGGCGCTCACCCGACCGGCGGGCGCCTCCGGCCCCGCCGCGTCGGACGGTGGAGGCGGCGGCGCCCCGTGGGCCGGCTCGGCCTTCGCGTACGCCAGCACCCGCTCGCCCGGCTCGACGAGCCGGCCGATCCGGTCGCGGTATCCCGTGCCCTCCATCGGCCCAGTATCGATCATGGACGTAACCGTCGTCGCCCGGCCGCTCCGCCGCCGGGAGGCACCACAGTGGGCGATCGGCACCCGCCCGCGGGGGACAGTGAAACTCGCGCCGGCACGGTACACAGGTGGGGGCATGCCCGTCCGGGGACCGCAACCCGTGAGGAGCTGAAGATGATTCTGGCCCGCGCCGACCAGGTCAGCCGCCGCTACGGCGAGGTGCTCGCCCTGGACCGGGTCGACCTGACCGTCCGCGCCGGAGAGCTGGTGGGCCTGCTCGGCCCGAACGGCGCCGGCAAGAGCACCCTGTTCAACCTGCTGGTCGGGCTGCGCCGCCCCAGCGCCGGCCGGGTCGAGCTGCTCGGCGGCGACCCGCGCGACCCGGCGAGCCGGCGGCAGCTCGGGGTGACCCCGCAGGAGACCGGCCTGCCCGGCACGCTGCGCGTCGGCGAGGTGGTCGACTTCGTGGCCGCGCACTTCCCCGACCCGGTCCCCCGCGACGAGCTGCTCGACCGGTTCGGCCTCACCGACCAGGTGCGCCGGCAGACCGGTGGCCTCTCCGGCGGGCAGCGCCGGCGGCTCGCGGTGGCGCTCGCCTTCGTCGGCCGGCCCCGCCTCGTGGTCCTCGACGAGCCCACCACCGGGCTGGACGTGGAGGCCCGGCACGCCCTGTGGGAAGCCGTCCGCGGCTTCCACGCCGAGGGCGGCACAGTCCTGCTGAGCAGCCACTACCTGGAGGAGGTGGAGGCGCTGGCGCAGCGGGTGGTGGTGATCGGGCACGGCCGGGTGCTCGCCGACGACTCCGTGGCGGCGATCCGCGGCATCGTCGGCGTACGCCGGGTCAGCCTGGTCGCCGACGACCTGCCGCCGCTGCCCGGCGTGGTGGCCACCGAGCACACCGAGGGCCGCACCCACCTGCTCACCACGGACGCCGACCAGCTCGTCCGCGACCTGGTGACCGCCGGCGTGGCGTTCCGCGACCTGGAGGTCCGGCCCACCTCGCTGGAGGAGGCGTTCCTGACCCTCACCGCCGACGACCGGCCCGCACCCACCCCCGCCTAGGAGACCGCCGTGCCGCTCGCCCTGGTTCACGCCCGCTACCAGCTCCTGGAGATCGTCCGGATCCCGGTCGCGATCTTCGGCAGCGCGTTCTTCCCGGCCGCCACGATGCTCTTCTTCGTCGTGCCGTTCGCGGGCGACGATGCCACCGCCGCCACCTACGCCACCGCCGCCATGGTCACCTTCGCGGTGATGAGCGCCAACATCTTCCAGTACGGGATCGGCGTCGCCGAGGACCGCGACCAGCCGTGGAGCTCGTACAGCCGGACGCTGCCCGCCGGGCCCGGCCCGCGCTTCGCCGGCCGGATCCTGGCCGGTCTGGCGATCACCTACTTCTCCATGCTCCCGGTCGTGGTGATCGCGGCGGTGGCCACCGCGGCCCGGGTCACCCCGACGCAGTTCCTGCTCGGCGCCGCCGGGGTCGCCGTGATCTCGGTGCCGTTCACGCTGCTCGGGCTGGCCATCGGCTACTCGCTGCCGAGCAAGGCGGCCATCGTGCTCGCGCAGCTCATCTTCTTCCCGCTCGCCTTCGGCGGCGGACTCCTCTTCGGCCCGGACAACGCGCCCGGCTTCGTGGACGCGATCGCGCCCTACCTGCCCACCCGCGGCGCGCTGGAGCTGATGTGGGCGGCCGTTACCGACTGGCGGCTGAACCCGATCTCCATGGTCATGCTCGGCGTCTGGATCGTGGCGCTCGCGGCGGTCGCCGGGTGGGCGTACCGACGGGACGAGGGACGCCGCTTCACCTGACCTTTTGTCCTAATCCGGCCCGGCGGTCGGTGCGGCGGTGCCACGATGCCGGCAGGGCGTGCCAGCGGGGCCGCCCCCGGCGAGAGGGGTCAGCGTGGACGGCGTGGAGCCCGGCACGCCCTGCTGGACCGACCTGGCCACCCCCGGGCTGGACGACGCGAAGCGCTTCTACCCGGAACTGTTCGGCTGGACCGGCCGGGTGTCCGACGAGCCGACCGCCGGCGGCTACACCACCTTCCTCAAGGGCGGTCGGGCCGTGGCCGGGGTCGGGCCGCCGGCCGCCCCCGAGCAGGTGCCGATCTGGTCGACGTACGTGGCGACCGACGACGCGGACCTGGCCGCCACCCGGGTGGAGGCGGCCGGCGGCCAGGTGGTGGTCTCCCCGTTCGACGTCTTCGAGCAGGGCCGGATGGCGGTCCTCTCCGACCCGGCCGGGGCGGTGTTCAGCGTGTGGCAGTCCATGGCGATGCGCGGGGCGGAACTGTTCAACGCTCCCGGCTCGATGTGCTGGAACGAGCTGGTCACCCCCGACCCCGACCGGGCGAAGGAGTTCTACGCGCTGGTGTTCGGCTGGCACCCCGAGGAGCAGCAGGCAGGCCCGGTCACCTACACCGGGTGGCGGTGCGGCGCCCGGATCGTCGCCGGCATGATGCCGCAGCTGGAGCCGCTGCCCCAGGACCTGCCCGCGTACTGGACGGTCTACTTCGCCGTCGAGGACGCGGACGCCACCGCGGCCCGGGCCGCCGAGCTGGGCGGCACCATCCTCGTCCCGCCCCGGGACAACCCGGCCGGGCGCAGCGCCGCGCTCCGCGACCCCCAGGGCGCCCTCTTCTCCGTCGCCGCCCTCCGCTGAGCGGCCCGGTCAGCGGGGGCGGACGGGGACCACCAGGGGACCGTGGTCGCCGGGGATGACCCGGACGTTGGCGCGGTAGTGGCGGGCCAGCAGGGTCTCGGTGAGGACCTCCTGCGGTGGGCCGGCGGCGGCGACCCGGCCCTCGGCGAGCAGGACCAGGCGGTCGGCGTACTCGCCGGCGATGGAGAGGTCGTGCATGGTGGCGAGCACGGTCAGCTCGTGCTGCCGGCGGAGCTGGTCGACCAGCTCCAGCACCTCCTGCTGGTGGCCGATGTCCAGCGCGCTGGTCGGCTCGTCGAGCAGCAGCAGGGTGGCGCCCTGGGCCAGCGCCCGGGCCAGGAAGACCCGCTGCCGCTCGCCGCCGGAGAGGGTGGCCAGTTCGCGACGGCCGAACGCGCCCAGGTCGAGCCGGTCCAGCACCTCGTGCACGGCGGCCAGGTCGGCGGCCGACTCCCGGCCCAGCGCCGGGATGTACGGCGTGCGCCCCAGCAGCACGTAGTCGAAGACCGACATGCCGGCGGGCACCACGGGGGACTGCGCCACGGTGGCCACCACCCGGGCGCGGTCGCGGCGGCGGAGGGAGTTGATCGGCGTACCGAAGAGGGAGACCGCGCCCGGCGCGGGCAGCAGGCCGCCGACGGCGCGCAGCAGGGTCGACTTGCCGGCGCCGTTCGGGCCGATCACGGTGACCCACTCGCCGACGGCGACCGCCAGGTCGACGCCGGCCAGGATCGGCGTGCCACCCAGCTCGACCCGCAGGTCACGCAGCTCCACCGCGGGGGCGGTCATGTCAGCACCCGGCGGGCGGTGCGCAGGACCAGCACGAAGAACGGGCCGCCCAACAGCGCGGTGACCACGCCGATGGGGATCTCGGCGGGGGCGGCGGCGGTGCGGGCGACCACGTCGGTGAGCGCCAGGAACGCCCCGCCGAAGAGCATCGACAGCGGCAGGATCACCCGGTAGCTCGACCCGGCGAGCAGCCGGACGGTGTGCGGCACGATGATGCCGACGAAGCCGATGAGGCCGGAGGCGGAGACCGCGGCGGCGGTGCCCAGCGAGGCGGCGGCGATCAGCAGGTAGCGGGAGCGCTGCGGGTGCAGCCCGAGGCTGGTGGCCTCGTCGTCGCCGACGGAGAGCACGTCCAGCTCGCGCCGGTGCAGCAGCACCACCACGGCGGTGAGCACGAAGTAGGGCAGGACCAACCGGACGTCGTGCCAGCCGGCGGTGGCCAGCCGCCCGAGCAGCCAGGAGTAGACCTGCTGGATGCTGTCGGAGTGCCGTTGCAGCAGGTAGGTCTGCCCGGCGGAGAGGAACGCGGAGACCGCCACCCCGGCCAGGATCAGCGTGGCCGGTGACCGGTCCCGCCCGCCGGCCGCGCCGAGCAGGTACGTCATGACGACCGCGCCGAGCGAGCCGACGAAGGCGGCGAGGGGGATGGTGAGCGGCATGCCGGTCAGCGACCCGCCGGCCCCGGCGCCGAGCGCGATCGCGGCGGTCACCGCCAGCCCCGCCCCGGCCGCCACGCCCAGCAGGTACGGGTCGGCCAGCGGGTTGCGGAACACGCCCTGGTAGCAGCCGCCGGCCAGGGCGAGCAGGGCGCCGACGAGCAGGCCGAGCACGACCCGGGGCAGCCGCAGCTCGGTGACGATGGCGATCTCCCGCTCGCTGAGCCCGCTGTCGAGGTGCACCCCGGGCAGCAGGTTGAGCAGCTCGGCGGCGACGCTGCCCGGGGGCAGGCTGACCGGGCCGAGCGAGACGCCGGCCACCAGCGCGACCAGCACCGCGCCGAGGCCGGCGAGCAGCCAGCGGGTGCGGAGCCCCGCCGGCCGGACCGTCGCACCCGGCCCGGCCGGCGGCCGTTCCGCGACCACCCCGGACCCGCCCGAAGGGTCGACGTCGGGCACGCCGGCCGGCCGGGACGCGTCGGGCGTCCCGGCCGGCCGGTGAGCGTTGTCCGCCGGTCGCACGGTCACCGTCAGGCCGGGACCTTGGCGGTGGCGTCGACGATCGCCTTGAGCAGGTCGACGACCCGCGGGCCCCAGCGCGAGGCGATGTCGTCGTCCAGGGCGACGACCTGGTTGTTCTTCACGGCGGTGACGCCGGCCCAGCCGCTGCGCGCCTTGACGGTCTCCGCGTTCTGCTTGCAGCACTTGGTGTCGGCCAGGAAGACGAAGTCGGGGTTGGCCTTGACGATGACCTCCTGGGAGAGCTGCGGGTAGCCGCCGCTCTTGCCGTCGGCGTCCGCCGGGTCGGCGATGTTCTCCAGGCCGGCGAGCGCGTAGATCGAGCCGATGAAGGTCTTGCTGGTCGCGCTGTACAGCTCCGGGCCGAGCTCGTGGTAGTAGGTGAGCTTCTTCGCCCGCTGCGGCAGGTCCTTGGTGAGCGCCGCGATGTCGTCCTTCATCTTCTTCGTGACGACGTCCGCCTCGGCCGGGTGGCCGGTGAGCTTGCCCAGGTCGGTGAGCTGCCGGTACGTGTCGTCGAGGGTGGTGGCCGCCGGGGTGAGCAGCACCGGGATCTTCAGCGTGGTGAGCTGGTCGACGATCTTGTTGGTGTCGTTGGAGAGCACCACGAGGTCGGGGCTCTTGCCGGCGATCGCCTCGGCGTTCGGCTGGAAGCCGGAGAGGTCGCTCTTCGGCGCCTCCGCCGGGTAGTTCGACTGGTCGTCGACGGCGGTGACCTGCTTGCCGGCGCCGATGGCGAAGAGCATCTCGGTCGCCGACGGCGACAGCGAGACGATCTTCTCGGGACGCTTGTCGAGGGTCAGCTTGCCGACGGTGACCGGGAAGGCGGCCGCCGAACGGCCGCCGGCGGCGGGGGTGTCGTTCGAGGTCTTCTCGGCGCAGCCGCCGAGGAGCAGCGCGCCGACCGCGAGGGCGGCGGCGAAGAGCCGGGGGGTACGTCTGGACATCGGTCCTCCTGTCGGTCGAGGAGCGTGGTGCTTCGCCGACAGGGACCGCCTGGGCGGGCCCGTCCGCGAGGCGCCCTTCCTCGAGAGCGCGTGTCGCGACCGTGCCGCAGGCGACCTGGCTCGTCCCCACGGTTGTCGGCGCCGGCGGAGGCCGGCGCCGCGTGCGGGGCATCACAGTTGCGGGACAGCGCCGGTTTCACACCGGCTTCGCTGCGGTCTGGTCGGTGCCACCGTAGCGCACGACCAGCGGAGATCGTCCGGACGGGAGGGGTGGTGGGGGCCTCGGCCGGGGCCCCCACGGCGCATCGCGTCAGCAGTAGGTGCTCTGCTTGCCGATCGCCCGGTACGGGCAGTCGGCGTACTCGGAGAGCAGCAGCACGGCCTCCCGGTTGCGGGAGGTCTGCGCGGGGATCACCTCGTCGGGCGGGTAGAAGCCGCCACCCGAGGCCGAGCCGGGGTACATCTCGAAGGTGTACGCCCAGATCTTGTGGGCGCCCCACATCCAGTCGATGCTGGTGCCGTCGGCGATGTAGAGGTCGCTGGACTGTTCCGGGGTGTAGCCGTTGCTGGACGCCATCTGCCGGCCGATGGTGGCGAAGGTGTTGTACTGGTCGGCGTTCATCCCGGTGGCGGTGTTGCTGTACGTGTAGCCGTACGGCCAGAGCACCAGCTGCGAGTAGGTGTGGAAGTCGATGTTCGCCTTGATCTGCTGCACCCCGCCGACCACCCGGCCGTTGACGAAGGTGCGCAGCGCCGCGGTCTCCGGCGCCGAGAAGGCGGACGGGCCGCGGTAGGTCTCCGACGAGGTCGAGCCGGACGAGCCGCCGCAGCAGCCCCACTGGTACGACCAGTTCCGGTTCAGGTCGGTGCCCACGTACGAGGAGCCACTGTTGGGCTGCCGGTTCTTCCGCCAGGAGCGGTAGGAGCCGGTGGCGATGTCGTACTCGCTGCCGTCCGGGTTGACCGTGGGGACGATCCAGATCTCCCGCGAGTTGACGATGTTGGTGATCCGCGAGTCGCTGCCGTAGTTGTCGGTGAACAGGTTGAGCAGGTAGATCGCCATCTCGACGGTCAGGTGCTCGCGGGCGTGCTGCTGGGCGTTGAAGAGGATCTCCGGCTCGTTCTCGTCCGTGCCGACGTTGTCGGAGATCTTCACGGCCATCAGGTCCCGGCCCTGGTAGGACCGGCCGATGCTGAGCTTGCGGGCGATGGCCGGGTGGTCGGCGACCACGGTGTTCACCACCGCGGTCAACTCGGCGTAGTCGTGGTAGTTGGAGTCGGCGGGCGGGAAGGCGTAGGCGACGGCGCCGGCGGCCGGGGCCGGGGCGACGTCCTTCTCCAGCCGGAAGCCGAGCCGGGTGATCGCGGCGGCCTCGGCGGTGGTCGCCGTGACGTGCAGCACGCCGTGTTCGGAGTGGTCGATCGCCGCGCCGGTGCGGGCGACGGCGCTGCGGTCGGCGAGGGTGCGCGGGCCGAGCACCCGGTAGGCGACGGCGGCCGGTTCGCCGTCCGGCGCGGGGCGGGCGGCGGCCGGGCCGGTGACCGCGGCGACGAGGGTCAGGCCGACGGCGGCGGCGAGGGCCAGCCGGCGGCGGAGGGGGGACGTGCGGAGGGCCATGGACAACCTCCTCGGGGTACGGAAGATCCCGTTGTCCGCACACTTCACCAGCAGTTACATGGTCATATCAACATTCATGATTGTCTGCTTTCCATCCCGACCGGATCCTCACGCCGGCAATGATTTTCCATGCGTGAACCTCTGGCGAAACTTCCCTCCAGGCGCGACAGTGAACGGCAACGATGCCGTTCTCCTGGAGGAGCTGCCATGGACCGGACATCCCTGCGGTCGGTCGCCGTCGCCGGCGCCACCGCGCTCGCCCTCCTCGCCACCGCCGCGCCGGCCGGCGCGACCACCACCACCGTCACGCACGACGAGCAGATCACCTGGCAGGGCTGGTCCGGCACGGCCTGGTCGACCGGCACCGCCGCCGGCACCACCGGCACGGCGGCCGGCCTGACCCTGGCCACCCCGGTCGGCACCATCCTCTACAAGGACCCGCACAGCAGCACCCGGCGCACCTGGGCCTACGGGACCTGGACCTCGCCGCTCACCCAGGTCGGCTTCTCCGCCACCGAGCTGGTCACCTCGTGGAACGCCGACACCCCCGCCGGCACCTGGCTCCAGGTCGAACTCCAGGGCACCTACACCACCGGCACCCGCACCCCCTGGTACGTGATGGGCCGCTGGGCCTCGGGCGACGGCGACATCCGGCGGACCAGCGTCGACCGGCAGGGCGACAAGACCTCCAGCGTCTACACCGACACGTTCGCCATCAACAGCCCGGCCGCCGGGGTGCTGCTGCGGGCGTACCAGCTCCGGGTCACCCTCTACCGGGACCCGGCCTCGACGGTCACGCCGGTGCTCCGCTCGGTCGGCGCGATGAGCTCGAACGTGCCGGACCGGTTCACCGTCGCCCCCAGCGCCGGGCACATCGCCTGGGGCACCGAGCTGGCCGTGCCGCGCTACTCGCAGAACATCCACGCCGGCCAGTACCCGGAGTACGGCGGCGGCGGCGAGGCGTGGTGCTCACCCACCTCCACCGAGATGGTGGTCGAGTACTGGGGTCGCAAGCCCTCCCCGGCCGACACGTCCTGGGTGGACCCGGGCTACGCCGACCCGACCGTCGACCACGCCGCCCGGATGGCCTACGACTGGCAGTACGGCGGCACCGGCAACTGGCCGTTCAACACGGCGTACGCGGCCAGCTTCCCGGGGCTGGAGGCCAGGGTGACCCGGCTGCACTCGCTCGACGAGGTGGAGCACTTCATCGCCGCCGGCATCCCCGTGGTGACCAGCCAGTCCTTCCTCGCCAGCGAGCTGGACGGGGCCGGCTACGGCACGGCCGGGCACCTCATGGTGGTGGTCGGCTTCACCGCCACCGGCGACGTGATCGCCAACGACCCGGCCTCGCCCAGCGACGCCGCGGTCCGGCACGTCTACCGGCGCGACCAGTTCGAGCAGATCTGGCAGCGGACCCGGCGGACCACCGCGAGCGGCGGCACGGGCAGCGGCTCCGGCGGCGTCGTCTACCTGATCAAACCGACCGAGGTGGCCTGGCCCGCCGTGGCCGGTTCCACCAACTGGTGATCCATCCCTACCCACCCAACGGAGTGCACATGGTCAGACCAGCCCTGCGTGCGGTCGCCCTCGTCGGCGCCGCCGCGCTCGCCCTCGTCGGTGTGACGGCCCCCGCCCACGCCGACAACAACCTGCCGGTCGTCGCGCACGACGAGCAGATCACCTTCCAGGAGTGGTCCAAGTACCCGGACTGGCGTGCCGGCACCCACGAGGGCACGTACGCCATCCCCGGGACCCGCACCGGGATCACCATCGGCCAGCCGGCCGGCACCACCGAGTTCACCGACGAGCACACCGGCGCCACCCGGACCTGGGAGTACGCCACCTGGACCTCGCCGGAGCGGGCGGTCGGCCTCGACGCCAGCGAGCTGGTCGCCTCGTGGAACGCCGCGACCCCGGCCGGCACCTGGATCCAGGTCGAGCTGCACGGCACGTACAACACCGGGCAGCAGACCCCCTGGTACGTGATGGGCCGCTGGGCCTCCGGCGACCAGGACATCAAGCGGGCCACGCTGGACGGCCAGGGTGACCCCTGGTCGACCATCTGGACCGACACCTTCTCGATCGACAACGCCCAGGCCGGGGTGCTGCTGCGGTCGTACCAGCTCCGGCTGACCCTCTACCGCGCGCCGGGGCAGACGGCCTCGCCGCGGGTCTGGATGCTCGGCGCGATGAGCTCCAACGTGCCGGACCGGTTCACCGTCGCACCGAGCGAGGGCGGCATCGCCTGGGGCACCGAACTGGCCGTGCCGCGCTACTCGCAGAACATCCACATCGGGGAGTACCCCGAGTTCGACAACGGCGGTGAGGCCTGGTGCTCGCCCACCTCGACCGAGATGGTGGTCGAGTACTGGGGCCGGAAGCCCTCCGCCGAGGACACCGCCTGGGTCGACCCGAGCTACGCCGACCCGACCGTCGACCACGCCGCCCGGATGACCTACGACTACGAGTACGAGGGCGCCGGCAACTGGCCGTTCAACACCGCGTACGCGGCCAGCTTCCCCGGCCTCGACGCCCGGGTCACCCGGATGCACTCGCTGGACGAGGTGGAACGCTTCATCAAGGCCGGCATCCCGGTGGTCACCTCGCAGTCCTTCCTGGCCAGCGAGCTGGACGGGGCGAACTACGGCACCTCCGGGCACCTCTTCGTGATCGTCGGCTTCACCGCCGACGGCGACGTGATCGTCAACGACCCCGCCTCGTCGTCCAACGACGCGGTGCGCAACGTCTACAAGCGGGAGCAGTTCGAGCAGATCTGGCTGCGCACCAAGCGGCACCGGGCGAACGGGACCGTGGCCTCCGGCTCGGGCGGCATCGCGTACCTGATCAAGCCCACCGACATGGCCTGGCCGGTCGTGCCGGGTTCCACCAACTGGTGACGGGACGGGCCCGGCACGGTCCCTCGGGACGGTGCCGGGCCCATCGGTACGGTCGTGGACCGGCCTGCGGGTCAGGCCGACGGAGCGAACGAGGCGGGCGGGGCCGCGGGCTCGGCCCGCCGGCTGCGCCTACGGATTGCCCGGACGATGATCACCACCCAGGCGACCAGGGCGGCCACACCGGCCAGGGCGAGCCCGGTGACCAGCAGGTAGGTCGAGCCGCCAGCGGTGGAGAAGACGCCCTTCCGGGCACCGGAGTCGAGCGCCGGGGCGGTGGCTCCGGCCGTCAGTCCGTCCGGCGCGTCGTAGAGGATCACGTCGGCGCGCTGGGCGCCGCCCTCGGTGGCGACGAAGGTCCCGTGCCACTCGCAGTTACGCCGGCCGCATTCCTCGTTCACCGCGGTGAACGTGCCCGGCGTGCCGCCACCGTTCTTCGCCTCCCAGGCCGGGGCGAGGTCGGTGACGCTCAGCATCAGTCCGATGGCGGCGATGACCGGCAGGCCGATCCAGACGAAGACCTTCGTCCGCCACCCGTTGATCGTGTTCAGGAAACTCACGGCGGCCGACCCTAGCGGTCGGCGTCGTTTCCCGCTGCCCCGTTCTCCGGAGGCTCAGCCCTCGCGGCGCTCGTCGGTGCCCTCGGCCTGGTCGTCCCCGGCCAGCGCGGAGCGCAGCCGGTCCTTCTCGGCGCGGCGCCGCTCCGACGCCTCGGCCATCTCCCCGGCCATCTCGTCCCGCCAGCCGCGGAGCAGGAAGAAAGACAGCGCGGCGGAGAAGACCAGCGCCAGCATCAGCCGCAGGAACATGTTCATCTCGACGAACCAGAGGGCCGCCAGCACGCCGACGAACAGCCCGATCCGGCCCAGCGTGTACTTGACCGCCGCGCTCAAGCCCGTACTTCCTTCTCTCTCACGCCTCAGCCCGTCCGCCGGGCCAGCCAGTGCACGCCATGAAACCAGATCACCGCGTAGACCACGGTGAACACCGCCGCGGCCAGCGCGCCGGAGAACAGCGGCGGCAGCCCGGCGGCGAGGCCGGCCACCAGCAGGCCGGCGAGGACGCCGACCGCGATCCCGGCCAGCGCCGCGAGCACCCGGGCGGCGCCGAACTCCCAGGCCCGGAAGTCGTCCCAGAACAGCCAGAGCGGCAGGATCACCGCGAGCCAGCCGTTGGTCCGCCCGAAGCCGCCCGCGCCCATGGTGGCGAAGGCCCACTCGAAGAGCACCAGCGCCAGCACCCCGATCACCAGGCCGGCGAGGCTCACCCCGAGCAGGTCGCCCAGGGTGAGGATGCGTCCCTCGGCGTCCCGGCGGGGAAAGCTCCGCTGCTGCTGCTCCTCGGTGCTCATCGACGTGCGGTCAGGCCCAGACCTGCTGCGGCTCGGCGCGGCGCTCGGCCAGCGACGGGGCCGCGTCGTACTCGCGGACGATCTCGTAGCGGGTGTTCCGCTCGACCGGGCGGAAGCCGGCGTCCCAGATCAGGTTCAGCAGGTCCTCGCGGTGCATGGTGTTCGGCGTGCCGTACGAGTCGGCGTCGTGCGTGATCTTGTATTCCACGACGGAGCCGTCCAGGTCGTCGACACCGAAGTTCAGCGACAGCTGGGCCACCGAGAGGCCGTGCATCACCCAGAAGTTCTTCACGTGCGGCACGTTGTCGAAGAGCAGCCGGGAGACGGCGAACGTCTTCAGCGACTCGGCCGGCGAGGCCATCGTGGTGCGTGCCTGGATCCTGTTACGGATCTTGCCGTCCGCCGAGTCCACGAAGTCGTGCTGGTAGCGCAGCGGGATGAAGACCGCGAAGCCGCCGGTCTCGTCCTGCAGCTCGCGCAGCCGCAGCACGTGGTCGACCCGGTGCCGGGGCTCCTCGATGTGGCCGTACAGCATCGTCGCCGGGGTCTGCATGCCCTTGCGGTGCGCCAGGGCGTGGATCCGCGACCAGTCCTCCCAGTGGCAGGCGTGGTCGACGATGTGCTGCCGGACCTCCCAGTCGAAGATCTCCGCGCCGCCACCGGTCAGCGACTCCAGGCCGGCGTCCATCAGCTCGTCGAGGATCTCGTCGGCGCTCAGGCCGCTGATCTTCTCGAACCACTGCACCTCGGTCGCGGTGAAGCACTTGAGCTTGACGTTCGGCAGCGCCGCCTTGAGCTCGCGCAGCACCTTCGGGTAGTAGCGCCAGGGCAGGGTCGGGTGCAGGCCGTTGACGATGTGCAGCTCGGTGAGCTGCTCGTCCTCCATCTCCTTGGCCTTGCGGACCGCCTCGTCGATGCGCATCGTGTAGGCGTCCTTCTCACCCGGCTTGCGCTGGAACGAGCAGTACGCGCACGAGGCGGAGCAGACGTTGGTCAGGTTGAGGTGCCGGTTGACGTTGAACATCACCCGGTCGCCGTTCATCTCGGTGCGCTTGTGGTGCGCCAGCCGCCCCAGCCAGGCGAGGTCGTCGCTCTCGTAGAGGGCCACTCCGTCCTCGCGGGTCAGCCGCTCCCCCGCGTAGACCTTCGCTTCGAGCTCGCGCTTGAGTCCGGCGTCCATCGAAAGCCACGTCCCTTCCACCTGCGGTCCCGGTCGAGCGTACGTCGCGCGTCGGACGAACCGACGACCCGGTCAACCGCAGCGACCTACTTCACCGGCCTCCCGGTCGGCCGTCACGCTCCGCGCATCGACATTGCTGCGTTGGTGAGGTAAGACAGGATGGGGCGGAACACACACCGGTACCGTCCTGGCTCACCGCGCCCACCTCGCGCGGAACACACCAGACCGGGACGGGGAGCGAATGGTCGACAGCACCCAGGGCCGACGCCGACGAAGCCGGAATCCGGTGGTCTCGCCGGTGCTCCGCCCGGCGCTCTGGTCCGCTCTGCTCGGGGCGGTCGCGGCCGCGGCGCTCGCCACGCCGGCCTGGGCCGACCCGCTGCCCGACACCGTTCCCGACACCGGCTCCCGCCCCCGGGTCACCGGCGCCCTCCAGCTGCCCACCGTGCCCGGCGCCGTCCCCGGCCTGCCCGGCACGGTGACCGGCGGGCCCGGCCACACCCCGGGCCTCCCCGGCGCCACGCCCGGCGTGACCAACCCGGCCGACGGCCCGCTGATCGCCCAGATCAACCAGGTCGACGCGCAGGTCGCCCAGCTCGGCGACAACCTGCTCACGATCAAGGGCGAGCGGGACACCGCGCAGGCGGACCTCACCCTCGCCGCCACCCGGCTCAAGGAGGCCCAGGACGCGCTCGTCCGGGCCCAGGAGAACGCGAAGACCGCCGCCGCCGACGCGGTCAAGGCCGACGCCGCGCTGCCGCCCGGCGAGTTCGGGGCCAACCTGCGCGAACTCGCCAACCTCCAGCGGATCACCCGGGGCGACAAGGCCGAGGGCGCCACCACGGCGGTGACCGGCGAACTCGCCCGGGCCACCGCCGCCGAGCGGGTCGCCCGGGAGGCGCACGCCTCGGCCGAGCGGCGCGCCGCCGAGAAGACCGCCCAGTACACCCGGGTCGAGACCGACCTGCACAAGCAGGAAGCCGCGCTGCTCAAGCTCCGCAGGGACAACGCCGCCCGGCTGCTGGAGATCGAGCGCCGCGAGGACGCCGCCGAGCAGCAGCTCGGCAGCCCGTACGTCGTCAACCAGAGCGTCAGCGGGTTGGTCGCCGACCCGAAGGCCCTGGCCGCGGTGCGGTACGCCCTCGCCCAGCTCGGCGACCCCTACCTCTGGGCGGCCGAGGGCCCGGACCGGTTCGACTGCTCCGGCCTGATGCTCGCCTCCTACCAGGCGGCCGGCTACCAGGGGCTGCCCCGGGTCTCCCGGGACCAGTACTTCGCCACCCGCTCCCGCACCGTCGACCCCAACGCGCTCCTCCCCGGCGACCTGCTCTTCTTCGCCTCGGGCAGCAGTTGGACGAGCATCCACCACGTCGCCATGTACATCGGCAACGGCAAGATGGTCGAGGCGCCGCGCACCGGCGACGTCGTGAAGATCTCGGTGGTCCGGTGGTCCCGGCTCTACGCGGCCACCCGGGTGATCGGCGCGGTCCCCGCCCCGGCCACCCCGGCGCCGGTCCCGACACCGACCCCGTCCACCACGCCGCCGAAGCCCAGCGCGACGCCCAAGCCCACGAAGACGGCGACGCCGAAGCCCACGAAGACGGCCACGCCGAAGCCGACGTCGAGCACGTCGAGCCCGACGCCCACCCCGTCGACCTCGCCCAGCGCCACGCCGACGCCGACGCCGAGCCCGTCCGACACGCCGAGCCCGACGCCGACCGACGCCGCCAGCGCCGAGCCGACCGGCAGCGCCGCGGACCCGTCGGGCAGCGCGGCCGAGAGCACCTCGGTCAGCCCGAGCGCCACCGACTGACCAACCGCCGCTCCGGCTGTGCTCCCGGGCCGGAATGTGGCACGGTGAGATCCAGGCACGCCCGACCGGCGCCACGGTCGGGGGCGAGCGTGGGCACGGAGGGGCGAGATGGGCGAGCACGACGTTCCGGCGGAGACGGTCCACCCCGGATCCGTCCCCGACGCCGCCGACCGGCCGACCGGCCCCGCCGAGGAGCGTCCGGGCCAGACCGCTCCGGTGGCCGTGGCCCGGGCCCGGGTCAGCGTCGCCGGCGCCACCGCGCCACCACCCGACGGGGAGCGGCCCAGCACGCCGGCCACCGGCAACACCTACCGGGCGGGTGGCTCCCCGACGGAGCCCGCCCCGGCGCTGGACCGGCGCCAGCCGGGTGCCTCCGTCCCGCCACCCTCGACCTGGTCCGCCTTCGCCGCGGCCGAGCGCTCGCCGGCCGACGGCGCCACCTCGACCGAGGGCGAACCGGCACCCGGCACGGACTCCCCCGCCGGTGGCGCCGGCACCGCACCGGTCGCCCCCGCACCCCGGGCCGCCGGCTCCGCGGCGGTGCCCGCGCCCCGCACGGAAGAGCCGGAGGTCGAGGCCGCATCCGCCCCGGCGGGCCAGCCGCCGGCCGACGCCGCCCCGGCGTCCGGCCAGGCCGGGCAGCCGCGGGCCGGCGTGGGGCACGCCCGGGCCAGCGCGTCGGTGCCCGGCCTGACCCGCGTCTCGGCCGACGAGGTCGCCGCCGCGCTCGCCGGGACGCCTGGCAGCGCCAAGGTCTACCGGGCGGGCCCCGTCAACCCCGAGCCGCCAGAGCCGGCCCAGCCGCCGGAGCCGGCCCAGCCCCCGACGCCGCCCGTGCCGGAGCCCGAGCCGGCGCCGACGCCCGTGCCCGGTCCGACCCCGCCCTCCCCGGCACCTCCCGTGCCGGCGCCCGAGCCCCCGTTCCGGCCCACGCCGCCGGTGCCCGCACCGCCGCCGGGTCCGACCCCGCCGGGGCCGGTCCCCCCGGTGCCGGGTCCGCCGGCGCCGCCGCCGGGACCGCCGGTGCCCCCGCCTCCGGCGCCGCCCGGCCCGATGCCGGCTCCGCCGTTCCCGCCGCCGCCCGCCATGGCCGGCGTGCCCGGGTCGACGCCGTTCCCGGGCGCCACCCAGCCGGGACCGGCCGCCCCGGCCTGGGCCGCCGCGCCGGCCTCCGCTCCGCCGCTGCCCACCGCGCCGCCCGTGGTGCCGGCACCGGCCCTGCCGTCCTGGCCGCCGTCGACCGACCCCACCGAGTACCGGGCCAGCCAGCCCGGTCAGGTGCCCGCGCAGCCGAGCCGCCCGGTGAACCACCCGCCGGCCGGTCCCGACCTGGCCGGCACCGCGTACGGCGGCACCGACGGGCCGGGATTCGCCACGGTCTCCCTCCCACAGGGCAATCCCCTGGAGAACTCCGGCTCGCTGACCGGGCACATCCTGGCGCAGGGCTGGGCCGAGGACGCCCCGGCGACCCGGTCCAGCAACACGAAGGTGGTGATCGTGCTGGCCGTCGCGCTGGCGCTGCTCGTGGCGATCAGCCTGGCGGTGGTCTTCCTGGCCAACGACGCGCTCAGCGGGATCACCGGCACCGCGCTGACCCGGTGACCGGGGTGAGCCCGCCCACTACGCACTCGCGGTGCGGTGGCAGGTTCGCCGCACCGCCGTACACTTGTGGAGATCACTGACCCGGCGCGCCCGTTGCGCGCCCATGGGCGATCTTGCGGGCGAATCGGCGGCGTGACGAAGCCGCGGCGGGCCATCGCGAAGATGCGCCCCGCTCGAAAGGCATTTCTTGACCACCATCGCTGCCTCCGGCACGTCCCCGTCCGCCGACCCCACCATCGACACCCCTGACTTCGCCGCGCTCGGCCTGCCCCGGCAGCTCGTCGAGGCGCTCGCCCGGCAGGGCATCACCACCCCGTTCGAGATCCAGCGGGCCACCGTGCCCGACGCCCTCGCCGGCCGCGACGTGCTCGGCCGGGGGCAGACCGGCTCGGGCAAGACCCTGGCCTTCGGCCTGCCGGTGATCGCCCGGCTCGCCGACCGCAACCGGGCCCGGCCGCTGCACCCCCGCGCCCTGGTCCTGGTGCCCACCCGCGAGCTGGCCATGCAGGTCAACGACGCGCTCGTGCCGCTCGGCAAGGCGGTCGGCATCTTCCTGAAGACCGCCGTCGGCGGCGTTCCGTACGACCGGCAGATCGACGCGCTGCGCCGCGGCGTGGAGATCGTCGTGGCCACCCCCGGGCGGCTCGGCGACCTGATCGAGCGGGGCGTCTGCAAACTCGACGACGTCGAGATCACCGTGCTGGACGAGGCCGACCAGATGGCCGACATGGGCTTCCTGCCCGAGGTCACCCAGCTGCTGGCGAAGACGCCGGCGGACGCCCAGCGGCTGCTCTTCTCGGCCACTCTGGACAACGACGTCGACTCGCTGGTCAAGCGGTTCATGACCGACCCGGTCACCCACTCGACCGCGCCGGCGACCGCCGCCGTGTCCACCATGGACCACCACCTGCTGCTGATCCCGCCGCACGACAAGTTCGCCGTGGCGGCGTCCATCGCGGCCCGCGACGGTCGCACCATGCTCTTCGCGCGTACCCAGCTCGGCGTCGACCGGCTGGTCGAGCAGCTCGCGGCCGTCGGCGTACGGGCCGGCGGCCTGCACGGCGGCAAGACCCAGCGGATGCGCACCCGGACCCTGGCCGAGTTCCGCGAGGGCCGGATGAACGTGCTGGTCGCCACCGACGTGGCGGCCCGGGGCATCCACGTCGACGGCGTGACGCTGGTGCTGCACGTGGACCCGCCGAAGGACCCGAAGGACTACCTGCACCGGGCGGGTCGTACCGCGCGGGCCGGGGAGTCCGGGGCGGTGGCGACCCTGGTGCTGCCGAAGCAGCGCCGGACCACGCTGGCCATGCTGGAGAAGGCGGGTGTCGAGCCTGCCGAGACCCGCGTCCGCGCCGGCGATGCCGAGCTGGCCGAGCTGACGGGCGCCCGCGAGCCCAGCGGCGTGCCGGTCCGCGACGAGCCGGAGCCGCGCCGGGGCGGCCCGCGCCGCTTCGGCGACCGGGACGGGCGCGGCGAGCGCCGCTTCGGCGACCGGCCGCGGAGCTTCGACCGGGGCGACCGCCGCGACGACCGTCCGACCGGCGGCCGCGGCTACGACCGCCCCACCGGCGAGCGGCGCTTCGACCGCGAGGACCGGAGCTTCGGCGAGCGGCGCTACGCCGACCGGGGCGGCTTCAACCGGGACGGGCGCGGTGACCGGCCCTCCGGCGATCGTGCTGACCGGCCCTTCGCGGAGCGGCGCTTCGGCGACCGCGACGAGCGCGGTGCCGGCCGACCCTCGGGCGACCGCCACTTCGCCGACCGGGCGGGGCGCGACCAGCACCGGCCGACCGGCACCAGCGGCGGCTACGACCGGGACGCCCGCGGCGCCCGGCGGCAGGACGACCGGCCCACCGCCGGACGCGCCTACGGCGACCGGCCCGCCGAGGGCCGCGGCTACGGTGACCGGCCCGCCGGCGGCGGCTACGGCGACCGGGACGGCTCGCGCCGTTACGGCGACCGGCCCACCGGCGGACGCGGCTACGGCGACCGGGACGGCGCACGCGGCCACGGCGACCACGGCCGCCGTTACGAGGACCGTCCGCAGGGCGAGCGGCGCTTCGGCGACCGCGACGGCCGGGGCGAGTTCCGTCCGGCCGAGCGCCGGAGCGGTTTCCGGCCGGAGGCGCGGGGCCGGGACGACCGGCCGCGCGACGACCGGCGCGGCTTCGGCGGACGACCGCCGGCCCGCACCCACTGACCCACGCCGCTGACTGGACCCCGCCGGACCAGGCGGGGCCCGCGAGCACCGACGCCGCCGTCGAGCCACCGCTCGGCGGCGGCGTTCGCGCATCCGCTGCCGGTGTCCGGCGGGTGGCGTAACGTCCGGTTCATGCCGACCATGCCGAAGTCGCTCTTCTGGTCCCGGACCGACACCGCCGGCTCCGAGCACGTCCTGCTCGACGATCGGCAGGGGCTCGTCGCGCAGGGCGTGGCGCTGGCCGTCGACCCGATCCCCTACACGTGCCGCTACCAGCTGACCGTGGGCGCGGACTGGTCGACCAGCCGGCTGGAGGTCGCCGCGGAGGGCGCGGGCTGGTCGCGGAGCGTACGCCTGGAGCGGACCGGGGACGGGTGGCGGGTGCGCACCGGCGAGGAGGGTGACCTGGACGCGGCGCTGCGCGCGGCCGGGCATCCGCCGGCCGGGCTGCCGGGCACCGACGACCCGGACCGGTTGGCCGAGGCGCTCGACGTCGACCTGGGCGGGTCACCGCTGACCAACACCCTGCCGGTACGCCGGCTCGACCTGAAACGGGCGGCCGCCGACCAGGCGCGGACCGTCAACGTCGCCTGGGTGCTGCTGCCCAGCCTGGCGGTGCTCCCCGCCGAGCAGGTCTACACCTCGCTCGGCCCGGGCCGGGTCCGCTACGCCAGCGGCTCGTTCTCGGCCGACCTGGACGTGGACCCGGAGGGCTTCGTGGTGCGCTACCCGGGGCTGGCCGAGCGGATCGACCCGCGCTGACCGCTCAGGCCGGCCAGGCGCCGGTGGCCAGGAAGCGGTCGATGGTGGCCAGGTGCGGGGCGAGGTCGAGGCCCTGCCCGGCCACCCACTCGTCGTCGTAGTAGGTGTGCGCGTAGCGGTCGCCCGGGTCGCAGATGAGGGTGACCACCGAGCCGGTCCGGCCGGCGGCGAGCAGTTCGGCGATCAGCCCGAACGCGCCCCAGAGGTTGGTGCCGGTGGAGCCGCCGACGCGGCGGCCGAGCACCGCCGAGCCGGCCCGCATGGCGGCCAGCGACGCGGCGTCCGGCACCTGCGTCATCCGGTCGACCACGCTGGGCAGGAAGGACGCCTCGACGCAGGGCCGGCCGATCCCCTCGATCCGGGAGCCCTTGTCGGTGCGGACGGACCAGTCGCCGGCCAGCCAGGCGGGGTAGAACGCGGAGTTCTCCGGGTCGACGACGCAGAGCTTGGTGGGCAGCCGGCGGTAGCGGGCGTACCGGCCGATGGTGGCGCTGGTGCCGCCGGTGCCGGCGCCCACCACGATCCAGGCCGGCACGGGGTGCCGCTCCAGGGCGAGCTGCGCGTAGATCGACTCGGCGATGTTGTTGTTGCCCCGCCAGTCGGTGGCCCGCTCCGCGTAGGTGAACTGGTCCATGTAGTGCCCGCCGCTGTCCTCGGCGAGCCAGCGCGCCTCGATGACCACCTTGGCCGGGTCCTGCACCAGGTGGCAGCGGCCGCCCTGGAACTCGATCTGGGCGATCTTCTCGGGCGAGGTGGAGGCGGGCATGACGGCGATGAACGGCAGCCCGAGCATCCGGGCGAAGTACGCCTCGGAGACCGCGGTCGACCCGGACGACGCCTCGACGATCGTGGTGTCCGGGCCGATCCAGCCGTTGCAGAGCCCGTAGAGGAACAGCGAGCGGGCCAGCCGGTGCTTGAGCGAGCCGGTGGGGTGCACCGACTCGTCCTTCAGGTAGAGGTCGATGCCCCACTCCCGGGGCAGCGGGAAGGGCAGGAGGTGGGTGTCGGCGGAGCGGTTGGCGTCCGCCTCGACCGTGGCGATCGCCTCGGTCACCCAGCTCCGGCTGGCCTCGTCACACCGGTCGAGATGAGTCACGCCGGCAACGTTACAAGCGAGGTGGGCTCGCGTCGGGACGGGCCCGGCGTGCCTGCCGGCGCTGGCCGGCCCGGCCGGCGGCCCGCACCACCGGGGTGAGGGCCAGGGCGAGCCGGGGAAAGGCGTCGAGGAGCCGCACCTGCGCGCCGCGCCAGCGCGGCAGGCTGACCACCGGCCGGGGCCGCCGGGCCAGCCGTACGGCCCGGGCGGCGACCCGCTCCGGCGTCAGCAGCGACCCGGTGAAGGAGGCGAGGGCCCCGGGGTCGTCGAGCTTGTCGTGCAGCATCGGCGTCCAGATCCCGTCCGGGCACAGACACGACACGTGTACGCCTCGAACGCCGGCCATCCGCAGGTCGGACAGGGTGCCGAGGCTGAACGCCAGCAGGGCGTGCTTGCTGGCCGCGTAGACGGTCTCGCCGGGGGCGGCGATCAGCCCGGCGAGCGAGACGACGTTGAGCACGTGCCCGTGGGCCTGGGCCCGCATCACCGTCAGGGCGGCGTGGGTGCCGTTCATGGCGCCCAGCGCGTTCACCTCGACCAGCCGGCGGCGAGTCGCCGCGTCGTGCGTCCAGGACGGCCCGGTGGCCAGGATGCCGGCGTTGTTGACCCAGAGCCCGAGACCGCCCGGCGCCCCGGCCGCCTCGTCTGCCACCGCCGCGCAGGCCGTCTCGTCGCGGACGTCGAGCGGGCGGGACCAGCCGCCGAGCGGCGCCGCCGCGGTGGCCACGGCCTCGGCGTCCACGTCGGTGAGCAGCACCCGCCAACCGTCGGCGTGCAACGCGGCGGCGATGGCCCGGCCCAGCCCGCCGGCCGCCCCGGTCACCACGGCCGCGCCCCGCCCTGGAGTCGTCATCGGCGCACGGTAACGCCCCGGGCCCGCCGGGACCAGAGCGCGCCGCTCAGGAGGCGGCGGGCTGGAGCGGCTGGGGGCGGTTCTCCCACTTGGTCGACAGCGCGATGCCGGTGCGGGTGGAGGCCACACCGGGGGTGCGGTTCAGCCGGACGATCAACTGCTCCAGCTCGGCGATGGTGCCCACCCGGGCCTTGAGCAGGAAGGACTCGACGCCCGCCATGAAGTAGCAGGACTCGATCTCGGGCATCTGCCGGAAGGCCTCCAGCACGTCGTCGGTGTCCGCGGTCGAGTCCTCCACGATGCCGATCAGCGCGGTGACCCCGAGCCCGATCGCCTCCGGCTCCACCTCGGCCCGGTACGCCCGGATGACGCCGCCCGACTCCAGCTTGCCGACCCGTTCGTGCACGGCCGGGGCGGAGAGGCCGACCTGGCGGGCCAGCTCGGCGTACGACAGGCGGGCGTTGCCCCGCAACAGCTCCACGAGGCTCAGGTCGATCGCGTCCACGGAGAGTGACCCTATCCTTTCGGGCGTAACGCCCGACGCCCGGCATCAGTTGAACGTGACGTCGCGTTGCCATTCACAAACGTGTCGTCACGGGGGTTCTGCGCCGGTAGCATTTACTAACTTCTCATTAACTTCTCACTGTGTGCGTTTTTCGCGTTTGGCGGACACGCCAGGTCGCTGGTGCTGTAATTGCCATACGTCCCTCATGACGGCTCTGGGCTCGCACCGGCCGGGGGCAGTGTGTTCAGCCGGGGGCTTCGTCGACGCGAGGAGGGGGCTGTGGACACTGGAGATCGCCTGCTGACACCGGGTGAGGTCGCCGCACTGTTTCGGGTTGACCCGAAGACCGTGACCAGGTGGGCAGCGGCCGGCCGGATCGGCAGCATCCGGACTCCAGGCGGGCATCGCCGGTTTCGGGAATCCGAGGTGCGGGCCCTGCTTGAGGGGGAGGGCATGCTGGACGAGGCGGAGGACATGGGCAAGGCGCGCAACATGGGCCCGACCGCCTCGACCGGCCCAGGGCCGGCGAACGCCGGAATGTACTGAGGCGACGCCGGTCGGGACGCTGGCCAGCCTCCGGCCGGTCCGCGTCCCGACCGGCGTCCTTCAGGTCCGGTCCGCGTCCCGCCGGGCGGCGGCCAGCTCACCGGACCAGCGGCGGAACAGCGTGTGCGGCACGCCGAGCGCGTCCAGCACCTTTCCGGCCACGAAGTCGACCAACTGCTCGGCGGAGGCCGCCGCCCCGGCCCCGTAGAAGCCGGGGCTGGCCGGCAGCACCACGGCGCCGGCGTCGTGCAGCGCGATGAGGTGCTCCAGGTGGCTGCGGGTCACCGGGGTCTCCCGGGGGACCACCACCACGGGCCGGCGCTCCTTGAGGTTCACCTCGGCGGCACGCTGCAACAGGTCCTTGGAGAGCCCGATGGCGATGCCGGCGCAGGCCGCCGTGCTGGCGGGGACGACGGCCATGCCGCGTACCCGGTAGGAGCCGCTGCTCGGGCCGGCGGCGAGATCACCGGCCGGCCAGTGCCGCAGGTCCGCGCCGGCGAGGTCGCGGCCCAGCCAGGCGGCCAGGTCCTCGGCCCAGTGCCCGTCGCGGAACGGCTTCCCGGTCTCGTCGAGGATGGTCAGCCGGGCGGCCCGGGAGACGATCAGGTCCACCGCCTGGCCGGCGTCGAGCAGGCCCCGGACGACCGCGGCCGCGTACGGCGTGCCGGAGGCCCCGGAGACGCCGACCACCCATGGTTCGCGCATACCGTCCAGCCTGCCTGGTCGGGCTGAGCGCCGGGCGGCGACCCCCGGCAGAGTGTCCCGCTTGTCCGCCGGGTCGGCGGGCGTGCCGGGAACGTGCGACTCTTCCCCTCGGCTATCCACGGCCAGGGAAGGACCGGTGATGACGGCGGCGGTGCTGCGGGCGTTGCGGTCCGAGTGCCCGATCCCGTCCCGGCTCTCCCCGCACGCCGACGCGGTGCAGGCATGGCTGGTCGGCCAGCTCGACCGGCTCGGGCTGCCGCTGGACCCGGCCATGCGGGAGCGGCTGGCCCGGGCCGGTTTCGCCCGCTACGCCGGCCGCCTCTACCCGGACGCCAGCGAGCCCGACCTCCGGTCGCTGGCCGCCCTGTTCACCTGGTTCTTCCTGGTGGACGACGCCTGTGAGGGGCCGGGCCGGCTGGCCCCGGCGCAGATCCGGGCGCTGCGCGACGGGGCGCTGACCCTGCTCCGCGAGGGCCCTCGGGCACGCCATCCCGGCTTCTCCGGCCCGCTGCGCCGGCTGCTGGTCCAGGCGTGGCGGGAGCCCCGGCGCCGGATGCCGGCCCGCTGGCGGCTGCGTTTCGCCGACGCCGTGGCCGACCACCTCGACGGCGCCTGGCGGGAGGCGGTCGCCACCGTCGCCGGGCGGCCACCGGGCGTCGAAGAGTACGTGCAGCTGCGCCGGGCCACCTCGGCGGCGTACGTGTCGTACCCCTTGATCGAGTTCGCGGCCGGGCGGCCGCTGCCCGACGCGGTCTACCACCATCCCGCGCTGCGCCGCCTCGCCGACCTCGCCAACGACCTGCTGTCCTGGTACAACGACCTGGCCTCGCTGGAGCGCGACCGGGCCGGCGCCGGGGGGCACAACCTGGTGCTGGCGGTGGCCGCCGAGCGGGGCGTGCCGGTGCCGGCGGCGGTGGACCTGGTCGCCACGCGCTGGCGCGCCGAGATGACCCGCTTCGTGGCGCTGCGCGCCGCGGTGCCGTCGTTCGGCCCGGCGCTGGACGAGTCGGTCACCGCCCACCTCGACGGGCTGGCCAACGCGGTCCGCGGCACGGTCGACTGGACGCTGGAGAGCGCCCGCTACCCGGTGGCCGGGTGACGCCCGCTCAGGGGCGCAGGTCGAGGCGGACCACCAGGTCCAGCAGGGCGAAGACGAACAGCGCGATGCCGACGAAGCCGTTGGCGGTGAAGAACGCCCGGTTGACCTTGCTGAGGTCGGTCGGGCTGACCACGAGGTGCTGGTAGCCGAAGGCGACCGCCGTGAACGCCAGCCCGATCCACCAGAGCCAGCCGAAGCCGACAAGCGCGCCGAACCAGATGAACAGCGCGAAGGTCACCACGTGCGCGACGGTGGAGGCGTGCAGCGCGAAACGCCGGCCGTAGCGGGCCGGGACGCTGTGCACCCCGATCTCCCGGTCGATCTCCGAGTCCTGGCAGGCGTAGATCAGGTCGAAGCCGCCGATCCAGAGGCCGACGGCGGCACCGAGCAGCCACGCCGGCCAGGAGCCGGCGAGGGTTCCGGTGACGGCCAGCCACGCGCCGACCGGGCCGACCGCCTGCGCGATCGCCAGGATGGCGTGCGGCCAGTTGGTGAAACGCTTGCCGTAGGGGTAGACGACCAGCGGCACCACGGCGAGCGGGGCGAGCACCAGGCAGAGCGGGTTGAGCAGGGCGGCGGCGGCCAGGAAGACCACCAGCGCGACGGCCGCACCGGTCCAGGCCGTCCGCACGCTCACCGCCCCGGTCACCAGTTCCCGGTTGGCGGTACGCGGGTTCCGCGCGTCGATCCGCCGGTCGAGGATCCGGTTGGCGGCCATGGCGAACGTCCGCGCCCCGACCATCGCCACGGTGATGAGCAGCAGGTCGAGCCAGCGCACCCGCCCGCCGTCGACCTGCATGGCGGTCAGCGCCGACAGGTACGCGAACGGCAGCGCGAAGACCGAGTGCTCGATCGCGACGAGCTTGAGGAAGGACTTGACCCGTCCCGGGCGTTCCGCCGGGGCCTCGGTGACGGCCATCAGATTCCGTACTCCTTCCAGCGCTTGTCGACAAGCGAGACCACCTCGGGCGACATGGTCATCTCCTCGGGCCAGCCCCGGGTGTAGCCCTCGGTGGGCAGCTTCCGGGTCGCGTCGAGGCCCGCCTTGCCACCCCAGAACTGCTGGTACGAGGCGTGGTCCAGGTGGTCGACCGGGCCCTCGGTGACCAGCAGGTCCCGGGCGTAGTCGACGTTGCCGAAGGCGCGGAACGCGACCTCGTTGTAGTCGTGCACGTCGCAGTCCTCGTCGACGATCACGATGAGCTTGGTCAGCGACATGAGGTGCGCGCCCCAGATCGCGTTCATCACCTTCTGCGCGTGCTTCGGGTAGCGCTTGCGGATGGAGACGATCGCGCAGTTGTGGAAGACGCCGGCGGCCGGCAGGTCGTAGTCGACGATGTCCGGGATCATCAACTTCAGCAGCGGCAGGAAGATCCGCTCGGTGGCCTTGCCGAGGCCGTGGTCCTCCTGCGGCGGCTTCGAGGTGATGATCGAGTGGTAGACCGGGTCGCGCTGCATGGTCATCGTCTCGACGTGCAGCACGGGGAACGGCTCGACGGGCGTGTAGAAGCCGGTGTGGTCGCCGAAGGGGCCCTCGGGCAGCCGCTCGCCGGGCTCCAGGTAGCCCTCCAGCACCACCTGGGCGTGCGCGGGAACCTGCAACGGCACGGTGAGGCAGTCGACCATCTCGACCCGCTCGCCGCGCAGGAAGCCGGCGAACAGGTACTCGTCGATGTCGCCGGGGAGCGGCGCGGTCGCCGCGTACGAGACGACCGGGTCGCAGCCGATGGCGATGGCCACCGGGAGCCGCTGGCCGAGCCGCTCGGCGACGGCGTGGTGCGCCGTGGAGTCCTTGTGGATCTGCCAGTGCATGCCGAGGGTGTTCCGGCTGTGCTGCTGGAGCCGGTAGAGGCCGAGGTTGCGCTTGCCGGTCTCCGGGTGCTTGGTGTGGGTCAGCCCGAAGTTGTGGAAGATCCCGCCGTCGCCGGGCCAGACCTGGAGGCCGGGCAGCCGGTTGAGGTCGACGTCGTCACCGCGGTAGACCACCTGCTGGCAGGGCGCGGTCTTGACCTTGCGCGGCGGCAGCGACTTGAGCTGCATGACCTTGCCGAGGCCGTCGCGGATGCCGGACCAGCCGACCGGCAGCTCCGGCTTGATCATCGCGCCGATCCGCTCGCCGATCTCGTCGAGCGTCTCGACGCCGAGCGCCATGGCCATCCGCTTCTCGGTGCCGAACAGGTTGATCGCCACCGGCATCTCGCCCCGGGTGGGCCGCTCGAAGAGCAGCGCCGGGCCGCCGTCGCGGACGGTCCGGGTGACCACCTCGCTGATCTCCAGCGTGGGGTCGACCGGGACGCCCACCCGCCGCAGCTCGCCCGCGGCCTCCAGGGCCGCGAGGAAGTCCTTGAGATCGGTGTACGGGAAGCCACGAGCCGCCATGCCCGCCAGTCTCCCGCACCGGTGTTCGCAGCGTCCAAGCCGGGTGGTGTGAGGTGTGCCCCGGCGTCGGGCTGGCGCACCCGGCGCGGTCGGGGGGCCCGGCATGGCTCTCCACTTCCCGGGTAGTCGAGCCGCCGGACGAGAGGGGGCGTCGATGGGCGAAGGACGGGTCCCGGCAGGGTTCACCGAGCAGCGGACCCGGGTCGGTGACGTGACGATCAACCACGTCCGCGGGGGCAGCGGGCCCACCCTGGTGCTGCTCCATGGCTACCCGCAGTGCTGGCGCATGTGGCGGCACCTGCTGCCGGTGCTGGCCGAGTCGTTCGAGGTGGTCGCGCCCGACCTGCGGGGCTTCGGCGACAGCGACGCCCCGACCGACGGCTACGACAAGAAGAGCGTCGCCGCCGACCTGCACGGGCTGCTGACCGGGCTCGGCTTGACCGAGGACATCCGCCTGGTCGGTCACGACGTCGGCACGATGGTCGCCTACGCCTACGCCGCCGCCCATCCCGACCGGGTGTCCCGGCTGGCGCTCACCGAGGCGCCGATCCCCGACGAGAGCATCTACACGATTCCAGCCCTCACCGCCGCCGGCCCGGCCGTGTGGAACTTCGGCTTCTTCAATCTGACCAACGGCCTGCCGGAGCAACTCGTCACCGGCCGGGAACCGATCTGGGTGGACCGGTTCACCGACTCGATCATGGTCAACAAGGGCAGCATCGGTCCGGAGGAGGCGGCGGAGTACGCCCGGCACCTCCAGGACCCGGCCCACCTCAGGGCGAGCTTCGCCTACTTCCGGGCGTTCGGCCAGGACGTGGCGGACAACGCCGCGTACCGGGCGACGAAGCTGCCGATGCCGGTCCTCGCCGTCGGCGCCCGGGCGAGCCTCGGTGAGCAGGTGGCCGAGCAGGTCCGCCGGTACGCCGACACGGTCACCGGCGAGGTGGTGGAGGAGTGTGGCCACTGGCTCTTCGAGGAGCGGCCGGCCGAGCTGGCGGACCTGCTGCTGCCGTTCCTGCGGAACTGAGGCCGCCGGTCAGGCGGCCGGCTCCCACGCGTAGGCGGCCAGCGGCGGGTCGAGCGGGGCGCCGGTGAGCCGGTTGGCGAAGGTCGAGATCGTGTACGTGCCGACGCCGAGCACCACGTCGAGGGCGTGCCGGGGCTGCCAGCCGGCGGCCAGGAAGGCGTCCAGGTCGTCGTCGGGGACGGCGCCCCGGTGGTCGAGCACGGCGACGGTGAACCGGCGCAGCGCCTCCAGGCGCGGGTCGGGCAGCGCGGCGCCGGCCCGGAGCGCCTCGATCAGCGCGGGTGCCGCGCCCTGCCGGGTGAGCGTCGCCGTGTGCATGGCCACGCAGAGGTGGCACTCGTTGCGGGTGGCCACGGTCAGCACGACCACCTCGCGGGCGAGCGGGTCGAGGTCGGTGGACTCGAAGACGGCGTTGGCGGTGAGGAAGCCCTTGAGCAGTTCGGGCGACTCGGCCATGAGGGCCACCGCGCCGGGGAGGTGACCGAACTTGCGGTGGATGTTTGTCATCGTGGGACGGGCGGCGGCGGGCGCGGTGTCGGGGGTGTGTGCGGTGAAGACCGGACGGGACATGACGGGTACCCCTCGGATAAGATAGTCAACGTGGTTGACGAAATAGTAAACGAGGTTGTCGAACATGGCAACGCCTGACCGCCCGGGCTTCGTACTCCCGCTGCTGCTGCTCGCCGGCTTCCGCACGCTCATCGACGACCTGCACGCCGAACTGGCCCGGCAGGGGCACACCGAGCTGCGGCCGGCCCACGGCTTCGTGCTCCAGGCCGTCGGCCCCGCCGGCACCACCGCCTCCGACCTGGGCCAACGCCTCGGCGTCTCGAAACAGGCGGCCGGCAAGACCATCGACCGCCTGGTCGCGCTCGGCTACCTGGAACGCGCCGACGACCCCGCCGACGCCCGCCGCAAGCTGGTCCGGATGACGGCGAAGGGCCACGACGGGCTGCGCCGGTCGGCGATCGTCTTCGACGAGCTGCGCGACCGGTGGGCGGCGACCCTCGGCGCCGACCGGGTCGCGGGCATCGAGGACGACCTGCGCCGGATGGTCCCGGCCGACGTCTTCCGGCTCGACGTCCCCGGCTGGTTCGGCGCGTGACAAACGTCGTCGGGCCTTGACCGCCCGCCAGGGCTGGCGGCGACGATGTCCGCATGGATGACGCGTACGTGGTGGGTGATCCGGACGGGCTCAGCCCGCTGCAGGCCGAGATCCGGGACGCCGTAGCCCGTGAGCTGCACGCACAGTTCGCGCTCCGGGCCGACCGCCTCGACCTGGCCGACCTGCCCGAGGTGGCGTACCAGATCACCCTGCGCGTCGACGGCGTGCTGACCGGCCGCTGAGACGACGCGACCGCCGGAGGCCCGTGGCCCCGGCGGTCGGCGCGCGGGTCAGACGCCGGCGTAGGAGTGCAGGCCGGTGAAGAAGAAGTTGACCCCGAACAGGTTCATCAGCATGGTCAGGAAGCCCACCACCGCGATCCAGGTGGCCACGTTGCGCCTGACGCTCGGGGTGGCCCGGGCGTGCAGGTAGCCCGCGTAGACCACCCAGGAGATGAACGCCCAGGTCTCCTTCGGGTCCCAGCCCCAGGCGCGACCCCAGGCCGCCTCGGCCCAGATCGCACCGGCGATCACCGCGAAGGTGAAGATCGGGAAGGCGAAGGCGTGCAGCGTGAAGGTCAGCCGCTCCAGGCCGGCCGCCGCCGGCAGCCGCCGGGCCAGGGTGTACGGGAAGCTCCGCCTGCCCTGCTCCCAGCCGGACCGCATCAGGTACGCCACGGCCGGCACCACGCCCAGCAGGAAGATGCCCGAGGCGAAGATGATCGTCGACACGTGGATGATGAACCAGTACGACTGGAGGGCCGGCATCAGCGGCACGACCTGCACGTAGAGCTTCAGCTCGGCGAACGCCAGCAGCAGCACCATGACCAGGGTCAGGAACAGCCCGAGCCGGCGCAGCGACGGCTGCTTCCAGAGCACCGCGAGCCAGGCCGCCGCCCCGATCCAGGTGACCGTCAGCACGAACTCGTACATGTTGCCCCAGGGCATCCGCTCGGCGGCGATGCCGCGGGTGACCACAGCGCCCAGGTGCAGCGCGGCGGCCAGCACGGTGATCCAGGCGGCGATCCGCCCGGCGAGCGCGGCGCGGGCGGCGGAGCGGTCGGGCCGCGTCGGGGCCGGGGTGGCCGGCTCCTCGATCGTCCCGCCGGGGCCGCCGACGCCGGCGCCGACCAGTTCCCGGGCCGGGGCGGCCGCCGGCACCTTCCGGGCGTTGCCCACGGCGTACTCGACGGCGTGGCTGATCATCGCGACCAGGTACGCCAGGATCGCGAACGTGACCAGCTGGTCGGAGAGTGCGGACATCACTCGTCTCCTTCTCGCGCCCGCCGGTCGTCCCGCCCGCCGTCGCTGACCGCGGCGACGAGCTGTGCGAACTCGGGGGCGAAGCCCGGGTGCTCGGTGCGCGGCAGCCCACCGGCCTCCACCAAGCTACTACCGCTCGTCGGAGATCCTTCCTCCGGGGGCGTCACCCGGAACCAGACCCGGCGCCGCCGGCCGAAGAGCGAGCCCATCAGGCCGAGCAGCAGCGTCCCGCAGGCGACAAGCATCATGGTCTGCCCGGGGGCGTGCCGGACCGCGATGGTGATGTACGGCTGGGTGCCCACGAACTCCAGCGTGCTGCCGTCGTCCAGCTTCCACTTCTCGCCGAGGCCGAGCTTCCGGTCGCCGATCTGCTTCAGCTTGCCGTTGCCGAGCTGCCGCTTGTCGAGCTGGTAGACCGAGCCGGGGATGCCGGCGTCCAGCCCCAGGTTGCCCCGGTACGCGGCCAGCACCACCGCCGGGTTCCGCTCCTCGGGGAACTGGGACGAGACGAACGGCGCGGTGTCCGGGGCGGTGGGCAGGTAGAGCCCGTCGAAGGCGACCTGCTGGTCGGGGGCCCGCTTCCCGGTCTTCGGGTCGACGTTCGCGTCGGGGAAGAGGGCGACGCCCTCCTCGGTGGCGTTCTGGTCGCCGGTGCGCAGGAACGGGGCCGTGCTGGTCTGGGTGCGGCCGTACTTGTCGGTGTACCTCAGGATCGGCGCGTACCCGTTGCCGAGCAGGTAGACGTTGGCCGAGCCGAGCCGCAGGGGGGAGTTCACCGAGAAGCCGGCGGTCCGGGTCGACCCGTCGTCCAGGTGGTCCACGGTCACCGTGGCCCAGTAGCGGGAGGCCTGCCCGGAGGGCAGGTAGTCGGCCTCGAACCGGTCCAGCGTGAGGCAGAACGACGGCAGGTCGGCGCTGTCCACCCGCGGGCCGAGCGACGCCTCGGCGTACTGCTGGCGGGTGTTGCAGAAGGCGTTGTCCGCGCCCGACACCAGGATCCGGTTGCCGTGCCAGCCGTACCAGGAGCCGAGCGCGACCCCGAGCAGGACGGCGACAAGCGACACGTGGAAGAGCAGGTTGCCGGTCTCCTTGAGGTAGCCCTTCTCGGCGGAGACCTCGTTGCCGCGGACGGTGACCCGCCAGCGGCGCCGGCGCAGCACCGCGGCGATCGCCTCGGGGTCGGCGGCGGCCGGCGACTCCAGTACCGCGTGCTGGGGCAGCCGCTCCAGGCGCTTCGGCGCGGCCGGCGGCCGCATGCGCAGGGCGCGGACGTGGTCGCGGGCCCGGGGCAGGATGCAGCCGACCAGCGAGGTGAACAGCAGCAGGTAGATCGCGGAGAACCAGACCGAGCCGAAGACCTCGAACATGCCGATCTGGTCGAGCCGGGGCGCCAGGTCGGGGTGGTCGACGAAGTACTGGTTGACCTTCTCCGGGTTGACCCCGCGCTGCGGCAGCACCGAGCCCGGGATGGCGGCGATCGCGAGCAGGAAGAGCAGGATCAGCGCGGTACGCATGCTGGTGAGCTGCCGCCACGAGTTGCGCAGCAGGGCCAGCGCCGGGTTGACCCGGCGCCGGGGCGCGCCGACGGGCGGGGCGGCGGGCCGGTCGTCCACGGTCGTCATCAGATGCTCACCTCGCCCACGCCCACGTGCGTCTGCAACCAGATCACGAAGTCCTGCCAGCCGCCGGTGACCAGCGCGACGCCGATCAGGATCAGCAGCGCGCCGCCGATCCGGGTGACCCAGCGGCTGTTGCGCCGGACGGCGCGGAACACCCCGAGCAGGCGGTGGAAGCCCAGCCCGAAGACGACGAACGGTACCCCCAGCCCGAGGCAGTACGCCACGGCGAGCAGCACGGCCCGGTCGGTCCGCCCGTCGACGGTCGCCATGCCGAGCACCGCACCGAGCGTCGGCCCGGTGCACGGCAGCCAGCTGAGCGCGAAGACCGCACCGAGGACGGGAGCGCCGAGCAGTCCCGCGGCGGGCAGCCGCCGGATGCGGAACTCCCGCTGCATGCCTGGGATCACGCCGAGGTAGCCGAGGCCGAGCACCACCACGAGCGCGCCGATGACGATCTCCAGCGTGCGCTCGTACTGGAAGAGGAGCTTGCCGACCCCGGAGAAGAGGATCGCGGTGGCGGTGAAGACCGCGGTGAAGCCGGCGATGAAGAGCATGGTGCCGGCCAGCACGCGCCCCTTCACGGCGACCGTCGGCCGGGCCGCCGGGGGCGCCGCGACCGCCACGCCACCGCCGCCCGTCTCGCCCGCGACGGGCGCGGGGGCCGCCGGCCGGGCCCGGCCCTCCAGGTCCGCCCCGGCCAGCCCGGTGACGTACGACAGGTAGCCGGGCATCAGCGGCAGGACGCACGGGGAGAGGAAGCTGACCAGCCCGGCGAGCGCCGCGGCCCCGACGGCCAGCAGCAGCGGGCCGGACTCGGCGAGCTGGCGGAACGTCTCGCCCATCAGCGCGATCCGGAGACGGGCTGCTCGGCCGCGACCCGTTCGACGACGGGTTGCAGTTCGTCCCGGGTGACGGCCCGGCGGATCACCACCGCGACCCGGCCGTCCCGGTCCAGGACGACGGTCGCCGGGGTGGTGTTGGGCGGGATGTCGAAGTTGAGCGCCTGCCGGCTTGCCGGGTCGAAGAGGCTCGGGTAGGTGACCCGGCCCTCCTCGAACGCGAGCGCCTTGTCCTTGCTGTCCTGCACGTTGATGCCGAGGAAGGTCACCCCGGACGCCTTGGTGGCCTGGTAGGTGGCCTCCAGGTCGTCGACCTCGGCCCGGCAGGGCGCGCACCAGGAGCCCCAGAAGTTGACCACGACCACCTGGCCACGGGCTTCGGAGACGTCGTAGCTGCCGCCGGTGAGCAGCTCACCGCTCACCTTCGGGGTCTTCGACCGCTGGTCGGGAGCGCAGGTGATGGTGACGCCGTCGCTCTCGCAGCGGCTCTCCTCGTTGCCGGAGGAGCAGCCGACCAGCGCCGTACCGGCGGTGACGGCGGCGAGCAGGGCGGCGACGAGCCTCCGGGTGCGCATCAGGCGCCCTTGGCCGTCCGGGCGGTCGGCGAGATCGCGATCAGGTGCGCCGCGGGCTCGGAGTAGCCGATGCCGGAGATCTTCGCGCCGTCGAAGTGGAACGAGGTGAGGCTGGCCAGGCCGCACTGCCGCCTGCGCGGGTCGTGCCAGAGCCGCTTGCGCTCGACGTAGCGGCGCAGGGTCCAGATGGGCAGCTGGTGGGAGACGAGCACGGCCTCGCGCCCCTCGGCGGCGATCCGGGCGGCGTGCAGGGCGGCGAACATCCGCTCGGCGATCACCCGGTAGGCCTCACCCCAGGACGGGGTCACCGGGTCGCGCAGCACCCACCAGTTGCGCGGGTCGCGGAAGGAGCCGTCGCCCGGCGAGACCTTCTTGCCCTCGAACCAGTTCGCGCTCTCGATCAGCCGCTCGTCCACCCCGACCGGGAGGCCGAACTGCGCGGCGATCGGCTCGGCGGTCTGCTGGGCGCGTTCGAGGGGGCTGGCCACCACGTGCACCACGGTCCGCTCGGCGAGCGCCTGGGCGGCCGCCTTGGCCATCTGGACGCCCAGCTCGGAGAGGCGGAAGCCGGGCAGCCGGCCGTAGAGGATGCCGTCCGGGTTGTAGACCTCGCCGTGCCGCAGCACGTGGACCACCGTCTCGCTCACGCCTGTGCCCCCTTCGTTCGCGACTGCGGGGCTCGCAGACCCGGCTCACTCCTCGCGCTCACCGCTAGCCCCCGTGTCCTGCCGCCGCTGCTGCCGTCGCCGCCTCGGGCAGGGCCGCGGCGATCTGCTCCAGGGCGGCGTCGTCGATCGCCGCCGACACGAACCACGACTCGAACGCGCTCGGCGGCAGGTAGACGCCGGCGGCGAGCATGGCGTGGAAGAACGCCTTGAACGCGGGCACCTGCTGGGTGCGGGCGCTGTCGTAGTCCGCCACGTCGGCGTCGGTGAAGAAGATCGAGAACATGTTGCCCGCGTACGAGAGGCGGTGCGGGACCCCGGCGGCGGCCAGCGCCTCGGTGGCGAGCTTGCCCACCGTGGCGGCCGTCTCGTCGAGCCGGCGGTAGAGCGCGTCGTCGGCCAGCCGGAGCGTGGCCAGGCCGGCGGCGCAGGCCAGGGGGTTACCGGAGAGCGTGCCGGCCTGGTAGACCGGGCCGGCCGGGGCGAGCTTCGCCATGATCTCCGTGCGCCCGCCGAACGCCGCGGCGGGCAGCCCACCGCCCATGACCTTCCCGTACGTCCACAGGTCGGCGTCGGACGGGTCGAGGCCGTGCCAGCCGGCGCGGGAGACCCGGAACCCGGTCATGACCTCGTCGACGATGAGCAGCGCGCCGTGCGCGTGGGCGATGCGGGCGAGCTGCTGGTTGAAGTCGTCGCGCGGGGCGATCACGCCCATGTTGCCGGCGGCCGCCTCGGTGATGATCGCCGCGATGTGCGGGCCCTCGGCCGCGAAGGCCTCCTCGACCGCGCGCAGGTCGTTGTACGGCAGCACGATGGTGTCGCCGGCGGCCGCCCCGGTCACGCCGGGCGAGTCGGGCAGGCCGAAGGTGGCCACGCCGGAGCCGGCGGCGGCCAGCAGCGCGTCGGAGTGGCCGTGGTAGCAGCCGGAGAACTTGATGATCTTGGCGCGGCCGGTGAAGCCGCGGGCCAGCCGGATCGCCGACATGGTGGCCTCGGTGCCCGAGTTGACCAGGCGGACCTGCTCCACGGGGGTACGCGCGACGATCTCCGTGGCCAGGTCGACCTCGCCCGGGGTCGGCGTGCCGAAGCTGGTGCCGAGCGCGGCGGCCTCGCGCAGCGCCTCCACCACCGCGGGGTGGGCATGGCCGAGGATCAGCGGACCCCAGGAGCAGACCAGGTCGACGTAGCGGCGACCGTCGGCGTCGAAGAGCCAGGGACCCTCCCCCCGGACCATGAAGCGCGGGGTGCCGCCGACGGCACGGAACGCGCGCACGGGGGAGTTGACCCCGCCGGGCACGATGGCCTTGGCGCGGTCGAACAGGGCCTCGGAGGCCGGGGCGTCGACCGGGTAGCGGCCGGATCCGGCGGAAAAGGTGTCGCTCACGATGCCGCCATTGTGTCAGCGCCGGGCGGCTGATCGGCAGGCACCCCGCACCGGGGGTTACCGGGCTCACGCCTCGTCCGTTCGGCGCGGTTCACCAACCGGCGGGTCGCTCGACGGGCCCGTTGGTCGACATCGCGATAGGCTGACCGGGTGGATCGTGCCGAACTGTCCATCACGCTACACCGGACGGGTGACGAAGCCGTGCTTCGCCTCGCCGGTGAGATCGACATGCTCACGGCCGCCCAGCTGTCGACAGTCGTCAACGAGGTGCTGGCCGAGCCTCCGCCGCGCATCGTGCTCGACATGGGCGGGGTCACCTTCTGTGACTCCCAGGGCCTCGGCACCCTCGTGGTGCTCAGCCGCAAGGCCAGCCACGCCCAGAGCCTGCTGGTCCTGAGCAACGTCGGCGACTTCCTCCTCCGCGTCCTGGACATCACCGGCCTGCGCAGCGCCCTGATGATCCGCAACGAAACAGCCCCCTGACGGGGGCCGCCCCCTCCGCGTTGATCAAGAAGTTTGCGTCGGCCGAGGCCGGATTTCTGACGCAAACCTCTTGATCAACTGCGTCGGCGGGTCAGGTGACGGGGACGTCGCGGCGGCGGAAGGCCGTCAGGCCGGTTGCTGTCAGGGCCAGGGCCACCGCGGCCAGGGCCCACAGGGGCGTGGCGCTCCAGGTGTCACGCAGGACCTGGGGGGTGTGGGTGAACGGGGACAGGTCCAGCAGCCACTGGTCGAGTTCGAGCACCGCACCGAGCTGGCCGAGCAGCACGCAGACCGCCAGCACCGCCCAGGCCACCGGGGCGAGCCGGGGCAGCAGGCCGTAGAGCAGCACGGCGAGCCCGGCCAGCACCCACGTGGCGGGCACCTGGGCCAGCCCGGCGCCGGCCATCCGGGGCAGCTCCCGGGGCACGTCCTGCACGCTCAGCCCGTACGTCAGGCCGGTGGCCAGACCGGTCACGGCGAGCACCACGACCGGGCCGACCAGCGCGAAAACCACGTGCGACAGCAGCCAGGTGGAGCGGTGCGTGCCGGTGGCGAGCACCGGTTCGGCGTGCCCGGCGGACTCCTCGGCGCGCATCCGCAGCGCGGCCTGGATGCCGTAGCCGGCCGCGGCCAGCCCGGCCAGGCTGAGCGTGGCGCCCAGGTAGGCGTCGGCCAGGCCGGAGGCCCCACCGATCCGGGCCATGATCTGCTCCAGCTGCGGGTTCCCCTCGACCGAGCGGCCGGCCGCCTCCGCGGCGCCCCCGAGGATCAGCCCGAGCAGGCCGAAGCCGACCGACCACCAGAGGATCTGCCCCCGGTGGAGTCGCCAGGCCAGCCCGAACGGGCCGGCGAGCCCACGGCCCGCGGTGGCCGGCCCGAGCCGGGGCGGCAGCACCCCGGCGCCCAGGTCGCGGCGCACCGAGACGGGGTACGCGACCGCGGCGAGCAGCGCCGACGCGACCAGCGGCAGCGCCAGCACCCACCAGCGCTCCCCCTCGAAGGGCCGGATCCGGGGTGCCCAACCCAGCGGGGAGAGCCAGCTCGGCCAGTCGTTGCTGGCGGTGTCCCCCACCATCCGCAGCGCGAACGAGGCGCCGAGCACGGCGATCCCGATGCCGCGTGCCCCGCCCGCGGTCTCGGTGAGCTGGGCGGCCAGCCCGCCGAGAGTGGCGAAGACCACGCCGGTCAGGGCGGTGCCGAGGCCGTACGCGTACGAGCCGGCGGCCGGCAGCCCGGTGGAGGCCAGCCCGGCCGCCGTGAGCAGGCCGAGCAGCAGGTCGGCCGCGTACGTGACGAGCAGCGCGGCGGTCAGCCCGGCGTGCCGGCCGAGCACCCCGCCGCCGAGCAGCTCCCGCCGGCCGGCCTCCTCCTCGACGCGGGTGTGCCGGATGACCGTGAGCAGGCTGGCCAGCGCCACGATGACCAGCAGGAAGCCGCCGCGCTGGGCGGTCAGCGCGCCGACGCTCTCCCCGTAGACCGGGCCGAGCAGCGCGATGATCGAGGGATTGCGGGCGGTGCCGGTGACGTACGCGGCCCGCTCGGCGTCGGTCGGGAACAGCTCGAAGAAGCTGGTCGCGTACGTCATGGGCAGCACGGCGAGGACCAGCACCCAGAGCGGCAGCAGGACGCGGTCCCGGCGCAGGACGAGCCGGGCCAGGTGGCGGGTGCCAGCGAGCGTGCTCATCGGGTCAGCTCCTCGGGGACCGCCTCGTAGTGCCGCAGGAAGAGCTCCTCCAGCGTCGGCGGCGTGCTGACCAGGCTGCGGACGCCCAGCTCGGTGAGGCGCCGCAGGGCGGTGTCCAGCGCGGCCGAGTCGACGTCGAAGCGCACCCGGTTGCCGTCCACCCGCAGGTCGTGCACGCCGGGCAGGTCGGCCAGCCCGTTCAGCGGGGCGGCGACCTCGGCGTCGATGGCGGTGCGGTGCAGGTGGCGCAGCTCGGTGAGGGTGCCGGACTCGACGGCCCGGCCGTTCCGGATGATCGTCACCCGGTCGCAGAGCGCCTCCACCTCGGCCAGGATGTGGCTGGAGAGCAGCACGGTGCGGCCGTCCTGCTTGGCCCGGCGTACCCAGTGCTGGAAGACCTCCTCCATGAGGGGGTCGAGCCCGGAGGTCGGCTCGTCGAGGATGAGCAGTTCGACGTCGGAGGCGAGCGCGGCCACCAGCCCGACCTTCTGCCGGTTGCCCTTGGAGTAGGCCCGGCCCTTCTTGCGCGGGTCCAGCTCGAAGGACTCCAGCAGCTCGGCCCGGCGCTTCGGGTCCAGCCCGCCGCGCAGCCGGCCGAGCAGGTCGATCACCTCGCCGCCGCTCAGGTTGGGCCAGAGGGTGACGTCGCCGGGCACGTACGCGAGCCGGCGGTGCAGCGCGACGGCGTCCCGCCAGGGGTCGCCGCCGAGCAGTCGGACGGCCCCCGCGTCCGCCCGCAGCAGACCGAGCAGCACCCGGATGGTGGTCGACTTGCCCGAGCCGTTGGGGCCCAGGAAGCCGTGCACCTCGCCGGTGCGGACGGTCAGGTCGAGTCCGTCGAGGGCTCGGGTCCGGCCGAAGGTCTTCACCAGGCCGGACACCTCGATTGGGGTTTCCATGCTTCGGAAGCTACGCTCGTTTCACAAACTTGTGAAGATACTGAGATCCGAGGCACCATCATCTTCACGGCATTTTCACGCGAGGAGCCGCCGCCCATGCCTGACGACCACCGCCCCACCCCGCACGAGGAGGAGGTCCACCTCTTCGTCGAACGGATGGCGATGGCCTTCGCGGACGTCGGCTTCCCCCGGATGGCCGGCCGGGTGCTGTTCACCGTGATGAGCGCGGACCAGCCGCTGACCGCCGCCGAGATCGGCGAGCGGCTGGGGGTCAGCGCGGCGGCCGTGTCCGGCGCGGTGCGCTACCTCACCCAGTTCGCCATGCTGGTCCGCGAGCCGGTCAAGGGCTCCCGACGGGACCGCTACCGGATGCCGGCCAACCCCTGGTACGAGGCCACCATCACCAAGACCGGCCTCTACAAGAACTTCATCGACATCGCCAACGGCGGGGTGGACGCGCTGCGCGGGCGGGACACCCCGGCGGGCGAGCGGGTGGCCGAGATGCGGGACTTCTTCCTCTTCGTACAGGAGGAGATCGACGCCCTCGGCGAACGGTGGCGGGCCCGGCGCGCCGAGACGGGGCACGGCGACCGGGCCGACGCCTGAGGGCTCAGGCGGTGTTGCCCCAGCGGGCCTGCTCCAGCAGGTCCACCGCACGCTCCCGGGACTCGGCGTCGTCCTCGGCGCGCAGCAGCGCGGTCGCCTCGTCCACCGCGTCGGTCAGCACCCGCCACTGGGCGTCGCGCTCCCGCACCAGGTCGGACTGGGCGGCGAGCTGCCGGGTCTTCACCCACAGCTCGACGAAGACCGACACCTTGGCCCGCAGCACCCACGGGTCGAACGGCTTGGTCAGGTAGTCGACCGCGCCCACCGCGTAGCCGCGCAGGGCGAGCTGGGCGTCCTTGTCCGCCGCGGTGAGGAAGATGATCGGCACGTGCCGGGTCCGCTCCCGCCGCTTGATGTGGGTGGCGGTCTCGAAGCCGTCCATGTCCGGCATCTGGGCGTCCAGCAGGATCACCGCGAAGTCGTCCACCAGGAGCTGCTTGAGCGCCGCCTCACCGCTCTCCACGGCGACCGACTGCACGGGCAGCCCCTGGAGGATCGCCTCCAGGGCCATCAGGTTCTCCCGCCGGTCGTCCACCAGCAGCGCCTTGGCCATCTGGGTCACGGATTCTCCTCGCCTCGGCTCCGGCCGATCCAGGACGCCATCATCTCGATCAGCTCGTCCAGGTCCACCGGCTTGGTGATGTAGTCGCTACCCCCGGCCGCGATCGCCGACTCCCGGTCACCGGGCATCGCCTTCGCGGTCAGGAACACGATCGGCAGGTCGGCGAAGCGGTGGTTGCGCCGGATCTGCGCGGTCGTCTCGTAGCCGTCCTGGTCGGGCATCATCGCGTCCATCAGCACGATGTCCACCTCCGGATGCTCGGCCAGTTGGCGGACCCCGTCCGCTCCGTTGTCCGAGTAGAGCACGGTCATGCCGTGCAGTTCCAACGCGGAGGTCAGCGCGAACACGTTCCGGACGTCGTCATCGATGATCAGGACGGTCACGCCCTCCAGCCGGCGGGTCGCCGGGGTCTCCCGCGGCTGCGGCAACTCCATGGGCATGAGCAGGGAAGACGGCAGGCCCGCGCGCTGCGGCGAGGGCGGCGCCGGCGCCACCACCGCGTCCGGCGCCAGCACGTCGGGTACGAAGAGGGTGAACGTCGAACCCTGCCCGGGCGCGGAGGACACCGTGATCGTGCCACCGAGCAGGCGGGCCAGGTCCCGGCTGATCGACAGGCCCAGGCCGGTGCCGCCGTAGCGCCGACTCGTGGTGCCGTCGGCCTGCTGGAACGCCTCGAAGATCAGCGAGAGCTTGTCGTCCGAGATGCCGATGCCGGTGTCGATCACCGTGAACGCGATGACCTGCCGGGCGTTGGTCAACGCCGGCACGTCGAAGACCGCGTGCTCGGGGGCCGGCGCGATCCGCAGGGTCACCGCGCCGTTGTCGGTGAACTTCACCGCGTTGGAGAGCAGGTTGCGCAGGATCTGCTGCAACCGCTGGGCGTCGGTGACCAGCGCCGGCGGCAGCTCCTTGCTGATCCGGACCTGGAAGTCGAGGCCCTTCTCCTCGGCCTGCGGCGCGAACGCCTGCTCGACGTAGCCGCGGATCTCCGAGAAGTGGATCTCGGTCGGCTCCACGTCCATCCGGCCCGCCTCGATCTTGGACAGGTCGAGGATGTCGTCGATCAGGGACAGCAGGTCCGATCCGGCGCTGTGGATCGTCCGGGCGAACTCGATCTGCTTCGGGCTCAGGTTCTGCTCCGGGTTCTCGGCCAGCAGCCGGGCCAGCAGGAGCAGCGAGTTCAGCGGCGTACGCAGCTCGTGGCTCATGTTGGCCAGGAACTCCGACTTGTACGCCGACGCCCGGGTGAGCTGCTGCGCCTTCTCCTCCAGGCCGAGCCGGGCCAGCTCGATCTCCCGGTTCTGCGTCTCGATGTTGGTCTTCTGCTCGGAGAGCAGCTTCGCCTTGTCCTCCAGCTCGGCGTTGGTGCGCTGGAGTTCGGCCGACTGCTCCTGCATCTCGTGCGCCAGCCGCTGCGACTGCGCCAGCAGCTCCTCCGTACGCCGGTTGGCCTGGATGGTGTTGACCGCCACGCCGATGGTGAGCACGAGCCGCTCCAGGAACGCCAGGTGCAGCTCGGAGAAGGTGCTCACCCCGGCGAACTCGATCACGCCGAGCAGCTCGCCCTCGAAGAGGACCGGCAGCACCACCAGGTCGGCCGGCGGCGTCTCGGCCAGACCGGACCGGAGCACCAGGCGCCCGTCGGGCTGGGCGTTGACCCGGATGGTGCGCCGGGACAGGGCGGCCTGCCCGACCAGCCCCTCGCCGGGGCCGAAGGTCACGTCGTGCCCGCGGGCCACGTAGCCGTAGGAGGCCGTGAGCCGCAGCCGCATGCTCCCCTCGGAGCTGTCCGCCAGGAAGAACGCGCCGAGCTGCGCGTCGACCAGCGGGGTCACCTCCATCATGATCATGCGGCAGACCTCGCCGAGGTCCCGCTGGCCCTGGAGCAGGCCGCCGATCCGGGCCAGGTTCGAGTCGAGCCAGCCCTGCTCGGCGTTCTTCTTGGTCGTCTCCCGGAGGGTGACGATCATCTGGTTGATGTTGTCCTTCAGCTCGGCGACCTCGCCCTGCGCCTTCACGCTGATCCGCTGGGTCAGGTCGCCCCGGGTCACCGAGGTGGAGACCTGGGAGATCGCCCGGAGCTGCGTGGTCAGGGTCGAGGCGAGCTGGTTGACGTTCTCGGTGAGGTCCCGCCAGGTGCCGCTGACGCCCTTCACCTGCGCCTGACCGCCCAGCTTGCCCTCGATGCCGACCTCGCGGGCCACCCGGGTGACCTCGTCGGCGAACGAGGAGAGCTGGTCCACCATGGTGTTCACGGTGTTCTTGAGCTCCAGGATCTCGCCCTGCGCGTCCACCGTGATCTTCTGGCCCAGGTCGCCCTTGGCCACAGCCGTGGTGACCGAGGCGATGTTCCGCACCTGGCTGGTCAGGTTCGACGCCATCGAGTTCACGTTGTCGGTCAGGTCCCGCCAGGTGCCGGAGACACCCTTCACCTGGGCCTGGCCGCCGAGCTTGCCCTCGGTGCCCACCTCGCGGGCCACCCGGGTCACCTCGTCCGCGAACGACGAGAGCTGGTCGACCATCGTGTTGACCGTCGACTTCAGCTCCAGGATCTCGCCCTGCGCGTCCACCGTGATCTTCTGCGACAGGTCACCCTTGGCCACCGCCGTGGACACCTGGGCGATGTTCCGCACCTGGGCGGTCAGGTTCGACGCCATCGAGTTCACGTTGTCGGTCAGGTCCCGCCAGGTGCCGGCGACGCCGCGTACCTGGGCCTGGCCGCCGAGCTTGCCCTCTGTGCCCACCTCGCGGGCCACCCGGGTCACCTCGTCGGCGAACGACGACAGCTGGTCGACCATCGTGTTGACCGTCGACTTCAGCTCCAGGATCTCGCCCCGAGCGTCGACGGTGATCTTCTGGCCCAGGTCGCCCTTCGCCACGGCCGTGGTGACCGAGGCGATGTTCCGCACCTGGCTGGTCAGGTTCGACGCCATCGAGTTCACGTTGTCGGTCAGGTCCCGCCAGGTGCCGGAGACGCCCTTCACCTGGGCCTGGCCGCCGAGCTTGCCCTCGGTGCCCACCTCGCGGGCCACCCGGGTCACCTCGTCGGCGAACGACGACAGCTGGTCCACCATGGTGTTCACGGTGTTCTTCAGCTCCAGGATCTCGCCCTGCGCGTCCACCGTGATCTTCTGCGACAGGTCACCCTTGGCCACCGCCGTCGACACCTGCGAGATGTTCCGGACCTGGCTGGTCAGGTTGCCGGCGAGCTGGTTCACGTTCTCGGTGAGGTCCCGCCAGGTGCCGGAGACCCCGCGCACCTGGGCCTGGCCGCCCAGCTTGCCCTCGATGCCCACCTCGCGGGCCACCCGGGTCACCTCGTCGGCGAATGACGACAGCTGGTCCACCATCGTGTTCACGGTGTCCTTCAGCTCCAGGATCTCGCCCTGGGCGGCCACCGTGATCTTCTGCGAGAGGTCGCCGCGGGCCACCGCGGTCGAGACCTGGGCGATGTTGCGGACCTGGCTGGTCAGGTTCGACGCCATCGAGTTGACGCTGTCGGTCAGGTCCTTCCAGGTGCCCGCCACGTTCGGCACCTCGGCCTGGCCGCCGAGCTTCCCGTCGGTGCCCACCTCGCGGGCCACCCGGGTCACCTGCTCGGCGAAGAGCCGCAGCGTGTCGGTGAGCGAGTTCATCGTGTCGGCCAGCTCGGCCACCTCGCCGCGGGCGCCGACCGTGATCTTCTGCGACAGGTCGCCCTTCGCCACCGCCGTCGCCACCTGGGAGATCGACCGCACCTGGCCGGTGAGGTTCGACGCCATGGTGTTCACCGAGTCGGTGAGGTCCTTCCAGGTGCCGGCCACGCCGCGGACGTCGGCCTGGCCGCCCAGCTTGCCCTCGGTGCCCACCTCCCGGGCCACCCGGGTCACCTCGTCGGCGAACGACGAGAGCTGGTCGACCATGGTGTTCACGGTCCGGCCGATGCGCAGGTACTCGCCGCGCAGCGGGCGGCCGTCGATCTCCAGCGCCATGTGCTGGGACAGGTCGCCGTCGGCCACCGCCACGATCACCCGGGCGATCTCCGTGGTCGGGCGGCCCAGGTCGTCGATGAGCGAGTTGACCGCCCGCTGCCCCTCCGCCCAGGAGCCGTCCAGGCCCTCGTCGTCGAGGCGCTCGGTCAGCCGGCCGTCACGGCCGACGACCCGGCTGATCCGGCGCAGGTCCAGGTGCTGCCGCTCCTGGAGCGACACCACGTCGTTGAAGGTGTCGGCCATCTCGCCGGCCAGGCCGGCCCGCCGGGGCAGCCGGACCCGGAGGTCGCCGCGGCGCACCCGCCGCAGCGCCTCGACCAGCTCGCCGAGGAGCGCCTCGTGGTCGTCCGCGGCCACCGGTTGTTTCGCCGTGGTCATCAGTTCCTCGCTCAGCTCGGGGGCCATCAGGCTCGTGCCGACACGCGGCCATCCCACCATTCTGCCGCGTGTCACGTCGAGGACACGGGCGGCGAGCCCGCGCCACGCCCGTTCTGTCCCGCGCCGACCGGAATCGGCGGAGCGGCTTGGCACCCGGGGTGGCGGCGGTGGAGGATACGAAGGTGTCAGCGGAGGCGGGGCCGGCCATGAACGGCGGCTCGGACGAGCACATCCGGCGGGTCCGCCTCCCCGCGGACCGGCGGACGCCCGCCGCGGCCCGCGCGCTCGTGCGGTCCGTGCTCGCCGAGGCGGACCTGCACGAACTGCTCAACGAGGCGCTGCTGCTCACCACCGAACTCACCACCAACGCGGTCGAGCACGCGCGCACCGAACTGGACATCGAGGTCGAAGCCGACCCGGCCGGGCTCACCGTCACGGTGACCGACTTCGCCTCCGGCCCGGTCGACGAGCTGCTCGTCGGCGTCCGGAACACCACCTCCGACATCACCGAGGTCGCCGAGCGCGGGCGCGGGCTGCTGCTGGTCGACCACTTCGCCAGCCGGTGGGGCACCACCTACCTGCCCACCGGGAAGGGCGTCTGGTTCCGGCTCGACCGGCCCGGTGTGGGGGCGGCCACCCGGTCCGCCGGCATGACGCCGGCCACCCAGACCGACGGGGACGGGGGCACCCCGAGCGCCGCCGCCATGAGCGAGTTGATGCAGACCACGCCCGACCCGTACGCCGACGACCCGCTGCCCGAGTTCGCCGCCGGGCTGTTGACCCGGGTCGCCGAGATGGTCGGCGCGGCCGGCGGCGTCGTACGGCTGGACCGGGGCGACGGCCAGGGCAGCCAGGTGCTCGCCCGCTACGGCCGGCAGCCCCGGGAGGGCAACCAACTGCTGCGCGTCCCGCTCGCCGTGCACCGCCCGTACGCCGGCGAGCTGGAGCTGGACGCGGCGCCCTCGGCGTACGCCCGGCCCCTCGCGGTGCTGGCCGGCGAGCGGCTCTCCCTGCACCTGGAGAACGACCGGCTGCGCCGGGCCGACGTACGCCGGTCGGCCTGGCTCACCTTCCTCGCCGAGGCGAGCGAGCTGCTCGCCCAGTCGCTGGACGTCGAGCTGACCATGGCGCTCGTCCCGCAGCTCGTGGTGCCCCGGCTGGGCCAGTGGTGCGCCGTGCACACCACCGACGAGTGGGGGCGGCTGCGGCTCGCCGCGGCCAGCCACGCCGACGAGGCGGTGCTGCCGCAGCTGCACCGCGTGCTCCAGGAGACCGGGCCGGACTCGATCCAGGCCCGGCTGCGGGAGGCGTCCCGGAGCGCGGCGCAGGTGCCGCTGGGCGCGCCGATGGAGGGCTTCGCCGTACCCCTGATCGCCCGCGGGCAGCGGCTCGGCACCCTGGCCGTGGGCCGCCACCAGCGGCACCGGCACGACCCCGACGAGGTCTCGGTGCTGGAGGACGTGGCCCGGCGGGCCGCGCTGGCCATCGAGAACGCCCGGATCCACGCCGAGCGCCGGCGGGTCGCGCAGACCCTCCAGCAGTCGCTGCTGCCGCCGGTGCTCCCGGTGGTCGAGGGCATCGGCTTCGCCGCCGAGTACGTCCCGACCGGCGACGACGCCGAGGTCGGCGGCGACTTCTACGACGTGGTGCCGCTGCCGGACGGCCGGTGGCTCGTGGTGATCGGCGACGTCTCCGGCAAGGGCGTCCAGGCGGCGGCGGTGACCGGCCTGGTCCGGGACGTGATCCGGGTGCTGGTCGGCGACGGCAAGCCGCTGCCCGAGGTGCTCGGCCGGCTCAACGAGACGCTCGTCGAGCGGGGCGGCGGCCGCTACTGCACGCTGGCGCTGGCGGCGGTCGGACCGGGCGACGGAGACCAGCTCGACGTCTCGCTGCACCTGGCCGGACACGACCGGCCGGTGCTGCTGCACGGCGGCGGCGGTGCGGGCTTCGTCGGCACCGGCGGCACGGCGCTGGGCCTGCTCGACGCGATCGCCACCCCCACCGCCGAGATCGCGCTCAAGCCCGGCGACGCGCTGATCTTCTACACCGACGGGGTCACCGAGCGGCGGCGCGGCCGGGAACTGTTCGGCACCGACCGGCTCCGCGAGTCGGCCGCGCCCCTGGCCGGCTACTCGGCGGACGTGGTGGCCGCCCGCCTCCGCGCCACGGCCATCGCCTTCTCGGTCGAACCCCCACGCGACGACATAGCCGTCCTGGTCCTCCGCAACGACGCCCTCTGACCCCGGCCGGCCCGGCCCGGGGCGGGGCGGGGCGTTACAGGCCGCCGGGGAGGCGGCCGGGGGCCAGGCGGTGGTGGGGGTCGAGGTGGGCCTTGGCGTTGCGGAGGCGGGGCAGGGTGGGCAGCTCGCCCCAGAGGTCGACGGCGCGCCGGACCGGCGCGGGGGCGGACACCACCACGCAGCGACCCTGGCGGGCGAGGAGCACGCCCCGGACGGCCGCGAGGATCGAGGCGACCCGCTCGGGCGGCAGTGAGCCGGGCAGCGCGGCGTGCACGGCGCCGATCCCGGCGGAGCCGCGTACCGGAACCGGGGTGCCGGCCGCGTCGCGCAGCGCGTAGACGGCGGCGTGCAGGTCGTTGATGGGCACCTCGATCCGCAGCGCGGTGTCGCCGGGCGCGAACGGGTAGCGGCCCCACCACTCCGGGGCGGCGTGGTTCACCACGGCCTCGGGGCCCAGCAGCGCGGTGAGGCGGTCGGCCCGCTCCGCCACGTCGGCCGGGCCGCCCTCCAGCAGCACGACGAGGCTGCCCGCGGCGGCGGGCCGCGCCGGGCGGCCGGTGACCGCCGGGTGGTCGGGCCGGCCGGCCACGGAGGGGTGGGACGCGGGGATCCGCCGGCGCGGCAGCGACACGGGCACGGGCAGGTCCAGCTCGACGGCCGCCGGGTCGAGCCCGGCGGCGAGCACGGCCCGGACCAGGTCGTGCACCTCCAGCGGGGTCCACACGGGACGGGACACCCAGACCCGGCCGGCCGGCACGGCCTGCACGCGCATGGTGGCCGAGACGAGCACCCCGAGGCCGCCCTGCGAGCCGCAGAGCAGCCGCGCCACGTCGAGGCCGGGCACCTCGGCCCCGCCGAGGACGGCCGAGGCGCCACCGGGCGTCGCACCGCCACCGGGCCCGGCCGCCGGACCTCCGCCCCGACGGGCGGACGGGGCGGCCTGCCCGAACTGGGCGGTGCCGGGCAGACCCACGCTGACCAGCTCGCCGTCGGCGTCGAGGTAGCGCACCCCGACGAGCTGGGCGCACGGGCTGCCGTGCCGGTGGCGCAGCGGGCCGGCCTCGTCGGCGGCCAGCACGCCGCCCAGGGTCGCCCCGGGGGACGGCGCGTCGACGGGGAGGCGCCGGCCGGTGCGCTCCAGCGTGGCCTGCACCGCCCGCAGTGGAGTGCCGGCGCCGATCTCGGCCACCGAGGAGCCCTGCGGCTCGTGCCAGACCCCGGCCAGCCGGCCGGTGTCGAGCATGATGTCGACCTGCGCGGGGGCCGCGCCCCAGTCGATCTTCGTGCCGGCGCCGCGCGGCACCACGGTCAGGTCGTGCGCCGCGGCGAGGCGGAGCACCTCGGCCGCGGCGTGCGGGCCGCCCGGCACGGCCACCCAGCGGGCCGTCCGGCCGGCCACCTCGTCGGCGGGGCCGGCGAAGCGGGCGAACGGCCGGCCGCAGATCTCCGCCAGCTTCCGGGTTATCTCGAGGGCTCCGGGTCGATCCGTGGAACTCGCTGCAGCCGCCATGGCGGTTATCGTACACATGTTCGAAAGCCCTGTCGGCGAGTCGCCGCGTTCCCACGGCGCGCGACCCCGGCCGCCGCCCGCCGGCCGGTAACGTGACGCCGTGACCACCGAGAACCCTGTCCCCGTCGCCAAGCGCGTTCCGGCCGACCGGACCCACCACGGCGACACGGTCGTCGACGAGTACGCCTGGCTCGCCGCCAAGGACGACCCGGACACGATCGCCTACCTGACCGCGGAGAACGCGTACACGCAGGCGCGCACCGCGCACCTGGACGGGCTGCGCGCGGACCTGTTCGAGGAGACCCGCCGGCGCACGCAGGAGACCGACCTGTCGGTGCCGACCCGCAAGGACGGCCACTGGTACTACACCCGCACGATCGAGGGCCAGCAGTACGGCGTGCAGTGCCGCCGGGCCGTCCGCGACGGCGAGACCACCCCGCCGGTCAGCGAGGACGGCGCGCCGCTCGACGGCGAGGAGGTGCTGCTCGACGGCAACCAGCTCGCCGAGGGGCACGACTTCTTCGCGCTCGGCGCGTTCGACGTCAGCCCGGACGGCCGCTGGCTGGCCTACTCCACCGACTTCTCCGGCGACGAGCGCTTCACCCTCCGGGTCAAGGACCTGTCGACAGGTGAGGTGCTGCCCGACGAGATCCCGGACACCTTCTACGGCACCGCCTGGTCCAGCGACGCCTCGACGCTGTTCTACGTCACCGTCGACGACGCCTGGCGGCCGAACCGGGTCTGGCGGCACACGCTGGGCACCCCGTCGAGCGAGGACGTCGTGGTGCACCAGGAGGACGACGAGCGGTTCTGGGTGGGCGTCGAGCTGACCCGCTCCGAGCGGTTCGTGGTCATCGACATCCACAGCAAGATCACCAGCGAGGTGCGGGTCATCCCGGCCGCCAACCCCACCGGCGAGCCGGCGATCATCGCGCCGCGGCGGCAGGGCGTCGAGTACGCGGTGGAGCACCACGGGCACCGCTTCCTCATCCTGCACAACGACGGCGCGGAGGACTTCGCGCTCGCGTACACCTCGGCGGACGCGCCGGGCGACTGGACGCCGCTGATCCCGCACACCCCCGGCACCCGGCTGGAGTCCGTCGACGCGTTCGAGAACCACCTGGTCGTCTCGCTGCGCAGCAACGGGCTGACCGGCCTGCGGGTGCTGCCGGTCGGCGGCGGGGACAGCTTCGACATCGACTTCCCCGAGCCGCTCTACAGCGTCGGGCTCGACGCCAACCCGGAGTACCGCACCAGCGAGGTGCGGCTGCGCTACACCTCGCTGGTCACGCCGGACTCGGTCTACGACTACGACCTGGTCACCCGGCAACTGGTGCTGCGCCGGCGCAAGCCGGTCCGGCCCGGCCCGGACGGGCGGGAGTACGACCCGGCCGACTACGAGCAGCACCGGGACTGGGCGCTCGCCGACGACGGCACCCGGGTGCCGATCTCGCTGGTCTGCCGCACCGGCACCCCGCGCGACGGCTCCGCACCGGCCGTCATCTACGGCTACGGGTCGTACGAGGCGAGCATGGACCCCTGGTTCTCCATCGCCCGGCTCAGCCTCCTCGACCGGGGCGTGATCTTCGCGGTCGCGCACATCCGCGGCGGCGGCGAGCTGGGCCGGTGCTGGTACGACGAGGGCAAGCTGCTGGCCAAGAAGAACACCTTCACCGACTTCGTGGCCTGCGCCCGGCACCTGGTCAAGGCCGGCTGGACGGCGAGCGACCGGCTGGTCGCCCGGGGCGCCTCCGCCGGCGGCCTGCTGATGGGCGCCGTGGCCAACCTGGCCCCGGACGCGTTCGCCGGGATCGTCGCGCAGGTGCCGTTCGTGGACGCGCTCACCTCGATCCTCGACCCGTCGCTGCCGCTCACGGTCACCGAGTGGGAGGAGTGGGGCAACCCGCTCGACGACCCCGAGGTCTACGCGTACATGAAGTCGTACACGCCGTACGAGAACGTGACCGCGGTGGACTACCCGGCGATCCTCGCGGTGACCAGCCTCAACGACACCCGGGTGCTCTACCACGAGCCGGCCAAGTGGATCGCCCGGCTGCGGGCGGTCGCCCCGCAGGGCGACTACCTGCTCAGGACCGAGATGGGGGCGGGCCACGGCGGCCCGAGCGGCCGGTACGACGCCTGGCGCGAGGAGGCGTTCATCAACGCCTGGATCCTGGACCGGTTGGGCCGCGCCTGACCGCCGGCGGAGGGGCCGGCGCCGGCCCCTCCGCACCGACGGTCCGGGCCCGGCGCGGCCCGGACGGTCTCAGCCCAGCACCGCGGCCAGCACGTGCGGGTCGGCGTTGCCGCCGGTCACCACCGCGACGGTACGCCCCGGCGGCAGCTCGTCGCGGTGGAACAGCCGGGCGGCCAGCGCGACCGCGCCGCTCGGCTCGGCCACCAGCCGGGCGTCGCCGAGCAGCCGCCCCAGCGCCGTGACGATCTCGTCCTCGGTCACCGTGACGATGCCGTCGAGCCGGTCCCGCAGGTGGGCGAGGGTCAGCTCGGACAGGTTGGTCCGCAGCCCGTCGGCGCAGGTGCGGTAGGTGCGTTCCACGTCCCAGACGACCACCTCCCCGGCCGCGAGGGAGTCCCGGGCGTCGGCGGCGAGCAGCGGCTCGACCCCGACCACGGCGGCGGACGGGCGCAGCGCCTTGACCGCGGTGGCCACCCCGGAGGAGAGCCCGCCGCCGCCCACCGGCACCAGCACCACGTCCACGTCGGGCAGGTCCGCGACGATCTCCAGCCCGACGGTGCCCTGCCCCGCGATGATCCACGGGTGGTCGAACGGCGGCACCAGCACGGCTCCGGTGTCCACCACGACCTGTTCCGCCTCGGCGAGCCGGCGGGCCGGCGGGACGAGCCGCACGTCCGCGCCGAGCGCCCGCATCCGCGCCACCTTGACCTGCGGCGCGCCCTCGGGCACGACCACGGTGCACGGCACGCCGAACGCCCTCGCCGCGTAGGCCAGGGCCTGGCCGTGGTTGCCGGAGGAATGGGTCACCACGCCCCGGGACCGGGCGGCCGGGTCCAGCCGGGCCACCGCGTGGGTCGCCCCGCGCAGCTTGAAGGACCCGACCGGTTGCAGGTTCTCCGGCTTGAGCCACAGCTCGTCGTCCCAGAGCGTCGGCAGCAGCGGGGTGCGCACCACGGCGCGCGCCACGTCCTCGGCCGCGGCCCGTACGTCGGCGATCGAGACCAGCTCCATCGTCCCATCCTGCCGCGCGCCGGGTCGGGCCGCCGCCCCGCGCGCGGCGCCTAGACTCGGCCGGGTGGACGAGGACGAGCAGCGGGCGGAGACCGGACCGGGGGCGGCCCGGCGCGCGCCGGCCTGGCTGATCCTCGGTGTGGTCGCCTCCGCCCTGGTGGTCTGCTGCTGCTCGGCGCTCATCGGCCTGGCCGTCGCCTGGTCCGCCGGGCTCCTCGGCACGCGCTGACCGCGCCGCCGGGCTCGGACCAGCACCGCCGGGTCAGCGGGCGGGAGTCCCCTCGACCAACGCCGCCGCCTCGCCCGTACGCACCATCCGCTGCCAGCGCAGCCGGTTGCCGACCACCGCCGTCACCACCGACTGCACCACCACCAGGTACATGACCTGGCGGTAGACGAGCTGCTGGAGCGGCAGCGTCCAGAGCGGGCCGAAGCGTTCCCGGTCCAGGCGCAGCGCGTACGCGGCGGTGCCGGCCTGGAGCAGGAACAGGCCCAGCCAGGCCAGCGCCAGCTGGGTCCAGGGCAGGAAGAGCAGCCCGTAGAGGGCGAAGACGTCGACGGCGGGCGCGGCCAGCGGCAGCACGATCTGGAACACGGCCAGGTAGGGCAGCCCGCGCCGGCCCAGCTTCCCGCCGGCCCCCGGCTCGCGCACGGCGTGCCGGTGCTTCCACATCGCCTGCATGGTCCCGTAGCACCAGCGGTAGCGCTGCCGCCAGAGCTGGCGCAGCGACGAGGGCGCCTCGGTCCAGGCGATCGCGCCCTCCTCGTACACCACCCGCCAGCCGGCCCGGAGCACCTTCATGGTGAGGTCGGTGTCCTCGGCCAGGGTGTCGGCGGGGACCCCGCCGATCGCGAACAGCACCTCGCGGCGGAACGCGCCGATCGCGCCGGGGATGGTCGGCATGCACTCCAGCACGTCGTACATCCGGCGGTCGAGGTTGAAGCCGATCACGTACTCCAGGTGCTGCCAGCGGCCGAGCAGCCGGCGCCGGTTGGCCACCTTGGTGTTGCCGCTGATGGCGCCCACGGTCGGGTCGGCGAAGCCCTGGACGAGCCGGTGGACGGTGTCCGGCTGGAAGACGGTGTCGCCGTCGACCAGCACCAGCAGGTCGGCGCGGGCGGCCTGGATCCCGGTGTTCAGCGCGGCCGGCTTGCCGGCGTTGGCCTGCCGGATGACGCGTACCCCGCGCAGCCGCATCCGTTCGACGATGTCGGCGGTGCCGTCGCTGGAGCCGTCGTCCACCACGATCACCTCCAGCGCCGGGTACGCGCTGGCGACCAGGGACCGCACGGTGGCGGCGATGTTGGCGGCCTCGTTGTACGCCGGCACGATCACCGACACCGGCGCGATCACCTCGGGCAGCCGGCGCCGGGGGCGGCGTACCCGGCGGACGTGCCGCTGGGCGCAGACCACCTGCACGGCGAGGCGGACCACGCCGAGCACCAGAGCCACCCCGAGCAGCAGGTTCATCGCCGAGGTCAGCCAGTCGGCGCCGGTCTGCGCCCACCGCAGCGCGGTGCCGCTCAGCCGGGCGCCGGTGGTGGCCGGGACCATCGAGTCGGGCGCGCCGATCCCGGCGGAGACGGTCGTGAACGTGTAGCCCTGCGTCCCCAGCCGGGTGAGCAGCTGGTCCAGGGCGGCGACGGTCTGGCCGCGGTCCCCGCCGCCGTCGTGCATGAGCACCACCGCGCCGGCGCCGCCCTGCGGCGTGGCCGCCTTGACGATGGCCGGCACGCCCGGGCGCTGCCAGTCCTTGGTGTCCCGGTCGGCGAGCACCGCCACGTGGCCGCTGCCGGCGGCGTTACGCAGCGCCTCGTACTGCGCGTCGGTCATGGCGGCCGTGGTCGACGAGAAGGGCGGCCGGAACAGGGTCACCTCGCGGCCGGTCACTCCGGCGATCGCGTTACGGGTCCAGGAGAGCTCGGCCGCGGCACGCCAGCCCGGCGCGGCGGTGAGGTCGGCGTGGGTGAAGGTGTGCGAGCCGATCTCGTGCCCCTCGGCGAGGATCCGCCGGACCAGTTCGGGATGCTCGTCCACCCGCGAGCCGACCACGAAGAACGTGGCGTGCGCGCGGTGCCGGCGCAGCACGTCGAGGATCTGCGGCGTCCAGCGCGGGTCGGGACCGTCGTCGAAGGTGAGCGCCAGGGTGCGCGCCGGCAGCCGCCGGCTGACCGGCGTGGGGCCGTCCAGCCGCAGCACCGGCCCGCCGGTGGCGACCGCGCGGGGCGCCGGCGGGGCGGGCGCCCGGTCCGGGCCGGAGCCGCCGCCGACGGCGCTGACCAGGCCGTGGAAGCTCAACGCGGCGAGCAGGGCGACGAGGCCCAGCAGGAGCAGCACCCAGTGCGCCCGGGGGTCGGGGCGGGCGACGTGTCTCGCCATGGTCAGGGCTTGCCCGGTGTCCTGCTCGGCCTGGCCGTGCTCCGCCGCTCGTCGCCCTGGCCCGGCCCGGTGGTGGACGGGCGGGGCGCCGCCGAGGTGGTGGTCCGGGTGGGTGCGGTCGTGCTTGTGCCGGTCGACACGGGCGCCGGGCTGGTGCTGGTCGCCGGCGAGGGCCGGGGGCTCGGGCTGGTCCGCTGCTCGCCCCGGGACGGCGCGTCGACCCCGGCCTCGATGGGCGGCACCTTCGTGTCGGACCAGCCGGGCAACGGCACCGTGGAGTCGAAGAACAGCCCGGCCAGGATCAGGCCGAGGCTGGTGAGCAGGCCGAGGCCCATCGCCGTGCCGGCGATCACGGTCAGCCGGCGACGCCGGCCGCTCCGGTCGACGAACACCGGCGGCGCGCCGCCCGGCTGGTTCTGCATGGTGCTGATCTCCCGCTGTCACGCTCGGGCCGGCTCGGGAGACCGACCTTGGGCCTCCCGAGGCAAACAGCGCCCGTGCCGCCGAACGCGTTACGTCAGGTCGTGCGCAGCTCCTCCACCGTCGTGCTGGCGCGCAGGAAGAGGACGCCGACGCCGACGGTCAGCAGCACCGCGGCCAGCCCGCCCGCCGCGAACCAGGCCAGCTGCTCCCACGGTACGTGCGGCGCGACGGTCACCTCGGGCACCCACTCGGTGCGGGTGTGGCCGGCCCGGGTCGCCGGGTCACCGCAGAGTTGCTCACCCGCGTCGCAGACCTCCTGCGCGTAGCCGCCGCCGGCCGGTGCGGGATACACGCCCCGGACGAGCAGGTAGCCGACGGCCAGCGCGAGGCCGATCGCGGGCACCGCCGGGGCGAGCGCCTGCCAGAGCAGCGAGCGGCCGATGGTGGCGCGCGGCACCCCGGTCGCCACCAGCGCCGCGTACGCCCGCCGCCGGGTGACGATCCCCTCGACGACCGCCACCAGCAGCCCACCCCCCGCGATGGCCACGGACACGGCGACCGCCAGGTCGACCAGGTCCATGGCCCCCAGGTAGAAGGAGCCCGGGGCGGCCATTCCGGCGCCGGTGCGGCGCTCCAGCTCGATGCTGGCCAGGAAGTCGGCGCGGATGCCGGCGGCGCCCGCGCCGAAGACCAGCGCCGCCAGCAGGGCGGCGAAGGTGCGGCTGCCCGCCCACGGGTCGGCGGTCAGCCGGCGTGCGGCCAGCAGCGCGGCCGGGCGGCGGCCGTACCGGTGCAGCAGGCGGCCGGCGGTGTGGGACAGCCAGCCGGTGCCGGCGATCACCCCGACCATGGCCGCCAGGGCGCCGAGGACCAGCAGCGTCGGCAGCAGCCAGGGCGGCGGCGCGGCGTGCCGCCGCTCGTACCAGAGGCCCACCGGGCGGAACGCGGCGAACAGGCCGAGCCCGACCAGGATCAGCAGGCCGGGCCACGGCCAGGGCGCCCGGGTGCGGACCCGGCGGACCACGCCGAACGGGGTGGTGGTGACCCGGCGCAGCAGCACCGCGCCGACCACGGCGGCGAGCAGCGGCAGGCCGAGCACCACGGCCAGCACGGCCGGCGGGGCCGGGTGGACGTCCGTGGGCAGCGACAGCCGCCCGTCGGCGCCGGGCCGGTGCAGCAGCCGGTGGCCGGCCAGGAAGACGGCGAGGCCGCCGACGGTGCCGAGCAGGCTGGCCAGGCCGGTCTCCGCGGCCGCGATCCGGGTCACCTCGTGCGGGGTCGCCCCGGCCAGCCGGAGCGCCGCCAGCCGGCGGTCCCGGGCCGGCGCGCCGAGCCGGGCGCACTGCCCGGCCAGCCCGAGCACCGGCACGACGAGCAGCAGCAGGGCGAACGCCAGGCCGCCGCGCAGGCCCGGCTCGCGCAGCAGCCCGTTGGTGTACTGGAGGGACCAGCGGACGGAGTTGCCGTCGGTGGCCGGCGGGGTGGGTATGGCCAGCACGGTCAGCGCGGCGAGCCCGGCCAGCGTGGCCAGGGCGGCGCTCAGCGCGGTCAGCGCGACCCGGGCGGTGTCGGCCCGGGTGCCGGCCCGGGCGAGCCGGAACAGGGTGCCCGGCGTCACCGGTGGCCGCCCGGCAGCGGCGCGTCGAGGCCGAGCCCCGACCGGTCGAGCGCCCCGTCTCGCAGGGTCACCTCGCGGTCGGCGTACGCGGCGATCCGCGGCTCGTGGGTGACCAGCACGACGGTGGTGCGCTGCTCCCGGGCCAGCCGGACGAGCTGGGTGAGCACCTGCTCGCCGGTGAGCGTGTCCAGCGCGCCGGTCGGCTCGTCGGCGAAGAGCACCCGCGGCTCGGTGACCAGGGCCCGGGCCAGGGCGCAGCGCTGCTGCTGCCCGCCGGACATCTCGCCCGGCGGCACGTCGGCGACCTCGGCCACGCCCAGCCGCTCCAGCCAGGTGAGCGCCGCCGTCCGCGCCTCCCGCCGCCCCGTGCCGGCGAGAAGCAGCGGAAGGGCGACGTTCTCCGCCGCGGTCAGCTCGGCGACGAGCTGGCCGAACTGGAACAGCACTCCGAACTCGGTGCGCCGCAGCCGGGACCGGGCCGCCTCCGGCCACTCGTCGATCCGCTCCCCGCGCCAGGTGACCTGCCCGGCGTCGGGGCGCAGGATGCCGGCGAGGCAGTGCAGCAGGGTGGACTTGCCGCAGCCGCTCGGGCCGGTGACGGCGACGATCTCGCCCTCGGCCACGTCGAGCGTCACGCCGCGCAGGGCCGGCGTCCTCCCGTACGCGCGGACCACGCCGCGGGCCTGGAGAAAGCTCACGAGTGCACCTCCCGGTGCCAGTCGGCGACCCGCTCCAGGGTGGTGTGCAGCCACCGCAGGTCGGCGTCGAGATGGGCGATGGCGAAGTCGGCCGCGATCACGTCGTCGAGGCCGGCCGCGGGGGCCGTCTTCACCGCGGTCAGCTCGCGCAGCCGCTCGGTGTGCGCCCGGCGCTGGGCGATCAGGTAGCCGCGGGCCCGCTCCACGTCGGCGACCATGAGCGCGACCACCACCTTGGCGAAGAGGGTGCTCGCCACGTACGGCAGGGGCGGCTCGACGGTCGCCAGCCACCGGTCGAGCGCGGCCCGCCCCGCCCCGGTGAGCGCGTACGACGTGCGGTCCGGGCCGCCCTCGCGGTCCTGGCCGGCCGGGGCCACGAGGCCGTCGCGCTGGAGCCGGGCCAGGGTGGCGTAGACCTGCCCGAAGGCGAGCGGCCGGGCCCGGGGCAGCCGCTCGTCGTGGGCGCGTTTCAGCTCGTAGCCGTGCCGGGGGCCGCGCGCGAGCAGCCCGAGCAGAACGTGCTGAGTGGACACGGCACCACTATTCGTTGAGCGAATAGTGGTGTCAAGAGTGGCCCGTGCGGGCGGGTCGCCGCACGGGCCGGTCGGGTCAGGGGGTCCAGGCGGGGTCGCGGCCGGTCCGGCCGAGCAGGGCGTCCAGCGTGGTGGGCTCGGCGCTGGTCGGGACGGGCTCGCCGAAGGCGCCCATCTTCTGCCCGGTGTCGCCCATCCGGTCCATGAAGCCGTGCCCCTCGGCCAGCACCGACGGGTCGACCTCCAGCCGCTGCCCGGTCGCCCGGGCCAGGTCCCAGCCGTGCACGGTGAGGTCGATGAGGGCCATCTGGCCGACGGTCTCCTGGGGCAGCCCCATGCCGGGCGAGACCCCCTCCAGCGCCGCCGGGTCCGACCACGCCTGCGCCAGGCGTACGGCCTCGGTCGCGAACCGGTCCCGCCAGCCCTCGGTCAGGTGGTCGGTCTTGGCCGACCAGTCGACCTCCCGCCGGCGGGCCAGGTCCTGGAAGTTGACCACCACGTCGAAGAGGTGGTTGAGCAGGTCGCGCACCGTGTAGTCGGGGCACGGGGTGGGCAGGCCGAGCTGGTCGTCGGAGATGCCCTGGACCACCGCCGCCGTACGGGGCGCGGCGGCGGCCAGCAGCTCACTAGTCTTCGTGGTCATAGGGACCAGCGTATGAGGGCGGTCTTGAAGAAATGCGACACGAACCGCGGCGGGACAGCAGGGGGATCCTCGACCCCGGCCGGCTGCTGCGGCGGGTCCACTTCCGGCGCCTGCTGCCCGCCCCGGCCCTGCGCCACTGGGTCGAGCACTACTGGCTGATCGACTGGGCGCTGACCGACCCGTTCGACCAGCGCATCGTTCCGCACCCGGCGGTCAACGTGGTGTTCCAGGCCCACGACGGCGAGGCCGAGCACGGCGAGATCGCCGGGGTGGACACCGGCCTGTTCACGGTGTCCCTCCACGGCACCGGCCGGGTCACCGGGGTGCAGTTCCGCCCCGGTGGCTTCCGCCCGTTCTGGGGCCGCCCGGTGGCCGAACTGACCGGCCGGCGCCTCCCGCTGCCCGCCGGGCCACCGCGGGCCGGCGTCGCCCCCACCGGACCGTTCGCGGCCGGGCCGGTCTGCCCGGGCACCGACGAGCAGCGGTGCCGCCGGCTGGACGAGCTGCTCACCGCCTGGGAGCCGGTGCCGGACCCGCTCACCGCCGAGGCCGTCGACCTGGTCGAGGAGATCCGGGCCGACCGGACCGTCCTGCGCGTCGACGACCTCGCCCGGCGGCACGGGGTCTCCACCCGGCGGCTCCAGCGGCTCTTCCTGGACCACGTCGGCGTCGGTCCGAAGTGGGTGATCCGCCGCTACCGGCTCCAGGAGGCGATCGAGCAGGCCGCCGCCGGGCCGCTGGACTGGGCCCGGGTCGCCGCCGACCTGGGGTACGCCGACCAGGCCCACCTGGTCCGCGAGTTCACGGCGGTGGCCGGAGTGTCGCCGGCCGCGTACGCCCGCTCGCTGGCGACCCCCCACGGCGGGTGACCCGGGGGCTCACCGACGGCGGACGGCGACCACCGCGACGTCGTCGTGGATCTCCGGCGGTGCCAGCTCGACCAGCAGCCGCTGGCAGAACCGGTCGAGGTCGTCGTCGACCCGGGTGGCGACGGTGCCAAGCGCCGCCATGCCCTCGTCGATGGTGGCGTCCCGCCGCTCGATCAGCCCGTCGGTGTAGAGGACCAGCGTGGCGCCGGCCGGCAGCACGAACTCCAGGTCCGGCGGGCGGGGCGCGCGCACACCGAGCAGCGGGGCGGACTGCTGCACGAACTCGATCCGCCCGTCGTTGCTGATCAGGGCCGGCAGGTGCCCGGCGCTGGCCAGCCGGATCAGCCCGCTGCCCGGGTCGAGGAGCAGCAGGCAGATGGTGGCCAGCTCGGTCGGCAGCAGGGTGCGCATCAGCTCGTTGACCCGGTCCAGGATCACCCCCGGCGGATGCCCCTCGACCGCGTACGCCCGCACCGCGTGCCGCAGCTCGGCCATCACGGTGGCGGCGTGCAGGGAGTGCCCGGCCACGTCACCGATCGCCACCAGCAGATGACCGTCGAGCATCACCAGTTCGTAGAAGTCCCCGCCCACCTCGGTCTGGGCGCTCGCCGGCTCGTAGCGGACGGCCAGGTCGAGGCCGGCGATCTCGGGCAGCCGGCGGGGCAGCAGGCTGCGCTGGAGGGTCACCGCGATGCGGTGCTCCTGGTCGAAGGAGCGCTGGGCCTCGACCGCCGAGGCGACGGCCTGGGCGAGCTGCACCAGCACCGGTGTCCGCACGGTCTGGGTGGTGGTCGGCACCACCACGTAGAGCGGGGCCCGGTCCTCCCGGAGCCGGGCGGCGGCCACCGTGACCGTGTCGTCGGCGGGCCAGGCGGTCAGGTCCCACGCGCCGGGTTCGTCGATCCGGACCCGGGTGCCGATCGGCAGCCCGGTGTCGTCCACCGTCCACGGCACGATCACCGGCGCCGCCTCCGGCCCGGCGGCCACCCCGGCCAGGCAGTCCCCGTCGAACGTCTCCGCGACCACGGCCGCCGGGCTCTTGAAGATCCGCGCCGCGCCGGCCGCCGCCGCCTCCAGCAGCCGGACGAAGTTGGGCGCCGCGTGCATCTGCACGGTGGCGTCGGCGAGCGCGGCCAGCCGCTCGGCGAGCTGTTCGGCCCGCTGCCGGGCCTGGTAGTAGCGGAGCACCGCGTGCGCGGTGGCGACCAGTTCCTCCGGCTCGATCGGCTCGGCCAGGTACGCGTCCGCGCCCCGGGTCAGCCCCTGTGCCCGGTCCACCACGTCCACGGCGTGCGCGGAGACGTGGATGACCGGGGTCGACGGGCGGGCTTCCTTGATCAGCTCGCAGACCTCGAAGCCGCTCATGTCCGGCAGCCGGACGTCGAGCACCACCAGGTCGACCGGGTCCTTGCGCACCCGGTCCAGCGCCTCGGCGCCGTTCTCCGCCTCGATGGTCGAGAAGCCGGCCCGGGTCAGCCAGCTCACCAGCAGGTACCGCTTCGGACTGCTGTCGTCGACCACCAGCACGGTCGCCGCCCCGCCCTCCACCGTCAGGCTCCGCCCACGGGAAGGACCACGGTGAAGGTGCTGCCCCGACCGGGTTCGCTGGTCAGCTCCAGCGTCCCGCCGAGCAGCGTGACCAGCCGGCGCGCGTACGGCAGGCCGAGGCCGGTGCCGCCGACCCGGGTCGTGCCGGGCACCTGGTAGAACTCCTCGAAGATCCGCTCGTGCAGCTCCGGCGGGATGCCCGCGCCTGTGTCAGTGACCGACAGCGACCACACGTCGCCCCGGCGCTCGGCCCGCAGCCGCACCTCGCCGCGCTCGGTGAACTTGAGGCCGTTGTGCAGCAGGTTGCGCAGCACCTGGGCGAGCAGCACCTCGTCCGAGCGGACCGTCGCCGGGGCCGGCGGCTCCTCCACCACCAGCTCGACCGCCGGCCGGGTGGCCAGCGCCCGCAGCGTGCCGCGGAGCTGACCGAAGAGCCCGCGCAGGTCCACCTCGGCCCAGTTCGGCTCGATCCGGCCCGACTCGGCCTTGGCCAGGTCGAGCAGCTCGTTGACCAAGCCGAGCAGATCGGCCGCGGACGACCGGATCAGCCCCACCTGCCGGGCCTGCTCGGCGGTGAGCGGGTCGGACGCCGAGTCGGCGAGCAGGCGGGACAGCCCGATGATCGCGGTGACCGGGGCGCGCAGCTCGTGGCTCACGTTGGCCAGGAACCGGCTCTTCGACTCGCTGGCCGCACGGAGCTGGGCGGACTTCTCGTCCAGCTCGGCGTAGAGCGCCACCACGCCGCGGTTGGTCTCCTCCAGCTCCTCGGTGAGCTGGTTGTAGAGCGCCATCACGCCGCGGTTGGTCTCCTGGAGCTCGGAGTTCAGCACCTCCAGCTCGTCGCGCTGGCTGCGCACCTCGTCGAGTGCGGAGATGAGCTGCGCGTTCTGGGTGGCCAGCTCGTCCAGGGCGGTGCCCGGAGCGCTGCTGGCCAGCTCGGTCCGGAGCTGGGCGAGGCGCTCCGGCGTGAGCGGCTGCGCCTGGGCCGGTACTCGTCGGGACATCCTCACGACCGTATCGTTCCCGTCGGTCACCACGCCCAGCATGTCGACCAGACGCGCCACCGCGCTGGACTGCGGCTGGTAGCGACCGTCGGGCAGCGGACGGGCCGGGGCCAGGTCGACCCGGAGCACCGCCTGGCCGGTGAGCACGTCCCGGTCCAGCACGAAGGTGACGTCGGCGCCGCCGACGATCCCCAGCAGGTCCCGGGCCACCTCGCTGAGGGCGGTGGCCAGGCGTACCTGGTCCTGGTGCTCCAGCCCGACCGCCGCGGCCACCTCCCGGCCGCGCTGCCGGACCAGGAAGATGTCCTGCTCCACCCGGAGCGCCATCTGCAGCAGCGGGTCCGGTCCGGCGGGGCGGGTCATGACTCGGCCCGGGCGACCAGGACGCAGGCGTCGTCGCGGCGGGTCCCGGCGTCGCGGAGCAGGGTGGCGGCGGCCAGCAGCGGCGCACGGCCGGTCAGGCCGGGGTAGTCGGAAAGGTTCCACCGGTCCACCACACCGTCGCTGTGCATCACCAGGGTCGCCCCGGACGGGAACGGGTAGTCGTACTCCCGCACCGAGGGGCGCTGGTGTCCGGCGATGCCGGGCAGCGAGACCAGACCCCGCCGCCGCTCGCCCGCGCCCACGATCATGGCTGCGATGTTGCCCAGCCCGGCGTAGCGGAGCAAGCCCGACACGGGGTCCGGTTCGGCCACCGCCAGCGCGGCGCCGCGGGTGTGCGAGATGGCCCGGTGCAGGTGCTGCACGACGGTGCCCGGCGGCCCGGCCGGCGCGGCCCGGAACGCGGCCAGCGCGGCCCCGGTGGCGGCGGCGGCCAGCGGGCCGTGTCCGAGGCCGTCGCAGACCAGCACCTGTCGCCGGCCGTCGGCCAGCCGCACCGCGTACCCGTCGCCGCTGACCTGCTCGCCGGTCATCGGCCGGACCAGCGCGCCGGCCCAGTCCGGCCCGGGGGGCGGACCGTTCCACACCTGGACGGCCAGCACCGTGCCCCGGCCGGGCAGGGAGTAGCTGTCGAACCGGCTCGCCTGCCGGGCGATCGCGCCGAGGCCGATGCCGAGGGTGCCGGTGGTGGAGTGCCCGTCCGCCGAGGAGAGGGCGAGGTCCGCCATGCCGGGGCCGGCGTCGATCGCCACCACCTCCACCCCGGCCCGCCCGGCCCGGCGGATCGGGCGGATCAACAGGGCGCCCTCCTGGGCGTGCTTGACCAGGTTGCTGGTGATCTCGGCGGTCACGATGGCCAGGTCGGCGACGCGCGGCTCGCCGAGTTCCAGCTGCCGGCCGAGCCGCTCGGCGGCCCGCCGCACGCCGCTCGCCGTGGCGCCGTTGTCCACCCGGAACCAGAGACCGTGGTCGGCGACCACGTCGGCGTTCATCGGGACCACTTGGTGACGGTGATCCGGGTGCCCTCACCCACTGCGGTCCAGATGTCGAACTCGTCGACCAGCCGGCGGGCGCCGCTGAGCCCCAGGCCCAGCCCGCCGCCGGTGGTGAAGCCGTCGGTGAGGGCCTGGTCGAGGTCGGGGATGCCCGGCCCCTTGTCGGCGAAGACGATGCGGACCCCGCGCCGGCGGCCGTCCTCGACGGTGGTCACCTCGGCGGTGCCCCCGCCGCCGTAGATCAGCGTGTTGCGGGCCAGCTCGCTGGCGGCGGTGACCAGCTTGGTCTGGTCGACCAGCGAGAGCTTGACCGCGACGGCGGTGGTACGCACCAGCTGCCGAACCCGGACCACGTCCTCGTCGCTGCGGATCGCCTGGGTCGCCGGCACCCCCAGGTCGACGCCGGCGGTCATGGCGTTGCCGTCGTCTCGGCGTCCTCGTCGACGTTCGCCTCGTCCCACTCGTCGGCCCGGCTCGCCGCGATCAGCTCCATGCCGCGCTCGACGTTCAGCGCGGTGCGGATGCCGTTGAGCGACAGCCCCAGCTCGACCAGCGTGATGGCGACGGCGGGACGCATCCCGACCACCACCGTCTCGGCGTCCAGCACCTTGGAGATGGACGCGATGGTGGAGAGCATCCGGCCGACGAAGGAGTCGACGATGTCCAGCGCCGTGATGTCGATGATCACACCGTGGCAGCCGGTGGCGACGATCCGCTCCGCGAGGTCCTCCTGGAGCTGGACCGCCGTCTGGTCGGACATGTCGACCTGGATGGAGACCAGCAGGATGTCGCCGATCTTGAGGATCGGCACCCGCTCCATCAGGACTCCCGGCGTGCGCGGCGGGAGGTCGTCTCGACGCCGGTCAGGCGCAGCACGTGGCGCAGGGCGTCGGCCAGGCTCGCCTTGGTGGCGATGTCGCCGAACTCGATGCCGAGGGCGACGATCGTCTGGGCGATCTGCGGCCGGATGCCGGAGATGATGCAGTCGGCACCCATCAGCCGGGCGGCCACCACGGTCTTGAGAATGTGCTGGGCGACCTGGGTGTCCACGGCCGGCACGCCGGTGATGTCGATGATGGCGTACGGCGAGCCGGTGTCGACCAGGGTCTGGAGCAGCCGCTCCATCACCACCTGGGCGCGGGCCGAGTCGAGGGTGCCGACCAGCGGGACGGCGACCACGCCCTCCCAGAGCTTGACCACCGGCGTGGAGAGCTCCAGCAGCTGCTCCGCCTGGTCGGCGATGAGGCCCTCGCGGGTGCGCACGAAGCTCTCGAAGGTGAACAGCCCCATCTGGTCGATCAGGGCGGAGAAGGCGACGAAGTCGCGGAGGGTGCCCGTGTCCTGGCCCTCCTCCATCAGCTCCAGCAGCGCGTCCTTGAACGCGAACACGCTGATCGCGGTCTCGGTCGCGCTGAAGCCCTGCCGCGCCCGGCTGGTGGAGAGCTCGGCCAGCACGGCCCGCAGCTCGCCGCCGTGCTGGCCGGCCAGGTCGGTGAGACCCTGCCCGGCGGCATCGACCATGCTGCGGTGCAGCTCCCCCGCCTGGCGGGACAGTTCCGCCTGGCTGAGTCGGCCGCGCAGCGAGCTGGCCACGATCTCCGTCCAGCGCGTGGTCAGCCGGTCGGCGTGCTCGGTCAGCAGGCGGGCGAGCCGACTACTCTGTTCGGCGCTCAACGCCATGGTGACCTCCCTGAACTCTGGACGGGCGGACTCTATCACCGGAGCTTGCGGCGCTAGTTGCCGCAGAGCAAAGGAATGATCGACGGCACCCTTCTCCGCTCCCGTTCTGCACGTTGCCAGCTTCGTGGGATACCGTTCCACCGAACACAGGAGGTCGACGAATGTCCCTGACGGTGCACACGGAACAGCGCGGCGACGTGGTCGTCGTGTCGGTCGCGGGCGAGCTGGACATGGCGACGGCACCGCAGCTCCAGGACCAGATCACGGACCTGCTGGACAAGGGGCGCAACCGCCTCGTGTTCGACCTGGCCGAGGTGTCGTTCTGCGACTCCACCGGGCTGTCGGTGTTCGTACGCGCCAAGAACAGCTGCGACGAGGCCGGCGGCGTGGTCCGGTTGGCCGCCCCCCAGCGTGGCGTGCTCCGCATTCTCGAGGTCAGTGGCCTGGTCGAGGTGCTGCACACCTACCCGACGGTGGAGCAGGCCGTGGCGGGCGACCCCACACCGGCCTCCTCCTGACCGTTTCCCCTCAGCGCTCGTCCTCGATGTGCCGGGGACGGGCGATCACCATGCCCGCGGTCGTCTGCACGGTGAGCGCCACCAGCAGGAAGCCGAGGGGCGCGGTCCAGCCCCCGGTCGCCTCGTAGAGGATGCCGACCAGCAGCGGGCCGAGCGCGGCGATCACGTAGCCGGTGCTCTGCGCGAAGGCGGACAGCGCCACGGTTCCCTCGGCGGTCCGGGCGCGGAGCCCGATGGTGGTCAGGATCAGCGGGAACGCGCCCTGGCCGAGGGCCAGCAGCAGCACCCAGAGCGGCGCGAGGCCGTGCGGCGCGAGCGCCAGGCCCACGTACGCGGCCGTGGAGAACGCGGTCAGCGACAGCACCAGCGGGCGCAGCGTGGGCAGCCGGCCGGCCAGGGTGGGCATCATGAGCGCCACCGGCACGCCGAGCGCGGTCACCCCGGCGAGCAGCAGGCCGGCCGCCTCCGGCGCGTAGCCGGCGTCGCGGAAGAGCTGGGCGAGCCAGCCCATGATCGCGTACCCGCTGAGCGACTGCGCCCCGAAGTAGACCGCCATGGCCCAGCCGAGCCGGGTCCGCGCCGGGCGTACCCGCGCCGCCGCGGCGGGGGCCGCCGCCGGGGCCGGCGTGCGTCGCGCGGCCCGGGCGCGCAGCGCCAGCGGCACCCACGGGAGCACGGCCAGCGCGGCCAGCCCGGCCCAGACGCCGAGCCCGGCCCGCCAGGAGCCGAAGGCGTGGGCCACCGGCACCGCCGAGGCGGCGGCCACCGTCGTGCCCACCGTCAGCGCCATCGTGTACGCCCCGGTGACCAGCCCGGTGCGGTGCGGGAAGTGCTGCTTGACAAGCATCGGCAGCAGGATGTTCGCAACCGCGATGCCGGCCAGCGCGAGCGCGCTGGTGAGCACGAAGACCGCCGCCGAGTCGGTGACCACGCGGAGCACCTGCCCGACGGTCAGCGCCAGCATGGCGACCACCAGCACCCGGGCGGCGGCCCAGCGGCGGACCAGCCACGGGGTGAGCGCGCCGAGTCCGGCGAAGGCGATGGTGGGGAGCGTGGTGACCAGGCCGGCCATCGTGCCGGAGAGGCCCAGCCCGTCGCGGATCTCGTCGAGCAGGGCACCCAGGCTGGTCACCGCGGCGCGCAGGTTGACCGCGACCAGCAGCATGCCGACCAGGACCAGCAGGCCGCCGCGGGCCGGGGCGGCCGGGGGCGCGGGGGCGGCGGCCGGGGCCGGCCCGGGGGTCACGTCGGTGGTCGGCACGTCGGTGACGGGAGCCGCGGTGGACGTGGGTGGCGGGGTCATGACCTCGAACCTACAATCATGGGATGAATTTCGGCAGGAGGTGTAACCGGTGACACCCGCCGTCGATTCCGTCGCCGTGCCGCCGCGCGGCCACCGGGTGCGCCAGACCATCGAGCAGCTCCGGGCCCGGATCCTCGGCGGCGAGTGGCCGGTGGGCGCGAAGATCCCCACCGAGCCGCAGCTCGTCGCCGCGCTGGGCGTGGGGCGGAACACGGTCCGCGAGGCGGTGCGCGCGCTGGTGCACGCCGGGGTGCTGGAGTGCCGGCAGGGCTCCGGCACCTACGTAGTGTCGACCGACGAGCTGGCCCCCGTGGTGGCCCGCCGGCTCACCGACGACCGGATGGCCGAGGTGGTCGAGGTCCGGCGCGCCTTCGAGGTGGAGGCGGCCCGGCTCGCCGCGCTGCGGCGTACCCCCGAGGACCTGGCGGCGCTCGACGGCGCGCTCGCCACCCGGGAGGCCGCCTGGCGCTCCGGCCGGGTCGATGAGTTCGTCGAGGCGGACGCCGCGCTGCACACCGCCGTGGTGGCCGCCGCGCACAACGCCATGCTGGCCGAGCTCTACGCCTCGGTCGGCGCCGCGCTGCGCAGCACCGTCGCCCAGGCCATGGGCGAGGCCCTGGAGCCCGAGCGGTACGTGGACCACGGCCGGCTGGTCGAGGCGATCCGGGACGGCGACCCGGCGCGGGCGGCGATCGAGGCCGGCGCTTTTCTCGAACCACCCTCCGGGGCATAGGTTGTCCCGGACGGAGATTCGGACAGCACGGGAGAGCGGATGCTCAAGGGCTTCAAAGACTTCATCATGCGCGGCAACGTCGTCGACCTGGCGGTCGGTGTCGTCATCGGCGCCGCCTTCACCGGCGTGGTCACCCAGCTCACCAAGTCGTTCCTGGAACCGCTGGTCCGGGTGTTCATCGCGCTGATCACCGGCAGCAAGAACGGCCTCACCGGCTCGACGCCGACCTTCCGGGAGATCCCGTTCGACTGGGTGGCCTTCGTCAACGCCGCGATCACCTTCCTGCTCACCGCGGCGGCGCTCTACTTCCTGGTCGTCTACCCGATGAACCGCCTCGCCGAGCGGCGCCGGCGCGGCGAGGAGCCGCCGCCGAAGGCCCCCAGCGAGGAGATCAAGCTGCTCACCGAGATCCGGGACGCGCTGCTCGCCGGCAACCACGCCACGCCCGGCCAGCGCGGCGCGCTGGACGACGTGCTCGGCCGTCGGCAGGAGCCCCCGGCCGCGCGCTGACGCCATAGCCGATCGGCCCCCGTGGGAATCCCGCGGGGGCCGACGTGTGTCGAACACATGTTCGATAGAGTCCGGACATGGAGCAGCGCAGGCACTGGTGGAACGGGAAATGGGGGCGACTGGCCCGGCGGGACGTCTTCCTCCGGGTCGACGGCGACCGCTGGCACGTCGAGCAGCGCGCCGGCGGCGCCGAGGGGGTCTCCCAGTTCTACGAGTACGCCAGCGTCGAGGAGGCCGAGGAGACGGTCCGGGCGCTGCTGGAGGGGCCGGACACCTGGCGCGAGCTGTCCCCCCGCCCGCCGAGCGGCTGGGCCCCGCCCGTTTAGCGCCCGCGCGCCTCGGGAACCGCGCCTGTATGAGCCAGCAGCAGGACAGCGTCTCCCGGGTCACCACCGGCATGCGGGTGGTCGACTCCACCGGCGTCGAGGTGGGCACCGTGGATCTCGTCCAGCGCGGCGACCCGGCCGCCGTGACCGTGCAGGCCCCCGCACCGGTGGACCCGGGCAGCAGCCTGGACGAGCTGATCGGGTCGGCGGCCGCCGAGGAGCCGGACGTCCCCGCCGACCTGGCCGCCCGGCTGCTGCGCGAGGGCTACCTCAAGGTCTCCACCGAGCTGGCCCGCACCGGCGCGGTCTACGTACTGGCCGACCGGATCGCCGCGGTGACCGACGACGGCGTACGCCTCACCGTCCCCGCCGCCGACCTCCCGCCGGAGGAGTGACCTCCCCCCACGGTGGGCGACAGGTGGACGGTGATCAGCCCGCCCGGGCCGGGGCGGCCGGTTCCGGCTCCCGCTCGGCCACCGGCGGTGGCGTGGTGGCGCGACGGCGGCGGAACAGCAGCAGCATGAGCCAGCCGGCGACCAGCCCCCAGAACGCGCCGCCGACGCCGAGCAGGCTCACCCCGGAGGCGGTGACCACGAGGGTGACGACCGCGGCCTCCCGGGCGTCCGGCTCGGCGACCGCCGCCGCGACCGCGCCGGCCAGCGCGCCGAGCAGCGCGAGCCCGGCCACCGCCTCGACGAGGACCGGCGGGGAGAGCAGCACCATGGCGGTCGCCGCGCCGGCCCCCAGGCCGAGCAGCGCCAGGCCGATCCCGGCGGTGACCGAGGCGATCCAGCGCCGCTCCGGGTCGGGGTGGGCGTCCGGTCCGGCGGCCAGCGCGGCGGTGATCGCGGCCAGGTTCACGGCGTGCCCACCGGCCGGCGCGCCGAGCGCGGTGGCGAGCCCGGTCACCCGCAGCGCGGAGCCCAGCGGGGCGCGGTAGCCGTAGCCGGCCAGCACGGCCGTGCCCGGTACGTTCTGCGCGGCCATGGTGACCAGGAACAGCGGCAGCGCCAGCCCGACGATCGCGGGCAGCGTCCAGGCCGGGGCGGTCAGCGCCACGGTCGGGGCGGCGTCGATCCGGGCCGGCCCGTGCGCGGTCAGGGCGATCGCCACCACCGCCACGGCGAGCGCGCCGGGCACCGCCCAGCGGCGGGCGAACCGGTGCAGCAGCAGCCAGGCGAGCAGCACCGGCCCGGCCAGTCGGGGCACCTCGACCAGGGCCCGTACGGGCGCGGTGCACAGCGGCAGCAGCACCCCGGCGAGCATGGCGCTGGCGATCGGCGCGGGGATCGCGGCGACCGCCCGGCCGAGCGCGGGAACGAGCCCGGCCGCGACGATCAGCAGGCCGGTGAGCAGGAACGCGCCGACCGCCGCGGGCCAGCCGCCGGGCACCGGCCCGGTGGCGACCAGCAGCGCGGCGCCCGGGGTGGACCAGGCGATGGCGAGCGGCAGCCGGTGCCGCAGGCCGAGCCAGACCGCGCAGCAGCCGCTGGCGACGCAGAGGGCGAGCAGCCCGGAGGCGGCCTGCGCCTGGTCCGCGCCGACCGCGCGGAGCCCGGCCAGCACCACCGTGAACGAGCTGGCGAAGCCCACCAGGGCGGTCACCACGCCGGCCAGCACGGGTTGCATTCGACCGACCATGCTCTCCCCCTCACCGCCGTTCCGTTTACGGAACGGGCCGATGTAGCACGATAGCCCCATGGCAGCTGCCCCACCAGCCGGTGACCGGACCGCGGAAGCCGTCGGCCGGCGCATCCGCGCCCTCCGCGAGGAGCGGGAGATGTCCCTGTCCACGCTCGCCCGCCTGGCCGGCGTCGGGAAGGCCACCCTCTCCGGGTTGGAGAACGGCACCCGCAACCCCACCCTGGAGACCCTGTACGCGATCACCGCCCAGCTCGGCGTGCCGCTCACCGCCGTGCTCTCCGGGCCGGCCGAGACGCCGACCGTACGCGGCGCCGCGGTGGGTGCCACGCTGCTGGAGCTCTTCAGCGACACCGACGCCACCTACGAGCTGTACCGGATGCGGGTCAGCCCCGGCCCGGCGCAGCTCTCCCCGGCGCACCAGGCCGGCGTCACCGAACACGTCACCGTCTTCTCCGGCGTGCTCCGCGCCGGCCCGGTGGACGCCCCGCTGACCGCCGGCCCGGGCGAATACCTGCGCTGGGCCTCCGACGTGCCGCACAGCTACGCCGCGGTCGGCGACGAGGTGGTCCGGGCGAGCCTGCTCCTGCGCTATCCCCGAGTGACCACAGTGGATGCTTGATACATACCCCGTGTGCAAGCCGGCGACATTTCTTTCAGCAGACCCAGCAGTGCGTAGAGACGCGGGGCGGGTGTTCTTGGCAAGCTTGTCCCCATGACGCTCATCCTCCGCTCGGCCATCCTCAACGACGTCGGCCTCGTCCGGACCAACAACGAGGACTCCGCCCTCGCCGGCGACCGCCTGGTGGCGGTGGCCGACGGCATGGGTGGCCTCCCCGCCGGCGAGGTGGCCAGCGAGATCGTCATCCGCATCCTGGACGAGCTGACCCCGCCGACCGTGCCGGACGAGGCCGCCGACGCGCTGCGCGCCGTGGTGAGCACCGCGAACCAGCGGATCCGCGCCGCCATCACGGTCGACCCGGCGCGCGACGGCATGGGCACCACGCTCACCGCTGGCCTGCTCGCCGGCGACACCCTGGTCCTCGCCCAGGTCGGCGACTCCCGCTGCTACCTCCTGCGGGACAACGAGCTGAGCCAGCTCACGCGGGACGACACCTTCGTGCAGGCGCTTGTCGACCAGGGCGCGCTCTCCCCCGACCAGGCCCGCCACCACCCGCAGCGCTCGCTGGTCACCCGGGCGGTGCAGGGCTCGGACGCGCCGCCGGCCGTCGGTGTGCTCACCGTGTTCGCCGGCGACCGCCTGCTGCTGTGCAGCGACGGCCTCTCCGACTACGTGGAGGACACCGCTATCGCCTCGGCGCTGGCCACCTACGGCGACCGGCAGCAGTGCGGCGAACAGCTGGTGAAGCTCGCCCACCAGGCCGGCGCGCCGGACAACGTCACAGTGGTGGTCTCCGACGTCACCGAGGCCTGAGCGCGCCCGATTCCGGTTGCGCCACCCGGTGGCTCGGGTTGGGATGAACGGATGCAAATTCGCCGGTTGGCCGCCGAGGAACGCCTGACCACCAGCTTCCCGCTCCAGGCGTACGCCTTCGAGACATCGCCGATGGCGGCGTCGCGGACCGAGGAGTTCCGCGAGTACCTGCCGTACAACGCGGGCAACCGGACGCTGGTGGTCGAGGAGGACGGGATCACCACGGCCGCCGTGTCGGCGGTCCCCATGCGGCAGAACCTGCGCGGCGCCGTGCTGCCCATGGCCGGCGTCGCCGGGGTGGCCACCCACCCGCTGGCCCGCCGGCGCGGGCACGTGCGGACGCTGCTGCACCGGCTCCTCGACGAGATGCGGGACGAGGGGCACCAGCTGACCGCGCTCTACCCGTTCCGCGCCTCGTTCTACGAGCGCTTCGGCTACGTCGGGCTGCCCCGCCGGCGTACCGCGGTCTTCGCCCCGGCGGACCTGGCCCCGCTGCTCCGCGCCGAACTGCCCGGCGAGGTGATCTGGGAGCGGGTCGGCGCCGGCTACGACCGCTGGCGGGCGTACACGGAGCGCTGCCTGCGCGAGCGGCACGGGTTCGCGGTCTTCCCGGACTTCCGGGCGGTCGGGCTGCGCGACCGGGACGACCGCTGGCTGCTCACCGCCGTCCGGGACGGCGAGACGGTCGGCGCGGTCACCTACCGGATCGACGACCACGGCGGCGCGCTGATCGCCGACGACCTGCTGGCCGGCGACCCGTACGCCCGGGCGTCGCTGCTCCAGTTCTTCGCCCGCCACGTCGACCAGGTGGAGCGGATCAGCGTCGAACTGCCCGCCGACGAACTGCCCGAGCTGTGGCTCACCGACCTCGCCGTGCACGTCGAGGCACGGGTGTCCCGGCCCGGCTCGCCCGCCCCCATGGCCCGGCTGCTCAGCCTGGACGCGCTCGCCGACCAGCCGGTCGGCACCGGCCGGGTCCTCGTCGAGCTGGTCGGCGACCGCTGGCTGGCCGGCACCCACCTGCTCGACGGCGCCACCGGCACCCTGGAGGTGCTGCCCGGGGACGCCGCCGCCGCGGGCAGCGTGCCGGCCGCGCGGCTCACCGCCGCCGGTCTCTCCGCCCTGGCGTACGGGGTGCTCGACCCCGCCGAGGTGACCGTGCGCGGGCTCGGTGAGGTGCCGGTGGACGCGGCCGCCGAGCTGCGCCGGATCTTCCCCCGGGAACTGCCCTACCTGTTCGCCGACTTCTGAACCGTTTTCCGTTTTCGGCCCGGGGGTAGGGTCCTGCGCGTGCCGGAGTGGTTGCAAGCGGGATTCTGGGGTCTGCTGGCCGGGTCGGCCCTGCTGATCGGGGCGCTCGTCGGGTTCTTCGCACGGGTGCCGCGCCGCGTGATCGCCTCGGTCATGGCGTTCGGCGCGGGGGTGCTGCTCTCCGCGGTCTCGTTCGAGCTGATCGCCGAGGCCCACGAGCAGGGCGGGCTGAGGCCGGTGGTGATCGGTGCGACGGTCGGCGCGCTCGCGTACACCGGGGCGAACATCCTGCTCGCCCGTCGCGGGGCGCGGCACCGCAAGCGCTCCGGCGACGAGCAGCCCTCCGAGCAGGAACAGCCCGGCTCGGGCAGCGCCATCGCCGTCGGCGCGCTGCTGGACGGCGTACCGGAGTCGGTGGTGATCGGCGCGAGCCTGCTGGCCGGCGGCCCGGTCAGCCTGGTCACGGTGATCGCGGTCTTCCTCAGCAACGTGCCGGAGGGGCTGTCCAGCGCGGCCGGCATGCGCCAGGCGGGCCGCACCCGGCGCTACGTCTTCCTGCTCTGGACGGCCATCGCCCTGGTCTCCGGCGCGGCGGCGCTGGCCGGCTACACGCTGCTCGGCGGCGCCCCGCCCGAGGTGCTGGCCACCATCACGGCGCTCGCGGCCGGCGCGATCCTCGCGATGATCACCGACACCATGGTCCCGGAGGCGTTCGAGGACGCCCACCTGCTGGTCGGCCTGATCACCGTGCTCGGCTTCCTGGTCGCGTTCGCGCTGTCCCACGCCTGACCGGGCTCGGCGGCCGGCGGGCGGCTTAGCCCCGGGTTAAGGATTGCGCGCCGAGTCGTGCCGGGACGGCCCGCGCTCCTAGCATCGTCCGGTGCGCGTGAAGTCCGCTGTCGTCCTCCTCGTCCTCGGTGTCGCCACCGCGACCCTGCCCGCCTGTGGAGGTGACCAGCCGGCCGGCTCGCGCGCGCCGGTCGCCGCCACCGGCACCGCCGCAGCCCCGACGCCGCCGCCCCCGACCGGCGACCCGAGCGCCCGCGCCGGTCTCGGCAGCGCCAGGCCCAGCGCCGCCCCGTCGACCGTGGCGTTCCGGGCCGGCAACCCGGACGGGCACGCCGCCGTGCCGGCCGAGGCGCGGGCGGTCGACACCTCGCGCCCGACCCGTACGGTCGGCACCGGCACCCCGGCGAGCTGCACCTCCGAGGCCGTGGTGAAGGCCGTGGCCGCCGGCGGGATCATCACGTTCGACTGCGGCCCGGCCCCGGTGACCATCCGGATGAAGGCGACCGCGAAGGTGGTCAACTCACACGGCCCGCGGATCGTGCTGGACGGCGGCGGCAAGGTCACCCTGAGCGGCGACGGCCAGCGCCGGATCCTCTACCAGAACACCTGCGACCAGGCCCAGGGCTGGACCACCTCGCACTGCCAGAACCAGGACCACCCGCAGCTCACCGTGCAGAACCTGACCTTCGCCGCCGGCAACTCCACCGGCGACCGCACCGAGGGCGGTGGGGGCGGGGCGGTCTTCGTACGCGGCGGCCGGCTCAAGGTGGTCAACACGCGCTTCGTGGACAACCGCTGCGACCGGACCGGCCAGGACCTGGGCGGCGCGGCGCTGCGGGTGCTCAGCCAGTACGAGAACAAGCCGGTCTACGTGGTGAACAGCAGCTTCACCGGCGGCGTCTGCGCGAACGGGGCGGCGACCAGCAGCATCGGCGTCTCCTGGACCGTGCTGAACAGCGTCTTCCGCGACAACCGGGCGGTCGGCAGTGGCGCGAACCCGGCCCGGTCCGGCACCCCCGGCGGCGGCAGCGGCGGCGCGATCTACTGCGACGGCAACGAGTTCACCGTCCGCGTCGCCGGCACGATCATCGAGAACAACACGGCCAACGAGGGCGGCGGCGCCATCTTCTTCGTCAGCAACAACCGCACCGGCACGCTTCGCGTAGAGGCCTCGACCCTCCGCCGCAACCCGAGCAGGGGCTTCGAGACAAAGGGCTACCCCGGCATCTTCTTCCTGGGCGCCCACCCACCCACGGTCGTCTCCTCCCGCCTCTCCTGAGGTCCCGCCCCGGTGATCATGAAGTTATCGCCACCCGTGTCGGCGTGTCGGGACGATAACTTCATGATCACCGGACGTCAGTAGGGGTTGGGGTGGCCGGGGAGGCGGGCCTTCAGGAGGGCGGTGGGGCGGCCGGGGAGCATCCGGTCCGGTGACATCGGTGGGGAGGTGGTTCCGGTGCGGCTGGACATGCCTTCGAACAGTTCCTTCAGGGCCGTCACGCTGTCGACCTGCGGCGTCCAACCCAGTTCCCTCTCGGCGCGCTCGCTCGACATGAGTGGGGCGTTCAGTGCCAGGTCGACCCAGCCGGTGTCGACCGGTTGCAGCCGGGCCCGCCAGGTCAGCGCCGCCGCCGCGCGCAGCACCGGGGTGGCCACCGGCACCGTCCAACCGTGGAAGTGCCGGGCCACCAGCTCCGGGGTCAGCACCGGGTCCGCGGCGACGTTGAAGGTGCCGCGCGCCTCACCCAGCACGGCCCGGGCGTACGCGTCGGCCACGTCGTCGGCGTGCACCGCCTGCATGCGCAGCCGCCGGTTCGTCGGCACCAGCGGGATCCGGCCGTACCGCAGCAGCCGCACCGGCGCCAGCGGGCCCAGGAAGTAGCGCCGGATCTCCGTGCCGGCATCCCGCTGGAAGGTCAACCCCGGGCGCAGCCGCACCACCCGCAGCTCCGGGCGCTCCCGCTGCAACCCGTCCAGCAGCGCCTCCACCTCGGCCTTGTCCCGGCTGTACGACGACGTCTCCACCCCGGTCGCCGGCCAGTTCTCGCTCACCGGACGGTCCTTCGGGCCGGGCGCGTAGGTGCCGACCGACGAGGCGTACACCAGGGCGGGCACGCCGGCCCGGACGACGGCCTCGATCACCGCGCGGCTGCCGCCGACGTTGGTCCGGTGCAGCGTGCGCTGGTCGTGGCTCGGCTGGATCTGCCAGGCCAGGTGCACCACGGCCCGCGCCCCCGCGAAGGCCGCCGCCAGCTTCTCGACCGCGTCCGCCGACCCCACGTCGCAGGAGTGCCACTCCACCCCGTCGTACGGCTCACCGGCGTCCGGCCCGGGCAGCCGGCGGGCCACCCCGACCAGCTCCGCCCCCGACTCCCGCCGAAGCCGGCGCAACAGCGCCGTTCCCACGTTGCCGGTCGCCCCCACGATCACGATGCGCATACCGGTGCCGTACCCACTGAAGCGGACAGCAACCGCTCACGGACGGGGGTTCGTCCGCACCCAGCCCTTCTCCCCTTCCCGGCGGCCCTGGGTGGCGGCCAGGCAGCGCGGGCAGACGTAGCCCTCCAGGTCGGCCTCGGTGAGCACGTCGGTGTCCGAATAGTCGAACGGCACGTGCGGGAAGCGGCGCAGCCGGGTACGGCTCAGCTGGAGCCCGCAGACCGTCTGGTTCTGGCCCGGCAACCAGGCGTGCACCTCGCCACCGGGCCGGCGTACGCCGTCGTCCCCAGCCACCTCGCTGGACGCCGCCACGGCGGCGGTGGTGCTGACCCTCATACGTGTCCCGGTTCCCCGCCGGGGTGCCGTCATGCGCGGTGGTCTTGGTCTTGGCCTACGCCAGGTCGAACCGGTGGTGAGTCTGAAGATCGACAGGTGGCGGAAGCCGGAAGCCCCGCCCTGGTGGGTTCCGGTAGCCTGGGCGGACGGGCCGCTAGCTCAATGGCAGAGCTGTGGACTTTTAATCCATAGGTTCAGGGTTCGAGTCCCTGGCGGCCCACTCCTCCGCAGGTCAGCGGCCCCGACCGGGGTCGCTGGTGATCGTAGGCGCGGCGAACTGACTCACGCATACTCATGTGGTTCAGTCGCGGTCCCAGTCGGTCGAAGCGCTGATCGCTGCCGGGACTTCGTCGACCAGTTCTCGCGGTCCCTCTATCAGCCAGGTTCTTACGCAGCAGCCGCAGCCGCCCTGCGAGACCGAGGTCAGTTCCTCCTGGTGCCTCGCGATCCAGGCTTCAGCCTCGGCGACCTCATGTCGGGCGTCAACGCGAGCCACCATGCTGAATCGAGACATGGTGACACCGTAGCGGCGGCCGGCGCCCTCGATGCCCCCGGAGAGGCAGCGCCTAGACCTGCCCCGTCGATGCCCACGGGGCATGGGTGATCCTCCGCTACGCTGAGCGCCCGCTGGCAGGTCGAGGGGTGACGACGTGGGCATCGACTACAGCTTCGAGGTGTACGTGCGCCAGCACCACGCCGTTGACCTCCTCACCGCGGTCGCGGCACTGTGTGACTCTGATCAAGGGGCGACGACTGTGGTCCTGCCCGGCGGTACGTCGGTGATGCTGCCAGGTACCTACGGCTACCAGACCGGCCGTACGGTGACGCTGACCGACGTGGTCGCCGGCCGGGATCGCTCAAGCTTCGACCTGTCGCTCTGCTTTCCTCAGGACGGTCCGCTGCGTGGATACCGGAACGATCAAATCCACAACAGCGTCTTCGATCCCGCGCGCACCTGGCCGGATGGATCGACACGAATCGCGATGGGCTACATCTACCTCGATGTGTACGACGGTTCGGCCCTCCTGCCGGAGCACTGGATGTTCGGCTTCACACCGGCTACCAGCGTGCAGAGCCGACTGTTCCTGTCGTCTCCCTCCATCCGGGAGACCTTCACAACGCTCGCCATGTCCATCGCGGCACCGTTGTGCCTGCTGGACGTCGAGGAGTCGCACAAGATCGTCGTGACGGCGCAGGGCCGACGGATCTCCACCCGGGTCCCGGGTCCCTGCGTGCTCTGGGACAGACGCGCCCCGAAGGACCAGGCGTACCGCCAGTTGCTCGACTACCTGGCTGGGCAGCCGGAGGAGTCCACAGCGAAGTGGATCGCCGGCCCTGAGCACGAGGTCTACCAGACCTTCATCGACAGCCTCACTCACAGCTCCGGAATGACCGGAGTCCACTGCTGAGCCGGGGTCGGCAGGCGTTGGCTCAACCGGAGGTCGACGCATGGCGATTGGATCCGACGTGACCCCACCATGGCAGGTCGGCCTGTGGGTGGAGGTGACCGACGAGGCCCGTGGCGAACTGATCCTGAAACTCGGCACCAGCCGCTTCGACTGCATCCTTGTACCGGACCTCGGGAACCTCGGCGAGCGCAGCCGGCACCCAGGTCCGGCACACACCCTCGACCGGTGGATCGCCGAACTCGAGCGGCTGCCCGTCGGCCGTGGCCCGGCGATGCTTCCCTTCAACTTCTCCGACCAGTGCACCGGATGGCTGCGGGTCAGTCCGACGCACGAGGGCCTGGTCGACGTGCAAGCGGGGTGGAGTTTGCTCGGCCAGTACGACTTCGACGCCTCCGATTCCCTGACCGCAGGACGTTTCCTTCCCGACTTCAGGCCGGTGCGGAACGCGAGAATCGAGCGCCCGCTGGTCGACGTCATCGCGGCGGTCACCGCCTGTCGGGACGAGCTCGTGAGGGCGGCGAGATGACGTCGAGCGGCCGGCGGAGCCACCTGCCTGCCCGTCGCGCCGGCTACCGGCACATCGAGTCGATCAGCTCCTCGAAGCCGGGGAACTCTTCCCGCGCCGCGGTGATGACCTCACTCGCCGACCTGCGCTGCGACGGCGCCCAACGTTGGGCGATCTCGGTGAGGCGGGTTTCCGTGCGGGGCTCGTGTTCGTGGTCGGGGTATGCCGTCGCCTCCCAGGGACCGAAGCCGTCGGCGAGGAGCCACAGGTAGGCCCACAGGTTCTGCGCCACGACACCTGTCTCACCCTCGGAACCGAGGAACACCACCGGCTGCTGCTCGATCGGCTCACCATGACGCACCAGCCAGAACGCCGCGAGGCCACCCGTGCCGTCCTGCCCGAAGACGCGGAACTCGGATCCGTCGAGCTCGGCGTTTCCCGTCCAGGCCCGCCACCACTCGGCGGTCTCACCAGCGTCGAGAAAATCGGGGTACGGCTCGAAGTCGACGCCGGCCCCGTCCCGGTAGTCGAAGCCGACCTCATGAGCTTCGGACAGCGAGGGCGGCAGGGCACGGCGATCGTCTTCCACGGGCAGCACCCTAGCGAGAGGGACCGACGCGGCGGCCGTGTCAGCTGCCGTGTCAGCGGCGTGTCAGGGGGGTGGCAGGGCGGCCGCCGATCGTGGTCCGCATGACGAGTTCAGCGATCGCGGCCTCGGGGCTGCGGAAGGCGTACAAGGACAAGGTCGTTCTCGACGGCATCGACCTCGATGTCGCCGCGGGCACGGTCTTCTCCCTGCTCGGCCCGAACGGGGCGGGCAAGACGACGACGGTCAACGTGCTGACCACCTTGATGAAGGCCGACGGCGGCACGGTCCGCGTCGCCGGCCATGACGTGGCGACCGAGACGAAGGCCGTACGGGCGGCCATCGGGGTCACCGGCCAGTTCGCCGCGGTGGATGACCTGCTGACCGGCCGCGAGAACCTGCAACTGATGGCGGCGCTCAAGGGTCTGCGCCCGGGCGAGAGCAAGCTGGTGGTCGACGACCTGCTGGAGCGGTTCGACCTGGCGGAGTCGGCGCAGAAGATGGCGGCGACCTATTCCGGGGGTATGCGCCGGAAGCTGGATCTGGCGATGACCCTGGTCGGCAAGCCGAGGATCATCTTCCTGGACGAGCCGACGACGGGCCTGGACCCGCGCAGCCGCCGGACGATGTGGGACATCATCCGCCAGCTGGTGGCCGAGGGCGTGACCATCTTCCTGACCACGCAGTACCTGGAGGAGGCCGACCGGCTCGCGGACCGGATCGCGGTGCTCGACCAGGGCAAGCTGGTCGCCCAGGGCACTCCGGCCGAGCTCAAGCGGCAGATCCCCGGCAGTCACGTCCGGCTCCGGTTCGCCGGCGACCTCGAACTCGACTCCGCGATGCGGGTCCTCACCGACGCCACGCGCGACGACGAGGAGGACCTGATCCTGCGGGTTCCCAGCGACGGTGGGGCGAGGTCGCTGCGCGCCCTGCTGGCACAACTCGACACCCATTCCATCGAGGTCGAGGAGTTCTCGGTGCACACGCCGGACCTCGACGACGTCTTCCTTGCCCTGACCGGCCGTACCAGCACGAAGGTGAACGCATAATGAGCCACTCGACGACCATGCTCGGTCGCAACTTCAAGCACACCCTCCGCAACCCGGTCGCGGTGTTCAACGCGGTCCTGTTCCCGATCGTCCTCATGCTGATGTTCGTCTACGTCTTCGGTGGCGCCTTCGACATCGACGGCAAGTACATCGACTACGCGACACCAGGCCTGATCGTATTGACGATCTGTTACGGGTTGAGCGCCACGGCGCTGGCCGTGAACTCCGACATGACCAGGGGGATCATCAACCGGTTCAAGGTGATGGACATTTCCCGCAGCGCCGTACTGAGCGCCCATGTCGCGGCCACCATGCTCCGTAGCCTGATCGCCATCGCGGCCCTCATCGGAGTGGCCTTCGCGCTGGGATTCCGGCCGGCGGCGAGTCCACTCGAATGGCTCGCCACCATCGGTCTCATCATTCTCGTGTCCTTCGCGACCGCCTGGTTCACCGTCGCGCTGGGGCTGGCCGCCAAGACCCCCGAGTCGGCGGGTCTGGTCTCCGTACCGCTGGTCATGCTGCCGTTCCTCAGCAGCGCGATCGTGCCGGCCGAGACGATGGGACCCGGCGTGCGGCAGTTCGCCGAGTACCAGCCCTTCACCCCGATCATCGAGACCGTGCGCGGCCTGCTGACCGGCGACCCTTCCACCGGCAGCGCGCTCGCCGCCGTCATCTGGTGCGCCGGCATCGCCCTCGTCGGATACGTGTGGGCGCTCTCCACCTTCAAGAAGCGAGCCTGACGGCCTCAACAAGCGAGCCTGACCGACCGGAACCCCGCCACAAGCACACGAGGAGAAGTCGACATGACCACTTTCACCACTCCAGCCCCCATCGCCGCCACCGTGGAGGTCGCCGGCGCCCAGGTGCGGATCACCGCGACCGACCGGACCGACACCGTCGTGCTCGTCGAACCGATCGACGCGGCGAGCCGCAAGGACGTCAAGGTGGCCGAGAAGACCAAGGTCGAATTCGCCGGCGGTCGGCTGTCGGTCAAAACGACCGTCTCCGGGGACAAGGACGGATCGGTCGCCATCACGATCGAGCTGCCCACGGGCTCCAGCCTGGCCACCTACCTCGCCCACTCGGAGGTTCACGCCGACGGCTCGTTCGGCGGGTGCGAGCTGCACCTGGCGTCGGGCCGGGTCCAGGTCGACCGCGTCAACGCGCTGCGGGCGAACATCGCGTCCGGTGAGGTGGCGATCGGCCACGTCGACGGGCGCGCCGACGTCGACGGTGGGGCGTTCGGGATGCGGATCGGCGAGGTCGAGGGCGCGGTCGCCCTGTCCAACTCGGGCGGGCGGACCTGGATCGGCCGCGCCTTCAGCGACCTGGAGCTGAGCAGCGCCAGCTGCGACTTCGACATCGAGCGCGCCGACGGCAGCGTCACCGCCACGACGGCCAGCGGCGCCATCCGGATCGGCCGGATGGCCCACGGTCAGGCCAAGCTCATGAACGGCTCGGGGAACATCGAGGTCGGCATCAGCGAGAGTGCCGCCGCCCACGTCGACGTCGTCAGCGAACGCGCGTCGGTGCGGGACACCGTCTCGACGGGCGGAAACCCCGACCCGTCGGACGGCACGGTCTCCGTGCACGCCCGCACCCGGCACGGCGACATCGTCGTCCACCGCGTCGCGGGCTGACCCTCACGAAGCGAGCGCGACCTCGACCAGCTCGGCCGCGCTCGACCGCGCACCCTCCCGCGTCACCTCGGCGAACCGTGCTTCGCCGAGGTGACGCCGTGCGTCCCGCTCGATCCGGGCCGCGTCCGGGTGGGCGCGATCCGGCAGCCCGCGTACGCCGACGCTGGCCGCGAGCAGCCGCGCCGCCTGCTCGTGCTGGTCGCGGCGGAGGGCGAGGTCGGCGACACCGACGAGTATCTGGGCGAGGAGGAACTGGTGTCCCGCCTCGGACGCCGCCTGCCAGGCCGCCAGGCGGTGGGTGCGGGCCTCACGGAGATCGACGGCCAGGTAGCCGAGCGCGTCGTGGATGGCCGCGCTGATGTGCGGCTGCTCCGCTTCGTCGCCCAGCACGGCGGTCGCGATGCCGAGCTGGCGGCGCGCCTCCGCGGTGTCACCGTCCGAACGTGCGAGTTCCGCCTTGGCGAGCGCCAGCTCCACCAGCGCGTGCGGCCAGGTGACCCCTTCGGCGCACCGTTCGGCCTCGGCGATGGCGGCGGCGCTGGAGTCCCGATCGCCCTGGAGCCGGTACAGCAGCGCCTGCTGGGTCCGTAGCCGGATGACGTCCTCGACGGCGCCGACCTCGGTGACGACCGCGACCGCCTGTTCGTAGTGCTCGCACGCACGGGCGAACTCACCGCGCGTCGCGAGTTGGCCCGCCAGCTCGGCCAGGGCCAGGGAGATCCCGAATCGTTCGCCGAGCGCCCGGAACTCGGCGAGCGCCAGCTCCAGGTTGGCCTCCGCCTCCCGGCCGCCCTGTCCGAGCATGATCCGCATCTTGCCGGTCTGCCAGCGGGCCAGGGCGCGTACCCAGGGGTCCTCGTTGTCCAGCACCGACTCGAACGCGGACACCGCCGTCTCCGGCGCCTGGAGGATGCGTTCCAGCGGGGCGACCAGGTCCAGCAGCGGGTTGTGGTGCCGGCTCTGCTGGCTGAACCGGAACGCCTTGTGGATCCACTCGGCGCCCTGGTGCTCGTCGCCCCGTCCGGAGGTCACGAAGAGCACCACCAGCCCGTACGTCATGGCCCGGACGTCGTCGGTCACCTCACCGGGGACGCGGGTGGCCGCGATCATCAGCTCGATGCCTTCGGCCCGGCGCCCGCCGAGCCACCAGTACCAACCGGTGGCCGCCGCGAGCCGCATCGCCGCCTGCGCCTCACCGGCGGCGATCGCGCCCCGCATCGCGGCACTGATGTTGTCGTGCTCCGCCTCGAGCGTGGCGAGCCAGTCCAGTTGCTCGGCGCGGCGAAGATGCGGCTCCGCGGTCTCGGCCAGCTCGGTGAAGTAGGCGAGATGCGCCCGCCGAGCCAGGTCCGACTCTCCCGCTTCGGCGAGCCGGTCCGCGGCGTACTCCCGGATCGTGCTGATCATCCGGTAGCGGGGCGCGCCGTCGCCCTCGCTGACCAGCAGCGACTTCTCGGTCAGGGAGGTGAGCAGTTCGAGTACGTCGTCGTCGGCGCAGACCCGCTCGGCCGCCTCCAGGCTCGCCCCGCCGGAGAACACCGAGAGCCTGCGCAGGACGCTCCGTTCGGCGTCGGTGAGCAGCTCCCAGCTCCAGTCGACCACCGCGCGCAGCGTCCTGTGTCGGGGCAGCGCGGTGCGGCTCCCGCTGGTCAGCAGGCGGAACCGGTCGTCGAGCCGGTTGGCGAGCTGGTTGACGGACATGGTGCGCAGCCTGGCGGCGGCCAGTTCGATCGCGAGCGGCATGCCGTCCAGCGCACGGCACACGCGCGCCATCGTCGACAGGGTCTGTTCGTCGGCTCCGAGGTCCTTGCGCACCGCGCCGGCCCGGTCGCGCAGCAGGCGGACGGCCGGCGAGGACGCGACCTCGTCCGGGCTGGCGTCGGTCGGCACGGCCAGCGGCTCGACCGACCACAGCGCCTCACCGGTGATGCCCAGCGGTTCCCTGCTGGTCGCCAGGATCCGCAGCCGCCGGCACTCGCCGAGCACCCGGTCGGCGAACCTCGCCGCCGACTCGATCACGTGCTCGCAGTTGTCGAGGATGAGCAGCGCCTCCCGCTCGCGGATCGCGGCGATGAGCGCATCCGCCGGCTCGGCGCTCGGTCCCGAGCCGAGCAGCGCGTCCCGGAGCCCGAGCCCCGCCAGCGTCGCCTGCGCGACGTCACCGTCGGCGCCGATGGCGGCGAGTTCCACCAACCAGACCCCGTCGGGCAGGTCACCGACCATCGTGCGCGCGGCCTCCGTGGCCAGCCGGGTCTTGCCCGAGCCGCCGGGGCCGATCAGGGTGGTCAGCCGATGCTCCGCGACGAGCCCGCGGACGGCGGCGACATCCGCGTCCCGGCCGACGAAGCTGGTGAGCTCGGCGCGTACGTTGGTCTTCCGGTTCTCCTCCCGCCGGCCCAGCTCGCCGCGCAGCAGCGCGGTGTGCAGGGCTGACAGCTCGGGCGAGGGGTCGACGCCCAGCGCATCGGCCAGGGCTTCCCTCGTGCGTTCGTAGGCGAGCAGGGCCTCGGCGTCACGGCCGGCCGCCACGAGGGCGCGCATCAGCGCGGCGACCAGCGGTTCCCGCAGCGGATGCGCGGCCACCGCGTCGGTCAGCTCGGCGACCACCTCCGCGCCGTGGCCGAGACCGACCTCCGCGTCGAAGCGATCCTCCATCGCGGCCAGGCGCAGCCCTTCGAGCCGCGTCACCGCAGCGTCGAACGCCGTGCTGTTCTCCAACCCGACATCCTGCAGGGCGGCGCCGCGCCACAGGGTGAGGGCCTCGCGCAGCAGCCGGAGCCGCGGCAGGCCCTCCTCCTGGCGGGCCCGGCCGACGAGGCGTTCGAACCGCAGGGCGTCGACGGCGTCGGCGTCCACCACCAGTCGGTAGCCGCCCGGCTGCCCCTCGACCACGCCTCCCGGCAGCGCCTTCCGCAGCCGGGAAGCCAGGCGTTGCAGGGCGTTGGCGGCGTCGGCGGGCGGGTTCTCGCCCCAGATCCAGTCGACGAGCGTCGCCTTCGGGACGACCCGGCCCGGTTCGACCGCCAGGGCGATCAGCAGCGCGCGCAACCGGGCGCCCGGCACGTCGGCCAGGATGCCGTCGTTCCTGCGAACCTCGAATGGTCCGAGCATCCTGACCTGCACGCGCTGATCCTCCCACGGCGGCTCGGCGGCGCCGGATCGCACCACTAGCCGCCCCGCTGCCACCAGCGCCGTTTCGCGACCGGCACGGGTGCCGGCTCCTCGTCCTCGTCGTCGTCCTGCTCGGCGCGGGCCAGCACGGCGGTCGCCAGCGCGCGGTCGTCCGCGCGGCAGCCGGGTGTGACGAGCATCAGGTTCGCCAGTGACTCCTCGATGGTGACCACCCGGTTCGATGCCACCGCCGCGTCGAGCCGGGCACGGACGAGCTGGCGTACCTCCGGCCGCAGGTCCGGTTCCCGGTAGGCGGCGGTGACGAGCGCGAACAGCGCGGCGTCGGCGACCCAGTCCTCGACGCCGAAGGCGAGGTCCACCAGCACCTCGCGCCGGGTCGACGTCGGCCAGGGCTGGTCCGTGGCGTGGTGCAGGATGCCGAGGCACACCCACGGCTGCATGAGCCGGTACCAGTAGGTCGGCGTCGACCTGGCCAGGTGCTGCCAGCGCGCGGTGTCCGGCGGGCCGGGCAGGTGCGCGAGCAGCCCGAGCAGGTCGTCCAGCGGCAGCCCGCCGAGCGGGGCGGCCTTCACGTACCCCGAGAGCGGCGACTGCCACGGCTCCCCCGCGACCTCCCGCAGCAGGCCGACCGCGGCGGCCGACGGCGCCGGCCCGGCGGGCACCGGCTCGGTGCCGTCGTACCGCCAGACCGCGTACCGGCCGGGCCGGACAGGCGTCCGGATGTCGGGGGCCGGGAACTCGGCGATGCCGATGTCGACCGGGCCGGTGATCCGGCGGCAGGCCGTGACGGCGCTGGCCGGCTCGGCCGCCGACAGTCCGAGGCCGCTGACCTCGAGCTGCTCGCCGCGCGCCCGGCGGCCACCGAAGTCGTTGGCGATGTTGCTGATCGCCTCGCTCGGCATCGGCACCCAGTTGAGCCAGGGCCGCTTCGATCCGGCCAGGGCGAACACCACGTCGGTCATCCCGCACGGGTGCGGATCGTCGTGCACGGCGACCAGGTCCGCCACGTCACCGGAGGCCCGGAACCGCACCGCGTGCCGGGCCGCCTCGCGGTGCGGGAAGGAGGGGTCGTCGGCCAGCTGTCGCAGGTCGGCATCCGCGTCGCCCGAAAACATGGCGCGGAGCCTAGCAATCCGGGCAGCCGGGCAGGGGGCGGAGATCAGCGGCGCAGGCCGACACCGCCGTAGCCGTGCGACACGGCCGAGTGCGGCTCGCCGTCCGGCCGCCAGTCGGCCAGCCAGACCAGGCCCGGCTCGACCAGGTCGTACCCGTCGAAGAAGCGCAGGGCGGCGGCGTGCGTGCGCGGCACGAGCGGCGCGCTGCTGCGCTGGTAGACCGCGGTGCCCTGTTGGGCGGGGAGCGGCGGCGCGCCGTCCATGGTGAGGTGGGAGAGCGCGAGCAGGCTGCCGGGGGCCGTGGCGTCGCGCAGCCGGGCCACCGCCGCCCACGGGTCGTCGGCGTCGGGCACGAAGTGCAGCACCGCGACCAGCAGCAGCGCCACCGGCTCGGCGAGGTCGAGGGTGCCCCGCACGCCGGGGTCGGCCAGCAGCTCGTCGGGGCGCCGCAGGTCCCCCCGGACCACGACGGTGCGGCCGTCGGCGGGCAGCAGCCGCCGGGCGTACGCGACAGCCACCTCGTCGTTGTCCACATAGACCACCCGCGAGTCGGGGGCGACCTCGCGGACGATCTCGTGCACGTTGCCCTGGGTGGGCAGCCCGGCCCCGATGTCGAGGAACTGGCGTACGCCCCGTTCGGCCGCGTGGCGCACGGCCCGGCGGAGGAAGGCGCGGTTGGTCTGGGCCGCCACGCCGGTGTCCGGGAAGAGGGTCAGGATCTGCTCGGCGGCGGCCCGGTCGGCGGCGAAGTTGTGGCAGCCGCCCAGGTAGTAGTCGTACATCCGGGCGACGTTCGGCCGGGCCTCGGCGTCGGTCGCGGTGGTGGTCGGCTCTCCCGTCACGCCCTGATGTGTAGCACCCTGGGCGACACACCGCTGACCCGTCGTGTCCGTGATCCGGCTGCCGAACCCGTTCACCTGGTACGACGGTGGGACCAGCCGAGCCGAGGAGGTACCCATGACCGGTGGACGGGAGACCGTGGAGGTCGACCCGGTGGTGTTCCGCGCCGTCTACGACTCGCCCGCGTCGCTGCCGGGCCGGCACCGCTGGACCACGCCGGAGTCGGACGTGCGCCGGCTGGAGAAGCTGCTGAACATGCCGGCCCGCAGCATCGGCGCCCCGCTCTGGGTCAGCGGCGACGAGCCGGACTGCCCGAAGTGCGGCCGCCGGGTGAACTGGTACGACATCGTCTCCTCGGCCCTGCACGGCGTGCACGACCGAGGCATGATCGCGCGGGTCATCCTCGGCGAACGCAAGTACGTCAACACCGAGGTGCCGGACGCCGTCCCCGGCGTGCACTGCGCCGACTGCCGCACCCCCATCGAGGGGCTGCGCAGCTTCAAGTGCCACAACTGGGCGTACGCGTTCGAGGAGCTGGAGGAGATTGTCGAGCGGATGTCGGGCGTGCCGAGTCAGCCCGCGCCGCCCACGTCCTCCTGATTCCGCCGCTCGTGGAACCCGTTGAGGTAGGTGCCGGGCATCTCGTACGGCTCGCCCTCGTCGAGGGTGCCGCGCCAGCCCACCCAGCCGTTGCCCAGCACGAAGATCGACTCGGTCTCGCCGAGCCGGTCCAGGTCCGCCGCGGTACGGCGGATCCGCCAGCTCTCGTCGCCCTGGGGGCTGTGCGGCACGGGTCCTCCCGAGGTCGGGTACGTCGCGGCCACCGAATCAGACCCGGCTGAGAGGCGCCTGAGACTTTGGTGCCCCGACAGTCATTCCCCCACCACCCTCCAGGTGAACGGGGTATGAACGGTTGGTGAGGTGATTCATGACTGACGCCGTGGTGACCGACGTTCCGGATGTCAGTGCCGACTGGTACCACGACATCGTCGAGTTCGCCGACCGCACGCCGGAGCCGGTCCACTGGTTCGCCGTGCACTTCACCGAGGGGGCCGTGGTCCTGCTCGGGGTGCTGCTGGTGCTGGCGGCGCTGTCCCGGCTGTTCGGCGGCGACCTCCGCAGCCGGGCGCTCGCCCTGGCCGCCCCGGTCGCGGTGGTGTGCGCGTACGTGTCCAGCGAGGGGTTGAAGACCCTCGTCGCCGAGGACCGGCCCTGCCGCAGTCCCGCCGACCTGGTGATCGTGGCCGGGCACTGCCCGCCGGCCGGTGACTGGTCGTTCCCGAGCAACCACGCCACCATCGCGGGCGCGCTGGCCGCCACCGCGCTGCTGCTGCACCGCCGGATCGGCCTGGTGGCCGTCCCGCTGGCCGCGCTGGCCGCGTTCTCCCGCACCTTCGTGGGTGTGCACTACCCGCACGACGTGGCCGCCGGCCTGCTGCTCGGCGTGCTGGTGGGCACCCTGCTCACCCCGGTGCTGGCCCGCCCGGTGGCCGACGTGCTGCGCTGGCGGGTCCGCCGAGCCGCCGCCCGCCCGGCCGTCCGGCCCGCCCGGCGCTGACCCGCCCGCCGCCGGCGCTCACGTCGTCAGGACGAGGGTGAGGGCGGTGCCGAGGATCAGGGACGGGCCGAACGGCAGGTGGCTGGACCAGCGGACCCGGCGGGCCGCCAGCAGCGCGAGGCCGGCCACCGCGGCGAGGGTAACCGCGAGCACCAGCCCCGCCACCAGCACCGGCCACCCGTGCCAGCCGAGCAGCGCCCCGGCGCCGAGCGCCAGCTTGGCGTCGCCGAGGCCGAACCCGCGCCGGCCGAGCAGCAGGGTGGTCGCCGCGAAGCCCGCGCCGAGGGCGAGCCCGGCCGCGGTGGCCCGCAGCCAGGGCGCCGGGCCGGGGCCGGCCAGCCCGGCGACCCCGAGCAGCACCCACACCCCGGCCGCGGCCGGCCAGGTCAGCCGGTCGGGAAGCCGGTGCACCGCCGCGTCGACCAGGGCCAGCGGCACCGCCCAGGCGAGCCACCAGGCGACCGCCGCCCGCACGCCGGCCGGCCCGCCGGTGAGCGCCACCGCCGCCACGGCCGCGACCAGGGCCACCTCCACCGACATCGGCGCGGCGCCGACGCGCGCCCGGCACGACGGGCAGCGGGCCGCCGGCCCGAGCGCCGGCAACGGCCGGTCCAGGCCGATCGACACGCCGCAGCCGTCGCACCCCACCCGGTCCGGCACACCCGGGGGTACGGCGTACCGGGCGACCGCCAGCCGCACCAGCGGTACGACCGTCAGCGCGGCCGACAGCCGGACGGCCGGACGGCGGGCGGGGGCCGCCGGTGGGGCGGCCCGGACCCGTTCGGCGGTCATGCCGGCGCCCCGAGGCGGTCGCTGAGGGTTCCACTCTGGAGCACGCAGAGTGAGTTCTGCCCGACCGCCGTGTCGCGGATGGCGCGGAAAACGGCGTCGGACCCGGAGCGGGCCGGGGCACGCCGACCGGCCTCCGGCGAGGGGCGGGCGCGCCACCGGCCGGGGGGACGGATCGGACCAGAGGGTCGGTTGTCCCCCAATCCGCTGCCCGCCGGTCCGCGTCCGGGACACCGGATGACGCGTGCGGGTGAACGCACTCCTGCCGCCGGTCGACCCGTCCGCGGGCCGTTCGTCGTCGTCCGGACAGCCACCGGCCGCCACCACCTGTCATCACTCAGAGTGTTCGGATTAATTGCCTCTGTTGCATCGGCGGACGTCAGCCTATGCTCGCCCCTTGGGTACGACGCAACCCCCGATCAATTGGCGTCGGAGGCCGACCGGAGACATCAGGTTTCGAATTCGTTAAAGATCCGTACAGGTAAATGCAGCGGTAGCAGATGCGGCCCGGCCGGACACATCCGGGCGCACTTCCGCATGCCCGGAGTGCGTTGACGCGACCACTCCGGGCCGCCACGGAGGAGGACCCGGCGTTGCGCACACGGCAATCCCGCCGATGGGAAATCTGCCTGCTCAGCCTTGCTCTACTGGCCGCGACCGCCGGCTGCGGCAGCGAGCCGGAGGCGGCGACCCGCCCGCTGACCGCGGGCTCCGCCGCACCCGTAGCGCATTCCAGCGCCGAGGAGGAATCAGCCGGAAAGGCCGCGCTCGCCGCCTATTCCGGCTATCTCGACGCGTCCCGGACGGCCAGCGCGCGCAGCGATCCCGGCCATCCCGCACTGGCCCGATTCGTGGCGGATCCGTTGCTGACCCGGGTGCGGGTCGCAATTCGTGAGGCGAAGGAGCACGGCGCCATGCGTACCGGAAGACTCGTTTCCGATCCCACCGTGGTCGCGATCGACCTGGCCGCCGATCCGCCCACCGTGGAGATCCAGGACTGCCTGGACGCGACCGGCTACCGCCTCGTCTACGCCAAGGACCGCCGGGTCGTCCCCGGCACCCGCGGCGGGCGCTACCTGGCCACCGCCACCGCGACCCGCTACCCCGACGGCCGGTGGCTGATCAGCGCCGGCGCCGGACACCAGGACCAGCCGTGTTGACCTGGGGAGGAAGGGGTGTCCCGGCCCGGCCGACCCGGGCCGGGACGCCCCGCCGGCTGCTGCGCACCGCCGGCCTGGCGCTGCTGCTGGCGCTGACCGGCGCGCCCGCGCTGCTGGTGACCGCCACGCCCGCCCGGGCCGGCAACCCGGGCGGCGAGTGCCCGCCCGGGCAGAACGACTGCAACGTCTGGGACGACGAACCCGGCACCCCGGGCGGGCCGGGCGGCGGCGGCGACCCCGGCGGCGGAGGCGGGGACGGCGGCGGCGGCGCGGCGAAGTGCCAGTGGAACGGCCGGGTCATCCCCTGCTACGACGACCTGCTCGGCTGGTTCAACAACGGCGACGGCTGCTACTACAGGCTGGCCGAGCCGCAGCCCACCGCCCCCGAGGGCCAGCAGTGGTACGTCCGGACGTGCAACGGCGGCGACCTGGGTGAGCAGAGCGTCGTGCTGCGCGACGGGCCGCCGCCCGGCTACGGGTCGCCGCCCGACCCGGAGGAACTGGCCCGCCGCGCGCTGGCCTCGATCTCGCTGCTGCCGCCCCGGGTCGCCGTCGCGCCCCGGCGCAGCAAGGGCCCCGGTCTCGTCGGGCTGCCGGTCTGGATGTGGGCCAGTGGCGGGGCGTCCTACTTCGGGCCGCTGCGCGCCTCCGCCTCGGACCGCGGGGTGACCGTCGAGATCACCGCCCGGGTGACCCGCATCGTCTGGACGATGGGCGACGGCACCGAGGTCACCTGCACGGGGCCGGGCACGCCGTACACCGCCGACGGCCCCCGGGCCGGGCGGACCTCCCCCGACTGCGGCTACGACCGCGGCTACGCCCGGGCCGGCACCTACCAGGTCAGCGCCACCACGTTCTGGACCGTCGAGTGGTCCGGCGGGGGCGAGAGCGGCGAGATCGCCCAGAGCCGGGTCAGCGGAACCGTCCCGGTGCAGATCAACGAACTTCAGGTGGTGACACGGTGAGCGCGAGGAGTGAGCCGGGTTTGCGAGCCCCGCAGTCGCGAACGGAGATGACGCAATGAGTGTGGCGACGCGGAACGGCACCCCCCTGGACGCGCCGGTGGCGCCGCCCAGGGTGGTGCGGCAGCGGCGGATCCGCCCCGGCCTGCTCGGCCTGGCCGTGCTGCTGATCGCTCTCGGCGGGCTGGGCGCGGCCTTCGCGGTCACCTCGGTCCGCTCCACCGGCAGCTACCTCGCGGTGGCCCGGCCGGTCGAGGTCGGCCGGCAGCTCACCGCCGACGACCTGGTCCCGGTGCGGGTCTCCGGCGGGCGGGAGCTCCAGCCGGTGCCGGCCGACCGGATCAAGGAGGTGCTGGGCCGGCGCGCCGCCGTCCGGCTCACCCCCGGCACGCTGCTGACCCCGGCCCAGCTCACCGACGCGCCGCTGCTCGGACCCGGGCAGCAGCAGCTCGCGCTGGGGCTGGAGCCGAACCAGGTGCCCGCCCGCAGGCTGCACCCCGGCGACAAGGTGCTGCTGGTCAGCACGCCCGACACCAGCGCCGGCGGCGCCGAGGCGACGCGCGCCGGCGGCACCCGGTTCGAGGCCACCGTGATCGACACCGCCACGCCGGAGAACGACGACGTGGTGGTCTACCTGGCGCTGGCCGTCCGGGACGTGCCGGCAGTGGTGGCGCTGGCCGCGGACGACCGGATCGCGCTCGTGCTAACCGAGGCGGCCTGATGGCGATCATCGCCATGGTGTCGGCGAAGGGTTCGCCGGGCGTCACCACGGCCGCCCTGGCCGCCGCGCTGAGCTGGCACCGCCGGCTGGTGCTGGCCGAGTGCGACCCGGCGGGCGGCTCGATCCTCGCCGGCTACCTGGGCGGGGCGCTCGACGGCCCGCGCGGCCTCGGCGAACTGGCCGTCGGGGAGCTGCGCGACGGCAACCTGGAGAGCGCCTTCTGGTCGCAGCTCGTCGACCTGGACGCGCCGAGGCGGGAGCGGCTCCTGCTGCCCGGCGTGGTCGACCCGGCCCAGGCCGGCAGCGTCACCCCGCTCTGGCAGCGCTTCGCCGACTTCTTCACCAGCCTGGAGCGGGGCGTCCCGCCGTACGACGTGCTTGTCGACTGTGGCCGGCTGCAGGTGAGTGGTCCACCGTGGCCGGTGCTGCGGGCGGCGGCGGTGGTGCTGCTGGTCACCCGGGCCCACCTGCCCGACCTGTCCGCCACCCGCGCCACGGTGAAGGCCATCGAGCGGGACTTCGCCGAGCACCGGATCCCGCCGGGCACCCTGCGCCTGCTGGTGGTCGGGGACGGACACGGCGGCAGCGAGATCAGCAAGGCGCTGCGGCTGCCGGTGATCGCCCGGCTGCCGCACGACCCGCGTACCGCCGAGGTGCTCGGGCACGGCGGCACCGTACGCGCCAACCGGCCGCTGATGCGCGCGGCCGGCGCGCTGGAGGTGCCGGTCCGGGCGCTGCTGGACCGGCGGCGGGCCCGGCTGGCCTGGCCGGGAGCCCCGGCCCCGCGCGCGGTGACCGCGCCGAGCACGCCGGGGGTGTCCGGTGCGGTTTGAGCCGGTCTCCCACGACCCGCGCGGCCAGCAGCCCGGCGCCACCTCGACGGTGCCGCCGCTGGTCCCGCCGAACGCGCGGCACCACCTGCCCCCGGCGCCCGCCGTGCCGGTCGCGCCGCCACCCCCGCCGCCCCGCCCCCGGGTCGACTTCGCGGTGGTCCGCGAGCTGCGCCGGGAACTCAGCGAACGGCTGACGCTCTGGCAGCGCGGCCGGGAGTTCGACGCGGACGCCGAGGAGGTCGAGCGTGCCCGGCTGGCCGTCGCCGTGGTCTCCGCGTACGCGGACTCGGTGCGCCGGGCCGGCACGCCGATGGCCGCCGACGAGGAGCGGCTGCTGCTCGACCAGGTGACCGCCGAGCTGGTCGGCCTGGGCCGGCTCCAGACGCTGCTGGTCGACGACACCATCGAGGAGGTGCACATCCTCGGCTGCGACCAGGTGCGCATCACCCGGCACGGCGGCGGCGTGGACTGGGCCGAGCCGATCGCCGACAGCGACGACGAGCTGGTGGAGATCCTCCAGGCGGCGGCCCGCCGGGCCGGGGCGACCGAGCGGTCCCTCTCCACCTCGAAGCCCACGCTCGACCTGCAACTGCCCGACGGCAGCCGGCTCGCCGCGGTCTTCCTGGTCAGCCACCGCCCGTACGCGGTGATCCGCAAGCACAACACGCTCGCGGTGAGCCTGGAGGACATCGCCGGCGGCCGGCCCGACCTGGACGAGATGATCGACCCGCTGCTGCGTGACTTCCTCCGCGCGTCGATGCGGGCCGGGCTGAACATCATGGTCGCCGGGCTGGCCGGGGCCGGGAAGACCACGGTCATCCGCGCGCTGATGGACGAGATCCCGGCCGACGAGCCGTACGTGCTGCTGGAGGAGAGCCGGGAGCTGCTGCCGGCCCGGCGCGGGCACAAGCACCGGGCGGTGATGAGCTTCGAGTCCCGGGAGGGGCACGGCGAGCGCGGGCTGGACGGCCGGCCCGCCGGCGAGGTGAGCATCGCCGACCTCATCCCGGTGTCGCTGCGGATGGGCGTGCTGCGGATCATCGTCGGCGAGGTGCGGTCCCGGGAGATCGTGCCGATGCTCCAGGCGATGACCACCAGCCGCGGGTCGATGTGCACCATCCACGCACGTACCCCGGCCGGGGTGGGCGAGCGGATCATCGAGCTGGCGCTGGCCCACGGCCGGGAGATGACCGTCGACCAGGCCCGCCGGATGGCGGGCAACGCGCTGGACCTGATCGTCTACGTCACGGTCGAGGACGAGACCGCGATCGGCGGCCGGAAGCACCGCTTCGTCTCGCACGTCGAGGAGGTCATCGGCGTCGGCGAGGGCAACCGGATCACCACCACCAGCGTCTTCGGCCCGGGACCGGACGGCCGGGCGGTGCCCCGCCACCTGCCCGAGCGGATCCGCGACCAGCTGCTCCGGGTCGGCTACGACGCCCGGCTGCTGACCCGGTTCATCGAGGCCGGCACGGGCGCGTGGCGGCGGCCCCGGCACACCCGGCTCGGGCGGCGACCGTGAGCGCGAGGAGTGAGCCGGTCCTGCGAGCCCCGCAGTCGCGAACAAAGGCAGGCCCCGTGAGCGCGAGGAGTGAGCCGGTCCTGCGAGCCCCGCAGTCGCGAACGAAGGCAGGCCCCGTGAGCGCGAGGAGTGAGCCGGTCCTGCGAGCCCCGCAGTCGCGAACAAAGGCTGGCCCCGCATGACGACCATCGAGCTGATCGCCCTGGTCTCCGGGGCGGCGTGCGTGGCCGGGCTGGTGCTGGCGGTGGTCGCGCTGGTCGGCACCCGCCGGCCGCCCGGTCCGACGGCGGGCGCCGGGCCTGGGCTGAGCAGGCTCTGGACCGGCTCCGGGGCCGGCCGCCGGGAGCAGCACCGCTACCAGGTGCTGCTCGCCGGGGCACTGGTGGCCGGCGCGCTGGCCTTCCTGCTCACCGGGCTGCCGGTGGTCTGCCTGCTGGTGGCGCTCGCGGTGCCCGGCGTGCCGTGGCTCTTCGCGGTGGGCCGGGCCGAGCAACGGGCCATCGCCCGGATCGAGGCGGTCGGCGAGTGGACCCGGCGGCTCAAGGACATCTCCGGCACCGGGCAGGGCCTCCAGCAAGCCATCATCGGCACCATCGCCACCGCGCCGGAGGAGATCCAGGAGGAGGTACGCACCCTGGCGGCCCGCCTCCAGGCCGGCTGGCTGGCGAGGTCCGCCCTGCTCGCCTTCGCCGACGAGATCGCCGACCCGGTCTGCGACCAGGTGGTGGCGGCGCTGATCCTGCACCTCACCGACCGGGGCGAGCGCCTCGGCGACGTGCTCGGCTCGATCGCCACCGCCGCCTCGGCCGAGGTGGCCACCCGGCGCGAGGTCGAGGCGAAGCGGACGCAGCCCCGGTTCGCGGTCCGCTTCCTCACCGGGATGACCCTGGCCACGCTCGCGTACGGGCTGGTCAACAGCGACTACGTCCGGCCGTACGGGACGGTCTTCGGGCAGCTCGTGATGGCGGTGCTCGGGGCGGCCTTCGTCGGCCTGCTGGTCTGGGTGCGGTCGATGAGCCAGCCGCCCCGCCCGGCGCGCTTCCTGCCGGCGCCCGACCCGGAGGAGGCGATCGCGTGAGCGCGAGGAGTGAGCTTGCGAGCCCCGCAGTCGCGAACGAAAGGCGGCCGCGATGATGGTGAACTGGCAGCTGGCCGTGGCGGTGCTGGGCGGGGCGGCCGTCGGGCTGGGCCTGTTCCTGGTGGTCCGCGAGGCCCTGCCGGCCACCCCGGCGCTCGGCCCCGCGCTGCGCCGGCTGCACCAGCCGCCCGGCCAGGCCCCGGTGGCCGGGAGGGGGCCGGACTGGCTCGGCGGTGTCTCCCGCTGGCTGCGCCCGCCGCACCGGCAGCTCGCCCTGCTCGACCGGGCCCCCGAGCAGTACGCCCTGTCGGTGCTGCTCTCCGCGCTCGTCGGGTTCGCCACGCCGGCGGTCGCCTCGGCCGTGCTCTTCCTGGGCGGGGTGGCGCTGCCGCTGGCCGTACCCGTGGTGGGGAGCCTGGGGCTGGCGCTGGTCGCCGGCCTGCTCGCGCACCGGGCGGTGCTGGCCCGGGCGGACGCCGCGCGGGACGAGTTCCGCCAGGCGGTCTGCACCTACCTGGACCTGGTGGCGTTGCAGCTCTCCGCGGCGCACGGCCCGGTGCAGTCGCTGGAACGCGCGGCGGCGGTCTGCGACGGCTGGGTCTTCGACCGGATCCGGGAGGCGCTGCGGATCGCCCAGCTCCAGATGCACTCGCCCTGGGACGAGCTCCAGGAGCTTGCCGACCGGATCGGCATCCCGGAGCTGGGCGACGTGGGGGCCATCATGCGCTCCTCCGGCAGCGAGGGCGCCCAGGTGCACGAGACCCTGCGCAGCCGCGCCGACTCGCTACGCGACCAGATCCGCACCGACAACCTGGCCCGGGCCGAGGGGGTGACCAGCCGGCTGGACATCCCCGGCTCACTGCTGGTCTTCGTCCTGCTCGGCTTCGCCGTCTACCCGTTCCTCGCCCGTCTGTGAACCCACCCCGAAGGAGACGACCATGCACCTCTACGCCTACCTGCACGCCGCGGTCAGCAGCCGCCTGGCCGAGCTACGGCGGGACACCGAGCGTGGCGACAGCCCGGTGCCGACCGCGGTGATCATCTTCGGCCTGGTCGCGGTGGCCATGGCGGTCACCGCGCTCGCCCTGACCAAGGCCAACGACTGGATGAACGCCATCCCGAACCACACGGATCCAAAGTGACGTCCCGCCCCGCCCGTACGGACCGGAGCCGGCCGGCGCCCGCCGGCCGGCCCGCCGGTCGGCGCGGCCCGGGGCGGATCACGGCCGTCCTGCGTGGACGGCTCGCCGCCGGCAGGTCCGAACGGGGAGCCAACCCGGTCGAGCTGGCGGTGGTGATGCCGGCGATCCTGGTCCTGCTCTTCGCCTCGATCCAGCTCGCCGTCTGGTTCGTCGCCCGGTCCACCGCCCTCAACGCGGCGCAGACGGGGGTGAACGCCCAACGGGCGCTCCAGGCCCCGCCGGACGCCGGCCGGGACCGGGCCACCACCTTCCTGCGTGCCGCCGGGGACTGGCTGGTCGACTGGCAGTCCCCCGGCCCGACCTGCACGACGACCGCCACCGAGGTCACCTGCACGGTCAGCGGACGCTCCCTGTCGGTGATCCCGGGCGTGCGCTTCGCGGTCTCGCAGCGCGCGCACGGCCCGGTCGAACGCTGGACGACGGGGTGAGGCGGGTGGCGCGGGACCGGGGTTCCGTCTCGATCGAGGTGGCGGTGCTCGCCCCCGCCTTCATCGGGTTGATGGTGCTGGCCGGGGTGGCCGGCCGGACCGCCGTCGCCGACGAGGCGGTGGAGTCGGCCGCGCACGACGCCGCCCGCGCCGCCTCGATCGCCCGGGACGCGCGGACCGGCCGGACCGCCGCCACCGACGCCGCCCGCCGCCAGCTCGACTGGTCGGGGCTGCGCTGCACCGCCCCGCCGGCGTTGACCTTCCGCGGCTCGGTGGGGGACGCCGGGACGAGCTTCGCGGCCGCGTACCGCAGCGCACCGGGGGCGCCGGCGACGGTCACCGTCACGGTGACCTGCACGGTCTCCTTCGCCGACCTGCGGGCGCCGGGGCTGCCCGGGGTGCCGGGTGGCAAGACCGTCTCGGCGACCTTCACCTCCCCGCTGGACACCTACCGGAGCCGCCGGTGACCGGGCGACGCGCGTCGGAGAGCGGCCGGGTGAGCCTCTTCCTGGCCGTGGCGATGACCGGCGTGCTCGCGATCATCAGCCTGGCGTACGACGGCGCCGGGCAGCTCCGCTCGTTGCAGCGCGCGGACAACCTGGCCGCCGAGGCGGCCCGCAGCGGCGGCCAGATGATCGACCGGGCCCACGCCATCGAGGGCGGCCCGAAGCAGATCGACGAGGTGGCCGCCCGGAAGGCCGTCGCGGACTACCTGAGCGCGGCCGGCGGGGTCCGCGACCACGACGTCAGCTTCCCCGTCGTCGCCGGCGAGCGGCAGATCCAGGTACGCGTCCGCATCACCTACCGCCGGGACCTGCTCGGTCTCTTCGGCTTCCAGAACACCGCCACCGTCACCGGTGAGGCCACGGCGCGGGCGCTCACCGGAGCCCCGTAGGAAGGGAAGGCAGCCATGGGTGCAACGCAACGCTCGGCCGTCCGGCGGACCGGCCAGGTCCTCACCGGCCTCGGCGCCCTCGTCGTGCTCTGCGCGGTGCTGGCCGGCGGGCCGATCGCCCTGCTGGCCTTCGCCGGCAACCCCCTCCCCGACCACCTGCCCACGCTGGCCGAGGTGGGTACGGCGTTGACCAGCCGCGACGACGGTCAGCTCTTCCTGCGGGCGCTGGCCGTGGTGGGCTGGTTCGGCTGGGCCACGTTCGCCTTCTCCGTACTGGTGGAACTCCTCGCGGGGGCGCTGCGCCGGCCGGCGCCCCGGCTGCCCGGGATGCGCCGCCAGCAGCGGGCCGCGGCCGCGCTGGTCGGCTCGGTGGCGCTGATCCTGGCGGCCAGCCCGGCCGCGGCGAGCGCCGCCACCCTGGCCGCGCCGCAGCCGGTCGCCGCCGCGCCGGCGGTGGTCGCCCCGCCGGCCGGACACGCCGCCCCGCAGGCCGGTGCCGCGCTCGCCGCCCCGCCGGTCCGGGCGGCCTCGGTCACCACGAGCCCGGCGGTGTACCGGGTGGCGAAGGGCGACTACCTGGGCGAGGTGGCCGACCGCTACCTGGACGACTTCGACCGCTACCGCGAGGTGGCCCGGCTGAACCGGCTCGCCGACCCGGACCGGATCCGGCCGGGGCAGCTGCTCAAGCTGCCCGAGGGGGCGGTGGACGCGGGCGCCCGCCGGCACGCCACCGGCCGGCTCGTGGCCACGCCGTCCCGCCCGGCTCCCGGCCCGGCCGCGACGCCGGGCGGTGGCGGCGCGTCCTCGACGACGCCGAAGGGCAAGCCGTCCCCGCACCCGACCGGCCGGGACACCACGCCCACAGTCGAGGCGCCCGCCGGGCAGCAGCCCCCGATGTCGGCGGGGGCCTCCCGGGCCACCGTCGAGGACGGGATCAACCGCCCGCTGGCCATCTCGGCGGTGCTGGCGGTGGCGAGCATCGTGGGCGCCCAGATCGGCGCGGTCCTCGGCCTGCGCCGCCGCCCGGTGCCCCGGACGTCGGTCCGCGACCTCGTGGTGGGCCGCCACCGCAGGGACTGACGCCACCGGCCGGCGACGGCGGTCAGGGGAGGCGGGCCTCCAGGCGGCCGTTGACCACCCGGGTGGGAAGGACGACCTGGTCGTTGCCCGAGGGGCCGTGGACGACCTCGCCGCCGTTGAGGCGGAACGTGCTGCCGTGCCAGGGGCAGACCACGCAGGCGTGGCCGTCGATCTCCTGCACCTCGCCCTCACCCAGCGGGCCGCTCTGGTGCGGGCAGCGCTCCAGCATCACCGTGACGTCGTCGCCGTGCCGGTAGAGGATCACCGAGACGTCGTCGATCTCGCGGGTGAGAAGCTGCCGCTGCGGCAGGCTCGACATGTCGCCGAGCGGGTGCCAGCCGTCGCTGACCAGGTGCAGCTCGGAGATGCTCTGGCTGACCTGCGCGCCCTGCTTGTACGCGAGGTGCCCACCGAGGTACGCCCCGGCGCTCGCCGCCGACAGCCCCAGGTAGGCCAGCGCCCGGCCCAGGTTGTGCCGCCCGTTCAGCCGGGCCGCCAGCGAGCCGGCGTAGAGGGTGACGCCGATGGTGTTCGCGGCGGCGTGCACGAGGCCGATCCGCCGCTGGTCGCGGGAGAGGGCGGCCCAGTCGTTGAGCCCGGCCACGGCGGCCGGCAGCGCGCTGACCGTACCGACCCCGACGAGCGCGGTCGCCGCCCGGCGCTGTCCGGGCATCAGGTCCACGACGGCGGCCGAGATCCAGGCGCCGACCGGCACCTGCACCATGGCCGGGTGCAGCGGGTGCCCCAGCCAGACGCCGTGCAGGAAGTCCCGGACCCGCTGGGGACGCAGGGTGCCCTGGACGGCGCGCTGCAACCGGTCACCGACCCGGTCGAGTCGGGTGTTCTGCTCGATCTTCGTCAATAGTTCGCGCACGTGGTCCGACTTCCCGGCAGGAGAGGTCCCAAACCGGGCGCCGACCACGGATCACCCCATCGGGTGGTCCCCGTCCGTCCGCCAGCGGTCGGCATGCACGGCGGCGGCCAGCGGCCGGGGCGTACGCCAACCGTGCCGGACCAGGTCGGGAACGGTCTGGAGGTGGCTCACCGGGCCCACGCAGAGCCAGGCGACCGGGCGGATGCCGGGCGGGATGCCGAGCAAGTCGGCCAGGAACGGCTCCCGGTAGAAGGAGACCCAGCCGACGCCCAGCCCCTCGGCGGTGGCGGCCAGCCAGAGGTTCTGGATGGCCAGGCAGACCGAGTAGAGGCCGGCGTCGGCGATGGCGTGCCGGCCGAGCACCGCGGGCCCACCCCGCTGCGGGTCGTACGTGACCACGACCGACAGCGTCGACTCCAGCACCCCGTCGATCTTGATGCGGGCGAACCGCTCGGCCGCGTCACCGTCCAGCGTGGCGGCGAAGGTGTCCCGCTCGGCCTGGACGTGCGCGTGGAACCGGCGCCGGGTCCGCGGGTCGCGGACGAGCACGAAGTCCCAGGGCTGCGAGTTGCCGACGCTCGGCGCGGCGTGCGCGGCCGTGAGGATCCGGTCCAGGACGTCGTCCGGCACCGGCTCCCCGGTGAACTCGGCGCGCACGTCGCGGCGGCGGTGGATGACGTCGTACAGGTCCACAGGCAGGCTCCCGCTGCACTCGGCCCACGCTCGCGGTGGGCGACTCGACGCGAGGCCCGTCTTCGGACTCCCGGATCGTCGCCTGACCGTCCGGCACCTCACATGATCGTTGCCGCCGCCGATGCTACCGAGGGAGCCGTCAGCGTACGGGCGGGGCGGGTGGGGCCAACTCGCGCAGCACCTGGCTGAGCTGGTCGATGCGGGACTGGGCCTCGGCGCGCAGCCGCTCGGCGAGCGCGTCCCAGTCCTGTGTGGTCGGCGCCTGCCCGGGTGGCAGCGCCGCGAGCGCCCGGCCCACCTCGGCCAGGGTGAGGCCGACCCGCTGGCACGCCTCGATCATCGCCAGGCGGCACATCACGTCGCCGTGGTAGCGGCGCTGGTTGCCGGCCGTGCGGTCGCTGCTGATGAGGCCCTGCGCCTCGTAGAACCGGATCGCCGACGCGGAGACGCCGCTGCGCTGCGCCACCTGACCGATGGTCAGGCCGGGCTCGTGCCAGTCGAAGGACGTGTCCTGCTTCACGCCCCGAGTATGCCCGTCGACGATTGACCTCAACAATTGTTGAGGTTCTACGGTCGGCTCCATCGAGTTCACGAGAATTCCCTGGAGGAAACGATGATCCTGGTGACCGGCGCGACGGGCAACGTCGGGCGGCGCGTGGTGGAGCGGCTGGTTGCGGCGGACCACGGCGTACGGGCCGTGACCCGCGACCCGGGCCGCGCGAAGCTGCCGGCGGGTGTCGAGGTGGTGGGCGCCGACCTGGCCGATCCGGAGACCCTGCGCCCGCACCTGGCGGGTGTCGAGGCCGTGTTCCTGATCTGGCCGTTCGTCGACCCGGCCGCGACCGCGCGGCTCGCTCCCCGCGTCGCCGCCGTGCTCGCCGGTGCCGGGTCGCCCCGGGTGGTGTACGTGTCGGCCGCCACCGCCGAGGCCGACCCGGACTCGTTCTGGGCCGTGGTGGAGCGCGCCGTCACCGCGTCCGGCCTGCCCTGGACGATGCTGCGCCCCACCGGGATCGCCACGAACACGCTGGGCTGGGCCCCCGCCATCCGCGCCGAGGGCGTGGTGCGCTGGCCGTACGGCGGGGCGGCCCGTTCGATGGTCCACGAGGACGACATCGCGGCGGTGGCGGTCGACGCGCTTACCAGCGACCGGCACGACCGGCGGACCTACGTGCTCAGCGGCCCGCAGGCGGTCAGCCAGGCCGAGCAGGTGCGCCTCATCGGCGCCGCGATCGGCCGCGACCTGCGCTGGCAGGAGGTGCCCGCCGAGGCGGTACGACCCATGCTGGCCGCGGCGATGGGCAGCCCCGCGTTCGCGGACGCGGCACTGGCCGGCTGGGCGGCCATGGCGGAGACCCCGGAGCAGGTGACCGGCGACGTGGCGGCGGTGCTGGGACGCCCCGCGCGCACGTTCGCCGACTGGGCCGCCGACCACGCGGCCGACTTCGCCTGAGTCCGCCGCGCGGGACGGCGGAAGCTGGCGCGGCGGGCGCCGTCGAGGGCATGCTGACCGGATGGGGGTACGCGTCGAGCACGCCGGGCCGGTGACCACGGTGATCCTGGACCGGCCGGAGGCCCGCAACGCCGTCGACGGGCCGACCGCCCGCGCCCTGGCCGACGCCTTCCGCGCCTTCGAGGCCGACCCGGACGCGGCCGTCGCCGTGCTCTGGGGCGCGGGCGGCACCTTCTGCGCCGGCGCCGACCTCAAGGCCATCGGCACGCCGCGCGGCAACCGGGTCGAGCCCGAGGGTGACGGCCCGATGGGCCCGACCCGGATGCGCCTGTCCAAGCCGGTGCTCGCCGCGATCTCCGGTTACGCGGTGGCCGGCGGCCTGGAACTGGCGCTCTGGTGCGACCTGCGGGTCGCCGAGTCGGACGCGATCCTCGGGGTGTTCTGCCGGCGCTGGGGGGTGCCGCTGATCGACGGCGGGACGGTGCGGCTGCCCCGGCTCGTCGGCGAGAGCCGGGCCATGGATCTGATCCTCACCGGCCGCCCGGTCCCCGCCGACGAGGCGTACGCCATGGGTCTGGTGAACCGGCTGGTCGCGCCGGGCAGGGCCCGGGCGGAGGCCGAGCGGCTGGCCGCCGAGATCGCCCGGCACCCGCAGACCTGCCTGCGCAACGACCGGGCGGCGGTGCTGGCGGGCGGTGGCCTGCCCGAGCCGGAGGCGATGGCGACCGAACTCGCCTTCGGGATGGAGTCCCTGGTCACCGACGGGATGCACGGCGCGAACCGGTTCACCGCCGGCGCCGGCCGGCACGGCGCCGTCCCGGAGGACGACGCCGGGTCCGACGCGGCGGAGAAGCCTCTCCGACCACCTAGGGGCGGGTCGGCCGCTCGACCGTGACCGGCAGGCCGTAGCCGGAGAACGCCATGGTCACCTGGGTGCTGGTCGGAGGTCCCACCTTGCCGTTCTTCCGCCAGACGAGGGTGACTTCGTAGGCGAGTTCGGCGATCCGACTGTCGGCGCCGAGCGTCACGTCACCCACGATCTTCTCGCTGACGAGCGGGGCGTCGGCGTCGAAGCCGGTGGACCCACCGGTGGGCTCGACGCTGAAGTGATAGGCCCGCTGCCCGGTCCGGGTGACCGTGGCGTCGTTCCCCTTCAACACCTGGAACAACCCGTCCTGGTCCGACGAGGCACCGAGGGCGCCCCCCATCGCCACGTCGAAGGGGAGGAACTTCCGCTCACCCGGGTACCGCTTCCAGGGCAGCCTTCGGTGGCCGTCGGCGCCGCCGACGTAGTACACCCCGTCGACCAGCCGTTCCTCGGTGAAGCTCAGGCCGTCCGGGTACACCGTGCGCAGCCAGCCGTCGGCGCTTCCCGGGTCGAAGGCACCCGTCGTGGTCTCCACCCAGTTCGGATCGACCCGGCTGGTCCTCCGCACCGTGACCCGGTAACTGGTGTTCTCGCTCGCGGTGACGGCGGCGGCCAGTTCCAACTGCGGCGACGCGGCCGCCGGCGGAGATGCCTCGGCGACGACGGCGGGGCGGTCCGGCGCGGGCCGGTGGACCAGGGTAGTCGCGCCGACCGCGCTCAGTGCGAGCACGGCGAGGGTGCCGCCGGCGACGGTCGCGGTCCGGCGCCGGCGCGCCCGGCGACCCCGCTCCAGAAGCGTCGCGGCCGGGGCGGCCGAGTCCGGCTCGCCGTCCACCAGGGCGTGCAGCCGGTCCGTGAGTCGCTCGTCGAGATCTGTCATCGCTGTCACCTGGTCCCCGTGTAGGAGGGTTGCTGGAGGAGGTGGCGGAGCTTGCCGAGAGCCTTCGAGTGCTGGCTCTTGACCGTGCCGACGGTGCAGCCCAGCACCCGGGCCACCTCCCGCTCGGGCAGGTCCTCGTAGTGGCGCAGCACCACCACCGCGCGCTGCCTCGGTGGCAGCGCGCGCAGCGCCCGACGCAGCGCGACGGCGTCGTGGTCCGGCTCGGTGGACGGCGCGGCCCGGTCGGGGACCTCGGCGACGAGGCTCTCCCGCCGGCGCCGCCGCCAGAACGAGGTGTGGTTGTTCACCAGCGCTCGCCGGAGGTAGGCGTGCAGGTCGTCGCTCCGGGACAACCGGCGCCACCGCTCGTACATCCGGACCAGGCTGTCCTGGAGGAGTTCCTCGGCCCGCCACCGGTCCCCGGCCAGCAGCATGGCCAGCCGGATGTGGCGCCGCCAGGCCTCCTCCACGAAGGCCACGTACGAGGCGTCCGCCGTCGACAGTCGCGTTTTCTGGTCGGTCACGCCCCTACCACGCGGCCACCCCGGGAAAGGTTGTCCGGGCCGTCACTTCAGGTTGCGCAGGGCGTCCTCGATGGCGCGGTGGAAGGTCGGGTACGCGTAGATCATGTGCCGAAGCTGGCTGACCGGGACGGCCGCGTGCACCGCAACGACCAGCGCGGAGAGCACCTCGCCGCCGGCCGGGCCGACCGAGGTGGCGCCGATCAGCACGCCCTGGTCGGCGTCGGCGACCAGTTTGATGAAGCCGGCGTTGCCGGCCTTGTGGATCCAGCCGCGGGTCGACGCGGTCAGGTCGGTGTACCCGGTCTGGACGTTGACGCCCCGCTCGCGCGCCTGCTGCTCGGTGAGGCCGACGGCGCCCACCTCCGGGTCGGTGAAGGTGACCCGGGGCAACGCCCGGTAGTCGGCGGCCGGGACGCTGCCCGGGGCGACGGTCGACCCGCCCGCGCTCATCGCCCCGCCAACCGCGCTGACCACGCCGGCCGCGCCGCCGACCACGCTCGCGGTGCCGCTGGCGTCCGGCCCGCCCTTCGTCCGCCGCATGTGGTCGAGCACGTCGGCGACGACGATGCCCGCCTGGTACATGGCGATGTGGGTGAACGCGCCCTCGCCGGTGAGGTCGCCGACCGCCCAGATGCCCTCGGCGGCGTGCATCCGCTCGTTGACCGGCAGGTAGCGCTGCGTGCAGTCGATGCCGACCGAGTCCAGGCCCAACTCCTCCAGGTGCGCCTTGCGGCCGGTCACCACGAGCAGCTTCTCGCCGCTGAACGCGGCGCCGTCCGCGTGGACGGTGAAGGCGGTGCCGTCGTGCCTGACCCGCCCGGCCCGGACCCCGGTGCGGATCTCGACCCCGTCGGCCCGCAGCGCCGCGGCGGCGACCTCCGACGCCTCCGGCTCCTCCAGGGCGAGCACCCGGTCGGCCGCCTCGACGACGGTCACCCGGACGCCGAACCGGGCGAAGACCTGGGCCAGTTCCAGCCCGATGGCGCCGCCCCCCAGCACCAGCAGCGACTCCGGCAGCTCCTCGACCTCGATGGCCTGGTGGTTGGTCCAGTACGGGGTGTCGGCCAGCCCGTCGATCGGCGGGATCGAGGGGCGGGTGCCGGTGCCGAGGACGATCCCGTAGCGGGCCTCGAACGTCTGGTCGCCGACGCGCACCCGGTTCGGGCCGTCGAGCCGGCCGCTGCCCCGGACGAACCGGCCGCCCTTGCCGGTGAACCGGTCCACGGCGACCTTGTCGTCCCAGGTGTCGGTGGCCTCCTCGCGGATCCGCCGGGCGACCGGCGCCCAGTCGGGCCGCACCTCGGCGCTGCCGGCCAGCTCGTTGACCCGGTGCGCCTCGGCCAGCGCGTTCGCCGCCCGGATCATCATCTTGCTCGGGATGCAGCCCCAGTAGGGGCACTCGCCGCCGACCAGGTCCCGCTCGATCCCGACCACGGTGAGGCCGGCCTCGGCGAGCCGCCCGGCCACCTCCTCGCCGCCGACCCCGAGCCCGACCACGACCACGTCCACCAGTTCCGGCTCCGCCATCCCGCCAGCATTCCGCACCGCCGGGCCGCCGGCCACCGCGTCGGCCCGGAATTCCCGCGCCGGTGATCATCCCCACCGCCTACGGTGGCCGCATGCAGGAACGCTTCGCCCCGGTCCGGGACTGCTTCCACGACCTCTTCGCCACGGGCCGGGAGACCGGGGCCGCGCTGGCCGTCTGGTACGACGGCACGCCCGTCGTCGACCTCGTGGGCGGCAGCCGCGCCGCCGTCCCGTCCGGCGCGGCCGTCCCGGCACTCGGGGCGGAGGCGCCGTGGCGGCCGGACACACTTGTCGACGTCTACTCGGTGGGCAAGCCGGTGGTCGCGCTCTGCCTCCTGCTGCTGGTCGACCGGGGCCGGGTCGACCTCGACGCGCCGGTGTCGGCGTACTGGCCGGAGTTCCGCGCCCCGGCCACCGTGCGGCAGGTGCTCGACCACACGGCCGGGCTGCCCGCGTTCCCCGTGCCCCGGGCCGCCGCGGCGATCCCCGACTGGGGGTTGCTCTGCGCCGACCTGGCCGCCGCCGAACCCGAGTGGACGCCGGGCAGCGTCGCGGGCGAGCACGCCTGGACGTACGGGCACCTGGTCGGCGAGCTGGTCCGCCGGGTGGACGGGCGGCCGGTCGGGCGGTTCCTGGCCGAGGAGATCGCCGGGCCGTGGGGCCTCGACCTGGCCTTCGGGCTGAGCGCGGCGGACCAGCGGCGCTGCGCCGACCTGTCGTACGCCGATCCCGACTGGCCGGTCCGGATGCTGGGCGAGCCGGGGTCGCTGCGCGCCCGGGCGTTGGGAAACCCGGCCGGCGGGCTGGACGCGGCGGTGGTGAACAGCCCGCTCTGGCGGGCGGCGGAGTTCCCGGCGGTGAACCTCCACGCCACCGCGTCCGGCCTGGCCCGCCTCTACGCGGGCCTGCTCGCCGGCGGCACGCTCGACGGGGTACGCCGGTTCAGCCGCGAGCTGGTCGCCGAGGCGACCCGGGTGCAGTACGACGGACCGGACCTGGTGCTGGACCGGCGGGCGTCCTGGACGTTGGGCATGCAGTGGGAGCCGGACGGGAGCTGGGGCATGGGCGGGATCGGCGGCAGCAGCGCCTGGGCCGACCCGGAGCGCGGCTACACCTTCGCGTACGCGACCGCCCGGCTGGCCGACCACGACCGGGTGGAGGAGCTGGTCGAGGCGTTGCACTCCTGCCTCTGACGGGAAGCGGACTGCTCAACAAGCGTGGCAGCCCTGTCACGCTGCGTCAGCCACCGCTACGCTCCGGTGCTCGTGGAGAACGAAGCGCCCGCGCCGGCGAACCGGCTCAAGGAGCACTCCGGGGTGGCGGCCAACCTGTTCTCGGCGGTGACCGGGCTGGTCGCCCTCGTGCAGGCGGTCCGCTCCGACCCGCTGTGGATCGTGCTGGGCCTGGTGGCGCTGGCGGCGCTGATGGCGTACCAGCTGTGGCGACGCCGCTGGCGGACGGCCGGGCTGGCCGCGGTGGCGCTGCTGGTCCTGGGCGTCGCCGGTTGGGCGCTGGACCAGGACCGGAGCGACCCCGCGCCGGCCGCCGCCACCACGACGACCCCCGCCGGCCCGACGACCGCCACCACCACCCCGGCGGCCTCGACCGGTGCCCCGGACGGCAGCCCCGCCGCCGGCGGCGCCGCGGCCGTGTTCTTCAGCGACGTGGTGCGGCTCGACAAGAAGACCGGGGTGGACGTGGACGGCGGCCGGCCCGTGAGGCGGTACGCCCAGGACGCGACGGTCGACCTCTACCTGGACTGGGGCTACATCCTCTACTCCAGCGCCCGGCACAGCGCCATGTACGACGACACCTACGCCGGCCCGGAGGAGGGCGCCGCGGGCCGCTGCGCCACCTACCGCGAGGCCCGCCGGACGAGCGCCCCGCACCACTACGTCGGCGGCGGCCAGCAGTACTGCTTCACCACCTCGGAGGGGCACCCGGGCTGGTTGCAGGTGGTGAACCAGGCGGGCGACGGCGGCGCCCTGGTCAAGGTGACCGTCTGGCGGGAGTGAGCGGTCAGCGCAGCCAGACCGGCTCGGCGCTCGGCACCTCCAGCGGGGGCGGGTAGTCCAGCGCCGCGCGCGTCCGCTCGGGCAGCCGCCACGGCTGGTGCACCGCCTTCCCCCCGACCGAGGCCAGCTCCGGCACGTAGCGGCGGACGTACGCGCCGTCGGGGTCGTAGCGTTCGGCCTGGCGGACCGGGTTGAAGCCGCGGTGCGGCCGGGCGTCGTTCCCGGTGCCGGCCACCCACTGCCAGTTGCCCGAGTTGTCGGCCACGTCGCCGTCGAGCAGCCAGCGGAAGAAGACCGCCACCCCGGACCGCCAGTCCAGCCGGAGGTGCTTGGTCAGGTAGCCGGCGGTGATCAGGCGGGCGCGGTTGTGCATCCAGCCCTCGGCGCGCAGCTGCCGCATCCCGGCGTCGACGATCGGCATCCCGGTCCGCCCCTCGGTCCAGGCGTCCAGCGCGTGCTCGTCGTACCGCCAGTCCTCCCGCGCCCCGCGCCGGTAGGCCCGGGAGGAGAGGTCGGGGAAGGCGGCGGTGACCTGGTGGTAGAAGTCCCGCCAGCACAGCTGCCGGACGAACGGCCCGCTCCGGTCGCCGGCCCGGTTCGCCACGGCCAGCGGCGAGAGGCAGCCGAAGCGCAGGTAGGGGCTGAGCCGGGAGGTCTCGTCGCCGGCCATGTCGTCGTGGATGTCGTCGTACCGGCCCAGGGTGGGCAGCCACCCGGTGAGGAGGCGCCGGGCCACGCTCTCCCCGCCGGCCGCGGCGTCCGGCGAGTCGCCCCGGGGCGGGTCGGGCAGCCGGCCGGGATCGACGCCGTCGGGCAGCCGCACCCGCCTCGGTGCGGCCAACTCCTCGCGTACCTTCGCCCCCTGCCAGGCCCGGAAGTAGGGGCTGAACACCTTGTAGTGGTCGCCGCCCGCCGGGCGGAGGTCGGCCGGCTCGACGATCGTGAGGCCGGGAAAGAGCCGCAGGGACATCCGGTGCCGGTCGCACTCCTCGCGCAGCCGGCGCTCGCGACGCCGGGCGTGGCGGCTCACGTCGGCGGACAGGCCGATCCCCTCGGCGCCGACCGCGCGGGCCAGCTTGACCGTCTCGGCCACCGGGTCGCCGCGCCGGACCACCAGGTCGCCGCCGCGCTGCCGGAGCGCCTCGCGCAGCTCGGCCAGGCTCTGGTGCAGGAAGCGGGTGCGGTTCGGCGAGAGCCGTTGCAGCGCCGGGTCGAGCACGTGCAGCGGCACCACCCGGTCGAACGCCGAACACGCCGACGCCAGCGCCGGGTGGTCGTGCACGCGCAGGTCGCGGGTGAGGAGCACGACCGCCGTGCGGTCGCTCACGCGACCAGGGCCGGCCGGAGGGCGGGGCCGGGGACCCGCACCGGCGCGCCGGCCGGGGTGAGCAGCGCCCGCGCGGCCACCGCCATCCGCCGCCGCCGGGGTACGAGGGCCCGACGGGTGAACACGTCGAAGTCCTGGGCGGCCACCTCGTCGAGGATCCCGCCGTAGAGCGCGTACGCGGTGCGCATGCAGGCCTGCGAGGCGGGGGCGAGCAGCGGGATGCCGGGCGCGGCGGCTTCGTAGTGTGCCTGGGCCCGGCTCACCTCGTACTCGATCAGCTCGCGCAGCCGTGGGGTGGTGCGGCCGGCGGCCCGGGCGGCGAGCAGGTCCTCGCGGGTGACGTCGAACCTGGCCAGGTCCTCGTCCGGCAGGTAGGTCCGCCCCCGGTCCAGGTCCTCGGCCACGTCCCGGATGAAGTTGGTGAGCTGGAAGGCGAAGCCGAGCTGGCGGGCCGGCTCCCGGGCGGCGGCCGGATCGGAGCTGCCCAGGATCGGCAGCATCATGGTGCCGATGACCGCGGCCGAGCCCTCCATGTAGTCGAGAAGGTCGTCGTACGTCGGGTAGGACGTCACCGTCAGGTCCATCGTCATGCTGCGCAGAAACGACGCGAAGTCGCCGCGGTCCAGGTCGAAGACGGCGATGGTGTGCAGCACGGCGGGGAGCAGCGCATCGTCGACCGACGCACCGTGCAGGCCGGCGACGAAGCGGGCGGACCACCCCTCCAGCCGGGCGGCGCGCTCGGCCGGCGGGAGGTCCTCGGTGCGGTCGACGATCTCGTCGGCGTAGCGGGTGAAGCCGTACAGGGCGTGCACGTGCCGCCGTTTCCAGGCGGGAAGCAGCCGCGTGGCGAGATAGTAGGTACGGCCGTGACGCCGGTGCAGCTCGCGGCAACGCTCATAGGCAGCGGTGAGATCGGTGTCCACCGGCCCTCCTCGAATTCGACGCAGCAATCGACGCAACTCGTAACTCTAGGGTACGCTCGCCCGCATGGCCAACGACGCAGTTGCGGATAGTTCGCTCCGGGTGGTGACGCCGGCTCAGCCCGGCACGTCGGACGATCCGGTCCGCGGCGTGCTGGCCGCGTTCACGAACGACCTGGTGAACGGTGTCGACGAGACTCTCGCGGCGTTCCTGGCCACCGAGGTCGACTCGCTCGCCGAGATCGACGCGGCGATGGGCGGGTTCGCCGCGACCGCCCGCGACTGCGTGCTGGCCGGCGGCAAGCGGGTCCGGCCGACCTTCGCGTACTGGGGCTGGCGCGGCCTGGCCGGCGGCGACGCGCCGCTGCCCTCGGTGCTGCCGGCGCTCGCCGCGCTGGAACTGCTGCACACCTTCGCGCTGGTGCACGACGACGTGATGGACGCCTCCGACACCCGGCGCGGCCGGCCGACCGCGCACCGGGCCGCCGCCGACCGGCACCGCGCGGCCGGGCACACCGGCGACCCCGAACGGTACGGCGAGGCGGTCGCCGTGCTCATCGGCGACCTCTGCCTGGTCTGGGCCGACCGGCTCATGGCGCACGCCACCGTGCCGCCGGCCCGGATGCTCGACGTGCGCCGCTGCTACGACCAGATGCGGGTGGAGACCGTCGCCGGGCAGTTCCTCGACGTGCTCGGCGAGCACGACGCGGCGCACTGGTCGGTGGACCGGGCGCTGCGGGTGGCCCGCTACAAGACGGCCGGCTACACCGTCCAGCGACCGCTGCTCTTCGGCGCCGCCCTGGCCGGGGCCGAGGCGGACACCCCGCTGATCGCCGCGTACACCCGCTACGGGCTGGCCGTCGGCGAGGCGTTCCAGCTGCGGGACGACCTGCTGGGGGTCTACGGCGATCCGGCGACCACCGGCAAGCCGGCCGGTGACGACCTGCGGACCGGCAAGCCCACCGTGCTGCTGACGCTGGCCCGCCAGTTGGCCGACCCGGTCCAGCGCCATGCCCTGGAGCGGGCCGGCGCGGTCACCGAGGCGCGGGAGGTGGCACGCCTGGCGGACGTGGTCCGGGAAACCGGGGCGGTGGCCCGGGTCGAGCGGATGATCGCCGACCGGGTGGCGGAGGCGCAGTCCGCGCTCGACACCGCCCCGATCGACGGCACCGCGCGGACCGCGCTGACGGGCCTCGCCACCGCCGCCACCACGCGGCGGGCATGATGGGCAACTTCGCGAACAAGGGGGCTGGGATGCGCACCGTGAGCGGGCGTACCGACCGGGTGGTGGTCGTCGGCGCCGGGTTGGGCGGGCTGGCCTGCGCGCTGCACCTGGCCGGGAGCGGCCGGCAGGTGACCGTGCTGGAACGCGAGCCGGTGCCGGGCGGGCGCGCCGGCCGGCTCGGCGTCGACGGATACGAGTTCGACACCGGGCCGACCGTGCTCACCATGCCCGACCTGATCGCCGAGGCGCTCGGCGCGGTGGGCGAGGAGCTGAACGACTGGCTCGACCTGACGCCGCTCGACCCGGCCTACCGGGCGTACTACCCGGACGGGTCGACGCTCGACGTCATCACCGACACCACCCGGATGGCCGCCGAGATCGCCCGGGTCTGCGGGCCCCGCGAGGCGGACGGCTACCTGCGCTTCGTCGACTACGCGCGGGACCTGTGGCGCTGGGAACGGGCCGACTTCATCGAGCGCAACCTTGACGCGCCGACCGACCTGCTCACCGGCAACCTGCTCCGGCTGCTCGCCAACGGCGCCTTCCGGCGACTCCAGACGAAGATCAACCAGTTCTTCCGGGACCCGCGTACCCAGCGGATCTTCTCCTTCCAGGCCATGTACGCCGGCCTCGCACCGCACGACGCGCTGGCCATCTACGCGGTCATCGCGTACCTCGACTCGGTGGCCGGGGTGTGCTTCCCGCGCGGCGGCATCCACGCGGTCTCCCGCGGGATGGCCGGCGCCGCGGAGAAGCACGGCGTGCAGATCCGGTACGGCACCACGGTGACCCGGGTGGAGACCGCGCACGGCCGGGCCACCGGAGTGGTCACCGCCGACGGCGAGTTCGTCCCGGCGGACGTCGTGGTGCTCAACCCCGACCTGCCGGTCGCCTACCGGGACCTGCTGCCGACGAGCCGGCAGCGCAAGCTCACCTACTCGCCCTCCTGCGTGGTGCTGCACGTCGGTTCGACGCAGGGCTACAGCCGGATCGCCCATCACAACATCCACTTCGGGCGGTCCTGGAAGGGCACGTTCGACGAGGTGATCCGCCGCGGCGAGCTGATGACCGACCCGTCGCTGCTGGTGACGAACCCGAGCCGGACCGACCCGTCGGTGGCGCCGGCCGGCCGGCACACCTACTACGTGCTCGCCCCGGTGCCCAACCTCCACCGGGCGCCGTTCGACTGGCCGGGTGACCTGACCCGCCGCTACGCCGACCAGCTCGTGGCGACCCTGGAGGAGCGCGGCTACGTCGGTTTCGGCGACGGCATCGAGGTGCTGCGCGCGGTGACGCCGGCCGACTGGGCGGCGCAGGGCATGGCCGCCGGCACCCCGTTCGCCGCCGCGCACAGCCTCTTCCAGACCGGCCCGTTCCGCCCCGCGAACCTGCACCGGACGCTCGGCAACGTGGTCTTCGTCGGCTCCGGCACCCAACCCGGGGTGGGCGTGCCGATGGTCCTGATCAGCGGCAAGCTCGCCGCCTCGCGCGTCACCGGCGGCGACCGGTGAGCGCGAGGAGTGCAGCGGAGCGGAGCCCCGCGGTCGCGAACGAAAGGCCGGCACTGTGACGGCCCGGGAGAAGCACCTGGTCGAGCTGGTCGACGACGGCGGGCACGTGCTCGGCGAGACCACGGTGGCCACCGCCCACCAGCCACCCGGACGGCTGCACCGGGCGTTCTCGGTGCTGCTGGTCGACCCGCGGGGTCGGATCCTGCTCCAGCAGCGGGCCGCCGCCAAGACCCGGTTCCCGTTGCGCTGGGCCAACTCCTGCTGCGGCCACCCGCTGCCCGGCCAGTCGCTGGCCGAGGCCGCCAACCGCCGGCTCGCCGAGGAACTCGGCGTCGAGCCGGTCGACCTCACCGAGGTCGGGGTCTACGTCTACTACGCCGAGGACCCGGCCACCGGTCGGGTCGAATTCGAGTACGACCACGTGCTGCGCGCCGACGTGCCGGCCGACCTGCCCGTCCGGCCCGACCCGGACGAGGTGGCCACCCTGCGCTGGGTCGACCCGCGCGAGCTGGAGCAGGAACTGGACGCCGACCCCCGCGCGTACGCGCCCTGGCTCGGCGGGGTGGTGAACCGGCTGCTGCGGCCGGCCCGTCCCGCCGTCGACGCGGCCCGGGCGGGCGCGCCGGCCGACGAGGTACCGGAGCGGTCGGGTGGCGGATGAGGCGCTGAGCGCGGGGGCCGTCGCGCGCCGGCTGGGGGTCGCGGTCACCACGCTCCGCACCTGGCACCAGCGCTACGGCCTCGGTCCCGGCGAGCACGTGCCGGGGCACCACCGGCGCTACACGCCGGCCGACCTCGCGCGCCTGGAGATCATGCGGCGGCTCACCGCGGAGGGGGTCGCTCCCGCCGAGGCCGCCCGCTGGGCCCGGCAGGCGCCGGCCGTCCTGCCCGCCGAGCAGCTCGGGCCGAGGCCGCGGGCCACGGCGGTCCGGGACGGCGGCGGGACGACGATCCCGGTCGGCCGGGCCGGACCGGTTGCCCGCGGCATGGCCCGCGCCGCCATGCGGCTGGACTCGGTGGCGATCGGCGAGACCGTCGCGCACGCCCTTGCCACCGACGGCGTGGTGCGCACGTGGGACGGGCTGCTCCGGCCGGTGCTCGCCGGCATCGGCGAACGGCACGCCGCCACCGGCGGCCTCGTCGAGGTGGAGCACCTGGTCTCCCGGTGCGTCTCCGAGGCGTTCGCCACCGTGGCCCGGGCGCACCGCACCGCCGGGCCCGCCCGGATCCTGCTCTCCTGCGCCGACGAGGAGCAGCACACGCTGCCCCTGGAGGCGCTGGCCGCCGCCCTGGCCGAGGCCGGGGTGGGCTACCGGATGCTGGGCGCCCGGGTGCCGGTGGCCGCCCTGCTCGAGGCCGTCAGCCGGACCGGCCCGGCGGCCGTGGTGCTCTGGTCGCACACCCGGGCCACGGCCGACCCGGACCAGCTCACCGCGGTGCTCGCCGCCCCGCGCCGCCCGCTGCTGGTGCTCGCCGCCGGGCCGGGCTGGCGGTCCGACACCCTGCCGGCCGGGGTGGTCCGGCCGGTGGACCTCGCCGAGGCGCTGTCGCTGGCCGTGGCGGTGCGGGACTCCCTGGGCCAGTCGACGACAGGCTGAGGGGCCCTCCCCATTCGGCGCGACGTCCACTACGGTCGGAAAGTCCGCCCCACCCGACCCCCTCTCGGGAGCGACGATGCGTCCACGCGCCGCGCTGGCGTTCGCCCTCGGCCTGGTGCTCCTCCTGGCCGGCTGCGGCGAGCCCGGCAAGACCCCGACCCAGGCCGGCGCCCCGCCGACCGCCTCGGCCGTCCCGACGCCGCCGAAGACGCCGGCCCCGCGGCCCAGCCCGAGCCGCACCACCCCGCCGAAGCCGAAGCTGCGCCCGCTGCCGAAGACCCTGCCCGCCGGGCTGCACCGCACCAGCGGCGACCGGGGTGTGGCGCTGACCTTCGACGACGGGCCGGACCCCCGGTTCACCCCGCAGATCCTCGACCAGCTGCGGGCGGCCCACGTCACGGCGACCTTCTGCCTGGTCGGCAAGCAGGCCCGGCGCTACCCGCAACTGGTCGCCCGGATCGCCCGCGAGGGTCACCAGCTCTGCAACCACAGCTGGCGGCACGACATCAACCTCGGCCGGCGACCGCTCGCCGAGATCCGGGCCGACCTGGTCCGCACCAACCAGGCCATCCGGGCGGCCGCGCCGCACGCGCCGATCACCTGGTTCCGCCAGCCCGGCGGCCGGTGGACGGCCGAGGAGCTGACCGTGGCCCGCCAGCTCGGCATGCGCCCCCTCCACTGGAGCGTCGACCCGCAGGACTGGGACCGCCCGCCGGCGAAGACGATCATCAAGCGGGTGACGGCGGCGACCCACCACGGCTCGATCGTGCTGATGCACGACGCGGGCGGCGACCGGACCCAGACGATGGCCGCCTGCCGGCGCCTGATTCCCGACCTCAAGCGGCGGTACGGGATCTCCCGGCTCCGATGACACCGCCTCTGACCTGGGGTTTCGCCCGGCGGTGTGCGGGTGGCCATACCGGTTTGGCCGACCCCGGAGGCATGGCATATGCTTCTCATGCCTCCGGCGGGGCCGGATGGGAGCAAGTCCGCTTGAAGTTGCGAGTGTGCAATGATGGCGGGGCCGCCCTCATCGTCTAGCGGCCCAGGACGCCGCCCTTTCAAGGCGGTAGCACGGGTTCGAATCCCGTTGGGGGCACGGTCCGGCTCAGGCCGGATGCAACACCAGCCAGGTCCTGTGGAGCAGTTGGAGTGCTCGCCGCCCTGTCAAGGCGGAGGTCGCGGGTTCAAGTCCCGTCAGGACCGCAAGCGCTGACGCCGCGCCCTTACACGCGCGGCGTTCTGCGTATCGGCCCGTGCGGTAGCATGAGCCGAGCAGCACGGCCAGGTAGCTCAGTTGGTACGAGCGTCCGACTGAAAATCGGAAGGTCGGCGGTTCGACCCCGCCCCTGGCCACATAGCCTTTCGCCGGGCTACAGGAGCGCCGACCAGCGGAAACGCCGGTCGGCGTTCTGCTTTGCGCTCCCACATGCGGCACGGCGCTGGCGTGCGGATCTTGGAGACTTTCCGTTCGTAGCTGACGGAAAGTCTCCAAGATCCCGATGCGAACCACCTGCTGCCGCCCGTTCCCGGGTGCTACTCGGCGTAGGGCTGGTCCGTGCCCTGGTCGCTGTAGCCGAGACTCCAGATGTAGCCGTCCGGGTCCGCGAAGGAGCCGCCGTACCCGCCCCACGGCAGGGCGCCGGCGGGCTTGAGGATCGTGGCGCCGGCCTTCTCGGCCTCCGCGAGGATCTCGTCGACCCGCGCCTCACTACGGACGACGTAGGTGAGGACCAACCCGCTGAAGCCGCTGCCTTCCGGGTTGGCGCCCACCTGGCCGGCCAGGCCCTCGCGGCCGAAGAAGCCGACGAGGGAGCCTCCGTCGGATTCGAAGAACACCGAGATGCCGTAGTCGTCCTTGATCTTCCAGCCGAGCCCCTCCGTGTAGAACTGCTTGGACCGGGCCAGGTCCCGGACGCCGAGAAGGATCGAGCTGACGTTCGCCTTCATGCCTTGTCTCCTTGCGCTTGAGGAATCGTGCACGCGGATCACGCTACGAACGGCCCCGTGCCCGGCGCTTCTTGATTCCTGACCGGTTGGTCGCCGGTCGCCGCCCAGGTGGCAGGCCTACCGCCCCTCCGTGTGCACCACGCTCAACCCCGGGTCCGCCGGAGGCGGGCGGGCGAGTATGAGCGGTATGGGACGTCCGGAAGGCGGTGAACGAGGTCAGGACCTGTTGCAGCGTCGCGAGGACGTGCGGCAGGCCAACTTCCTGGAACTGTTCGTCGACCTGGTGCTGGTGTTCGCCCTGGCCGGCGTGGTCACCCGGGTCGCGCGGGACATCGTCAACGAGGACCTGGTCGTCCGGTGGCGGTCGATGGCCTTCCTGCCGGTGCTGTCACTGCCGCTGATCTGGCTGTGGATCACGACCGCGCACATCACCAGCTGGTTCGACCCCCGCCGCCGCAAGATCCAGTGGATCGTCCTGGCCAGCGCCTTCGGGCTGCTGATCATGTCGACGTCCCTGCCGTACGCGTTCGTGGGCCGCGGCTGGGCGTTCGTGCTGCCGTACGTGATCCTGCTGTGCGGCCGGCCGCTCATCCTGATGCCCGCGCTGCGCGGACACCCCCTGCGGCAGCTCTACCTCCGGTCGCTGCTGTGGTCCGCGGTCTCGGCGGTGTTCTGGTTCGCCGGCGCGGCCGTCAGTGGCGGCGCCCGGGCCGCCCTCTGGGCGACCGCCGTGGTCATCGACTACCTGGGTGCGCAGCTCCGGTGGGCCGTACCGGGGATGGCCCGTTCGCCGGTCAGTGCCTGGGCCACGGACAGCCGCCACCACCTGCCCGAGCGCTACCAGCAGTTCCTGATGATCGCCCTCGGGGAAACCGTGCTCGCCGTCGGCACCACGCTGACCAACCAGAAGGTCACCGCGGCGAGCGCCGCCGGGCTGGTGGTGGCGTTCCTGTCGACGGTGCTGATGTGGCGGATCTACTTCTACCGCTCCGGCCAGGTCCTCGCCGAGACCGTCGCCGCGGCGGGAGACCGGGACGCCGCCGGCCTCGCCATCGGCACCGCCCACATCGTCATGGTGTTGGGCATCGTGGCCACCGCCGTCGGTTTCGAGGTCGTGCTGAAGCATCCGGCCGGCGCACCGGAGCCGGCGTGGCTCGTCGCGAGCCTCGGTGGTCCGGTGCTGTTCCTCTACGGGCGCATCCGTCTGGAACGCGTCGTGTTCGACCGGCTCTCGCTCCGCCGGGTCGTCGCCATCGCCGCACTGGCGGTCGCCGCCGTTCCCCTGTACCTCGCCCCGCCGCTGGCCGCGGGGGTCGTGGCCGCCCTCGTACTGCTCGGCGTGGCCCTAGCCGACGCCCGGCACGCCGCCGGCCATCCCCAGGAGCCTCCCTCGCCGGCGCACTGACCCGCTGGGCACGCGAGGCCGGGCCGGCAGCTGGGGCCGGGTCAGGGATACGGGCTCGGGCCGGGCTGTCCGCAAGGGTTCGCGGGACCGGGCCGCCACGTGAGCTGATCGCCAGGGCTACCGCTTCGGGCGGTGCTGGCCCATGCCGCTCTGGATCGCCTCCCAGACGCTACGACCGGCCTGCAACAGCGTCTCCCCGGCCTGCCCGGCGAGCTGCGCCGGCCCCGGTTGGCCGGACGGCGCCTTCTCCGCTTCCTCCGGCTTCCCGTCAGCGGCCGGCTTCCCCGGCTCCGGAGCCTTCCCCGATCCGGCCGGCTTCTCCGACTCCGACGTCTTCCCCGGACCGGCGGGCTTCTCCGGTTGCGGGGGCTGCTGCCCAGGCCCGCCGGGCTTCTCCGCCTCCGGGGTCTTCCCGGGACCGGCCGGCTTCTCCGGCTCCGAGGGCTGTCCGGCGCCGAGGCCGGTGGGCGCCTGGCCGGCGCCCTTCCCGGTGGACGGCGGGCGCCCTTCGGGGCTCTTCGACGGCCCCTGGGCGCCGGTGGGCGGCTCCGGGGAACGTGCCCCGGCCGGCGGCGCCGGGGAGGGCGGTGCGGGTCGGCCGACGCCCTCCCGCAGGGCCCGGTCGGCCACCGGGCCCACCGTCCCGATCCGCTGCCCGCTCTCGTCCACGATCGGCGCGCTGGCGAGCTGCTGCGCCGCCCGGTTCACGTCGTCGATGCTGCCGCCGACCGACCGGGCCAGCGCGTCGATGAGGTGCGGGTTCCGGTCGATGGTGCTCAGTGCCCGGTCCAGGATCTGCACCAGCTTCTCCAGCCGCACCTTGAGCAGCGCCTCGGCGCTGACGCCCGTGACGTCCAGCTCCACGCCCTCCAGGTGCACCCGGACCCCGGCGTCGAGCTGCAGCAGGTTGGCCAGGCGGGCGCGCAGCGACAGGTCGGCGTCGAGCCCCTCGACGGACAACCGGATCTGGTCGACCGTCACCTCCGGGATGTCGAGCAGGACGTCCGGCTCCGACTCGCCGCCGCCCCGGTGGGCGGGCCGCCCGCTCGTCGGCTCCGGCTCCCGCTCGGTCGCTCCGCTCTCGCTCATGCTCCCCGCTCCCCGCTGGCCCCGTCGCCTGGGCCGGATCAGGCGCGGTTACCCGGTTTCGGGCCCGCCATCCCTGGCGGTCCGTCAAGCGGGCCGTGGCGGGCGACGCACGGCCCGGACGCTGTCCAGAAAACGTTCTCCCGCTGTCCGGAAGCGGGCGAACAGGAAAGCTGCACAGCGAGGCATGAGCCGGTATGGTCCGGGCCTATGGGACAGGGGATGGCCGATCCGGATGAGGTCCGCCAGGAATTCGACCGCTTCTCCCTCCGCAGCACACTCTTCGCCCCCGCCTCCGCCGAGCGGGCGTACGCCGTGTTCACCGGGTCGCTGGCCGACTGGTGGGTGCGCGAATACACCTGGTCCGGGCCGGAGGCGCTGGCCGAACTGGGCATGGAACCACGAGCCGGCGGCATGCTCTACGAGATCGGCCCGTACGGCTTCCGGGGTGACTGGGGCCGGGTGTTGACCTGGGATCCGCCCCGGCGGCTCGTCTTCACCTGGCAGATCGGGCCGGACCGGGTGCCGGTGCCGGACCCGGCGCGGGCCAGCGAGGTCGAGGTCCTCTTCCAGCCCGAGGGGCCGGAGCTGACCCGGGTGGACGTCGAGCACCGCTACTTCGACCGGCACGGCGAGGCCGCCGAGGGCTACCGCAAGGCGCTCACCGCCGGTTGGCACGAACTGCTCTGCCGCTACCTGGCGACGGTCGCCCGCGCCACCGACTGACCGCGGCGGGTCAGCCGCCGATGCCCCTCGTCGGGGCTCCGGCGCCGGTCACCCCGGTGCCGCCGAGGTCGGCGCGGCGGCCCGCGGCCGCGCCCGGACCGAAGCCGCTGCCCGCGAGCCGGCGGCGCGGGGCGGTGCGCAACCGGGGGTACACCTCGGCGAGCCGGCGCTGGACCCGGTCGGAGCGGTCGGCGAGCACCAGCGCCACCGAGGGCGCCCCGGATTCGGCCACCGCGCCGGCCTCGGCCGTCCGCAGCCGATCGGCGACCACGTGCGCGAAACCGGCCAGCCAGGTTCGCCGGAACGCGGCCGGATGCTCCCCGGCGGGTACGGCGGCGCCGGCCAGCCCGTGCGCGGCCTGGACCAGCAGCGAGGTGAAGAGCAGCTCGACCCGTTCCAGGTCGCTGGCGAAGCCGAACAGGTGCAGGTCGAAGCCGCTGCCCTGCCGGCGGCGTACGCAGCGGCAGCGCAGCGGTTCGGCGACCGCCGCGAGCAGGCCGGCCTTGTCCCGGGCGTACGGGGCGACCACCTCGACGACCCGGTCACCGACCGGATCGGTGGCCGGCTCGCGGGCGGCGAGCAGCGCCCGGTCGACGCCGTAGCGGGCGATCAGCTCGGTGGCCTTGGCCATGAAGGCGGCCGACTCGGCGGGCGTGCAGGCCGGGTCCTCGGCCTGGGCGAGCAGCTTGCGGACCTTGCTCAGCATCGCCTCGGACATGCATCAGAGCTATCACAGAGCGGGGACGGGTCAACCCGCCCGGCTGCGCAGCGTGGCGACCGTCGAGCCGGCGAGGGTGAGCAGGCAGTCGGGCAGCAGCCCGTCGGCCGCCGCGGCCCCGAACAGCGCCTCGCCGGTGTCGGCGTCGTCGTTGGCGTACGCGCTGACGAAGCGGGCCACCCAGCGGGTGTCGTAGTCGGCCTGGTCGATGCCGGGAAAGTCGAGCGCGGCGCCGCCGCCGGGTGCGTCGTCGCCGACCATCGTGGCGGCCAGGCACCAGGCCACCCCGTACGCCCCGGCGAGCCCGGAGCGGTCCACCACGGCGTCGAAGGTGTCCACCACGCCGGCACCGTCACCGGCCAGCGCCGAGCGGAGCACGGCGGTCGCATCGTCCAGCGTCTGCTGTGCCTCGTCGCTCACCTGCCGAACAGTAGTTCCGGGGGTCAAGCGGTGACCCCGGAACAGCGCCTTCATCACGGAGAGTGATACCAGCAGTCGGGGTGCCGACGGACCGACCTCCACGGTCCCGCGCGCCGCGCCGGCACGCTAGTGTGCGCAGCGGACCCTCGCCGGAGGAAGGACGACAATGCTCAGATCTCGCGCGTCGCGTGCGGCCCTGTCCACGGCCTGCGCGGCGCTCCTGCTCGCCACCAGCGCCTGCGGGAGCGACAAGCCCGAAGAGGCGGCCAACATCCAGGTGCGCCTCTACGGCACCGACGGCAACATGCTCAACTCGTACGCTGACGGGCTGAAGGACCGCGCGGACCTCATCAACGGCATGAAGGGCACCACCCCGCTCACGCCGCTGCCCGAGAGCTTCAAGGATCGGCTACGCACCGTAGACCCGAAGCTCCAGGACTACCTCTATGCGGCGGAGACCTACGACGCGATCGTGATAAGCGCGTTGGCCGCCCAGCTCGCCGGCACGACCGACCCGGGCGAGATCGCCAAGCAGATCGTCGGGGTGACCAACGTCGGCCAGCGCTGCGACGAGGTGGCGACCTGCCTCCAGCTGGCCCGCGCCGGCGAGGACATCGAGTACCGAGGGGTGTCGCTGAACCGTGCCGGGTTCACCGACGTCGGCGAGCCGGCCACCGCCAGCTACGCCACCCTGCACTTCGACGACCGGCAGATCGACGACGGCAAGACCGAGTTCGTCGGTGCCGGGAACGATTCGTCGGCCAGCACGAAGACGCCGCCGCGGGGCCGGAAGTCGCGGCCGGCCAAGTCCTACAAGGAGGACGGCTCCCCGCTGGTGCTCGGCGGCCTGCTGCCGAAGACCGGCGACCTGGCGATCGCGTACCCGCCGATGGCGGCCGGCGCGGTGCTTGCGATCCGCGAGATCAACGCGGCGGGCGGCGCGCTCGGCGACCCGGTGACCTGGATCGAGGGCGACGACGGCACCGACCCGAAGGTGGCCAAGGCGACGGTGGCCTCGCACGTCCAGCAGGGCGTGCAGGTCATCATCGGTGCGGGCGCGTCCGGCATCTCCCGGGCCGTGCTGCCCGACGTGGTGGCAGCCGGCCGGATCCTCTTCTCCCCGTCGAACACCGACGCCGGGCTGAGCACCGTGGACGACAAGGGCCTCTACTTCCGCACCGCGCCGCCGGACAGCCTCCAGGGTCGGGCGCTGGCCGACGTGATAATGCGCGACGGACCGCACAAGATCGCGATCGTCGCCCGCAAGGACTCCTACGGCGAGGGCCTCCAGGAGAACGTCCGCGCCGAGCTGGAGCGGGCCGGCATGGGCGCCGACAAGGTCAAGCTGCTCTCGTACGTGCCCCCGGAGGGCGCGTCGCCGCCCCCGGTGGACTTCACCGCCGGGGCCAAGGAGATCAAGGACTACGGGGCGGACGCCGTGCTGCTGATCGGCTTCGGCGAGTCGGCGAAGGTGATCACCGACCTGGCCGACGCCGGGGTGCAGATCCGGAACTGAGACGACGACGAGGGCCGCACCGGCGAACCGGTGCGGCCCTCGTCGTGTCCGCCGTCAGCGGGAGCGGCGCCGCTCCAGGAACTCGGTCATCCGCCGGTGCTTCTCCTCGTCCTCGAAGAGCACCGCCTGGCTGAGCAGGTCGAGCTGCGGGTGCGCGGCCGCCGGGGCGTCCACCGCGAGCTTGGTGAGCCGCAGCGCCAGCGCCGAACCCTTGGCCATCTCGTCGAGCAGGCCGTGCGCGGTGGGCAGCAGCTCCGCCGGCTCGGCCACGACCCGGTTGACCAGCCCGATCCGCAGCGCCTCGTCGGCGTCCACCCGCCGGCCCGTGAAGAGCAGCTCCTTGGCCCGGGCCTCCCCGACCAGCGCGGGCAGCCGGTAGGTCGCGCCGGCGCCGGCCAGGATGCCCAGCCGCACCTCGGGCTGGCCGAACACCGCCCGCGCCGTGCACACCCGCAGATCGCAGGCGTACGCCAGCTCGGCGCCGCCGCCCAGCGCCGGGCCGTCGACGGCGGCCACGGTGGGCATCGGCAGCGCCCGGATCCGGGCGAAGGCGGCCTGGTTGATGGCGGCCAGCGCGTCCAGCCGGCCGCGCTCGCGGAGCTGGGCGATGTCCGCGCCACCGGCGAAGATGCCCTCCGTCCCGCCGGTGAGCAGCAGCAACCGGGGCCGCGCCTCCAGCTCGGCGCAGACCGCGTGCAGCTCGGCGATCAGGTCCGCGTCGATCGCGTTGCGCTTCTCCGGCCGGTCCAGGGTGACCACCAGCCGGTCCGGCAGCTCCTCGATCCGAAGCCCGCTCATTGCTTCACCCCGCCTTCCCAGCTGTAGAAGCCCTGGCCCGACTTCTTGCCCAGCCGGCCGGCGGCCACCATCTCCACCAGCAGCGGCGGCGGCGCGAAGCGGTCCCCGTACGCGGCCTGGAGGGTGCGGGCGATGTCGAGGCGAACGTCCAGCCCGACCAGGTCGGTCAGCTCCAGCGGGCCGACCGGGTGCCGGTAGCCGAGCACCATCGCCTTGTCGATGTCGGCGGGGCTGGCCACCCCGTCGGCGACCATCCGGATCGCCTCCAGGCCGAGGGTCACGCCGAGCCGGGAGGTGGCGAAGCCGGGCATGTCGCGTACCACGACGGGGTCCTTGCCCAGCCGGCCGGCGAGCGCGACGGCCACCTCGGTGGTCTCCGGCGCGGTGGCCGGGCCGACCACGACCTCGAGCAGGGCCATGGCCCAGACCGGGTTGAAGAAGTGCAGGCCGAGGAAGTCGGCCGGCCGCTCCAGCCCCTCGGCCAGCTCGGCGATGGGGATGCTGGACGTGTTGCTGCCGAGCAGGACGGGCCGGCGGCCCTCGGCGTCCCGCAGCACGGCGCGCTTCAGGTCGAGCCGCTCGGGGACCGCCTCCACGATCACGTCGGGGCCCTCGGCCACCTCGGCGAGCCCGACCCGCAGGGTGACCCGCTCGCGGTTCGCCGTCGCCGCCTCGGCGGTCAGCTTGCCGCGCTGCACGCCGCGCTCCCACAGCTCGCCGAGCCGCCGCAGGGCGTCGGCGCCGCGCGCCGGGTCCACCTCGACCAGCTCGACCGCGTACCCGGCGCCGGCCGCCACGTACGCGATGCCGAGGCCCATGGTGCCGGCCCCGACGACCACAAAACGACCACTCATCGATGTCCCTTCGGCGCGGACCGCTGGCGGGCGGGGTCTCCGCCGCGCCGCACGAGTCCGCTCGCTCGCTCCTGGGTGCGACCCTATGCAGGGCCGGCCCGCGGGGCATGCGTGGGGGCGCGCCGGATCGGGTACAGACGGCCGTCAACGCCGAGGGAAGGATCGAGATGAGCCAGGCACCGGAGAGCGCGGAGGGCACCGAGACCGTGGAGACCCGCGGCGACGAGCGGGTGGACCTGCTCCGCGCGGACACCAACAACGACGGGAAGACCGACGTCTGGGTGGTGGACACGGACGGCGACGGGAAGGCCGACCTGTTCCAGTTCGACACCGACGGCGACGGCAAGGTGGACATCACCATGGTCGACATCGACGAGGACGGCACCCCGGACGAGGTGGTCGACGGCGACGGCGGCCTCCCGCCCGAGCAGACCACCCCCACCGTGCGGGTCTGACGCGTACGCCGGCGGGCGCCCGGGGTTGTCCGGGCGCCCGCCGGCTCAGGCCAGCCTCAGCGTGGCCAGGTAGTACGGGTGGTCCTGGTCGTCCACGTCGACCAGTCGCCACGGCGAGCCGTGTAACAGTTCGGCGAACTCCTCGACCGAGCACACCAGATAGTCGAACCACTCGGTGCCGAGCAGGCGGTAGCGCAGCCGCAGCCGGAGCTGCCCGCCCAGCCGCCCCCGCCGCCGGTTCCGCTCGTGGTAGCCGGTGTGCACCGGATCGGTGGTGCCGTACGGGTCGGTGCCGTGCGCGATGACCTGCGCGCCGGGGCGGGCCAGCGCGGCGAGCGCGGCCAGCAGGGCGGGTGCCCGCTCCCGGCCCTCGAACAGCCCCAGGTTGTTGCCGAGCAGCAGGAACGTGTCGTAGCGCCGGCCGTCGGCGACGTGCTCGTCGACGGTGCCGAGCACCAGGTCGCGTACGCCCCGGTGCCGGCTGACCCGCAGCGCGCCGACCGAGGTGTCCAGGCCGGTGACCGGCACGCCGCGCTCCTGGAGGTGCAGGGCGATCCGGCCGGCCCCGACGCCGATGTCCAGCACCTGCCCACGCACCCGGTCCACCGCCCGGTGGTCGTACGGCTGCCACCGCTGCGGCGGGTCCAGGTAGTGCTCGGCGGGGGCGCCGTTGACCAGCCCGTCGTCGCGCTCGATGATCTCGATGACCGGCCGGGGCAGCCGTCCACCGACCAGCGGCCGGGGCCCGATCCCGGTGGTGACCGCGTACGCGTCGCGGATCATCTCGCCGAACACGTCGCCGATCGTGGGTTCCCCGGTCACGCTCACGGCGATGACGCTATCCGGGCTCGGTCGGCCTGTCGCCGCCGTATCCTGAGCGGCGTGACAGACCTGGACCGCCTGGCGGCGGAGAAGTACGTCCTGCTCACCACGTTCCGCAAGGACGGGCGGGCGGTGCCGACTCCGGTCTGGGCGGTGCGCGACGGTGAGGCGCTGGCGGTGTGGACGGTGTCGGACTCCGGCAAGGTGAAGCGGATCCGGCGCGACGGCCGGGTCACGGTGGCCCCGTGCGACGTGCGCGGCCGGCCGCACGGCGAGGCGGTGCCGGGGCACGCGACGGTCAGCGACCCGGCGGGGACCCGGCGGATCCGGGGCCTGCTCAAGCAGAAGTACCGGCTGATCGGCCGGCTGAGCCTGCTGGGCAGCCGGCTGCGCCGGGGCGAGGGCGGCACGGTGGGCCTGCGCATCGTGCTCGACTGAGCGAACCGGCCCCGGACACGATTCAGGGCGGCGGATCGTCGCTGTCGCGACGTCCCACCGCCCCTGATCGAACGCCTGAGAAACGTCCGGCCGTCAGTCCCCCTGACGCTGCTGGGGAATCTGCCCCTGCAGCAGGGCGCGAACCTCCGACTCGCGGTAGCGGCGGTGGCCGCCCAGGGTCCGGATGGCGCTGAGCTTGCCAGCCTTGGCCCACCGGGTCACCGTCTTCGGGTCGACACGGAACATCGACGCCACCTCGGCCGGTGTGAGTAGCGGCTCTGGTTCGTGCGTTCGCGATGCCATCGGGGTCACTCCTCCACATGTATAGACATCGGCCGGGGTCCCGCCGGCCGACGCGTCTCCCATGGTCCGGCTAGTCCCCGATGTCCGACATGGGCCGAACGGCTGAAGGTCCCTAGACGGACGGATGAACCATGCCCGATTTTTACTACTTTTATGCCGCAGAAACTACCTTATTCGGACTCATGATCACGGTTCGTGATGCGTCAACTACGAGACAGTCTCGCATCGAGAGGTCTCAACCCGGGCAAACCCGGCGCCCCTAGTTGCAGCGCTCCAGCAGCTGCACGGCACGCCACCGGGCGACCAGCTTGTCGTACGCCGCCGAGGCCTCCTCCGCCTCACCCCGGGAGAGCCCGGCCAGCCCGGTCGCGACCAGCTCGGTCGAGTCGTCGGCGGCGAGCGTCTCGTCGGGCAGCAGCTGCACCAGGCCGCCGTAGTCCAGCTCCACCACCGAGCGGGGGTGGAACTCCTCCAGCCAGCGGGCGGCCTCCTCGACCGCCTCGGTGATCGGCGCCTCGCCGACCGACTTCCGCAGCACGGACAGCGCGCGGGACGACCGGCGGCGCGCCTTGGAGATCTCCGTCCGGTAGCGCAACGCCCGCCGCTCCGGCTCGGTGACCAGGTGCCGCTCCTGCGCCTCGAAGAGCACGAACCAGCGCAGCGGCACGCCCCAGGTGGCGATCTGCTCGTGCACCCGGGGCACCCCGTGCTCCAGCACCCGCGCCCCGCTGCGCCAGTCCTCCACCACCGCCTTGGCCTGCCCGGCCAGGACCGGCGGGACGAACGCGTCCGCCAGCACCGAGGGCACCCCGTCGCGGGCGCTCAGCGCCGCCTCGGCGACCCGGATCCGCAGGTTCCAGGGGCAGACCAGCAGGGTGTCGTCGGCCTCCAGGACGTACGCCTCCTCGGGGAGGTCGGGCAACCGGGTCCAGCCCGCGCCCAGCGCCTCGATCACCGCCGTCCGCTGCCGGACCGGCCCCTCAAGCGGGGCGACCGCCCGGCCCTCGTTGACGTAGCGGCGCCAGTACGACTGGCGGTCGCGATCGAAGGCGGTCAGCGGCTCGTACACGCGCAGGTATGAGGCGAAGAGCGACGGCACGGCGACGATCCTCCCACGAGACGGGACTTGTCCGCCGCCGCCGTCACGAGGCGTCGTGACGTGCGCGACAGTACGGCTGCGGCCGATATTAGGCTCAGCAGCACCGGCACCATCCCGCCGGCGTGCCAACAGGTTCCGCGCCCCACAAGGACGCACACCGACACAGGAGTCAGCCATGGGCGTATTCGCCAGCACCGACGACCCGGGATCCACCGGTCACGAACAGGTCGTCTTCTGCCAGGACAAGCAGTCCGGCCTGAAGGCGATCATCGGGATCTACTCCACCGCGCTGGGCCCCGCCCTCGGCGGCACCCGGTTCTACCCGTACGCCAGCGAGGCCGACGCCCTCGCCGACGTGCTCGACCTCTCCCGGGGAATGGCGTACAAGAACGCCCTGGCCGGCCTCGACCTCGGTGGCGGCAAGGCGGTCATCTGGGGTGACCCGGAGCAGATCAAGAGCGAGCCGCTGCTGCGCGCCTACGGCCGTTTCGTGGAGTCCCTGGCCGGGCGCTACTACACCGCCTGCGACGTCGGCACCTACGTCGCCGACATGGACGTGATCGCCCGGGAGACGAGCTACGTCACCGGCCGCAGCGTGGAGCACGGCGGCGCGGGCGACTCCTCCGTCCTCACCGCCTGGGGTGTCTTCCAGGGCATGCGGGCCGCCGCCGAGCACGTCTGGGGCACCCCGACCCTGGCCGGCAAGCGGGTCGGCGTGGCCGGCCTGGGCAAGGTCGGCAAGTACCTCACCGGCCACCTGCTGGAGGACGGGGCGGAGGTCGTGGCGACCGACGTCAACTCGAAGGCCCTGGAGTGGGTGCGCGCCACCCACCCGCAGGTCACGCTGGTCGACGACACCGCGGCGCTTGTCGCGTCCGACATCGACGTGTACGCCCCGTGCGCGCTGGGCGGCGCCCTGAACGACGACACGGTGCCGGTGCTGCGCGCGAAGGTGGTCGCCGGGGCGGCCAACAACCAGCTCGCCCACGCGGGCATCGAGAAGGTCCTCGCCGACCGGGGCATCCTCTACGCCCCCGACTACGTGGTGAACGCCGGCGGCGTGATCCAGGTGGCCGACGAGATCGAGGGCTTCAACTTCGACCGCGCCAAGCTGCGGGCCACCCGGATCTTCGACACCACCCGGGAGATCCTGCGCCTCGCCGACGACGAGGGCGTCCCGCCGGCGGTGGCCGCGGACCGGCTCGCCGAGCGGCGGATGGCCGAGGTCGGCCGGCTGCGCACCATCCACCTGCGCTGAACGTCACCCCCGGGGGCGGGCACTGGCCCGCCCCCGGGCCGCGCCGGCTCGCGCACCAGCGTTAAGCTGCGATTGGGATGTTTCGTGCCGGTTTGACCGCTGTCATGGCCGGCCCCGGTGCCCACCCCTTACCGGGTACACTTTGTGACGGCCGGATCACTGCGACGCGCAGGGCCGGTTGACGGTAACCCGAGGTGCCGAACGGTGGCATCCCCATGTACCGTAAGAGCCACGAGAGATGCCTGACGTCATCGGGGCCCGCCTTCGGGCTGCCCCGCATTCTGTGCGAGGGGGTCGAGCCATGGGGCGCGGCCGTGCTAAGGCCAAGCAGACGAAGGTGGCGCGGGAGTTGAAGTATCACTCCCCGAACACCGACCTCACCGCCTTGCAGCGCGAGTTGGCGGGTGCTGGTGGGAAGTCTGAGCAGCACTTCGACGACGACTACAAAGAGTATGTCGACGACGATGATGAGGATCACCCGGACGACGACCCGGACACCTGGGTCCGTCCGACCCGCTGACCTCCGGTCGCATCTGAGCACGCGGTGACTCCCCGCGTGCTCACGCATGTGCCCATCCAACGCGGCGCACCGACGATCAGGGACCTCGCCGTCCCGGAGCCACTCCGGCCGACCGGCAGGTCCCTGATCGTGGACGCGTACCGTCAGCGGGGCCGGTTGTTCCAGTTGTAGAACGTCGGGATGTTCTCGAAGTGGTTCCAGGCGCACACCGCGCTGGCACCGTCGCCGCCCGACACCTCCGCCCGCAGCAGGCGCGCGGCCTCGGCCTCGTGGAGAAGTGCGGTCAATCCGGCGGCGGCCTCCCGCACCCGGTCCACGACGGGATCAGGGGCGGCTCCTCCGACGCGCTCAGGCTGCCGGTGACTCGTGGTCTCGGGCATGCTCCAACACTCCCTCCAGTAAGCGGATCTTGCTGTTGCGGCAGTGCTCGGTCTCCGTACCGTCAAAACGCCCCAGCTCGAAGTAGCGGTTGGCCGCGTGGCCGCCGCCGCAGAAGCCGAAGTAGGGGCAGGAGGACCGGCACGCCTCCACGCCGGTGAGGAACTCGCCCACCCAGGGCGTCCGCCCGGCGCCGGCCAGGATCTCGGCCAGCGGGGTGGTCAGCACGTTACCGCTGCTGAAGTCGCCGTAGCGCGGGTCGGTGAAGCCGGCCAGCTCCGGGGAGAGCACGACCACCGAGCCGTCGTGGCTCACCGTGGGGATCGGGTCGAGCCGGCGGGGCAGCAGGTCGTCCGCCGTGCCGGCCAGGACGGCGCCGGCGTACCGCAACGACCACTCGATCTCGCGCAGGTGGATCCGGGGATCCCGGCGCCAGGCGCCGACCAGCTCGGCCCAGAACCCGGTCACCGCGGCCGCGTCCCGGGCGTTCGTGCGGGTGTTCACGCCCTCGGTCTCCTCGATGTTGATCCCCAGCACGTCGCAGCCGAGGTCGAGGAAGTAGTCGTAGAGCTCGGTGGCCAGCCCCGGCTCCGGCCGGGAGACCACGGCCAGCGCCGAGAAGGGCAGCCCGTGCCGGCGCAGCGCCGCCACCCCGGCCAGGATCCGGTCGTACGCCGGCCGGCCGCCCCGGGTGACCCGCTCACCGTTGCGGGCCCGCGGGCCGTCCACGCTCACGCTGACCCGGATCCCGTGCTCGACGAAAAACGCGCACCAGGCGTCGTCGATAAGCGTGGCGTTGGTCTGGACGTGGTGCTCCACCGCCGGACCGAACGGGGCAAGCAGGGCCGCCAGGTGCTCCCGGCCGGCCGCGAGCGGCTCCCCGCCGTGCCAGACCACCGAGAAGCGTCCGGAGGCCGCCCAGGGGTTCACCGAGGCCGCCACCGCCTCGGCGACCGTGAGAGGCATCCGCCGGTCGGCCGCCCGCAGCGGCAGGTAGCAGTAGACGCAGTCGAGGTTGCAGAGCGTGGTCGGCTGCATCACCACGTAGGAGGGGACGGCGGCGATGCCCCGCATGCCGGTGTGCGTACGCGCAGCCATCAACCCTCCCCCGCCTAGCCTGAACCGCCCTTCAGGCTAGGCGGCGGTGACCACTCGGGTGAACCCCCGATCAGGTGCCCGGATGATCACCGGAGAGTGATCATCCGCGGGTGTGCTGCCCGATCATCTGCACGTTGCCGGTGCCCTCGATGATCTCGCCGGCCTGCCAGGCGTCGACGCCCCGGCCGGTCAGGGTGGCCAGCGCGCGGTCCGCGTCCTCGGCCGAGACGATGGCGAACATGCCGACGCCCATGTTGAACGTCGCCTCCATCTCCGGGTCCTCGATCCGGCCCTTGGACTGGATCAGGTCGAAGATCGGCTGCGGCTTCCACGTGGAGCGGTTGACCACCGCGTCGACGTGCTCGGGCAGGACCCGGACCAGGTTGCCCGGGATGCCGCCGCCGGTAACGTGGGCCAGGACCCGCACCTCGGCCTCGGCGATCAGCTTGAGGCAGTCCTGCGCGTAGATCTTGGTGGGGGTCAGCAGCTCCTCGCCGAGGGTGCGCTGCCGGCCGAAGTCCTCGATGACCACGTCCAGCCGCATCCGGCCGGCGCCCAGCAGCACGTGCCGGACCAGCGAGTAGCCGTTGGAGTGCAGGCCCGAGGAGCGCATGGCGATCACCACGTCGCCCACCTCGACCCGCTCCGGGCTGAGGATGTCGCTCTCCTCCACCACGCCCACGCCGGTCGCGGAGATGTCGTACTCGTCGGGGCGCAGCACGCCCGGGTGCTCGGCGGTCTCGCCGCCGAGCAGGGCGCAGCCGGCGTACCGGCAGCCGTCGGCGATGCCGGCGCCGATCTCGGCGACCTTGTCCGGGACGACCTCGCCGGTGGCGATGTAGTCGAGCAGGAAGAGCGGCTCGGCGCCGCACGCCACCAGGTCGTCGACCACCATGGCGACCAGGTCGATGCCGACCGTGTCGTGGATGTCGAGCTGCTGGGCGATCACCAGCTTGGTGCCCACGCCGTCGGTCGAGGAGGCCAGGATCGGGTTCTTGTACTTCTTCGTGTCCAGCCGGAACAGGCCGGCGAAGCCGCCCAGGTCACCCATGACCTCCGGGCGCCGGGTCTGCCGGACCTTGGACTTCAGCAGCTCGACCGCGCGGTCGCCCGCCTCGATCGACACCCCGGCGTCGGCGTACGAGACCGAGCGTTTGCGCTGCGTACGGCCGGTCCCCGCCGACCAGGGCTGGCGGTCGCCGCCGGCGCCCGTCGGGCTGGATCCTGCGCCGCTGCGCTCGGACACGTGCGTCACGGTTCTCCCCTTTGTGGTTCCCGCGGGCCGGTCGGTGCGGCCGGGTCCGCGTCGGTGGTGCTACGGGCGGTTGCTCGGCGTGGCGACGAGCGCGGCGGTGGTTGCGGCGGGCTCGGACGCCTCGGCGGCGACCCGGCGGCCCACTCCTTCGAGCACGTGCTTGCCGATCAGGTTCCCGGCCGGCAGCTCGATCGGGTATTCCCCGTCGAAGCAGGCCCGGCAGAGTCGGGTCTTCGGCTGCTCCGTCGCGGCGATCAGGCCGGGGAGCGATACGTAGCCCAGCGTGTCGGCCCCGATCGACCGACGGATGCCCTCGTTGTCCAGCCCGTTGGCCAGCAGCTCGGCGCGGGTGGCGAAGTCGATCCCGTAGAAGCAGGGCCAGCGGACCGGCGGCGAGGAGATCCGGACGTGGACCTCCAGCGCCCCCGCCTCGCGCAGCATCCGCACGATGGCCCGCTGGGTGTTGCCCCGGACGATCGAGTCGTCCACCACCACGAGGCGCTTGCCGCGGACGTTCTCCCGCAGCGGGTTGAGCTTGAGCCGGATGCCGAGCTGGCGCAGGGTCTGCGAGGGCTGGATGAAGGTGCGCCCGACGTACGGGTTCTTCATCAGGCCCTGGCCATAGGTGATGCCGGACTCCTCGGCGTAGCCGATCGCGGCCGGGGTGCCGGACTCCGGCACCGGGATGACCAGGTCGGCCTCGACCGGGTGCTCCCGGGCGAGCTGGCGGCCGATCTGCACCCGGGCGGAGTGCACGTTCCGCCCGGCGATGGTGGCGTCCGGGCGGGCGATGTACACGTACTCGAAGAGGCAGCCCTTGGGCTCCGGGGCGGCGAACCGGCTGGACCGCAGCCCGTCCTCGTCGATGGCGATCAGCTCGCCCGGCTCCACCTCGCGGACCACGCTCGCGCCGACGATGTCCAGCGCGGCGGTCTCGCTCGCCACCACCCAGCCGCGCTCCAGCCGGCCGAGCACCAACGGGCGGACGCCGTGCGGGTCGCGGGCCGCGTAGAGGGTCGACTCGTCCATGAAGACGAAGCTGAACGCGCCGCGCAGCTGGGGCAGCACCTCCAGGGCGGCCGCCTCGACGGAGAGGTCGGGGCGGCTGGCCAGCAGCATGGTGACCAGCGAGGTGTCGTTGGTCGAGCCGTCGGAGTCCACGCCCCGCTCGGCCACCTCACGCTGGAGCTCGGCGGTGTTGACCAGGTTGCCGTTGTGGGCCAGCGCGATCGTGGTGCCGGCGCTGGTGGCCCGGATGGTCGGCTGGGCGTTCTCCCAGGTCGAACCGCCCGTGGTCGAGTAGCGCGCGTGCCCGATCGCCACGTGCCCGCGCAGGCTGGCCAGCGTCGGCTCGTCGAAGACCTGGGCGACCAGGCCGAGGTCCTTGTAGACCACCACGCCCGAACCGTCGCTCACCGCGATGCCCGCGGCCTCCTGGCCGCGGTGCTGGAGGGCGTAGAGCCCGAAGTAGGTCAGGTTGGCGACCTCCTCCCCGGGCGCCCAGACACCGAAGACGCCGCACGCGTCCTGGGGGCCGGGTCGCTGGGGGTCAAGGTCGTGGCTCAGCCGGCCATCGCCTCGGGGCACCTGCCGCTCCCTCAATGCTGGGGTCTGGACTGGCCTTGGCGGAGGTCGGGGGGCAAGCTCCGCACGGTGGGCCGGGGACCGTGGTCGCCTCACAGTGTACGCGAACAGCCGACGACACCGACAGTCACGATCCGCCCGCGCAGCGTGATCGCCCGGAGCGCGTCGCCACAGCTACAGCGGCAGGTGCTCGGAGAGATCCGCCCTGATGCCGGACACGCGTACCCGACCCTCGGTGACGGCCTCCGCCCAGCCGAGGCGGCCCGTGGCCAGCGCCAGCCAGGTCGCCGGGTCCATTTCCACCACGTTCGGGGGCGTTCCGCGGGTGTGTCGCGGCCCCGCCACGCACTGCACGGCACCGTAGGGTGGAACCCGCACCTCCACCGATCGGCCGGGGGCGCGCTCCGCGAGGACGGCCAAGAGGGTACGGACCGCCTCCCGGAACACCGGCCGTTCGGGCGTACGCCCCTCATCCAGCGCCGTCAACGTTGCCGCGACCGCGGCCGAATAAGTGTGCGGAGAGGACACGACGGGACGATACGACCCGGCAGCATCCCGCTCGACGCTGGCCCTGGGTAGAGATGATCCGGTCAGACAAGGCATAGTTGCCGACGGCGTATTCGTACCGTGAGTGATCACCCTGGCCGGACCGGCCGGCGGGGAGATCAGACCCGGAAGGCGGTGGACGTGTCAACACACCGACGTGCCTGGAAGCAGCGGGCCGGTGTGGTCGTAGCGCTGGTCTTCGGCGCGCTGCTCGCCGTCCCCGCCACACCCGCCCTGGCGGCTCCCAACATCAGCAACGTGTCCGCCTCGCCGAACTCCGTCGAGGCGGGCGGCTCCGTCAAGGTGAGCTACACCCTCAACTTCACGGACCCGCTCTCCGCCGCCGACGTCTCGGTCACCTCCAGCAACCCGAAGCTCAACTGCGTCGACGGCTGCTCACGCGGTCGGGTGGATCAGAACGGCACCTTCGACGCCACGTTCCGGGCTGCCTCCGACGCGCCGAACGGCTCCGCCACGATCACCATCAAGGCGACGGATTCCAACGGGCCCAACAAGCAGGAGCAGTCGGCCACGGTGACGGTGACCCTCGTCGCCAAGGCTCCGCCGGCCCCGCAGACGGTCAAGTCGGTCTCCGGCAAGGTCGTCATCTCGGCCAACGGCGAGCCGATCGCGGGCGCACTCGTCATGCTCCGGGACAGCCGGAGCAACCAGCGCCGGACCACCACGGACAGCAGCGGCAACTTCCGCTTCACCGGCTCCGACTCGGACCCCATCGCGCCGGGCCGGATCGACCTGGGCGCCTCCAAGGACGGCGCCGAACCCGGTACGAAGTCGATCGACGCGGCGGCCGGTCAGTCCGTGACCGGCCTGCGCATCAGCGTGCCGCTCAAGGTCGAGGCCAGCCCCAGCGCCACCCCGTCCGCGAGCGAGGAGGCCCTGCCGAGCGACGAGGCGACCGACGAGGCGACCGACGAGCCGGCCAGCGAGCAGCCGGCCGCCCAGCAGCCGGCCGCCAACGAGGACTCCGGCAGCTTCGGCTCCTGGCTGCTGATCCTGCTCGGCGGCCTCTTCGTCGCCGTCGGTGTGGGCACCATCGTGCTGCTCTACATGCGGCGCAAGAACGAGGACGGCGACGGCGACGGGGACGGCCCACACGGGCCGACCGGCCCCGCTGGCCCGGCCGGCGCGGTGCCGGGCGCCCGGGGCGCCTACCGCGGCGCGGACGACCAGACCCGGGTGGTCAACGGCATGGGCGCCGGTGCGACGCCGACCATGGTCGGTGGCACCTCCCTGAGCGACGCGCCGACCATGATGCACCGCCCGGTCGTCGACGACGTGCCGCCGGACCCGTACGGCGCGCCGCCCGGCCCGGCCTACGGCGCCGGGGCCGGCGCCGGTCAGGCCGGCTGGGCCGGCAACGGCTACGGCGACGGGGCTCCCGGCCAGGGCGGCTACGGCGGCGACAACGGCTACGGCGCCGCACCGGCCTCGGGCGGCGGCTACGGCGCCGCCCCCTCATCGGGTGGCGGCTACGGCACCGCCCCGTCCTCCGGTGGCGGCTACGGGAGCCGGGACTACGGCGCCGGCGCCGCCGGTTACCCGCCCGCACAGGGCGGCGGCTACGGCGGCGAGCGTTACGACGAGCCCACCGGCCGCTACACCGGCGACAGCACCCAGTACGCCCCGCCGGCCGATCCGTACCCGACCAGCACCTACCAGCCGGACCAGGGCCGGGGCTACGACCAGCCCGGTCAGGGCCAGTACGGCCGCGGCCCGGAGCAGGGCGGCAACGGCTACGGTTCCGGTGGCGGCTACGGCGCCCCGGCGGGCGGCTACGACAACGGTCCCGCGGGCGGCTACGGCGGCCAGCAGGGCGGCTACGACAGCGCCCCGGCCGGTGGCTACGACAGCGGCCAGACCGGCGGCTACGACGCTCGCCAGGCCGGCTACGACGGCGGCCAGACCGGCGGCTACGACCAGCGCGGCGGCTACGGCGGCGGCGACGGTTACGGCCAGCCCCAGCAGGGTGGCTACGGCCAGCCGGGCGGCTACGGCCAGGAGCAGCCGCCGCAGCAGCGTGGCGGTGGCTACGACAACCAGGGCTACGACCAGGGTGGCTACTACGCCGACCCGGCCGAGGCCGGCCGGGGCCGACCGGACGCCCCGCAGGACCGCGGCGGCCGCCGCCTGGACTGGCTGGACGACTGACCGCGTGGGGCGCGAGCGCCCCGACCGAGCACGACGAGAGTGGCCGCCCGGCTCAACCGGGCGGCCACTTCACGTAGGGGCGACGTCGGTCGAGACCTTCTCCGCGCCGATCCGCCGGATGCGTTCGGTGCCCCAGGTCCCCAGGGATGCCAGTGCGGCGTTGAGGGACACGCCGTGTTCCGTCAGCGAGTACTCCACCTTCGGCGGCACCTCGCGGTACACCTCACGATGCACGAGCCCGTCTTCTTCCATCTCCCGCAGGTGCTGGATCAGCATCTTCTCGCTGACGCCCGGCAGGCCGCGTCGAAGCTCGGCGAATCGGCGGGTCCCGTGGTGGTGCAGCTCCCAGAGAATCAGCGACTTCCACTTGCCGGCCACGACGTCCATGGCGGCGTCGATGCCGCAGAAGTACGGACCCCGTCGTGCTGATGTCGCCATCCGTCCTCTTTCCCGGGACCTACTTACCCGAAGGTGGGTACCCCACCAATTAGTCGGTACTGGTCACCCTAGCGGGTAGCGGAGAGGATCTCCCCGAACGACGAACGCGAGGGGAGTCCCGACATGACAACCGACGACAGCGTCCAGGTGAGCGTCCTCGGACTGGGCGCGATGGGCAGCGCGCTGGCCGCCGCCCTGGTGCGGGCCGGACAGGCGACGACCGTCTGGAACCGTTCACCGGGAAGGGCGGACGATCTCGTCGCGCAGGGCGCGCGGGCCGCCGCGACGGCAGGCGACGCGGTCCGGGCCAGCCCGCTGGTGATCGCCTGCCTGCTGGACCACGCCTCGGTCCACGAGGTGCTCGATCCGCTCGCCGGCGACCTGGCCGGACGTACGTTGATCAACCTGACCACGACGTCACCCGAACAGTCGCGCGAGCTGGCCGCCTGGGCCGCCGACGCGGGGATCGCCTACCTGGACGGCGGCATCATGGCCGTCCCCGCCATGATCGGTCAGCCCGGGGCGTCGATCCTCTACAGCGGATCGGCCGCCGTCTTCGACCGGTACAGGCCGCTGCTCGATGTGTGGGGCGACAGCACCTACTTCGGTGCGGATGCCGGGCTGGCGTCGCTGTACGACCTCGCCCTGCTCGCCGGCATGTACGTCATGTTCGCCGGCTTCCTGCACGGCGTCGCCATGGTCGCGCCCGCCGGCGTGACCGCCCGCGATTTCGCCGCCATGGCCGCGCCGTGGCTGACCGCCATGACCGGCGCCTTCCAGGGGTTCGCCGCGGTCGTCGACGGCGGGGACTACACGGTGGAAGGGCAGCAGAGCCTGGCCTTCTCCGACCTCGCCCTCGGCGGCATCGTGGCCGCCAGCGCCGACCAGGGCGTCCGTACCGACGCGCTCGTCATGGTCCAGCGCCTCATGCGACGCCAGATCGATGCCGGCCACGGGCAGGAGGGCTTCGCGCGGATCATCGAGAGCATCAGGCAACCCGGCTGAGGAGAAGCGGCGCGCCCACGAGGCGGTCGCCGGCGTCAGGCGGGGGCGAAGTAGCCCTGCCGCAGCACCGGCACCACGTCGGAGACGCCGACCTCGACGGCGACGTCCACGTCCCGGGCGAAGCCACCCTCGATGAGTTCCCGGCCGGAGACGCAGCCACGGACCGCCGCCGGCACGTCGGGCGTGCTGGCCAGGGCGGCCAGGGCCATGGCCGCCTCCACGGAGAGCCCGCCGGGCACCCCGGACAGGGCGTCCAGCACGCTGGCCGCCCCGAGCTGGTCCTCCACGCCGGGGCGCAGCGACCCGTCCGGCCAGCGCTCACCGGCGGCCACCACACCGACCGGGGCGTCGGTCGAGCCGTACCCCTGGGCGCGCAGCCAGCGGCCGACGGCGGGCGCGTTGCGCAGGCAGGCCGCGACCACCGGCACGCCGGTGGCGCTCGCGGCGGCGCTGATGGCCGAGCCGTTCGGCGACGGCAGCACCAGGTCGGCGACGACCGGCGCGGTTCGCAGCGCCGCCGGGGAGAGCGACCACGGGTGTTCCGGGGTCGTCTTCCGGCGGCCGACCGCGGCGACGGCGCCGACCCGGCGGGCGTAGTCGGCGGCCTGCTCGCCCCACGGGAACGGGTGCACCCGCATGCCGCGGCTGACCGCCACCTCCACGGCGGTGGTGAACGAGAGCACGTCCACCACCACCAGGGCGGCGCAGACCCGGCCGAGCTCCGCGGCCCCGCTCAGCCCCCAGTCGAACCGGGCGCCGGCGCCGGGTTGGGCGAAGACGGCCAAGGCCAGGGCCTCAGCGCTGATCCGGCGCGGGGCGCTGGTCGTCGTCACCGGTGGCCGTCGCGGAACTCTCCGGGCCCGACGCCGCCTCGGGAGCGTCGCCGGCGTCGGTGGTGGCGTCGGCGACCTCCGCCGGAGCCTCGTCGGCCGGAGTCCCGTCCGTCGCGGTGCCGTCGGCCGCCGGAGCGTCCGCGGCTGCCACGGGAGCGGCCGCCTCGGCCCCGGTCTCCGCGGGAGCGGAACCGGCCCGCGCGATCGGTTCGGCGTCGACCTCGGCCGGGTCGACACCGACCGGCTGCTCGGCGGTGGCCGGCAGGACGGTGGTGGTCCCGGTGCGGGTGGCCTCCACCTCCACCTGGGCCGCCCCCGCGCCGCCGAAGAGGCGCGGCAGCGTGGCGGTGTGCGCCTCGCGCAGCTCGTCGAGGCCGATCCGGAACTGGCCGTGCACCTCCAGGGCGCCGCCGGCCGGGTCGGTGACCCCGATGAACTCCCACGGCACACCGCGCTCGGCGCAGAGGGCGGTGAACGCCTTCTCGTGCCCCCGCGGCACCGACACCAGCACGCGGCCGGCGGACTCGCTGAACAGGAAGACGAACGGCATCGAGCCGCCGGTGAAGTGCTCCGGCACCACGACCCGGGCGCCGACCCCGCGCCGCAGGCTCGACTCGACCAGGCTTTGGGCGAGACCACCGTCGGAGAGGTCGTGCGCGGAGCTGAGGTGCCCGACCCGGGCCGCCTCGGCGAGCAGCTCGGCGAGCTGCCGCTCGCGGGCCAGGTCGACCTGCGGCGGGATGCCGCCCAGGTGCTCGTGGGTCACCCAGGCCCACTCCGAGCCGGAGAGCTCGACGTGCGTCTCGCCGAGCAGGAAGAGCTGGTCGTGGTCGCCGGCCGGCCGCGGCACGAAGCCCATCGGCACCCGGTCCGCCACGTTGTCCAGCACGCCCAGCACGCCGACCACCGGGGTCGGGTGGATGGCCGCCGCGCCGGTCTGGTTGTAGAAGCTGACGTTGCCGCCGGTCACCGGGATGCCCAGCTCCAGGCAGCCGTCCGCCAGGCCGCGCACGGCCTCGGCGAACTGCCACATCACGCCCGGGTCCTCCGGCGAGCCGAAGTTGAGGCAGTTGGTCACGGCGATCGGCTTCGCGCCGGTCACCGCCACGTTCCGGTACGCCTCGGCCAGCGCGAGCTTCGTCCCGTGGTACGGGTCGAGGCGCGCGTACCGGCCGTTGCCGTCGACGGAGAGGGCGACACCGAGGCCGGTCCGCTCGTCGATCCGGATCACGCCGGAGTCCTCCGGCTGGGCGAGCACGGTGTTGCCCAGCACGTACCGGTCGTACTGCTCGGTGACCCAGGTCTTGTCGGCCAGGTTCGGCGACGCGATCATGCGGAGCAGGGTCTCCCGGAGCGCCTCCGGGTTGCTCGGCCGGGGCAGCGTCTCGGCCCGGTCGGCCTGGAGCAGGATCAGGTCGGCCGGCTCGCGCATCGGGCGGGCGTAGACCGGCCCGTCGTCGACCAGCGAGCCCGGCGGCACGTCCACCACGAGCTGGTCGCGCCAGGTGATGACCAGCCGGCCCGGCTGGCCGTCCGGCGACGGCGCGGTGACCTCGCCGATGGCGGTGGCCCAGACGCCCCACTTCTCGGCGGTCTTGAGCACCGCGTCGAGCTTGTCCGGGGAGACGACCAGCAGCATCCGCTCCTGGGACTCGCTGGCCAGGATCTCGTGCGGCTCCATCGAGGGCTCGCGCAGCGGCACCCGCTCCAGCCAGACCCGCATGCCGGTGCCGGCGGAGGCGGCGGTCTCGGTGAGCGCGCAGGTCAGGCCGGCGCCGCCGAGGTCCTGGATGCCGACGACCAGCTCGGCGTCGTAGAGCTCCAGGCACGCCTCGATGAGCAGCTTCTCCATGAACGGGTCGCCCACCTGCACGGACGGGCGGCGCTGCTCGCTGCCCTCGTCGAAGGTGGCGCTGGCCAGCACCGACACGCCGCCGATGCCGTCGCGGCCGGTCTTGGCGCCCATCAGCACCACGACGTTGCCGGGGCCGGTGGCGTCCTTCTTCTGAAGCCGGTCGACCGGCAGCACGCCGAGGCAGAGCGCGTTGACCAGCGGGTTGCCCTGGTAGCAGGGGTCGAAGACCACCTCGCCGCCGATGTTGGGCAGGCCGAGGCAGTTGCCGTAGCCGCCGACGCCGGCCACCACGCCGGGCAGCACCCGGGCGGTGTCCGGGTGGTCGGCCGCGCCGAAGCGCAGCGGGTCCATGACGGCGACCGGGCGGGCGCCCATGGCGAGGATGTCCCGGACGATGCCGCCCACACCGGTCGCCGCGCCCTGGTACGGCTCGACGAAGCTCGGGTGGTTGTGCGACTCGACCTTGAAGGTCACCGCCAACTCGTCGGAGACCTGGACCACGCCGGCGTTCTCGCCGATGCCGGCCAGCAGCCGGTCGCTCGGCGGGGCCTTCTCCCCGAACTGGCGCAGGTGCACCTTGCTCGACTTGTAGGAGCAGTGCTCGCTCCACATGATCGAGTACATGGCCAGCTCGGACTGGGTGGGCCGGCGGCCCAGGATGTGCCGGATCCGGTCGTACTCGTCGTCGCGGAGGCCCAGCTCGGCGTACGGCTGGAGCTCCTCGGGGGTGCCGGCGGCCCGGGGCACGGTGTCCACGCCGGGGGCCCAGTCCTCGGCCGGGCCGGCCTGCGGCACCACGCCCGGCGTCTCCCGCAGGGCCGGGTCCGGATGGGTGGTCATGACCTCTCCTCGCTGCGCTCGCCGCCGTGGCGGCGGGTGAGCCGACCGATGATCCCGCCGGTCACGCCGGGGCCCCCACCAGGTGCTTCAGCACCGAGGTGAAGAAGCCGAGGCCGTCCAGGGAGGGGCCGGTGAGCGCCTCCACCGCGTGCTCGGGGTGCGGCATGATGCCGACCACGTTGCCGGCCTCGTTGGTGATCGCGGCGATGTCGCGCTGCGATCCGTTGGGGTTGCCGCCGACGTAGCGGGCGACGACGCGGCCCTCGGCCTCCAGCCGGTCCAGTGTCGCCGGGTCGGCGACGTAGCAGCCCTCGCCGTTCTTGACCGGGACGAGCACCTCCTGGCCGGGCTGGAACGCGTTGGTCCATGCGGTGCCGACGGCCTCGATCCGGAGGACCTGGTCGCGGTTGCGGAAGTGCAGGTGCTGGTTGCGGGTGAGCGCGCCGGGCAGCAGGTGGGCCTCGCAGAGGATCTGGAAGCCGTTGCAGATGCCGAGCACCGGCAGGCCGCCGCGGGCGGCCTCGACGATGGTCCCCATCACCGGGGCGAACCGGGCGATCGCGCCGCAGCGCAGGTAGTCGCCGTAGGAGAAGCCACCGGGCAGGACGACGGCGTCGACGCCGTGCAGGTCCGGGTCGCCGTGCCAGAGCCGGACCGGTTCGGCGCCGGCGATCCGGACGGCCCGGGCGGCGTCGCCGTCGTCGAGCGAGCCGGGGAACGTCACCACACCGACCCGGGCGGTCACGAGCGCGCGTCCGCGGTCTCGTCGGCCTCGACCAGGTGGACGGTGAAGTCCTCGATGACCGGGTTGGCGAGCAGCTTGTCGGCGATCTCCCGGGCCCGGTCCAGGTCCGGTTCACCGGTGAACTCGATCTCGATCCGCCTGCCGATCCGGACCGAGGCGACGTCGCTGACGCCGAGCCGGGGCAGCGCGTTTGCGACGGCCTGGCCCTGAGGATCGAGGATCTCGGGCTTGAGCATGACGTCGACGACGACGCGAGGCACGGGGCACTCCTGACTGTGTACGCAGTTGGGTGCCGGCCCACAACGGGCGAGCGCAGCCAGCCTACCTGGCAGATACGGTCCCGCCCGCACCGGCCGGGGCCGGGTCAGGCAGTGATCGGCGTGACCGGCCGCCGGGACGGAAGGCCGATGCGAGTTCGTTGCGGCGTCGATACGAATTTGTTGCCCGACGCGGCCGCCGGCCCGCGGCGACAGGCCTCTCACCAGGCATTTTGCCGTACGGCCCGGGTGGTGGGACCGGTTTCCGACAGACGGCGGGCAGACCCCCGCACAGCCGGTCGATCGATCCACCGATTTCGATCGAACTCTTGTGACGAACATCAGCCGGCCCTTAGCATTCATCGCCAAGCGTCGATGAGTTCATCGACCGGCCCACCGGGTCCACCCCGCCCCGGTCGGGTCACCCCCGGCCCGGCGACCCCGGGCGCCCCCTCCGCAGAAGGAGTCCTCGACATGCGCCTCCGTCCCCTGCTCGCCGTGCTGACCACCGCCCTCGCCGGCGTGCTCGCCACCGCCTCCGGCGCCGCCGCCGCGCCGGCCGGCCCGCAGCCGATCATCGGTGGCAGCACCGTCTCGTCCGCCCCGTGGGCCGCCGCCGTGTTCAGCAACGGCTCGTTCACCTGCTCCGGAAGCGTCATCGCCTCCCAGTGGGTGCTCACCGCCCGACACTGCGTCAGCGGCTCGATGTCGGTCCGGGTCGGCAGCGTCTACTACGCCTCCGGCGGGGTCACCCGCACGGTGAGCGCCTCCTACACCCGCTACGACCTGGCCCTGCTCCGCCTGTCCAGCGCGGTCAGCACCTCCACCGTGACGCTGGCCAGCAGCAACCCGCCGGTCGGCTCGACCAACTCGATCTACGGCTGGGGCATGACCTGCTACAGCGGCTGCGGCGCGTCTCCCCAGCTCAAGACCGCCAGCGTGCAGGTGACCAGCACCAACGCCACCGACGCCTACGGCGGCCAGGCGATCCGCAGCACCCGGATCAACGGCAACGCCTGGCGGGGCGACTCGGGCGGCCCGCAGTTCTACAACGGCCGGCAGGTCGGCGTGGCCTCCACCGCCGACGGCTACAGCATCCAGAACTACGGCAGTGTCGCGTACAACCGGTCCTGGATCACCTCGGTTACCGGTGTCTGACGGTTAGCGCCGGTGCGGCGCGGATGGGCCGGTGGCACCCCGCCCGTCCGCGCCGCGCTGTTTTGCAGCATCCGATCAGGTGAACACGGCTCACGAACCGGCCGCCCGACGGCTGACAGCATCGGAACCGTGCTGGTCGTGACGACGGATCAACTGCCCGGCTACGAGATCCGCCAGATCCTCGGCGAGGTGGTCTCCTCGATGGCGCGGACCCGCAACCCGTACCGCGAGGGGGTCAAGAACCTGCGCGGTGGCGCCTACGACCCGATGGCGCCGGACAACCTCACCCGCTGGCGTACCGACTCGGTGGCCCGGCTCGGCGAGGAGGCCATGCGGCTCGGCGCGAACGCGGTGATCGGCATGCGCTTCGACAGCCGGGACTGCGGCGAGATGTGGATGGAGATCTGCGCGTACGGGACGGCGGTGATCGTCGTACCCAAGACGCCCGACGTCATGCCGCCGGACCAGCCGATGATCGCGGCCGAGACCGCCCACGAACCGGAGATCGCCTCGGCGCCCGGCGGCATCGCCGAGCCGGCAAGCGCCCCCAACCTCCGTACCGCCGGCGAGACCCCCACTCCCGGCTCCTGACCGCTCAGAGAATGGGGGGCGGGGAGTAGGCGGCGGCTTCGGGGTGCGCTTCCACGATCTTGGCGATGCGGGCGGTCACCCGGTCGACCTGGGCGCCGGCGGCGCCGACGAAGGCGTTGCGGTCGGCAACCAGGGCGTCGATCTCGGCCCGGCTCAGCCCCAGCCGCCCGTCGGCCCCCAGCCGGTCGAACAGGTCGTTCTCGGCGGCGCCCTTCTCCCGCATGGCCAGCGCCACGGCGACCGCGTGCTCCTTGATCACCTCGTGCGCGACCTCCCGGCCGACGCCCCGGCGGACCGCCGCGACCAGGATCTTGGTGGTCGCCAGGAAGGGCAGGAAACGCTCCAGTTCCCGGTTGATCACCGCCGGGTACGGCCCGAACTCGTCCAGCACGGTGAGGAACGTCTGGAACAGGCCGTCGGCGGCGAAGAAGGCGTCCGGCAGGGCCACCCGGCGGACCACCGAGCAGGAGACGTCCCCCTCGTTCCACTGGTCGCCGGCCAGCTCGCCGACCATCGACAGGTAGCCCCGGATGATCACCGCGAAGCCGTTCACCCGCTCCGACGAGCGGGTGTTCATCTTGTGCGGCATGGCGCTGGAACCCACCTGGCCGGGCTTGAAGCCCTCGGTGACCAGCTCCTGGCCCACCATGAGCCGGATCGTGGTGGCCAGCGACGACGGCCCGGCGGCGACCTGGGCCAGCGCGGAGAGCACGTCGAAGTCCAGCGACCGCGGGTAGACCTGGCCGACGCTGTCCAGCACTCGGGCGAAGCCCAGGTGCCCGGCGACCCGGCCCTCCAGCTCGGCCACCTTGCCGGCGTCGCCGTCGAACAGGTCGAGCTGGTCGGCGGCGGTGCCCACCGGCCCCTTGATGCCCCGCAGCGGGTAGCGGTCGATCAGGTCGGTCAGCCGCTCGTACGCGATCAGCAGCTCCTCGGCCGCCGAGGCGAAGCGCTTGCCCAGCGTGGTGGCCTGCGCGGCGACGTTGTGCGACCGGCCGGTCATCACGAGGCCTGAGTATTCGTGGGCGTGCCAGGCCAGCCGGACCAGGGTGGCGACCACCCGGTCCCGGATCAGCTCCAGCGAGGCCCGGACCTGGAGCTGCTCGACGTTCTCGGTGAGGTCCCGGGAGGTCATCCCCTTGTGCACGTGCTCGTGCCCGGCGAGCGCGCTGAACTCCTCGATCCGGGCCTTCACGTCGTGCCGGGTCACCCGCTCGCGCTCGGCGATCGAGGCCAGGTCCACGTCGTCGACCACCCGCTCGTACGCCTCGACCACCCCGTCCGGCACCGGCACGCCGAGGTCCCGCTGGGCCTTCAGCACGGCGAGCCAGAGCCGCCGCTCCATCCGTACCTTCTCCTCCGGCGACCAGAGGGCGACCAGCTCGGGCGAGGCGTACCGGTTGGCGAGCACGTTCGGGATCGTCACGGCCCCATTCTTTCGTACGCGCCGACCAGCGCCCCGGCCGCCCCACGAGCCGGATCAGCGCGGGGCGGGCCGGCCGGTGAGGGCGTGGTAGAGCCCGGCGCAGGCGTCCTCCTCGGTGTCGAAGCGCTGGCGGACGTCGTGCACGCCGCGCTCGTAGAGGCCGATCTCCCAGCCACCGCCCGGGGCGTGGCGGAGGAACCAGAAGTCGGCCGGGACCGGCACGTGCTCGTGCACGCCTTCCAGCTCGAAGGCGTCCGGCGACAGTCCCGCCGCCAGCAGGGCCCCGCGTACCTGGTGCCGATCCACACCCACCTCCCGTCCCGCTCGAGCCGATGATGGAGAGGTTCCGGGCCTGAACAAGACGGTTGTCCGTTCAGCCACCCGATCGGGTCATCTCGTCGACCTCGAAATCCGCCGTCCGTTATGCCGGCCGGGACAGCGGGACACGGGCTGACCGGCGAAGATCATCCTCGGCTCTCCCTGGGCCCTCCTTCCTCCTCGAACCGAGGATCCGCATGCGCAAACCTCTCTTCGCCGGGCTCACCGCGGCCGCGTTGACCGGTGGCTCACTCCTGACCTTCGCCGGCGCGGCACAGGCCGCGGACGGGACGACCCTCTACGTCCGACCGGCGGTCACCACCTGCGCCGACACCGGGCCCGGCACCTACGACCAGCCGTTCTGCTCGATCGGCGCCGCAGCGGCGGTCGTCTCGGCCGGGCAGACCGTCGAGATCAGCGGCGGCGTCTACCGGGAGCACGTCACCGTCACCCGGTCCGGCACGCCGGACGCGCCCATCGTCTTCCGGGGCGGCCCCTCCAGCTCGCAACTGGTCGGCCCGGCGGGCGGAATCACCATCGACGGCCAGCACGACATCAGGATCGAACGGATCCAGGTCCCCGGCGCGGCCGACGGTCCCGCACTCGACATCCGCAACGCCGCCCGTGTCACGGTCGAGGGCGGCGGCTACTCCCTGACGAGCGGTGTGACCGGGACGGCCGTGCGCCTTTCCGGCGTCACCGACTCGGTCCTGAGCAACTTCTTCGTCTCCGGCACCTCGCTGACCACCGGCGTGTCGCTGGACGACGCCACGTCCGGCGTCCGCCTGTCGTCCGTAGGCGTCGTCGGCAACCCGGTCGACCCGATCGAGCAGAGCGTCGGGGTACGGATCGAGGGCACCGACAACACGGTCGTCGGCGGTTCCCTCAGTCGCCTCACCGGCGCCGCCATCAGCATCGCGGCGAGCGCGCGCGGAACGACCGTGGCGAACAACGAGATCAGCGAAGGGGTCGGCTACGGCGTCCACAACGCCGGTGCCGCCGGCTCGGCGATCACCAACAACACGATCCAGGACCGGTGCCGAGGCGGCGTCCGCGTCGACGCCGGGTCCACCGGCGTCTCGGTGCAGAACAACCGGCTCGTCAAGAGCCGCGACCACAGCTGCCCGTCACCGCCCGGGCAGGGCGTGCAGATCGCCGTCGAGGGCAGCGCCACCGCCGACACGGTGGTCGACTACAACCTCGCCGACCTTTACACGCCCGGCTCCTCGGCGATCTACGCCTGGAACGGCACCCGGATGGGCCTGGCGGCCTTCCGCACCGCCTCCGGCCAGGCTGCCCACGACCTCGACACCCCGGGCCCGACGGGCGGCTACGACTCGGCCAACTCGGCCGCTCCGGGCTTCCCGGTGACCGACCGCAACGGCACCGCCCGAGTTGACGACCCCGCGGTGCCGAACACCGGCGCCGGGCCGCTGCCCTACGCCGACCGGGGGGCGGTCGAGACCGTCCGCGGCCCGGACACCCGGTTCGCCCTCACGCCGGACCTCGACACGGGCTCGGTCACCGTGGACGCCTCCGCCACCGTGCCGGGGGTCGCGCCGATCGCCACCTACCGGTTCGACTTCGGCGACGGCACGATCGTCACCCAGGACACGCCGATCGCCACCCACCGGTACGCCACCCGGAACACGTACAGCGTCTCCGTGCGGGCCACCGGCACGGACGGCCGCAAGGACGACACCACCCACGCGGTGAGCGTGCTGCCCCGCACCGGCACCGTCGGCCTGCTCACCACCTCCGCCCTCCGGTACGTCGCCCCGATGGCCAACGTGCCGTGGCCGGCGCTCGGCGCGGACCGGTCCGACCTCGGTCCGACCGCCCGGCTCGACCTGGTCGACGCGGGCGACGGCAAGGTGGCCCTGTTCCTGCGTTCGGCCGGGCGCTACGTCACCGCCGACACGGCCGGGGTGGCGGCGCTGACCTACCAGACCGTGGTGGTCGGCGACACCGAGCGGTTCACCCTGCTCCGCAACGCCGACGGCACGATCAGCCTCAAGTCCGTCGCCGGCGGCAGGTTCGTGACCGCGACCGCGAACGCGACCACGCCGCTGATCGCCAACGGCACGACCATCGGCACCGACCAGAAGTTCTACCGGGTCGACGTGGCCAACGCGGGACGCACCCTGAAGGCGGGCGCCAACGGCCGCTTCGTCACCGCGGACAGCGGCAGTGTCAAGCCGCTGATCGCGAGCGCCACCAGCGCCGGCACGGCGCAGCGGTTCGACCTGCTCGACCTCGGTGGCGGCAAGGTGGCGCTCCTGGCCTGGGCCAACCGGCTGATCGTCTGCGCGGACGGCGCCGGCGCCAAGCCGCTGATCGCCAACCGCACCAGCGCCGGCGCGTGGGAGAAGTTCACCCTGGTCCGCAACACCGACGGCACGGTCAGCCTCAAGGCGGCGGTCAACAGCCGCTACGTCACCGCGGACAGCGGCGGCGCCAAGCCCCTGATCGCCAACCGCACCGCCATCGGCCCCTGGGAGAAGTTCACCCTAGGCGGCTGAGCGCACGACGAGCGACGCCCGCCCGGCCGCGACAACCGGGCGGGCGTCGTCGTCACCTCCACGCGAAATGCGCGACCGGGGCAGCGGGAACACCTCCCGATGGGTAAAGATCGACCCGGGCCCGGTCCGGGTCCCTCCTCTCCTCGACCGAGGACGCACATGCGCAATCCCTCCCTCGCCGGGCTCACCGCACTCGCGCTGACCGGCGGATCCCTGCTGTCCTTCGCCACGCCGGCCCAGGCCGCCGAAGAGACGGTCCTCTACGTCCGCCAGACGTCGACCGCCTGCTCCGACACCGGACCTGGCACCCTCGCCCAGCCCTACTGCTCCATCACCCCGGCCGTCGCGCGGGTCACCGCCGGCCAGACCGTCGACATCGGGAAGGGCACCTATCCGGAACGCCTCACCGTCGACAGTTCCGGCAGCTCAGACCAGCCGATCACGATCCGCAACAGCGGCGGCGCCGTTCTCAACGGCGGGACGGCCGGTGTCGTCGTCATCGACCAGCACGACATCCTGCTGCAAGACCTCTGGGTGAGCCGGGCCGTCGACGCGCCCGCGCTCGAGCTGAAGAACGTTTCGAGGATCACGATCGAAGGCGGCAGCTACGCGATGGCGGACGCCGCCACATTGCCCGCCGTCCGGCTCACCGGGGTGACGCAGTCGACCCTCGCAGGGTTCAAGGCCATCGGAGTGGCCGCCATGAGTGGGGTGAGTCTGGACACCGCGACCACCGGCGTGGATGTCCGTTCCGCGATCGTCGGAAGCTCAGCAACGTTCGACAACCTCGACCGAGTCGGCATCCGGATCGACGGGCCGGGAAACACTGTCCGGAACAGCACCATCGGCGGGTTCACGGGGGCGGAGATCGCGCTGGGCCCGGCCGCGGTGGGCACCGTGGTGGCGAACAACGAGTTGAACGGCGGAGCGGGCACGGGCATCCACAATCGCGGCGCAGCCCGGACGGCGATCACCAACAATCGGATCCAGAGCAGTTGCCGAGACGGTGTCCGGATCGACGGCGCCTCCACCGGCGTCTCGGTCCAGAACAACGTGCTGGCCTCGAACGGCCTCTTCGGGCAGCCCTACTGCGACCCTTCTGCCGAGCCGGGCGCGGAGATCGGTGTCTACGGCGCCGCCCGAGGCGACACGGTGGTCGACTACAACAACACCTATCACTTCGGCTCACCGTCCGGTTCCGCGTACTCCTGGGATGGCAGCCGGATGGGTCTGGAGGCGTTCCGGGCCGTCTCCGGGCAGGCCGCGCACGATCTGGACACCCCGTCCCCCTTCGACAAGGAGGACTCGGCAAACTCTGCGGCACCCGGATTCCCGGCGACCGATCGCAACGGCAACACCCGTGCCGACAACCCGTCGGTGCCCAACACCGGCGGCGGGCCGATGCCCTGGGCCGACCGCGGCCCGACCGAGCGCCTCGGGAGCCCCAGCGCCCAGATGGAGGCGGGGCTGGATCTCGGCACCCGCACCGTCCGGGTCGACGCCTCCGCCTCGCTCCCCGGATACGTCCCGATCACCGAGTACGTCATCGACTTCGGTGACGGCACCGTGGTCACCCAGGACAAGCCGATCGCCACGCACACGTACGCGAGGAACGGCACCTACACCGTGTCGGTCCGGGTGTCCGGCATCGACGGTCGCACGGCCACCGTCACCAGATCCGTCAGCCTCCTGCCGCGTACCGGCACGGTCGGCTTGCTTTCCCTGTCCAACCTGCGCTACGCGTCGTCGACCGTGGCCGGGTGGAGTGTGCGTGCCGACCAGGCGGCGCTGGATGCCGGCGGCCAGTTCGACCTGGCCGACGCCGGCAACGGGCAGGTCGCCCTGCTGTCCCGAGCCACCAACCGCTACCTGTCCGTCGACGGCACCGTACGTCCGGTCAACGCGGCAGTCGGCCCCACCGAGACGTTCTCCCTGGTCCAGAATCCGGATGGCACAGTCAGCCTCCGGTGGACCGGCGGCGGCTACGTGGGCGTGTCGTCGAGCACCGATCTGACTGCGGTCGCCACCACGGTCGGCACGAGGGAGAAGTTCTACCGGGTGAACGTCGCCGACGCGAACCGCTCGTTCAAGGCCGGCGCCAACGGCAGGTACGTCACCGCGGAGAACGCCGGCGCCAATCCGCTGATCGCCAACCGGACCAGCGTCGGCCCGTGGGAGCGGTTCGACCTGGTAGACCTCGGCAGCGGCCAACTGGGCGTCTTCGCCCACGCGAACAACCGCTTCGTCTGCGCGGACAACGGCGGCGTCAACCCGCTGATCGCCAACCGGCTCAGCGCCGGCGCGTGGGAGAAGTTCACCCTGGTCCGAAACACCGACGGCACGGTCAGCCTCAAGGCGGCGGTCAACAGCCGCTACGTCACTGCAGATAGCGGCGGCGCCAAGCCCCTGATCGCCAACCGCACCGCCATCGGCCCCTGGGAGAAGTTCACCCTCGGCAGCTGACCGGAACGCAGGACGCCCGCCCGGATCCATCGACCCGGGCGGGCGTCGGCGTCAGCGCTCCAGGATCGCCGTCACGCCCTGCCCGCCGGCCGCACAGATCGAGATCAGGCCACGCCCGCTCCCCTTCTGGTCGAGGAGCTTGGCGAGGGTCGCCACGATCCGGCCGCCGGTGGCCGCGAACGGGTGCCCGGCGGCCAGCGAGGAGCCGTTGACGTTGCACTTGTCCCGGTCGATCGACCCGAGCGGCGCGTCCAGGCCGAGCCGCTCCTTGCAGAACGCCGGCGACTCCCAGGCGGCCAGGGTGGCCAGCACCTGCGAGGCGAACGCCTCGTGGATCTCGTAGTAGTCGAAGTCCTGGAGGGTCAGCCCGGCCCGGGCCAGCATCCGGGGCACCGCGTAGGCGGGGGCCATGAGCAGCCCCTCGTCGCCGTGCACGAAGTCGACCGCCGCGGTCTCGGACCAGGAGAACCAGGCGAGCACCGGCAGGTGGTGCTCGCGCGCCCACTCCTCGGACGCCAGCAGCACGGTCGACGCGCCGTCGGTGAGCGGGGAGGAGTTGCCGGCCGTCATGGTGGCCCGCTCGGCGTCCGGCCCCTTGGCGCCGAAGACCGGCTTGAGCGAGCCGAGCTTCTCCAGGCTGGTGTCCGGGCGGAGGTTCTGGTCGCGGGTCAGCCCCAGGTAGGGGGTCATCAGGTCGTCGAAGAACCCCTTCTCGTACGCGGCGGCGAGCCGCTGGTGCGAGCGGAGCGCCAACTCGTCCTGGGCCTGCCGGTCGACGTTCCAGAGCAGCGCGGTCTTCGCGGCGTGGTCGCCCATCGACAGCCCGGTCCGCGGTTCGGCGTTGCGCGGGATCTCCGGCTTGAACGGCTGGAGCGGGCGGAGCTTCGCGGCGATCTTCAGCCGCTCGCCGAGGGTCCGGGCGGAGTTGAGCTGGATCAGGGTGCGGCGCAGGTCCTCGTTGACCGCGAGGGGCGCGTCGGAGGTGGTGTCCACGCCGCCGGCGATGCCGACCTCGATCTGCCCGAGCGCGATCTTGTTGGCGACCAGGATGGCGGCCTCCAGCCCGGTGCCGCAGGCCTGCTGGATGTCGTAGGCCGGGGTGTGCGGGTCGAGGCGGGAGCCGAGCACCACCTCGCGGGTGAGGTTGAAGTCCCGGGAGTGCTTCAGCACGGCGCCGGCCACCACCTCGCCGACCCGCTGCCCGGCCAGCCCGAACCGGGCGACGAGCCCGTCCAGCGCCGCGCCGAGCATGTCCGCGTTGGACGCGTGCGCGTAGCGCGAGTTGGACCGGGCGAAGGGGATGCGGTTGCCGCCGATCACCGCGACCCGCCGGACACTCTGCACGATCGGCCTCCTCGAAGCTGTTGCCCGAACCCTACTCGCCAGTAGGCTACGCCTATGACCGACAGGTACGCGAGCTTCGTCCAATCGGGGGCCGGCCGCGCGCTGGTCAAGCGCCTCGGGCTGCCCGACCCGCCTCGCCTGCGCCGGCACACGCCGGGCGACCCGCTGGTTCCCGGGCCGGTCCTGCTCGGATCGTCGACCGGCGGCCGGCTCGCCGAGCCGGTGGGCAAGGTGCTGACCGCCGCCGGGGTCGAGCTGGTCGACCCGGCCGCCGCCACCGACGCCACCGCCCGCGTCGCGGCTCTGGTGTACGACGCCAGCGGCATCACCGACTCCACCGGGCTGCGCCAGCTCTACGACTTCTTCCACCCGCAGGCCCGGGCGCTGCTGCCCAGCGGCCGGGTGATCGTGCTGGGCACCCCGCCGGCCGAATGCGGCTCGCCCCGGGAGGCGACCGCCCAGCGGGCGCTGGAGGGGCTGACCCGCAGCATCGGCAAGGAGTTCGGTCGGGGCGTGACCGCCCAGCTCGTGTACGTCACGAAGGACGGCGACGCCGGCACCCCGGTCAGCCTGGAGTCCACCCTGCGCTTCCTGCTCAGCGGCCGGTCCGCGTACGTCTCGGGCCAGGTGATCCGGGTCGGCGCGGGGACCGCTGCCGCTCCGGCCGACTGGGACCGGCCGCTGGACGGTCAGGTCGTCCTGGTCACCGGGGCCGCCCGGGGCATCGGCGCGGCGCTGGCCCGGGTGCTCGCCCGGGACGGCGCCACGGTCGTCGCGCTGGACATCCCGGCCGCCGGCGACGAGCTGGCCGCGGTCGCCAACGAGGTCGGCGGCAGCGCGGTGCAGCTCGACCTGACCGCGCCGGACGCCCCGACCCGGCTGGCCGAGCACCTGGCGAGCCGGCACGGCCGGGTCGACGTGGTGGTGCACAACGCCGGCATCACCCGGGACAAGACGCTGGGCCGGATGGACGCCGACCGCTGGGACTCGGTGATCGACGTGAACCTCTCCAGCCAGGAGCGGATCAACGACGTACTGCTGGAGCGTGACCTGATCCCGGCCGGTGGCCGGATCGTCTCGGTCTCCTCGATCGCGGGCATCGCCGGCAACCGGGGCCAGACCAACTACGCGACGAGCAAGGCCGGTGTGATCGGCCTGGTCGACTCCCTCTCCCCGGTGCTGCGCGAGCGGGGCATCAGCCTCAACGCGGTCGCGCCCGGTTTCATCGAGACCCGGCTGACCGCCCGGATCCCGCTGATGATCCGCGAGGCGGGCCGGCGGATGAACAGCATGGCTCAGGGCGGCCTGCCGGTGGACGTGGCCGAGACGATCGGCTGGCTGTCGTGGCCGGCGAGCGGCGCGGTCAGCGGCAACGTGGTCCGCGTCTGCGGCCAGAGCCTGCTGGGGGCGTGATGGCGCGGCGGAAGCAGCGGCCGGAGGAGCCGGCCGAGGAGCTGTCGGTGCACGAGCTGATCGAGGGCCCGACCCAGGACCTCACCTCGGCCCGGGCGGCGCTCGCGGCGCGCGGCGTCCCGGAGCCGCCCGTCGAGGCGACCCAGGACCTGTCCGCGCTGGCCGACGACCGCACGCGGGACCTGTCCGCGCCGGCCGACGACCGCACCCGGGACCTGTCCGGCGCCGCCGCGGCGGTCACGGCGGGCGGGGCGGCCACGCTGACCGCGCCGGACCGCACCGGGCCGGAGGGGCGCCTGCGCATCGACCTGCCCCGGCTGCCCGCGCCGGGTGCGCTCTACCGGCGGGCCCTGCTGGGCGCACTGCCCGGCACGGGCGGCCGGCGGCGGCCGGACGTGCCGGCCGTGGAGCTGGGCGTCACCGGGGTGCCTGTCGACCCGGCACACCTGGCCGACTACGACCGGGTGTGCGGGTTCCGGCTGGCCGACCGGCTGCCGGCGACGTACCTGCACGTGCTGGGCTTTCCGCTGTCGCTGCGGCTGATGACCGCACCGGATTTCCCCATCCCGCTGACCGGCGTGGTGCACGTGGCGAACCGGATCACCGTGCACCGGCCGGTCGAGGTGGGCGAGACGGTGGACTTCCGCACGTACGCGGAGAACCTGCGCCCGCACGAGCGGGGCCGGCAGCTCGACGTGGTTCTTGTCGGCTCGGTCGGCGGCGAGGAGGTCTGGCGGGGCGTCTCGACGTACCTCGGGAAGGAGCGCACGGCGGGCGGCGGCCCGCGGCCCGACCGGGGTGACCGCCCGACCCCGCCGGCGGCCTCGGCGCACTGGCGGGTGACCCCGCGGGTGGGGACCGACTACGCCCGGGTCTCCGGCGACCACAACCCGATCCACACCTCCAGGCTGGGCGCGCGACTGTTCGGCTTCCCGCGCCCGATCGCCCACGGCATGTGGAGCAAGGCGCGCTGTGTGGCGGCGCTGGAGAGCCGGCTGCCGGAGGCCTACACGGTGGAGGTGGCGTTCAAGCTGCCCGTGCCGCTGCCGTCCACGGTGGCCTTCAGCGCCTCCGGCACCGGCGGGAGCTGGGACTTCGCGCTGCACGACGCGCGGCAGGGGCGGCCGCACCTGGTGGGCACCGTCCGCTGAGGAAAGAGGGGGCTTGGCGTTCCCTTTTTCGTGCGCTAAGTTGTTCTCAGGTTGAGTTGTTCTCAAGATGAGAGAGACGAGACGACGTGAACGAGCAGGACTTCCTCGCCGCGTACGACCCCCGGGACTACCCGGCGGTCGCGGTCACCGTCGACGTGGTCGCGCTGACCATCCGCGACGGCGCGCTGCACCTCCTGCTGATCCGCCGGGCGGCCCCGCCCTACGCGGGGCACTGGGCGCTGCCCGGCGGGTTCGTCCGCCCGAACGAGGACCTGGCCGCCGGCGCCCGGCGGGAGCTGGCCGAGGAGACCGGCCTCGGCGGCGAGCGGCTGCGCCGGGTCCACCTGGAGCAGCTCGCCACCTACGGCGGGCCCGACCGCGATCCCCGGATGCGCGTCGTCTCGGTCGCCCACCTGGCCTTCGCCCCCGACCTTCCCGACCCGGTGGCCGACACCGACGCCGACGACGCGATCTGGCTGCCGGTCACCGCCCTGACCAGCCGGCAGCTCGCCTTCGACCACGGCCGGATCATCGACGACGGGCTGGAGCGGGCCCGGTCCAAGCTGGAGTACACCCCGCTGGCCACCCGCTTCCTGGAACCCGAGTTCACCATCACCGAGCTGCGGGCCGTCTACGAGACGGTGTGGGGCCACCCGCTGCACGCCGGCAACTTCCACCGCAAGGTGCTCTCGGTGCCCGGCTTCGTGGAGAGCACCGGCGCCAGCACCGAGCGGGGCGGCGCGCGCGGTGGCCCCCGGGCCAAGCTCTACCGGGCCGGCGACGCCCGGCTGCTCCACCCGGCGCTGCTGCGCCCCGCCCGGGAGGAGACCGTGCGGTGAGGACCGAGGACGCCATCCGGCTGGTCGCCACGGCGCACGGCGACGCCGACCTGTTCGGCACCGAGGCGCCGGCCCGCCGCTACCGCGAGCTGGTCACGGCACTGCACCCCGACCGGCTCGGCGCGGTCGACCCGGGGGTACGCGCCGCCGCCACCGACGCGCTCATGGCGGTGACCGCCCGCTGGCGGGGCGGCCGCGGTGCCGAACTCGGCGACTACGCGTTACGCCGGATCGCGTACGCCGGGGACCTGGCCGACCTCTACGACGTCGGGCGGGACCGGCTGCTCAAGCTGCCCCGGAATCCGGCCGACAACGACCTGATGGCCCGCGAGGCGCGCGCCCTGCGGCGGATCGCCGAGCGGGGCGACCCGCGCCACCTGCCCTACGTACCCCGGCTCGTCGACCACCTGCCCGCCCGCGACCCGGCGACCGGCGCGGAACGGCTGGTCAACGTGGTGGCCGCGGCACCCGGGCTGCACAGCCTCGACGAGGTGCGCCGGGCGTACCCGGACGGGCTGGACCCGCGCGACGCGGCCTGGATGTGGCGGCGGCTGCTGGTCGCCCTCGGCCTGGCCCACCGGGCCGGGGTGGTGCACGGCGCGGTGCTCCCCCGGCACGTGCTCATCGAGCCGGACGCGCACGGCGTGGTCCTGGTCGACTGGTGCTTCGCGGTGGTGGGCGAGGGCGCCGTCCCGGCGCTGGTCCCCGGCCATGAGGAGTGGTACCCGGCCGAGGTGACCGCGCGGCGGCCCGCCGGCCCGGGCACCGATCTGGCCATGGCCGCGCGCTGCATGACCTGGCTCATGGCCGGCCGGGCGCCGCGCGAGCTGCGCGCCTTCGCGGCCGGCTGCACGCGCCCGAAGCTGGCCGCCCGCCCCGACGACGCCTGGCGGCTGCTCGGCGAACTCGACGAGGTGCTGGACCGCCTCTTCGGCCCCCGCACCTTCCGCCCCTTCACCCTCAATCCCTAGGGAGGCTGCCATGGGCAGCGGAATCTGGTCCACCGACGTGTACGACGCCGCCGACCGCTACCGGCGGGCCACCGGCGCGAGCGCGTTCTCGTACAGCGACAGCGGGGCGCGGACCGTGCACCCCGCGCTCGACCCTCGTGGCGCCGTCCGGGAGAGCCGCGACTCGGCCGAGCACCCGCGGTCGACGCCCATCGCGGTGCTCTTCGACGTGACCGGCTCGATGGGCCACGTGCCCCGGGTGCTCCAGAGCAAGCTGCCGCAGCTGCTCGGCCTGCTGCTCCGCCAGGGGTACGCCCCCGACCCGCAGATCCTGTTCGGCGCGATCGGCGACGCCACCTGTGACCGGGTGCCGTTGCAGGTCGGCCAGTTCGAGTCCGACAACCGGATGGACGACGACCTCGGCCGGATCGTGCTGGAGGGCGGCGGTGGCGGCCAGATGACCGAGTCGTACGAGCTGGCGCTCTACTTCATGGCCCGGCACACGGTCACCGACAGCTGGGCGAAGCGGGGGCGGCGCGGCTACCTGTTCATCATCGGCGACGAGCTGGCGTACCCCCGGGTGGACCGGCGGCAGGTCGCCCGGCTCATCGGCGACAACCTGAGCGAGGACGTGCCGCTGCGGCAGATCGTCGACGAGGTGACCCGGCGCTGGGACACCTACTACCTGCTCCCGGCCGGCAGCGCGTACGCGGGCAGCCGCAAGGTGCTCGACTTCTGGCGCGACCTGCTCGGTCAGCACGCCGTCGAGCTGGACGACCTGGACGCGGTCTGCGAGACCATCGCGCTCACCGTCGGCCTCGGCGAGCAGGCCATCGACCTGGACGCCGGGCTGCGCGACCTGGACCGGGCCGGGTCGACGGCCGGCCGGACCGTCTCCCGGGCGCTCGCCCGGCTCGGCGGCGGCCGGCGCGCGGTGGCCACGCTGCCGTTCGCCCCGACCGACGGAAGCGGGGTCACCCGGCTGTGAACCACGTGATGGTGGTCGACCTCGGCTACGGCGACGCCGGCAAGGGCACCGTCGTCGACTGGCTCTGCGCGAGCCGGCCGGTGCACACGGTCGTCCGGTTCAACGGGGGCGCGCAGGCGGCGCACAACGTCGTGCTGCGCGCCGGGCGCCACCACACGTTCGCGCAGTTCGGGGCCGGGACGTTCCGTCCCGGGGTCCGCACGCACCTGTCGCGGCACGTGGTGGTGGACCCGCTGGCGCTGGCCGCCGAGGCCGACCACCTCACGGCGGTCGGGGTGCCCGACGCGCTCGACCGGCTGACCGTGGACGGGGAGGCGCTGCTGGCCACCCCGTACCACCGGGCAGCCAACCGGGCGCGGGAGATCGCCCGGGGAGCCGACCGGCACGGCTCCTGCGGGCTGGGGGTGGGCGAGGCGGTCGCGTACGGCCTCGCCCACCCCGACGAGGCGCCCCGGGTGGCGGACTGCGCCCACCCGGCGGTGCTGCGCCGCCGGCTCACCGCGCTGCGGGACCGGCTCACCGCCGAACTCGGCCCGCTGGACGCCCCGCCGGTCGAGGACTGCCTGCCCGCGTACGCGGCCTTCGCCGACCGGGTGGCGATCGTCGGCCGGGCGCACCTGGCGGGTGTGCTGCGGGCGGGGACCTGCGTGTTCGAGGGGGCGCAGGGGGTGCTGCTGGACGAGTGGCACGGCTTCCACCCGTACACCACGTGGAGCACCACCACCTTCGCCAACGCCGAGGCGCTGCTGGCCGAGGCCGGGCTGGCCGGCACCGCGCAGCGGCTCGGCGTGCTGCGGGTGACCACCACCCGGCACGGTCCCGGGCCGCTGGTCACCGAGGACCCGGCGCTGCCCTTCGCCGACCCGCGCAACCCGACCAACCCCTGGCAGGGCCGGTTCCGGTTCGGTCACTTCGACGCGGTCGCCCACCGCTACGCCCTGGCCGCCGCGGGCGGGGTGGACGGTCTGGCCCTGACCCACCTCGACCTGGCCGGCCCGGCCCTGCGCCTCTGCCGCCGCTACGACACGGTGGACGGGCTCAACCCCGGCCCGGCCGGCGACCTGGACCGTCAGGCCGCGCTCACCGCCCGGCTGCTCCGGGCCCGCCCGGTCCTCGACGAGGCGCCCACCGACTGGCCGGCGGCGGTGGCGGCCGAGCTGGGCGCGCCCGTGCTGCTCACCTCGCACGGCCCGACCGCCGAGGACAAGGTCCCGGCCCTCGCTGGAGCCGTTTCCACTCCCCGCTGACATCCCACCACCGAGCATGGGGGCATGGGGGACATCGTCGACCTGCTGCACCAGACGGTGACCTCGCCGTGGGTGTACCTGGTGATCATCGTGGTCACCGCGGTCGACGCGTTCTTCCCCGCGGTGCCGGGCGAGACCGTGGCGATCACCGCCGGGGTCTTCGCGGCCGGCGGGGAGCCGAACGTGGTCGGGGTGATCGTGGCCGCCGCGTTCGGCGCGCTCGTCGGCGACCACGTCTCGTACGCCATCGGGCGCGGCGGCGGCGCGCACCGGCTGGCACGGCTGCCCGCCGACAGCCGGCGCCGGACGGGTTCCGAGTGGGCCCGCCGGGCGGTCGACCGGCGCGGCGGCATCATCCTGACCACCGCCCGGTACGTGCCCGGCGGGCGGACCGCCGTCACCCTGACCATGGGCGCGGTCCGCTACCCGGTCCGCTCCTTCCTCATGTACGACGCGCTGGCCTGCGCCACCTGGGGGATCTACTGCGGCCTGCTCGGCTACTTCGGCGGGCTGGCCTTCGAGCACAACCCGATCCAGGGCCTGCTCGCCGGCGTCGGCATCTCGGTGGCGGTCACGGGCCTGTTCGAGGCCGCCCGCTGGGCCCGCCGCCGCGCCCGCGCCCGCGCCACCGCGCGCCGCTGACCCGGGATCTCAGTCCTCCAGCAGGTCGGCGTCGTGGACCAGGATGGCGAGCTGGACCCGGTTGGCCACGCCGAGCTTGGCCAGCGCGCGGCTGACGTGCGTCTTCACGGTCGCCTCGCTCGCGCCGACCCGGCGGGCCACGTCGGCGTTCGCGTCACCCCGGGCCACCTCCCGGACGATCGCCGCCTCCCGGTCGGTGAGCCGGGCCAGCCGCTGCCGTGCGGCCTCCCGTCGGGCCGGACCGCGTTCGGCGAACGAGCTGATCAACCGCCGGGTCACCGTCGGGGCGAGCATGGCGTTGCCGGCCGCGACGGTCCGCACGGCGGCCGCGAGCTCCCGGGGCGGGGTGTCCTTGAGCAGGAAGCCGACGGCGCCGGCACGCAGTGCGGCGTGCACGTACTCGTCCCGGTCGAAGGTGGTCAGCATGACGACCCTGGGACCCGCGGCGACGACCCTCGGCGCGGCGGCCAGCCCGTCGGTGCCGGGCATGCGGACGTCCAGCAGCACCACGTCGGGCCGCAGCCGGACGGCGGCGGCCAGCGCCTCGTCGCCGTCGGCCGCCTCACCGACCACCGCGATGTCCGGCGCGGCCTCCAGGATCAGCCGCAGGCCGGCGCGGACCAGTTGCTCGTCGTCGGCGATCAGGGTACGGATCACGGCAGCTCCTCGACCGGCACCAGCGCCCGCAGCAGGAATCCCCCGTCGGCGGTCGGACCGGCCGACAACCGGCCGCCGGCCAGTTCGACCCGCTCGCGCAGCCCCACGACGCCGAGCCCCGCGCCGGGCAGGGCGGGGCCGGGCCGAGTGGCCGGGCCGTTGAGGACGGCGACCTCGATCCCGTCGGGCAGGTGCCGCAGGCGCACGGTGACCGCCGCGTCCGGGGCGTGCTTGCGCACGTTCGTCAACCCCTCCTGGACCACCCGGTGCACGGTCCGGGCCACCGCGCCCGGCACCGGCCCGGCCGTCCCCTCGTCCCGCCGGTCCACCCGGAGGCCGGCCGCCCGGGAGTCCGCCACGAGGTCGTCGACCGCGTCCAACCCAGCGACGGGCAGCGGGGTGCCGCCGGCGGCCGGCTGGCGCAGCACGCCGAGCACCTCACGCAGGTCGGTGAGGGCCGCCCGCCCGGTGGAGCGGATCAGGGCGGCCGCCTCGACGGTGGCCGCGTCGGCGGCGGTCACCTCCAGCGCCCCGGCGTGCACCACCATGAGCGAGACGCGGTGCGCCACCACGTCGTGCATCTCCCGGGCGATCCGGGCCCGCTCCTCGGCGCGTACCCGGTCGGCCCGCGTCTCCTGCTCGCGTTCCAGCCGCTCGGCGCGGTCCCGGAGGGCGGCCAGGGTGTCCCGTCGCGCCTGGATCCACAGGCCGGCGAGCAGCGGGAACACCACCAGCCAGGCGAAGAGCGCCGTGGCGTTGGCGCCGGTCGCGGTGGTCAGCCGGCGCTCCCCGCCGACCGCGACGCCGACCACCACCCCGAGCACGGCGACAAGTCCCGCCCCGAGCAGGTGAGCGGCGAGCCGGCGACCGCGCAGCCCCACGCCGGCGCGCCAGGAGGCCAGGAGGGCGGCCGGCCAGGCGGCCAGGACGACCCAGCCGACCACCGCCGCGCCGACCAGCGGCCAGCGGCGGGCCGTGACGGCGGCGGCGCCCGAGGCCAGCGCCACGACCAGCACCAGCAGCCGGGGCAGCGGCGAGCGGACGCCCAGCGCGCCGGTCGCCGACGCCCAGGTGCCGGCCGCCACGAGCCCGGCGAGCAGGAGCGGCGTGTGCCGCTCGGCCCGCCGCAGCAGGGTGGCGCGGGTGGTCACCCGGCGAGCCTAGGCCGGGCGGGCGCGCGACGGGGCGTACCTCGGGGTGGGTTGGGGGCCGACCCCGAGGGCCCGTCGGGGTACGACACGACGAAAGTGACCGCCGCCGGCCGACCGACGGCAGATGGCGGGGACCGGCGGCGCGACAAGCATCGGGGCCATGGATTCCGTGCTCGACCTGCTCCACCAGACCATGTCCTCGCCCTGGGTCTACCTGGCTCTGTTCGCCATCGCGGTGGTCGACGGCTTCTTCCCGGTGGTGCCGAGCGAGACCGCCGTGATCACGGCCGGAGTGTTCGCCGCCACCGGCCAGCCGGACCTGCCGCTGGTGGTCGGCGTGGCGGCGCTCGGCGCGCTCGTCGGCGACCACGTCTCGTACGCGATCGGCCGGCACGGCGGCGGCCGGCTGCTGGCCCGGCTCCCGGCGGTCGATGGCAACGCGGCGGCGGGTCGGGGCAGGCGGCGGCGGGCCGCCGTGGAGTGGGCCCGGCGCGGCATCGCGGCACGCGGCGGGCTGATCCTCACGGTGGCCCGCTACGTCCCGGGTGGACGCACGGCGGTCACCCTGACCATGGGGGCGACCCGGTTTCCCCGGCGGCGGTTCCTCGCCTTCGACGCGCTGGCCGCCGCCTCCTGGGGCGGCTACTCGGCGCTCGTCGGCTACCTGGGCGGGCTCGCGTTCGAGCGGGACCCGGTCCGCGGGCTGCTGCTCGGGCTGGGGCTGGCGCTGACCCTCACGGTGATCGTGGAGGCGGTGCGCTGGGCCCGGGGCCGGCGCCGCCGGGTGGCGTGTGCCCGGGTCAGCCGGCCGGCGGATGCCAGGTGATCCCGCGCAGCAGCTGGTCGGCGCCGAGCCAGGCCACGTTCATCATCCGGGTGGCGGTCTTCTCCGGGTCCGCCTCCGGGTGGTCGGCAAGCCAGTCGGCCAGCGACTCAGTGGCGCCGACCAGGGCGTACGCGACGACCTCCAGATCGGTGGCGCGGACCTCGCGCCCCTTGGCGCGCAGCGCGTGGTCGAGCATCCCGGCGACCACCTCGACCAGCCGCCCGCGCATGGTGGCCAGTTCGGCGGCGAACGGCTGCTCGCCGCGGGCCTGCCGGTAGAGCACGGCCCAGCCGTCCCGGTGCGCGCCCACGAAGCCGAAGAAGGCGCGCAGCCCGCGCCAGAGCCGCTCGTCGGCGGGCAGGTCGGAGGCGGCCGCCCCGGCGATGGCCTCCATCATCCGGGTGCCCTCGCGGTGCAGGCAGGCGACGAAGAGCTCCTCCTTGGTGCCGAGGTACGCGTAGACCATCGGCTTGGAGATGCCGGCGTCGTCGGCGATCTCGTCCATGCTGGCCGCGTGGAAGCCCCGGCGGGAGAAGACCTTTACCGCCGCGTCGAGCATCTGCTGCTCGCGCACGGCGCGGGGGAGGCGCTTGAAGGTCGGTGTGCTGGACACCCTTGCGAGCATACCTACTCGTGCGTAAGGTTACGCCAGAGTAACCAAAGTCGGCTCGCCCGAGAGGTGCATCCCCCATGAGTGACTTCGACCCGGCCAACTTCGCGAACGTCGGCCCGAAGGAGTTCGCGCAGCTGGTCAAGTCCACCCCCGACGACAAGCTCGCCGAGGTCATGTCCGGCGACCTGCGCGGCAAGATCCTGAGCGAGGTCTTCAACCGGATGCCGAGCCTGTTCCGGGCCGACCGGGCGGGTTCCACCAACGCGGTCATCCACTGGAACATCACCGGCCGTCCCGACGGTGGCACCGACACCTACGAGATCGTCATCGAGAACGGCACCTGCACCGTCTCGGAGACCCCCACCCGGGACCCGAAGCTCAGCCTCACCATGGGCCCGGTCGAGTTCCTGAAGATCGTCTCCGGTGGTGGCAACCCCGTCATGATGTTCATGACCGGCAAGCTGAAGGCCAAGGGCGACCTGGGCCTCGCCGCCAACATCGCCAACCTGTTCGACATCCCCAAGGCCTGAGATGGCCGAGTTCTCGCTCGACCTGAACGAGGAACAGCGGGACCTTCGCGACTGGGTGCACGGCTTCGCCGCCGAGGTCGTGCGCCCGGCCGCGGCCGAGTGGGACGCCCGCGAGGAGACGCCCTGGCCGATCATCCAGGAGGCGGCGAAGGTCGGCCTGTACGGCTTCGAGTTCCTCGCCACCTGCTGGGCCGACCCCACCGGACTCTCCCTGCCGATCGCCAGCGAGGAGCTGTTCTGGGGTGACGCCGGCATCGGCCTGAGCATCTTTGGCACCTCGCTGGCCGTCGCCGCCATCTACGGCGCCGGCACCCCCGACCAGATGGTCGAGTGGGTGCCCCAGTGCTTCGGCGACGTCGACCAGCCCGCCGTCGCGGCGTTCTGCACCACCGAGCCGGAGGCCGGCTCCGACGTCGGGTCGATGCGGACCCGGGCGGTCTACGACGAGGCCACCGACGAGTGGGTGCTCAACGGGCAGAAGGCGTACGCCACCAACGGCGGCATCGCCGGCGTGCACGTGGTCACCGCCTCGATCGAACCCGAACTGGGCTCGCGGGGACAGGCCGCGTTCGTCGTGCCGCCGGGTACGCCGGGGCTCACCGCCACCCGCAAGCTGCGCAAGCTCGGACTGCGCGCCTCTCACACCGCCGACGTCTTCCTCGACGACGTACGGGTGCCCGGGCGCTGCCTGCTCGGCGGCAGGGAGGCGCTCGACGAGCGGCTGGCCCGCGCCCGCACCGGCCAACGCGCCTCCGGCCAGGCCGCGATGCGCACGTTCGAACTGTCCCGGCCGACCGTCGGCGCGCAGGCGCTCGGCGTGGCCCGCGCCGCGTACGAGTACGCCCTCGACTACGCCAAGGAACGGGTCCAGTTCGGCCGGCCCATCATCGAGAACCAGGCGGTCGCGTTCGCGCTCGCCGACATGAAGATGGAGATCGACGCGGCCCGGCTGCTGGTGTGGCGGGCCTCCTGGATGGGTCGCAACAACCGGCCGTTCAGCGCGGGCGAGGGCTCGATGTCCAAGCTCAAGGCCGGCGAGGTGGCCGTCTCGGTCACCGACCGGGCCGTCCAGCTCCTCGGCGGCGCGGGCTTCCTGCGCGACCACCCGGTCGAGCGGTGGTACCGGGACGCCAAGATCTACACCATCTTCGAGGGCACTTCCGAGATCCAGCGGCTGGTCATCTCCCGGGCCATCTCCGGTATGCAGATCCGCTGATCGCCGGCGGACCCCGACCCGACCCGCGGTGGCACCACGTGCCGCGGGTCGGGCCGCCGGTCCACCCGCCACGTTCAGGGTGTCCGCAGGTTGGGCACCTGATCACGTGGGCTGGGCGGCGCGCCGACCCCGGTGCATGATCGGGAGAACACGAACGCGAAGGAGGGTCGCGACTTGGACCTGCCGTTCATCGTCGCCACGCTGACCCGACGCGGACTGCTCAACCCGGGCCGCCCCATCCGGGTGGCCTCCCAACTCAACGCGCTGCGCCGGTGGGGCTGGAGCCTCGCCGGCGAGCTGCGCCAGGCCGCCGCCCGCGACCCGGGGCGGACCGCCGTCGTCGACGAGCACGGCGCCGCGCTGACGTACCAGGAACTGCTGGACCGGTCGGAACGGCTGGCCCGGTCCCTGCGGGCCGGGCTCGGCGTACAGGCCGGCGACCGGGTGGGCGTGCTCTGCCGCAACCACCACGGCCTCATCGAGGCCATCGTCGCCGCCATGCTGCTCGGCGCGGACGCCGTCCTCGTCAACACCGGCCTCTCCGCGGCCCAGCTGGCCACCGTGGCCGAGGAGCAGGGCCTGCGCGTGCTCGTGCACGACGCCGAGTTCGCCGAGCGGGTCCTCGGCCTCCCCGCCGAACTGCACCGCGTCGACGAGCGCCGCCAGGAGGAGCTGATCGCCGGCGCGCTGCCCGGTGACCAGCTCCAGCCACCCGAGCGGGACGGCCGGACCATCGTGCTCACCTCCGGCACCACCGGCGCGCCCAAGGGCGCCCGCCGGCCCACGCCGCACGGCTTCGGCCCGCTGGTGTCCATCATCGACCGCATCCCGCTGCACGTCCACGACACCGTGCTGATCGCCGCGCCCATCTTCCACACCTGGGGGTACGCCGCCCTCCAGGTGTCGTTCGCGCTACGCGCCACGATCGTGCTGCACCGCCGGTTCGACCCGACCGCCACGCTGGCCGCCCTGGCCGCGCATCCCTGCGACGCGCTCTTCGCCGTACCCGTGATGCTGCAACGGCTCATGGAGGTGCCACCGCCCGCTGCCCGGCCGCCGCTCAAGGTGGTCGCGGTCAGCGGCTCGGCGCTCCCCGGCGGCCTGGCCACCGCCTTCATGGACCGCTACGGCGACGTCCTCTACAACCTCTACGGCTCGACCGAGGTCTCCTGGGCCTCCATCGCCGGCCCGGCCGAGCTGCGCACGGCCCCCACCACGGCGGGCCGCCCGCCGCACGGCACCCGGCTGGAGATCGTGGACGACGCCGGCGAACCGGTCCGGGACGGCCGGGTCGGCCGCATCTTCGTGGGCAACGAGATGCTCTTCGAGGGCTACACCTCGGGTGCCGGCCGGGAGAGCCGCGACGGCCTGCTGGACACCGGCGACCTGGGCCGGATGAACCCCGAGGGCCTGCTCTTCGTCGACGGGCGCGCCGACGACATGATCGTCTCCGGTGGCGAGAACGTCTTCCCCTCCGAGGTGGAAGACCTCATCGCCCGCCTGCCGCAGGTCCGCGAGGTCGCGGTGATCGGCGTGCCGGACACCGAGTACGGCCAGCGGCTGGCCGCCTTCCTCGCCCTGCACCCCGGCGAGACGCTCGACCCGGAGGCGGTCCGCGAGTACGTCCGGCACTACCTGGCCCGCTTCTCCGTACCCCGGGACGTGGTGTTCGTGAAGTACCTGCCGCGCAACGCCACCGGCAAGGTGCTCAGCCGGGAGCTCCGCCGCTACTACGGCTGAGCCACAGGGGACGGACGGGCGGCCTCCGCCGGTGATACCTTCCGTGCGCCGGCTGTTCCGGCGGTGCCTTCCACCCTCGGGAGCTGCTCGCATGGTCCGAATCCGCCGGCGTCGGGCCCTGGGTCTCCTCCTCGGTGGCGTCTCGGCCACGGCGCTCGGCGCCTCCGAGCCCGTCCTCAGCCGACGCCGCGCCGCCACGCCGGTCCGCGGCTCGTCCCCGCCCGTCGAGGTGGAGAACTCCGCGGCCGGAGAGCCCTGGTGGCCGCCGGACGGCGCCCGGGCCGCCGACGACCGGCGGCGGCAGATCCAGGGGTACGCCTCGACGACCAGCCTCGCCCCCGGCGAGTCCGTCGACTTCCACGTCGCGGTCGATCCCGCCGGCCGGTTCCGGATCACCGTGCACCGGCTCGGCTGGTACGGCGGCGCCGGCGCCCGGACCATGCTGACCAGCCCGGACCTGGACGGCACCCCACAGCCGGTGCCGCCCGCGGACCCGGTGACCGGCGCCATCGCCTGCCGGTGGCCGGTGTCCTGGACCCTCCGCATCCCCGAGGACTGGACCTCCGGCCTCTACCAGGCGGTCTTCACCTCCGCCGACGGCTGGCGCGCGTGCACGCCCTTCGTGGTGCGGGACGACCGGCGGGCCGCCGCGGTCTGCGTGGTGCTGCCGGTGACCACCTGGCAGGCGTACAACCAGTGGCCGCGGGACGGGCGGGCCGGCAAGAGCCTCTACAACGGCTACGCGGCCAGCGGGCGGCGGGACCCGGCACTGCGGGCACGCGAGGTCTCCTTCGACCGCCCGTACGCCGAGGCGGGCCAGCCCGCCCAGTTCAGCCGGGACCACGACGCCGTCCAGTGGCTCGAACGCAACCGCTACGACATCAGCTACGCCACCAGCTTCGACCTGCACTCCGGGCGACTCGACCCGGCCCGCCACCGGGGGCTGGTGTTCTGCGGGCACGACGAGTACTGGTCGGCGGAGATGCGCCGGGCCGCCGAGGCCGGACTGGCCGACGGCACCAGCCTCGCCTTCCTCGGCGCCAACAGCGTCTACTGGCACATCCGGGTGCGACCCTCCGCCGGCGGCCACCCGGAGCGGATCGTCGCCTGCGCCAAGACCACCCCCGACCCGGACGAGGACGCCGCCGGCCCGACGGTGACCTGGCGCGGCCTCGACAATCCCGAGCAGGCGCTGCTCGGCGTCCAGTACAACGGCATCGTCGTCACCCCGCAGCCGCTGGTGGTCCGCTCGGCCGACCACTGGGTGTGGGCCGGCACCGGGGTGGCCGACGGCGACCGCATTCCCGGGGTCGTCCAGGGCGAGGCGGACGGCGTCCAGGCCGGCGCCGCACGGCCCCTCGGACTCCGCGAAACCCTGCTCAGCGGGTCGCTCTACCCCGCACAGCAGGGCGGGCGGCGGATGCAGAGCACCCACGTGTACGAACGGCCCGGTGGCGCGGTGGTCTTCGCCACCGGCACGCTCGGCTGGACGATGGCGCTCAACCGGCGCGGGCACCGCGACGAGCGGATCGAGCGGGCCACCGCCAACGTGCTCGACCGGATCGTCGGAGGCCCACGCGGCGGCACGGTGCCGCCTGACGAAACCGGCCTCAGGACGGCGGATCAGCCGGAGGCCCCACCCGGCCCGACCAACCGCTGACGACGGGCCCGCCGCCGAGGTAGCCGATCGCCCGGCGCCGGCGCCGGCGCCTCCCCGCCCGGACCGGCCGGTGGTCTTCCGCGAACGGCAGCCGTCGCGGTAACCCTCCACGCGGCCGGCAGGTGGTCGCCTCGTCGCCGCCATGGTTCCGGACGGCGACGAGGCCGTCGGGCCCGGTCAGGCCGGAAGACCGATCTGGCCGTCCACGGCGGCGGCGGCGATGTCCGAGCGGTGGTGCGAGCCGGCCAGCCCGATGCCACGTACCACCGCGTAGGCGGCGTCCCGCGCGGCGGCCAGGTCGGGGCCGGTGGCCGTGCCGCAGAGGACCCGGCCCCCGGCGGACCGCAGGGCGCCGTCGGCGTCCCGGCGGGTGCCGGCGTGGATGACCCCGGCGCGGTCCGCGCCGGTGATCACGTCACCGGTACGCGGCGCCGCCGGGTAGCCCTCGGCCGCCACCACGACGGTGACCGCCGCGCCGTCGCGCCAGCGCAGCGGCGGATGCGCGGCCAGCGTGCCGGTGGCGGCGGCGTGCAGCAGCCCGCCCAGCGGCGTCTCCAGCAGGGCGAGCACCACCTGGGTCTCCGGGTCACCGAAGCGGGCGTTGAACTCGATCACGCGCGGGCCGGCGGCCGTGATCGCCAGGCCCACGTAGAGCAGGCCGGCGAACGGGGTGCCCCGGCGGCGCAACTCGGCAAGCGTCGGGTGCACCACGTCGCGCATCACCTCGTCGACCAGGCCCGGCGGGGCCCAGGGCAGCGGCGCGTACGCGCCCATGCCGCCGGTGTTCGGCCCGGTGTCGCCGTCGCCGACCCGCTTGAAGTCCTGGGCGGGCAGCAGCGGCACGGCCGCCTCGCCGTCGGTGACCACGAAGAGCGAGACCTCGGGACCGGCCAGGTACTCCTCGATCACCACCCGGCCGCACTCCTCGGCGTGCCGTACGGCGGCGGCCCGGTCATCGGTCACCACGACGCCCTTGCCAGCGGCGAGCCCGTCGTTCTTCACGACGTACGGCGCACCGAACTCGTCCAGCGCCTTCCCGACGCTCGCCGCGTCCGTGCAGGTGTACGCCCGGGCGGTCGGCACGCCGGCCGCGGTCATCACGTCCTTGGCGAACGTCTTCGAGCCCTCCAGCCGGGCCGCCTCGGCCGACGGCCCGAACGCCGCGATGCCCTTGGCGCGGACCGCGTCGGCGACCCCGACCACCAGCGGCGCCTCCGGACCGATCACCACGAGATCCGCGGCCACCTCGACGGCGAGCGCCGCCACCGCCGCCGGATCGGTGGCGTTGACGTCCCGCACCTCGGCCACCGCAGCGATCCCCGGATTCCCCGGAGCCGCCACCAGCGCCTCGACGGAAGGATCGCCGACCAGCCCGAGCGCGAGCGCATGCTCCCGCCCTCCACCACCCACAAGAAGAACCCGCACGACCGGCATCCTACTGACCACCCCACCCACCCTTGTTGATCAAGAAGTTTGCGTCTCAATTCCGGTCCTCAATGACGCAAACCTCTTGATCAACGAGGCCGTCCGAGGGCGCGTGCGACCGTGTGGGCGATGTAGTCGGGGCGGAGGGTGTCGGGCCAGGTGAAGCGGAGGACGGTCCAGCCGGCGTTCGTCAGGCGGTTCTGGCGTCGGCGGTCCTCGTAGATGGCCTGGGGTGCCTGGTGGGAGGTCTGGCCGTCGGCCTCGGCGATGACTCGGGCGGCGCGCCAGCCCAGGTCGCCGATGCCGAGCAGGTAGCCGTCTTCGTCGCGGACCTCCAACTGCAGCGCGTCGGGCGGCACGCCGCCGTCCACGCAACGCAGCCGGACCCGGGTCTCCAAGGGTGACTGGGCCCGGCCGTCCGACTCCGCCAGGGAGCGTCGGGCCGCGACGGCACCCCGCCGCCGGGCGATGAGCGCCGCCACCAGGGAAAGGTCCGACTCGTCGATCAGCTGCCGGTTGAGCGCCGAGTCGAGGACGCACACCGCGGGATAACGGTCGGCCCGGAGAATGACGTCGGCCACCGTGCGGACCGGGGTCGTGACGGGAAGCCCGGCGACTGTGCCGACATCACCCGGACCGAGGGTGAGCTGGTGCACCACCAGATCCGGGTCAGCCGGCCGCTGGGGACGTGGCCGACCCGGAGGCACCGAGACGTGAACCGCTGACGCGGCGCGCAGACCACCGATGCGGTGCAGTTCGGCGGCGGTGTCCAGCACGGCGACGGCTCCGGGGCCGAGAGTCGCGACGGCCGCCCGGATGCGTGCCCGCCGGAGTGCCGCCACGTCCACCTGCGGCGCCGGCACGAAACAGCCCCGCGCCACCCTGATCCACCGCCCCGATCGTGCGAGATGACGGATCTGGTCCCGACTGAATCCCAGGGCAACGGCCTGGGAGGCGGTCACCACCCCACCCTGCCGCCCAGCAACCCGACTCAACCCAACACGATCAGCCACCCACCCAGGCTGCCCAGAGCCCCCACACCTCGAAAACCCCTGTGGAAAACCCTGTGGACAACCCACACCCCAGCCGTTGTCGATCAAGAAGTTTGCGTCAGAACTCGCGCCGAAATCAGACGCAAACTTCTTGATCAACTCGTGGGGAGTGAGGGCGTTACGGGAGGAGGGGGTGGCGGGTTACGTTTTCTTCTCGGCCTGGGCCTACGCCTACGATGCTCACCTTTGTGCCGCAGAGTTCTTCGATGCGGGCGATGTAGCGTCGGGCGTTTTCCGGCAGGTCGGCTTCGGTTCTGGCCTTGGTGATGTCTTCCCACCAGCCGTCGAGCTCTTCGTAGATCGGGGTGGCGTGGTGGAAGTCCGTCTGCGTCATCGGCATGTCGTCGAAGCGCTCGCCGTTGATTTCGTAGCCGATGCAGATCGGCACCTTGGGCATGCCGGTCAGCACGTCCAGCTTGGTGATGACCAGGTCGGTTACGCCGTTGAGGCGGCAGGCGTAGCGGGCCACGACGGCGTCGAACCAGCCGGTGCGGCGCTCGCGGCCGGTCGTGGTGCCGTACTCGTGGCCGATCTTGCGCAGGTGCTGCCCGTTGTCGTCGAACAGCTCGGTCGGGAACGGGCCCGAACCCACCCGCGTCGTGTACGCCTTGCTCACCGCGATGACCTTGGTGATCGCGGTCGGCGGGATGCCCGCGCCCACGCACGCCCCGCCCGCCGTCGGGTTCGACGAGGTGACGAAGGGGTAGGTGCCGTGGTCCATGTCGAGCATGGTGGCCTGGGCGCCCTCCAGCAGGACGGTCTCGCCGCGGTCCAGCGCGTCCCAGAGCATCACGCGGGTTTCCGCGATGTACGGCCGCAGCCGCTCCGCGTAGCGCAGGTACTCCTCGACGGTCTCGTCGACGTCGATCGCCTTGCGGTTGTAGACCTTGAACAGCACCTGGTTCTTCTCGCGGAGCGCCAGCTCCAGCTTCTTGCGCAGGATGCCGGGGTCCAGCAGGTCCTGGAGCCGGATGCCCATCCGGGCGACCTTGTCGCCGTACGCGGGGCCGATGCCCCGGCCGGTGGTGCCGATCCGCGAGCTGCCCAGGTAGCGCTCGACCACCCGGTCCAGCGCCCGGTGGTGCGGCATGATGAGGTGCGCGTCACCCGAGATCCGCAGCCGGGAGACGTCCACGCCCCGCTCGGCGAGACCGTCGATCTCCTCCAGCAGCACCTTCGGGTCGACCACCACGCCGTTGCCGATGATGATCATCGCGTCCGGCGAGAGCGCGCCGGACGGCATGAGGTGCAGCGCGTACTTCTGGCCGTCCGGTGTGATCACCGTGTGGCCGGCGTTGTTGCCGCCGGAGTAGCGCACGACGTAGTCGACCCGCTCACCCAGCAGGTCGGTAACCTTGCCCTTGCCCTCGTCGCCCCACTGAGCGCCGATGAGCACGATCGCTGGCATCTTCTCCGCCTCCAGAAGGCTCGGGTGCCAGGTGGCGACCGGTCGGCGAGCCCGGGGTGTCAGGCTAACAAGTAGTGACGGCGGGACCGGCAGGGGTTCGTCGAGAAGCAGGAGGCTCCTTCGTGTACGACGTGGTGCTGCTCACCCTCGGCTCGGAGCGGGACGCGCCCGGCGGCGGGTGCGGCAGCGGTGGGGCCTGCTGCGGTGGCGCGTCGGAGGCGGCCGGCGAGGGGCCCGAGGAGCGCTGCGAGACGCCGCGCGTGCCGGTGCTGGCCTGTGCGGACGCGCTGACCGCCCGGGGCGCCCGGGTGGAGACGGTGACCGCCCGTTCGGACGCGGAGATCGACGAGGTGCTGGCCCGCCTCGACGGCCCGCCCCGAGCCGACGGCCTCACCTGGCCGGACCCCGACTCCAAGACCCGGCTGGTCGTCGCCACGGCCAGTGACGGTCAGTTGCGCGCCGTGCTGCGCCGGCTGGTCCGGCGGTACGCTCCGCCGCCCAGCCGCCGCCCCGCCGGCCTGCCCGGGAACCGGACCGTGCCGGACCTGCCGCCGGTTGGCGTACTCCCGCTCGACCCGGCCCGGTCCGGGACGGCGCGGGACCTGGCCGCGCAGCTCGGCCTGCCCCGCGACCCGGCCGCGGTGGCCGCCGCGGTGCTGGACGGCACCCCCCGCCGGCTCGACCTGCTGCGCAACGACGGCGGCTCGGTGACGCTGGACGGCGCGCTGCTGGGCGCGGCCGACGACGCGGGCCGGCCGCTGCACTGGCGTGCGCGGGTCGAGGTCGACGGCACCGTGCTGAGCACCGGCGAGGAGCCGATCATGGCCTGCGCGATCGGCAACGCCGGCGGTTACGCGAGCCTGGGCGACGTGGCGCTGCTGGCCGATCCCGACCCGTCCGACGGCCGGGTCCAGGTGGCCGTGGCCGTGCCGGTGGTCACCCGCTCCGCGTTGGGCAGGAAGAGGGTACGGCTGGAGGTGCGCCGGGCCCGGGGCCGCGCGGCGGCGGTCGTACCGCGCGACGAGAAGGTGCCCTTCCTCGACGACGGCGTCGAGGGCGAGCTGAGCCGGAAGCGGTCCTGGTGGACCGAGCCGGGCGCCTGGGCGGTCTGGACGGCCTGACCTCCGTCGATCCCCGCTCGGGCCACCCGGCAGACCGGACGGCCTATCCTCGGCGGGAGGAATGGGGAGGAACCGTGGTGCACGAACACGCCGACCCGGCCCACGTGCCGGGTCAACCGCAGGTGCCGGAGCGGGACATCGAACCGCTCTGGCCGCCCGAGCAGGCCGACCCGGTCGTCACCGCCCCGCCGTGGGCGGCCCCGGCCCAGCCGAGCGCGGCGCCCTGGCCCGTCCCGCCCAGCGACGCCGCGCCGTCGACCCCGTGGCCGCAGCCGCCGGCTCCCGACGAGGCACCCGCGGGTGACACCGTGCCCGCACCTCGCGTGGCGCAGCCCCCGGTCGACCTGGACCTGCCGTTCACCCTCGACCAGCCGTCGCCCACCCCGACGGCGACCACGCCGGAAGCGACCGTGCCCCGACCGGCCAGCACCGCCGGCCCGAACGACGCGGCTCACAGTTCCGGGGCCACGCCCGAAGCTGGCACGCCGGGAGGGACCGACCCTCGGCCGGCGACCACGGCCGGCCCGGACGACACGGCCCACACCACGGGAACCACGCCCGAAGCGACCACGCCCGAAGCGACCAAGCCCGGAGCGACCACGCCCGAAGCGACCACGCCCGGAGCGACCGCTCCCCGGCCGGTTACCGGAGCAGCGGACGGAACCGGGGCCGACGCCCCTGCGGCGGATGGCGAACCACCTGGCGGAGAGGCGGAGAGCCCCGGTGACCGCGGGGCCGGCACGCCACCGAACGGCCGGCCCGACTCTCCCTGGGCCGAGCCCCCGCAGCGCGCGACCGCCGACCCCACCACGCCGGCGCCGCACTCCGGTCCGGCTCCGCCAGCGACCCAGCCCATTACCAACTCGGCTGCTTCCGGGCCGGTGGCGCCCGCGGCCGGAGCCACCCCACCGGCGCAGGATGGTCCCCACGAAGGCCCCGAGGGCGCGGCCCCGGCCGCCGACGGGTCGCCCGAGGCCGAGACGCCGCGACTCGGCCCGTTCCCGCCCTCGCCGGGCGTGCCGCTACCGCAGTCCTACGGCGACGGGACGGCCTACCCGCCCGGACCGGTCGGCTACGGACAGCCGACGCCCGGGCCGGGTGGCTACGGGCAGCCGGCGCCCGGTCCGGGTGGCTACGGACAGCCGACGCCCGGACCGGGTGGCTACGGACAGCCGACCCCGGGACCGGGTAGCCACGGGCAGCCGACGCCGGGACCAGTCGGCTACGGTCCACCGGCGGCGCACGCCGGGCCACCCGCGCCGGCGCCGCAGGCCGGGGCGCCGGGGTGGTACCCGCCGGCCTGGCCCCAGCAGCCGGCCCCGCCCCCGCAGCCAGGCGCACCGCAGGCGCAGCCGGCACCGGCACAGCAGCCCGGAATGCAGCAGCCGGGGCCGGCCGCGTACCCGGAGCAGGTCTGGACGCCGGCGAGCGGTGCCCCGCCGACGGCGGAGGACTTCGCGCGGCGGCGGCAGGTTCGGCCGGTCGACCCGGTCGCCACCATGGGCGTCCGGGCGGTGGTCAACAAGATCGGGCTGGTCCGGCTCGCGCCGGGGCGGCAGGAGCAGGAGATGCGGCGGGACATCGAGATGGTGCGCCGCAACTTCGGCGGGCTGCGCCAGGTGACGGTGGTCAACCCGAAGGGTGGCGCCGGCAAGACGGTCGCCATCCTGCTGCTCGCCATGACCTTCGGCCAGAAGCGCGGCGGGTACGTGCTGGCCTGGGACAACAACGAGACGCAGGGCACCCTGGGGATGCGGGCCCAGCAGGACTTCCACTCCCGCACGGTGCGGGACATGCTGCGTGACCTGGCCCAGTTCCAGGGGTCGCACGGCCGGGTCGGCGACCTGTCGCAGTACGTCCGCTCGCAGGGCGAGGGCATGTTCGACGTGCTCGCCTCGGACGAGTCGGCGACCGGCGGCGAGATGCTGACCGCCGCGGCGTTCGCCGAGATCCGCGAGGTGGTCAGCCGCTTCTACAAGCTGATCTTCGTGGACACCGGGAACAACGTGCGGGCGCAGAACTGGCAGGCCGCCATGGACGCCACCGACCAGCTGGTGGTCACCATGTCGGCGCGGAACGACTCGGCCGAGACCGCCGCCCGGATGCTCGACCACCTGGAGCAGAGCGGCCGGCAGCGGCTGGTCCGGCAGGCGGTGACGGTGGTGTCGATGCCGCCGTCCCGCAAGGAGATCGACCTGCCGGCCATCCAGGAGCACTTCGCCGCCCGGACCCGGGCGGTGCTGCTGGCGCCGTACGAGCGGCTCATCGACACCGGCGAGCCGATCCGGTACGGCCAGCTCTCCTCGGCCACCCGGGACGCCTGGCTGAAGATCGCCGCCTCGGTGGCGGAAGGGCTGTAGGAGGGCGCGACGGCCGGCTCCTCGCGGGGAACCGGCCGTCGCGTCGTTCAGTGGCTGGCCAGGGCGTCCCCGGCGGCCGGGTCGCAGTCGCGGAGGAACTGGGCGCAGCGCGCCGCCTCGTCCGCCTCGCCGATCTCGCCGGCCGCGCGGGAGAGCACGTAGAGGCAGCGGAGGAAGCCCCGGTTGGGCCTGTGCGACCAGGGCACCGGGCCGTGGCCCTTCCAGCCGCTGCGGCGGAGCTGGTCGAGGCCCCGGTGGTAGCCGGTGCGGGCGTACGCGTACGCCGGGACGACCTGGCCCGCGTCGAGCGCCCGGGTGGCGAGCGCCGCCCAGCCCGCGCTGTAGGTCGGGAAGCGGGCCGCGACCTCGGCGTACGCCTCGTCGGTGTCCTGCTCGGCGGCGGACGCCAGCGCGGCGTCGGCCTCCTCGTGCACGGGGAGCAGGGTGGCCGGTGGCTCAGGCAACAGGTTCTGCATCGCCCCATTCAACCCGCTTCGCCCTGGGGTACGCGAGGGGGTCCGGCGAGCCGGTCGGCTGAACGGCTGAGGGTTTCGTCACGCCTGCGGTGGCCGCCCACGTACCCGCGGCCCATGCCGCGGCGCGACTTTTTCCACTACAACTACAGATCCGGAGCCTCCCCAGGACCCGGTTACGCAGGAGCCCGGTGGCCTGGCCGCCGGGCTCCTGTCCGTGCCGCCCGCGTTTGCCGGCTTGCCGCCGCGGGGCAGGATGATCTGGTGCCGACCCCACCACCCGCGGACGTCATCGAGCCGCACGCCAACCCCGACGAGATCGAGACCCGGACCGCGTTCGACCGGCGGCTGGCCGAGGGGAGCCTCGCCGGCCTGACCGTGCAGGGCCTCCGCCTCGACCTGGACCCGGTCCCCGACCTGCGCGGCGTCGAGGTCGCCGGCACCCTCTTCGTGGGCTGCCGGTTCGCCGACCGGGAGGTCGGCGCGGACCTGGTCCGGCGGGGCGCGAACGTCGTCCCGCCCTTTTCGGGGCTGCCCTACCCGACCCAGCCGTCCCACCTCTACACCGCCGACGACCTGGCCGCCGGCTTCGCCGAGGGCGGCTTCGAAGGGATGTACGACACCCGGGTGTACGCGCACTTCCGGGCGCACGGCGGCGCCCTGCCCGACGTGCGCGAGGCGCTCGGCCAGCGGCTGCACGACCACGGGGTGGACAACGCCCTGGCCGACGCCACCCGGGCCTGGCTGGCCGTGCACGGGCCGCAGTCCGTGGTGGGCGTGATGGGCGGGCACGCGGTGCCGCGCGGCAGCGCCGCGTACCGGATGGCGGCGGTGCTGGGCTGGGAGCTGGCGCGGGCCGACCGGCTGGTGGTGACCGGCGGTGGTCCGGGCGTGATGGAGGCGGCCAACCTGGGCGCGTTCCTCGCGGCCTGGCCGGCGGAGGAGCTGACCGCGGCGATCGACCTGCTGGCGACCGCGCCCGACTTCACCGACCACGACCGCTACACCGACGCGGCGCTGCGGGTCCGGGAGCGTTACGCGGCCGGGCCGGCCCTGCCCACGCCCCGCCCGGCGGCGGCCGGCACCGAGTGGGCCCGCTCGGGCGGCCTGGCCATCCCCACCTGGCTGTACGGGCACGAGCCGGCGAACCTGTTCGCCGGGCGGATCGCCAAGTACTTCTCCAACGCCATCCGGGAGGACACCATCCTGCGGCTGGCCCGGGGCGGGATCGTCTTCGCGCCGGGCCGGGCCGGCACGGTGCAGGAGGTGTTCCAGGCGGCCACCAAGACCTACTACGGCACCGACGGGGCGAGTGGCGCGTACGTCTTCCTGGACCGCACCTACTGGACCACCGAGCTGCCCGTGGAGTCGCTGCTGCGGCCGCTCTTCGCGGCCTCCCCGTTCGGCGACCTGTCGGCCACGGTGCATCTCACCGACGACGTCCGCGAGGCGGTACGGGTGCTCACCGCCGGATGAGACGCGCGGAGGCCGGCACCCGATCGGGTGCCGGCCTCCGGTTCACGCGGTGGTCACTTCATCGTGGTGCCGGTGGAGCGCAGGTGCTCGCAGGCCTCCACGACGCGGGCGGCCATGCCGGCCTCGGCGGCCTTGCCCCAGACGCGCGGGTCGTACATCTTCTTGTTGCCGACCTCGCCGTCCACCTTCAGCACGCCGTCGTAGTTGCGGAACATGTGGTCCGCGACCGGCCGGGTGAAGGTGTACTGGGTGTCGGTGTCGATGTTCATCTTCACCACGCCGTAGTCCAGCGCCTCGCGGATCTCCGACAGCAGCGAGCCGGAACCGCCGTGGAAGACCAGGCTGAGCGGCTTGTCCTTGCCGTACTTGGCGCCCACGGCCACCTGGATGTCGTGCAGCACCGCAGGGCGGAGCTTGACGTTGCCCGGCTTGTAGACGCCGTGCACGTTGCCGAAGGTCAGCGCCGCCATGTAGCGGCCCTTCTCGCCGAGGCCGAGCGCGTCGACCATGGCCAGGCCGTCCTCGACGGTGGTGTAGAGCTTCTCGTTGATGGCGTTCTCGACGCCGTCCTCCTCGCCGCCGACGACGCCGACCTCGATCTCCAGGACGATCTTGCCCTTGGCGGCCTCGGTGAGCAGCTGCTCGGCGATCTCCAGGTTCTCCGCGACCGGCACGGCCGAGCCGTCCCACATGTGCGACTGGAAGAGCGGCTCCTGGCCGTTCTTCACCCGCTCCTGGGAGATGCCCATGAGCGGCCGGACGAACTTGTCCAGCTTGTCCTTCGGGCAGTGGTCGGTGTGCAGGGCGATGTTCACCGGGTACTTCTTGGCCACCTCGTGCGCGTACGCGGCGAAGGCCACCGCGCCGGTCACCATGTCCTTCACGGACGGGCCGGACAGGTACTCCGCGCCGCCGGTGGAGACCTGGATGATGCCGTCGCTCTCCGCGTCGGCGAAGCCCTTGAGCGCCGCGTTCAGCGTCTGCGAGGAGGTCACGTTGATCGCGGGGTACGCGTACCGGCCGGCCTTGGCCCGGTCCAGCATCTCCGCGTAAGCCTCGGGGGAAGCGATGGGCATGTCGAACGCTCCTTACTTACCGCTCTCGGCCGTGCAGGCCGCTCTCGTCCTTGGGTGCGCCGGACCGCGCTGTCCACCGCGGGAAGTATCCCGTAGGAGCGCGCGGCGGACACAACCGACCCGGGAACCGCTCACCCTTGGTCCAGGCGGTCCGGCAGCACGACGCTGATCAGCCAGCTCACCACCGCCATGACAATGGCGCCCCAGAAGGCGGCCCAGAAGCCGTTGACGTGGAACGACAGGTCCAGCCCGCGGGCGATCCAGTCGGTGAGCAGGAACAGCAGGGCGTTGACCACGAGCGCGAACAGACCGAGCGTGAGCAGGTAGAACACGCAGCCGATCACCTTGATGACCGGCTTCAGCAGGGCGTTGACCGCGCCGAAGATGAGCGCCACCACGACCACGGTGAACACGGTGTTGAAACCGTTGTGGCCGGTGACCTCCACCCCGGGCACGATGAGCGTGGTCACCCACAGCGCCACCGCGGTGATCGCCAGCCGGATCAGGAAGCCCACGGCACCATCCTGGCACCGGGTGTTCCCCCCGGAGGGGACAATCGCCGACTCCACCGTTCCGCCCGCCGCCGAGCGGGGGCCCGGGTGAGCCCGTACGGTGTGGTGGTGACTGTCCGCACCGAGATCCAGGGAGGGACGATGGGTCAGCCCGAGGAGGACTTCGCCCCGAGCGACCACCTCGCTCCGGAGGAGCGCGACCTGGAGGCGGATCCGGCCGACGCGGTCGAGCAGGCCGCGGTGGTCACCCCCGAGGATGGCGACGGCGAGCCGCACCGGGGCCTGGAGGTCGACGACTGGGACGCCATGGAGCAGGCCCGGGTGGTCACCGCCGACGAGGACGACTACCGCTGAGCGGGCGGGCGGGGCCGGTGGCCCCGCCCACGCGTCAGCGCAGGGCGGTGACCTGCTTCGGGTGGGCCGCCGTCCACTCGCCGAGCCGGTCGGTCCGCAGCGCCTCGAGGAAACCCGGGGCCAGGGCGGGGTCGAGCCGGAACCCGAACGGTTCCTTCTCCGTGTAGCGGACCGGCAGGCCGACCACGACCGGATCGACGGTGGCCGCCTTCCCGGCCAGGGAGAGCAGCGTCAGCAGGGACGTCTCACCGGTGTCGGTCACCAGGCCCGAACCGGCCTGCGAGACCAGCCGGTTGAGCAGCACCGGGTTGGTCAGCACCCCATCCTCCCGGATCCGGGTGAGCAGTCCGGCCGCGTACCGGCCGGCGTTGCGGTCCCGGTCCAGTCCGCCGTCCCGAAGGCCGTAGCGCTGCCGCAGCAGGTCCACCGCCGCGGTGCCGCCGAGCGTCTGGCAGCCGGCCGGAAACCGCCGCTGGGTGTGCACCGAACGCACCGCCGCCGGCAGGCAGACCGGCACGCCGCCGACCGCGTCGGTGAGCTCGCGGGTCGCCTGGTAGGTGAGCACCGCGCCGGCGTCGATCCGTACGCCGGTCAGCTCGGCGACCACCTGCCGGGTCGCCCGGTATCCGGCGGCCAGATCCTTCCCGGCCGGCCCGGCGCCGAACGTGAAGGACGCGTTGAGCTTGTCGGTCCCCCGACCGGGAATCGGCACCAGCAGGTCGCGTGGGAGGGAGACCAGGTAGAGCCGGCTGCGGTCCGCCGGGACGTGCACCAGCAGCACGGAGTCGGCCCGCCGGCCCCCGCCGGCCTGGTCCAGGCCGAGGAGCAGCACGTTCAGCGCCCCGGTGGGCGTCGGCGAGGGTGTCGCCAGCAGGTTCGCGGTCTCCGGCGGGCGCGGTGCGATCGCGGTGAAGCCGGCCAGGGCGGCGGCGACCACCGCCAGCGCCGTACCCGCGACCCGGAGCCGCAGACGGCGGCGCCGGCGGCGGACCACGGCCCGGTCGATGGCGGCCCGGACCGGGCCGGTGGGCGGGGTCAACGCCTCGCGCCGGGCGAAGGCTGCCCGCAGGTCGTCCTCGATCATCAGCAGACCTCCACGTACTCGGCTCGGAGGGTGGCCAGGGCGCGGGAGATGCACGAGCGCACGGTGCCGACGGCGCAGCCGAGGATCTCCGCGATCTCCGCGTCGGGCAGGTCCTCGTAGTAGCGGAGCACCAGCGTGGCCCGCTGCCGCCGGGGCAGCCGGGACAGCCACGACCAGACCTGGTCGCGGTCCACGGCGGACTGCGCGTGGTCGCTCGGCGCCGGCACCGCCTCGTCCGGTTCGCCGCGCAGCAGCACCCGGCGCGCCCAGGAGCCCCGCCGCCAGTCGATGAACTGGTTGGTGAGCATCCGGCGCACGTACCGCTCGGGCGCGTCGCTGCGGGCGACCCGACGCCAGTTGAGCTGGACCCGGACCATGGTCTCCTGCACCAGGTCCTGGGCCTGGTGCGGATCGCCGGTCAGCATGACCGCGTACCGCAGCAGGGCGCTCAGCCGCGCGTCGGCGAACTCCTCGTACGTCACTGCACCTCCCGGTGTCCCGCCCTGTTGACGGGCACGGGCCGGCGGAACATTGCACCGACGCTGATCAGCCGTTCGGTCAATATCTGTCGGTGAATGCCTCGCGGGGCAGCGGTGTTACTTAAGAGTTCTTTAAGCTCCACGGGCTCCACCTGATCATTCACGGGAGGAACCCCCAACCATGCTTTCCCACTCCACCCGGCGCTGGCTCGCCGGGCTGGGCGTCGCAGGCGCGTTCGTCGCCGCCTCCGCCACCCCCGCCGCCGCGGCGGACTCCTTCCAGCTCGTCTCGTACGACATGCTGGTCGCGCCGGGCCACACGGTCCTCAACTACCTCTACGCGTACGACCCCGAGAGCGAGGAGGACCTGCAGAAGCTCACCCTCGACCTGGACCTGTCGAAGGTCGACGACTTCGCCACGCTGGAACTGGCGAGCGGCGGCTGGGACTGCGCCACGACCGACGCCAACCTGCACTGCGAGGCGGTGGCCGGCGAGTGGGGTGTGCCGAGCTTCGACTACTACCTGACCGCGAAGTCCGACGCCACCCCCGGGCAGAAGGCCGAGATCGCGGTCAAGGCCAACGGCGACGGCAAGGTCGCCACCGGCTCCATCAGCGTCACCGTGGCCGAGGGCGTCGACCTCCAGAGCGAGCCCGAGGACAGCGTCGACGGCGCGCCGGGCGCCGAGGTCGGCCTGCCCAGCACGGTCCGCAACGGCGGCGAGAACACCGCCCACGGCGCCGTGCTGCGGCTGCAGAGCGACTGGTTGACCCCGTACGTCGGCAACTTCAGCAACTGCGAGTACGACGACGGCCTGCCCGCCATCTGCCGCTTCGACACGGACCTGGAGCCGGGCAAGAGCTACAAGCTCTCCGCACCGCTCCCGGTGAAGGTGGACAAGACGGCCCGCACGGGCAGCAGCGTGGTCAACTCGGTGGACTGGTGGACCAAGGACGACTGGGCGCTGGTCGAGAAGGACCCGACCTGGCCGCTGCCGCCGGGCAAGCCGGGCACCGGCGACGAGCTGCGCCTGGTCGAGGTCGGCGCCGCGCGGCAGTCCGCCCCGCAGACCGACGTGGACCGGTGGAACAGCTACACCGAGGTCAGCGTCGTGGTGACCGGTGACAACGGCGCCGACCTGGCCGCCGTGGGCAGCACCGCCACCGGCAAGGTCGGTGACCAGGTGAAGGTCTCCGCCGGCGCCCACAACCTCGGCCCGGCCGTGGTGGAGACCTGGCGCGAGGAGGGCCCGCTCACCGTCGTCGAGGTGCCGCAGGGCACCACCGCGGTCAAGGTCTCCGAGGACTGCGCTCCCTGGGTCCAGGACGAGCCGTGGAACCCGTGGGACCACGCGGGTGAGCCGGGCGCGGCGAAGTACGGCTGCATCGGTTACGGCGACCTCGCCAAGGGCGACACCGTCACCTGGGAGTTCACCCTCCGGATCGACAAGCTGACGGACGCGACCTCCGGCAAGGTGGCCACCAAGCTCGCCGGGGACCCGAACGAGCCCAACAACTACGCCCTCATCGCCATCACGTCGGGCACCGCCGGTAACGGCGGCAATGGAGGCAACGGGGGCAACGGGGGCAACGGCGGCGGCGAGGGTGACGGCGGCACGCTGCCGATCACCGGTTCCAACACCGCCCTGATCGCCGGTGTCGGCGCCCTCCTGCTCGCCGCCGGCGCGGCCGGCTACGTCGTGTCCCGCCGCCGCAAGACCCGCTTCGTCGCCTGACCGGAGCGCCACCAGAACACCGGTGCCCCGCCGACCATCCCGGTCGGCGGGGCACCGTCGTGTCCGCCCGAAAACCGGACGACGCAAGATCGCCGGAGCTGACACCATCGACGGGTGCTGCTGACCCTGACCACGACTCACCGCCCCGCCACCGACCTCGGCCACCTCCTCGTCAAGCACCCGGACCGCGTGCAGAGCTTCGACCTGCCCGCCGGCACCGCGCACGTGCTCTACCCCGAGGCGGACGAGGCGCGGTGCACGGCGGCGCTGCTGGTCGAGGTCGACCCGCTCAAGCTGGGCGGCGGCCGGGGCCGCCGGCAGGCGACCACGCCGGACAGCTTCACCCTCGGGCAGTACGTGAACGACCGCCCGTACGCGGCGTCCAGCCTGCTCTCCTCGGCGCTGGCCAAGGTGTTCCGCTCGGCCCTGCGTGGCGAGTCCCGGGACCGGCCGGAGCTGGCCGCCGCCGCCATCCCGCTGGAGGTGCGGGTGCCGGTGCTGCGCTGCCGGGGCGGCGCCGAGCTGGCCGTACGGGTGTTCGCCCCGCTCGGCTGGACCGTGACGGCCACCCCGATCCCGCTGGACGAGGCGTACCCGGAGTGGGGCGACAGCCGCTACGTCGACCTGACGCTGACCGGGACGCTGCGGCTCGCCGACGCGCTCAACCATCTCTACGTGCTGCTGCCCGTGCTGGACGACGCCAAGCACTACTGGGTGGCCCCGGACGAGGTGGACAAGCTGCTCCGGGCCGGCGCCGGCTGGCTGGCCGACCACCCGGAACGTGCCCTCATCACCCGCCGCTACCTGGCGCACCGGCGTGCCCTGGCCGGGGAGGCGATGGCCCGCCTGGCCGAGCTGCGCCTCGCCGACGAGCCGCCCGCCGACGACAGCGTGGAGACCGAGCAGACCGCCGAGGCGCCCCGGGCCTCGCTGGCCGTACGCCGGCGCGAGGCGGTGCTGGCCGCACTGCGCGACAGCGGGGCGTCCCGGGTGCTGGACCTGGGCTGCGGGGGCGGCGCGCTGCTGACCGCGCTTGTCGCCGACCGGCGGTTCACCGAGGTCGTCGGCACCGACGTGTCCACCCAGGCGCTCGCCCTGGCCGCCCGGCGGCTGCGGCTGGACCGGCTGCCGGAGCGGCAGCGGGACCGGATCCGGCTCTGGCAGTCGGCGCTGACCTACCGGGACGACCGGCTGCGCGGCTACGACGCGGCGGTGCTCATGGAGGTGGTCGAGCACGTCGACCCGCCGCGGCTGCCGGCGCTGGAGGACGCCGTGTTCGGCCACGCCCGGCCCGGCACGGTCGTGGTGACGACGCCGAACGTGGAGTACAACGTCCGCTACGAGGGGCTCGGGGCGGGCCGGTTCCGGCACGCCGACCACCGCTTCGAGTGGACCCGCGCCGAGTTCGCCGCCTGGGTGGACCGGGTGGCGGCGGCGCACGGCTACACAGCCACGATCGGCGGTGTCGGCGACGAGGACCCCGAGCTGGGCTGTCCGACCCAGCTCGCCGTGCTGAGCAGGACGGACACCGACATCCGGAAGGAGGAGACGACCCGATGACCATCCTGGACATTCCCGAACTCGCCCTGGTGGCGCTCGTCGGCGTCTCCGGTTCCGGCAAGTCGACGTTCGCCGGCCGGCACTTCCGGCCCAGCCAGGTGCTCTCCTCGGACACCTTCCGCGGCATGGTGGCCGACGACGAGAACGACCAGTCCGCCTCGGGCGACGCGTTCGACGCGCTGCACCACGTGGCCGGGATCCGGCTGCGCCGGGGCCGGCTCACCGTGGTCGACGCGACCAACCTCCAGCCGCACGCCCGGGCCGGGCTGATCAGGGTGGCCCGGGAGCACGACGTGCTGCCGGTGGCCATCGTGCTGGACGTGCCGGAGGCGGTGGCCTGGGAGCGTACGCAGTCCCGGGCCGACCGGACGCACGGCCGGCAGGTGCTCGCCCGGATGCAGCGTGACCTGCGGCAGTCCTACGGGCGGCTGGCCCGGGAGGGCTTCCGCAAGGTGCACGTGCTGCGCGGCGTCGAGGAGATCGAGGCCGCCGAGATCCGCTACGAGAAGCTGTTCAACGACCGGCGCGAGCTGACCGGGCCGTTCGACATCGTGGGTGACGTGCACGGCTGCCGCGAGGAACTGGAGGCGCTGCTGCTCCGGCTGGGCTGGGCGCTGCGCCGCGACGACGCGGGCCGCCCGGTGGACGCCGTGCACCCGTCGGGGCGTACCGCGGTCTTCGTGGGAGATCTGGTGGACCGCGGCCCGGACTCCCCCGGGGTGCTGCGCCTGGTCATGGGCATGGTGGCGGCCGGCCACGCGATCTGCGTGCCGGGCAACCACGAGCAGAAGCTGCTGCGCAAGCTGCGCGGCCGGGACGTGCGGCTCACCCACGGCCTGGCCGAGACGATGGCGCAGCTGGAGTCGGAGCCGGCGGAGTTCGTGGCGGCGACGGAGGCCTTCATCGACGGCCTGGTCAGCCACTACGTGCTGGACGGCGGTCGGCTGGTGGTGGCGCACGCCGGCCTCAAGGAGGCGTACCACGGTCGGGCGTCCGGGCGGGTGCGGTCGTTCGCGCTCTACGGGGAGACCACCGGCGAGACCGACGAGTACGGCCTCCCGGTGCGGTACCCGTGGGCGCGCGACTACCGGGGTTCGGCAATGGTCGTCTACGGCCACACCCCGACCCCGGAGCCGGAGTGGGTGAACAACACCATCTGCCTGGACACCGGCTGCGTCTTCGGCGGCCGGCTCACCGCGCTGCGCTACCCGGAGAAGGAGCTGGTCGCCGTCCCCGCGGTCAAGGAGTGGTACGCCCCGGCCCGCCCGCTGGTCGCGCCCACCCCGGCCCGGCCGGACACCGTGCTCGACCTGGCCGACGTCACGGGACGGCGGCACCTCACACACGCGTACGGGACGCTGACCGTGCCGGCCGAGAACGCGGCCGCCGCGCTGGAGGTGATGAGCCGTTACGCGCTCGACCCGGACCGGCTGGTCTGGCTGCCGCCGACCATGGCGCCCTGCTCGACCTCGACGGTGGAGGGGTTCCTGGAGCACCCGGCGCAGGCGTTCGCCGACTACCGGGCGGCCGGCGTCGACCGCGTGGTCTGCGAGGAGAAGCACATGGGCTCGCGGGCCGTGGTGCTGGTGGAACGGGAGCCGGGACGGTTCGCCGGCGGGGCGGTGCACACCCGCACCGGCCGGCCGTTCTTCGGGCCGCCGCTGGACGGGCAACTGCTGGCGCGGGTCCGCGCGGCGGTCACCGCCGCCGGCCTCTGGGCCGAGCTGGGCACCGACTGGCTGCTCCTCGACTGCGAGCTGCTGCCCTGGTCGGCGAAGGCGGGTGGGCTGATCCGCGAGCAGTACGCCGGGGTCGGCGCGGCCGGCCGGGCGGCCCTGCCGGCGGTGCTCGGCACGCTGGACTCCGCCGCCGCGCGCGGGCTGCCGGTGGGCGAGCTGCGCGGCCGGATGGCCGACCGGGCGGCCGAGGTCGACGCGTACTCGGCGGCCTACCGGGCGTACGTCGGGCCCACCGACGGGCTGCGCGGGGTGACGCTGGCGCCGTTCGCCGTGCTGGCGGGGGCCGGGGCGAGCTACGCCGACCGCGACCACGGCTGGCACCTGGCGCTGGCCGACCGGCTCTGCGCCGCCGACCCGGAGTTCTTCACCCCGACCCGGCGGCAGGTGGTCGACCTGGCCGACGAGGCGGCGGTGGCCGCGGCGACCGACTGGTGGCTGTCGCTCACCGCGGCCGGCGGGGAGGGCATGGTGGTCAAGCCGTACGCCGGCCTGGCCGCCCGCTCGCCGAAGGGGTCGCTGCTCCAGCCGGGGATCAAGTGCCGGGGCCGGGAGTACCTGCGGATCATCTACGGTCCCGGGTACACCGGGCCGGGGCAGCTCGCCGCGCTGCGCAAGCGGTCGCTGGGGCGCAAGCGTGGGCTGGCCCTGCAGGAGCACGCACTGGGCCTGGCCGCCCTGGACGCGCTGGCCAAGGACGCCCCGCTCTGGCGCCGCCACGAGCTGGTCTTCGCCATCCTCGCCTGCGAGTCCGAGCCGGTCGACCCACGGCTCTAGACCCGTACGCCCCGGTCCGGCGCGGTGCCGGACCGGGCCCGGGTACCCTTTGTGGCCGTGGACACAGCTGAGAAGACCCGGGTGCTCTCCGAGAGCGTGGCCCTGAACCCGCTCGATCCGAAGGACCTCATCCACACCTTCGGGATGATCGGCGTCTGGGCGATCCTCTTCGCCGAGACCGGCCTGCTGGTCGGCTTCTTCTTCCCGGGCGACTCGCTGCTCTTCCTGGCCGGGGTGGCCGCCTCGCCGGTGGCCGACGCGATCTTCGGATCCGGCACCCGGCTCTCGCTGGCCGGCCTGCTGATCGGCGGCCCGCTCTGCGCGATCGCCGGCGCCCAGCTCGGGCACTGGCTCGGCGCCCGTTACGGCAAGCGAATGTTCGACCGCCCCAACTCCCGGCTGTTCAAGCGGGAGTACGTGGAGAAGGCCGAGTACTACTTCCAGAAGTTCGGCCCGGCGAAGGCCGTGGTGCTGGCCCGGTTCATCCCGATCGTGCGGACCTTCCTCAACCCGGTGGCCGGGGTGCTCGGCATGCCGGCCCGGCAGTTCCTCCTGTGGAACGTGGTCGGGGCGGTCCTCTGGGTGGACGGCATCCTGCTGATCGGCTACCTGCTGGCCGACCAGATCTACAACGCGATCGGCGACAAGATCGACAGGTACATCCTGCCGGTGGTCGCGCTGATCGTCCTGATCTCGGTACTGCCGATCTTCTTCGAGTTCCTCCGCGACCGGCGGGCGCGCAAGCGCGGCGAGGCGGTCGCGGTGATCGCCGCGGCCAGCGCGGCGGGCGCCGTGGACGCGGTCCGGGACGCGGTCGACGGCGACGACGACCAGCACCACGGGCGCGGCGGGCAGCACCGCCGCTGACCCGGGCCAGAGACACCGAAGGCCGGCTCCCTCTCGGGGAGCCGGCCTTCGACTACGACCTGTCGACCTGCGGGTGGTACGGATGACGGCAGCCGTCACCTGTGGCCATCCGGGCTCGGCGCGTCTGACGCCGCGCCACGACCCCGGACAGCCATCCGGTGGGTGGCGCCACCCCTGGCACGCCACCCATCGCCGCCGCACTCAGTCGAGGCGGCCACCCGGACCCGGACACGTCCGGATTCAGCGGGCCTTCTTGGTGGCCCGCTTCCGCGGCGGGGTGAGCAGATCCGCGATCGTGGCGATCGCGGTCGGCACCAGCCGGTAGTACGCCCAGACACCGCGCTTCTCCCGCTCCAGCAAGCCGGCCTCGGTGAGGATGCGCAGGTGGTGGCTGACCGTCGGCTGCGAGAGGCCGAGCGGCGCGGTGAGGTCACACACGCACGCCTCCCCCTCGGGAGCCGACTGGATCAGGCTGAGCAGCCGCAGCCGGGCGGGGTCCGCGAGGGCCTTGAGGACCCCCGCGAGCCGCTCGGCGTCGGCACGTTCGATCGGCTCGCCGGCAAGCGGCGAGATCTGAGGCATGGTCATTTCAGCCAACGCAGTTCCCACGTATTCCATCCTTCCACCAGCAGCATCGATCCGCCTGCATATCAGCAGATCCGAATCGGCAAACTTTTACGCCACAAGGCCGAGGTCAGCCAACGTATAGGCCGCCCGATAAGGCAGTCCGGCGGCTCGCACCGTGTCGCCGGCGCCTCGATCAACAATAACCGCCACACCCACCACCTCGGCCCCGGCCTCGCGCAATGCCTCGACAGCGGTCAACACGCTGCCGCCCGTGGTCGAGGTGTCCTCGACCGCCAGGACCCGGCGCCCGGCGACCTCCGGGCCCTCGATCCGTCGCTGGAGACCGTGCGCCTTGCCCGCCTTGCGCACCACGAAGGCGTCCAGCGGGCGGTCGGTCCCGGCCGACGCGTGCAGCATCGCCGTGGCGACCGGGTCGGCCCCGAGGGTCAGCCCGCCCACCGCGTCGTACGCCCAGTCGGCGGTGAGGTCGTACATGACCCGACCGATCAACGGCGCCGCCCGGTGATGGAGCGTGACGCGACGCAGATCGACGTACCAGTCCGCCTCCCGACCCGACGAGAGCACCACCCGGCCGTGGACGACAGCCAGGTCAGTGATGAATTTACGCAGGTCGTCGTGGTCCCCCATGGCGATAGAGGGTACTTCGCAAGTCTGGGAGGCGGGCGTGGGGTCCACCCGGGTCAACCCTGCGGGCGACCGACGGGTGGCGATGTCCGACTACGCTGTGCGACTGTCCACCCCGGTCACCGGGCGGGCATCCCGGCGACGGGACACCCGACGGGCCGGCCCGCGGTCAGTCGCCGGCCCGGCCGACCCGGCCGCGGGTGTCCCGGGAGACGCCGCGCAGCAGCCGCCGCGGCGCGTGCCGCAGCCCCGCCACGGCCAGCTTGTACTTCCAGCTCGGAACGCTGACCGCCTTGCCTTTTCGCAGGTCACGCAGTCCTTCGTCGACCACGTCGTCGGTCCGCAGCCACATCCACGCCGGGGTCCGCGACATGTTGATGCCGGCCCGCTCGTGGTAGCCGGTGCGGGTGTAGCCGGGGCAGAGCGCCATCACGCGTACGCCGAGCGGGGCCACCGACTGGCCGATCGATTCACTGAAATTCGTCACCCACGCCTTGCTGGCCGAGTACGTCGATCCCGGCATGGGGACACCGAAACCCGCAACCGAAGAGACATTTATCACTGCCCCGTGGCCCCGCTCGATCATCGGACCGAGGGCCGCGTGGGTCAGCCGCAGGACGGCCAGCACGTTGAGCCGGACCAGGCGGGCCTCGTCCGCGACGGCCGACCGGACGAACGAGGTGTTGAGGCTGATCCCGGCGTTGTTCACGAGCAGCTCCACCGGCGGGTCGGCGGTCAGCCGGCCCTCGACCGCGGCGCAGCCGTCGTCGGTGGACAGATCCGCGGCGATGGTCTCGACCCGGCGGCCGTGCCGGCCGGTCAGCTCGGCCGCCAGGGCGTCCAGGCGGCCGGCGCCCCGGGCCACCAGGACGAGGTCCCAGCCGTCGGCGGCCAGCCGGCGGGCGAACGCCTCGCCGATGCCCAGGCTGGCCCCGGTGATCAGGGCCCGGCGCGGGGAGGAGGGTGCGTCGGTCACGGGCGGTCCTCCGGGGGTGGGGTCGGCCCGGGCGGGGCCGACGGCGGCGGGGTGGGGGGCGCGCCGGGCGGCGGCGGGGCCGACACCGGCCCGGCCGGCGGCGCCCAGGGCGAGGGGTGTCCGTAGCCCGGGGCGGGGGGACCGTGGTACCCGGGTGCCGGCGGACTGGAGGCCGGCGGGGGACCGTAGGCCGGTGCGGGCGGGACGGGACCGGGCGGCGGGACCGGGCCGGTCGCCGGGCGCGGCGGGCGGCGGTGAAAGAAGGCACCGGCCGTCGGCAGCGTGAGCAGGGCCGCCACCACCAGGTACCCGAGGATCTGCGCCACCGACACCCCCGCGTTCACCGGGATCCACCAGCCCGGGTAGGCGTCACCGACCCGGGCCAGCAGGTCGGCGGTGACCCGGTCGTCGGCGCCCAACCGGAGCGGGGCGGCCCGCTGCCCGACCAGCACGGCCAGGCCGCAGCAGCCGCAGAAGAGGCCCAGCCCGGCGACCACCCAGGTGGTCACCCGGGCGCCGGCCCGGCCGGAGAGCAGGCCGAGGCCGAGCCCGACGAGCAGCAACGCGACAAGCACGCCGAGCACCGCCGAGAACACGGTGGAGCCGCGCAGCAGGGACGCCACCCCGTCGATCTCGCCGTTGCCCGCGCCGGTCGCGCGCGCCGCCTCCCGGAACCGGTCCACCGTGCCCGCCGTGACCAGCAGGTTGGCGACCGCGTACGCCACGGCGCCCCCCGCCATCAGCAGCAGCAGCGCCGCCGCCGAGACCACCGCGCCGGGCCGGCGGGGCGGGGCCTGATGGGGGTACGACACGACAGATCCCTCCGGTAGGCGTCGGCTTGCAACCTACTCGGAGGGATCGTCGGCGTCGCTGTTATCCGGGCGTCAACTTCCGGATGGCGGCTCGCCCTCGCGGCGCTCGCCCGACCCGGGCGCGGGCGGCTGGCCGGGGGCCGACGGGTAGGCCGGGTCGGCGGGCTGGCCCGGCGTGGCCGGGTAGCCGGGCGTGGCCGGGTAGCCGGGCGTGGCCGGGTAGCCCGGGTAGGCGGCGCCCGGAACCGGCGGCTCCCAGGCCGCCTTGGGCTTGCGGAAGAACTCGTTGGCCTTGGGCAGCGCCAGCAGGATCAGCGCGGCCAGCAGAGCCAGCAGCGCGACCAGGCCGAGGAGCAGGCTGACCGGGCCGTACCAGGACGGGAGCGCGTCCTGCAGCCGGCGCTGGATCTCCTCGCCGCTCGGCATGTCGCCGTTTGTGGACCCGCCGCCCGCGGTGAGCCCGCCGGCCGCGCTGTTCAGCAGCCCGCCACCGGTGCAGCAGAGCAGGATGCCGCCCACTACCCAGGTGGTGATCCGGGAGGCGTTCTTTCCCCGGTTGTTCAGCAGCGCGAGCACGACCAGCCCGACCGCGAGCAACAGCGAGAGCAGGGCGCCGCCGAGGCTGGCCGCGTAGGCGAAGTCGCCCACCTGCTCGGCCGACGTGCCGGCGTACGCGTCCTTGAGCACGTCCCGGATGGTGCCGAGGGTGGACAGCGTGACGATCAGACTCAACACCTGGATGACGGCGACGAGGATGAGCAGCCAACTGGAAACCGTCACCACGCCCGGACGCGCACGGGGCGGGGTGCCCGGAGCATCGACCATGATTCTCCCTCCCTTGATCAGAGGACCACCGTAACGAAGCCGGGCCAGGTGGGCACGACGCGACAGCCGGCAGCGGTGCGGGAGTTCAGCCGCCGGACGGCTGCCGGCGGCAGAGCCGCCGGTACTCGGCGGTCACCACCGCGAGCAGGAAGAGGTCCACGCCGAGCGCGAAGACCGCGCCGAACTGGTTGACCGTGAAGCTGAAGATCTGCCCGAACAGCAGGTCCACGAGGAGCGCGAGCTTGAACAGCCGGAAGGCCCGCACCTGGTCGCTGGGGAGCAGAAGGGCCCCGCGGATGCTCAGCACCGCGGTGATCAGCGCGGAGACCGAGACCCCGAGCACGGCACCCCACTCCTGCTGGTCGGGCAGTTCGCCGGTGATCGCGTCCAGCAGGACCCGCAGCACGACCACGAACGGTTCGCCGACCAGGTAGAGCACCACCACGGCCACCACCCAGCGGTGCGTGGCCACCCAGACCGCCGCCCGGCGGGCCCGGAGCAGCCAGGGCTGCCAGAACCGGGGCGCGGGCGGCTCCCGCCGGGGCACCGCGTCCAGCAGCCGGGCCACCGCCTCCTCGACGTCCGGGCCGCTGTCCCGGACCAGTCGCAGCACCGCCGCCCGGCGCCGGGCGGTGAGGCCGGTGGTGAGCCCGCCGACCACGGTGTAGAGGGCGTTCGCCGTGCGCTCCGGCGGGGAGAGCCGGGTCCGGCCGCGCAGCGCCTGGGTGAGCACGACCAGCAGGGCGAAGGCGACGTAGATGATGCTGGCGGCCGGGGCGTAGAAGTAGTCGGTGCCGGCCGTGACGAACTTTCCGACCTCGTCGATGAAGAGCCCGAAGCCCATCCCGCCCAGGATCGCGCCCAGGATGCGCGCCGCGCTGCCCAGGAAGACCAACCCCACCCCGAGGCCCGCGGTCATCAGCAGGCCACCCCAGAGCACGTGCGCGATGTGCAGCCCGCCACCGCCGAGCCGCGGGTAGCCGGTCGCCTGGAGGTACGCCCGGGTGACCAGCACGGTCACCACCCCGGACAGCACGAACGCCTGAAGGTACGACGGCGCCTCCAGTGCCCGGGGCGGTCGCGACCAGCGGGACGGACGGGCGGCCACGCGCCCGACGTTAGTAGCCGCGCCACTCCGCGCGGGCGTACTCCAGGACTCTGGGCTGCAGCAACGTGGAGGCGGGCACGTCCAGCCGGGCCCGGTCGGCGGGGAAGGTGGCCGCCGCGGCGAGCACCGACGGGGTGAGGAACCGCAGCGACGGCGCGTCGGCGGGCAACCCCAGCGCCGGCGGCGTCCCGCCCGGCGCGGCGAGCACGAAGCCCCAGTCGCCGAAGCTCGGCACGTCCACGTGGTACGGCACCGTGGCGAAGCCCGCCTCCCGGATCGACCGCTCGATGGACCAGTACGACCGGGGCGCGAAGTACGGCGAGCCGGACTGCACGACGAGCCGGCCGCCCAGGGCGAGCACCGGCCGGATCAGCGCGTAGAACTCGATCGTGTAGAGCTTGGCGGTGGCCGTCTCGTCCGGATCGGGCAGGTCGGCGATGACGACGTCGAAGCGTTCCGTGGCGGTGCGCAGCCAGCCGAACGCGTCGACGTTGAGCACCCGTACCCGGGGGTCGGCGAGCGAGTGGTGGTTGAGGTCCCGCAGCTGTGGCTCGGAACGGGCCAGCCGCACGACGGCCGGGTCGAGGTCGACCAGGGTCACCTGGCGCACGTCCGGGTACTTGAGGATCTCCCGCAGCGCCAGCCCGTCCCCGGCGCCGAGCACCAGCACGTTTCCGTGCGGCCCGCGCATGGCCGGGTGGACCAGCGACTCGTGGTAGCGGTACTCGTCGATCGAGCTGAACTGGAGGTCGCCGTTGAGGAACAGCCGCAGGTCGGTGTCGGCGTGGCCGACCTCCCGCACCGACCGGGTCAGCACGATCTCCTGGTAGCGGCTGCGCTCGGCGTGCACCACCGGGTCGCGGTAGAGCTGCTGCCGCGCGGTCACCTCGAAGTCGTGCGCGGTGACCCAGGCGTACCCCAGGCAGAGGGCGACCACGACGCTGCCGGCGCCGAGCGCGACCCGCGACCGGCGGCCCAGGTCGCTGCGGAAGACGGTGCAGACCAGGGCGAGGCCGGCGACGGCGTTCACCGCACCCACCACGAGGGCGCCCTTGAGCTGGCCGAAGACCGGCATCAGCAGGAACGGGAAGGCCAGCCCGCCGAGCAGCGCGCCGACGTAGTCGGCGGCGAACAGGTCGGCCACCGCGCTGCCCGCGGACTGCTCGCGGATGCGTTGCAGCAGCACCATGAGCAGCGGGATCTCCGCACCGATCAGGAGGCCGAGCACGAACGCGGTCCCGACCAGCGCCGGCCCGTAGAGGTCGAGCCAGGCGAACGCGGCGTAGAGGCCGAGCACGGAGAGGCCGCCGAGCAGGGCCAGGGTCAGCTCGATCGCGGCGAACGCGGCCGCCGCCCGGGACTGGAACGGCTTCGCGACCAGCGCGCCCACGCCCATTGCGAAGACCATCACGCCGAGCACGATCGACGCCTGCCCGACCGTGTCGCCGATGAGGTAGCTGCCGAGTGCGACCAGGGCCAGCTCGTACACCAGGCCGCAGGCCGCGCACACGAAGACCGCGAGCAGGACCGCCGCGCGGGCCGGGCGCCACCGCGGCCGCGCGGGCGCGTCGGCGGTCACGCGTTTTCCCGGGTACGCCCGGCGGCGCCCGCCCCGGCGCGCTGCGCGGGCACGGCCACCCGGCGCTGCCGGCGGCGCTGCACCACGCCGACGGTGACGAAGAGCGCGGCGAGCAGGAGCAGGCCGACCGTGGCGAGCAGCCAGCCCCACCGGTCCCGCAGGTAGTCGCTGCCGGCGTCGGGCAGCGGGGACGGGCTGGCCGCCGCCGGGACCGGGGTGTCGGCCGGCTCGGCCAGCCCGGCCTCGACGGCGAGCAGCGGCAGCATGACCGCGGCCCGGGTGACCGCCCAGCCGGGATCGTCGACGAAGACGTCCTCGGTGAGGCCGAGCCGCTCCAGCCCTCGCTCGACCTGCCAGAGGTCCGCGGAGTCGATGTCCGGCGAGCCGGTCACCTGGATCCGGGCGAAGTCGTTGCTCTCGCTGCTCTCCGAGACGTAGCCGATGTTGGCCGTCACCTGCACCCAGCGCGGGCAACCCGGGTTCTCCTCGACCGCGACGCCGTCGCCGAGGTTGGAGCCGACGTTCAGCGGGGCGCCGTAGTCGTAGTAGTCCACCAGCTCCCAGCCGTAGCAGAGACCCTGCTCGGCGCTGGTGCGCTGGAGGATCGCCACGCTGTCGGCCCGCTCGTCGGCGGCCGGCGCGGACACCGTGGTGTCGCCGTCGCTGTTGAGCACCCCCGCCGCCACGCAGCCGGCGACGACCAGGCCGATGGTCAGCCAGACGGCCCAGGCGGCGGTCCTGTTCCTCGCCGCCGGCTTGCCGGGCGTCATCAGCTGATCGCGGCGGCGATGATCGCGCCGGTGGCGAGGTGCACGACGGCGGAGACCCAGACCGCGGGGTGCGGCTCCGGGTCGACCAGGATCTCCCCGAGCTTGCCCGGGGTGGCCATGTCGAGCAGCAGGAACGACGCGGCCATGATGACCAGCCCGAGGATGCCGTACGCGGCCGCGCCGACCAGGCCCAGGGCGAAGTCGTCCGCGCTGGCGGCGATCGCGGCGACCACGATGATGCCGACACCGGCCAGGTTCGAGGCGAGCAGCAGCGCGGCGTTGCGGTTGCGCTCCACCCAGATCAGCTCGTGCAGCTTGCCGGGGGTGGCGACGTCGACAAGCACGTAGCCGACGGCCATCAGGGCGACGCCGACCACGCCGTAGGCGAGCGTGACGAGCAGGTCGGTGACCAGGGTCTGCACAGGGGGACTCCAGGATTCGTCGGGGTGGGAGGAGGTCAGGTCACTTGCCGGAGCCGGGGCCGCCACCGCGGACCGTGCTGCCCCGCCCCCAGCCCCAGTGGCTGCCCACCCGGGAGTGGTAGCGGGGGTAGGCGGTGGTCATCCGCTCCAGCAGGATCACCGAGCCGGCGGCGGCGAGCGGCAGGATCACCAACGAGTCGTCGTCGTAGCGCAGATAGACCCCACTGCCGTCGACGTACTGGTCGGCCGGCTGCCAGGCGTCGGTGATCTCCTTGGACACCTGGCTCGGCGTGCGGTTCGACGTGTACGCGATCGCGTCGGAGCCGAGGTCCTGGCTGGTGGCCCGGGTGTAGCGGTCTTCCACGTAGCCCCGCGGCGAGAAGTTGCCGTAGAAGATCGCGAAGGCGGCGACCACGGCGCCGATGACGGCGAACGCCACCCCCACCACGAACCACCGTCGGTACGTCACAGCGCCACCTCCGTTCGCGACTGCGGGGCTCGCAAACCCGGCTCACTCCTCGCGCTCACAGCTCCACCACCGTCTCGGTCAGGACCAGCTCATTGGTCTGGGGGTACGCGTGCCAGGTGCGCCAGGCCACCGAGCCGTCCAATGGCGCGGGGCGGACGGCGAGCGCGGTGATTGCGTCCTCGTCGCCGGGAAAGACGCCGACCAGCGCGTACGGGTCGTCGGCCAGTTCGGCGCGGAGCGCGGCGACCCGGGTGCGCAGGCCGTCGCCCGCCGGCCGGAGCACCGTGGCGGTGAACCGGTAGCCGGCGGTCTCGTCGTGCAGGGCGTCCGGCAGGTGCGGGGGGCGGCCGGGCAGGCAGGCGACCGTCTCGGCGAGGTCGCCGCAGATCACCTGGTGGGAGGCGCCGAGCAGGCGCAGCCGCAGCCGCAGCCCGCCGGGCAGGGTCAGCTCACGCACGTGCAGAGCGGGGCGCTCAGGGCCGCCGAGGGCCAGGCTCAGGTCGGCGGCGCGGGTGTCGACGTAGGGGGCGTCCAGGGCGACGAGCACGCTCAGCCCACCTTCTCCGGACCGCCCTGCGGGTAGATCATCACCTCGGCGCGGTGCAACTGCTCGCCGAGGTTCACCTCCCAGCCGGCCTCCCCGTACGCCTCGAAGGAGAGCCGCGCCCCGCCGGGCGCCTGGTAGTCGTAGTAGCGCATGGTGCCGCGCGGGTCGAGGCCGGTGCCCTCGGTGGCCGTGTACTTCGCCTGGCCGGACTCGTCCCAGTTGTAGCGGCGGCCCGCGATCTCCAGCGTCGGCGCGCCCGGGGTGACGGTGGCCGACGGCTCGCTGGTCCAGAGCACCATCTCCAGGTCGGGCTCCGACTCGACGGAGAGCCAGCGCTTCACCCCGCCGGCGTCGTCGAGCAGGTGCTCCGCCCAGCTCCAGCCGCCCTCGACCAGGTGCACCGAGCCGCGCACGGTGTAGGGCACCTGCCGGATCTCCACGATGTCGCCGGGCTTGAGCCCGCGGGGGTCACCGCGCAGCGCGTCGGCGTCCCGGTCCCGGAACGGGTCGCCGTGAGCGGCCGCCGGGCGTGGCGCGGACCGGGCCCGGCGGAGGGCGATCACGGCGATCACCACGCCGGCCACCCCGACCAGGCACCCCAACGTGGTCACGACGTACGCCAGCGAACCGTTCACGGTCGTCTCCCCCCAAGGTGTTTCGGCGGAGACGGTAACAACCCGACGCACGCGCGCCGAAGCGCCGTTCGCTGGGTGATCGGTCAGCTACGGTCAGGCTCCGGTGAGGCGTTCGGTGGCGTACTCGCGGAGGGTGGCGCGGCCCATGATGCAGCCGCTGAACGTGGTGAACTCGCCGTCGTCGTCGCGCAGCCGTTCCCAGGCGGCCCGGCCCGCCGCCGGGTCCACCGTGTCCAGCAGCGCGGCCGCGTACGCCTTCCCGGCCGGCGATCCGTGCTTCAACAGCCGGTCGACTTTCTTCCGGGCCGCCTCGGGATGCTCCCGCAGGGCCCGCTCCACGTGCCGGTACGCCTCGGTGGCCGGCAGGATCTGCCCGGCGATCCCCACCCCGCCGAAGGCGAGCGTGTCCGCCCGGCCGAGTTCCTCGACGGCCGCGTCCAACTCCCGGTCCTTCTTCCCGATCCCCAACATGCCCTCACTATTGCCCTGACCGGCCGCCTCCGACGCTGTTGATCAAGAACTGGATCGGCCCGGCCGGACCCGTGCGGGTCCGGCCGGGCCGGCAAGGATGGTCAGGCGGCGGTGACGGTCAGGGCGTCCTTGCTGTCGGCCAGGTCGACCCGCACCGTGTCGCCGTCGCGGATCTGGCCGGCCAGCAGCGCCTTGGCGAGCTGGTCGCCGATGGCCGACTGCACGAGCCGGCGCAGCGGCCGGGCCCCGTAGATCGGGTCGTACCCGTGCTCGGCCAGCCACACCCGGGCGGCGTCGCTGATGTCCAGTGCCAAACGCCGGTCCGCAAGACGGCGTCGCATCCGGTCGAGCTGGATGTCGACGATCGCCCGCAGGTCCTCGCCCTGGAGGGCGGCGAACACCACGATGTCGTCGAGGCGGTTGAGGAACTCCGGCTTGAAGTGCGACCGGACCACCGCGAGGACGCCCTCCCGGCGCTGCTCCTCGGCCAGCGTCAGGTCGCTGATCACCGAGGACCCCAGGTTCGAGGTCAGGATCAGGATCGCGTTGCGGAAGTCCACGGTGCGACCCTGGCCGTCGGTGAGCCGGCCGTCGTCGAGCACCTGGAGCAGCACGTCGAACACGTCCGGGTGGGCCTTCTCCACCTCGTCCAGCAGGATCACCGAGTACGGCCGGCGGCGCACCGCCTCGGTGAGCTGGCCGCCCTCCTCGTAGCCGACGTAGCCGGGCGGGGCGCCGACCAGCCGGGCCACCGAGTGCTTCTCGCCGTACTCGCTCATGTCGATGCGGACCATGGCCCGCTCGTCGTCGAAGAGGAACTCGGCGAGCGCCTTGGCCAGCTCGGTCTTGCCGACACCGGTCGGGCCGAGGAAGAGGAAGCTGCCGGTCGGTCGGTCCGGGTCGGCGACGCCGGCCCGGGCGCGGCGGACCGCGTCGGACACGGCGCCCACGGCCTCGGCCTGGCCGACCACGCGGGCCCGCAGCGACTCCTCCATCCGGAGCAGCTTGGCGGTCTCGCCCTCCAGCAGCCGGCCGGCGGGGATGCCGGTCCAGGAGGCGACGACCGCGGCGATGTCGTCCGCGCCGACCTCCTCCTTGAGCATCGCGCCGTCGGCCTGGAGCCGGGCCAGCTCCTCCTCGGCCTGCTTCAGCTCGGTCTGGAGGGCGGGGATCCGGCCGTAGCGCAGCTCGGCGGCGCGCTCCAGCTCGCCGTCGCGCTCGGCCCGCTCGGCCTCGCCGCCGAGCCGCTCCAGCTCCTCCTTGGCGGTGGAGAGCTTGGTGATGTGGCTCTTCTCCAACTGCCAGCGCTCGGAGAGCGCGGTGAGCTGCTCGCGCTTGTCGGCCAGCTCCTTGCGCAGCCGGGCCAGCCGCTCGGCGGAGGCGGCGTCCGGCTCCTTGGCCAGCGCCATCTCCTCGATCTCCAGCCGGCGTACGGCCCGCTCGATCTCGTCCACCTCGACCGGGCGGGAGTCGATCTCCATCCGGAGCCGGGAGGCGGACTCGTCGACCAGGTCGATGGCCTTGTCCGGCAGGAACCGGTCGGTGATGTAACGGTCGGAGAGGGCGGCCGCGGCGACCAGCGCGGCGTCGGTGATCCGGACGCCGTGGTGCACCTCGTAGCGCTCCTTGAGGCCGCGCAGGATGCCGATGGTGTCCTCGATCGTCGGCTCGCCGACCAGCACCGGCTGGAAGCGGCGCTCCAGCGCCGGGTCCTTCTCGATGTGCTCGCGGTACTCGTCCAGCGTGGTGGCGCCGACCATCCGCAGCTCGCCGCGGGCCAGCATCGGCTTGAGCATGTTGCCGGCGTCCATCGAGCCCTCGCCCTTGCCCGCGCCGACCACGGTGTGCAGCTCGTCGAGGAAGGTGATGACCTGGCCGTCGGAGTTCTTGATCTCCTCGAGCACCGACTTGAGCCGCTCCTCGAACTGGCCGCGGTACTGCGCCCCGGCCACCATGGCGCCGAGGTCGAGCGAGACGAGCTTCTTGTCCCGCAGCGACTCCGGCACGTCACCGGCGACGATCCGCTGGGCCAGGCCCTCGACGATCGCGGTCTTGCCGACGCCCGGCTCGCCGATCAGCACCGGGTTGTTCTTGGTACGCCGGGACAGCACCTGGATCACCCGGCGGATCTCCGAGTCGCGGCCGATGACCGGGTCGATCTTGCCCTCGCGGGCGCTCGCGGTCAGGTCGACGCCGTACTTCGCCAGGGCCTGGTAGGTCTGCTCCGGGTCGGCCGTGGTGACCCGCCGGTCCCCGCCGCGCACGGTCGGGAAGGCGGCGACCAGGTCTTCCTCGGTGGCGCCGGAGTTCTTCAGCGCGACGGAGACCGCGCCGCCCACCCGGGCCAGCCCGGCCAGCAGGTGCTCGGTGGAGGTGTACTCGTCGCCCAGCGGCCGGGCGATCTGCTCGGCGGCCCCGATGGCGTTGACGAACTCCCGGGCCAGGGTCGGCTCGGCGATGCTGGAGCCGCGGGCCGCGGGCAGGGCGTCGACCGAGCGCTGGGCGACCCGGCGCAGCTCGGCGGGGTCGGCCCCGACGGCGCGCAGCAGGCCGGCGGCGGTCGAGCCCTCGGTGTCCAGCAGCGACAGCAGCAGGTGCCAGGGCTCCACGGTGGCGTGCCCGCGCTGGTTCGCCAGCGCGACGGCGCCGGTGATGGTCTCGCGGCTCTTGGTGGTGAGGCGTTCCGTGTTCATGGGCTCCCCCGGATCGGCGTGTCCACTGGGAGAGACACAACCAGAGTTGAGTCTATTCCGCTCAACTCCACCGGTGTGACCCGGCTCACTCCCGGCGTTTCCAGCGCCAGTCGAACTCCCCGCCGGCCGGCGGCGGCCCGGGCAGCGGCGGCTCGGCCTGCCCGAGGCCGGCCAGCAGCAGCGCCAGGTGGCGGCGGCGCAACTGCCGGGTCCGCTCCGGATCGGGTACGCGAATCGCGGCGCACCCCTCCAGCAGCAGCCCGACGTCCTGCGCCACCACGTCCGGCCGGAGCCGCCCGGCCTCCCGCGCCCGCTCCACCAACCCCTCGACCAGCTCGTTCGCGCGCATCGCGGCCCGGCCCATCTCCTCGGTCGGGCTGAAGGTGCCGGCGAGGTGCACGGTGAGGGAGTGCACGTCGGCGTCGACGACGCGCGCCAGGAAGCCGGCGAACGCCGCCCATTCGTCCGGCTCGGTGGCGGCCTCCTCGCCCGCCGCGATGAACCGCCGCAGCCCGTCGTCGCAGAGCTTGCGCAGCAGGTCCTCCTTGCTGGCGTACCGCCGGTAGAGGGCACTGATGCCGACGCCGGCCCGCTCGGCGACGGCGGCGATGGGCGCCTTCGGGTCATCGAGGAAGACGGCGCGGGCGGCCTCCAGGATCACCGCGTCGTTGCGGGCGGCCTGGGCACGTCGGCCGGCGAGCGGCGGAGGGTCGGTCGGATTCGGCATGCATCGAGACTAGCACTGGAACGGATCATTCCGCTCTGCTACTCTGAAGCGGAACGAAGCATTCCGTTCTGAAGGAGCAGTCATGACGGACACCGCCATCCGCCCGTACCGCGTCGAGATTCCGCAGGCCGCGCTGGACGACCTCGCCGACCGGCTGCGCCGGACCAACTGGCCCGGCGAGCTGCCGGGCGTCGGCGGCGCCTACGGCATGGCAACGGATCGGGTCCGCGAGCTGGCGACGTACTGGCTGGAGAAGTTCGACTGGCGGGCGGTCGAGGCACGACTGAACGCCCACCCGCAGTTCGTCACCGGGATCGACGGCGAGGAGATCCACTTCCTGCACGTCCGGTCGTCCCGGCCGGACGCCACCCCGCTGGTGCTCACCCACGGCTGGCCCGGCTCGGTGGTCGAGTACCTCGACGTGATCGCCCCGCTCACCGAACCGGCCGATCCGGACGCGCCGGCGTTCCACCTGGTGATCCCGTCGCTGCCCGGCTTCGGCTTCTCCGGTCCGACCCGCAGCGCCGGCTGGAACCGCTACCGCACCGCCCGGGCCTGGGCGACGCTGATGGCCCGCCTCGGGTACGACCGGTACGGCGCGGTCGGCAACGACGCCGGTTCGATGGTCTCGCCCGAACTGGGCCGCCTCGACGCGGAGCACGTGCTCGGCGTGCACGTCACCCAGCTCTTCTCCTTCCCGTCCGGCGACCCGGCCGAGTTCCAAGGGCTCTCCGCGGCCGACCAGGCCGCGTTGGGGCACCTCCAGTGGTTCGTGGAGAACAAGTTCTCCTTCAACCAGGTGCAGAGCCAGCAGCCGCAGACCCTGGCGTTCGCGCTGGCCGACTCGCCGGTCGGCCTGCTGGCCTGGAACGGGCAGCTGCTCGACGAGAGCCTCGACCCGGACTTCGTCCTGGCGAACGTCGCGATCTACTGGTTCACCGGCACGGCCGCCTCGGCGATGCGGTTCTACTGGGAGGACGCGCACGCCACCGAGCAGCCGGCCGGGGCGACCACGGTGCCGACCGCGGTGGCGATGTTCCCCGGCGACTTCCAGTCGATCCGTCGGTTCGCCGACCGGGACCACGCCAACATCGTCAGCTGGCACACCTTCGAGGCCGGGCCCGAGCGGCGGGGGGACGTCGCCGGCCACTACGCCGCGCACGAGGCGACCGACGTCCTGGTCGGCGACATCCGGCAGTTCTTCGCCGGGCTCCACTGACCGTCGACGTGTTCGTCGCCGGGCCGGAGCAGCCCGGCGACGAACCGTCAGCCCTCGTCCAGCACCACCCGGACCCAGCGCCGGTTGGCGGTCCAGCCCGTGCCGACCACCACGTCGTCCGGGCCCCGGGCGAGGATCGTGCCGTCGCCGAGCACCGTGAGGTGGTGCTCCCCGGTGAGCGGCCAGTCGACCCGGTAGTAGCGGCCCCCGGCCACCACACCCACCCCGTCCGGGCTCGTCACCGCCACCAGCTCGGCCCCGAGCGGCGCCACCGAGCGGGCCTGCGCCGGATGCCCGACGGCGCGGACCAGCGCCCACTCCCGGCCGCCCACCAGCCGCCAGAGCGCCGGGAAGCCCGTCCGGTCCGGGCGCTCTCCGACCAGCCACGCGCCGCCGTCCGGGGCGATCACCGCGCGGAGCACCCCCACCTCGTCGCCCCGCCAGGGCAGCGGCGTCGACACCCAGTGCCGGCCCGCGTCCCCGGACACCGCGGCGGCGGGCCGGCCGTCGCGCGCGCCGGCCGCCACCACGAGGTCCCCGAAGTAGCCCACGGTGTTCAACCCCGGCACGGCCGGCTGGGCGGGCAACGGCCGCAGGGCGACGCCGTCCCACTCGCCCACCGCACCGAGCCCTTCGACCACCTGGAAGCGACCCCGGGCCGCCACCAGCGCCGCCGGCTCCCCGCCGGTGGTGTGGGCGAAGCTGGCCCCGCCGTCGGTCGAGGTGTACCAGCCGTACGGCTCGGCGAGCAGCACCAGCGCACCCGGCACCGCGTAGAGCTGCTGGTCCTCCGCCACCGGGCGGGGATGCCGCAGCGCCTGCCAGCTACGGCCGCCGTCCTCGGTGCCGTACAGCAGGGCGGTGCAGCCGCGGTCGGGTGGCACGCCGTCGCAGGCGGCGAAGAGCGCGTAGCCGTGGTCGGCGTCGACGAACTCCACGAACGGGCGGTCGTACCGGCGGTCGACGGCGACCCGCACGTGGCGTACCTCGTCGAAGCCGACGGCCCGCGACGGCGCCGGCGCGGTCGGCGCCGGCCGCGGGGACGCGGACGACCGGTCGGGTGGCGGCCGGCGGACGTCGCCGATCGAGCAGCCGACCAGGACGGGCAGGAGCAACAGGAAGATCGCCTTGTGGCTCCGCAGCCGGTCCATCGGCGCCTCCCGTCGAGCCTCAACAGTATGAGCTGCTCACTCGTCGGTGCGAGGTCGTCGGCCGGGCGGCCGGGCGGGCCGCCACCGGTGCTCCACGAGGGTGTCCGTGCCGTCACTCCCGGTCGACGCCGTGCATCCGGACAGCAGGAACACCGCGACCAACAGGAATGATCTTCGGTTCATCGGGCCTCCTGCGCAGGGTAGCCTCACCTAGGTGCGAGTACGTGTCGAACAGACTGCCCTACCGGGGATCGGCGTCCGTCACGACCTGATGACGGAATCCGGTCGCCGGCTCGGCGTGGTCTCCCACCGCAATGGCCGCCGCGACCTGGTCCTCTACGACCCGGACGATCCCGACTCCTGCCAACACGACATACCGCTGACCGACGACGAGGCGGAGGCGCTCGCCGACATCCTCGGCGCGTCGCTGATGCTCGGCCAGCTCGCCGGGCTGCGCGAGCAGGCCGCCGGGCTGCTCACCGAGCAGGTCCTCATCCCGGCCGGCTCCCGCTACGTCAACAAGCGGCTCGGTGATACCAAGGCACGCACCCGCACCAGCGCCTCCATCGTCGCGGTGCTGCGTCAGGGCGAGGTGATCGTCTCGCCCGATCCCACCTTCCGGTTCCAGGCCGGTGACGTGGTGGTCGTGGTCGGCACCCGGCAAGGGCTCGACGGGGTCACCGCGATCCTCGCCGAAGCCGACCCGGACGGCTGAGGCGCGGATGCACGAATCCACCACGCTGCTCGTCGAGGTCGGCGCGCTGCTGCTCCTGCTCGGCCTGCTCGGCCGGCTCAGCCGCCGCTTCGGTGTCTCACCCATCCCCCTCTACCTGCTCGCCGGCCTCGCCTTCGGCCACGGCGGCCTGCTGCCGCTCAACGCCAGCGAGGAGTTCTTCGCCGTCGGCGCGGAGATCGGCGTCATCCTGCTGCTCGTCATGCTCGGCCTGGAATACAGCGCCAACGAGCTGGTCGGCAACCTCCGGTCAGCCGCGCCCGCCGGCCTGATCGACGCGGTGTTCAACGCGCTGCCCGGCTTCGCCTTCGCCCTGCTGCTCGGCTGGGGCTGGGTGGCCGCCGTGGTGCTCGCCGGCGTCACCTGGGTCTCCTCGTCCGGTGTGATCGCGAAGGTGCTCGGCGACCTCGGCCGGGTCGGTAACCGGGAGACCCCGGTGATCCTCTCCGTCCTGGTGATCGAGGACCTGGCGATGGCCCTCTACCTGCCGCTGGTCACCGCGCTGCTCGCCGGGGTCGGCTTCGTGAAGGGCGGCATCGCGCTCGCCGTCGCGGTGCTCTCCGTGGTCGTCGTGCTGACCGTCGCCATCCGGTACGGCCACCTGATCTCCGCCGCGCTCTCGGCGAAGGACCCCGAGGCGCTCCTGCTGGGGGTGCTCGGCCTCACCCTGCTCGTCGCCGGGGCCGCGGCCAAGCTCCAGGTCTCCGCCGCGGTCGGCGCGTTCCTGGTCGGCATCGCCCTGTCCGGGCCGGTGGCGCACCACGCCACCGAACTGCTCTCGCCGCTGCGGGACCTCTTCGCCGCGGTCTTCTTCGTCTTCTTCGGCCTGGTCACCGACCCGCTCGACATGCCGCCGGTGCTGCTGCCGGCATTCCTGCTGGCGGTGGTCACCATGGGGACGAAGCTGGCCACCGGTTACCTGGCCGCCCGCCGGGCCGGGATCGCCGAGCCCGGTCGCTGGCGGGCCGGCTTCGCGCTCACCCCGCGCGGCGAGTTCTCCATCGTCATCGCCGGGCTGGCCGTCGCCGCCGCGTACCCGGTCGAGCCGCGGCTGGCCGCGCTCGCCACGGCGTACGTGCTGATCACCGTGGTGACCGGGCCGATGTTGGCCCGTCTGCCCGACCTGCCCTGGTTCAAGCTCTGGCTGCGGCGGCGCGCGGCGGCCCGACCGCCGGTGCCGGCGACAGTGGCCGACTGACCTCGGCCGGGCCGGGTCGACCATACGGTGGACCCGGCCCGGCCAACGGTTGTCGAATTGATTCCGGGAAGGTCTACCGCCGCCCGGCGAAACCGCGTTAACGTGTCGCCCCAGCAGCCAGGGACCGCGGGTGGCCGGTGCCCCCGCCAGCGTTAGCGGAAGGTTGGCCGGTGAGCGTGCAGGAAGAGACGTTCCACGGCTTCGCCAACCCCGTCGACCCCTCACCCGCCGAGCTGCGCTCGTGGGCCTACCAGCCGGACTCGGTCCCGCTCACCTCGATGCCCCCGGACTGGGACCTGCTGGTCGCCGGGGACCACCTGGTGCAGACGCTCTTCGACCTGGCCATGGACCCGGCCTGCCCGGCGCGCCGGTTCGCCCTGCACTGCCTCTACATCTACGCCGCCGACGGCATCCGGACGAACTTCCGGGCCCACCCGAAGCGCCGCTTCCGCAAGCTCGTCGAGCAGGCCGAGCGGGCCGGCGACGAGCTGATGCGCAACTGGGCACACAACAGCCGGGTGCTGCTCGCCCGGCCGGACCTCTTCGCCTACCGCGACTGGTGCGAGGGTGGCCTGGTGCGGGAGAACCGGCGGCTCTGACGGCGAACGGGCCCGGACCCCCAGCCGGCGTCACAGCGTCCCGGCCCGCACGGTCTCCTGACGGCGAACGGGCCGGGACCCCCAGCCGGCGTCACAGCGTCCCGGCCCGCACGGTCTCCTGACGGCGAACGGGCCGGGACCCCCCGTGGGTCCCGGCCCGCACGTCGGCGGATCGTCAACCGGTCGATCCGCCCTGCTTCCTGCGCCGCTCGTCGTCCCTGGCCCGGTCGACGCCGTGGTCCACCTGGTCCATGAAGCGCCCTTCCCGGACCTTGTCGGTGAAGCCGCCCTTGGTCACCCGGTCGAACCGCTGCCGGACGTTCTCGGCCAGCTCTTCCAGCCGTTCCTCCGCCCGTTCCGCCACCGTCTTCGCCGATTCCGCCATGGCTCCCCCTGCCAGTTCGGAGTCCGAATTGAGGCGCTTGGCCGCATTCACAGGCTACCGAACCCGCCCCCGACGCACGCCGCTTTCGCCCAACCGTCCGCCCCCGCTCGCACGTCGGCGCAAGCGAAGGCCGGCGCGGCCCGATCGGGGCGCGCGCCGGCCTGAGTCGGTGGGTGAGGTCAGCGCTCCGGGGTACGGCGGGGACGCCAGACCACGAGCGCCGTGGAGGTGCGGTTGGTGGGGACGAGGTCGCCGCGGGAGAAGCCGCCCAGCGACTCCAGCTCGGCGATCCGGCGGTACGCGGCGTCCAGCTCTGCCTCCAGCCGGGCCACCCGCTGCTGGGCCTCCTCGAGCAACCGCTCCAGGTTGATGATCCGCTTGACCCCGGCCAGGTTGATCCCGTCGTCCTGGCTGAGCCGCTGCACCTCGCGGAGCAGCACCACGTCCCGGACGCTGTACCGGCGGCCGCCGCCGGCCGCCCGGCCGGCCTGCACCAGGCCCAGCCGGTCGTACTGGCGGAGGGTCTGCGGGTGCATTCCCGCCATCCGCGCCGCCACCGAGATCATCAGCACCTTGGCCTCGTAGGCAGGGTCACCCGAGCCGATGAACTCCTGCGACATCCCCGCTCACCTCCGCCTCGTCACCCGGTCAACTGAATCGACGCACCCGCGCGTCGAGATGTTCCCGCGCGGCCGGCGGGGTCTGCTCCGCGAACGTCTCCAGCGCCGCCCGCGCCTCGTCGGACAGCGTCGCGGGAACCACCACGTCGAGGGTGACCAGCAGGTCACCGGCGCGGCCGTCCTTGCGTACGACGCCCTTGCCCCGGGCGCGCAGCACCCGACCGCTGGGCGTACCCGGCGGCACCCGCAGGGTCACCGTGCCGTCCAGGGTCGGCACCCGCAGGTCGGTGCCGAGCACCGCCTCCGCGAACGTGATCGGCACGGTCAGGGTCAGGTCGTCCCCGGTGCGCCCGAACAGCTCGTCCGGACGGACCTTCACGTGCACGAACAGGTCGCCCGCCGGGCCGCCCCGCTCGCCGGGCTCGCCCCGGCCGGCCAGCCGGATGCGCTGGCCGTCGGCCACGCCCGCCGGGAAGCGCACGTTCAGCGTGCGGGTCTTGGTGACCCCGCCGGTGCCCTGGCACTCGGGGCACTTCTCCTCGACGACGGTGCCGACGCCCTGGCAGTTGCGGCACGGCTCGGAGAAGCTGAACGACCCCTGGTTGCGGGTGGTCACCCCGGCGCCGTGGCAGACCGGGCAGGCCACCGGCTGGGTGCCGGGCTTGGCCCCGTTGCCGTGGCAGGTGTCGCAGACCCCGGGGGCACGCAGCGTCAACGGCAGGGTGACGCCGCGGACCGCGTCGGGGAAGTCGAGCGCCACCTCGGTCTCGACGTCCCGACCCCGGGCCGGGCCGCGCGGGCGGGCCGCGCCGCCAGCGCCCCCACCCGTGAAGATCGAGCTGAACAGGTCGCCCAGGCCGCCGCCACCGAACCGGGCCTCGCCGCCGGCCGCCCCGCCGCCGAACAGGTCGGAGACGTCGAACGGCATGCCGCCGGGCTGGCCCGCGCCGCGGGCGTTGCGCCGGAAGGCGCCGGAGCCGAAGAGCGAGCGCATCTCGTCGTACTCGCGGCGCTTCTTCTCGTCGCCGAGCACGGCGTACGCCTCGGAAACGGCCTTGAACCGCTCCTCGGCCTTGGGGTCCCCGGGGTTGTGGTCCGGGTGCGACTCCCGAGCCAGCTTCCGGTACGACTTCTTGATCTCGTCCGAGGAGGCGGACTTCTCCACGCCCAGCGCGGCGTAGTAGTCCTTCTCGATCCAGTCCTTGGAACTCACCGGTCCACCCCCTTCCACGGGACGTACCCCGGTCGTCCCGCCCGCCCAGTGTGGGCGGGCGGGACGTCACGGGTCGGCACTACTCCGGATCGGCGACCGCGACCAGGGCGGGCCGCAGCAGCCGTTCGCCGAGCTGGTAACCCCGGCGCATGACCTGCACGCAGGTCGGTTCGGTCACGTCGGCGGAGGTCTGGTGCGCCACCGCCTCGTGCCGGGTCGGGTCGAACGGGTCACCCTGCTCGCCGAAGGCGGTCAGGCCGAACTTGCCCAGCGCGCCGGTGAGCTGCTCGGCCACGCTGCCGAACGGGCCCACCAGGTCGCCGTGCTCGCGGGCCCGGTCCAGGTCGTCGAGGATCGGCAGCAGAGCGGTCAGCACCGTGCCGATCGCCTGCTCCTGGACCAGGCTGCGATCCCGGTCGACCCGCTTGCGGTAGTTGGCGTACTCCGCCGACACCCGCTGGACGTCGCGGGTCCGCTCGTCCAGCTCGGCCCGGAGCGACTCCAGCTCGGCGCCGAGCGGGGCGTTCGCCGTGACGGACTCTTCGCTCGGCTGGGCCGGAGCGTCCACCACCGGCGGACCGGAGACCGGGGCGTCGGCCTCGCCCTCGATCTCGTCGACCACGACCTCGGCCTCCTCGACCAGCCCTTCGGCGGGCGCGTCGGCCGCGGCGTCGGCGGCCGACGTGTCGGTCACCGCCTGCTCGGTGGTCTTGCCGATCTTGCGCTTGTCACGGATGACGACCCGCGGCTCCTCGCCGGCGCCCTGTCCGGCGGTCGCGGAGCCACCCGGCGCCGACCCGGTGGAGCCCGGGTCGGCGGCTCGTGGCTTCTCCGTCATGCGGCTACCTCATCCCTCTGCGAGAAACGTGTCCGGGACCGAACGTCACTTCTTGTCCTCGTCCACGATCTCCGCGTCGACCACGTCGTCGGGGCCGCCGGCCTGGGCGCCGCCGGGCGCACCCGCACCCGCACCCGCGCCCGCGCCCGGCCCGGCCGCGCCCGGGGCCCCCTGCTCGCCCTGCTGCTGCGAGTAGAGCAGCGAGCCGGCCTGCTGGGAGACCTGCGCCAGCTTCTCGTGCGCGGCCTTGATCTTCTCGATGTCCTGGCCGCCGAGGGCGCTGCGCAGCTCGCCGAGCGCCTCGTTGAGCTGGTCCCGGTTCTCGGCGGGCAGCTTGTCGCCGCTCTCGGCGAGGAACTTCTCGGTCTGCCACTGGAGCGCCTCGGCCACGTTGCGGGTCTCCGCCTCGTCGCGGCGCCGCTTGTCCTCGTCGGCGTGCTCCTCGGCGTCCCGGCGCATCCGCTCGATGTCGTCCTTCGGCAGCGAGGAGCCGCCGGTGATCGTCATCTTCTGTTCCTTGCCGGTGCCCAGGTCCTTGGCGTGCACGTTGACGATGCCGTTGGCGTCGATGTCGAACGTGACCTCGATCTGCGGCACGCCGCGGGGCGCCGGCGGGAGGCCGGTCAGCTCGAAGGTGCCGAGCTTCTTGTTGTAGGCCGCGATCTCCCGCTCGCCCTGGAACACCTGGATGAGCACCGACGGCTGGTTGTCGTCGGCCGTGGTGAAGACCTCGGAACGCTTGGTCGGGATCGTGGTGTTGCGCTCGATGAGCTTGGTGAAGATCCCGCCCTTGGTCTCGATGCCCAGGCTCAGCGGGGTCACGTCGAGCAGCAGGACGTCCTTGACCTCACCCTTGAGCACACCGGCCTGCAGGGCGGCGCCGACGGCGACGACCTCGTCCGGGTTGACGCCCTTGTTCGGGTCGCGGCCCGTGAGCTGCTTGACCAGGTCGGTCACGGCCGGCATCCGGGTCGAGCCGCCGACCAGGATGACGTGGTCGACATCGGAGATCTTGATCCCGGCGTCCTTGACGGCCTGCTCGAACGGGCCCTTGCAGCGGTCCAGCAGGTCCTGCGTCATGCGCTGGAACTCGGCGCGGCTCAGCGTCACGTCGAGGTGCAGCGGGCCGGCGGCACCGGCGGTGATGTACGGCAGGTTGATGTTGCTGGTGGTGGCGGCGGACAGCTCGATCTTGGCCTTCTCGGCCGCCTCCTTGAGCCGCTGCATGGCCATCTTGTCCTGGGACAGGTCGATGCCGTGCTCGCCGCGGAAGGTCTTCACCAGGTGGTCGATGATCCGCTGGTCCCAGTCGTCACCACCGAGGTGGTTGTCACCGCTGGTGGACTTGACCTCAATGACGCCCTCGGCCAGTTCCAGCAGCGAGACGTCGAAGGTGCCGCCACCCAGGTCGAAGACCAGGACGGTCTGCTCCTTGGAGCCCTTGTCGAGGCCGTACGCCAGGGCCGCCGCGGTCGGCTCGTTCACGATCCGCAGCACGTTGAAGCCGGCGATCTCGCCGGCCTCCTTGGTGGCCTGCCGCTGGCCGTCGTTGAAGTAGGCCGGCACGGTGATGACCGCGTCGGTGATCTGCTCACCCAGGTACGCCTCGGCGTCCCGCTTGAGCTTCATCAGCGTGCGGGCCGAGATCTCCTGCGGGGTGTACTTCTTGCCGTCGATGTCGACGGTCCAGTTGGTGCCGATCTCCCGCTTGACCGAGCGGATGGTCCGGTCCGGGTTCGTCACCGCCTGGCGCTTGGCGACCTCACCGACGAGCACCTCGCCGTTGCGGGCGAACGCGACGATCGAGGGGGTCGTCCGCGAGCCCTCCGCGTTGGCGATGACGGTGGGCTCACCGCCCTCGAGAACGCTGACGCAGGAGTTCGTCGTGCCGAGGTCGATGCCGACCGCACGTGCCATGTTCGCTTCCTCGCTTCGTAACGGTGAGCAGGTCAACGGGCCTGCCCGGCGGGCCGCCCGCAGCGACCGCACCACAAGTTGAGTGAACTTGACTCAATAGTGCCACGCGCCCGGCGATCCGCAAGTCGGGGTTGAGCCGACCCGACGCAACCTGACCGTTATTACCGTCCGGTTGTCTTACCTTGCGTCGGTCGGGCACGCTTTAGCGGTGACGACGCACGGCGATCCCGCCACCCATGCCGGCGCGCCCGCCGTCGCAGCCCGCACCGGACCCGACGCCGGTCAGGACCCGCCCGCCGACGCGGAGGGTCTGCCCGCCGCACTCACCGGCCTGCGGGCCGCGATCGGGGCGGCCCGGTTCCCCCTGGCCCTGCCCTCGGCCGAGCCGGCCCGCCGCACCGCCGCGGGCCTCACCGACCAGCTCGACGACTACCTGCTGCCCCGGCTCGCCCGCCTCGACGCCCCGTTGCTGGTCGTGGTCGGCGGCTCGACCGGCGCCGGCAAGTCGACGCTTGTCAACAGCCTGGTCCAGGCGCGGGTCAGCGCCGCCGGGGTGCTGCGCCCGACCACCCGCTCGCCGGTGCTGGTCTGCAACCCGGCCGACGCCGCCTGGTTCCGCCAGGGCGAGCTGCTGCCCGGCCTGACCCGGACCACCGAGCCGAGCGAGCACCCGGGCACCCTCCAACTGGTCACCGCCCCCGCGCTCCCGGCCGGTCTGGCCTTCCTCGACGCGCCCGACATCGACTCGGTGGTCGACGCCAACCGGGCGCTCGCCGGTCAACTGCTGGCCGCCGCCGACCTCTGGCTCTTCGTCACGACGGCCGCCCGCTACGCCGACGCCGTCCCGTGGGAGCTGCTGCGCAGCGCCCGGGCCCGGGGCACGGCCGTCGCCATGGTCCTCGACCGGGTGCCCCCGGAGGCTGCCGACGAGATCGCCGCCCACCTGTCGGAGATGCTCGCCGCGCAGGACCTGGGCGCCGCGCCGCTGTTCGTGCTGCCGGAGACATGGGTGGACGGACAGGGGCTGCTGCCCGACCGGGTCACCGCCCCGCTGGCCGCCTGGTTCGCCCGGCTCGCCGCCGACGCCGAGACCCGTTCGGCGGTGGTCCGGCAGACCCTCGACGGCGCGCTGGCCGCCCTGCACCCCACCGTGGACGCGCTGGCGGACGCCGCCGACGAGCAGGTGGCCGCCGCCGACGCGCTGGACGAGCGGGTCCGGGCGGCCTACCGGGGGGCGGAACGGACCGTCGACCAGGGGCTCAAGGACGGCCGGCTGCTCCGCGGCGAGGTGCTCGCCCGCTGGCAGGAGTTCGTCGGCACCGGCGAGTTCTTCCGCAGCCTGGAGGCGCGGATCGGCCGGCTGCGCGACCGGGTGGTCGCCGCGGTCACCGGCCGTCCGGCCCCGGCCGCCGAGCTGCGCAACGCCATCGAGTCGCAACTCGTCACGCTGCTGCGCGGGGTGGCCGCCGAGGCGGCGGAGAACGCGCACACCGGGTGGAAGGCGCACCCGGCCGGCGCGGCGCTGCTCGAACCGGAGCTGGCGCACCCCTCGGCCGACCTGCCGGAGCGCGCCGAGCGGCTGGTCCGCGACTGGCAGCGCGGCGTGCTGGAGCTGGTCCGGGCCGAGGGCGGCGACCGCCGCTTCGTGGCCCGCACCGCCGCGTACGCGGTCAACGCCACCGGCCTGGCCGTCATGATCGCGGTCTTCGCGGCCACCGCCTTCATCCCGACCGGCCTGGAGGTCGCCACCGGCGCCGGCACCACGGTCGCCGCGCAGGCGGTGCTCCAGGCGATCTTCGGCGACCAGGCGGTCCGCAACCTGGCCAGCAAGGCGCGGGTGGACCTGCTGGACCGGATCGGCGCGCTGCTGACCGAGGAGGCCGACCGGTTCCTCGCCCGCACCGCCGAGGCACGCCCGGCCGCCGAGACCGGCGCCGCGCTGCGGCGGGCCGCCGGCGAGGTGGAGAAGGCCCGGCACCGCGCCGGCCTCTCCGGCACGTCGGGCCCGGTGCTGCCCGCCGCCGACCAGGGCGGGCGCGCGTGAGCAACATCGTCGGCCGGATGCGGGAGGCGTTCCGGGGCGGGCAGCGGGTCGACCCCGACGTCCTGATCGCCCGCCTCCAGGCGGTCCGGCGCTTCCTCGGCGCCGTCGACGGCCAGGTGCCCGACGCCCAGCTGGTCAGCGCGCACACCGTGGTCGAGCGGGCCGGCACCCGGCTCGCCCTCTCCGGCCACCACACCGTGGTCGCGCTGGCCGGGGCGACCGGCAGCGGCAAGTCGAGCCTGTTCAACGCCCTCGCCCGGCTGAACCTCTCCCCGGTCGGCGTCCGCCGGCCCACCACCGGGGTGGCGCACGCCTGCGTCTGGGGGCAGCTGGACGGCGCGTCCCGGCTGCTCGACTGGATCGGGGTGCTGCCCCGGCACCGGTTCGTCCGGGAGAGCCCGCTGGACGGCGACGACGAGTCCGCCCTGCACGGCCTCGTCCTGCTGGACCTGCCCGACTTCGACTCGGTGCAGCGGACCCACCGGCTGGAGGTGGACCGGCTTCTCGGCCTCGTCGACCTGGTGGTCTGGGTGGTCGACCCACAGAAGTACGCCGACCGCGTGATCCACACCAGCTACCTGCGCGAGTTCCACCGGCACCGCGACGTGACCGTGGTGGTGCTCAACCAGGCCGACCGCCTGCCCCCGGCCGAGCTGCCCCGGGTCCTCGGCGACCTGCGCCGGCTGCTCGACGCCGACGGGCTGGAGGGGGTCCCGCTGCTGCCCACCGTGGCGGTGGACCCGGCCGGGCTGGACGGGCTCCGCGCCGAGCTGGAGCGTACGGTCGCCGAACGGCAGGCCGCGCTGCGCCGGCTGGCCGGCGACGTGGACGCCGTGGTGGCCGAACTCGAACCGCTGGTCGGGCCCGAGGCGCCCCGCAGCGGGCCGGGTGACGCCTCGGCGCGGCAGCTCACCACGGCGCTGGCCGGATCGGCCGGGGTGCCGACGGTGGCCGAGGCGGTCGAGGGGGCGTACCGGCACCGGGCCGTCGGCAGCACCGGCTGGCCGCTGGTTCGCGGCTGGCGGAAGCTGCGGCCGGATCCGCTGCGCCGGCTGCACCTGCCCGGCGGGGGCGCCGACGCGCCGGCGGAGAGCCTGGTCGCGGCCACCTCCGTACCCGATGCCACCGCCGCGCAGCGCTCGGCGCTCAACCTGGCCATCCGCGCGGTGGCCGACCGCTCCGCCGCCGACCTGCCGGCACCCTGGCCGGCCGCGGTGACCGCCGCGGCCCGGTCGCGGCTGGCGGACCTGCCGGACGCGCTGGACCACGCGGTGGCCGCCACCGACCTGGGCATGGACCGCCGGCCGACGTGGTGGCGGGTGGTCGGCGCGCTCCAGTGGCTGGTCACCCTCGCGGCGCTGGCCGGCCTGGCCTGGCTGGCGCTGGGCTACGCGCTGCGCATCCTGGGCCTGCCTTCCCTGGACTACCCGGACCTCGGCGAGGTGCCCTGGCCCACCGTGCTGCTGCTCGGCGGCCTGCTGGCCGGGCTGCTGGTCGCGGCGCTGACCCGGCCGGTGATCCGGTGGGCGGCCCGGCGTGCCCGCCGCCGGGCCGAGCAGCGGCTGCTCACCTCGGTGGGCAGCGTCGGCGAGAGGTACGTGCTGAACCCGGTCTGGGCGGTGCTGGCCCGCTACGCCGAGGCGCGGGAGGCGCTGCGGGAGGCGGCCCGGGGCTGAGCGCCGGCACGGCAGCCCGGCGTGCTGACCGGTGTCCCGGCCGGCAGCACGGCGTAGGGTCGGTGCATGGCCACGCCACAGACCCCCTACGAGGCGGTGCTGCACGCCGCTCGCGACGTGACGAGGCTCGACTCCGCCCTGGACGCGGAGATGCTCGGCGCCGCGCTGCTCGGCAGCGTCTACGCCGTTGCCGAGACCGACCGGGAGAACGCCGTCCGCGACTTCGTGGCCGGCTTCCTCACCGCCACCTCGCGCCGCCGCAGTGCCGCCGCGACCACCATCCGCGCCGTCTTCGCCGCCCTCGTGCCGGACGCCGAGGGCGCCGCCCGGGTCCGCCCGGGCGCGTACGCCCCGCCCTGGACCGGCCAGCTCGGCCGGGTGCACCTCACCGGCGCCTGGTCGTACGGCGACGTGTACGGCGACCAGACCTCCTACCTGGCCACCTTCGCCTACGACGACGCCGAGGGCGGCCCGGAGCACGCCCTGGTCGCCCTGGTCGACCACAACATCGGGATCACCAAGGACGTGTTCGTGGGCGGCCCGGCCGCCCGGATCGTCGAGCAGGCCCGGGAGATCTGCACCGAGGACGAGTTCACCTGGTTCCGCACCGAGGACCCGGCCCGGATGCGCGCCGAGGTGGGCCGTCACCTGGCGGTCACCGACGACCTCGGGGAGCTGCCGGCGCAGGGCTCGCTGGCCACCGACCGGGCGCTGGTGGGCGCCCGGCTGGCCGCGCTTCCCGGCCCGGCCCGGCCGGCGGCGACGGCCGACGTCCCGCCGCTCACCGACGAGGTGCGGACCCGGCTGATCCGGGCCTTCCTCGGCTCGCCGGAGGCGGTCCGGTTCGGCCTCGACCAGGTGGCCGACGGAGAGCTGGCCTCGCTCCACTTCTGCCTGGGGCTGCTGCTGGACCACGCGGCGAGCTTCCCGGACGCCGACCCGATGCGGTGGAGCCCGACGGTGGCGGAGCTGTTCCTGCTCGACTGGGTGCACCGCCGGGCCGTGCTGGACATGGACGACGCGGCCATGCTGCCCCGGGTGCTGCGCGGCTGGGCGGCGTACGCGGCCCGCCAGCGGGGGCTGCCGGCGGCGGCGGCCGCCCGCACGGACGAGGCGGTCGCGGAGATGGTCCCCGAGTTCGCCCGCCTCTACAGCACCGGCGAGCGGCGCAGCCCGGCCACGGCGGCCGTGGCCCAGCTCATGGCGGACGGCGTCGACCCGGACGATCCGGCCGCGCTGGACGCGTGGATCGAGGCGAACCGTCACCGCCTCACCGACGACCCGGCCTGACCCCCCGGCCGCGATCCGGGGCGGATCAGGCCGCGGTGGCGGTCGGGTCCGCGGTGACCGACGCCGTGGCGCTCGGGTCCGGGTCCTCGCTCGGGCTGAGCGTCGGCGTGGGCGACTCCTCCGGCGGCGTGCCGGTCGGTGACGGGGTGCCGTCCGGCGGCGCCGTCGTCGCGTCGGGCCCGTCGCTGGGCGACGGCTCCAGGGTGGGCTCCGGCGAGCCGCCGGTGGGTTCGGCGGTCGGGCTGGGGGTCGGCTCCGGGGTGGCCGTGCCGGATGGCGACGGCGACGGCACCGGCGACGGGCGCGGCGATGCGGCCGGCGTGCTGCGGGTCGGGCGGGGCACCGGCACGGGCGCGGGGGCGGCCGGGCGGGACCGGCGGGAGCCGAGGTCACTGTCGTCGGGCAGGGCCGGCGCGGCGGGGAGCACCGGCACGGGCGGCACGATGGTGGCCGCCGGGCCGGGAACGGGCATCCGGGTGGGCGGCATCGGGGACTGGTCCCCCTCGGGCAGCGGGATGACGACCGGACCGACCGAGGGGGTGGGGATGAACGGGGTGCTGCTGTCCGGGAGGGCGCTGTTCCCCACGGTGGCCGATCCGGCGCTGATGGCGGCGAGGATGGGCATGGAGGCGGTGCCGGCCAGCAGTGCGACGGTGAACAGGTAGCCGCGGCTCGGGCCGCCCAGGCCGTTTGCGCGGTGGGCGCCGACCACCCGCCGGTAGGCGGATGGGGGCACCGCCCGGTGCCGGCCGAGGAACGGAGTTCCCGGAGGACCCTCTGGCGGCTCGGACACCGGCACACTCTCCTCGTACGCATCGACAGGGCGGAAACCCGGCGCAGGCCAAACGGACAAATGCCGCGCGGGGGTTATCGCCAGCTTGAACCAGTGACGCTCAGTTCACCAGCCACCACAGCGTGTCGACACACAAATTGTCCGTCGGCCGAGGATGGCCCACCAGACAAATGCGTCTATGAGTCGCGAACGAGACGGAACGTCACCCGTGGAGGAGGCCATACTGTGGGCCCACTCACCTCCTCTGCAATCATTCAGGCACGACGGCAACGCAGCCGCTACCTCCGCGCACCCCGCGGCTGGTGCGGTACGGCGCCGGCGCTCCCGGGTCGGGCTCCTGATCGGACCCGGCTCACGCCGCGCGGCAACCCTCACCGGGGCTAGGCGCGGCCGCCAGGGACCGACCCGGCACCAGCCGGGTCGGGCGCACGATGTGCGCGGCACGGGTCACCCCCCGGCGCCGGCGCAGACCAGACAGGGAGAGACGGATGGCAAAGGGCGACCCCGGGGCCGCCACCCGCAACAGGCGGGCGGCACCCCGTACCAAGCGCGCCGCCGCCGCGGGCGAACCGGAGCTCGTGCAGCTGCTCACGCCCGAGGGCGAGCGGATCGAGAGCGCGATCGGCCCGGACGGGACCGAGTACCGCGTCGACTTCACCGACGAGGAGTACCGCGGCCTCTACCGCGACCTCGTGCTGGTCCGGAAGCTCGACGCCGAGGCGACCGCGCTGCAGCGGCAGGGCGAGCTGGGCCTCTGGGCCAGCCTGCTGGGCCAGGAGGCCGCGCAGGTCGGCTCCGGCCGGGCGCTGCGTACGCAGGACATGGCCTTCCCGACCTACCGGGAGCACGGCGTCCTCTACTGCCGGGGCATCGACCCGATCATGCCGCTCGGCCTGTTCCGCGGCGTCGACCAGGGCGGCTGGGACCCGAACGAGTTCAAGTTCAACATGTACACGATCGTCATCGGGGCGCAGACCCTGCACGCGACCGGGTACGCCATGGGTGTCGCCATGGACGGCAAGACCGGCAGCGACGAGGGCGAGGCGGTGATCGCCTACTTCGGCGACGGCGCCACCAGCCAGGGCGACGTCAACGAGTCGTTCGTCTGGGCCAGCGTCTTCAACGCCCCGCTGGTGTTCTTCTGCCAGAACAACCAGTACGCCATCTCCGAGCCGCTGGAGCGGCAGACCCGCGTCCCGCTCTACCAGCGGGCCGGCGGCTTCGGCTTCCCCGGCGTCCGGGTGGACGGCAACGACGTGCTCGCGTCGTACGCGGTGACCCGGCACGCGCTGGACAACGCGCGGCACGGCCAGGGCCCGAGCCTCATCGAGGCGTACACCTACCGGATGGGCGCGCACACCACCTCCGACGACCCGACCCGGTACCGGATCGCCAGCGAGGTCGAGGCCTGGCAGGCCAAGGACCCGATCGCCCGGATGAAGGCGTTCCTCACCAAGCAGCAGATCGTCGACGAGTCGTTCTTCGCCGAGGTCGACGAGCAGGCCCGCGCCGAGTCGGTGCACCTGCGCGAGCGGGTGCTCGCCATGCCGAACCCGGAGCCGGTGACCATGTTCGACCACGTCTACCCCAACGGGTCCCCCGAGCTCGACGAGCAGCGGGCCCAGTTCTCGAAGTACATGGAGTCGTTCGAGGGGAGCGCCCACTGATGGCCACGGAGACGCTCACCCTCGGCAAGGCCCTCACCGCCGGCCTCCGCAAGGCCCTGGAGAACGACCCCAAGGTCGTCATCATGGGCGAGGACGTCGGCAAGCTCGGCGGCGTCTTCCGGATCACCGACGGCCTCCAGAAGGACTTCGGCGACCAGCGGGTGATCGACACCCCGCTCGCCGAGTCCGGCATCATCGGCACCGCGGTCGGCCTGGCCATCCGCGGCTTCCGGCCGGTCTGCGAGATCCAGTTCGACGGCTTCGTCTACCCGGCGTACGACCAGATCGTGTCGCAGGTGGCGAAGATGCACTACCGCTCGCAGGGCAAGGTACGGATCCCGATGGTCATCCGGATCCCCTACGGCGGTGGCATCGGCGCGGTGGAGCACCACTCGGAGTCGCCCGAGGCGTACTTCGCGCACACCGCCGGCCTGAAGGTCGTGACCTGCGCCAACCCGCAGGACGCGTACTCGATGATCCAGCAGGCCATCGCCTCCGACGACCCGATCGTCTTCCTGGAGCCGAAGCGGCGCTACTGGGAGAAGGGCCCGGTCGAGCTGGACGCCCCGCTGGCCGACGCGTACCCGCTGCACGCCGCCCGGGTCGCCCGGCCCGGCACCGACGCCACGGTGCTGGCGTACGGCCCGATGGTGCGTACCGCCCTGGACGCGGCCACCGCCGCCGCCGAGGACGGCCGGGAGCTGGAGGTCATCGACCTGCGTACGCTCTCGCCGCTGGACCTGACCGCCGCGTACGAGTCGGTGAAGCGCACCGGCCGCTGCGTGGTCGTCCACGAGGCCCCGGGCAACCTGGGCCTCGGGTCGGAGATCGCCGCCCGGATCACCGAGGAGTGCTTCTACTCCCTGGAGTCCCCGGTGCTGCGGGTCACCGGCTTCGACACCCCCTACCCGGCCGCCCGGGTGGAGGAGGAGTACCTGCCCGACCTCGACCGGGTGCTCGACGCCGTCGACCGCACCTTCGGCTGGTGAGCGGCATGTCGCGGATCAAGACGTTCAACCTCCCCGACCTGGGCGAGGGCCTGACCGAGGGCGAGATCCTCGCCTGGCTGGTCAAGGTGGGCGACGACATCGAGCTGAACCAGCCGATCGTCGAGGTGGAGACCGCCAAGGCGGCGGTCGAGATCCCGGCGAAGTGGGCCGGCCGGGTGCAGGCGATCTTCCACCCGGAGGGCACCACGGTCGAGGTCGGCAGCCCGATCATCTCGATCGACACCGACCCGAACGCCGGGCCGATCGAGCAGTCGACGACCGGCGCGCCGGCCGCCGAGCTCCCCACCCCGTCGGCGGCCTCGCTGGCCGCCGTCGAGGTCGCACCCGAGGAGGGCATGGTCGAGCCGGGCCTGATCGGTGGCGTGGCGCCGGGCGGGCGTACCGCCGTGCTGGTCGGCTACGGCCCGCGGAACGCGCCGGCCAAGCGCCGCGCGCGCAAGGGCGGCGTGCCGGCCCAGGCCGCGACGGCCCAGGCCGCTCCGGTCCAGGCCGCTCCGGTCCAGGCCGCTCCGGTCCAGGCCGCTCCGGCTCCGGCGCCGGCCCCGGTGGTCCCGGCGCCCGCGCTGAACGGCAACGGCCGGCCGGCCGGCGGCCCGGTGCTGGCCAAGCCGCCGGTCCGCAAGCTCGCCAAGGACCTCGGCGTCGACCTCGCCACGCTGACCGGGTCGGGCCCGCTGGGGTCGATCACCCGGGAGGACGTACAGCGGGCGGCGTCGGCCCCGGCGGCGGCCGAGCCGCTGACGGTCGCGGCGCCGGTCACGGCCGCCGCGAGCTTCGGCGCCGACCGCGAGCAGCGCATCCCCGTCAAGGGGGTACGCAAGCTCACGGCGGAGAACATGTCCCGCTCGGCGTTCACCGCCCCGCACGTCACGGAGTTCCTGACCGTCGACATGACCCGGGCCATGAAGGCCCTGGACCGGCTCCGCGAGCGGCGCGAGTGGCGGGACGTCCGCGTCTCGCCGCTGCTGCTGGTCGCCAAGGCGGTGCTGCTGGCGGTCAAGCGCCACCCGATGGTCAACTCGACCTGGGCTGGCGACGAGATCGTGGTCAAGGACTACGTGAACCTGGGCATCGCGGCGGCCACCGAGCGCGGCCTGATCGTGCCGAACATCAAGGACGCCGGCCGGCTCTCACTGCGCGGGCTGGCGGACGCGATGACCGATCTCGTGCAGACGGCCAAGGCGGGGAAGACCTCGCCGGCCGACATGTCCGGCGGCACGCTGACCATCACCAACGTCGGCGTCTTCGGCGTCGACACCGGCACGCCGATCCTGCCTCCGGGCGAGTCCGCGATCCTCGCCTTCGGCGCGGTCCGGGAACTGCCCTGGGTGCACAAGGGCAAGGTCAAGCCGCGCCTGGTCACCACCCTGGGCCTGTCCTTCGACCACCGGATCATCGACGGTGAGCTCGGCTCGAAGTTCCTCCGCGACATCGGGGACTTCCTGGCCGACCCGGAGGCGGCGCTGCTCGCCTGGACCTGACGGTCCGACCGCACCAGGCAACGGCCGGTGTGCACGGGTGAACACCCGGCACACCGGCCGTTGCCGTTGGGGAACGAAACCTCGGCCCGATGGGGCGGTTGACCTACGATCCTTAGGTACGTGGTTCAGCTCACCTAACAATCGATGGAAATTGGCGGCGTTCTGCGGTTCAATAGACACATCAAGGGGCTGACAACCGAATAGCCAGGAGGAGAGACCCAGATGAGCATGATCGAGCGAATCCGCAACCGCCGCGACGCCAACCGCCGCGCCCGTGCCATCGAGCACGCGCTGCGTTCCGCCAACTCGCCCGCGGTCCGCGAGGAGCTTCTCGCCATCGCCCAGCGTCACATGAGCTGACGCTCCCCTACTTTCCTCACCTCCTCCAGTTCGAAGACCCGCCCGGGGCGCACCGGGCGGGTCTTCGGCGTCTCACGTCGATTGACACCGGGATTCCACCTCGCCGCACCGCCCGGTACGGTGGGTCTCGGTCGCCAACCGCCCGCCCCCGGACCGATCGCCTCGACAGCAACCGATCGACATTGTCCGGTGACGTTCGGTGACGGCCGGTGCTCCCCCGGGCGCCTCCGGGCGGCCACCGGATACGGTGCGGGGAGCCCGCACGGCCGGTACCTGCCGGCGACGCCGGCAGCCATGCCGACGGTCCCGATCGGCATATCGGCGGCCGACATGTGATGGAGGAGGCGCACCCATGACGTCCGAGGCCCCGCACCGCCCTGGCCAGGAGCCGGGCGAGGTGTCGCCGGGCGCCGGCGGACCGGTGCCGTACGGCGACCGCCCGGCGCAGCAGGACAACGGGTACGGCGCGCCCGACCTCGGCTGGGCGCCGCCCCCGCCGGCCGGTCGGCCCGCGCAGCCGGCCCCCGCCTGGGCCGCGGCCGACGACCAGCCCCCCGCCTGGACGCCGGGCGGCCAGCCCGCCGCCGGCCGGGCCACCGCCCAGGTGCCCCCGCCGGCCGAGCCGGGCGGTTGGGGCACCCCCGCGCAGCCCGCCTGGGCCGCGCCCGAGCAGTCCGCTCCGGCCTGGGGCGCGCCCGACCAGGGTGCACCCGCCTGGGGCACGCCCGAGCAGGCCGGCCCCCACCGCGCCGCCGAGCAGGGGCCGCCCGCCTGGGGCGCCGCCCCCCAGAGCAACCCCACCGAGCCGACCCCGCCGGCCTGGGCGAACGAGCACGGCGGGCCCGCCTGGGGCACCGCCCCGGCTCCGGCCGGTGAGCAGCCGGCCTGGGCGCAGGCCGGCGATCCGGGCAACCGCGGCGCCGCCCAGGTGCCCGCGCCCGCCACCGTGCCGAACGAATCGTGGGCCACCCCGGCCGGGCAGAACGACCCCAACCGGTCCGGCGGGTGGAGCCCGACCGGCGGGCAGCAGGACGACGACCGCGCCGGTGGCTGGCGCCCGGCGCAGGAGGACAACTCCGGCGGCTGGGCCGTCGGGTCCGGCGCCCACCAGCAGCAGGACGAGCAGCCCGCCTGGGGCCAGCAGGGCGAGCAGGCCACCCCCGGCTGGTCGCCGGCCGATCCGCCCGCCCGCGCCGCGGCCAAGGTCTCCGTCCCCGGCGCCGTCCGGCCCGAGGCCGCCTGGCCCGGCCAGCAGGAGCAGGGCCGCTCCGGCGGCTGGCAGAACAGCCCGCAGGCGCAGGACGACGACCCGGCCCGCTCCGGCGGCTGGCAGAACGGCCCGGCGGCGCAGGACGACGAGGCGGGCCGCGCCGGCGGCTGGCCGGGGCAGCAGGACGAGCCGGCACGCGCCGGCGGCTGGGACAACGGCCGGGACGACGACCCGGACCGCTCCGGCGGCTGGGCCGCGGGTCGGTCCGCCGGCGCCGCCGAGGCACCGCAGCCGGCCACCTGGGGCGCCCAGGAGGAGCAGCGTCCCGCCGCAGCGTGGAGCGGCGCCGCGGCGGTGCCGCAGCAGCGCGAACCGGAGCGGCCGGCCGACGAGCCGGGGCAGTCGGGCTGGGGTTCCGCGGCACCCGCGCCGGCCGAGGCGCCGGCCCGGGCCAGCGCGTCCGTCCCGTCCCCCGACTCGCCGCCCGCCTGGGCCGGCAACCAGGACAACCCGGGTCAGTGGGGGCGCGAGCGGCCGGCCATCCCGGAGGCCGAGCCGTGGTCGCCCGACGAGGCGTGGGGGCGGGCCGCGGAGGCCCAGCCCGAGCAGGCCGCGTCGCCGGCCTGGGAGCCGGCCCGCGCCGACGACGGTCCGGTCTACCAGCCGGCACCGGGCCCGGGGATCTCCCCGGCCAACGCCGTGCCGCTGCCAGCGCAGGAGCAGCGGGTGCCGGGCGCCGCCCTGGCCGCCGCGCCGCCCGCCGACTACGCGCCGTTCAACCCGGGCGCCGAGTCGGGCGACCGGAACCCGCGGGCGTACGAGCCGGAGCAGTCCGCCGACGCCGGCTGGGGCACGCCCGGCCCGGCGCACGAGGAGCCGCAGTCGCCGGCCGGGCCGATGGTCCCCGGTCCGCGTACGTCGCCGGAGGCCGGCGCGGGCGGCGCCGTCTCGGCCAGCGCCTCGGTGCCGATGGCCAGCCGCGTCACGCCCCCGGCCGACCAGCCACTGCCCTCGGCCGGCGGCTCGGCCCCGCAGCCGCGGGTCTACGGCCGGCCCGCCCGCCCGGAGCCGGAGGAGGCGCCCGGGCAGGACGGCCCGAACGGCTTCCCTGAGCCGGGCCCGCAGTCGCGGACCGACGAGTCGGACCGCCAGCACGGCTACGCCGACGCGCCCCCGGTGCACTCGGCCCCGCCGTCGTCGCCCGCCGCCCCGCCGCCGTTCCCGCCCGGCGTGCCGTCCTTCATGGACGCGCCCGGCAACAACCGGCCGGTCAACGGGGTGCACCCGCACAACGGCGAGCGCCCCGGCGGGCCGCACGACCCGTTCGGACCCCCCGGTGGTCAGCGCGATCCGTTCGGCGCCCCCGGCGGGCAGCAGGACCCGTTCGGCGGGCCGAGCGTCCGCCACGACCCGTTCGGCGGGCCGGGAGGCGCTCCCGGGGACCCGTCCGGCGGGCCGGCCGGCGGCCGCGCCTCGGTCGGCGTACCGGGGTCGGGGCCGATGGGCGAGCCGGGCGGCTTCCCGCCCGCGTTCCCGCCGCCGCCGCAGCAGGCCCCGCCGGCCTGGCCGCAGGCGGGCCCGGGCGGCGACCCGGACCAGGGCCGCTTCGAGGCGTTCCGGCCGGAGGCCGAGCCGAAGACCGAGGCGCCCACGCCGAAGGTGCGCAACGGTCGGGTGCTGGCCCTGGTGCTCATCGCCGCGGTGCTGATCCTCGCCGTGCCGCTCGGCCTGCTCACCCTGCTCGGCAAGATCGGTGGGGACGACAAGCCTGCGGGCTTCGACCCCGCGGTGGGTTCCTGCGTGAAGCAGTCCGGGACGACCGCGGTGGAGGCCACCTGCGGCGAGCAGGGCGCGTTCACGGTGGTGTCGAGGGTGGACAGCAAGGACAAGTGCGCCGACCCGGCGCAGCCCCAGGTGGTCCTGCCCGGTGACGGGGCCAACCGGGTGCTCTGCCTCAAGCCCACCGGCCAGTAGAACTCCCACGACGGCGGGGCCACGGTGATCCGTGGGCCCGCCGTCGTCGTCTCTGCCGCCCGTCGTCACCTCGTCCAGTTGGGGTCGCGGCCGAGGTAGGCCAGCAGGGCGGCGACCGGGTCGTCGCCGGGCCGGGCGGGCAGCGCGGCGGCGTACGCGAATCCGCGCAGCGGCTCGACGGTCGCCCGGGCCGCCGGCATGAGCTGAGCGGCCAGCTCGGCGGTGAGCGGCGCCGGCTGCGCGGTGGCCACCGCGACGTCCCAGGCGTGGATCGCGGCGTCCAGCGCGCACGCGGCGGCGGCGAGCTGCGGGTCCATGGTCGGCACGGGCGGCAGCGGTGTGCCGACCGGTCCGGCGGCCGGGTCGACACGCGCCCATGCCGCGTCGGCGGCCTCGGTGGCACCCCGCACGACGCTCTGGACGCCCTCCTCGTGACCCCGCGGCGGGTCGAACGGGTTGTACGCCGGCATCTCGCCCGCGCCGACGGACGCCGCCCACGCGTGCTGGTCGCCGGCCGCGTGCATGAGCACCTGCCCGACGGTCCACCGGTCGCACGGGGTCGGGTCGTCGAGCCGGGCGGCCGGCACCCCCTCGGCGGCGCGGCGCAGGAGGTCGAGGGCGGTGGTGAGGACGGGGAAGCTCACGAGGCCGGTCCTTTCGTCGTGCGGAATGTTTCGTTCCGTTCTATCTTATCAGAACGGAACGATCCGTTCCACAAGTAGGGCGACCTGGTGGTCCGCTGGCGGGTGGCAGCGGCAGCGTGTCGCTCTTCACCGCCCCATCGGGTCGGGCGCCGTCCGCGGTGCGGCACGATGGGGGCATGAGCGCACGAGTACGGGCACCCGAGCTGCGCGGCCGGGGTTGGCTGAACACCGGCGGCAAGGACGTCACCCTGGCCGACCTCCGCGGCAAGATCGTCCTGTTGGACTTCTGGACCTTCTGCTGCATCAACTGCCTGCACGTGCTCGACGAACTGCGGCCGCTCGAGGAGAAGTACGGCGACGTCCTGGTCGTCATCGGCGTGCACTCGCCGAAGTTCGAGCACGAGAAGGACCCGGTGGCCCTCGCCGCCGCCGTCGAGCGGTACGGCGTGCATCACCCGGTGCTCGACGACCCCGAGATGGACATGTGGCAGCAGTACGCCGCGAAGGCATGGCCGACCCTCTCGGTGGTCGACCCCGAGGGCTACGTGGTGGCCACCATGGCCGGCGAGGGGCACGCCGAGGGGCTGGCCCGGCTGATCGACGACCTGATCGCCACCCACGAGGCGAAGGGCACCCTGCACCGGGGCGAGGGCCCGTACGTGCCGCCGGCCGCGCCGGAGACCGCGCTGCGCTTCCCCGGCAAGGCCGTGGTGCTCGACGGCGGCAACCTGCTGGTGTCCGACTCGGCCCGGCACTCCCTGGTCGAGCTGGCCCCCGACGGGGAGACCCTGGTCCGGCGGATCGGCACGGGCGACCGTGGCCACGCCGAGGGCCCGGCGGAGGCTGCCACCTTCTCCGAGCCGCAGGGGCTGTGCCTGCTGCCCCCGCACGTGGCCGAGGTGGCCGGCTACGACCTGGTCGTCGCGGACACCGTCAACCACCTGCTGCGCGGCGTGAAGCTGGACACCGGCGAGGTGGTCACGGTCGCCGGCACCGGGCGGCAGTGGCGCTCGACGGTCGACGACCACGCACACGACGCCCGCGCCGTCGACCTCTCCTCCCCCTGGGACGTGGCCTGGTACGACGACCGGGTCGTGGTCGCCATGGCCGGCATCCACCGGCTCTGGTGGTTCGACCCGACGAAGCGGACCGCGGGCATGTACGCCGGCACCACCGTCGAGGCGCTGCGTGACGGCCCGCTGCCGGACGTGTGGATGGCCCAGCCCTCCGGTCTCTCCGTCTCGGCCGACGGCGCCCGCCTCTGGGTCGCCGACAGCGAGACCAGCGCGATCCGTTACGTGGAGAACGGCGTGATGGGCACCGCCGTCGGGCAGGGCCTGTTCGACTTCGGCCACGTCGACGGCCCGGCCGACCGGGCGCTGCTCCAGCATCCGCTCGGGGTGTGCGCGCTGCCGGACGGCTCGGTGCTGATCGCGGACACCTACAACGGCGCGGTGCGCCGCTTCGACCCGGAGACGAACCAGGTCGCCACGGTGGCCGACGGACTGGCCGAGCCGAGCGACCTGGTGCTCACCACGGAGGGCGAGGTGCTGGTGGTCGAGTCGGCCGCGCACCGGCTGACCCGGCTGGCCCCGGGCGCGCTGACCGCGGCGGGCGCGAACACCGTGGACGGCCCGCGGCACAAGCTGGAGCGGCAGCCCACCGACGTGGCGGCCGGCGAGCTGACCCTCGACGTGATCTTCACGCCGGCGCCCGGGCAGAAGCTGGACGAGACGTACGGGCCGTCGACCCGGGTGGTGGTCTCGGCGTCCCCGCCGGAGCTGCTGGTCGAGGGGGCCGGGACGAGCACGGACCTGTCCCGCCGCCTGGTGCTCAGCGGCGACGTGGCGCAGGGGGTGCTCCAGGTGACCGCCCAGGCGGCCACGTGCGACGCCGACGTGGAGCACGCGGCCTGCCACCTGACCCGGCAGGACTGGGGCGTGCCGGTCCGGGTCGTGGCCGGCGGGGCGACCCGCCTGCCACTGGTGCTGCGCGGCCTGGACGCCTGACGGGCCGGGCCGCCGCTCAGGCGAAGGGGATGGGCGTGACCCCGGCGTCGATGAGCGCGGCCCGGACCAGTTCGGCGCAGCGCACCGCGCCCGGGGTGTCGCCGTGCAGGCAGATCGACTCGACCGGGCAGGGCACCACGCTGCCGTCGACGGCGACCACGGTCCGCTCGGTGGCCATCCGGACCGCCCGGGCGGCCACCTCGTCGGGATCGCTGACCAGCGCGTTCGCGGCGCTCCGCGGCACCAGCTGGCCGTTGGGCAGGTAGTTCCGGTCGGCGAAGCCCTCGGCGACCACCCGCAGGCCGGCGCCCACGGCGAGCTGCGCGAGCACCGAGCCGGGCGGGCAGAGCACAGGCAGCTCGTGGTCGTACCCGTTGACCGCGGCGACCAGCGCGGCGGCCTGGACCTCGTCGCAGGCGGCCGCGTGGTAGAGCGCGCCGTGCGGCTTGAGGTAGCGCACCCGGGTGCCGGCCAGCCGGCAGAAGGCGTCCAGCGCGCCGAGTTGGTAGACCGTCTCGTCGCGCAGCACGGCGAAGTCGTAGGCGATGTGCCGCCGGCCGAAGCCCGCGAGGTCCCGGTAGCCGACCTGGGCGCCGACAGCGACCCCGCGCCGGGCGGCGGCCGCGCAGACCCGGTGCATGGTGGACGCGTCGCCGCCGTGGAAGCCGCAGGCGACGTTGGCGGAGGTGACCAGCCCCAGCAGCGCCTCGTCGTCGCCGAGCCGCCAGATGCCGAATCCCTCACCGAGGTCAGCGTTGAGGTCCATGGAACGTCACCGTAGTACCTGGGCGGGCCTGCGCGAGCGGGGTCACGTCGTCCACCACCCCGATGACCGGGTATCCGCCGGTGGTGGGGTGGTCGGCCAGGAAGATCAGCGGTTGGCCGTCCGGCGGCACCTGCACCGCGCCCAGGACGAGGCCCTCGCTGGGCAGCTCGCCGGCCACCGCGCGGGGCAGGGCGGCGCCGGCCAGTCGCGCGCCGACCCGGTTGCTGGCCGGGCTGATGGCGTACGCGGTGCGCAGCAGCAGGTCGAACGCGGCGGGGGCGAACCAGTCCTGCCGGGGGCCGGGGCGCAGGGCCAGCCGCAGTACGGCCGGCACGGCCGGGGCGACGGTGAGGTCCACCGGGGCCGGCGGCCCGGTCGGGGCGCCCACGGGGAGTCGGTCGCCGTCGCGCAGCGGGGGCGGGCCGAGGCCGGAGAGGGTGTCGGTGGCCCGGCTGCCGAGCACGGGCTCGACCGCGATCCCGCCGGATACGGCGAGCCAGCTGCGCACCCCGGCGCGGGCGGGACCGATCCGGAGGATCGCCCCGGCGGGCAGCGACAGCGGCCGGCCCGTGTCCCCGGGCCGGCGTTCGACCAGCACGTCCACCGGCGCACCGGTGAGTGCCACGGTGACGGCCCGGGTGAACCGCAGCTCGCAGCCGGTCAGGGTGATCTCCAGGCCGGCGGCGTGCTCGGGGTTGCCGACGAGGCGGTTGGCCAGCCGCAGGGCGGCCGGGTCGAGGGCGCCGGAGCGGGGCACGCCGAGGTGGGCCCAGCCGGGACGGCCCTGGTCCTGCACGGTGGTGAGGGCGCCGGCCCGGAGCACCTCGATCACGGGCGTACCAGCCGGACCCGGGTGCCGGGGGTGAGCCGGGCCGGCGGGTCGGTGTGCACGTCGAAGAGGACCAGGTCGGTCCGCCCGACCAGCAGCCAGCCGCCGGGCGAGGCGGTCGGGTAGATCCCGGCGTACGGGCCGGCGAGCGCCACCGAGCCGGCCGGCACCCGGGTGCGCGGGGTGGCGAGCCGGGGCACGGCCAGCTCGGCCGGCAGCCCGGTGAGGTACGCGAACCCGGGCGCGAAGCCGCAGAACGCGACCCGGAACTCGGTTCGTTCCAGCCGTTCCACCACGTCGGGCACGTCGACACCCCAGTGCTCGGCGACGGCGGGGAGGTCGGCGCCGTCGTACACCGTGGGGACCCGGACCTCGGCGGCGCCGGTGGTGGCGGTGACGCCCTCCGGGGTCCACCCGGCGATCCGCGCGGCGGCGACCGCGGGGTCCGGTACGCCGTCGACCAGCACGGTGGCCGCCGCCGGGACGATCTCGACGGCGCTCAGCTCGCCCGCCGCGCGCCGGCGCCACAGCTCGGCCCGCCACGCCTCGACCTGTTCGGGGCCGTCGCAGTCGAGGAGCAGGGCGTGCGCGCCGACCGGCCGGATCCGCATTCCGCCATCCTCGCGTCGACGGCCGTGACGGTCCACACTACTTGCAAGTAACCTACGGTGTCGTAACCTAATGGGCGTGACCACCTCCGCACCGCTCCGGCTCAAGCCGGTCGACATCGGGAAGCCCCGGATGCGCGGCTGGCTGCACACCTACGCCTTCTTCGCCGCGCTCGTCTGCGGCATCGTGCTGTGCTCCATCGCCGCCGCCCGCCCTGGGTGGGCGCCGCTGGTGAGCTGCCTGATCTACAGCCTCACCGTGTGCGGTCTCTTCGGCACGAGCGCGCTCTACCACCGCCGGGTCTGGTCGGAGCGGGGCTACCAGATCATGCGCCGGATGGACCACTCGATGATCTTCGTGTTCATCGCCGGCACCTACACGCCGTTCTGCGCGCTGCTGCTGGACACCCGGCACGCCACGATCATGCTCAGCCTGGTGTGGGGCGGTGCGCTGGCCGGGGTGGCGGTCAAGCTGATCTGGCCGCACGCGCCGCGCTGGGTCTCCGCGCCGCTCTACCTGGCGCTCGGCTGGGTCGCGGTGGCGATGCTGCCGGAGATCCTGCACGGCGGCGGGGTCACCGCCCTGGTGCTGCTGAGCGTGGGCGGGGCGATCTACAGCGTCGGCGCGGTCTTCTACGCGCTGCGCCGGCCGAACCCGTGGCCCACCGTCTTCGGCCACCACGAGTTCTTCCACGCCTGCACCCTGGTCGCCGCGATCTGCCACCACATCGCGATCTACTTCGCGCTGTTCGCCTGAGCGCCGCGCGGTCCAGGAAATGCGCGAGGGCCCCGCGCCGTTGCGGGGCCCTCGACGTTCGCGGTGCGGATCAGGCGGGGTAGCCCGAGCCCGGCCGGCGCACCTCGCGGTACTCCTCGCGCACGACCCGGTCGTCCTGCACCGGCACGACCGGCTCGGCCACGACGCGCTCGCGCACCGGGGCGGCCACCACGCGGCGGCGGCTGTTCCAGAAGTAGAGCGTGGTGAGCAGGCCCGCCACACCGGCGAGCATGAGCACCCAACCCACCACGTTCAGGTTCAGCCACCCCAGGTTGGCGTCGATGGCGAACGCGAAGATCGCGCCGAGCGCGATCAGGAAGATGCTGGCACCGATGCCCATGACGTCGCCTCCTTGGCGTCCTGCTGGCGTTTCCTGCCCGCCGCGGCCATGGATGAGGTAGCGGCACACATCGACATACCCAGGCGCTCGGATCGCCAATCAGGCAAGCTGAGCGCATGACCGACGGCAGGAACCAGCAGCGGACGTTGGTGCTGTTGCGGCACGCCAAGGCCGAGCAGTCCCCGGAGGACCCGGACGAGGAGCGACCGCTGACCGCGCGCGGACACGCCGACGCGGCGGCGGCCGGCGCCTGGCTGGCCCGGCACGCGCTGCTTCCCGACGTGGTGCTCTGCTCGACCGCCCGGCGGACCCGGCAGACCTGGCACGGGGTGGCGCTGGGCGCGACCGGCTCCCCGCCGGAGGGGGGCCCGACGGGGCCGGTGCCGGCGGTGCGCTACGAGCCGGCCGCGTACGAGGCGCACCCGGACGGGCTGCTGAAACTGGTCCGCGGGGTCGACCCCGACGTCCGCTACGTGCTGCTGATCGCCCACAATCCGGGCATCTCGCTGCTCTCCGCGCTGCTCGACCCCGAGCGGGCGGATCCGGACGGGCTGCGCACCACCGACCTGGTCGTGCACCGGCCCACCACCCGCTGGGCCGACCTCGCGCCGGGCGGGGCGCCCATCACGGCCCGGCACACCGCACGCGGCTGAGCCCACCACGGCGGGTGGGCTCGGCCGGTCAGGACGGCGGGGCGGTGGGCGGCGGCGGGTCCGGCGGCGGGGGCATCATCGCGGTGGGGTGCGAAAGCCGGTTCTCCTCCACGATGAGCGTGCGTGCCCGCTTGCGGCGGTCCTGCCAGAACCAGAGCGTGGTGAGCAACACGCCCAGCCCGGCCAGGATGAACACCCAGCCGACCGCGCGCAGGTCGATCCACCAGACGTTGGCCCGGATGGCGAAGGTCATGATCGCGCCGAGCGCGATGAGAAAGATGGCGCTGCCAATGCCCATGTGCGCTGCACTCCCCCGTGCGGTGGCCCTTGGGCGTGCCCTGTCGTGGTCCGCGACGGTTACCCGCCAGGCGGCCGGCCTACCGGCCGGGGGCGGAAAACACGGCGGCGGCCGGCGAGCCTGTCCGCTCGCCGGCCGCCGGCCGGTCGTCAGGGTCGAATCACCCCGTCGGGGATCAGAACGCCTCCTCCGGGAGGTCCATGATCTCCAGGTCGGCGCCCTCGATGATCCGCCGGTCGGCGCCGATGCGGGGCAGCACCTCGCGGGCGAAGAACCGGGCGGCGGCCACCTTGCCGGTGTAGAACGCCTTGTCGCTGGCGGAGACGTCGCCGCCGAGGGCCTTCAGCGCCACGTCGGCCTGCTTCTGGAGCAGCCAGCCGACCACCAGGTCGCCGACCGCCAGCAGGAACCGGCGGCTGCTCAGGCCGACCTTGTAGAGGGCGCGGGCGTCGCCGCCCTGGGCCTCGGTCAGCCAGCCCATCATCACGCCGAGGATGTTCTGGATCTCGCCGAGCGCCTTGCCGAGCGCCTGCCGCTCCTCCTTGAGCTGGCCGTTGCCGGCCTCGGAGGCGATGAACTCCTGGATCTCGCCGGCGACCGCCATGAGCGCCTTGCCGTTGTCCCGGACGATCTTCCGGAAGATCAGGTCGAGGCTCTGGATGGCGGTGGTGCCCTCGTACAGGGTGTCGATCTTGGCGTCCCGGACGTACTGCTCGAGCGGGTAGTCCTGGAGGAAGCCGGAGCCGCCGAAGGTCTGCAGCGACTCGTGGCCGAGCAGCTCGTACGCCCGCTCCGAGCCGACGCCCTTGACCAGCGGGAGGAGCAGGTCGTTGACCCGCTTCGCCAGCTTGGTGGCCTTCTCGTCACCGGCCGTCTCGGCGACCGCCACCCTGTCCTGCCAGGTGGCCGTGTAGCAGACCAGCGCGCGCAGGCCCTCGGCGTACGACTTCTGCATGAGCAGCGAGCGGCGCACGTCCGGGTGGTGGGTGATCGTCACCCGCGGGGCGGTCTTGTCGGTCTGCTGGACCAGGTCGGCGCCCTGCACCCGGTTCTTGGCGTACTCCAGCGCGTTCAGGTAGCCGGTGGAGAGGGTGGCGATCGCCTTGGTGCCGACCATCATCCGGGCGTACTCGATGATCATGAACATCTGCCGGATGCCGTCGTGCTTCTCGCCGAGCAGCCAACCCTTGGCCGGCACGCCGTGCTCGCCGAAGGTCACCTCGCAGGTGTTGGAGACCTTCAGGCCCATCTTGTGCTCGACGTTGGTGGCGAAGACGCCGTTGCGCTCGCCCAGCTCGCCGGTCTCCTCGTCGAAGTGGAACTTCGGCACGACGAAGAGGGACAGGCCCTTGGTGCCCGGGCCGCCGACGCCCTCGACGCCGACCGGGCGGGCCAGCACGTAGTGGACGATGTTGTCGGTCAGGTCGTGCTCGCCCGAGGTGATGAAGCGCTTGACGCCCTCGATGTGCCACGAGCCGTCGGGCTGCTGGATCGCCCGGGTGCGGCCGGCGCCCACGTCCGAGCCGGCGTCCGGCTCGGTCAGCACCATGGTCGAGCCCCACTGCTTCTCGATGAAGAGGCGGGCCCACTTCTTCTGCTGCTCGGTGCCCTCGACGTGCAGCACGTGCGCGAAGGACGGGCCGGAGGCGTACATCCAGATCGGGGCGTTGGCGCCGAGCACCAGCTCGGCGAGCGACCACCAGAGGGCGCGCGGGGCGTTGGTGCCGCCGAGGGCCTCCGGCAGGTCCAGCCGCCAGAACTCCGAGTCCATGAACGCCTGGTAGGACTTCTTGAACGACTCCGGCAGCGGCGCGGTATGCGTCGCGGGGTCGAAGACCGGCGGGTTGCGATCGCTGTCCGAGTAGCTGGCGGCCAGGTCCTCGCGGGCCAGGCGGTCGACCTCGGAGAGGAAGCTACGGGCGGTGTCGACGTCCAGGTCCGTGTACGGCGCCTGGCCGAACGTCCGGTCCGCCCCGAAGACCTCGAAGAGGTTGAACTCGAGGTCCCGAAGGTTGCTCTTGTAGTGGGTCATGCTCGCTGGCCCCGCTTCCGGACAGGTGTTACCGATCAGTAACTCCAGACTGTATTACTCGCCGGTAGCCAACGACAAGCCGATCTCGGAAGTGACAGCGATTACACACTTCCCGTTCACCCGATGGACTGACCGCCGGCTCAGCTCTCCGCCGCGCCGACCTCCCAGCTCGGCACGGGCGCGGCGGTGGCGCTGCGCGGCCCGGTGTACTCCATGAGGACCAGCGCGATGTCGTCGTCGAGCCGGCCGTGCACCCATTCGACCAGGGCGGTCTCCAGCGAGGCGAGACCGTCGGCGACGGTGCCGTGGCCGAGCAGCCGCCAGGCCCGGTCGGCGGTCGGGAAGAACTCGCCGTCCCGGCGCGCCTCGCCCAGCCCGTCGGTGAAGAGCAGCAGCCGGTCGCCCGGCTCCAGCCGCTCGACCCGGGGCCGGACCACCGGCATGAAGCCGAGCGGCGGCGCGGGCGCGGGCGGTTCCAGCGGGATCACCGCACCCCGGCGCAGCAGCAGCGGTGGCGGGTGGCCGCAGTTGACGATGGTGAGGGTGCCGCCCCGCTCCTCGACCAGCGCGGCGGTCACGAAGTCCTCGTCGCCCACGTTGCGGGCCACCGCCCGGTCCAGGTCGGTCACCACCGCGCGCAGGTCCGCCCGCTCGTACGCCACGTGCCGGTAGGAGCCCAGCACGATGCTGGCCAGCCGGACCGCGTCCAGCCCCTTGCCGCGCACGTCACCGATGATCATGCGGACGCCGTACGGGGTGTCCATCGCCTCGTAGAGGTCGCCGCCGATCTCGGCGGTCGCCGTGGAGGAGATGTAGCGGGCGGCCACCGCCAGGGTGCCGACCTGCGGGCCCAGCGACCGGAGCACCGCCTGCTGGGCGACCGAGGCGAGCCGGGACAGCTCGGCGATCCGCTCGGACTGGCGCTGGCGTACCGCCGCCACGGCGCCGGCGATCGCGGTGGCCAGCGCGATGCCGGCCACGTTGACCGCGGTGACCAGCGACATGGTCTGCTCGGCGAGGGCGAACGCGGCCCCGATCCCGGTGGCGAGCAGGCCCACCCCGACCACCACCCGCCAGGACGCGAGCGCGGCGGCGAGGAACGGGGCGGCCACCATCAGCGCGACGTAGTGCGCGGGACGGCCGTCGGCCAACTCCACGGCGGAGACGATCGCGAGCAGCGCGAGGGCCGCGCCGAGGCCGGCGCGGGATCCGGGGCTCAGCGGGCCGTGGCCCGACTGGAAGGGTTGCGTGCGTACACCGCACAGCATGCCTGATGGACGTGAACGGGTGAATGAACCTGGCCCGTCGTCCGAGGAGGTTCTGCCCGGCCGGATCCCGCCGCCGACCCGATCGCCGCCGGTCACCCGGTCAGCCGAGGACCTCGTACCTGACGGTCAGCTCGCCGAGGTCGGTCGAGGCGATCGCGGCGAAGGCGGCCCGGGACAGGTCGATGCACCGGCCGTCGATGTACGGGCCGCGGTCGTTGATCCGGACCACGACCGACTTGCCGTTGGCCGGGTTGGTCACCCGGACCTTCGTGTTGAAGGGCAGGGTCTTGTGCGCGGCGGTCAGCGCGTCCGGGTTGAACGTCTCGCCGTTGGCCGTCATCTGCCCCTCGTCGTAGAAGGACGCGCCGCAGGAGCCGCTGTCCACGACCTTCGGTGCGGCCGTGGTCTTCTTCGCGGTCGGCTTCGGGCTGGCGGCCCGGGTCTTGCTCCGGGAGGCCGCCTGCGTCCGGGTCGCCGTCGGGCTCGGGGTGGCCTTCGGCGAGGGGCTGAGGCTCGGCGACGCGCTCGGCGAGGCGGAGGGGGACGCCGAGCTGGGGGCCAGGGTGCCGGGCAGGGCCTCGACCGCGGCCGGCCCGGCGTCAGGCTCGGCCGAGGTGAGCTGGACCGCGCCGACGGTGCCGCCGATGGCCAGCACCACGCCGACGGCCGCGGTGGCGGCGATGCCGGCCGGCGAGGAGAACTTGCGGGTACGAAGGTGCCTACCAGCCACCGCCCGGTCCTTTCGTCTGCTGAACAAACCGGCTCGGACCGTAACGAGAGAAGCACTTCGGAAGTCAACGTGATCATGGTGCTATGCCCGCATTTACCCTGGTACGTGTAGCCGATCAAGCCAGCACCACTCCACCGAACGGAGGAATCAGCGCTGGCCGGGGCCGGTGCGACCTCGCCTGGCGCCGGTGACCCAGGATGGGGGGCGTGCTGAGCCGACGCCTGGTCGAGCTGTTCCGCTGGGTCGACCCCGGCCCCGGGAGCAGTCACCTCGTCAGTGACCTCTCCGGCTGGTGGCGGGATCCCGAGGTGCTCGCCGGGGTCGGGCCCGCCCTGGCCGGCCTCTTCCCGGCCGCCCGGCCGACCGTGGTGATCGCCCCCGAGGTGACCGGGCTGCTGCTCGGCCCGCTGGTCGCGGTGGCCGCCGGCGCCGGGTTCCTGCCGGCGTACAAGGACGGCGGGGAGCGGCGCCGGATCGGGCCGATGCGCTGGGAGGAGACGCCCCCGGACTACCGGGGCCGACAGCTCCGGATCGGCGTGGACGCCCGCCGGCTGGGCCCCGGCGACCGGGTGCTGCTGGCCGACGACTGGGTGGCCACCGGGGCGCAGCTCGACGCGCTGCACCGCCTGGTCCGGGACAGCGGGGCCGAGTTCGTGGGCACGGCCGCGCTCGTGGCGACCTGTCCGGCGCCGGCGACCGAACGGCTCCGACTGCGCGCCCTGCTCACGGAAGAGCAGCTGCCCGAGGCTTGACCTCAAGGGCGCTTCAACTCCGAGGATCGGCACATGGACGACGGCATCCTCGACGAGGCGTACCAACGGCTGCACCGGACCGGCCCGGAGTTCGAGGGCTGGCTCTCCAACCATGGACCGATGGCGGTCGAGGCGCTGGTCCGCCACGGCCACGGCACCCGGGTGCACCGCTGGCTGGACGACTACCTGCGCCGGCTCGACGAGCTGCCCCGCGGGCTGCGGCCGGTCGACGACTGGCGGGACGCGTTGGGCGACCCGAAACGCGCCGGCGACTGGCTCGCCCACTTCGACCGCGAGCTGCGCGACCGACCCTGGCGCGAGGTGCTCGGCGAATGGTGGCCACGGCTGCTGCCGGGCATCGCGGCCGGCGCCACGCACGGCGTGATCCGGGTCGGGCACGCGGTGCGGGTGCTGCGTACCGACGGGGAGAACGCGCAGCGGCTGGCCGAGCTGGGCCAGGCGCTCGGCTACTGGGCCGCGCGCTGGCAGCCGGTGCCCGGCGCCGGTCCGCTCACCGGGCGGTCCGACGTGCCGGCCGCGCTCGCGGCGGTGCCCCGGATCCCGGTACAGGCCGGCGGGATCCGGGACCGGCTGGCCCGGCTGCCCGACCTGCCCGGCTGGTCCGGCGCGGCGACGGCGCTGCGCCCGCCGGCCGACCCGGCCGGGGCCGAGCGGACCCTCGTCGAACTCGTGCACCGGACCGGGCTGGACTACCTGCGGTTCGGGCACGGCAACCCGGTGATGCTGGTGCACGCGGTGACCGCACCGACCGCGGTGCTGCGAACCCTGCCGGCCCTGGATCCGGCGCTCTGGGCGCCGAGCGTCGCCGCGGCCTGGTCGGCCACGGCCGCCGTGACCTCGGTGTACGCCCCGCCCACACCGGCCCCCGCACCGGCAGTCGGCGCCGGGGGGCCTGCTGAGGTGTTCGCCCGGGCCGCCCGGCACGGCGACGCGCACGTGGTGAAGCTGGCCGACGCGGTGCTGGAGGCGCACGCCGCGACCGGCGACGCCCGGGTGCTGGCCGCCGCCGGCTACGCCGGTCAGCTCATCTGACGAACTCCTCAACGGCGGTGCAGCCGTGGGGGGCGGGCGAAATCCCGCGACGGGCCGGCGGCCGGCCGTTAGCCTCGGCAGGATGTGGCCCCGCATCGGTGGACTCCGCACCCTCGCCCTCGGCACCCCCGGCGAGCTGCGCACCACCCTCAACACCCTCGTGCTGTCCGGCGTGAAGACCGCCACGGCCGGCCTGCTGACCGACGAGTACGCCGCCGAGAACGAGGAGCTGGAACACGCCGGCGAACGGCTGGTCCTGGTCGACGACGACGACAAGCTGATCGGCGTCGTCGAGGTCACCGACGTCGAGGTGGTCCGCTTCGCCGACGTGTCCTGGGATTTCGCCCGGTCCGAGGGGGAGGGCGACCGGTCCATCGAGGAGTGGCGCGAGGGCCATCGCCGCTACTGGGCCCGGGTCGGCTTCCCCGTCGACGACGACAGCCAGGTGGTCTGCATCCGGTTCCGGCTGGTCTCCGCCGGGGACGGCGGGATCAGCACCGGCGACCTGGGCACCTGACGGTCACGCCCGGCGCAGCTCCGGCAGCAGCTCCGCCGCCTCGACCAGCACCGCCTCGTCGCCCGCATACCAGCTGCTGGCCCGCGGCCAGTGGGTCACCACGTCGGTGAAGCCCAGTCGCGCGGCGCGGGCCACCTGCTCGGCGAAGAAGTCCGCGCTGCGCAGCGAGAAGACCGGCGCCGAGTCCAGCGACAGGTAGCGGTCCAGGGTGGCGGGGTCGCGCCCGGCCTGCTCCAGCGTCGCGTCCAGCCGGGCGGACAGCTCCGCCACGGTCGACCACCAGCTCTCCAGGTCGTCGCCGCCCAGGCCGGTGGTCACCCAGCCCTGCCCGAAGCGGGCGACCAGACGCATCGACCGGGGCCCGTTCGCGGCGACCACGAACGGCACCCGGGGCTGCTGGACGCAGCCGGGATTGTTCCGCGCGTCGACCGCGGCGAACCACTCGCCCCGCCAGGTGGTGCCGTCCTCCCGCAGGATCAGGTCGAGGAGCTCGGTGAACTCGGCGAACCGGTCGACCCGCTGCCGGGGCGGCAGGGTCTCCCCGCCGAGGACCGCCGAGTCGAAGCCGATGCCGCCCGCGCCGAGGCCGAGCAGCACCCGGCCCCCGGAGACGTCGTCCAGCGCGGTGACCTGCCGGGCGAACGCCGCCGGGTGCCGGAAGTTCGGCGAGGCGACCAGTGTCCCGAGGCGGATCCGGGAGGTCACCGTCGCGGCGGCGGTGAGCGTGGTCATCGAGTCGAACCAGGGGCCGTCGACGAGGTCGCGCCACCCCAGGTGGTCGTAGGTCCAGGCGTGGTCGAAGCCCCACTCGTCCGCCTGCTGCCAGCGCCGCCGGGAGTCCGACCAGCGCTGGTCGGGCAGGATCACGATGCCAATCCGCATGATCGCCAGCGTACGACCCGGGTCGGACACGCCGACCCGGGTCGGGGGACTACGCCGTCACCAGGTCGGCGACCACGCACGCGACGTTGTCGGGCGCGCCGGCCGCGTACGCGAGGTCGACCAGGCGCCCGACGGCGGTCTCCGGGTCCTCGGCCCCGGCGAGCGTGGCGTGCAGCGCCTCGGGGTCGACCACCGCGGCGAGCCCGTCGGAGCAGAGCAGGTAGCGGTCGCCGGCCAGCGCCGTCCGCAGCGCGAGATCGGCCTCGACCTCGCCGGCACCGAGCGCCCGGGCCAGCAGGGCCCGCTGCGGGTGCGCCCCGGCCTCGGCCAGGGTGAGCTTCCCCTGGTCGACAAGCGACTGCACGTAGGTGTGGTCCTGGGTGAGCCGGGACAGCTCGCCGCCGCGCAGCAGGTACGCCCGGGTGTCCCCGACGTGCACGAGCGCCAGCCGGGTGCCGCGCCGCAGGACGGCGGTGAGCGTGGTGACCGGCTGGTGGTCGGCGGTGGCGTGCGCGCGTACCGCCCGGTCGGCCGCACCCACCGCGTCGGCCAGCGCGGCGAGCAGGTCACCGGCCGGCGCGTCGGCCGGCTCCAGCGGCCGCAGCGCGTCCACGGCGGCGGTGCTGGCGGCGGCCCCGCCCGGGCCCCGCATTCCGTCCGCCACGGCGAGCAGCGTCGCGCTGGCGTACGCGGTGTCCTCGTTGGAGTCCCGGGCGGCGCCGGTCTCGCAGCGGACCGCGTACCGGAAGGTGGTGTCGGACATGGTGGTGCCCCTCTCGGTGAGCTGGTCGACGAGGAGCGCGACGGCGCGCCCGCGGGCCACCGTGTCGGCGCTGACCCGCCGCCACCAGGCGTCGACCGCCTCGGCGGCGGCGTCCGGCGGCAGGGCGCAGACGGCCTGGATCTCGGCCAGCGGCATGCCGGCCCGGCGCAGCGCGGCGATCAGCCGGGCCCGGTCGAGCTGGGCCGGCGCGTAGTACCGGTAGCCCGAGTGCGGGTCGACGGCCGCCGGTGGCAGCAGCCCCAACTCGTCGTAGAGCCGCAGCGCCTTCGGCGTCAGGCGCGCCGCGCGGGCGAACGCCCCGATGGTCAGCAGCTCCACGGGCCCATCCTCCTCGCGCCGGGTCGCGTTCCTCGTGCCGGTCGCGGCGACCGGCACGGACCACGCTGGGCCTTGCCGCAGGGGCAGGGTCAAGGCATTGACGATGTATCGATCACTTATATATGTTGCCGACGTGACCCAGATGCGGGAGCCCACGTTCCTGATCCTCACCGCGCTTGCCGGCGGCCCCCGGCACGGCTACGGGATCATCCAGGAGGTCGCCGCGCTCTCCGCCACGCGCGTCAACCTGCTGCCCGGCACCCTCTACACCGCGCTGGACCGCCTCACCGCGCAGGGCCTCGTCGAGCCCGACCGGGAGGAGGTGGTCGACGGCCGACTGCGCCGCTACCACCGGCTCACCACCGCCGGCCTCGACGCCCTCCGCACCGAGACCGCCCGGCTGCGCCAACTCGCCACCGCCGCCGAGACCCGGCTGCGCGCCCTGCGCCCCCGCACCGCCTGACCCGCCTCCCGGGCCGCCACCGGCCCACCACCCGAACGACCTGAAGGGGACGGCCATGCCACCGACGGGGGACCCCCTCGCCCGCAGCTACCGGCGCCTGCTGCTCGCCTATCCCCGCGCCTACCGGCGCGAGCGCGGCGAGGAGATCCTCGGCCTGCTGCTGGACGGCGCGCCCGCCGGGCGGACCCGGCCCACCCTTCGCGAGGCCGCCGACCTGATCCGGGCGGGACTGCGCTGCCGTCTCGGCCGGCCGGCCAGCAGCACGGTCGGTGTCTGGGCCGTCCTCACCGCGCTGATCTGCGGGCTGTTCACCGCCGCACTGGCCAGCCGGGTCGCCTGGGAGACCTCCCGGCCGCAGCCGGACCGGGCCGAGTTCGCCGCGGTCTTCGCCGAGGCGTTTCCCGGCCACCGGCTCGGCGAGGACGTGTCGACCGCCCGCGCGCTGTTCGTCTTCTACAGCCAGCCGGTGTCCCCGGCGTCCCTGCGCGGCCTGCTGCTCGGCGACGGCGGCGAGTACCAGGAGGGAGCCACCGGCGGCTCCGCGGTCGGCCTGATGCCGGCGTCCGAGGCGGAGACGCTGGCGACCGCGCAGCAACGTCTCCGGGCCGCCGGCTGGCAGGTGTACGAGCCGACCTCCGAGGTCCTCCAGACCTGCGCCGACCCGCGCTGCGACCCGGCGAGCCAGCCGGTCGAAACCGTCCTGGTGGCCCGCCGGGGCGACACCGTGCTCCGGGCCACCTTCGAGGACCCCCGCTCCTTCGGCTCGTACCTCGGGGTGGAGCTCCAGCGGGCCGCGCCGCCGGCCGTGCTGCCCGCCGCCGTGCTGGCCGGGCTGGTCGGCGGCGTCCTGGCCTGGCTGGTGTTCGCCTGGACGAGCCGGCGCACCGAGGACCGGCGGCGGGCGCCCCTGCTGCTGGGGATCACCCTGTTCCTCTGGTGGGCGCCCGCGCTGCTGAGCACCGCGTCGCTGGCCCCGCACCACTTCGACGAGCCGCACCCGAACTGGCACCCGCTCTGGGAGTGGCTCGGTCAGCCGACCCTCTCGCTGTTCTTCCTGGTCGGCCTGGCCGCCGCGCTGATCCTGCTGGCCACCGCTCTCACCCCCCGCCGGGACCTGCACCCGCTGAGGATCAGCCTCGGCTGAGCTTCGCCAGCATCCGGCCCAGGTGCGGCTCGACCGTGCCGGGCCGGGCCTCGGCCACCTCGGCGGGCGTCCACCAGCGGACGGCCCGGAACTCCGCCGGGTCGGGGATCAGCTTCTGGTCGCGGCTGCCGCTCAGCACGTACCAGAGGCTGACGTCGGTGTGCCGCTCCTCGGGCGGGCCGACGGTCCCGGTCACCGTGAGGAAGGCCGGGCGCTCGCCGAGGGCCGGCGCGAAGACGGCCGGCACGCCCAGCTCCTCCACCATCTCCCGGCGTACGGTCTGCGCGGGGTGCTCGCCCGGCTCGACGTGACCGCCGCTGGGCAGCCACATTCCGGCCTTGCGGTGGTCGACAAGCAGCACCGCCCCGTCCGTCTCGTCGCGGAGCAGGAAGTAGGCCACCAGGTGCGGCGAGGGCGTGCGCGGCTTCACCCGGCGGAAGATGTCCGCCGTCCCGGCCAACCAGGCCAGCGCCGTCGCCCGGTGCCGCGCCTCCAGCTCGTCGCCCGGCGTGAGCGCCTCGACCAGCGCCCGGATCTCGTCCCGCACGCCGTCATGCTGCCAGCCGGGTCCGACAGCGTCAGGCCGCCGGGGCGGGGTTGGCGTCCACTGCGGCGCGGACGAACTCGCGTACCCGGGTGGTGGTGTTGCTGGCCAGCCAGACCGGACCGCGACGGATCGGCGGCGCGTCGCGGATCGGCACGTACGCCAGATCCGGGCGGGCGTGGTAGTGCCGGGTCTGCTCGCCCACGGGCAGCACCCCGCGCCCCATCGCGACCAGCGCGAGCATCTCGGAGAACGAGTTGCCGGCGGGGCCCTGCGGCACTGGCCGCCCGGACGGGGTCCGGTCCGGGGTGCGGTCCCGCTTGAACGCGGCCGAGGTCACCGCCGGGTACTGCACCACCGGGTGGTCGGCCAGCACCTCCAGCGACACCGACTCCGCGCCGGCCAGCGGATGGTCCGCGGCCACCGCGAGCACCCGGCGCTCGTGCAGCAGGGCCGGGCCGTTGGCCATGCCGTCGAAGGGGTACGAGGCGATCAGCACGTCGATCGAGCCGTCCCGCAGGCTCGACCGGGTGGTGGCCAGCGGGGCCTCGTGGACGTGCACCACGCAGTCCGGGTGGCGCTCGGTGAACAGGGCGACGCCCCGCAGCAGCACCGGGGCGGTCGCCTCACCGACGTACGCCACCCGCAGCTCGCCGGCCAGCCCGCGCCCGGCATCGACGGCGCGCTGGACGGCGTCCTCGATGCCGGCCACCAGCGGCCGCAGCTCCTCGGCCAGCCGGGCGCCGATCGGGGTGAGCCGGACGACCCGGCTGGTCCGTTCGAAGAGCGGCGCGCCGATCCGGCGTTCCAGCTTCCGCACCACGTGGCTGATCCGCCCGGTGGTCACCCGCAGCCGCTCGGCGGTACGCCCGAAGTGCAGCTCCTCGGCGAGGGTCAGGAACGTCTCGAGCTCGTACCGCTCCAGCACCGCCGGCCCCCATCGTTGAATCGTGGTCAACGATCGTAGCCCGATCGCGTCTTGGTCCGGACGGCGCCGAGGACGAGTGTTGACGGTGTTCCCACCGCACTCTGGAGGACCACATGGATCCCGTCACCACCTATCTGACCGGTCTCGACGCGCCGTTGCGCGAGACCGGCGAGAAGCTGCGTTCCGTCATCGAGGCCGCGCTGCCGGAGGCCGCCGGCGCGATGTGGCACGGCCACCCCGTCTGGGGGCTCGACGACCGGCCCGGCAGGACCCCGGTCTGCCTGGTCAAGGCGTACCCGGCGTACGTCACCTTCGGGCTGTGGCGGGGGCAGGACGTCGCGGACGACTCCGGGCGGCTCGTCCCGGGCGCGCGCCGGATGGCCTCGGTGAAGCTGCGCACCGTCGCCGAGATCGACCCGGAGCTGTTCACCGACTGGCTGCGCGACGCGTACGCGCTGGAGACCCGGTGAGCGCCGTGCGGGTGACCGGCTTCGACCACCTGGTCCTCGCCGTCACCGACGTCGAACGGTCCCTGACGTTCTACTGCGACACCCTCGGCCTGGCACCGGTACGCGTCGACCGCTGGCGCGCCGGCGAGGTGCCCTTCCCCTCGGTACGCGTCAACGCCGACACCATCATCGACCTGGTCCGCGGCGAGCCGGGCGGGTCGAACGTGGACCACTTCTGCCTGGTGGTCGAGCCGCTCGACTGGGCGGAGGTCGTCGAGTCCGGGGTGTTCACCGTGCTGACCGGGCCGGTGCCGCGCTTCGGGGCGCGGGGCACCGCCACCTCGATCTACGTACGCGACCCGGACGGCAACACCGTCGAGCTGCGCTGGTACCCGGGGGCTTGACTTCGAGCCCGCTCGAAGCCGGAGAGTGGCAACCGGCGGAACCACGAGCGGCAGCGGGGAGCGGATCATGAAGCGCACGTTGGGGCGGAGCGGGATCGAGGTCAGCGGGCTGGGCATGGGCTGCTGGGCGATCGGCGGCCCGTACGCCGGTGGCGCCAACCAGTACGGGTGGGGCCGGGTCGACGACGCCGAGTCGACCCGGGCCGTCCACCGGGCCCTCGACCTCGGCGTCACCTTCTTCGACACGGCGAGCAGCTACGGCGCCGGGCACAGCGAGGTGGTGCTCGGCCGGGCGCTCGGCGCCGCCCGGGACCGCGTGGTGATCGCCACGAAGTGGGGGTTCACCTTCGACGAGCGGACCCGGGAGGCGCTCGGCACGGACAGCAGCGTCGCGTACCTGCGCAGCTGCCTGGACGGCTCGCTGCGGCGGCTGGGGACCGACCACGTCGACCTCTACCAGCTCCACCTCGGCGACCTGCCGGTCGCGGAGGCCCTGGAGCTCGTCGGGCCGCTCGAAGAGCTGGTCGCCGCCGGCAAGATCCGGGCGTACGGCTGGAGCACCGACGACCCGGAACGCGCGGCGGCCTTCGCCGCCGCCGGCCCCCACTGCACGGCCTTGCAGCACGACATGTCGGTGCTGGCCGACCGGCCCGCGATGATCGAGCTGTGCGAACGGGCCGGCCTGGCCAGCATCAACCGGGGACCGCTCGCCATGGGCCTGCTCAGCGGCAAGTACGCCGACGGCCGCACGGTCGCCCGGGACGACGTGCGGTCGCAGAGCTACGACTGGATGACCTGGTTCCGTGACGGCGCCGGGGCACCGGAGTGGCTGGCCCGGGTGGAGGCCCTGCGGGAGGTGTTCGCCACCGGTGGCCGTACGCCCACCCAGGGCGCGCTGGCCTGGCTCTGGGCACGCAGCGCGGCCACCGTACCGATCCCGGGGTTCCGCACCGTCGCCCAGGTCGAGCAGAACGCCGGCGCGCTCGCCCTCGGCCCGCTGCGGCCCGACGAGTTCGCGGCCGTCGAGGATCTGCTCGCCGACCTCCGCGTTGCTACCGTCGCCTGATGCCCGAACTTGAACGGCTCGCCCCCCGTCATGCTCCGGCGCTGCTCCGCTTCGAGCGGGTGAACCGGGCGTACTTCGCGCGGTTCGTGCTGGACCGGGGCGACGACTACTTCGACGAGTTCGACGACCGGTTGACGGACCTGCTCAAGGAGCAGGACGCCGGTGTATGCCACTTCCACGTCCTGGTCGACGAGGACGGCACGGTGCTGGGCCGGTTCAACCTGGTCGACGTGGCCGACGGCAGCGCCGAGCTGGGCTACCGGGTGGCCGAGCGGGCCACCGGGCGCGGCCTGGCCCGCGAGGGCGTACGCCGGGTCTGCGCCCTGGCCCGCGACGAGTACGGGCTGCGCCGCCTGGTCGCGTCGGCCGCGCTGGCGAACCCGGCGTCCCTGGCGGTGCTCCGGCGGACCGGGTTCGTCCCGGTCGAGGAGGTGCTGATCGGCGGGGAGCCCTGCCTGCGGCACGTCCTCGATCTGTGCTCCCAGGTCGACCGATGAGAATCGGGGGCGGCGCAGGTCCATACCGGTGACCGATTCGGACGCCCTGAAGGAGACCGCCCCCGATGACGACTTCCACCCACCGCACCGCCCTGCCGCCGATCGTCGACCGGGAGACGTGGCGGCGCGAACGTGACCAGCTGCTGGCCCGGGAGAAGGCGCACACCCGCGAGGGCGACGCCATCGCGGCCGCACGGCGTCGGCTGCCCATGACACCCGTGCCGTCCGTCACCGTGCAGGGCCCCGGCGGGGAGACGCCGCTGCTGGAGGTCTTCGAGGGCCGCCGGATGCTGATGGCCTACTTCCACATGTGGCACGACGGCAAGCCGTACGAGGACCAGTGCGAGGGGTGCACCTTCGCGACCTGCCACATGGAGAGGCTGGACTACCTGCACGCCCGCGACGTCACGTATGCCGTGCTCTGCCAGGGCTCCTACGCCGACAGCGCCCCGTTCGCGGAGTTCATGGGCTACCGCTTCCCCTGGTACTCGGCGCGGGACTCCGACCCGGCCCTGGTGGACGGCCGCGGCTTCGGGTTCATCGCCTGCTACGTGCGCGACGACGACGACCGGATCTACGAGACCTACTGGACCACCGGGCGCGGCGTCGAGGCGTTGACGACCAGCTACCACGCCCTCGACCTCACGGTGTACGGGCGGCAGGAGAACTGGGAGGACTCACCGGAAGGGTGGCCGAAGGTCAGCGGGCACCAGTGGCGTCTCGACGGCCGCCCCATCGCGCAGTGGAGCCGCCCGGGTGTCACGGCGGCGACCGGGGCGTCCTGCTGCGGAGATTGATCCCGGCTACCGTCAGCGGGGTGATCGAGGAGCTGACCCGGCGATACCTGCACGCGGTCGACCGGGCGCTGCCCGGCTACGTGCGGGCGCTCTACGTCGTCGGGTCAGCCGCGCTCGGCGCCTGGCAGCCAGGCGCCAGCGACGTCGACACGGTCATCCTGACCTCGCGCGCGGCGACCCGCGACGACCTGGCCCAGCTCGCGCGGATCCACGCCGACATGCCCCGGTCACCCCACTTCGACGGCGTCTACCTCGAACCCGCGCTGGCCCGGTCCTGGCCGGCGGACGGCCGGGCCGTCCCGTTCGTGGTCGACGGCGAGTTCCGGACCGATGTGCCCTGCGGCGAGCTGACCCCCGTCCTCTGGCTCACCCTGCGGCGCCACGGCATCCCGGTACGCGGCCCGGCCGCCGCCGAGCTGGGGGTACGGGTCGACCCGGAGCAGCTCCGCCGGTACAACCTCGACAACCTGCGGGAGTACTGGCAGCCCGGAGTGGCCACGTTCCCGGCGGACCTCGCCGGCGTGGCCCCGGACACCCCCATGGACGGCGGGCTCGTGAGCTGGTTCGTGCTGGGACCCGCGCGGCTGCACCGCACGCTGGCCCACGGCGACATCATCTCCAAGGCCGCGGCGGGCGAATATCTCGCGGGCCTGTTTCCCGAGTACGCCCACCTCGCACAACGGGCCGTCGGGTGGCGTGCGGGCGAAGCGGAGCGGTTCACCGCCGCCGACCTGCTCGCGGCGGTCCACAGCGTCAACGCGGTCGCCGACGACGCCTGGCGCCGCTTCGGCGACTGATCCCGACGAGGACAAAAAGCCCTCACCCTCCACCTTCTCGGGGCACACGCAATTCCGGCTCACGTGTCACGCTCTTGGCCATGCGTCTGCCGTTCGGCCTGCTCCTCGCATGCGTCGCGGCTGGCCTGCTCTCGGTCGCGGCGGCGCTGCTCGCCATGCCGGCCGCGTCGCTGCAGTTCGGCCTGGTCACGCTGCTCGCGCTGTTGGGCCACGTGCTGGCGAGCCGGGGTGTGCGCCGCGTGAGGTGGGCCGTCGCCGCCGGTCTCGCGCTACTTGCCGTGGTGGCGGCGATGCGGCTGTCCTGGTACCAGGAGCAGGTCGATGAAACAGGCTGGCTGACATTCGGCCAAGGAGCGGCGAAGGCGGCCCTGTTGGCGCGTTGGCGGGAGATGATCGACCGGGAGAGGCTCGCCGCGCTGGGTCTGGCGCTCGGGGTTCTCTGTCTCGCGGCGGGTGTGGTGGCGTTGCCGTCACGCGGCAGGCGCCGGGGTGCGGCGACCACAGTCGTCGCGCTGCTGCTCCTCTCCTGGTTCGGGCTGGGCCTCGCGCGGGAGTTCGGCCGTTATCCGCTGCCGAACCTGCTCGGGACGGTGTGGCCGGCGCTGCTCGCTGCCCTCGTGACCATGGGGGCACTCGCGCTGTCAGGGTGGCGGGCCGACAGGCGTTGGCTGCTCCCGGTGGGATTGATCCTGCTGTCACTCGGAGCGGCCAACGCGTACTCGGATCTCGCCGCGGCGTGGTCGGGCTGGTGGGTCATGGCCAGACCTGCCGACGGCGCCTTCCTGTCGGTAGGGGTGGCGGTGAGCACGTCATCGGAGGGCGTCCCCCAGGTGTCGCCGGCCATTGAGGCGGCGATCGCGCTGGCCGGTGCGGGACTGGTGGCCGTCGGCGCACTGCACAGCTCCGGCGAGGCCGACGCCGCATAGGGTGGCCCTCCTCAGGGGCACCGCCGGCGGGCCAGTTCCCTTTCTTCCTCAGGCAGCGCCTCGGCGGCCAACAGTTGCGGCAACAGCTCCGGTTCGAGTGTCATCGCGCGGAAGACGAGCTCGACGGTCACCTGGTGGGCGGGCCGGTACACGATCTCGACCGGGTCGGCGGCGCGGACATGGCCCGGCTCGATCACGCGCAGATAAGCGCCCGGCAACGCGGCCTGCGTGAACCGCTTGATCCAGCCGTGCTGCTGCAGCCAGCCCTGGAACGTCGCACAAGGGATCCGTGGGCAGGACACCTCCAGGACGACATCCGACCCGATCCGCCAGCGTTCGCCGATCAACGCGCGATTGACATCGAGGCCGATGGTCGTCAGGTTCTCCCCGAAGCCACCGTTCGTGATGGGCCTGTCCAACTCGGCTTCCCAGCGATCGAGATCTTCGCGGGCGTACGCGTAGACAGCCTGGTCGGGACCGCCGTGGTGCTTCACGTCGTAGACGCGGTCGCCCACGAGACCGACTTCGCCGGTGCCCTTGGGGCCGGGGGCGGCGACAGCGACCGGGCCGGGAACGGGTCGCTTGTCGATTCCTGTCGCGCTGAGCTTCTTCCATGGATTGGGTCGAGGCTTGCCCACATTGACGGAGAGAAGCTTCATGGCAGGCAAGGTAGGGCCGGTTGCCCGCCGAAGCGACTCATTTCCCGGTCACTGCCGGCGGCGTCGACGATCCTGCATTCGAAGGCTCGCCCGATCAGCGTGGGAACGGGCCCAGGGGTGATCTATCGCCCACGGACCAGTTGTGACCGAACGGGTCCGTGAAGCCACCTTGACGGTGCGTCCCCCAGGGCACGCGGTGATCCTCGATCGCCGCTCCGGCGATTGCGCCGGCCGCGACGGCGCGCTCGATGAAGGTGTCGGGGTCATCGACGAACACCTCGATGCGGGCGCTCGTGACCCCCGCCTGGCCGGGACTGGTCTCCGTAGGGTTCTCGGGGTTGACCTGGTGGAGGAAGAAGGGGGCGCCGCTGATCTCAAGGCCGGCGACGCCACCGAGGTTCCACAGCTCCGTCGCGCCCAGCGCAGTCCTGTACCAGGCGACTGCGGCTTCTGCATCGGAGACGATCAACATCACCGAGATCACTGGCGGTGCAGCGGGCACGGTGTCGCCGGACCGGGCGGAACGATCCTTCGGTTCCTCGCTCATTCCCACAGCATGCCGGACCTCGCCAGCAGCGTCTCCCCAGTCGTGCCGACGGCCGACTCCACCGGAGACGCTGCCGTCCGGGCAGACGAGGTCTCGCTCAAGGTGGTCCAGCCACTGGGAAACGTCGAAGGCCCTGGCTGGGACTCACGTCCCGACCAGGGCCTTACATGTGGAGCGGGTGACGGGAATCGAACCGGCACTGTCAGCGTGGAATTCGGCGATCTCCGTCTGACCTCCGCCGGAGCGGTCCGACCCGGCCGGGCAGGCCGGGTCGGACCGGACCTCAGTCGGCGACGACGGTCAGGACCAGTGGACCGTTGGGAATCGGGTTACCGGCGTTGTTCGGGTAACCCCACATGCTCGTGTTCCCGGCCTGGTCCGTCAGCGAGAACCCGATCGTGTACTGCCCGGGTGCCAGCCGGTCGGTCGACACTGCCAGGTGGAAGACGCCGGTGCCGTCGTCGGACTCACCGCCGTACATACCGCCCTGCGAGACGCCCTCACTGTCGTAGATCGTCGCGCTGAACCCCGAGATCGGGGCGAACTGGTCGACCTCGACCGTGACGTCGAAGCCGAGGCCCCACGCGTCCTCGGTCTCCTGCTGCGTCCAGGTCGCCTTGGGCAGCTTCGCCGAGAGCACGACAGGTGCCTTCTCGTCCGGCACCTGCGTGATGGTGAGGCCGAGGTCGGGGGCGCCGTAAGCCGTGCCGTACAAGGCGACGTTGCCGGCACCGTCGGTCAGCTTGACCCCGTCGATCTTGCAAGAGCTTGCCCAGCCCGACGGCATGACGATCTCCACCGAGACCGTGCCGTCGTCACCGACCGACGGGGTGTGGGACGGCTGCGAGCACCAGGACAGGTCGACGTCGACGGAGGTCAGGCCGCCGACGGCGCCGTGCGGCGTGAAGGTGAGCGCCGTCGACGCCTGCGTGCGCCAGTTGTTCACCTGGGACTTGGTGAGAGCGAAGTCCGAGGCGCTGACCACGTCGTTGCGGCTCACCTGGATCGGGGCCGGCCCCTCCGGCGAGGTGTCGGTCCGGGTGTTGCCCCAGCTGTCGGTCAGGTCGAGCCGGGCGACCCGCCATGTGCCGGAGGGAGAGCCGGCCGGCACGCCGATCGAGACGGGACAGGTCACCCAGGTCGGGTCCCAGGCCGTCTCGCCATTGCACGACCACTGCGAACCGCTCTGGGTGAGCTGGAACGTGGAGCTCAGCCGCACGCCGTTCGGGCCGGCGAGCGTGAGCTTGCCCTTCCTGAAGGCAGACTCGTCGACGATCTGCGCCCGGTAGCGCAACGTCACCCCGGAACCGTCGTCGTAGAAGGCGCGCGGCTGGTCGAAGTCGAAGTAGAGCTGCTCGGCGACCGGCCCTTCGGCGTCGACGAGCTGGGTCACGGCCAGCGCGGCCGGGCCCGGGTCCCGGACCGTGCGGGCATGGGCGACATCGTCGGCGATGGTCACCTTCGTGACCCGCCAGACCGTCTCGGCCGCCGACGAGTAGCGCGGCACAGTGAACTCGTAGACGTACGTGGACCTCTGCGCCGTCCCGGAGCCCCCGATCTGCGCCCGCCCCCACTGCAGGTCGTAGCTGACGGTGCGGGGCTGGCCGACCTCCACATCGCCGGCAAACTGGCGCAGCTCGACGGCGCCGTTGATCCGCTGGGCATTGGTGGCCCGGTCGGTGATCGTCCACGTGAGATTGACGCTGGCATAGTCCTGCGTGACGTCAACCTCGGCGCGGTCAAAGGCGATCGACTCGATCTCGAGAACCGGACCGGCGGCCGACGCCGCCACGGCCGGAGTCGTGATCGACAGGACAACCGCGGCAGCGGCCACGCTTGTGACAAGCGCGCGAAGGCGCCAAGATTTCATCTACTCTCCCCGTGCAGCAAGATCATCGATGGATGGTGCGCTGAGGATAAGGTACGGCTGCGACCCGAAACTCGTGAGGCCGCTTCGCGTACCAGCCGAATGGTCCCCGTGGCGGACATAGGGGGCAATCTCTGGAAGCGAGTCGCTGCGATGCCTCGTGGCAGGGCGAGCACGGTGGCCCATGGGCCAATGGCACGCGGCATGATCGTGACCGGAAACACCGAAGGCCCCGACCGGGACTGTCGTCCTGGCCAGGGCCTTCACGCTGGAGCGGGTGACGGGAATCGAACCCGCACTGTCAGCTTGGGAAGCTGATGTTCTGCCATTGAACTACACCCGCAGGCGGCACCACTGTACCTGAGGCCACCACCTCCCTGCACCCAGGTACCCCCGCAGCGTGATCACGCGTCGCAACCGGACCGAAACGATCTTGTCACGGCGGAGCGCCGATCAGCAGCGGAAAGTTTCCGCACGGCAACATATGGCCGTTCTCAAATCCTTCGATCGGATGTAACGTCTCCCACACGTTTCCGACCCGGCGTGACATACCCCCTGTCATGCCGTTCGAAAGAGGTGGGCCCATGGGACTGCGTCCCAACCTGCTGACCCGGCGTACCGCCGGCGTCGCGTCGACGACCCTCGCGCTGCTGCTCAGCACCGCCGCCGTGGGCGTCGTCCCCGCTGCTTCGGCCTTCTCGGCCGCCCCCGACGCGTCCTGCGTCGGACCCGCTGACGTCCACTCCGACGCGCGGATCAAGAAGGGCGGCACGGCCAAGCTGGACCCGAACGAGCTGACCGCCAAGCAGGTCCGTGAGCGCGACGCCGACCTGGCGGCGGCGCTGCGTGAGCGGGCGAACTTCCGCGCCGGCGCCGGGGCCACCACGCTGGCCACGGTCACCATCCCCGTCGTCGTCCACGTCATCCAGCGGGACAGCACCCGGGCCGGGGGCAACATCCCGGACTCGATGGTGACCCAGCAGATCGACGTGCTGAACAAGGCGTACGCCGGTGCCACCGGTGGCGCCCCGACCGCCTTCAGCTTCCAGCTCACCAAGGTGCACCACGTCACCAACGCCGCCTGGTACCCGATCGTGCAGGGTTCCTCGGCCGAGCGCTCGATGAAGACCTCGCTGCGCGAGGGCGGCAAGAACACGCTCAACCTCTACCTGGGCGAGCTGAGCGACGACCTGCTCGGCTGGGCCACCTTCCCGCAGCGCAAGCTGAACAGCATGGACGGCGTGGTCGCGCTGAGCGAGTCGCTGCCGGGCGGCACGGCGACCAACTACAACCAGGGCGACACCGGCACCCACGAGGTCGGCCACTGGCTGAACCTCTACCACACCTTCCAGGGTGGCTGCTCGGGCTCGGGCGACAGCGTCTCCGACACCCCGGCCGAGGCCTCGCCGGCCTTCGAGTGCCCGACCGGCCGCGACACCTGCACCACCGCCGGCCTGGACCCGATCACCAACTTCATGGACTACACCTACGACTCGTGCATGTACCAGTTCACCCCTGGTCAGGCGAGCCGCATGCTCACCGCGTGGAACGCCTACCGCGCGGCCTGACCGCCCCGCACCACACGCCGGTGCCGGTCCCGTCCTCGGACGGGGTCGGCACCGGCTTTTCCGTGGGGGTTCAGGCCGCCGGGCGGCGGGTGTCGAAGCCGTGCCGGCCGCGCCGCCCCTCCGAGGCGAGCGGGTCGCGCCGGGCCGGGGCGCCGGCCCCCGGGTCGAGCCAGACCCGCACCTCCGGCCGGCCGCCGCCGGGGTGCGTCACCTGGTCGCGCCGGGTCAGCATCGCCACGTCGACGGTGAACTCGAACAGCCGCCAGTCGCCCTGCGAGGCGGCCCGGCCGATCCGGGCCACCCGGGCCACGGTCGCCGGATCGGTCACGGGGCGGGCCCGGCCAGCCACGTAGGCCTCGTCGTCGCTCTCCTCCGGCGGGAAGGAGTGCAGCGCGAAGCGGCCGTCGCGTTCGAGGTCGCGGCGCTTGGGGGAGTCGATGACGAAGCACCAGAGACCGTCGTCGGTGATGACCGGGGAGACCGGGTGCACCCGCGGGCCGCCGTCGGCACGGACCGTGGCGAGGTAGCCGAAACCCGGCCCGTACTGCTGCAACAGGAGGCGGATCTCGTCGGCGAGTCGGGGCTCGTCGGCGGCGAATTCGGACCAGGAAGCCATGCGGACATTCTATCGAACAGGTGTACGAAGATGTAGTCCGACACGCAGGTCACCCGTACCGGTCGCTATGGTGTTCCGATGCTGCTCTCCGACCGCGACCTGGTCTCCGAGATCAAGGCGGGCACGCTCGCGCTGGAGCCCTTCGAGCCCACGCTGGTGCAACCGTCCAGCATCGACGTACGCCTGGACCGGCTGTTCCGGGTCTTCAACAACCATCTCTACACGCACATCGACCCGTCCGTGCAGCAGGACGATCTCACCTCGATGGTGGAGGTGCCGGAAGGCCAGCCGTTCGTGCTGCACCCGGGCGAGTTCGTGCTCGCCTCCACGCTGGAGGTCATCTCGCTGGGCGACCAGCTCGCCGGGCGCCTGGAGGGCAAGTCCAGCCTGGGCCGGCTGGGCCTGCTCACCCACTCCACGGCCGGCTTCATCGACCCGGGCTTCTCCGGCCACGTCACGCTGGAGCTGTCCAACGTGGCGAACCTGCCGATCACGCTCTGGCCGGGCATGAAGATCGGCCAGCTCTGCATCTTCCGGCTCTCCTCGCCGGCCGAGCACCCGTACGGCTCGGCGGTCTACGGGTCGCGCTACCAGGGGCAGCGCGGGCCGACCCCGAGCCGGTCCTGGCAGAACTGGCGCACCTGGCCGACCCGCTGACCGACCGGCACTCGGGAACGGCGCAGGGGCCCCCGCGGCACGGGAGCCCCCGCGGACCGGTCAGCCCGGGCGGCCATAGCTGTTGATCTGGCCGTCGTCGACGCGCTTCATCGTGATCGGCTTGCCGGACTGGGAGGCGTGCACCACCCAGCCGTCACCGACGTACATGGCGACGTGGTGCAGGTCGCTGTAGTAGAAGACGAGGTCGCCGGCGCGCAGCTCGCTCCGGCTCACCCGCCTGGTCACGTCGTGCTGCTGCCGGGCGTTGTGCGGCAGCGAGACGCCGGCCTTGGCCCAGGCCGCCATGGTGAGGCCGGAGCAGTCGAAGTGGTCGGGGCCGGCGGCGCCCCAGACGTAGATCTTGCCGATCTGGGCGCAGGCGAACTTGACCGCCACGCCGGCCGGGCCACCGGGGTAGCCGGCGGGACACGGCGCCGGACGCAGCGGACCGCCACCGCCGCTGCCGTAGACCTTGAGCCGGAGCTTCTGCAGCTTGACGATCTCGGCGTCGATCTGCTTCTTCTTCGCCGCGAGCTGCGCCTCGGTGCGCGCCAGCTCGCTGATCATCTCGTCCAGCGGCTGCTTCTTGGCGGCCAGCTGGTCGCGCAGCTCGGCGACGGTACGCACCTGCGCCTGCTGGCGGTTCGCGAAGCGGTCGAGCAGTGCGAGGCCGTCCACCAGCTCGCTCGGCGACCGGCTGCCCAGCAGCGCGTTGACGGTGGAGAGGTTGTTGTCGCCCTTGTACGCGTCGGCGGCGAGGCCGCCAACCTGGCCGAGGGCGGCGTCCACCCGGGCCTGGAGCGGGGCGATCTGCTTGGCGAGCGCGGCGGCCTGCTTGCGCTTGGCGGCGAGCTGCTCGCGGGTGGCGTTGACCTGTTCGATGATCGGTTCGAGCTTGTTCCAGTCCTGGTCGATCTGGCGCTCGATCTCGGTGACCGACGGTTCGGCGTGGGCCGCCGTGGCGCCGCCGGTCAGGACGACGGCGGTGCCGGCCAGGGCGGCGAGGACGGTGGTGAAGCGGGACCAGCGGGAACGCGGCACAGCCGTCGACCGGTCGACCGACCGGCTCGACGGTGGCCGCGGGGCATGGTGTGCCACCGGGCTTCCGTACTCCTTCTTCGTGCCCGCCTACCGAGTTAGCTGACGGGTTCGGGCGGGAAGGGAGCCGCCCTACCGCAGTGGCTGCGGATTCACCCCAGGTACCTGGGTCCCCGGCTCGCCCGGAGGCGACTCGGCGGTGTCGAACCGTCACCACCCGGGTTGGACGGTGAAACTGGCGGCCGACGATTGACCAGAGTAGAGATGGCCGTTACCGATCCGCAACCCAAGACGCCGTGACACTCCGTGCCCGAAGGTTTTTTTCACGGCAGATTACCTCTCGGAAAGGTATTGACCCGGAGGTTGCGCGGGGCGAGGGTGAGGACGCAGTGACCCCCATCCCTGTCTGGAGGTTCGATGCACCTCTCACCCCCGCCGTCGGGCAGACGGATGCTGCTGGCAGCCGCCGTCGCGGCGGCCACCGCGCTCGTGGCCACCGGACCGGTGGCCGCGGAACCGAGCACCGCCCAAACCACCACCGACCGCCAGGAGCAGTACGCCGCCGCCGCGGCGGAGTACGGCGTGCCGCAGAGCGTCCTGCTCGGCGTCTCGTACCTGGAGTCGCGCTGGGACACCCACCCGGGCCAGCCGAGCACCAGCGGCGGCTACGGCCCGATGCACCTCACCGACGCCCAGCACGTCCTCTCGACCCCGGCCAGCGGCCACGTCGACGAGGACGAGGACCCGCGGGGCGACGACTCGCGCCCGCTCACCCTCGACCCGGCCACCGCGTCGGCGCCGGCGGAGGACGTGCTGCCGCAGGCGTCCCTGCAGACGCTCGACGCCGCCGCGGCGCTCACCGGCCTCGCCGAGGAGACGCTGCGCACCGACGCGGCCGCGAACATCCGGGGCGGGGCGGCGCTGCTCGCCTCGTACCAGAAGGAACTGGGCGCGCCGGTCGGGGCCGGCACCGACCCGGCGGCCTGGTACGGCGCGGTGGCCCGCTACTCCGGCGCGGACACCGAGGACGCGGCGGCGGCCTTCGCCGACGAGGTCTACGACCAGCTCGGCCTCGGCGCGGCCCGGACCACCGACGACGGCCAGCGGGTGACGCTGGCCGCCACCACGGTGACGCCGGACCAGTCCGGGCTGCACAAGCTGGGGCTGCGCCGGGCCGAGCGGCCGGACGGCCTGGAGTGCCCGGTGCGGCTCGCCTGCGAGTGGATCCCGGCCCCCTACGAGCAGCTCAGCGCCGACCCGGGCGACTACGGCAACCACGACCTCGGGAACCGGCCGGCCCAGCAGAAGATCGAGTACATCGTCATCCACGACACCGAGGGCTACTTCCGCCCGAGCGTCGACCTGGTGAAGCGGGCCGACTACCTGGGCTGGCACTACACGCTGCGCTCGGTGGACGGCTACGTGGCCCAGCACATCAAGGCCAAGGACGTCGGCTGGCACGCCGGCAACTGGTACGTCAACGCCAAGTCCATCGGCCTCGAACACGAGGGCTTCGCCGGGCACGGCACCTGGTACACCGAGGCGATGTACCGGGCGTCGGCCAAGCTGGTCCGGCACCTGGCCCTGCGCTTCCAGATCCCGCTGGACCGGCAGCACATCATCGGCCACGACAACGTGCCCGGCACCACCGCCGGCACCGTGGCCGGCATGCACTGGGACCCGGGCCCGTACTGGGACTGGTCGCACTACTTCGACCTCATGAAGGCGCCGTTCCACTCCACCGGCACGCCGCACACCGGCCTGGTCACCATCGACCCGGACTTCGCCACCAACCAGCCCGCCTTCACCGGTTGCAACCAGCAGCCGCCGGGCGTGCCGAAGCCCACGCCGCCGGCCGCGCCCTGCCCCCTGCGGGGCTCGTCCGCAGTGATCCTGCGGACCGCCCCGAGCGCGACCGCCCCGCTGGTCAACGACCTCGGTCTGCGGCCGAACGGCACGCCGGACACCATGTACATCTCCGACCACGGCGCCCGCGCCTCGGCCGGCCAGACGTACGCCCTGGCGGACGTGCAGGGTGACTGGACGGCGATCTGGTACCTCGGCCAGAAGGCCTGGTTCTTCAACCCGGCCTCGGCGCCCACCGCCAAGTGGTCGGCGGGCTTCGTGGTGACGCCCAAGCCGGGCAAGACCACCATCCCGGTGTACGGGCGGGCCTACCCGGAGAAGGAGGCCTACCCGGCCACCATCCCGTACCAGACCATCTCGCCGCTCCAGTACACCTTCGCGGCCGGCCAGCGGTACGCGCTCGGCGGCGTCCTGCCGGGCGAGTACTACCGGGCCGTCTCGTTCGACGGCTCCGCCCCGGGTGACCGGACCGTGGTCCGCGGCGAGAACCGGTACGTGCAGATCCAGTTCGGCCACCGGATCATGTTCGCGAACCGCGACGACGTGCTGATCCTGCCGTCGGCGATCGGCTCGCCGAGCTGACGATCGGCGAAACGAAGGCCCCCGGTCCGCGTGGACCGGGGGCCTTCGTGCTGAGCGGGGTGGGTCAGTACGGCCTGCGGTAGCCGGCGACCGGCATGTAGGCCACCTTCGAGACCTGGACCGGTTTGCCGGTCCGGGGCGCGTGCACCATCAACCCGTTGCCGAGATAGAGCCCGACATGGTGCAGGTCGCTGTAGAAGAAGACCAGGTCGCCCGGTCGGGCGTCACTCGACGCGATCTTCCGACCCTCGTTCCACTGTGCGCCGGTGAAGTGGGTCAGCGAGATGCCCGCCGCCTTGTAGGCGTACTGGGTGAGGCCGGAGCAGTCGAACGAGTTCGGGCCGGTGGCGCCCCAGACGTACGGGTCACCGACCTGGAGGCAGGCGGTCTTGATCGCGGTGCGCGCCGCGCTGCTCACCACCCCGTCGATGGCCGGGCAGCCCTCCGGGCGGATCGAGGTCACCGGCAGCATCGCGGTCAGCCGCTTGATCTCGGAGTCGATCTGCTTCTTCTTCGCCGCGAGCTCGTTGCTCTGCTTGATCTCGGTGGCGATCAGCGCGTCCAGCTTCTGCTTCTGCTTGTTGTACTTGTCCCGGACGGCGAGCACGCCGGCGATCTGCCGGCGCTGGTCGTCGGCGAGCCGGTCGAGGATGACCAGCTGCTCGGCCAGCGTGCCGGGCTTGGTGTTGACCAGCAGCGCGCCGAGATCCTGGGACGGGCCCTGGATGTAGTAGCGGGCGGCGATGTCACCGACCTTGTTCATGGCCAGCGCCGACTCCAGTTCGAGCGGCACCATCTTCTTCTCGAGGTCGGCCGACTTCTTCTTGTTGACCTTGAGCTGGGCACGGACCTTGTTGTACTGCTCGATGGTGGGCTCCAGCTGCTCCCACTGCTTGTCGATCTGGGCGTCGATCTCGTCCACCGACGGCGCCGCGTGCGCCGGGGCCGCCAGCAGCCCGGCGCCGACCGCGACGGCGGCGACCACGGTGAGGAGACGGCGTACCACCCGGTGGAACCCGGCCGGTCGGCCGGGCGGCTGGCTCGGGGCGTGACGATGAGGGGGCATGGTTGCCACCGGCACGGACTCCTTTGCAACCGACCGTCGGGCGCCTCGCGAGAGGGAAGATCGAGGCAGACGACCCACAGCGGTCGGTGCCCCACATTAGGGAAGGCACCGGGGTGGAATCAAGGCGACCATTGGTTCAATCACGTGTGCGCAACCGCTTGTGTACCAAGGGTGTTCGTTCACTTGCCAACGATTGCGGTCAATACGTCGTCGAGGGTCACCACGCCCAGCGGCCGGCGGCCGTCGCTCACCAGCACCATGTGCCGGCGCTCGCGCCGCATGGAGAGCAGCAGATCGGCCAGCGTACGGTCGGGCGGCACCACGGCCAGCGGCCGGTAGACCTCGGCAGGAACCGGCGCCCGGCGGCCGGCGCCCGCATAGCCGAGCACGTCCTTCACGTGCACGAAGCCGAGCACCCGGCGGGTGGACCGCTGCACCACCGGGAAGCGGGACCGGCCGGTGCGGGTGGCCAGCACCTCCAGCGACGCCGGCGAGACGTCCTCGGCCACCGTCGTCACCGTCGACCAGGGTTGCAGGGCGTCGGCCGCGGTCCGGCTGTGCAGGGCCAGCGCGCCGGTGATCCGGGCGTGCTCCTCGGCGTCCAGCAACCCCTCGGTACGCGCCTGCGAGACCAGGCCGGCCAACTCCTCCGCCGTGAAGACGGTCTTCACGGCGTCGGTCGCCTCGACCCGCCACAGCCGCAGCACCTGCCGGGCCGACCACTTCATGGCCAGCAGCAGCGGCTTGGTGCCCAGGCAGAAGGCGAGCATGGCCGGGCCGAGCCAGAGCGCCGACGGCTCCGGGCCGGCCAGGGTGATGTTCTTCGGCACCATCTCGCCGACCACGGTGTGCAGGAAGACCACCACGCCGAGGGCGATCACGAAGGCCACCGGGTGCACCGCCGACGCGGGTAGGCCGAGCGCCTCGAACGGAGTCTCCACCAGGTGGGCCAGCGCCGGCTCGGCGATCGCGCCGAGGCCGAGCGAGCAGACCGTGATGCCGAGCTGCGCCCCGGCGATCATCAACGGGATCTGGTTCATGGCCGACAGGGCCCACCGGGCCCGCTTCGACGTCGCCGCCAGCGGCTCCAGCACCGTCCGGCGGGAGGCGATCAGGGCGAACTCGCTGCCCACGAAGAAGGCGTTGCCGAGCAGCAGCACCAGGGCGATCAGAAGCTCACTCACCGTCGTCGGGCTCCTCCGGGCGGACCACCCGGACCTGCTCGATCCGGTGCCGGTCGACCTCCACGACGGTGAACTCGTACCCGCTGTCCTCGACCGTCTCGCCCGGCACGGGGATGTGCCCGAGCCGGGCCATCAGGAAGCCGGCCAGGGTCTCGTACGGCCCCTCGGGCAGCCGGAAACCCGTCTGCTCGACCAGCTCGTCCTCGCGGAGCACGCCGTCCACCAGCACGGTCCGCTCGCCGCCCGGCACCGTCAGCTCCACCGGCCCGAGGTCGTCCACCGCGTCCGGGTCGAACTCGTCGGCGATCTCCCCGACCAGCTCCTCGACCAGGTCCTCCACGGTCACCACGCCGTCCGTGCCGCCGTACTCGTCGACGACGATGGCCAGGTCGGCTCCGGCGTCCTTGAGCGCGGCCAGCACGCCGTCGAGGTCGAGACTCTCCGGGACGTACACCGGTTCGCGGGCTACCGCGGCGACCGTGGTGGCGGCCCGGCGGGCCAGCGGCACGCCGAGCGCGTCCGGCACCCCGGCCACCCCGGTGACCAGGTCCAGCGTCTCCTCGTAGACCGGGAACCGGGTCCGGCCGGTCTGCCGGGACAGGTCCAGCAGCTCGGCGACCGTCGCGGTGGCGCGCAACGCGATCACGTCGACCCGGGGGGTCATGGCCTCGGCGGCCCGCTTGTCGCCGAACCGGATGGTGCGGCGCAGCAGCATGGCGGTGTCCGGCGGCAACGCCCCGGCCCGGGCCGAGATGGCCGCCAGCAGGCCCAGCTCCTCCGGGGACCGGGCGCTGGCCAGTTCCTCCTGCGGCTCCACGCCGAGCCTCCGGACCAGCCGGTTCGCCGAATTGTTGAGCAGCCGGATCAGCCACCCGAAGGTGCGGGAGAAGGTCCTCATCGGCGCGGCGGTGCCGAGCGCCGTGGGCATCGGCCGGGCCAGGGCGAGGTTCTTCGGCACCAGCTCGCCGAAGAGCATCGAGATGAGGGTGGCCAGCGCCAGGGCCAGCAGCCCGCTGAACCGTTCGGCCCCGCCGACCGGGCGCAGCAGCGGGGCGAAGAGCCGGGCCAGCGCCGGCTCGGCCAGGTAGCCGGTGAGCAGCGCGGTGATGGTGATGCCGAGCTGTGCGCCGGAGAGCTGGAACGACAGTTCGCGCAGCGCCCGGCGTACCGCGACGGCGCCGCCGTCCCCCTCGCCGGCCCGCCGGTCGATCTCCGCCCGGTCGACGGTGACGAGGGCGAACTCGGCCGCGACGAAGAACGCGTTGCCGGCGGTCAGCAGCACGAAGCCGACCAGGGGCAACAGCGTGGTAACCAGCAGGCCGTCGATGAGCGCGATTGTTCCACGGGCCGGCACCCGACACGAACCCGCGACCGACGACGGCGGCGGCGCCCGGGTGGGTGCCGCCGCCGTCGTGGTTCAGCTCGTCCGGGGGTACGCCTCAGCCGGCGACCGACTCGGTCTCCTTCTCGCCCGCCGGGGCGTCCGGCTTGACCGAGCGGAGCAGCACGCTGGCCACGTCGATGACCTCGACCTGCTCGCCGGCGCTCTTGCCGTTGACCCCGTCGTTGAGCATCGTCGAGCAGAACGGGCAGCCGACCGCGATCGTCTTCGCCCCGGTGGCCATGGCCTCCTCGACCCGGTCCACGTTGATCCGCTTGCCGATCTTCTCCTCCATCCACATCCGGGCGCCGCCGGCGCCGCAGCAGAAGGAGCGCTCGCTGTTGCGCGGCATCTCGGTCAGCTCGCCCTGGATCGAGTCGCCGAGCACCTCGCGCGGCGCGGCGAAGACCCGGTTGTGCCGGCCCAGGTAGCAGGGGTCGTGGTAGGTCACGCCGCCGTCGACCGGCTGCACCGGGGTGAGCTTGCCGGCGGCCACCAGGTGGGCCAGCAGCTGGGTGTGGTGGACCACCTCGAACTCGCCGCCGAGCTGGCCGTACTCGTTGCCCAGGGTGTTGAAGCAGTGCGGGCAGGTGGCGACGATCTTCCGCTTGCTCTTCTCCCGGCCCTCGAACGCCTCGTTAAGCGTCTCGACGTTCTGCTGGGCGAGCATCTGGAAGACGAACTCGTTGCCGATCCGGCGGGCCGGGTCGCCGGAGCAGGTCTCGCCCTCGCCGAGGATGGCGAAGGAGACGCCGGCCTCGTTGAGCAGCGTGGCCACCGCACGGGTGGTCTTCTTGGCCCGGTCCTCGAACGCGCCGGCGCAGCCGACCCAGAACAGGTACTCGAAGTCGTCGACCTCGCCGACCCGCGGCACCTCGAAGCCGAGGCCCTTGGTCCAGTCCTCGCGGGTGTTCTGCGGGGCGCCCCACGGGTTGCCCTTGTTCTCCAGGTTGCGGAGCATGACGCCGGCCTCGGACGGGAAGCTCGACTCGATCAGCACCTGGTAGCGGCGCATGTCGACGATGTGGTCGACGTGCTCGATGTCCACCGGGCACTGCTCGACGCAGGCGCCGCAGGTGGTGCAGGACCAGAGCACGTCCGGGTCGATGACCCCGCCCTCCTCGGCGGTGCCGATCAGCGGCTTCTCAGCCTCGGCGAGGGCGAGCACGTCCATGTGGGCGAGCTGGGCCGCGGTCGCCTTCTCCTCGCCGGTCAGGTCCTTGCCGCCGCCGGCCAGCAGGTACGGTGCCTTGGCGTACGCGTGGTCGCGCAGGCTCAGCACGAGCAGCTTCGGCGACAGCGGCTTCCCGGTGTTCCAGGCCGGGCACTGCGACTGGCAGCGGCCGCACTCGGTGCAGGTGCTGAAGTCCAGCAGGCCCTTCCAGGTGAACTGCTCGACCTGGGCGACACCGAACTGGTCCTTCTCCGGGTCGGCCTCCTCGAAGTCGAGCGGCTTGCCGTCGCTCATCATCGGCCGCAGCGCACCCAGGCCGGAGCCGGCGGCCTTCTCGGGCTCGCGCTTGAAGAAGATGTTGGGGAACGCCAGGAACCGGTGCCAGGCGACACCCATGGTGACGTTCAGCGAGATCACGATGAGCCAGGTCATCGAGATGGCGATCTTGATGAGGGCGGCGACGCTGACGCCGGCCGCCCAGGCCGGGAGCGCGGCGCCGACCGCGTGGCTCAGCGGGGTGGCCCAGACCGGGTACTCGAAGTGGTCGGTGGCGACCTTGAAGCCGCGGATCACGAAGCCGAAGATCAGGACCAGCAGCACGACCCACTCGACGAAGTAGCCCTGCCACATGGTCGAGCCGGTGAACCGGGAGCGGTTACCCGGCCGGTTGGGCCGGTTGCGCAGCCGGATCCCCATCAGCACCAGGATGCCGGCCAGGCCCAGGATCCCGATCCACTCGGTCGCCAGGCCGAAGATCGTCCAGTGCCCGATGACCGGCAGCCCGCCACCCGGGGTGACCACCTCGAAGTAGGCCTCGAGCACCAGCAGCGACAGCACGATGAAGCCGACCATCACGAACCAGTGGGCCGCCCCGACCACGCTCCACTTCAGCATGCGGGTGTGGCCGGCGGTCTCCACCAGCATCTTCCTCGTGCGGGCGCCCTTGTCGCCGAAGCGCTCCGGCGCGGGCTGCCCGAGCCGGATGACGGCCGTCATCTTCATGACCGCGCGCACCGCAAGCCACACCGCCACGGCGGTGATGGCGGCCGCGAGGATCGTGGTGACGATCTGGACGCTGCCCATCGAGTTGGCCTCCCGGTCTGCTGCTTGTCAGTGCAGCCTACGCGCAAGGTTACCCAGCAGTAACGTGAGTCATCTCGCATCCGGCCACGCCGCCCTGCCGACACCTTAGGCGCAGCGGGCGCCGGGCGCCGGTCAGGGGCGTCCCGGCGTGACGTACGCCCGTGTCGCGGCGGCGGAACCGGTCAGCGCGAGGTGACCCGGGTCAGCGCCAGCGGGAGAGCAGGATAAGCGAGGAGACCATCGCTCCGAAGCCCACGGCGAGGTTCCAGTAACCCCACGACGCCACGGGGTACGCCTGCTCGGAAAGGTAGTAGACGACCAGCCAGCCGATGCCCACCACGATCAGCGCGACCGCGGTGATCGGCAGCCAGACCGGGCTAGGCTTGCGCGTCGCCGCCGTCGCCGTCGGACGCACGTCCGTCGGCGGGGTGTACACCTTCTTCTTGCGGACCTGAGACTTGGGCACGACGCTCTCCAGAGGGGGGTACGACCTCGTCCGGCCTGACAACCGGGCGCGGGGGCGACGGTCCATGGCCAATAATGTTCGACAGCTAGCGTAGTCCCGACGGACCGTCCAGGCCACGAATGGGGTCAGGCCGGTGCATGGAGTGACCGAAAAGGGCGGGACTTTTCGGGTCGAGCAGACCGGTCCGCGCCCTCGCGGGCCGGAACCAGACGACGGGAAAGGGAACGCCCGGTGGAGTACACGTCCGGCGCCGCCTCCTGGCAGAAGGTCCTCAGGCGCGCGGTGGTCGGCCTGCTGCCCCGCCGGCCGCGGCAGCGCCGGCCGGGCTGGTCGATCGGCGTGCCCCTGATCGCCGCCGCGGCCGGGCTCCTGTTCACCACCACCGCGAACGCCGCCGGCGGCACCTCGCTGCGCGAGGACCGGCGTCCCCAGCTCACCCAGTTGATCGAGGACCGGCGCGAGCAGGTCGCGGCCAGCGAGGCGAAGGCCGCCCGGCTGCGCGCCGAGGTCGAGGAGCAGACCGGCGAGCTGGCCGGCGCCGACGGCCCGATCAAGGCGCAGCGGGACCGGGCCGCCGCCACCCGGCAGGCCGCCGGGTTCACCGCGCTCACCGGCAGCGGCATCACCATCGAACTCAACGACGCGCCCCGACGGGCCGACCAGACCCTGCCCAAAGGTGCGAGCAACGACGACCTGGTCGTCCACCAGGGCGACGTCCAGGCGGTCGTGAACGCGCTCTGGGCGGGCGGCGCCGAGGCCATGTCAATCATGAATGTCCGCGTGCTCAGCACCAGCGCGGTACGCTGCGTCGGAAACACCCTGCTGCTGCACGGCCGGGTGTACTCCCCTCCTTTCAAGATCGTGGCAATCGGCGACCCCGCCGCGTTCCAGCGGGAACTCGCCGCGTCTGAGGGAGTCCGGTTGTTCAGGGAAGCCGTCGACCACTACCAGCTCGGCTACTCCGAGAGCATCTCCACGGTCACCGTGCCGGCGTTCGAGGACTCGACCGCACTCCAGTCGGCGAAGGTGCCCCGGTGACACCGGACGACCCCCGGGAACGGGACGGGCGCCACCGCGACCCCGGCGACGACCCGACGGCGTTCCTCCCGAAGGTCGACCGACCGGCGCCCGCGCCGCCCCGCCCCCCGCTCGACCTGCCCTGGCCGGACCGGGCCCCCTCGACGGCCGACCACCGCCCCCCGGCCGAGCCGCGCCCGCCGGTCGGCCCGCGCCCACCGGCTGACCCGCGCCCGCCGGCCGAGCCGCCGCCGGCCTGGCCCGGCGACCGGAGCCGCCCGCCGGCCCCCGCCGCGCGACCGGTGTCACCGCCGCCCACCAACGCCCCACCGGCTGGCTGGTCCGGGCAGCCGGGCACCACACCCCCGGCACGCGCCGCGGGACCGGAGCGGCCGGCCGAAGCCGGATCCCAGGGGCGTCCGCCGGCCGCGCCGCACGGGCCCGTCGACGGCCCTGGTGGCCGGGCCGACCGGCAGCAGCGCGGTAGCGGCCCGGGCGCGCCCGCTCCGGCCCCGGACGGTCGGGCGGACCGGCAGCCGCGCGGTCGCGGCCTCGACGGGCCCGCAACCCCCGAGGAGCCCGGGCGCCGGCTCGACGCGCCGACCGAGGCGCGGCCGTCCAACCTCGCCGACGCGCCGACCGCGTTCATCCCCCCGCTCGCCGACCGGCCGGAACGCCGCCCCGCCGGCGGGCCGCTGCGTCCCGGCGCGCCGGGCGCCGGCGTACCCCCGTCGACCGGCCCGGCCGACCGCGGCCCGGCGCGTCCGGCGGCGACCGGCCCAGCGCACCCGGCGGCAACCGGCCCGGCGCGTCCGCCGGCGACCGGCCCGGTGGACCCGGGGGCGACCGCGGTGATCCCGGCCGTCGGCCGCCCGGCGGCCCCTCCGGCGCTGGACTCCACCGCGCTGATGGGTGCGGTGCCCCCGGTCCGCGACACCGGCGACGGCGACGAGCCCGCGACCCCGGCCGAGCCGCCGCGACCCCGCCGGGGCGAGCGGGTGGTGCAGCTCCGGCCGGAGCAGACCGGCGAGGGGTACAAGAGCGTCTACTCCGAGCTGACCCGCCCCACCGTCGGTTCCCGGCTGCGGACGATCGTGCGGGGCACCGGCGAGGTGCTGATCACCTTCGGCCTGGTGGTGCTGCTGTTCGCCGGCTACGAGATCTGGGGCAAGGCGGTGATCGTCGACGCCCGCCAGAACGACCTGAGCAGCCAGCTCGCCCAGGAGTGGGGGGCGGACCCGACGGTCGGCCCGACCACCGGGCCGAGCCCCAAGCCGAAGCCGCCGGCCGAGGGGAAGCCGGTCGCCGGGCTCTACATCCCCAAGCTCGACAAGCACTGGGTGGTGGTCGAGGGGGTCACCCCGGACGACATCCGGTACGCCCCGGGCCACTACCCGAAGAGCGCCATGCCGGGCCAGGTGGGCAACTTCGCCGTCGCCGGGCACCGCATCCGGGCCACCTTCTGGCGCCTCGACGAGCTGCGCTCCGGCGACGCCATCGTGGTCGAGACCCAGGGCGAGTGGATCATCTACAAGGTCTACCAGCAGCGGATCGTCAAGCCGTACCAGGTCGAGGTAGTGGCGCCGGTGCCGGGCAAGCCGAACGAGCCGCCGACCGAGAAGCTGCTCACGCTGACCACCTGCAACCCCAAGTTCGACAACTACCAGCGGCTGATCATCCACGCCCGGCTGGACCACGTCCAAGCCAAGTCGGCGGGGCGCCCGGCCGAGCTGGAGGGCTGACGCGTGTACGGATGGATCTGGCGGAAGCTGCCGCTCGGGCTGCCCGGGAAGCTGATCGGCTCGGTGCTGCTGGCCGCCGCGACGGTCGCCCTGCTCTGGTTCGTGATCTTCCCCTGGGCCGAACCCCTCCTCCCCTTCGACGACGTGCAGGTCACCCAGGACTCCGGCGTGCCGGGTGACGACGGCGGCGGGCTCACCGAGCCGAGTGAGCGGCCGTCCGAGGAGGAGATCCCGTACAGCACCGAGACGAACAACGCCCCGCCCTCCACCCCGAGCAGGTGACCCCCATGCGCGTCCTCGTGATCGACAACTACGACTCGTTCGTCTTCAACCTCGTGCAGTACCTCGGCCAGCTCGGCGTGGACTGCGAGGTGCGGCGCAACGACGAGATCGATGTCGCCGAGGTGGGCCGGGTGGGCGCCGCCGGCGTGCTCCTCTCGCCCGGCCCGGGCAGCCCGGACCGCGCCGGCATCTGCCTCGACGTCATCAGGGAGTACGCGGGCAAGCTGCCCCTGTTCGGCGTCTGCCTCGGTCACCAGGCCATCGGCGAGGCGTTCGGCGCGACGGTGACCCGGGCGCCGGAGCTGCTGCACGGCAAGACCTCACAGGTGAGCCACGACGGCGTGGGCGTGCTGGCGGGCCTGCCCGACCCGTTCACCGCCACCCGGTACCACTCGCTCGCCGTGCTGCCCGAGACGCTTCCCGACGAGCTGGAGGTCACCGGCCGGACCGCCTCCGGCGTGGTGATGGCCATGCGGCACCGCACCCTGCCCGTCGAGGGCGTCCAGTTCCACCCCGAGTCGGTGCTGACCGAGGGCGGCCACCTCATGCTGGCGAACTGGCTGGCCGTGTGCGGCCACCCGGAGGCCCTGGAGCGGGCCCCGGAGCTGGCCGCCGAGGTCGACGCCCGCCGCCGCGCCGCGTTCGCCGCTGCCTGAGTCGTTCTACGCGAAGTGGCGGTGCCCGTCGGGCACCGCCACTTCGTCTGTCTGGAGCTGTCGGGTCAGGGCTGGCTGAACCGGGTCGGCGAGGTCGTGGTCGGGAACGGGAAGCCACCGCCACCCCCGGTGCCCGGGGTGGTCGGCGTCGTGCCCGGCGACGGGGTGCCCGGGCTGGCGCTCTCGGTCGGCTCCGGCAGGGGAATGTCGACGTAGATCGTCACCCGCTCGCCTCGGGCCAGCTTTGAATCGCCCTTGGGGCTCTGCCGGCTGACCTTGCCGACCTTGTCCGGCGTGACCTCGTCGCCGTCCAGTGCCCGCACCTTGTAGCCGGAGTTCTCCAGCAGCCGTGTCGCCTCCTCCTTGGAGAGGCCGAGGACGTTCGGGACCTCGTTCACGTTGCCCTTGGACACCTCGAGCTTGACCGTGGAGTTCTCAAGGACCTTGCTGCCTGACTTGGGGTCGACCGAGGTGACGGTGCCCTTCTGGGCGCTGCCATCCACCTCCTTGACGTCAACCTTGAGGCCCATAGCCTCCAGCTGTGCCTGGACGTTCTCGAGCTGCGAGTTGACGAGGCCGGGCGGGATGGTGACCTGCTTCGGGCCGCCACAGATCTGCACCGTGACCGCGCTGTTCTTCTCCACCCGCAGCCCCGGCGCCGGGTTCTGACCGACCACGGTGCCCTTGTCGCAGGTGGCATTCTGCACGGGCTCACCTGCCGTGAACCGCAGCCCGGCCTGGGTGAGCGCGGCCTGCGCATCTGCCTGGGTCTGGCCCTGCAGCCGCGGCACCGAGACCTTCTCGGCGCCCGTCTGGTTGAGCCAGAGCGCGGTGGCCAGGGCGATGACCGCGAGCACGCCGAGCGCGGCGAAGGTGGCGATCACCCAGCCCGAGCTCTTCCGCTTGCGGGCGTCGCCCACCCGGGCCGGCGCCTGCTGGCGGGTCTGCGGGCCCATCACCTGGGTCTGCTGGTAGCCGCCGCCGGCCGCGGCCGGCGCCATCGGCATGGTCTCCTCGGCCGGCATGACCGGGGTGGCCAGCACCGGACGGCCCGCGGCGGCGCGGAGCAGGTCGGCCCGCATCTCGCCGGCGCTCTGGTAGCGGTTCAGCGGGTTCTTCGACAGGGCCTTGAGGACGATGGCGTCCACGGCGGGGTTGACGTCCGGGTTGATGGTGCTCGGCGTGGGCGGCTGTTCCCGTACGTGCTGGTAGGCGACGCTGACCGGGCTGTCGCCGACGAACGGTGGGTGCCCGCAGAGCAGCTCGAACAGCACGCAGCCGGCCGCGTAGACGTCGGAGCGGGCGTCGACCGCCTCGCCGCGCGCCTGCTCCGGGGAGAGGTATTGTGCCGTGCCGATGACCGCGCTGGTCTGCGTCATCGTGGTGGCGCCGCTGGCCAGCGCCCGGGCGATGCCGAAGTCCATCACCTTGACCTGGCCGGTCTGGGTGAGCATCACGTTGCCGGGCTTGATGTCCCGGTGGATGATCCCGTGCCGGTGGCTGAACTCCAGGGCCGCGCACATGTCGGCGCAGATCTCCAGCGCCCGGCGCGGCTGGAGCCGACCCTCGGCGCCGAGCACCTCCTTGAGGGTCCGCCCGTTGACGAACTCCATCACGATGAACGGCAGCGTCTCGCCGGTCGGGGCGGTCTCCTCGCCGGTGTCGTACACGGCGACGATGGCCGGGTGGTTCAGCGACGCGGCGTTCTGCGCCTCCCGGCGGAACCGCATCTGGAAGGTCGCGTCCCGGGCCAGGTCGGCGCGGAGCATCTTGATCGCGACATCCCGACCGAGCCGGAGATCGCGACCACGGTGCACCTCCGCCATGCCGCCGTAGCCGAGCAGCTCGCCGACCTGGTACCTGCCACCGAGCAGGCGGGCCTGCGCTGTCATCGCGTCTCTCGTCCTTCGCTCGTCGTCGTCTCGCCGCCAGCCGGCTGGAGCCGTACCCCACGACGGTACGACGTGGGAAGCGGATAGTCGCCCCCGTGGGCCCGCACCGCGCCGGAGGTCACGCCCGCCGGAGCAAGCGCGCCGGGGTCGCCGGCCGCCGCGTACTTCCGGTAGTAGTACGAAATCACGCCCGAACAGAGCACGACCAGCACGGCCACCACGATGGCGGCCACCCAGCGTCCCGCCGTGGAGCGGCGGGGAGCCGGCAGCGGGGCGGCGGCGGGTCGCGCGTACCCGAGGGGGTTGTGCTGCCGGGGCGGCGGGACGGCCGCAGCGCCGCGCGGCGCCACCGCCGGCCGCGGCTGGGGGGCCGGCGCCACCGCGGTCGGGCGCGGCGCGACCGGCGGGCGGGCCGGCACCGCGGGCGGGCGGGGCTGCGGTCGCGTGGCCGTCGGAACCTGCGCCCGGGCGGCCGGCGCGGCGGGGGAGGCGGGTACGCCGGAGATCGGGTGGCCGCCCCGCGCCTGCTGCGACAGGGCGAGCTTGGCCTGCCGGGCGACGCTGGCCAGGGCGGAGGCGCTGGGCCAGCGGGCCGCCGGGTCCTTCGCCAGGGCGCGCTCGACGATGGCCCGGACCTGCGGCGGGATGTCGGCGGGGAGCGGCCGGGGCGTCTCGCGCACGTGCTTCATGGCGATCTCGAGCGGGTTGTCCCCCTCGAAGGGCCGTCGGCCGGCCAGGCACTGGTAGGCGACCACGCCGAGGGCGTACACGTCGGAGGCGGGGGTGGCGACCGCGCCGGTGGCCTGCTCGGGCGAGATGTAGGAGGCGGTGCCGAGCACCGAGCCGGCGGCGGTGAGCTGGCCGACCAGGTCGGAACGGGCGATGCCGAAGTCGGTGAGCACCAGCGTGCCGTTGGGCCGGACCAGCAGGTTGCCGGGCTTCACGTCGCGGTGCACGATGCCCTTCTCGTGGGCGGCGTGCAGCGCGTCGGCGGCCTGCGCCAGCAGGGCCATCGTGCGGGCCGGGGTGAGCCGGCCGACCCGGCTGAGGGTGGAGGAGAGCGCGTCGCCCTCCACGTACTCCATCACCAGGAAGGCGATCTGCTGGTCGCTGCCGAAGTCGTAGACGTCGACCACGCCGGGGTGGTTGATGGTGGCCATGGTGCGTGCCTCGCCGCGGAACCGCTCGGCGAAGCCCGGCTCGTCGAGCAGGGCGGGGAGCAGGCTCTTGACCGCGACGGTGCGGCCCAGCACCTGGTCGGTGCCGCGCCAGACGTCACCCATGCCGCCGCTGGCGATCCGCTCGTCGAGGCGGTAGCGGTTGCCGAGCTGCACCCCCGGGCTGAGCATCTCAGCGGCCTTCCGCGATGGCCGCCGCCATGATCCGGCCGCCGATCCGGGCCGCCTCGGCGCTGCCGCCGCTGCCCGCCTGCTCCAGCTCGACGCACACGGCCGAGACCGGGGTGCCGTTCTTGTCCAGCGCGAAGCCGATGAACCAGCCGTGGTCGGGGGTGCCCGGGCCGGACTGGGCGGTGCCGGTCTTGCCGCCGACGGTGTAGCCCTCGATGGCGGCCTTCCGGCCGGTGCCCTCCTTGACGACGTTGACCATCATGTCGCGCAGGTCGCCGGCGACCTGGCTGCTGACCGGCTGGCGCAGCTCGCGCGGCTTGGCGGCGTCGTAGACGGTGGTGCGGTCCGGGCCGAGCAGCTGCTTGACCAGGTAGGGCCGCATCTGGCTGCCGTCGTTGGCGACGGTGGCGGCGATCAGCGCGCCCTGGAGCGGGGTCATCCGCACGTCGCGCTGACCGATGGACGACTGGGCCAGGGCGGCCGGGTCGGTGCCACCACCCGGTGCGGTCATCTCGCCGGTGCGGCTGGCCGCCACCGACAGGCCGCCCTTCTCGCCGGTCTCGCCGACGGCGAGGTCGTCCTGCTCGAAGCCGAACGCGCGGGCCTTCTCCTTGATCTTGTCCGCGCCGAGCCGCACGCCGAGCTGGGCGAAGCCGGTGTTGCAGGACTCGGTCACCGCCTCCCGCAGGGTGACCTGGGCCTCCGGGCAGATCAACGGGGCCGCGTTGCGGATCGGCTGGCCCGAGGTGGGCGGCGTGTAGCTGGACCCGGCCGGGATCTGGGTCTGCTGGCCCACGCCGTTCTCCAGCGCCGCGGCGGCCACCACGATCTTGAAGGTGGAGCCGGGCGGCAGGACCTCGCCGAGCGCCCGGTTCGCCAGCGGGCGGTCCTTGTCCTTGTCGAGCTTGTTGTATTCCGCCGTGGCCTCGTTGGTGTCGTGGCTGGCCAGCGGGTTCGGGTCGAAGCTCGGCATGGAGACCAGCGCCTGCACCGCCCCGGTCCGCGGGTCGATCGCGATGGCCGCGCCCCGCTTGGCCCCGACCTGGTTGTCGTTGAGCTGCTTGTACGCCGTCTCCTGGGCCCGCTTCGAGAGGGTCAGCAGCACGTTGCCGCCACCGGTCTGGTCGCCGGTGAACATGTCCTTGATCCGGTTGGCGATGAGCTGGTCGCTGGTGCCGGCGAGGAAGTCGTTCTCCAGCCGCTCGATGCCGGTGTCGCCCAGGTTGACCGGCTTGTAGCCGAGCACGTGCGCGTACATCGCCCCACCGGGGTAGGTGCGCTGGAACTTCAGCTTGCCGTCGGTTTCCTTGCTGAGCGCGAAGGCGGTGCCGCCGACCTCGATGTTGCCGCGCTTGCGCTCGTACTCGGCGACCTGGACCCGGCCGTTGTAGTCGCTGTTGCGGTATTCGTCGGCCTTGTAGGCCTGGATCCAGTTCAGGTTGGCGAAGAGCAGCCCGAACAGGATCATCACGACCACGCCGACGCGGCGCAGGGGGGCGTTCACGGCCGGATCACCTCCGTGGGGGCACCGTGCAGCTGCTCCGGCGGACCGCCCGAGGGCCGGGCCGCCGGGCCGCCCCCGGTCACCGGCCGGCGGGCGCCGTCGGAGACCCGGAGCAGGACCGCGATCAGCAGCCAGTTCGCCATCAGCGAGGAACCGCCGGCGGAGAGGAACGGCGTGGTCTGGCCGGTCAGCGGGATGAGCTTGCTGATCCCGCCGACGATGACGAAGACCTGCAGGCCCAGGGTGAAGGCCAGGCCGCCGGCCAGCAGCTTGCCGAACGAGTCCCGCACCGCGAGCGCGGCCCGCAGACCCCGCTCGACGATCAGCAGGTAGATCACCAGCAGCGCGGAGAGGCCGAAGAGGCCGATCTCCTCACCGATGCCGGCGAAGATGAAGTCGGTCTGCACCTCGGGCAGCAGGGTGGGCTGGCCGCCACCCGGGCCTGCCCCGAACAGGCCGCCCGTGCCGAGCGTGAGCAGGCCCTGGACGAGCTGGTAGCCCCGGTCGTACGGCTCGGCGAAGGGGTCCAGCCAGATCTGCGCCCGGTCGTAGAAGTTGGCGAACGGGCCACCCACCGTGCTGCCCAGCACGTACGCCAGGTAGGCGCCGCCGAAGAACAGGATGAGGCCGATGAGCAGCCAGCTCACCCGCTCCGTGGCGATGTAGAGCGTCACCACGAACATGCCGAAGTAGAGCAGCGAGGTGCCCAGGTCCTTCTCGAAGACCAGCACCAGGAGGCTGATCATCCAGACCACGAGGACCGGGCCGAGGTCCCGGCCGCGCGGGAAGTCGATGCCGAGCACCCGCCGGCTGGCCAGCGAGAGCACCTCGCGCTTGCGGACCAGGTAGTAGGCGAAGAAGGCGAGCAGGGCGAGCTTGGCGAACTCACCCGGCTGGATCGAGAACCCGCCCAGCCGGATCCACAGCTTCGCGCCGTTGATCTCGGAGAACCGCCCCGGCAGCACCGCCGGGATCATCACCAGCACGATGCCGGCCAGCCCGAGGGTGTAGGCGTACCGCGACAGCGACCGGTGGTCCCGCATGATCGCCAGCAGCGCGGCGGCGAGCACCACCGCGCCGAGCGTCCAGGCGAGCTGCCGCCCGCCCGTGCCGGCGAAGATGGCCAGGCTCTCCCGCTCCTCGGGAGCGGCCTGGGCCAGGTCGTAGCGGCGCAGGAAGCCGACGCCGATGCCGTTGAGCAGGGCGACCGCCGGCAGCAGCGCCGGATCGGCGAACGGCGCCAGCCAGCGGATCACCAGGTGCAGGCCCAGGAAGACCAGCCCCAGCGCGGCGGCCGGGATCCAGAAGTCCGGGGTGACCGTGTCCAGCACGTTCGCCTCGACCGTCGCCGCGTACGCCGCCACGAGCACCATGGCGAGCAGCAGCAGCGACAGCTCGGCGTTACGCCGGGACCGGGCCAGGCGCACGCCGGGCTGCTCGCCCGTCGAGGCGGGCGAGGCTGCCGGTACGGCGGCTGCGGTCACGAATGTGTCCTCGGGTTCGAGCCGGCGCTCACTCCGGCGACCGGCAGCCGGCCGGGTCGACCGGCGGAACCGTGTCGGAGGGGACGGCGTCGGGCGTGGTGGTCGGCGTCGTCGTGGGCCCCGCCGTGGGCGTGGCCGTGGCGCTGGCCGGCGGGACGGCGCTGCCGCTGACCGCCGGGACCAGCGGGCTGCCGGTCACGGAGGGCGTCGGGCTGGCCGACCCGGCCGTCGGGCTGGGCGGGCAGAGCGGCTTCAGGTTCGGGTTGGCCGGGTCGTCGCTGGTCAGCTCGGCCAGCCGGCGCTCGGCATCCGGCTCGCTCTTGGCCTGGATGCCCTGCTTGACCTGCTCCTGCGCGGCCGGGATGAGGTCGTCGAGGTTGGCCTCGCTGGTGGCGTGCACATTGGACAGGTCGAGCCCGGCCACCTGGCCCGGGACCCCGCGGAACACGGCGAGCTGCCCGTCGTCGGTGGCACCGACGTAGTACTGCCGCTGGGTGTAGCTCCAGCCGCCGAAGACGCCGCCACCGACGATGACCAGGAGCGCCAGCAGCATCGCCGCGGTACGCAGCGGGTGCCGGCGGCGCCGATCGGCCTCGTCGTCGCGGCTGTCCACCGGCTCCTCGGGCGCGGGCGCCCGGGGTGCGGACAGCGCCGAGGCGCGGGCCGCCGGGGTGGAGACGTCGGCCGAGGTGGCCATGCCGCGGTCGCGGGCGGCGGCGCCGCCGACGATCGGGGACGCCTCGACGATGTCCTGGTCGGTGGCGTCCGCGATGATCACCGTGATGTTGTCCGGGCCGCCGCCGCGCAGGGCGAGCTGCACCAGCCGTTCCACGCATTGCTGCGGGTCGGTGTATTCGCGCATGGTGTCGGCGATGGTGTCCGCGCTGACCACGCCGGACAGGCCGTCCGAGCAGATCAGGTAGCGGTCACCGGGGAGCACCTGTCGGACGCTGTACTCCGGGTCGATGTCGCGACCGTCCAGCGCCCGGGTGAGCAGCGAGCGCTGGGGGTGGCTGCTCGCCTCCTCCGCGCTGATCCGGCCCTCGTCGACGAGCATCTGGACGTACGTGTCGTCCTTGGTGATCTGGGCGAACTCACCGTTACGCAGGAGATAGGCCCGCGAGTCACCGATGTGGACCATGCCGAGCTTGCTGCCCGAGAAGAGGGTCGCGGTGAGCGTGGTGCCCATGCCCTCCAGCTGCGGGTTGGCGTCCACGGTGTCGCGGAGTTGTTGGTTGGCGGTGCCGACGGCGGAACGCAGCGCGTCGACGAGGGCGTCCCCGGGGACGTCCTCGTCCAGGGGCGCCATGGCACCGATGACGATGTTGCTGGCGACGTCACCGGCGGCCATGCCGCCCATGCCGTCGGCAACGGCAAGAAGCCGCGGCCCGGCGTAGACGGAATCCTGATTACCGTCTCGGATCAGACCGCGGTCGCTGTGGGCCGCATAGCGCAGGGTCAGAGTCATGGCCGTAATTCGAGGGAAGTGCGGCCGATCCGGATCGGCACGCCGAGGGGGACGGGGGTTGGTCCGGTGACCTTAGCGCGATCCAGGTAGGTGCCGTTAGTCGATCCGAGGTCCTCGACGAACCACTGCCCGTCGCGCGGCAGGAGCCGGGCGTGCCGCGCCGAGGCGTAGTCGTCGGTGATGACCAGGGTGGAGTCCTCGGCGCGACCGATCGTGATCTGGGCCTCGCCGAGGGTGATCCGGGTGCCGGCCAGCTGACCGGCGGTGACCACCAGCTGGTGCGCCGCCCTGCCCCGTTTCACCTTCGCCGGCTTCGCCGCCTGCCCGGTCGAGGCCCCGACCGCGCGCGGCGCGGCCACCAGGCGACCCGACCGGGCCCCCGCGAAGAGGTCCCGGCGGATCACTCCGACCACCGTGAACACGAAGATCCACAGCAGGATGAGGAACCCGAACCGGGCGACGGTGATGACGAGTTCCGGCAACGCGGGTCAGCCGTCCACGCGGAAGGTCAGGGTCGTCGTGCCGAGCTGGATCATGTCGCCCGGGTTGAGGGCGACCGCGGACACGCGCTGGCCGTTGACCATCGTGCCGTTGGTGGAGCCGAGGTCGGTCAGCACGACCTGGCCGCCGTCGAAGTCGAGCCGGGCGTGGCGCCGGGAGATGCCGACGTCGGGCAGGCGCAGGTTGGCCTGGTCGCCGCGGCCGATCACGGTCGAGCCCATCTGGAGCGGGTAGGTGCGGCCGTCGCCGGAGACCAGGCGGACGTTGCGGCCACCGCCGTGCCCCGGCGGCGGGCCGTAGCCGCCACCCTGGTCGTACGCCGGGTAGGCCGGGCCGGCGTCGTAGCCACCGGGCGCGGAGACCGGGGCGACCTCGCCGCCGGTGTAGACCTCCGCGGTCACCCGGAACATGCCGGTGTCGAGCCCCTCACCCCGCTCGACCTCCACGATCACGTCGCCGTAGACCGTCCAGGCCTGCTCGCCGATGAACTCCGCCTGCGACTGGGCCAGTTCCTGGGCCAGCGCGGCGGCGTACGGCGCCAGCCGACTGTGGTCGTAGGGCGAGAGATCGATCACGTAGCGGTTGGGCACCAACGTGCGCCCACCGGCCAGGATCGCCTTGTGCGCCTCGGCCTCCCGCTGCATGGCGTTGAGGATCTCCACGGGGTGGACCACCCCTTTGAAGACCTTGGCGAAGGCCCCCTCGACCAGGCCTTCCAGACGCTTCTCGAAGCGTTGCAGCACGCTCACCGGCTCCTCCTCGGGTCCCGAGGCAATGATGGTATCCGGACACCGCCTCCGCAGCTCACACGCCGCTCGGCCGGCAGCCGGCAGCCCGTTCGTGACCAGCCCCGGGGACGTGCTAAAGTTTCGTCCGCCACGAACGGTGATCGCTCGTGGCGATGACCGGGAACAGCGTAATATGTCCGGGCACCCGCTGCAGTCTGCGGGAGCGGGATGAGATACGGTGTTGCAGGTCAGCCACGGGGAAGTGGCGGAATGGCAGACGCGCACGGTTCAGGTCCGTGTGCCCGAAAGGGCGTGGGGGTTCAACTCCCCCCTTCCCCACCATCACGAGGGCTCCGCGATCAGCGGGGCCCTCGCGCCGTATCGGGGCGTGCCGGACATCACGCTATGCTCCGATGGTTCCCCTGCCCCGATGGACCAGGAGTGGCGTGTGAGTGTCGCGTTGGTGACCGGCTCGGGCGGTCTGATCGGCTCCGAGGCGGCCCGGCACTTCGCCAGCCTCGGTCTCGACGTGGTCGGCATCGACAACGACATGCGCCGGTACTTCTTCGGTGAGGACGGCTCGACCGCCTGGAGCCTGGACCGCCTCGCCGCCGAGCTGGGCCGTGCCTACACCCACCACGCCGTGGACATCCGGGACCGGGACGGCCTGGAGCAGGTCTTCAAGAAGTACGGCTCGGACATCGCCGTGGTGATCCACAGCGCCGCCCAGCCGAGCCACGACTGGGCCGCCAAGGAGCCGTACACCGACTTCGACGTCAACGCCGGCGGCACCCTCAACGTGCTGGAGAACACCCGGCGGCACGCCATCGACGCGCCGTTCATCCACTGTTCGACAAACAAGGTCTACGGCGACCGCCCGAACACCCTGCCGCTGGTCGAGCTGGAGACCCGCTACGAGCTGCCCGAGGACCACCACTGGTACGACGGCATCACCGAGGACATGTCGATCGACGAGTCGCTGCACTCGATCTTCGGCGCCTCCAAGGTGGCCTCCGACGTGATGGTCCAGGAGTACGGCCGGTACTTCGACATGAAGACCGCCTGCTTCCGGGGCGGCACGCTGACCGGCCCGGCGCACTCCGCCGCCGAGTTGCACGGCTTCCTGGCCTACCTGATGCGCTGCGTCATGGAGGGCCGGACCTACAACCTCTTCGGCTACAAGGGGAAGATGGTCCGGGACGCGATCCACTCGCGGGACGTGCTCACCGCGTTCGAGGCGTTCTTCCGCGAGCCGCGCTCGGCGCAGGTCTACAACCTCGGCGGCGGCCGGCACTCGAACACCTCGCACATCGAGGCGTTCCGGATCGCCGAGGAGATCACCGGCCGGGTGGCGAAGATCAACTACGTCGAGCAGGCCCGCACCGGCGACCACCAGTGGTACGTGAGCAGCATGGCCCGGTTCGAGGAGCACTACCCGAACTGGAAGATCACCTACGACGTGCCGATGATCCTCCGGGAGATCTACGAGGCGAACGTCGACAAGTGGGTGCCGAAGGCATGACCACCGGCACCAAGCGGAACGTGCTCGGCGTACTCGTCGACGCGACCGACTACGCCCGGGCGACCGAGGCCGTGGTGGCGGCGGCGCACGACCGCCGGCCGCTGGCCCTCACCGCCCTGGCCGTGCACGGCGTGATGACCGGGGTGCTCGACCCGGCGCACAACGCCCGGCTCAACTCCTTCGACGTGGTCACCCCCGACGGCCAGCCGGTGCGCTGGGCGCTCAACCTGCTGCACGGCGCCGGCCTCACCGACCGGGTCTACGGGCCGGAGCTCACCCTCCGGGTGCTCGCCCGCTTCGCCGACGAGGGGCTGCCGGTCTACCTCTACGGCTCCACCGAGGAGACCCTGTCCCGCCTCATCCCGGCCCTGGAGCGGAAGTTCCCGGCGCTGAAGATCGCCGGCGTCGAGCCGTCCAAGTTCCGGTCCCTGGAGCCGGGCGAGGACGCCGAGATCGCCGACCGGATCAAGGCCAGCGGCGCCCGGCTCGTCCTGGTCGGGCTGGGCTGCCCCCGGCAGGAGGTCTTCGCGTACGCCATGCGGCCGCTGCTGGACATGCCGCTGATGGCCGTCGGCGCGGCGTTCGACTACCACGCCGGGCTGCTGCGCAACCCGCCCCCGTGGATGCAGCGGGCCGGCCTGGAGTGGTTCTGGCGGCTCGGCCTGGAGCCGAAGCGGCTGTGGCGCCGCTACCTCATCCTCAACCCGGCCTACCTGGCCCGGCTGGCCGCGCAGAAGACCGGCCTGTGGAAGGCCACCCCGCCGCCCCCGGCGACGGAGCGCCCGGCAACCTTCGACGTCTGACGCCGG
>NZ_JANAVK010000006.1:0-492328 GCF_024213425.1 Micromonospora sp. A3M-1-15 | reverse complement strand
GTTGACGGCCGCGTGGGCGCCCGCGGCCGGTCCGCCCGGCGTCCGGCCGGCCGCCGCCGGGACCGGCGCCGGTCGGGCCCCTCCACCCGACCGGCGCCCCGCCCCCGCCGGGCAGCCCGCCCGGCCGGCCGCGGCCCGGGCCGCGACGTCCGCGACCGTCCCGGCCGGACGGATCGCCGCGACCGTCCAGGCTTCCCCCAGCCGGCGGGTGAACTCCGCCCGGACCGCGCGGGGCAGCCGGTGCGCGGCCACCCGGGCCACCGCCGGATCGGCGACCGCGTAGCCGCCGGTGGCCGTGCGGCGCAGCAGGCCGGCGTCGACAAGCGCGCGCAGCGCCGGCTCGGCGCGCCCGGCCGGCCAGCCGAGCATCCGGTCCACCGTGGCGGCCGGGACCGCCCCGCCCCGGGCCGCGGCGGCCATCAGCACCGCCCGTCGCTCGCCGTCCAGCGGGTCCAGCCGGGCGTCGACCAGGCGACGGACCGGCTCCGGCACCCCGCCCGGCTCGCCGTCGGCGTCCGGCGTCGCGGCGTACGCCGCCGCGGCGGCCGGGCTGCCGCCGACGAGCGGGAGCAGCGCCGCGGCCGGCGCGGTGGGCCGGCCGGCCCGGTCGAGCAGGTGCCGCAGCAGCCGTCCGGTGTCGACGGTGCCCAGCGCGGGCAGCGACACCCGGCGCCGCCGGCCGGCCGCGCCGGGCAGCAGGTCGGCCCAGCCCGGACCGTGGGTGGCCACCACCGCGAGCGGCAGCCCCCGCTCGCTCGCGGCGGCGAAGAGCCGGTGCAGGAACCGGTTCAGCGCCGGCGCGGCCCGGTCCAGGTCGTCCACCGCCACCGCCACCGGCTGTGCGGCGGCCAGGCCGAGCAGGACCTCCCGCCACACCTCGGCGCCGCGGGCGGCCGCACCGGCGTCGCGCGGGGCGGCCAGGAACTCGGCCAGCGCGTGCGCCGCCGCACCCCGCCGCGCGGGCGGCAGCAGCCCGTCCAGGGTGGTGGCCAGCCGCCGGCGTACGGTCTCCGGCGGGTGCGTGTCGCGGACCCCGGCGACGGCGCGGACCATGTCCGCCAGCGGCGCCAGTTCCCCGTCCGGGAACGGCGGGCAGTGCGCCACGCACCACCGCACCGGGGTGCCGTCCACCGTCGACACCGCTCGGACCAGCTCGTGCAGCATCCGGCTGCGCCCGCGGCCCGCCGGGCCGACCAGTGAGATCCAGCGTGGACGCCGCTCCCGTACCGCCCGGACGATCTCCTCCCCGGCCGCGGCCAGTTCGCGGCGGCGGCCGACGAGGGGGCCGTGGTGGCGGGCCGGACGGTGCCGGGCCACCCCGGTCACCCGCCAGACGTCCAGCGGCCGGGTCTTGCCGGCCACCGTCATGGCGGCGAGGGGGCGCTGCTCGACCAGGCCGGCGACGGCCCGCCGGGTGACCGCGCAGACGACCACCCCGCCGGGCGGGGCGTACTCCTGGAGCCGGGCCGCCGTGGTGATGACCGCGCCGCTGGCCGCGCCGTGCCCGCCGTCGCGGGTGCCGGCCAGGTCGACCAGCACCTCGCCGGTGGCCACGCCGACCCGGACCCGCAGCCGCGTGCCGGCCGGCAGCCGCCGGTCCAGCGCGGCCTGGATCTCCAGCCCGGCGCGCACCCCCCGGTACGCGTCGAACCCGTCGGACCCGTGCGCTCCGAACAGCGCCATCACCGCGTCGCCGACGTACTTCTCCACCACGCCGTGCCACCGGCGCAGCACCGCGGCCACCGTGCCGAAGTACGCCTGTTGCAGCGCCCGGACGTCCTCGGGGTCGAGCCGCTCGACCAGCCCGGTCGACCCGACGATGTCGGCGAAGAGCACGGTGACCGTGCGCCGCTCCTCCGGCACCGGCCAGCGCGCGGTGGTGACGGCTTGCCGACTCCCCACGGGCGTGGTGATCAACATCGCACCCACCCTCTCCCCGGTCCGGTGCCCTGACGACCTCCGGAGACTTTCACCACCGGGTCCTCGGGGGATCGGTAGGACGACGTATGTCGACCACCCGCAACCATTAGTCGCAATGTCGACGCGAGGAGTACCACAAGGGCGCTGAGCCCGTAGAACGGTGCGGGAACCTGTGACTAGGCTGCGTGGCATGGCCAGCGATGTGGACACCGCGCCGCTCGTCGGCCGTGCCGGCACGGTGGCGGCGCTCCGGTCGGCGCTGCTCGACGACGTCGCCCCCGGGCAGACCGCGGCGGTGTTCCTCACCGGCGAGAGCGGCGTGGGCAAGACCCGGCTGCTGGCCGAGGTCGGCGAGCGCCTGCGGGACGGGGGCGCGCTGGTCCTCACCGGCGCCTGCCTCGACATCGGCGACGCCTCCCCGCTGCACCCGGTGCGCCAGGCGCTGCGCCGCCTCGACGCCGACCTGACCGAGGCGCGCACCTCCTCCGCCGTCCGCGGCCTGCTCCAGGTCTTCGACGAGGAGACCCCCGGCCCGGACGGCGCGGGCGCGCTGCTGGAACGGGTCTCGCGCGGCCTGCACCTGGTCGCCGCCGGGCGGCCGCTGGTGCTCGTCCTCGACGACCTCCAGTGGGTCGACCGGAGCACCCGCCAGCTCCTGCTCTACCTGCTCGCGGGCCTCGGCGACCTTCAGCTGTCGGTGCTGGCCGCGATCCGGGCCGAGTCGTTGCAGGGCGCGCACCCGCTGCGCCGCGTGCTCACCGAGCTGCGCCGGCTGCGCTCGGTCCGGGTGGTGGACCTGGCGCCGCTGGACCGGGCCGGCACCGACGAGCTGGCCGTCGCGATCGTCGGCACGGCGCTGCCCCCCGAGGCCGCCGACCAGCTGTGGCAGCGCAGCGGCGGCAACCCGTTCGTGGTGGAGGAGCTGGCCCGCGACCTGCGCGACGGCCACGACGGGCTCTCCGACACGCTGCGCGAGGTCTTCCTGGCGCGGGTCGACGCGCTGCCGCAGCCCGCGCACGCCGTGGTGCACGCGGTCGCCGCCGGGGTCGAACCGGTCGAGCACTGGCTGCTGGCCCAGGTCGTCCGGCTGCCGGAGGACCAGCTCATCGAGGCGGTCCGGGAGGCCGTGGCGCACCGGCTGCTGGTCGGCGCCGACGACGGCTACCGGCTGCGGCACCGCCTGGTCGCCGAGGTGCTGGCGCACGAGCTGCTCCCCGCCGAGCGGGCCGCGCTGCACCGCCGCTACGCCGAGGCGCTCACCTCGGCCACCGCCGAGCTGCACCAGGCCCGGCTGGCCCACCACTGGCGGTTGGCCGGCGAGCCGGCCCGGGCCCTGCCGGCCGCCATGGCCGCCGCCCGGGAGGCCGAGCGGTTGCACGGCTACGCCGAGGCGCACCGCCACTGGTCGGCCGCGCTGAGCCTGGCCGACACCCCACCCGCCGTGCTGCCCGACGGCGGCCGGCCCGAGCCGGTCGAGGTGGACCGGGCCGAGCTGCTGACCCACGCGGCCGAGTCGGCGCACCACTGCGGCGAGCACGCCCGGGCCCTGGCCCTGCTGGAGGAGCTGGCCGCCGACCCGGCCGGCCCGCCCACCTGCGCCCTGCACATCCGGCGGGCCCGCTACCTGGCCGCCGCCGGGCGTTCCGCGCCGGCCGAGGCCGAGTACCGGCAGGTGCTGGCGGCGGCCGACTGCACGCCCCGGGAACGGGCCACCGCCGCCGCCCACCTGGCCGAGCTGCTGCTGCACCTGGGCCGCTACGCCGAGGCCGGCGACCAGGCCCGGGAGGCGCTCGGGCTCGCCGCCGAGGTGGAGGGCGCCGCCTCGGAGGTGGTGCTGGCCAGCGCCGCGCTGGGGTTCAGCGAGGCCTACCTGGAGGACCCGGACGCCGGGCTGGCCGTCATGCGCCGGGCGCTGGACACCGCCGAGCGCTCCGGCCGGCCGGAGGACGTGGCCTGCGCGTACCTGCACCTGGCCGAGCTGCTCACCGGGCCGCTGAACATCCTCGAGGAGGGTGTGGTGGTGGCCCGCCGGGGCGCCGAGCGGGTCGCCGAGCTGGGACTGGGCCGCACCTGGGAGACCCGGCTGCTGGCCATCGCCACCAACGGGCTGTTCCGGGTGGGGCAGTGGGCCGAGGCGGAGAAGGTCGTCGCGGCCGCGCTGCGGCACCGCCCGTCCGGCGCCGACGCGGTCGAGCTGCTGCTCGCCCGGTGCCGGCTGTCGGTCGGCTACGGCGACGTCGAGGCATCCGACCGCGACCTGGAGGCGGTCGCCACCGTGCTGGCCGGCGGCGGGGCCCGGCACGTGCTGCCGATGCTCATCCTGCGCGCCGGGTTGGCCATGTGGCAGGGCCGGCACGACCTGGCCCGGCAGGCGGTCCAGCGGGGCCTGACCGAGAGCCGCTCCGACGACGTCATCGTGCTGGCCACCCTGGCCTGGCACGGGCTGCGCGCGGAGGCGGAGGCCTCGGCCAGCCGCACCGTCGAGGTGGACCCGAACGCGGTCCGCCGGCTGCGCGAGGTGGTCGAGCGGGTGGCCCGCAAGAGCGGGAAGGCGGGCGCCCCGGTGCGCTACGTCGCCGACGCCTTCCTGGCCCTCTGCGCCGCCGAGCTGAGCCGGCTGGACGACGGCCGGGGCGACCCGGAGCTGTGGGCCCGCGCGGCCACCGAGTGGGACCGGCGCAACCACCCCTACCCGGCGGCCTACTCCCGGCTGCGGCAGGCCGAGGCGCTGCTGGCCCGGCGCAGCCGGGTGGCCACCGCCGGCAAGCTGCTGCGGCAGGCCCACCGGACGGCCCAGGCGCTCGGCGCGGTGCCGCTGAGCGAGGAGATCCGCACCCTGGCCGGGCGGGCCCGGGTGCCCCTGGAGGAGGCTCCGGCCGCCGCCCGTCCCGCTCCCCGGCCCCGGGCCGCGGCGCCGGCCGCGCCCGCGGTGGACGAGCTGGAGGTGCTCACCGCCCGGGAGCGGGAGGTGCTCGCCGCGGTCGCCGAGGGGCTGACCAACCGGGAGATCGGCCAGCGGCTGTTCATCAGCGAGCGGACCATCGGCGTGCACGTGTCGCACATCTTCGACAAGCTCCAGGTCCGCACCCGGGTGCAGGCCAGCGCGATCTTCCTGCGCAACCGCCCCGAGTAGCCGTACGTCGGCAATACGTCGTTCTACTGATCCGGCCGGCGTACGCCGGCTGGAAGGCTGTCCTGCGTCACCGGGTGGCGTCGTGGGGGGCGCTGACCACTGTGGAGGAGAGATGACCGAACCGGTATGGGGTCCTGTGCACCAGGACATCGTCGGGCTGCTCGCCGACCACCCCGCCGACGTGCCGGCGGTCGTCGACCATCTCACCAAGCTCCAGGACCTGCTGGTCCGGCTGCCTCCGCTTGAGGAGAGCTGCCCGCTGGCCGACTTCAACAAGCTCTACCTGGTCATCACGTCGACGGTGCTCGACGGGCTGTACGACGACCGCTTCACCGACCCGGCCTTCCTGGCCCGGCTGGACGTGGAGTTCGCCGCCCGCTACTTCGACGCGCTGCGGTTCTGGACCGACTCCCACCCGGGCACTCCCAAGGCCTGGTCGTGCCTGTTCCAGCGGATGCGCGGCCCGGACGCCCGGCCGTTGCCGTCGGCCGCCGCCGGGGTGAACGCCCACATCAACTACGACCTGCCGTTCGCGCTGGTGACCACCTTCGACAGCCTGGATTCCGAGCCGGTCGACGGCAGCGACCAGCACCACGACTACCTGGAGATCAACAAGATCTTCGCCGAGCGGATCCCGGAGCTGCGCCGCGGCTACCTGGACCACTGGCAGCTGATGATCGACATGGTGAACGGCGACATCGACGACTGGTACCAGGGCGAGCTGGTGGAGTACACCCGGAACGTGGCCTGGCGCAACGCGCAGAAGATCTGGCGCTGCCGGCACGACCCGGACGCCCGTGAGTGTGAGCGGATGCGGCTGGACGACAACGCCGCGCTGCTCGGCCGGCTGCTGCTCTCGCCCCTCGGGGCGTTCCTCCAGTAGCCGGGACGGGGGGTCCCCGCGTCCCGCCGTCCGGGCGTGGGACGCGGGGACGCCGTCCGTGGCGGGTGGCCGGCGAGCCGGTCAGCCGCGCCGGGACCGCCCCCGGTACGCGGCCGCCGCGGCCCGGTTGTTGCACAGCTCGCAGCAGTAGCGCTGCCGGCCGGCGCGGGTCCGGTCCAGGTAGGGCGCGTCGCACCCGTCGGCCGCGCAGACCCCGAACCGTTCCGCCCCGCCGGCCGCCGCGGCCCGGGCGAGCGCCCCGGTGACCAGTGCGGCGAACGGGCCGGCCGGGCCGGGCCGGGGCAGCGGGGTGAGCCGCAGCGCGCCGTCGGGCGCGGCCTCGACCACCGTGCCGGCGCTCACGTCGGCCAGCACCTCGTTGAGCGTGGCCACGCGGGCGGCCGGGTCGGGCGCGGCGAAGACCCGGTGGAGCCGGTCGCGCAACTCGCGTAGCCGGGGCAGGTCCGCCTCGGTGAGCGGCTCGGTGACGTCGGCGAGGCCGAGTTCCCGGGCGGCGCCCCGCAGCCGGGCCACCGAGAGCTGGTCGACCGGGTCCTGGAGCACCCAGTAGCTGTGCAGCAGCGCGATGGCCAGGCGCAGCGCGGGTTCCAGGGGTGGCACCGCGCTCATCCGCGCCTCCTCCCTCGTCCGGTCGCCGACACGCCTGCCGTCCCTCCGCACTTGACCGATCGCCGCACGCCATCCTAGCGTCGTCAGTTAATAAACATTTTTAGAAACTGATGGAGGTGGCGTATGCGACGTCTGCCCGTCCTCGTGTCCGTGGCGGCGCTGCTGGTCGCCGGCGCGGTCGCCGGTGCCGGTGGGGCCCACGCGGAGGCACCCGCCGAGCCGCACCACGCGGCGGCCACGGTGGTCCGCGACATCGAGTTCCCGGTCGCCGGGCAGCCGGCCGTCCGGGCCTGGCTGGTCCGGCCGCAGGGCTCCAGCGGCGGGCTGGCCGGGGTGCTGGACCTGCACTGGTTCGAGCCCGGCCGGGCCAACCAGGACCGCAGCGAGTTCCTGGCCGAGGCGACCGCCCTGGCCGGCCGGGGCGTCGTGTCGGTGCTGCCGCAGCTCACCTTCCCGTGGGCGGGCGACCCGGTCGGCGACGCCCGGGACCGGGCCGCGGTCACCGCTCAGCTCGACGCCGTGCGCGCGACGTACCGGCGGCTGCTCGCCGAGCCGGGGGTGGACCGGAAGCGCACGGCGGTGGTCGGCCACGACTACGGCGCCATGTACGCCGTCGACCTGACCGCCCGGGAGCCGGGGCTGCGCACCGCGGTGCTGCTCGCCCCGGACGCCACCTGGGCCAACTGGTTCGACCTCTACTGGCTCCAGCTGCCGGCGGGGGAGCGGGCGGCGTACCGGGCGGTCTTCGCCGGCCTCGACCCGGTGGACCTGGTGGGGCGTCTCGGCGCCGGCGCGTACCTCCAGTTCGCCGGCGCGGACCGGTTCGTCGGCGCGGAGACCCGCGCCGCCTTCGCCGCCGCGGCGCCGCAGGCCAAGGTGTCGGTCTACCCGGACGAGGAGCACGACCTGGGCGCCGCCCGCACCCGGGACGACCGGCTCGCCTGGCTGGCCGGCCGGCTGGGACTGCCCGCCTGACCCGAGGGGAACGAGCGGGCCGGCCGGCGCCGGGTGCGCCGGCCGGCCCCGTCCCGCGGGCAACGGCGTGACCGGGTGTCGGCCCGGCCCTGCCGGGTACCCGCCCGCCATGCCGCACACCGGACCGGTCCGCCGCTTCGCCTTCCGGTTCGACCCGGCGTTCCGGCTGCCGCTGGCCCTGCTCGGGGTGCGGCCGGAGACCGCCCGCGTCGAACTGGGCCCCGACGAGCTGACCGTGCGCTTCGGCCCCTGGCGGCTGCGCACCGCCCGCGACAACGTCACGGGGGTCGAGCTGGGCGGCCCGTACCGCTGGTGGCGGGCCGTCGGCCCGCACCTGTCCCTGGCCGACGGCGGGGTCACCTTCGGCACCAGCGTGGCCGCCGGCGTCTGTCTCCGCCTCGCCACCCCGGTGCCGGCGCTCGCCCCGGGCCCCTGGCCGCGCCACCCGGCCGTCACGGTGACGGTGACCGACCCGGAGGCGCTGCGCGACGCGATCGCCGGCCTGCCCTGATCATCTTTCCCCGCTTGTCCGGTTCCGCCGGGCCGCACCCCGGGTACCACCTACCGTCGGTTCAGGGCCTGAAGGGGTGTACATGGCGGAGGGACGGGACGGGGCGCAGCCCCGGCGGACGCGGGGGCGCCGCCAGCAGGCGCACTCGACCGCGGCGGACCGGGCGCTGCGCGCCGCACGCGATCCGGAGCACGGCGACCGCGGCCGCCGGACCGGGACGCTGCCGGAGTACGTGGAGAGCCCGGTCCGGCCGGCTGAACCGGCCGGCCGGCTGAGCCGCTGGCTGTTCCAGCACCGCGTGCAGCCGGTCGGCCCGGAGACCCGGGAGCACCAGGCGCGGGCCCACCCCTGGTGGCAGGTGATGTGCCTGACCGGCGTCGACTACTTCTCGACCCTGTCCTACCTGCCCGGGATCGCGGCGGTGGCGGCCGGCGCCCTGAGCCCGCTCGCGACCCTGCTGATCGTGGCGCTGACCCTGTTCGGGATGCTGCCCATGTACCGGCGGGTGGCCCGGGAGAGCCCGCACGGGCAGGGCTCGGTGGCGATGCTGGAACGGCTGCTGCCGTTCTGGCGCGGCAAGCTGTTCGTGCTGGTGCTGCTCGGCTTCGTGGCCACCTCGTGGATCATCACGATCACCCTCTCCGCCGCCGACGCGACCGTGCACCTGCTTGAGAACCCGGTCCTGCCCGAGTCCTTCCCGCACGGCACCACGGCCGCCGTGCTGGTGACCGTGGCGCTGCTGCTCGTCCTCGGCGGGGTGTTCCTGCTGGGGTTCAGCGAGGCGGTGCAGGTAGCCATCCCCCTCGTGGCGGTCTTCCTCGCGCTGAACGCGGTGATCGTGGTCGTCGGCCTCGCCGAGGTCGCCGCCGACCCGGGGACCCTCAGCGGCTGGACCGACCGGCTGACCGAGGTCGGCGGGGCGGGTGACGTGCTGGCCACCAGCGTGCTCGCGTTCCCGCTGCTGGTGCTGGGCCTCTCCGGCTTCGAGACCGGGGTGAGCATGATGCCGCTGGTCAAGGGGGGCGACGGCGACGCCGAGCGGCGCCTGACGGTGCGGATCGGCAACACCCGCAAGCTGCTCACCACCGCCGCGCTGATCATGTCGGTCTACCTGATCGCCACGACGTTCGTCACCACCGTGCTGATCCCGGCGGACGCGTTCGCGCCGGGCGGGGCGGCCAACGGCCGGGCACTCGCCTTCCTGGCCCACGAGCACCTGGGCGAGGCGTTCGGCACGGTCTACGACATCAGCAGCATCTTCATCCTCTGGTTCGCCGGCGCCTCGGCGATGGCCGGCCTCATCAACATCGTGCCGCGCTACCTGCCCTCGTACGGCATGGCGCCCGAATGGGGGCGGGCGGTCCGTCCGGTGGTGCTGGTCTACACCGCCATCAGCATCGCCATCACGGTCGCCTTCCGGGCCGACGTCAACGCCCAGGCCGGCGCGTACGCCACCGGAATCCTGGCCATGATGGTCTCCGGCGCGATCGCGGTGACCATCTCCGCGTACCGGGCGCGGCACCCGTTCGCCGGGATCGGCTTCACGGTGCTCACGCTGGTGCTGCTCTACGCGCTCATCGAGAACGTGATCGAGAAGCCCGACGGGATCACCATCTCCGGCCTGTTCATCGCCGGGATCGTCGCCGTCTCGCTGATCTCCCGGGTGTCCCGCACCACCGAACTGCGCACCGAGCGGATCGAGTTCGACGACGCGGCGCGGCGATTCGTCGCCGACTCGATCGCCCACGACGGCCGGCTGCACCTCATCGCCAACAAGCGGCAGAGCGGCTCGCTGAAGGAGTACCGGGTCAAGGAGCGCGCCCAGCGCGGCATGAATCCGGTGCCCGGCGCCGCCGACGTGCTCTTCCTGGAGATCGACGTCAGCGATCCCTCGCGGTTCAGCGAGGTGCTGCGGGTGCAGGGGGTGGAGGTCGGCGGGTACCGGATCCTGCGCGCCAGCAGCCCGGCCGCGCCCAACGCCATCGCGGCCATCCTGCTGGCGCTGCGCGACGCCACCGGGGTCCGCCCGCACTGCCACTTCGAGTGGTCCGAGGGGAACCCCATCGCGCACCTGCTGCGCTACCTGATCCTCGGCCGCGGCGACACCCCGCCGGTGGTCCGGGAGATCATCCGCAAGTCCGAGCCGGACCCCACCCGCCGTCCCGGCATCCACGTCGGCGGCTGAGCCCCGCCGCCGGCCGCCGGCCCCGTCCCGGTCCGACAGCCCGAGGGGTACGCGCACCGCCGCCCGGACCGGGCCGCGCCCGGCTACCGGTCAGCCGAGTCGGCGCACCCGGTCGAGGAAGCCACCCGCGCAGAAGTCCAGGAAGCCGTCCGGGTCCGGGCCGGCGTTCTGCAGCACGATGTGGTCGTAGCCGGCCTCGACGTACGCCCGCGCCTTCGCGAGGTGCGGCTCCGGGTCGGGCCCGACCGAGAACTGCCGCCGGATGTGCTGGTCCTCGACCCAGACCGTGGCCGCGTCGAAGTTCACCGGGTTGGGTAGCTCGCTCATCACCTTCCAGCCGGTGACCGCCCACCGGCTGGTCTCCTTCGCCGCGCGGACCGCCTGCTCCTCGTCCGGCGCCCAGGCCAGCGGCACCTCCGCGTAGCGCGGTCCCTGCCCACCGGCCTCCCGGTAGTGCGCGACGATCGACGACTTCGGCTCGGTGGCGAAGAGCCCGTCGCCCAGTTCGGCGGCCGTCGCCGCGGAGGACCGCCCGCTGGCGGCCACGGCGATCACCGGCGGGGTCTCCGGCAGGTCCCAGACCCGGGCGTCCTCCAGTTGGAGGTGCCGGCCCTCGTACGACTGGTAGCCGCCCTGCCAGAGCAGCCGGATGATCTCCAGGGCCTCGCGCAGCCGTTCGTGCCGGCCGCGGACGCTCGGGAAGCCCTGCCCGACCACGTGCTCGTTGAGCCGCTCGCCGGCGCCCACGCCCAGGGTGAAACGGCCGTCGGAGATCAGCGCCATGGTGGCCGCGGCCTGGGCGATGATCGCCGGGTGGTACCGGACCGACGGGCAGGTGACCCCGGTAGCCAGGCCGAGCGTGCTGGTCTTAGCGGCGACGGCCGCGAGCGCACTCCACGTGAAGCAGGAGTGCCCCTGCACCTCCAGCCATGGGTGGTAGTGGTCGCTCATCTCGACGAAGTCGAAGCCGGCCTGCTCCGCGCGGACGGCCTGCCGGATGAGTTCCTGCGGGCCGAAGGCCTCCGAAGCCAGCTTGTAGCCGATCCGCATCGCCCTGGTCTCCCGTCCCCGCGTGGCTGGACCGCTGCCCTTCCCACCCCACGACCCGGCAAACGCCGCATCCCCGCGCCCGGCGGTGGGTGATGAACCCAGCCTCCTAGGACGCCTTACGCGGGGTGACGTGGCACCCGCCGAGCACGGAACGGCCCGCGCCGCGGGGGAGCGGGGCGCGGGCCGGGGTGGTGCGGGGTCGGGCCTACTTGGACGGCTCGGGGAGCTGGCAGTCCACCTTGGGGTTCGCGCCGATGTAGTTCAGCGGGCCGGCCACGATGGTGACCAGGATGGTGCCGGCCTCGGCGCAGTTGGTGTCGTCGTTGCCGTAGTAACCGCGCTGGCCGGCGGCGATGGCGCCGATGACGAGCCAGATGACGACCAGGACGCCGACTATCGAGGTGCCGCGCATGGGTTGCCTCCACTGGGGTTGTGGTGGAATCGAGGTGGAGGCCATGTACCCAGAGCGGGTGAACGGTCAAACGGCGCCCAGGTCCGGCGCGGCCGATTCCGACCATGCCGCGCCGGCTCAGTGTGGCGGCGACGGATCCTCCGGCGGCCGGCCCCGGCTGCGCAGGTGGTCGGCGACGGCCACCCCGACCAGCACCAGCATCGCCCCGAGCGCGGCGTAGACGGGCGCCAGGAACAGTGCGCCGGGCGCGATGGTGAGCAGCGCCAGGATGCCGCCGGGGCGGGAGAGCGACACCCGGCTGAACACCTCGTACTCGAAGGCGGCGCGACCGACCAGGAACAGCGCCGGCCCGCCGAGGAGGACCGCCAGCCAGGCCGGCGGGGTGTGCCCGGTCGGTTCGAGCAGCACCAGGTCGAATCCCGCCGCGCTGGTCACCACCCCGGCCACCATGAGCAGGTGAGTGTAGGGGGCGGAGTTCAGGAACCGGGCCGGCTGTTTCGCCATGGCGATGGCGTGCGGCAGTAGTTCGCCCGACTTGTGCACGTAGATCCGCCAGAGCAGCAGCGTGGTGGCGAACGCGACGGCGAAGGCGCCGATGTTCTCCGCCTCGGAGTGGTGCAGGCTGAAGACGGTCCCGGTGACCAGGATGGCGTCGCCCAACGCGATGATGAAGAACTGCTGGTAGCGCTCGGAGAGGTGCTCGGCGGTCACGTTGCGCTGGGCGTCCGGCACCACACCGAGGCCGGGCACCGGGTACGCGAGCCGGAACCCGAGGTAGTCGATGGCCAGGGCGAGAAGCCAGAGCGTCTCGCGGGCGTGGCCGTTCACCTTGGCGCCGACGAGCCAGGGGATCGCGGAGACCGCGAACCAGATGAAGATGCGGGCCGCCCGGCGCTGGGTCTGCCGGTGGCGCCGGACCGTGGGCATGAGGAACAGCCCGCGTCCGAGATGGATCGCCACGTACGTCCCGGCGAAGACCAGCCCGCGGGCGCCGAACGCCTCCGGGATGGCGGTGGTCATGAGCAGCGCCCCGAACATGACCGCGATGATCAGCAGCTTGATCTCGGGACGTTGCGGGTCGTACATGTCGGTGACCAGGGTGGTGATCGCCCAGGTCCACCACATGGCCATCAGCATGATCAGCGACTGGAGGGCCCGTTGCCAGTCGACCTCGGTGATCAGGCCCCGCGAGATGAGCGAGAGAGCGACGACGTACACCAGGTCGAAGAAGAGCTCCAGCAGGGTCACCCGGCGTGGCGCCTCGGGATCGCGCACCGGGGGTCGCCGCTCGGCGGGCTGCTCCGGCGTGGCGGTGGGCACGAGGTGCTCCTGCGGTGGCGGGATCGGCGCGGCGGGCCGTCCGGCCCTGCACCGACCGTAGCGACGCCCGCGCGGACCCGTGCCGGGTTTCCCCTATTCGCGCCCGTCCGGGGCGCCACGCCGCGAGCGGTCCGACCCGCCCGGTCCGGCCCGGTCCGGCTCGACGGCCGGCGGACACGGCGCGGGCCGGTGGCGACCGTCGGTCACCACCGGCCCAGGCGTCGGATCAGGCGTCGTCGCCGGCGCCGACCGGGAGCACCCGCTCGGCGTCGGCACGGGCGCCGGCCAGCACCTTCGCCTGCTGCGACCAGGTCGCCAGGCCCGGGGCGGCGCGCAGGCCGGCGGCCTTGACGGTCTCCCGCAGCGCCGCCTCGTCCAGCTCGGCGAGCTGCTGGTAGGTGCGGATGCCGGCGGCCTGGAGGGCGGCGGCCAGCTTCGGCCCGATGCCCTGGATCCGCCGGAAGTCGTCCGGCGCGTCCACCTGGACCGCAGCGGCGTCCTCGGCCGCGGCGCGCGGCGCGGGCACCGCCACCGGCGCGACCGGCTCGGCCTCGGCGACCGGCTCGGCCTCCACGGTCACCGGCTCGGAGGGCACGGCCACCGGCTCGGCCTCGGCGGCCGGGCTCGCGGCCGGCTCCGCGTCGGCGGCCAGCGGCTCCGGCGCGGTCCGGACCGGCTCGGTCTCCTCGACGGCGACCGGCTCGACGGCGACCGGCTCGGCGGCGACCTCGACCGGTGCGACCGGACGGACCGGCTCCTCCTCGGACCGGACCGGCTCCTCGACGGCCACCGGCTCGACGGCGGAAGGCTCGACGGCCGCGGACTCGGCGGACGCGGGCTCGGCGGACGGCAGGGTGCTGGCCTGGGCGGCCAGCGTGGCGGCGGCCGGGGCGGCGTCCTGGTCGACCGGGGCCGGCTGCTCGGTCACCGCGGCGGGCGCCGGCACCTCGTCGACCACGGCCTCCGGCCGCTCCTGGTCGACCGTGGCGGTCACCTCGGGCGCCGGGGCGGCGGCACCCTCCACCGTGGGCGTACCGGTGCCGGCGGCGTTCCGGCGGCCGCTCACCACCCACCCGATGCCCAGGCCCACCAGCAGGGCCAGGATCAGAACCAGCCACTGCCCGAAGCTCGACGGCATGCCAACCTCCTCCTATGTACGTGAACGACAATCGCGAGAAAACCGGGGGCAGCTTCGCACACGTACGCGCTGGGCGACAGGGAGGTCGGCGGCTGCCGACGCCGGTGGGACGCGGCGGTGCCGGCCGGTGGCCGTGAGATGACCGAGCGTGTGGCGGGCGGGGTCGCCGAAGGGGCGCCCCGGACCCTGGTGCCGTTCGAGGGTCCGGGACGCCCCGGTCTTCGGTGCGGTGACGCTCAGCAGATCCGCCGGGGCGCGGGCAGGTCGGCCGCGTCCCAGCTGTAGAAGCAGCCGGCCACGGCGTCGCGGGGGGACCGCCAGGTCGGCAGGTACGGCGAGGTGTGCGCCGACAGCCGCTCGTTCACCTGCTGGTAGAGCGGGTTGTCGCGGACCTCGGCGGCCAGGTCCGGGTCGACGGCGACCGTCTCCATGAGGTGCACGCACAGGTCGTGCAGGTAGTACAGCGACCGGTGCCGCACGCCGGTGAGGCGGGGCAGCTCGGTGGCGTCGGACTCGGCGAAGATCTGTGCCACCCGGCCCTGCGCCCCCGGCACGATCCGGCTGACGACCAACAGTCGACTCATCGGGACCCCTCTCGCCGCTCGTGGTGTCCCGACCCCGGCCGAGGAGGTCGGTCACCGTGCGGCCCACCCTGCCGGGCCGGCTGTCACCTGGCCGTCACGGCCCGCCCGGGGACATTGATGGCGGTGGTGACGGTGAGCGGGGGTGCGGTGTCGTGGGCGCGGTCGGGCCGCGCGGCGCCGAACCGGCGGGGCGGCCGGGGGCGTTGCTCCGGTCCGCGCGCCGCTGGGGGGCCTGCCGGGTGGCCCGCCGGATCGGGGCGAGGGTCTCGTCGAGCAGGGCGCACATGGCCGGGGACGGCTCGAGGCGCAGTTCGCGCAGCAGCAGGTCGCGGTAGACGTAGAAGGCGTGCACCGCTTCGAAGGCATTGCCCTCGGCGAGGTGGATGCGGACCACCAGGCGGTGCGGGGTCTCGCGCAGCGGTTCGGCGGCCATGGCCTCCAGCGCCGCCTCCAGGGCCTCGCCGTGGCGGTCGGCGGCGAGGTGGTTGCCGGCGAGTTCCTCCAGCATGTGCAGCCGGAGCTGGCGCAGCCGTTCGCGTTCCAGCAGCACCCAGTCGTCGTACCAGCCGGGGAGCAGGTCGTGCCGGCCGGCGCCGGCGGCGCCGCGGGGAGCCTCGCCGTCGCGGACCCGGGCCGCGGTGGCCACCAGCTCGTCGACGTCGAGGTGGACGGTGGCGCCGAGGCGGACGGTGTCGCCGTCGGTGCACAGCGGGCAGCAGGGGTCCTGCCGGAGCCGCCACAGCGCGGTGCGCAGCGAGGAGAGCGCCCGGTCCTCGGGGGTCTCCGGCCAGAGCAGTCCGGCCAGGTGGCTGCGGGTGGCGCCCGGGCGGAGCCCGATGAGGGCGATGACCCGTTGCAGGCCCCGGGGGACCACCACCGGGACGTCGTCGTGGAGCAGCCGGAACCCGCCGAGCAGGTGCAGCGACACCCGTGGGGCGGGGTCTCCCGCCGTGGGCATTCTCGATCCACCGGACACGGGCGCACCCCCCTGCACCGGAACCCTCGTCCCGACCGTCCTCTGTGCCCGGCTCGGCTGCCGCGACGCCGGTGTCGGAACGGCTCCGCCGTGGCGGAGAAAGCCCGCTGTGTCCGGGCTGACCGGTACGGAGGATATCAACACTTGTTACTCTGCGTCAACGAGGCGTTGGTTTGCTGACCGTCCGTAATGGCCGGACGAACCGGCTGTGAACTGCGAAAAAGTGTCGCCATCTATTCGGGTCAGTTGATCTTCCCATAGCCGGCGCACAGCTTGCGTCAACGCAGCGTCACGGACTTCCCGGGCCGATGGTGGCCGGTTGACGCCGCGTTGACGGTGCCGGCGGCACCGTGGCGCCAGTCGTCCGGCGAGACCGGTCGCCACGCACCGGGACGCACCCAGGGGAGGCTGCGCAATGGACCGCTCGCTCATCGTCGCCAAGGTGGTGCCCACCGCCGAGGATCGGGTCGCCGAGATCTTCGCCGAGTCCGACGCGACCGAACTGCCCGGCCTGATCGGCGTCCGGCACCGCTCCCTCTACCGGCTGCACGACCTCTACGTCCATCTCCTGGAGACGGAGGAGCCGGCCCAGGGCGCGGTGGAGGAGGCGCGCGGCCATCCCGAGTTCGTCCGGGTCAGCGAGCGGCTGCGCCCGTACATCTCGCCGTACCTGCCGACCTGGCGCTCGCCCCGCGACGCCATGGCCCACTGCTTCTACCGGTACGACGCCCCGGGGCGCCAGTCCCAGCGATACGACGCGCTCGGGCGGCGGTCGTGACCACCACCGCGCCCCGGGACGAGCAGCTCTGGTCCCGCTGCGACGGGTGCTCCTCGCTGCTCTACCGCAAACGCCTGCGGCGCAACCTCGACGTCTGCCCGGAGTGCGGCTCGCACGCCCGGCTCGACGCGCCGGACCGGGTGGCGCAGCTTGTCGACCCGGACTCGTTCACCCCGCTGCCCGAGCGGGCGGTACGGGTCGACCCCATCGGGTTCGTCGACGCGCTGCCCTACCCGCACCGGCTCGGCGCGGCCCGTACCGGCACGGGCCTGGACGAGGCGGTGGTCTGCGGGACCGCCCGGGTCGGCGGCCACCCGGTCGCCCTGGCGGTGATGGACTTCCGCTTCCTCGGCGGCAGCCTCGGCTGCGCGGTCGGCGAGCTGATCACCCGGACCGCCGAGCGGGCGCTGGCCGACGCCGTGCCGCTGGTGCTGGTCACCGCCTCCGGCGGGGCGCGGATGCAGGAGGGCGCGCTGTCGCTCATGCAGATGGCCACGGTCAGCCAGGCCGTCGCCGGGCTGCGCGAGGCGGGGCTGCTCACGGTCAGTGTCATCACCGACCCGACGTTCGGCGGGGTGGCCGCGTCCTTCGCCACCAACACCGACGTGGTGCTCGCCGAGAGCGGCGCCCGGCTGGGCTTCGCCGGCCCCCGGGTGATCCGCCAGGTCACCGGCGCCACGCTGCCGGAGGGCTTCCAGACCGCCGAGTTCCTGCTCCGGCACGGCCAGGTCGACCTCGTGGTGCCCCGGCACGCGCTGCGCGGCCGGCTGACCGCGCTGCTCGCCGCCGCCGAGGCCGGCCGGCGGGTGCCCGTACCCCGGCAGGAGCCGGCGCCGCGACCGGCCGCGCCCGCCCCCGCGCCCGGCCCGGCCCGCGACGCCTGGGAGACGGTACGCACGGCCCGGCACCCCGGCCGGCCCACGACCCTGGACTACCTGGAGACCGCCTTCGACGGCTTCGTGGAGCTGCACGGTGACCGGCTCGGCGCGGACTGCCCGGCGGTCGTCGGCGGGGTGGCGCGGTTGGACGGCCGGCCCGTCATGGTGATCGGCCACCAGAAGGGACACACCACGGCGGAGCTGGTGGCCCGCAACTTCGGGATGGCCAGCCCGGCCGGTCACCGCAAGGCGCTGCGGCTGATGCGTCTGGCGGCCCGGCTCCGCCTGCCGGTGGTGACCCTCGTGGACACCCCGGGCGCCGACCCGGGCGTGGACGCCGAGCAGCAGGGCCAGGCCGCCGCGATCGCAGAGAACATCCTCGCGCTGAGCGTGCTGCCCACGCCGGTCGTCGCGGTGGTCACCGGCGAGGGCGGCAGCGGCGGCGCGCTCGCCCTGGCCGTCGCCGACCGGGTGCTGATGCTGGAGCACGCCGTCTACTCGGTGATCAGCCCGGAGGGCTGCGCCGCGATCCTCTGGCCGGACAGCTCGGCCGCCCCGCAGGCCGCCCGGGCGCTGCGGCTCACCGCCGCCGACCTGTGCCGGCTCGGGGTGGTCGACGAGGTGGTGCCCGAGCCGCGGCCCGCCGCCCACGGCGACCCGGCCGGCGCGGCCGAGCTGCTGGGCCGGGCCGTGACGGCGAACCTCGCCCCGCTGCTCGCCGTGCCGCCGGCCACCCTGGTCCGCCGCCGCCGGCAGCGGTTCCGCCGCTTCGGCGCGGCCCGGTCCGCGGACGGGACCGCGCAGCGCGACGTCCTCCGGAACGGCACGCGTACGGAGGTGGCGCCGTGAGTGGGGACGCCGGGCCCGAGGAGGTGCTGGACGGGTTGAGCCGGCACGCCCGCAAGCTGGTCGCCGAGCTGGCCGGCCCGGTCCGCCGGGTACGGCTGCGCAGCGGCGAGACCGTGCTGGAGGTCGAGTGGCACCACCCGGCCCGGCCGGCGCCGGCGCCGCGTGCCGAGGTGGACCCGGCCCCCGCGCCGCGGGTCGAGGCGGCGGCGCCCATGACGGACCGGCCGGCGGTGCGGGCGCCCGTGGTGGGCACCTTCTACCGGTCGCCCGAGCCCGGCGCCGCGCCGTTCGTGGCGGTCGGCGACGTGGTCCGTCCCGGGCAGGTGGTCGGCATCGTCGAGGCGATGAAGTTGATGAACGAGGTGACCGCCGGCCAGGCCGGACGGGTGGTCGAGGTGCTGGTGGAGGACGGCAAGCCCGTCGAGTACGACCAGCCGCTGATCGCCCTGGAACCGCTCACCGGACGGGACGGCTGATGTTCGACAAGCTGCTGATCGCCAACCGCGGCGAGATCGCGCTGCGCGTGCTGCGTGCCTGCCGGGAACTGGGTGTCCGGACGGTGGTGGTGCACTCCAGCGCCGACGCCGACTCGCTGCCGGTGCGGCTGGCCGACGAGACCGTCCGGATCGGACCGGCGTCCAGCCGGCAGAGCTACCTGAACGCCGCGGCGATCGTCGAGGCGGCCCGGCAGACCGGCGCCCAGGCCGTGCACCCCGGCTACGGCTTCCTCTCCGAGGACGCCGACTTCGCCGAGATCTGCGCGGAGAACGGGCTCACCTTCGTCGGCCCGCCGCCGCAGGTGATGGCCGCCCTCGCCGACAAGTCCACCGCGCGGGCGCTGATGAGCCGGGCCGGCCTGCCGCTGCCGCCGGGCAGCGTGCGGACCCTGCCGACCGCCGCCGAGGCCCTGGCGGTGGCCGCCGAGGTCGGCTACCCGGTGATCGTCAAGGCGGCCGCCGGCGGGGGCGGGCGCGGGATGACGGTGGTCCGCTCGGCCGCCGAGCTGCCCCGCGCGTACGCCCGCACCCGCGCCGCCGCCCAGGTCGCCTTCGGCGACGACCGGGTGTACGTCGAGCGGTACCTGGCCGACGCCCGGCACGTCGAGGTGCAGGTGCTCTGCGACAACTACGGCAACGGGATCCACCTGGGCACCCGGGACTGCTCGGTGCAGCGCCGGCACCAGAAGCTGATCGAGGAGGCGCCCGCCCCCGCGCTGCGCCCGGCCACCCTGGACACCCTCGCGGAGACCGCGCTGCGCGGTGCCCTCTCGGTCGGGTTCACCGGCGTCGGCACGGTCGAGTTCCTGGTGGACGAGGCGGAACGCTGCCACTTCCTGGAGATCAACTGCCGGATCCAGGTGGAGCATCCGGTGACCGAGCTGGTCACCGGCATCGACCTGGTCCACGAGCAGCTGCACGTGGCCGCCGGCACGCCGCTGCGCCTGCGGCAGGAGGACGTCCGGCTGCGCGGGGTGGCCGTCGAGTGCCGGGTCAACGTGGAGGACCCGGACCGGGACTTCGCCCCCGCGCCCGGCCGGCTGGACCGCTTCCGGCCGCCCGGCGGCCCGTTCACCCGGGTGGACACCCACGGCCACGTCGGCTACCTGGTCAGCCCGCACTACGACTCGCTGCTGGCCAAGGTGGCGGTCTGGGCGCCGGACCGGGACGGCGCGCTGGACCGGCTCGACCGGGCGCTCGGCGAGTTCGAGGTGGCCGGCCCGGGGGTGCGCACCACGATCCCGTTCGCCCGGCGCGTGCTGCGCGACGCCGCCTTCCGCGCCGGGCGGCACACCACCGCCCTGGTCGACCGCCTGCTCAACCCGCCCGCCGCCGGCGCCCCTCCCGCCGTCGACGCCCCGCCGGTCGCCGATGTCGTCCCGGCCGCCGAGCCCGCCCCCGTGCCCGACATCCGAGCCGACGCCGACCCGGCCGGCCGTACCCCCGTCACCGCCGTGCCCGCCGCCGGCCCGAACGCCTGGAGGAACCCATGACCGTCGCCCCCGACCGCCCGCTCGCCAACGAGATCACCGACATCCTGGTGACCCACTGCGGCCTGGACGCCGACGCCGCCGCCCGCACCCCGGCCGCCAGCCTCGAGGAGCTGGGCATGGACTCGCTGGCGCTGCTCGAACTCTCCGCGGTCGTGGCCGACCGGTGGCGGGTGAAGATCCCCGAGCAGGCCGGGCAGCTCAGCATCGCCGGCGTCGCCGACCTGGTGGCCCGCCGGACCGACCCGCCGCCCGGGCACACCGAGAACGCCGTCGACATCGCCGCCCCGCTGCCGCTGGTCTGGGAGATCACCAACGACGTCGCCCGGTGGACCGAGCTGTTCACCGAGTACGCGGCGGCCGAGATCCTGCACCGGGAGGGCGACACGGTCCGCTTCCGGCTCACCATGCACCCCGACGAGAACGGCACGTCGTGGAGCTGGGTCAGCGAACGCACCGCCGACCCGGCCACCCGCGAGGTGCACGCCCGGCGGGTGGAGACCGGCCCGTTCGAGTACATGCGCATCCACTGGCGTTACGACGAGATCCCCGGCGGCACCCGGATGACCTGGGTGCAGGACTTCGCCATGAAGCCCACCGCGCCGGCCGACAACGCCGGCATGACCGAGCGGATCAACAACAACAGCAAGGTCCAACTCGCCGTCATCAGGGAGCGGATCGAGCGGGCGTACGCGGGAGGCGCGCGATGACCGACACCGGTACCGCCCGCGTCTCCGTCCACGACGTCACCGCCGACCGGCGGCGCGGCGGCGAGCTGCGGGTGCTGCTCGGCCCGAAGACCGTCGGCAGCACCTCGGGCTTTATGGGGGTGGCCACCCTCGCGCCGGGGGAGCGGATCGCCGAGCACTACCACCCCTACAGCGAGGAGTTCCTCTACGTCGCCCGCGGCGCCATCACCGTCGACCTGGACGACCGTCCCGTGCCGGTGGCGGCCGGGGAGGCGCTCTTCGTGCCCCGGCACGTACGCCACCGGCTGCGCAACACCGGCGACGAGCCCGCCGAGGTGGTCTTCCACCTCGGACCGCTCGCCCCCCGCCCGGAACTCGGCCACGTCGACACCGAGGGCGCCCCACCACCCCGGAAACCGTCGTGACCGGCCGGCGCACCGTGGTCACCGGCGTCGGCGTCGTCGCCCCCGGCGGCGCCACCCGGGACCGGTTCTGGAAGACCATCACCGAGGGGCGCACCGCCACCCGGCGGATCAGCTTCTTCGACCCGTCGCCGTTCCGCTCGCAGATCGCCGCCGAGTGCGACTTCGACCCCGACGCCGCCGGCATCACCCTCGCCGAGCGGCAGCGCGCCGACCGGTACGTGCAGTTCGCCCTCGCCTGCTCCGCCGAGGCGCTCGCCGACAGCGGCCTGACCCTCTCCGACGCCGAGCGGGAACGCGCCGGCGTGGTGCTCGGCACCGCCGTGGGCGGCACCATGGCGCTGGAGAAGGAGTACGTGCGGGTCAGCGACTCCGGCCGGAACTGGCTGGTCGACCACACCCTCGGCGGGCCGTACCTGTACCAGGCGCTGATCCCCAGCAGCCTGGCCGCCGACGTGGCCTGCCGGCACGGCCTGCACGGCCCGGCGCAGGTGATCTCCACCGGCTGCACCTCCGGCATCGACGCCATCGGCTACGCCCACCAGCTCGTCGCCGACGGCGAGGCCGACATCGTGCTGGCCGGGGCGGCCGACTCGCCGATCTCCCCGGTCACCGTCGCCTCGTTCGACGCCATCGGCGCCACCAGCCCCGACAACGACGACCCGGAGCACGCCTCCCGGCCGTTCGACGCCGACCGGCACGGCTTCGTCCTGGCCGAGGGCGCGGCCGTGCTGGTGCTGGAGGAGGCCGAGCACGCCCGCCGCCGGGGCGCGCACGTCTACTGCGAGGTGGCCGGCTACGCCAGCCGCAGCAACGGCTTCCATATGACCGGGCTGCGCCCCGACGGCGCGGAGATGGCCGTGGCGATCACCGACGCGCTGCGCCAGGCCCGGCTCGCCCCGTCCGCCGTGTCGTACGTCAGCGCGCACGGCTCCGGCACCCGGCAGAACGACCGGCACGAGACCGCCGCGTTCAAGCGGGCGCTGGGCGCGACGGCGTACCGGGTGCCGATCAGCTCGATCAAGTCGATGGTCGGGCACTCGCTCGGCGCGATCGGCTCGATCGAGATGGCCGCCTGCGCGCTGGCCATCGAGTACGGCGTGGTCCCGCCCACCGCCAACTGGACGACCCGGGACCCCGAGTGCGACCTGGACTACGTGCCCAACGAGGCCCGGGAGGTGCCCGTGGACGTGGCGTTGTCGGTGGGCAGCGGCTTCGGCGGCTTCCAGTCCGCGATGATCTTCCGCCGGCTGGCGGTGCACCCGTGACCGCCCGGGCCGTGGTGACCGGCATCGGCGTGGTCGCGCCCACCGGCGTGGGCGCCGATGCGCACTGGGACGCGGTGCTCGCCGGCACCCGGCGCACCGGGCCGATCACCCTGTTCGACCCGGCCGGCTACCCGACCCGGGTCGCCGGGGAGGTGCCCGACTTCGACCCGTCCGGGTTCACCGACACCCGGCAGCGGGTGCAGACCGACCGGTGGACGCACCTCGGCTTCGCCGCCACCCGGCTCGCGCTCGCCGACGCCGGCCTGCCCGAGGAGGCCCCCGACCCGTACCGGTGGGCGGTCACCCTGGCCAGCTCCTCGGGCGGGAACCTGTTCGGGCAGAAGGAGCTGCAACGGCTCTGGGGCGGGCCGAGCCGGACCGTCGGGGCGTACCAGTCGATCGCCTGGTTCTACGCGGCCAGCGTCGGGCAGCTCTCCATCCGCCACCAGCTCAAGGGACCCTGCGGGGTGACCGTCTCCGAGTCGGCCGGCGGGCTGGACAGCCTCGCCCACGCGGTGCGGACCATCCGCCGCGGCACGCCGCTCGTGGTGGCCGGGGCGACCGAGTGCCCGCTCAGCCCGTACGCGCTGGCCTGCCAGCTCCGCTCCGGGTTGCTCAGCGACGTCGCCGACCCGGAGCTGGCGTACCGGCCGTTCGACGCCGCCGCGGGCGGGTACGTGCCGGCCGAGGGCGGCGCCGTCTTCGTGGTGGAGGAACTGGGACACGCCCTCGCGCGGGGCGCCCGGATCTACGGGGAGATCACCGGCTGGGCGGCCACCCACGACGCCGCCCCGACCGACCCCGAGGCCGGCCCCGACCCGACCCACTACGCCCGCGCGCTGCGCCTGGCCCTGGACCGGGCCGCGGTCCGCCCGCACGACGTGGACGTCATCTGGCCGGACGCGCTCGGCGTTCCCGCGTACGACCGGGCCGAGGCGGCCGCCCTACGCGCGGTCTTCGGCGCCACGACCCCGCCGGTGACCACGCAGAAGCCGCTGACCGGCCGGGCCCACCAGGGCGGTTCGGCGCTGGACGCGGCCACCGCGCTGCTCGCCTTCCACCACGGCCTGCTGCCCGCCTCGGCCGGCCCGGAGCAGCCGGCGCCCGGCTGCGAGCTGACGTTCCTGCGCCGCCCGCGCCCGCCGCGCAGCCGGATCGCCCTGGTCGGGGCGCGCGGCTTCGACGGGTTCAACAGCGCGGTGGTGCTGCGCGGCGCCGCGCCCCCGCCGGCGGGGGGCGAGACGTGACGGGGCGCCGCGTCAGGACGGCCGGGCCAGATACGCCGTCTTGACGTCACCGGAGAACCCGCAGGCCCGGTAGAAGGCATGGGTCGCGGGCCGGCGCGAGCCCGTCATGAGCATCGCCTTGTAACAACCGGCGTCCCAGGCGGCCTGGAGCGTGCCGGCCATGATCTGCTTGCCCAGGCCGGTGCCGCGCCGCGATTCCTCGACGACGACGTTCTCGATGACGGCGTAGGGCGATGCCGATCGGGAGATGTTGGGAATCACGTTGAGGTACGTGGTGGCGACGACGAGCTCGTCCAGTTCGAGGACGAACAGGTGCAGCGCCGGATTGCTCAGGATCTGCGCGAAGGCCCGTTCGTCGGACCCGTCGGTCAAGCGCGGATCGTCGGGCTGCAATTGCCGGTAGAGGCGGATGATCTGCGCGAAGTCGTCGGGCCGGGCCGCACGGAACATGCCCCGAGCGTAGACACCCGCCGGACCGCACCGCACGCCGCCGAGCACAGCGTCGAGCGGCCGGCGGGGTACCGAGCCGGCGTGGAGCCGATACTGCCTGTCCGATCGAGCCTGAGCAATCCGCCCAGCCGCTCTTATTGATCTAGCCATTTGCATGTAGCAATGCGTGGAACGGCTGTCGTACTGTTCCGTCAGCACCCCGGAGAACGCACCTGTTGGGCGGATTTCGCCCACTTCGAGGCTGGGCGGTGGGCGGTCGTGACAGCACATCCTATGGCGGGAGATCCTGCGTCGACAGTGGATGGTTGGGTGGACGACATTCTGTTCACCGGGCGTCCCGCCGACATTTGTCTCCGCCTGCCCGAGCCGGTCGACAAGGCCACCCTGCGCCGCCTCGTCGGCGAGGCGCAGACCCGGCTGGCCGACGCCGGCCTGCGCCCCGGCGGCGCCGCCGCGCTGCGGCTGCCCCCGTCGCTGGCGTACGTGGTGCACCTGCTGGCCACCTGGCGCACCGGCGCCCAGGCGATCCTGCTGGACCACCGGCTCACCGACCACGAGGTCGACGGGGCCCTGCGCCGGCTCACTCCGCAGGTGGTGGTGGCCCCGGTGCGCACCGGCGGCGGCGCGCTGCGCATCTTCGTCGACGTCACCGCGGGCGTCACCTCGTACTCGGACCGCCCGGCCGGCAGCCCGCACGCGGTGATCCAGCTCAGCTCCGGCTCCACCGGACCGTCCAAGGTGATCGGCCGGACCGCCGAGGACCTGGTCGCCGAGGTGCGCCGCTACACGCGGATCGACGGGGTGGCGCTGCCCGGCGAGCGGATCATCCTGCTGCCCTCCATGGTCCACGTGCTCGGCCTGGTCGGCGGGCTGCTCTACGGCCTGCACGCCGGCGTCGAGCTGTGCCCGCCGGAGCGGCTCAGCGGCGACGCGATCCTCGCCGCCGTCGCCGCCCAGGACAGCCCGGCCACCGTGCTCGGCGTGCCGTTCCACATCGGCCTGCTGGCCTCCACCGTGCCGTCCCGGCCGCTGCCGCAACTCAGGCGGATGACCACCGGCGGTGAGCTGGTCCCGGCCGCCGTGGCCCGCGCCTTCACCGACCGCTACGGCGTCCCGCTCGGCAACATGTACGGGATGACCGAGGTCGGCGTCATCGGCACCGACCTGTACGGCGCGCACCGGCCCGCCATCGCCCCCGCCCCGGGCATCCGGGTCCGCGAGTCCGGCGGCGAACTCTGGGTCAGCTGCCCGGCCAACCCGTACGTCGGGCTGGCCGACCCGACCCGCTGGGCCGACGGCTGGCTGCACACCCGCGACGCCGGCGTGGTCGACCCGGGCACCGGGCTGGTGACCATCAAGGGGCGGCTGGACTCGCAGGTCTCGGTGGGCGGCATGAAGGTCGACCTCACCGAGGTGGAGGCCACCGTCGCCGAGCTGCCCGGGGTGACCGCCGCCGTGGTGGTCTGGAACGACGGGATCACCGCCTACGTGCAGACCGACGGCTCGCTCACCGAGGACACCCTGGACAAGCTGCTCATCGAGCGTCTGGCCGGCTACAAGCGCCCCCGCACCCTGCACCTGCTCGACCAGCTGCCCCGCACCACCACCGGCAAGCTGGTCCGCTCCGCGACGGCACTGCGGGACGCGGCGTCATGACCGGCCCGCTGTTCGAGGACGACCTCGACCGGGCCGGCCGCCCCGACGACCGCCACGGCGAGCACCAGGCCCACCTCGCCGGCCGGATGGCCGACCCGCACCCCGGGACAGCCGGGGACCGGGCGCAGCAGCTCGCCGCCGCCGTCCGGCGGGGGCATCCGGCGGCGCAGGCCGCCGTCGCGCAGGCCGGTGCCGAGCGCCTTGCCGACCGCCTCCTTGGCCGTCCACAGGCGCAGGAAGTCCAGCTCCCGGCCGGCCTCGTCCCGGGCGGCCAGCCAGGCCGCCTCGTCCGGGTCGTACCAGCGCCGGGCCAGCGCCGTGGCGGGCAGCCGCCGGCGCCGCTCCACGTCCACCCCGACCGGTCCGCCCGCCCGGGCGGCCACCACGACCACCCCGTCGACGTGGCTGACGCTGACCGGCAGCATCCGCCCGTCGCCGGCGTGCACCTCCGGGCGTCCGCCGGGCGCCCGTCCCACCCCGATCTCCGCCTCGGGCCGGCCGAGCAACGCGCCACCCGCGCGCCTGAGCAGCCGCCGCGCCAGCTCCCGCTGGTCGTCGGCGGCGCGGCCGGTCCACACGTACACGGTGTCCCGACCGGGCACCGGTAGCTGGCTCACGGAAAGAGGTTAACGCCATGCGAGACGAGGTCCGCACCTTCGTCATCGAGCAGCTCGCCGACATGAACTACGACGTCGAGGACATCGACGACGACACCACCCTCGGCCCCTCCGGCGTCGACCTCGAATCGCTGGCCCTGGCCGACCTCGCCGTCCGCGTCGAGGACCGGTACGGCCTGAAGTTCGACGACGACGAGTCGGAGAAGCTGGCCCTCATGACGGTCGGCGAGTTCACCACGATGGTCGCCGACCGGGTGACCGCGAACAGCGACAACTCCTGATGACCGGTCAGCCCGACCTGGGGCGAGCTGACCTGGTGAGCATGCTCGCCGAACTGACCGCGAAACCCGTCGACCAGGTGCCGGACCGGATCGGCTCGATGGAGCTGGCCTGGCTGGTGCACCTCGTCGAGCAACGCTACGACCGCCGGCTGGACCTGACCGACGACCAGCTCGCCGGCATCCGCACCGTCGACGACGCGCTTGCGGTGTTCCACACCTCGCTGACCGCTCCCGCAGATGGCTGAGCGGGAGCCTGTACGGATCACCGGCGTCCACGCGATCAGCGCCCTGGGTAGGGGCGCCGACGCGCTGCTCGCCGGGGTGCTCGCCGGCGCCCCGGCGTTCACGCCGGTGCGCCGCTTCGACACCACCGGCCGCCGGGTCACCGTGGCGGCCACCCTGCCGGAGGTCGGCACCCTCGCCGACGAGCTGACCGACGCCGTTGACCGCGCGTGCCGGGCGGCCGGCGTGGACCGGACGCACCGGGCCGGCGCCGCGCTGTTCCTGGCCACCCACGGCGGCCCGCTCTCGCTGCCGGAGCCGGCCGGGCCGGCGGGCGGGACCGACGCCGCGCCGGAGGTGCCGGCGCTCGCCGGTCACCTGGCCCGCCGCTGCGGGCTGGGCGGACGCACCCGCACCTACACCACCGCCTGCGTGTCGGCGAGCACCGCGGTCGCCGACGCCGCGACCCTGATCGGCCGGGGCGACCTGGACCGGGTCGTGGTCGCGGCCGGCTACCTGGTCGAGCCGGACCAGTACGCCCTCTTCGACGCCGGCCGGGCGCTCGCCGCCGACGGGGCGGTCCGCCCGTTCAGCGCCGGCCGGCACGGGCTGCTGCTCGGCGACGCCGTGGTCGCCGTGGTGCTGGAGTCGGCCCGCGCCGCCGCCGCGCGGGGCGCCCCGACGCTGGCCACCGTGGCCGGCTGGGGGCGGGCCGGCGACGCGTACCACCCGTGCCAGCCGCACCCGGAGGGGCACGGGCTGGCCCGGGCGGTCGAGGCGGCGCTGCGCCGGGCCGGGCTGCCGGCCGCGGCCGTGGGCTACGTCAACGCCAACGCCACCGGCACCCCGTACAGCGACGCCTCCGAGGCGGCGGCGCTGGGCCGGGTGTTCGGCGCGGCGGCCGGGCGGGTCCCGGTCAGCTCCACCAAGTCGGTGCACGGGCACGCACTGGAGGCGTCCGGGCTGCTCGAACTGGTGGTCACCGTGCTCACCCTGGGCCACGGCAAGCTGCCGGTCAACGCCGGCTGGCTGGGCCCCGACGAGACCTGCCCGCTGGACGTCATCACCGACGCGCCGCGCCCCGCGCCGACGCCGCACGCCCTGACCCTGAACGCCGCCTTCGGCGGCGCCAACACGGCCCTCCTGGTGAGTGCGCCGTGACCGCCGAGGTGCTGGCCGAGGCCCGGTGGGACGAGGGCGGGGACGGGGCGGCGCCGGGGGTGCCGGGGTTCGTGCACTCGGGGTTCGCCCCGCTGGTCGTGGCCGTCGCCGACCGGTGCCTGCGTGCGCGGTACGGGGACGGGCCGCTGCCGGCCGGGAACCGGACGGCGGTGGTGCTGGTCAGCGCGAGCGGCGACCGGGCCAGCGCCGCGCACGTCCGGACCACGGTCGAGGCCGGAGGCCGGGTCGGTCCGCTGTTCTTCTTCCAGTCGGTGCCGAACAGCGTGGCCGGGCACGTCGCGGCGCGCTGGGGACTGGACGGGCCGGTGGTGTGCCTGAGCCCCACGGGGGACGCCCGGGCCGAAGGCGCCGCCGAGGCGGACCTGCTGCTGTACGACGGCGACGCCGCGCAGGCGTTGCTGGTCCTGATCGAACAGGCACCGGACGGTACGCCGGGCGAGGCGACCGCGGTGCTGCTGGGGGAGGGAACACGTCAATGAGGACGAGGGGACTGCGCGGCGCCCTGGCGGCCGACACCGAGGTGGGCGCGGGGAACGTGCTCGCCCGGGTGCTGGCCCACGGTGCCGACCCGGCGGGACCGGGACTCACCTTCGACACCGCGGTCGACGGCCACCCGGCCGAGACCCCGCTGACCCTGGGCCGGCTCGACGAGATGGTCGCCGCCCGGGCCGCCTGGCTGCACGAGCGCGGGGTGCGGCCCCGCGACCCGGTCGCCGTCTGGGCCGGCGCCGCCGCCGACATGGTGCTGTCGTTCCTGGCGCTGACCCGGCTCGGCGCGATCCCCGCGCTGATGAACGGCAGGCTGCGCCCGGAGATCGCCGCCGAGTACATCCGCCGGCTGCGTGCCGCCGGGGTGCTTGCCGACGCCGCGCACGCCGAGGCCCTCCAGGGGCACGACCTGGGGGCGCCCCTGCTCGGTGAGCCCGCCGAGGCGGGCGGCGGCGACCCGGCCGCGGCCCCGCCGCACTACCGGCACCACGACGAGGACCCGATCGTCATCACCCACACCTCGGGCACCACGGGGGTGCCGAAGGCGGTGCTGCACTCGCACGCCAGCCTCTTCGCCGCCACCCGGCACCTGCTCGCCATGCCGCAGGCGCAGGGCACCACCCGGATCCTCAACGCGCTGCCCGCCCCGCACACCGCGACCGTGCTCATGGTCAACCAGGCGCTCGGCAACCGGGCGGAGATGTACCTCCTCTCCGAGCAGGGCGGGGAACGGGTGCTCGACGCGATCCAGCGCTGGCGGCCGGACGGCGTGTTCGGGTTCTCCGTCACCTGGGCCGAGCTGGCCCGGTTCGACCTGTCCGCGTACGACCTGGACTCGGTGCGGCTGTGGTTCAACACCGGCGACTGCTCGCACGAGCCGCACGTGCGCCGGCTGGTGAAGGTGGGCTCGCGGGACGTGATGACCCGCGACGGGGTGACCCGGGTGGCCGGTTCGGTCTTCATCGACGGGCTGGGCTCCAGCGAGATGGGGCACTCGATGTTCCACATCACCCACACCGTCGACACCGACCGGTACGGCCGCTGCGTCGGCCGCCCCTACCGGTTCACGAAGGTGGCGGTGCTCGACCTCGACGGCAACGAGCTGCCACCCGGGCAGGTCGGTTGGCTGGGCATCGACTCGCCGTCGCTGTTCCGCGGCTACTGGAACGACTCGGTCACCACCTACCGGTCCCGGCTGCGCGGCTGGTACCTCACCGGCGACCTGGTCCACGCCGACGCCGACGGCCGCTACTACCACCTGGACCGGGCCGTGGACTCGGTCGAGTCGGGCGACGGGAAGCGGTTCTTCACGGCGCTGTCCGAGGAGCGGATCCTCGCCGCCTGCGCCGACCTCACCGACTGCACGGTGGTGATCGTCTCCGAGGGCGGCACGGTGGTGACCGATGTCCTGCTGGAACTGGCCGCCGGGGTGGACCCGGCCGAGGACCGCGCCGCGCGGATCCGCGCCGCGCTCGGGCCGGACCTGGCCGCCACGCTGCGCCGGGTGGTGCCGGTCCGCGCCGACGACATCCCGGTCACCGTGACCGGCAAGGTCCGCAAGGTGGCGCTGCGCGAGCGCTATCTCAGCGAGTCGCCGTCATGAGCGCCGTCATCACCGGCATGGGGCTGTTCACCCCGGCGGGCCGGGGCGTCGAGGAGACCTTCACGGCGCTCACCACCGGCCGGTCCGGGCTGCGCCGGCCCCCCGAGGGGCACCCGGCGCGGGACAGCCTCGAGGTGGCCGGCGTGCTGCCGGAGATCGACCCGCGCACCGTCGCCTCCGGCCCGGAGACCAAGGTGCTGGACCGGATCGTGCTGCTGGCCCTCCTCACCGCCGCCGAGGCGCTCGCCGACGCCGGCATCGAGGTGGGCCGGGACGTCGACCCGGACCGGATCGGGGTGATCGTCGGCGGGGTCGGCGGGATGTCCACCCTGGAGAGCCAGGTCCTGGCGCGCGCCGCGCGGGGCCGGGCGGCGGTCAGCCCGTACCTGCTCACCGGGATCCTGCCGAACATGCCGTCGGCCCGGATCGCCATCGCCCACGGCATCCGCGGCTACAGCTCCTCGGTGGGCACGGCCTGCGCCTCGGGCGCCCAGGCGGTGGCCGACGGGGTACGCCTCATCCGGTCCGGCGAGGCCGACGTGGTGGTGTGCGGGGCGAGCGAGGCGCCCCTGTTCCCGACCTTCGCCGACACCTTCGGCAACGCCCGGGCCCTGGCCCGCGGCTGGGACGAGCCCACCGAGGCGAGCCGCCCGTTCGACAAGCGGCGCAACGGGTTCGTGCTGGCCGAGGGGGCGGCGCTGCTGGTGCTGGAACGCGCCGGGCACGCCGCCGCCCGGGGGGTCACCGGCTACGCCGAGGTCGCCGGCTACGGGGTGAACACCGACGCGTACCACCCGACGGCGCCCCGGCCGGACGGCGCCGGGGCGGCGGCGTGCATGCGCCGCGCGCTGGCCGTCGGGGGCGTCGAACCGGCCCAGGTCGGCTACGTCAACGCGCATGGCACCAGCACGAAGCTCGGCGACATCGCCGAGACCACCGCCCTCGCCGAGGTCTTCGGCGTCGGCAGGGTGCCGGTCAGCTCCACCAAGGCCCTCACCGGGCACCTGCTCGGCGCCTCCGGCGTGCTGGAGGCGGCGGCCACCGCCCTCGCCCTCGGGCGCGGGCTGCTCCCGCCCACCTACCACCTCGACGACCCGGACCCGGACTGCGAGGCGGACCACGTCCGCGCCGCGCCCCGGGCCACCCGGGCCGACCACGCGCTGACCAACTCGTTCGGGTTCGGCGGCCAGAACGTCAGCCTGCTGCTGCGCCGGGTGGCCGGATCCGCCCGGCGGGCCGCCGCGCCGGCCGCGGCGGGCTGATCGGACTCCATCCCGGGCGCACGCCCGGGTCGCAGTCACGGGGGGAACAGGGGGAAAGGCTACCAATGGACATCAATGGCATAGACCACATCGAACTGCACGTGGGGGACGCCCGGCAGGCCGCCTTCTACTTCGACACCGCCGTCGGTTTCCGGCTGCGGGGCCAGGGCGGCCCGGAGACCGGGCTGGCCGGGCAGCGCTCGCTGCTGCTCGAACAGGCCGCCGTCCGGATGGTGCTCACCACCGGGCTGACCGCCGAGCACCCGGCGTCGACGTACGTGCACCGGCACGGCGACGGCATCGCCGTGGTGGCCCTGGAGGTCGACGACGCCGCCGAGGCGTACGCGGAGCTGGTGGCCCGGGGTGCGACCGGGGTGACCGCGCCGCGCACCTTCACCGGCGCGGACGCCGAGGTGGTCACCGCCGAGGTCGGCGGCTTCGGCGACGTGCTGCACCGTCTGGTCGAGCGGCGCGGCGACCGGACGGCGTTCCTGCCCGGGGCGATCGAGCCGGTGCCCGGCGGCGGCGACGCCCCGCTGCTCGCCGAGATCGACCACCTGGCGGTCTGCGTGCCGCCCGGCAAGCTCGACGAGACGATCGGGCACTACGAGAAGGTCTTCGGCTTCGCGCAGATCTTCGAGGAGCACATCGAGGTCGCCGGGCAGGCGATGAACTCGAAGGTGGTGCAGAGCCCGTCCGGGCGGGTCACCCTGGTGCTGCTGGAGCCGGACACCGGCCGGCGGCCCGGGCAGATCGAGGACTTCCTGCGCTGGCACGCCGGCGCCGGGGTGCAGCACCTCGGGCTGCGCACCGACGACATCGTCACCGCGGTCGGCGCCCTCGCCGGCCGGGGGGTGCGCTTCGCCGGCACCCCGGGGGCCTACTACGACGACCTGGAACAGCGGGTCGGCAAGGTGGACGCGCCGCTGGACCGGCTGCGCGACCTGAGCATCCTGGTCGACTCCGACCACGACGGCCAGCTGCTCCAGATCTTCACCGAGTCGATGCACGTGCGCCGCACCCTCTTCCTCGAACTCATCGAGCGGCGCGGGGCGCGCACCTTCGGCAGCGGCAACATCAAGGCGCTCTACGAGGCCAAGGAACGCGAACTGGCCGCGGCGGGGGCGACCCCCGCCGTCGCGGCCGGGACGGCAGGAGGGGTTCGGGCATGACCACCACACATCCGGCACTGACCGCCGAGGAGGAGGCGCTGCTGCCGTCCGACGAGGACGTGCGGCACTACGCCGAGCACGGCTGGTACCTGTCCAGGAAGCTGCTCACCGACGATGAGGTGGACACCCTCGTCGCGGCGGCCGACCGCTACTACGCCGGGGAACGGGACCGGCGGCTGCCCGTCCGCCCGCCGAAGCTGGCCTACTGGGAGCCCGCCAGGGGTGACGTGCAGCGGCACAACGACTACGTGCACTACGAGCACGACGCCCTCGGCCGGATCCTGCGCAAGCCGCTGATCGGGGCGGTCGCCGCCCGGCTCGCGCAGGCCGACGAGATCCGCGTCTTCCAGTCCACGCTCATCCACAAGCCGCCGATCTCCGGCGAGCCGTCCAACATCGTGCCCTGGCACTTCGACAAGCACTACTGGGCGTCGTCCTCCTCGGAGAACATGCTCACCGCGTTCATCCCGTTCCACGACTGCGGCGAGGAGATGGGCACCATCACCGTGGTCGACGGCTCGCACCGGTGGCGGGAGATCGGCGCCGACGACACCGTGGTCCGGCACTTCGCCGACCGGGACCGCGACCAGCTCGAAGCCATGCTCGCCGAGAACGCCGCCCACAACCACGCCGAGATCCGGAAGATCCCCATGGTGATCCCGAAGGGACACATGAGCTTCCACCACTGCCGCGTCTACCACGGCAGCGGCCCGAACGTCAGCGACCGGCCCCGCCAGGCCGTCTCGCTGCACCTGCAGGACGGCGCCAACGCCTGGCGGGAGTATCCGCTCTCCGACGGCACGCTCGCCGCGTACAACCACGACGTGCTGGTCCGCCGCACCCCGGAGGACCGGCCCGACTACGCGGACCCCGAATTCTGCCCGGTCATCTGGCGCCACCGCGCCCAGCAGGGAGGCTGACCATGTCACGGTACGACTGGGGAAGGACGCACCCGGGCATCGAGCGGCTGGAGTGGGCGGTGACCGACCGCCGCGACGTGGTGGTCAAGCACCCGCTCTACGCCAACCTGGACACCCACGACGCGCTTGTCACGTTCATGGAGCACCACGTCTTCGCGGTGTGGGACTTCATGTCGCTGCTGAAGTCGTTGCAGCGCCAGCTCACCTGCGTGACCGTCCCGTGGATCCCCACCGGCCCGACCGGCAGCCGCCGCCTCATCAACGACATCGTCATGGTCGAGGAGAGCGACGAGCTGGGTGACGGCTACATCAGCCACTTCGAGCTCTACGTGCGGGGCATGCGGGAGGCCGGCGCGGACACCGGCGCGGTGGACCGGCTGGTCGACCTGCTGCGCGCCGGGCGGCCGGTCACCGGGGCGCTGGCCGAGGCGGGGGTGCCCGCGCCCTCGGCCGCGTTCGCCGCCACCACCTGGCGGATCATCGAGAGCACCCCGGTGCACTGCCAGGCGGCCGCGTTCGCGTTCGGCCGCGAGGACCTCATCCCGGAGATGTTCACCCAGGTCGTCGCGGTCAACGAGCGCAGCAACCGGCTCGACACGTTCGTCGACTACCTGGAGCGGCACATCGAGGTCGACGGTGAGCAGCACACCCCCATGGCCATGCAGATGCTCGCCGACCTCTGCGGCGACGACGACACGAAGTGGCAGGAGTGCGCCGACACGGTCAACGCCGCGCTCGCCGCCCGCGCCCAGCTCTGGGACGACATCCTGGCCGCCGTCAAGGAGGGGCGTCCGGCGTGACCGACTCCGACCCGGTCCGGCTCTACCGGACGGTCCGGCTGATCCGCCGCTTCGAGGAGCGGGCGATCGAGCTGGTCGACGCCGGGGAGATCGTCGGCGGCATCCACCCGTACCTCGGTCAGGAGGGTGTCGCCGCCGGGGTCTGCGCGGCGCTGCGACCCGCGGACCTGGTGACCGGCACCCACCGCGGGCACGGGCACGTGCTGGCCAAGGGCGCCGACCCGGCCCGGATGCTCGCCGAGCTGTGCGGCCGGGTCACCGGGCTCAACCGGGGCCGGGGCGGGTCGATGCACGCCGCCGACTTCGGCGTCGGGGTGCTCGGCGCCAACGCCATCGTCGGGGCCGCCGGCGCGATCCTCACCGGGGCGGTGTGGGCGCGCCGGCGGCGCGGCGACGACGTGGTGGGGGCGACCTTCTTCGGCGACGGCGCGGTCAACGAGGGGATGCTCCTCGAAGCGTTCAACCTGGCCGCGCTCTGGCGGGTGCCGGTGCTGTTCGTCTGCGAGAACAACGGCTACGCCACCACCATGCCGGTCGAGGGCGCGGTCGCCGGCACCATCGCCGGCCGCGCCGCCGCCTTCGGGATGCCGGCGGCCACCGTCGACGGCCAGGACCCCGAGCGGGTACGCGAGGTCACCGCCGCCGCCGTCGCGCGGATGCGCGCCGGCGGCGGCCCCGAGCTGGTCGAGGCCCGCACCTACCGGTTCGACGCGCACCACACCTTCGAGCACCGGGTACGCCTCGACTACCGCCCGCCCGAGGAGGTCGCGGCGGCGCGCCGCCGGGACCCGGTGCTCATCCAGGGCGACCGGCTGCCCGCGGACGTCCGCGCGGCGGTCGACGCGGAGGTGGAGGCCACCCTCGCCGCGGCGGTGGACTTCGCGCTGGCCGGCCCGGCGCCCGACCCCGCCGCCGCCCTCGACCACCTGTACGCCAGCGGGCTCACCGCCCGGACCGGAGGTGGCTGAATGCCCCGGCTCTCCTACCGCAGGGCGCTCACCCGGGCGCTCGCCGACGAGATGACCCGCGACGAGTCGGTCTTCCTGCTCGGCGAGGACATCCGGGTCGCCGCCGCCAACGTCACCACCGGCCTGCTCAAGAAGTTCGGCCCGGAGCGGGTGCTCGACACGCCCCTGTCGGAGCAGGCGTTCACCAGCTTCGCCACCGGCGCCGCGCTGGCCGGCGCGCGGCCGGTGATCGAATTCCAGATCCCCTCGCTGCTCTTCCTGGTCTTCGAGCAGATCGTCAACCACGCGCACAAGTTCCCGCTGATGACCGGCGGGCAGTGCGCGGTGCCGGTCACCTACCTGGTGCCCGGCTCCGGCTCCCGCACCGGCTGGGCCGGGCAGCACTCCGACCACCCGTACAGCCTCTTCGCCCACGTCGGCGTCACCACCGTGGTGCCGGCCACCCCGGCCGACGCGTACGGGCTGCTGGTCTCGGCGATCCGCTGCGACGACCCGGTGGTGGTCTTCGCCCCCGCCGGGGCGCTCGACCTGCGGGCCGACGTCGCCGACCTCGCCCCGGTGCCGCTGGGGCGGGGCGTGGTGCGCCGGCCGGGCACGGACGTCACGGTGGCCGCCGTCGGGCACCTCGTCCACGACGCCCTGGCCGTCGCCGACGAACTGGCCGGCCAGGTCTCGGTGGAGGTCTTCGACCCGCGCACGCTGTACCCGTTCGACTGGGACGGGCTGCTCGACTCGGTGTCCCGCACCGGACGCCTCGTCGTGGTGGACGACTCCAACCGGTCCTGCGGGATCGCCGGCGAGATCATCGCCACCGTGGTCGAGCGGGTCCCGCTCGCCGCGCCGCCGCGCCGGGTCACCCGCCCGGACGGCGCCGTGCTGCCCTTCGCGCCCGCCCTGGACCGGGCCGTGCAACCCGGCCGCGACCAGCTCACCGCCGCCATCCAACTGACCTGTAAGGACGGATGAACGATGGACCCGAACTACCCGTGGCCGCCCGCCGGGCAGGCGTGGACCGACCTGCCCGAGCCGACCCGTACGGCGATGGTGGCGGCCGGCGCCGGCGCCTGGGAGAAGATCTTCCACGGCCGGGCCACGTACAACAAGCAGTGGCGGCTGGCCCGGCCCCCCGTGCTCACGGCCGACGCGTTCCGCGAGCTGAACGAGGTCTCCGACCGGATCGCGCAGCTCATCCTGGAGGCGTGCCGACGCCGGGCCCGCACCGCCGGGGAGCTGCGCCGGCTGCTCGACGTGCCGGAGGGGGAGACCCGGCTGCTCGACGAGGACGAGCCGCTGCACGAGGGGCTGCTCGCCGCGTACCGGCCGGACGTGCTGTTCTCCGGCGGCGTGCCGTGCATCGTCGAGTACAACATCGACAGCAGCCTCGGCGGCGGCTTCGACGCCGACACGGTAATCTACCGGTACGCCGAGCTCTACCGGCAGCACGGCCTGCTCGACGGCCTGCCGGTCCGGCCCGCGCCGTCCCTGCTCGACCAGCGGTTCGTGGCCATCCGGGACACCCTCGGCCTGCCCGACGGCGCCCGGGTGGCGCTGCTCATGGACTTCGACGCCGAGTACCCGGGTCTCGACGACCCGGAGACGTTCATCCGGATCCTCTCCCCGCTCGCCGACCAGGCGAAGCGCTTCGGCATCGACCTGGTCATCGCCCCCGTCTCCACCGCCACCCTGGACGAGCACCGCCGGCTGGTGGTCGGCGGCGCCCCGGTGGACGCGCTGTTCCGGCTCTTCGTGCCCAACCGGGTCACCCCCAGCGCCGGTCTGGAGGCGGTGGCCGGTGCCCTCGCGGCCGGCACCCTGCCGATGTTCGTGAGCACAGCCGCCTGGCTGCTCAGCAACAAGGTGAACTACGCCTGGCTCTGGGCCGACCTGGACCTGCTGTCCGAGACCGACCGGACGCTGGTCCGCCGCTACGTCCCGCACACCGTGGCGCTCACCGCCGACCAGCTCGACCGGGCCCTCGCCGAGCAGGCCGACCTGGTCGCCAAGCCGGCCGGCGGCTCGGCCGGGCACGGGGTGCTCATCGGCCGGGAGATGAGCGCGGTGGCCTGGGAGGACGGCGTCCGGGCCGCGATCGACGCGGGCGGCAACATCCTCCAGCGCTACCACGAGGCCGACCGGGTGGCCATGGACTTCGTGCAGATCGAGACGGGGGAGACGGTCAGCGCGGAGGTCCCCTACAGCCTCGCCCCGTACCTGTTCGGCAGAACCGGCTCGGGCGCCCTGGCCCGAGTCGGCTACCCCGGCTGCGAGGGTGTCCTGAACCTGGCAAGAGGCGTCCTCATGACCGGCGTCCTCCTCACGGACTGACCCCTGCTTTGTTGATCAAGAAGTTTGCGTCTCGACGGGCTGGATTCCCGACGCAAACTTCTTGATCAACGATGGGTGGCGGGGGAGGTGGGGGCCGTGAAGAAGGTGGTGAGGGGGTCGATCAGCGCGGGGGGCGCCACCGCGATGCCGTTGTGGGGGCTGCCGGGGACGCGGAGGGTCCGGGCGCGGGGGATCGCCGCGGCCAGAAGGTGGTTGATCTCGGTGAAGTAGGGCGCGGCCCTGGCGCCGCTGATGAGCAGCGTCTCGGCGGTGATCCCGGCGTAGTCCTCGGCCGGGCCCTCGTACGTCTCGATCTGCCGCGACTCGGCCAGCGTCATCCCCACCAGGCTGCCCATGGTCCGCCCGACCTCGGTGCGCAGGAACGCCCGGCAGATCGCGGTCCGCACCGCGAGCGGCAGCTTCGAGGCCGCGGAGTGCGGGTTCACGGCCGCGCCCACGATGGCCAGGGCCCGCGCGGTGTTCCCGGCCCGGACCGCCTCCTCGGCCGGGTCGAGGAACGCCGTCGGCAGGCCGTGCCCGGCCAGCCGGAGCGGGGCGTCGTAGACCGCGATCCGCTCCAGCGGCAGCCGGAGCGCGGCCCGCAGGACGACGAACGCCCCGTAGCTGTGCCCGACGGCACGGCGGGCGCCGGTGTGCGCGAGCACCGCGCCGAGGTCCTCGATCTCCTGCTCCACCGTGTACGGCTCGCGCCGCGGCGCGGCGTCGGCCCGGCCCCGCCGGTTGTACAGGTGCACGGTGAACCGGTCGGCGAGCCGCGCGGCGAGCCGCCGGTATTCGTGGATGGTCACCCCGCCCCCGTGCACCACCACGAGATCGGGTCCGTTGCCCGTCGAGTGCAGGACGATCTCCGCGCCGTCCGGTGCCGTGATCCGCCGCATGACTGCTCCCTCCCACCCCGCAAAACCGCGAACGCTGTTTGCAGTTTACAGTGGTGTGGTGAGCGGCGCACCGAGGAATCCGGCCGAGGGCGGCTCCGCCGGACGGTCGATCTGGACCCGGCCGCAGCGCGGCGCCCGCGGCCCCGCCCCGACGCACAGCCGGGACGAGATCGTCGCCGCCGCGGTCGCGCTGGCCGATGCCGACGGGCTGGGCGCCGTGTCCATGCGCGCGGTCGCCGGGGCGCTGGGCATGGCCGCCGGCTCGCTCTACCGGCACCTGTCGTCCCGCGACGACCTGCTGGACCTGATGGTCGACCGGTGCGTGGGCGAGCTGCGGCCGTACCCGGCGGACGACGGGACCTGGCTGGACCAGTTCCTCCTGCTGGCCCGCCGCCAACTCGCGCTTTACCGTCGCCACCCGTGGCTGCCCGACGCCATCGCCCGGCGCGCGGTCCCCGGGCCGAACACCCTCGCCCACTTCGACGCCTGCCTGCGCCTGCTGCAACCGGTCAGGGCCGGGGTCGCCGCGAAATTCGAGGCGATCGCCATGGTCACCGGCGTGGTCTCGCTCTTCGCCCGCAGCGCGGCCGCCGCCGGCACGCTCACCTTCGACCACGTCGACCTGGCGGCGTACCCGCACCTGGCCGCCGCGTTCGCCGAACCGCCGTCAACCCCGCCCGCCCAGGACCTCTTCGAGCGCACCCTGCGCAGCCTGCTGACCGGCCTGCTCACGTCCGGCCCGACCTGACCCCGCTCCGGCCGGCCCAGCCCCTCCCCGTCCGTGTCGATCAAGAGGTTTGCGTCTTCCAGAGCCCGATTCCTGACGCAAACCTCTTGATCGACGCCGGTCCGGCGGCTGCCGGCTCACCCTGTGGGGCGCAGGCGGCTGGCCAGGACGCGGAGGGTCTCCGCCGTCGCGACGGCGTCGCTGCGGGCGCTGCCGTGCCGGCCGTCGCTGCTGTACAGCGACGGGTCCGCGACGAGCGGATGGTCGGTCAGGTGCACGTGCAGGGTGCCGAGCCGGTCCGCCAGTCGCCCGGTGTGGAAGGAAAGCTGACGCATCCGCTCGCTCAGGCCCGCCCGCAGCGGCTCCGGCACGGCCGGGCTGTGCGACACGTCGAACATGCCGACCGTGATGACGTCCGCCCCGGCGCCCTGGAGCGCCGTGACCATCGCGGTCAGCTCGGCGTCCACGGCCTCCGGGTCGTACCCGGGGCGGAAGGCGTCGTTGCCGCCGCACACCACAAGCGCCAGGTCCGGCGCGAACTCCAGCGCGGCCGCGAGCTGCGTCGCCCGCACCTCGTGCGCCCGCAGCCCGCGCCGCCCCAGGTTCCGGTACGCCAGCTCGGGCCGCACCGCGCGCAGCTCGGCGCCGATCCGGTCGGCCCACTGGAGGTCCGGGTAGCCGTCGACCGGCTCGCACATGCCCTCGGCCACGCTGTCGCCCAGCACCACGAACCGCCGCCACGGGTGCCCCCGCAGCAGCTCGCCGGCCTCACCCGGGCGCAGGCACCACGGATCCGTCGCTTCGGTCACCGTCGATCCCACCCCCGCACGCTAACCCAGCCGCACCGGATCCGTCGATCATGGACCGGACGATCGCGGACCCGGGACAATGGCGGAGTGCAGGTGGCGGTGTGCGGACCGGCGGAGGCGACGCCGGAGGAACTGGCGGCGGCCCGGCGGGTGGGGGAGCTGCTCGCCGGGCGCGGGGTCACGGTGCTCTGCGGCGGGGGCGGCGGGGTGATGGCCGCCGTCGCCGCGGGCGCCCGCGACCGCGCGGGCCTGGTCATCGGGGTACGCCCCGACGACGGCAGCGCCCCCGGCCCCGTCGAGCTGTCCGCCTCGGTGGTGACCAACCTGGGCCAGGCCCGCAACGCGATCCTGGTGTGGAGCGCGGACGCGGTGATCGCCGTCGGCGGCTCCTGGGGGACCCTCAGCGAGGTGGCGCTGGCGATGCGGCGCGGCGGCATCCCGGTGGTCGTGCTAGGCGGGTGGCGCGTCGTCGACGCCGGCGGCGTCCCGGTGCTGGGACCGGTTCAGGCGGCCACCGCGGAGGAGGCTGTGCGGCTGGCCCTCCGGGACCCGCCGGGCGCCCGTCCCGACCCGGTCGCGCGCTGACGAGGCGTCGCCCGGCCGGTGCTTCAGCCGGCCCGTCGTCCAGGTCAGCCGAGCAGCGCCAGCAGGTCTCCGGGCCGGGCCGCGCTGAGGTCGGCCGCCTCGGCCGGGTCGTACTGGTGGCCCCAGGCCGCGGCCACCGCCACGGCGCCGCTGTCCCGGGCGGCCCGCAGGTCCAACGGCGAGTCACCCACGTACGCGGCGCGGCCCGGTGGCACGCCCAGCCGGCGGCACGCCAGCTCGACGCCGTCCGGTGCCGGCTTGGGGCGGGGGACCTGGTCGCCGCCCAGGACGACCCCGAAACGGTCGAGCAGGCCGACCCGGTCGAGCAGGATCTCGGCGGCGCGGTGGCTCGCGCCGGTGAACAGGCCCACCGGCACCCGGGCGGCGACCTCGGCGAGCGCCTCGGCCACCCCCGGGTAGACGGTGACCCGCTCGGCGAGCGCGGCCAGGTGGGCGTGGTAGGCGGCCAGGTCCGCCTCGGTGGCGGCCCGCCCGAGCAGGTGGGTCAGCAGGTCGACGGGCGCGCCGAGCGAGTAGCCCGCGATGACCTCGGCGTCGGTGCGCTCGGGCCCGCCGCCGGCCAGCACCGCCGCGCGGTAGGCCGCGGGCACCACCTCGTGCGACTCGATAAGCGTGCCGTCCATGTCGAAGACGATCCCGGCCACCGGCCCGCTCATCCGGCCTCCGCCCGGTGGGCGGCGGCCAGCCGCTTCGGGGCGCGCGCGTGCCACGCCTCGGTGACCAGCTCGGTCAGCTCCTCGACCCCGATCCGGTCGAGCCGGACCAGCACCGCCGGGTAGCCCTCGAAGTGCGGGGTGGTGAAGTAGACCCCGGGATCGTCGGCGAGCAGCGCCTCCTTCGCGCCCAGGTCGGGCACCCGGGCGCCGAGGATCGGGCCGTCGGGCGCGGCGTCGCCCAGCGCGTCGAGGTCGGCGCGGCGCAGCGGCCGCTCCCAGACGAAGAGCTTGTCGCGCACCCGCCAGGCCGGCAGGTCGTCGTGCGAACCGCGTTCGGTGGTCTCCGGCAGGGCGAGCGCGATCCGCCGGACATCGTCCCAGGTCGCCATGGCCCGACCCTACGCCGACCCACCGACACCGACCGTGACGGGCCGGTCGACGAGTGGCGGCTCCACGTCGTCCCGGTCGTGCTCGGCGCCGGCCAGCCGCCCTTCCCACCCGGCACCCGCCTCGCCCTCGCCCTGATCACAAAGCGCCGGTTCGGCAACGGCGTGGTGGAACTCCGCTACCGCTGACGGTGGGCTCAGGCCGGGGTGGAGGCCACCGGTTCCGCGGCCGGGCGGTCGGCGGTCGGGCGGCTCAGCAGCAGCGGCGCCACGGTGAGCACCAGGCAGGCCACCGCCATCACGAGCAGCGCCGGGGTCAGCCCGAGCACGGCCACCGACCAGCCGCCGAGCAGCGCCCCGACCGGCAGGCCGAGGAAGGCCACCGAGCCGGAGATGCCCAGCACCCGGGTCTGCAACGACTCCGGCACCCGCTCGTAGAGGGCCGCGCCGAGCAGCGGGTTCACCGCCGCGATGGCGATGCCGGACACGAACGTCACGACGAGCACCACCACGAGGTCGTCGCTGAGCGCCAGGGCCAGCAGCCGGGGCGCGCCGCTGAGCGCCAGCCCCAGCGCGAACGTCGCCCCCCGGGGCAGCCGGGTCCCGGCCACGGTGAAGAGCAGGTTGCCCAGCAGCGCGCCGGCGGAGAACACCCCCAGCAGCAGGCCGAACCCGGCCGGGTCGCCGAGCACCCGGTCCACCCAGAGCGGGATCCAGACGGCGACGCTGGCGTTGGCGAACATGTTCGACGCGGAGACGACGATCAGCATGGTCAGCAGCGTGCGGTCGGTGCGCAGGTAGGTGAAGCCACCGCGCAGCGCCCGCAGGTAGCTCTCCCGGGGCGCCGGCTGGGCCGGCGCGGGCGGCCGGACCAGCACGCCGATCAGCAGCGCGCAGGCCGCGAAGGTGGCCGCGTCGATCCAGATGGCCCGGGTCACCCCCACCCAGTCGATGAGCAGCCCGCCGAGCACCGCGCCGAACAGCGTCATGCCCCGGGCCAGCCCGTCGTAGGCGGAGGTGAGCCGGATCAGTGGCACCCCGGCCCGCTCGGCGGCCGGCTTGAACAGCACGTGCTTGACCCGGTCGCCGATCCCGCGCAGCCCGCCGGCCACCGCGACCAGCACCAGCAGCGTGCCGAACCCCAGCCAGGGCGCCAGCGCCACGACGGCCATCGCCGCGGCACTGGCCGTGTCCACGGCGACCGAGGTACGGCGTACCCCGAACCGGTCCGCCCACGGGGTCGCCAGCGCGCTGGAGAGCATGTACGGCAGGGTCTCCGCCGCGGCGACCAGGCCCATCCGGGTCGGGCTGCCGGTGGTCTCCAGCACCAGCCAGGGGATGGCCACCACCGATATCCGGGTGCCCAGGTTGGACAGCAGGTCGGCGCCGACCAGGGTGTACAGCTCCCGGCGCGGGGTCACGCCGGACTGCCGATGACCGTGCCCAGCGACTCGGCGTCGGCCGGGTGGGCGGCGGCGTACCGGGCGCGCAGGGCACGCTTGTCGACCTTGGCGGAGCGGTTCAGTGGCAGCGCGTCGAGGAACTCCACGGCGCCCGGCGCCCAGGTCTCGCTCAGCTCCCGGGTGACCAGCGCGATCAGCTCGTCGCCGGTCACCGTCGCGCTCGGCGCCGGCACCACGTACGCGTGCGGCACCTCCCCGGCGACCGGGTCGGGCACGCCGATCACCGCGGCGGCGCGGACCTCGGGGTGGGCGGCGAGCACGTCCTCGATGGGGCGGGAGTAGATGGGCCAGCTGCGCTGCCGGGTGAGGATCCGATCCTGGAGCCGGTCGACCAGGTAGAGGTAGCCGTCGGTGTCGAGGTGGCCGATGTCGCGGGTGCGCACCCAGCCGTCGACAAGCGTCTCGGCGGTCAGCTCGGGCTGGCCGTGGTAGCCGGCGAAGCTCAGCTTCGTGCGCACCCACACCTCGCCGTCCGCGCCGGCCGGCAGCACCCGGCCCTCGGCGTCGCGGATCTCCACGGCCACGTCCCCGTACGGGCGGCCGCAGGAGCGCAGCCGCTCCGGGTGCTCCGGGTCGTCGGTGAGCCCGGGCAGCGCGCAGATCACCACGGCCTCGCTGAGCCCGTACACGATGCGCAGGCACGGGCCGAAGCGGGCGATCGCCTGGCGCAGCCGGGCCGGCGCGGCGGGCCCGGCGCCCACGTTGAACATGAACATGGCGGAGAAGTCGGCGCCGTCGAGGGCCGGGTGGTCGAGCACCTCGTAGAGCATCGGCGGGGTGACGAAGGTGGACGTCAGCCGCTCGGTGTGGACGGTCCGGATGAACGCCGCCGGGTCCCACTGCTCACGCAGGAACAGCACCCCGCCGGTGAACAGGTTGAACAGCGTGGTGATCTGGCCGCTGGCCAGCCACATGGGCGAGTGCGACAGGTGCCGCAGCAGCGGGAAGCCGGCCGCCCGGAAGTCGGCGGCCAGGGCGAGGATCTGCCGGTAGAAGCTCTCCCGGTGGTGCACCAGCTTGGGGGTGCCGGTCGTGCCGCTGGTCTGGAGGAACGACTCCGGCGCGGGCGCAGCGGCGGGCAGGTCGGTCGGCTCGCCGCCGGCGGCCGTGAGGTCCGGTCCCGCGCCGCCGGGCCCGAGGCAGAGCACCGGCACGCCGGTCAGACCGGCCGCGATCTCCGCGCCGAGCGGGTCGCGCGGGTCGTGCACGAAGGCGTCCGGGCCGGCCAGGGCGACGAACTCGTCGACCTCCCGCCGGGAGGTGACCGGGGCGACCCACATGCTCCGGCAGCCGAGCAGGTGCAACGCGAGCTGGAGCAGCGGCCCTTCCAGGGTGTTGCCGAGCATCACCAGCACGGCGGCCCCCGGACGTACGCCGTGCCGCAGCAGCGCGCCAGCCAGGCCGCGCACCTCGGCGGCGACCTCGGGGTAGGTGAGCCGGCGGCCCCCGCCGACGAGCGCCTCCCGGTCGCCGAACCCGGCGAACAGGTCCAGCGCCTCGTGCACGTAGTTCGGCCGGTCGGTCATCGGGCAGCCCCCATCGTGGTCCGGGGACGGTCGACGGTGGCACCGGCGCCCGGTGCCACGACTACCGTCGGAAGCGGCGTCCGGGCAGGTCGGAGCCGGGACGCGACGGCAGGTGCCAGAGTCGGCGACCGCACCGCCGCCAGTGCCGAGCCTAGGCAGTCGGGGTCCTGAGAGGACAGCGCCCGAACGGCGTTCGGTGGCACCCCGAAGACATTTGATCATGTCGATCAGGTTGATTGACGCTCATCACCGTCGACGGTTAGTTTCCGGTCCATCGCCCGGCGGCGGCGCCGACCGCGCCGCGCCCGGGGCTGCCAACGATGGAGGTTCAATGCCGACCCCGAAGAGATGGCACGTCATAGCTTCCGCCGCGACACTGCTGATCGCCGGCACCCCCGCGGTCACCGCGAGCGCCGGCCCCACCGACACCGACAGCGTCCGGCACGGGCGCGCGGAGTGGGCCGGGACCTGGGCCGCCGCGGTGACCCGCGGGAACACCGTCGGCCTGACCTACACCGGCCTGGCCGACCAGAGCATCCGGATGACCGTGCAGACCACGGTCGGCGGCGACCGGGTCCGGGTCCGGCTCACCAACCTCTACGGCGAGCAGGCCGTCAAGGTCGGCCACGCCACGGTCGCCCGCCCGGACACCGCCACCGAGGACCGCTCGGACATCGACCCGGCCACCGTCCGCGAGCTGACCTTCCAGGGCGCCTCCTCGACCACCATCAACAAGGGCGCCGAGCTGCTCAGCGACCCGCTGGACCTGCGCGTCGGCGAGCAGGAGGACCTGGTCGTCACCCTCTACTTCCCGGTACTCACCGGACTGGTGACCTTCCACGGCCAGTCGCGCACGACCACCTTCATCGGCGGCACCGACCTGACCACCGCCGTGACCAGCCCTCAGTTCACCCGCAAGGTCGACTGCTGCTGGATGTTCCTCTCCGGCATCGACGTGGAACGCCGGCTCAGCCCCGGCTCGGTGGTCGTGCTCGGCGACTCGATCGGCGACGGCAACGGCAGCACGGTCAACGCCGACCGGCGCTGGCCGGACCTGCTGGCCGAGCGGCTCATCGACGCCCGCCCCGAGGTGCGCACGCCGGGCGTGCTCAACCTGAGCCTCTCCGGCAACCGGCTCAACCACGAGGGCGCCGAGCCCGGCGCGGGCGGCTTCCCCGGCTACTACGAGCTGGGCCCGAACGCCCTGGCCCGGCTCAACGAGGACGTCTTCCCGCAGACCGGGGTGCGGACGGTCATCACCCACCTGGGCATCAACGACATCTGGATGAACGGCGACAGCGCGGAGGCCATCATCGCCTCACTGCGCCAGCTCAACCAGCAGACCCGGGAGCGCGGCCTGACCAGCCTGGTCGGCACCATCACGCCGTACGAGGGCAACGGCGGTCCGGGCGTGTGGACCGAGGAGAAGGAAGCCACCCGGCAGGCGGTCAACACCTGGCTGCGCGGCGCCGGCGGCGCGGAGTTCGACGGGGTGATCGACTTCGACGCCGTGCTGCGCGACCCGACGCACCCGAGCCGGCTGCTGCCGGCGTACGACGCCGGGGACCACATCCACCCGAACGACGCCGGCGCGCAGGCCATGGCCGACGCCGTGCCCCTGCGCCTGCTCGGTCTGTGACACCGGTGGGGGGCGGCGTCGGCACCACGCCGCCCCCCACCGTCTTTCCTGGGGAGGAACCGTGGACGTCGACGAGATCCTGACCGGCCTGTACAGCGAGCAGGGCCGGCAGAACCCGTACCCGTGGTACGCGGCCCTGCACGAGCACGGGCCGATCAACGCGGTCCCGAAGCGGGCCGAACACAGCACGATCACCGCCGTGGCCGGCGGCTACGACCTGGTCGACCAGATCCTGCGGGACCCCGGCTGGTACAAGGGCGCCCCGCCCGACTGGCAGGACCAGGAGATCCTGCGCACCTTCCTGACCTCGATGATGTTCATCAACCCGCCGGACCACACCCGGATGCGGGCGGTCTTCGCGAAGACGTTCACCCCGCGCCGGCTGGGCGCGCTGGAGCCGGTGATCGTCCGGATCGTCACCGACCGGCTGGACCGGATGGCCGAGGCCGGCGCGGACGGCGGCGAGGTCGACTTCGTGGCCGACTTCGCGTACCCGGTCCCGGCGCTCGTGATGGCCGAGTTCATCGGCCTGCCCGAGGCGGACCTGGCCTGGTACCGGCAGCGGGTCGACTGGATCGACGAGTACATGGACGTGGCCGGCAAGACGCCGGAGCGGCTGGCCCGCGCCAACCAGGCCGCCGAGGAGCTGCGCGGCTACTACCGCGAGCTGCTCGCCCACCGGCGGCGACAGCCCGGCGAGGACCTGATCAGCGGGCTGGTCGAGGTGCTGGACGCGGGCGGCGTCGACCTCACCGAGGAGGAGTTGATCAGCAACCTCATCGTGCTGTTCAACGCCAGCTTCGTCACCACCGTCTACATGTTCAGCAACGGCCTCCCGCTGCTGCTGGCCCACCCGGACGTGGTCGCCGCGCTGCCCGGCGACGACGCGCTGGCCCGGGGCTGCGTGGACGAGGTCCTGCGGATGGAGAGCCCGGTGCACTTCCTGGCCCGCGCCGCGCCGCACGACACCGAGGTGGGCGGCGTGCCGGTCGGGCGGGACGAGAACGTGCTGCTGCTGATCGCCGCGGCCAACCGCGACCCGGCCCGCTTCCCCGACCCGGACCGCTTCGACCCGCACCGCGCCGGCCCGCCCTCGCTCGCCTTCGGCGTCGGGCTGCACTTCTGCCTCGGCTCGGCGGTGTCCAAGCTGGAGGGCCGGCTCGCCCTGCCCCGGCTCTTCGCCCGCTTCCCCGAGCTGGCGGTCACCCAGCCCTACACGTACAGCGGAAGCCTCTTCCTGCGCGGCATCGACAAGCTCTTCGTCACCACGGGGGAGGCCCGATGACCCTCGACCCGCAGGTGGCCGCGTGGCGGGCCGCGCGCGCGGCCGCCGGCACCGCGCCGCTCTACACCCAGACCCTGGCGCAGGCCCGCGCCGCCGACCTCGCCGCGATCCGCGCCGGCGCCGGCGCGGTCGAGCCGGTCGAAGAGGTACGCGACACGCAGGTCCCCGGCCCGGACGGGCCGCTTCCGGTGCGCATCCACCGGCCGGCCGGGGACGGCCCGCTGCCCACGCTCGTCTGGTTCTTCGGCGGCGGCTGGACCCTCGGCAGCGTGGACACCGCCGACGGGATCTGCCGCCGGCTGGTCAACCTGGCCGGCTGCCAGACGGTGACCGTCGGCTACCGGTTGGCCCCCGAGCACCGCTTCCCGGCCGCCGTGGACGACTGCCACGCGGCGCTGCGCTGGCTGGCCGGGCACGCCGAGGAGTTCCGTGTCGACCCGGACCGGCTGGCCGTCGGCGGGGACAGCGCCGGCGGTAACCTGGCCGCCGCCGTCACCCTGCTGGCCCGCGCCGACGGCGGCCCCCGGCTCGCCGCCCAGCTGCTGGTCTACCCGAACACCGACCAGCGGCCCGGCCGCGGGCCCACCGGCACCGAGGACCCGCTGCTGTTCAACCGGCACTCGGTCGAGTGGTACCGGCGGCACTACCTGGCCGACCCCGGCGACGCGGCCCACCCGCTCGCCTCGCCGCTGCTCGCCGAGGACCTCGCCGGCCTGCCCCCGGCGCTGGTCATCACCGCCGAGCACGACCCGCTGCGCGACGAGGGGGAGCGGTACGCCGAGCGGCTGGCCGAGGCCGGCGTGCCCACCGAGACCACCCGGTACGACGGCATGGTCCACGGCTTCTTCGCCATGCCGGGCGTGTTCGACGCCGGCAAGCGGGCCCAGGAGCAGGCGGCCGCCTTCCTGCGGGCACGGTTCGGCCTCGCCCCGGCCGGATCGGCCGCCGGCACGGCCGCGGGCGGCCCGGGCCATGGCTGACCTCCGGACGACCAACCCGGAGCCGGCGGCGCCTCACCCGCTCGACCCGGCGGACGTCACCCCGACCGGTGCGCCGCCGGGGCGGCACCCCCACGACGCGGCCGGCCCGATCGTGGCCGACGCTCCGAATCCCGTCGGCCTGGTGGCGGGGCGAGGACCGGCTGAGCCCGGGTTCGTGCCGCCGGCCAGCCTGGGCGACTTCGCGGAGCTGGCCCGGGCCGCGCTCCCCGCCGAGGTGTGGGACTTCGTGGCCGGCGGCAGCGGCACCGAGACCACCCTCGCCGCGAACCGGGCCGCGCTGGACCGGGTGGCGGTGCTGCCCCGGATGCTGGCCGGGGTGGACGTGGCGTCCACCGAGGCGCCGCTGCCCGGCGGCCGGTACGCCCTGCCGGTGGCGGTCGCGCCCATGGCGTACCAGAAACTGCTGCACCCCGACGGCGAGGTGGGGCTCGCCGCGGCGGCCCGCGCGGCCGGCGTGCCCTACGTGGCGAGCACCCTGGCCAGCACACCCATCGAAGAGGTCGCCGCGGTCGGCGGCACGGTCTGGTTCCAGCTCTACTGGCTGCGCGACCGGGGCATGGTGGCCGACCTGCTGGACCGGGCGCTCGGCGCGGGCTGCGCCGGGCTGATGGTCACCGTCGACGTGCCGGTGCTCGGCCGGCGGCTGCGCGACGTGCGCAACGGCTTCGCCCTGCCGCCGCATGTCACCGCCGCGAACCTGCCCGGCGGCCGGAACGACCTGGCCCACCAGGGCGCGCCCGGGGTGTCGGCGGTGGCCGCGCACACCGGCGCGGTCTTCGCCCCCGCGCTGAGCTGGGCCGACCTGGCCTGGCTGCGGGAGCGTACCCCGGTGCCGTTGTCCGTGAAGGGCATCCTGGACCCGCGCGACGCGGTCCGCGCGGCGGAGCTCGGCGTGGACGCCGTGGTGGTCTCCAACCACGGCGGCCGGCAGCTCGACGGCGCCCCGGGCAGTGCGGCCGTGCTGCCCGAGGTGGTCGCCGAGGTGGGGGAGCGCTGCGCGGTGCTGCTGGACAGCGGCGTGCGCGGCGGCACCGACGTGCTGCGCGCCCTCGCCCTCGGCGCGGCCGGCGTGCTGGTCGGCCGGCCGCTCCTCTGGGCCCTGGCGGCCGGCGGGCGGGCCGGCGCCGAGGCGGCCCTGGCGCTGCTCGCCGCCGAGTTGCGCGACGCGTTCATCCTCAGCGGCTGCGCCGACCCGGCGGCCGCCCGCGAGCTGCGCACCCGGACCGGAGGCTGACGTGGAGCCCGTGGACCTGGCCGTCACGGCCCTGCACCCGAGCGTGGACGACCCCGCGTTGAACTCGATGAACTTCCTCAACGAGGTGGCGCAGCACTACCCGGAGGCGGTGTCGCTCGCCGCGGGCCGGCCGTACGAGGAGTTCTTCGACTCGGCGGTGCTGCACGAGCACCTGGACGCGTTCCGCCGGCACCTCGCCGACGACCTCGGCCTGGGCCCTGCGCAGGTCGACCGGACGCTGCTCCAGTACGGCCGGACCAAGGGGATCGTGCACCACCTGATCGCCCGCAACCTGGCCGTGGACGAGCGGCTCACCGTCGATCCGGAGGCGATCGTGGTGACCGTCGGCTGTCAGGAGGCGATGTTCCTGGTGCTGCGCGCGCTGCGGGCCGGGCCGCGGGACGTGCTGCTCGCCGTGGCGCCCACGTACGTCGGGCTGACCGGTGCGGCCCGCCTCGTGGACCTGCCGGTGCGCCCGGTCACCGGCGGGCCGGACGGGATCGACCTGGCCGACCTGCGCGACCAGGTGCACCGGGCCCGGGCCGAGGGGTTGCACCCGCGCGCCTGCTACGTGATGCCCGACTTCGCCAACCCCTCCGGCGTGCGCATGGACCTGGCCCAGCGTCGGCGGCTGCTCGACCTGGCCGCCGAGGAGGACCTGCTGTTGATCGAGGACAACCCGTACGGCCTGTTCCCGGCCGCCGGCGCCGAACGGCTGCCCACCCTCAAGGCGCTGGACACCCGCCGTCGGGTGGTCTACCTCGGCTCGTTCGCCAAGACCGTGCTGCCCGGGGCCCGGGTCGGCTACGTCGTCGCCGACCAGCGGGTGGCCGGCTCCGACGGCACGGTCGGCCCGCTCGCCGACCAGCTCGCGAAGATCAAGAGCATGGTCACCGTGAACACCTCGCCGATCAGCCAGGCGGTGATCGGCGGGGCGCTGCTGGCCCACGGCTGCTCGCTGGTCGCGGCCAACGTCCGGGAGCGGGCCGCGTACGCCCGCAACCTGCGGCACATGGTCGACGGGCTGGGCCGCCGCTTCCCGTCCGGCGGGCCGGTGCGCTGGAACGTCCCGGCCGGCGGCTTCTTCGTGGTGGTCACCGTGCCGTTCGCGGTGGACGACGCGTTGCTGCACCGCTCCGCCCGCGGGTACGGCGTGCTCTGGACCCCGATGGCGCACTTCTACGACGCCGGCGCCCCGGTGAACGCGCTCCGGCTGTCGGTCAGCGCGGTCACCCCGGAGCAGATCGACCTGGGCCTGGACCGGCTCGCCGCGCTGATCACCGACGAACTGGCCGCATTGGGCGCGCCGGCCTGACACCGCACTGTCGCCGTTCCGCCACCACCCGTGTTCCCGGGCCGGGCGGCCACCGTTGATAATGGACGGATGGTTGCCTGGGAGTACGCGTTGCTGGTCCGCCGCTATCAGGGGCAGGGCCGCAATTTCCACGTCTCGTTCGTCTGGTACGCCCCGGACGGGTCCCGCACCGACGTGACCGCGTACGGCGACACCGCGATCGCGCACCTCAACCGGGTCGGCCGGGAGGGCTGGGAACTGGTCTCCGCCGCCGAGGACGTGAACAACGTGCAGGGCAGCACCGAGGTGCACCGCTACCACCTGAAGCGCCCCCTGCGCTGAGCGGCTAGCGTGATCCTCCCGGGTGGGGAGGAGCAGCGGTGGGCCGGTACGTCGTCGGGGTGGACCTCGGCACGCTCTCGGGGCGGGCCGTGGTGGTCGACGTGGCCGACGGCGCCGAGCGGGGCAGCGCGGTGCACTCGTACCGGCACGGGGTCATCACGGAGCGGCTGCCCGGCGGGCCGGCGCTGCCGCCCGGCTGGGCGCTCCAGGACCCGGCCGACCACGTCGAGGTGCTGCGCACCGCCGTGCCCGCCGCCGTCCGTGCCGCCGGGATCGACCCGGCCGAGGTGGTCGGCGTCGGACTCGACGCCACCTCCTGCACGGTGCTGCCCACCCGCGCAGACGGCACCCCGCTCGCCGAGCTGCCGGAGTTCCGGGACCGCCCGCACGCCTGGCCGAAGCTCTGGAAGCACCACTCGGCGCAGCGGCAGGCCGACCGGATCAACGCCCTCGCTGCCGACCGCGGCGAGCCCTGGCTGGCCCGGTACGGCGGGCGGGTCTCCGCCGAGTGGCAGCTCGCGAAGGCCCTGGAGGTGCTGGAGGAGGACCCGGCGGTCTTCCGCCGCGCCGAGCGCTGGGTCGAGACCGCCGACTGGCTGGTCCGGCTGCTCTGCGGCGCTCCGACGCGCAACGCCTCCGCCGCCGGTTTCAAGGGACTGCGCCAGGACGGCCACTACCCGGCCCCGGACTTCCTCGCCGCACTGCACCCGGACCTGCCGGATCTGCTCGCGAAGATCGACGACGGGCCGCTGCTGCCGCCGGCCGCCCGGGCCGGCGCCCTGACGGTCGAGGCGGCCGGCTGGACCGGCCTGCCCGCCGGCATCGCCGTGGCCGCCGGGGCCATCGACGCGCACGTCACCGCGGCGGCGGCCCGGTCAGTCGCACCCGGCCGGATGCTCGCCGTCCTGGGCACCTCCACCTGCCTGATCATGAACGCGGACACCTGCCACGAGGTGCCCGGCGTCTGCGGCGTCGTCGAGGGCGGCGTCACCGCCGGCCGGTGGGGCTACGAGGCCGGCCAGAGCGGCGTCGGCGACATCTTCGCCTGGTACGTCGAACGCGCCCTGCCCGCGTCGTACGCCTCCGAGGCCGCCCGGCGCGGGATGCCCGTGCCGGACCTGCTCGACTCGCTCGCCGCCGACCAGCCGGTGGGCGGGCACGGGCTGCTCGCGCTGGACTGGCACAGCGGCAACCGGTCGGTGCTCATGGACCACGAGCTGAGCGGGGTGCTGGTCGGGCTCACCCTCGCCACCCGGCCCGAGGAGATCTGGCGCGCCCTGCTGGAGGCGACGGCGTTCGGCGCCCGCACCGTCGTCGAGGCGTTCGAGGCCGCCGGCGTGGCCGTCGACGAACTCACCGCCGCCGGCGGGCTCACCGCCAACCGGCTGCTGCTGCGCATCTACGCCGACGTGCTGCGCCGCCCGCTGCACGTGCTCGACGCCGCGCACCCGGCGGCGCTGGGCGCGGCCATCCACGCGGCGGTGGCCGCCGGGGCGTACCCGGACGTGGAGACCGCGTCGGCGGCCATGGGCGCGTCGCACCGCGAGACCTGGCACCCGGACCCGGCCCGCGCCACGGCGTACGACGAGCTCTACGCCGACTACCAAACCCTGCACGACCACTTCGGCCGCGGCGGCACTGATGTCCTCCACCGCCTGAACACCCGCCGCCACCAATCCCACCCGACCCCCTGACACCCGCCCCGCCCGCGCCCGGCCCAGCCCCCGCCCAGCCGCGTTGATCATGAAGTTAGTGCGGCGGAAAGCGCGTTCCATGGCAATAACTTCATGATCAACGCCCCTAGCCGGCGTGGGCGGGCGCCGGGCGCGGGCGGGGTCGGGTGGGGGTGGGACGGGGACGCCCCGCGCGGCCGGGGGCCGGGCGGGGCGTCCAGGACGTGGTGGCCGGGGTCAGCCGAGGTCGACGGACGGGTAGAGGGGGAAGCCGGCGAGCAGGTCGCTGGCCTGCTTGCTCACCGTCTCGGCCACGGCCGGGTCGAGGACGTACTTGGCCTTGGACGGGGTGCCGTCGGCGTTCGCGCCCGGGGTGGTCTGGCTGAGCACGGTGTGCATCAGCTCGGCGGTGGTGTCCATCTCGCTGGCGCCCAGGCCCCGGGTGGTCAGCGCCGGGGTGCCGATCCGGATGCCGGAGGTGTACCAGGCGCCGTTCGGGTCCTGCGGGACGGCGTTGCGGTTGGTCACGATGCCCGAGTCGAGCAGCGCCTGCTCGGCCTGACGGCCGGTGAGGCCGTACCCGGAGACGTCGATGAGCACCAGGTGGTTGTCGGTGCCGCCGGTGACCAGCTTCGCGCCCCGGCGCAGCAGCCCCTCGGCGAGCGCCTGGGCGTTGTCGACGATCCGCTGGGCGTAGTCGGCGAAGTCGGGGCGGCGGGCCTCGGCCAGGGCGACGGCCTTGGCGGCCATCACGTGCGGCAGCGGGCCGCCGAGCACCATGGGGCAGCCCCGGTCGACCTGGTCGGCCAGCTCGGGACCGCAGAGCACCATGCCGCCGCGCGGGCCGCGCAGCGACTTGTGGGTGGTGGTGGTGACGATGTGCGCGTGCGGCACCGGGTCGAAGTCGCCGGTGAAGACCTTGCCGGCGACCAGGCCGGCGAAGTGCGCCATGTCGACCATGAAGGTGGCGCCGACGGAGTCGGCGATCTCCCGCATGATCCGGAAGTTCACCTTCCGGGGGTACGCCGAGTAGCCGGCGACCAGGATCAGCGGCTTGAACTCGCGGGCCGACTCGGCGACCTTGTCGTAGTCGATCAGGCCGGTGGCCGGGTCGGTGCCGTAGCTGCGCTGGTCGAACATCTTGCCGGAGATGTTGGGCCGGAAGCCGTGGGTGAGGTGGCCGCCGGCGTCCAGCGACATGCCGAGCATCCGCTGGTTGCCCAGCTCGCGGCGCAGCGCGAACCAGTCGGCCTCGGTGAGGTCGTTGACCTGGCGTACCTGGGCCTTCTTGAGCGCCGGGGACTCGACCCGGTCGGCCAGGATCGCCCAGAAGGCGACCAGGTTGGCGTCGATGCCGGAGTGCGGCTGCACGTACGCGTGGGCCGCGCCGAACAGTTCCTTGGCGTGCTCGGCGGCGAGCGCCTCGACGGTGTCGACGTTCTGGCAGCCGGCGTAGAAGCGGCGGCCGATGGTGCCTTCGGCGTACTTGTCGCTGAACCAGTTGCCCATGGCCAGCAGGGTGGCCGGGGAGGCGTAGTTCTCGCTGGCGATGAGCTTGAGCGATTCGCGCTGGTCGGCCAGTTCGGCACCGATGGCGTCCGCCACCCGCGGCTCGACGGCCCGGATCACCTCCAGCGCGCTGCGGAAGGCGGTGGATTCGGCGTTCAGCGACATGCGACCTCCTGGTGACGTGCGGAAGGCCCAGGCGCTCGGCATGCGTCCTCATGACGGGGCCGCTCCCCGATGGTTCTCCATCCCCACGCGCCAGTCACGGCCCGCGCCGATCCTACCGGGTGGGCCTCCGGCCGGCCGGGCGCACCTCCGCCGCGCGCCGGCGGGGTTGGTCCGCCCGGGGCTGGGCAAACCCCTCCGGTGGGGGGGGCGGTGCCACGCGGCCCGCGTCCGGGGGATGAGGAGGCACGAGGGATGAGCACACCGACGACCGGCCGTCCGCTCGCCGTGGTGACCGGCGCGTCCAGCGGCATCGGGTACGAGTTGGCCGCGCAGTTCACCGGGCACGGGTACGACGTGGTGGTGGCCGCCGAGGACCCGGCGATCGCGACGGCGGCGCGGAACCTGCGCCGCGACAACGGCCCGGAGGCGTACCCGGTCCAGGTGGACCTGGCCACGGCCGACGGGGTGGAGCAGCTGGCGCGGGCCGTGACGGAGCTGGGCCGGCCGGTCGACGCGCTGGCGCTCAACGCCGGCCGCGGCGCCGGCGGCGACTTCGTGGGTGGGACGGACCTGCGCGACGAGCTGACCGTCGTCGACCTGAACGTGCGCTCGACGGTGCACCTGGCCAAGCGCCTGCTGCCGGCCATGGTCGAGCGGGGCCAGGGGCGGGTGCTGTTCACCTCGTCGATCGCCTCGACCATGCCGGGGCCGTTCCAGGCGGTCTACAACGCCTCGAAGTCGTTCGTGCAGTCGTTCGCGGAGGGGCTGCGCAACGAGCTGAAGGACAGCGGGGTCACCGTGACGTCCCTGATGCCCGGGCCGACCGACACCGAGTTCTTCGAACGGGCCCACATGGAGGACACCCGGGTGGGCCAGGGGAAGAAGGACGACCCGCGCGCGGTGGCCGAGGATGCCTTCGAGGCCCTCATGAAGGGGGAGCACAAGGTGGCCGCCGGCTCTTTCGTGAACAAGCTCCAGACCGCCGCCGGCAAGATCGTCCCGGACCGGCTGAAGGCGGAGCAGCACCGGAAGATGGCCGAGCCGGGCTCGGGCAGCTGAACCGCGGAAACGACGGCGGGACCCGGCCTGCGCCGGGTCCCGCCGTCACGTCGCGCCGGGTCAGGCGATGACCGCGTCCAGCGACTTCTTCAGCGCCTTCGGGGCGGCCGGGGTCTTCGGCGCCTTCGGGCGCAGGTCGATCATGCGCTGGCCGATCTCCTGGAGCTGGTTACGGCCGAGCGCCTCGCGCACCTTGGGGAACCACTCCTGCTCCTCCTCCTCGACGTGGTGCAGCACGTTCTCGATGAGCACCGTCGTCTTGGCGTTGAAACGCTCGTCGTCCGCGTCCATGGTGAACAGCTCGAAGCAGAGCACGTCGGCGACGTGGTGCTCCTCGTACGACTCCAGGATGTCGTCCTCTACGTCGGGCACGAGCTTGCGGACCTCCGGGTACATCACCTCGTTCTCGAGGTACGTGTGCACCGTCAGCGCCTCGAGGATCTGCTTCACCAGCTTCTGCCGCTGGCTCGCCGGGCCTTCCTCGGCGTCCTGGAAGGCCTTGAACAGGCGGCGCATCTCCTTGTGGTCCTCCTTGAGCAGGACGATCGCATCGGTGGACACCGGTACCTCCTAGAGTCGGTTGATGTCGCCCCCCTACCCCCGTCCCGAGCAGGACAAACGAACGGGGCCCGGCGACACGTCGCCGGGCCCCACCGTTGGTGCTACCGCTACTTGACCACGTTGTACGCGTCGACCATGCCGGCACCGTAGAACGAGTTACGCTCCCCGCCGGAGCAGGTCGCGTCGTACAGGTGCGGGTCGGTCGCCGAGATCAGCGGCACCGGGTTGTAGACACCCTCCGGGCAGGACTGCGCGACCGACGTGCGCTCCAGGAACGACGCCAGCTGGCCCGGGGTCATCCCCGGGTGCGCCGACAGCGCCAGCGCCGCGACGCCGGTGGCGTGCGGGCCGGACATCGACGTGCCCTGCTTGTACCCCCACCCGTTGGTCCGGGTGGCGGTGTTGAAGGTGGTCGACAGGATGGCGTCGGTCGAGGTCGACCGCACACCCTGGGTCCGGTACCGGGTGTCGCCACCCGGCGCCGTCACGTCCACCACGCCCTGGCCGTACGAGGAGTAGTAGCTCTTCGCACCGGTCGGACCGACCGCGGAGACGGTCACCACGCCCGGCGCCTCGGCCGGCAGGTCGAGGCAGGCGTTGGTGAGGTTCTCACGGTTCTCAGGCGTCCCGTTGTTCGGGCTGCCGGTGTCGGTGATCTTGTGCGCCAGGTCGTAGTTGGAGTTGCCCGCGGACGCCACGTTGAGCACGCCCTTGGACTGCGAGTAGCGGATGGCCCGCTGCACGGCCTGCCACACCGGACGCTGGCGCGGGTCGTTCTTGCAGTTCAGCTCCCACGGGTCGATGTAGTAGCTGTTGTTGGTCAGCTGCATCCCGTGGTCGGCGGCCCAGAGGAAGCCGCACACCGCGGCCTCCGGGAAGATGTAGCCCGCGTCGTTGACCACCTTGACGGCGGCGACCTTGACGCCCGGCGCGATGCCGGTCACGCCGACGCCGTTGACGGCGGCGGCGATGGTGCCGGCCACGTGGGTGCCGTGGTCGCTGGTGGTCGGGTTCCACGCCGCCTCGGTGGTGTTGGTGACACCGCCGATGCACGACGTGCTCTTGTCCTTGGCGATCTGGGTCGCCAGGTCCGGGTGGGTGCTGGAGATGCCGCTGTCCAGCACGCCGACGACGACGTTCGCGCTACCGGTGGTGACCGCGTGGGCCTGCGGGACGTGGATCATGTTCATGTCCCACTGCTGCCCGTACATGGGCTCCTTGGTCGGGTCGCCGGTGGCGCTGGCGACGTCGGCCGCGGAGACCTCCACGGTCTCGCCCTCGTCGAGGGCGGTGCCCAGGCCGGCGCTGGACGCGACCGACTCGACGCCCGCCCCCGCCACCTGCGTGGCGAAGTCCGGGTTGGTCGAGCGGACGACGAGCACGCCGATCTGGTCGTAGGTGGCCACGACGGTGCCCTTGGCGGCCGCCACGCGGGCGGCGGCCTGGCTGGTGTTGGCGCCCTGCGGGGCGAGGACCAGATACGAGGTGTCCGGTCCGGCGGCCGCCGCCGGTGCCAGCCCGCCGGTGAGGGCGAGGCCGACGCCGAGCGTCGCGGCGGACGCGGCGGCCAGTGTCTTGCGACGGAGGTTCTTCACACAGACTCCCAGGGGGCCGATCCGGCCGACCCCACTACCTGGTGGGAAGCGGGCCGGCGGAAGACGAGCAGGTTGCTTGCCTTCGGTCAACCAGCGTAGGGAGCGAATGTGGTGTTACACACATCCGAACGGATGAACAACAACCGTCAGACGGTGGCCACCGTGTAGGGGATCTCGTCGAGCAGCTCACGGGCCAGGAAGCCGATCCGGCCGTAGCGGGGGACCAGGCGTTGCCCGCTCACCGCGTGGGCGAACGCGGCCCAGCAGGCGGCCTGCGCCGGCTCGGCGCCCCGGGAGAGCAGCCCCGCGAGCAGCCCGGCCCGGACGTCGCCGCTGCCCGAGGTGCCCAGCCCGGCGTCACCGCTCTCCTCCCGCCACGCCCGCCCCTCCGGGGTGGCGATGTGGCCGTAGAGGGAGACCACGGCGTCGTACCGGCGGGCCAGCTCGACCGCGTCGGCGTCGAGGTCGTCGCCGGGCTTCCGGCCGAGCAGGTGCCGCGCCTCGGTGAGGTTGGGGGTGAGGACCACCCTGCGCCCCGAGCCGACCAGCAGGTCGGGCTCGTGGCTGAGCGCGCCGAGGGCGTACGCGTCGAGCACCAGCGAGGTGTCCGGGCCGGCCGCGTCGAGGACCACGTGCAGCAGCGCCCGGGTGGCGTCGATGTCCTTGAGCCCGGGGCCGAGCGCCACCACGTCCGCCTCGGCGACCAGGCCGCCGAGCAGGTCGCCCGGGTCACCCTGGACCGCGCCGTCGCCCGTCTCCGGCAGCCCGACCACAAGCGCCTCGGGCACCTGGATGCTCAGCGCGGCGGCGGTGGACTCGGCGGCGGCCAGTTGCAGCACGCCGGCGCCGGCGCGCAGGGCGGCGACCCCGGCGAGCAGCACCGCGCCGGGGGTGAACCGGGACCCGCCGACCACCAGCACCGTGCCGCGGGCCTCCTTGCCGCCGGTCGGCACCGGCAGCGCCCAGTCCCGCAGCAGCGCGGGGGTGATGACCTCAGACCGGCTCGGCATGGACCTCGTCCTCCCTGGTCGGCCGCGCTCCCTGCCGGTGCAGGTGGGCCACGTCGTTGAACACGTCCGGGGTCAGCCGGCCGGTGGCGTCGGCCGACCAGGCGGTGACCGAGCAGTTGGCGATCACAAGCTCCCGGGTGAGCGCCATCAGCTCCGCCTCGGTGAGCCCCTCCACCAGGTATCGGAGCAGGAAGACCAGCGCGTCGTGGCCGAACAGCAGCACCCGGCCACCGGCGTGGTCCCGGCGCAGGTCGCCGAGGAGGGCACGCAGCCGCAGCGCCACGTCGGTCCACGACTCACCGCCGGGCGGGCGGTAGTAGAACTTGCCGAGCCGGGCCCGGCGCGCCGCCTCCTCGGGATAGCGCTGCCGGACGCCGTGGCCGGTCAGCCCGTCGAGGATGCCCAGCTCCCGGTCGCGCAACCGCTCGTCCCGGCTCGCCGGCACGCCGGTGCCGGCGAGGGCCAGCTCGGCGGTCCGCACCGCCCGCAGGTACGGCGACACCACCGCGACGTCCGGCCGCCGCCCCTCGGGCAGGCCGGCCAGCCACCGGCCGGTCGCCCGGGCCTGCTCCTCGCCGGTGGTCGACAGCGGCACGTCCGCGTCCCGGTGGGTCAGGTCGATCAACTCGGCGCCGGACGCCTCGGCCGCCGTGGCCGCGACGTTCGCCGTGCTCTCGCCGTGCCGGACGATCCAGAGGGTTGCCAGTTCCGCCATGCGGCCTCCGGTACCCGGGCCGTCCGGCGGGTAACCGTCCGGTCGGCGGCGGTCCGGGGAGCCCGGCGGGCGTGAACGGCGGCCGGACGGGTAAGCGCGGTCGGCTACGCGGAAGCCGACACAGGGGAGGTGTGCCGTGGCGACGATGGTCCGAGAGCCGATGAGCCCGGTGAAGGACAAGAACTACGACCTGATCCACGCGGTGCAGATGTCACTCAAGCACATCTGGCAGATGGAGACGTACATCGCCGACGCGGAGGACCGGGGCGACACCGAGCTCGCCACCTGGTTCCGCAAGATCCAGGAGAACAACCGCAAGGCTGCCGACCAGGGCAAGAAGATGCTCATGGACCGGCTCCAGAAGGAGAACGGCTGACCGTACGACCAGTGGCCGGGTGGGTGTGCGCCCACCCGGCCACCGGCGTGTCCGGCACCCGTCGGGGCGGCGCGGGGTGGCATCGACCGGGCAGAATGTCGTCCGGCGTACCGGGGTGGGCCCGGTGGCCGGGGAGGCGACGCATGGCGACGGTCATCAGGGGTCTGCGGGAGGCTCTGGTGCTCTTCCTGATCGCGGTCGTGACGATCGGGATCGCGGTGGGCATCTGGGTCGCGGTCAGCGGCGGTGACTTCGTCCACCGGCTGGGTGTGGCGTTCATGCTGGTCGGCGCGGTGATCGGGATGACCGGTGACCTGACCCTGAGCCGGATCGGCATGCTGCCCGCCCGGTCCACCTTCGGCCTGGCTCCGGAGCGGGAGGACGGCGGCGGGGGGCGGGTGCTCACCGGCGTCGGCATCTTCCTCTTCGTCTCGGTGCCGCTGATCGTCGTCGGGGTCCTGCTCATCACCTGACCGCCGTCCGCCCCGCTGTCGGTGGGGCCGGTTATGGTCCCCGCACATCGCGGGTGATCAAGGAGACGGCGTGCGCAGATTCGACTTCGTCAGCGGCAACGCGGCCAAGTTCTGGGAGGTGGACCAGAACGGCAGCACGGTGACCGTCCGCTACGGACGGATCGGCGCCGAGGGGCGGACCCAGGCCAAGGAGTTCGGCACCGCCGCCGAGGCCACCGCGCACGCCGACCGGTTGGTCGCCGAGAAGCTCCGCAAGGGGTACGTCGAGTCCGCCGCCGCCGAGCCGGCCGCCGCCGAGCCGATCGCCGCCGAGCCGGCCGCCGCCGAGCCGATCGCCGCCGAGCCGGCCGCCGCCGAGCTGCCGGACGAGGAGACGTTCGTGGTGCCGGCCGGCTGGCGGCGGATGCTCATCCCGCGCCGGGACGCCGCGACCGGTCCGGCGCTGCCGGGCGCCGACACGGCACGTGCCGCCGGGCGGAAGGTGCTGGCGCCGGTGGCCGCCGAGCTGGAGGCGGTGGCCCGGCACGGCGAGGACGCGGAGCTGAGCGCTGCGCTGCGCGGATACCTGTCCGGTGAGCCGACCCCGCTGGGCGCGGCCGCGCTCGTGGTGGCCGCCGCCGCGGTGATCGGCTGGCGGGACCGCGACCGGCAGGGGCAGGCGATCGCCGACCTGCTGGTCGCCGAACTCGGCCCGGCCGGCGCCGCGACGGCCCTGGCCGAGCAGGCCACCGTCACCGTCGGCGCGGGCCACGCCGCCAGCGGCGGGCTGCGCCGGGCGCACACCGACAAGACCGAGTGGGGCTACCGGAACCTCCGGCTGAACGTGCTGCGCCGGGTCCGCGCCCACCTCGCGGCCAGCACCGACGAGGAGTACTCCGCCGCGCGCACCGCCCTCGCCCCGTACCGGTCGGAGCTGTTGCCGGCGCGGGTGGTCAGCTCCTTCCTGTTGCCGACCGAGCGGAACTGGGTGGCCGAGGACGTGGCCGTCGTGACCCGGGCCGGCGACTGGCTCCTGGTCGAGCTGCTGCTCTGCGCGGTCGACGAAGTCGAGCAGTTCGCCACCCTTGTCGATCACCTCTCCGTCTACTCGCTCATGTACGACCCCGCCGTCGTGACGACCGGCGTCGCCGCGATCGGCCCGGCGGTCGCGCCGCTGCTGGCCGAGTGGTTCGACGGCGAGGGCGTCGCCGCCGAAGGCCAGCAGAGGCTGGTGTCGCTGCTGGCGGGGCTGCCCACCGACGAGGCGATGACGCTGCTGCTGGCCCGCCTCGACCGGAAGTACGTGCAGGCCGGGGTGCTGGAGATGCTCCGCCGCTTTCCGGTGCGCGGCCTACGCCTGCTGGCCCGGGCGGCCGGCGAGCGCACCGCCGCCGGTCGGGAGGCCGCCGCGCTGCTGCGCGGGCACGTGCTGACCAACCCGGCCGCGGTCGAGGTCGCGCTGCCCGGCCTCGACCCCGTGGAGCGGGAGCGGGTCGAGGGGGTGACCGGCGAGGACGCGGCCGTCCCGGTCGCGGGGCCGGACCGGCTGCCAGCGGTGCTGGTCAGCCCGCCCTGGCTGGTGAGACGCCGGCGGGCCGCGCCCCCGGTGGTGACCGGCCTGGCGCGCTCCTCCGGCACCGACCTGGCCTGGCAGCCGGGCGAGCGGGAGCGCTGGGCGGCGATCGTGCCGGGCTGGGCGGGCTATTGGCGCGGTGACGACCTGACGGTCCTCGCGGCGCGGGTGGCCGCCGGGACCGGTGACTACGAGGGCGTCCACTTCTTCGTCCGCGCCACCGAGGAACTGGCCCGGCCGTTGCTGCCCGGGTGGCGGCCGACGGAGAGCTGGTGCGCCGACCAGTGGCTGCGCCGCCTGGTCGGCCGGTACGAGCTGGACGCGGTCCCGGCCGCGCTGCACCTGGCCCGCGCGACGCCCCAGAGCGCGGGCGAGGTGCTGCTGCCGGTCGCCGACGGCGAGGTCGCCGAGCTGATGGCCGACTGGTTCGACCGGCTCAAGTCGGTCCGGTCGACCGCCCTGGCCTGGTTCCGGCGGCACCCGGCCGTCGCCGCGCGGGCGCTGCTGCCGGCCGCGCTCGGCGAGCCCGGGCCGCGCCGGCGCGCCGCCGAGCGGGCCCTGCGCCTGGTCGCCGGGGAGCACCGGGACCTGGTCCTCGGCGCGGCCCGCGAGTACGGCGAGGAGGCCCTCGCCGCGGCGACGGCGGTGCTCGACGCCGACCCGCTGGAGCAGCTCCCCGCCCGGATGCCGGCCCTGCCACAGTGGCTGGACCCGGTGCTGCTGCCGCCGGTGCTGCTGCGCGACCGCTCGGCGGCGCTGCCCGTCGACGCGCTGCGCCACCTCTGCACGATGCTGGCCCTCTCCAAGCCGGGGGAGCCCTACCCGGGGGTGGAGCTCGCCCGCGAGGCGTGCGACCCGCTCTCGCTGGCCGAGTTCGCCTGGGCGCTCTTCGAGCGGTGGCAGGCGGCCGGCGCCCCGTCGAAGGAGAGCTGGGCGTTTACGGCGCTCGGGCTGATCGGCGACGACGGCACCGCCCGCCGGCTCGCCCCGCTGATCCGGGCCTGGCCCGGCGAGGGCGGGCACGCCCGGGCGGTCACCGGCCTGGAGGTGCTCGCCGCCATCGGCACCGACGTGGCGCTGATGCACCTCTACGGCATCTCGCAGAAGGTGAAGTTCCGCGGGCTGCGGGAGCGGGCGGCGCAGAAGGTCACCGAGGTCGCCGCCGGGCTGGGGCTGGACTCCGAGCAGCTCGGCGACCGCCTGGTGCCCGACCTGGGGCTCGACGCCGACGGCAGCCTGGTCCTCGACTACGGCCCGCGCCGGTTCACCGTCGGCTTCGACGAGCAGCTCAAGCCGTACGTGGTGGACGGTGCCGGGGCCCGCCGCAAGGACCTGCCCAAGCCGGGCGTCCGGGACGACCAGGCGCTCGCGCCGGCCGCGTACCAGAGGTTCGTCGGGTTGAAGAAGGACGTCCGCACCCTCGCCGCCGACCAGATCCGCCGGTTCGAGGCGGCGATGGTGGCCGGGCGGCGCTGGCCGGCCGCCGACTTCCGCCGCTACTTCCTGGAGCACCCGCTGCTCTGGCACGTGGTCCGGCGGCTGGTCTGGGCGGCGGTGGACCCGTCCGGTGGGGTGGTCACCGCGTTCCGGGTCGCCGAGGACCGCACCCTGGCCGACGTCGACGACGAGACGTACGCGCTGCCGGACGACGCGGTCGTCGCGATCGCGCACCCGCTGCGCCTCGGCGCCGCCGTGCCGGCCTGGGCGGAGCTCTTCGCCGACTACGAAATCCTCCAGCCCTTCGCCCAGCTCGGCCGCGAGGTGCACCGGCTCACCGAGGCCGAGCGGGACGAGCGGCTGCTGCACCGGCACATGGGCGTCGCGGTGCCGGCCGGCCGGCTGCTCAGCCTGGAACGGCGGGGGTGGCGGCGCGGCGCGCCCCAGGACGCGGGCGTGCAGGGCTGGCTGGAACGGGAACTGCCCGGCGGCCGCGCGCTGGTGGTCGACCTCGATCCGGGCATCGCCGTCGGCGTGGTGGACATGTTCCCCGACCAGAAGCTCAACGCGATCTGGGTCAACGACCGCCCCGAGGGCGACTGGTACGGCCGCGACGGCAAGGTCCGCTTCGGCGACCTGGACGACGTCACCGCCTCCGAGGTGCTGCGCGACCTGGCGGAGGTGACCCGGTGACCGCGCTCGACCCCACCGGCGAGCGGGCCCAGCGGCCCCCGGCCGAGGTGCGGTACGCCGACGAGCTGGCGAAGCTGGCCGCCGACGACGGCGATCCCCGGCCGCCGGGCTGGGCGCTCAGCCTGCGGGCCGCCCGCCGGTTCATCCTCGGTGATCCCGCCGCCGGGATCCGGCGCAAGTTCGTCGGCGACCCGTCGCTTATCGACCGGGCCCTGGTGGCGCTGGCCACCAGCCGCGGGCTCATGCTGGTCGGCGAGCCGGGCACCGCGAAGTCGCTGCTGTCCGAGCTGCTGGCCGCCGCGATCAGCGGCGACTCCACGCTCACCATCCAGGGCGGCGCCGCCACCACCGAGGACCAGATCCGCTACTCCTGGAACTACGCCCTGCTGGTGGCCGACGGCCCGTCGCCGCGGGCGCTGGTGCCGGCGCCGCTGCTGCGCGGCATGGCGCAGGGCCGGGTGGTCCGCTTCGAGGAGATCACCCGCTGCCCCCTGGAGGTGCAGGACTGCCTGCTCTCCCCGCTGTCGGACCGGGTGCTCGCCGTCCCGGAGCTGCCGGGCAGCGACGCGATGGTGTTCGCCCGCGAGGGGTTCAACGTGATCGCCACCGCGAACACCCGGGACCGGGGCGTCAACGAGATGAGCGCCGCGCTGAAGCGGCGCTTCAACTTCGAGACGGTCTTCCCGATCCCCGACCTGGCCACCGAGCTGGAGCTGGTCGAGGCGGAGGCCGGTGAGCTGCTGCGCCGCTCCGGGGTGACCATGCCGCCGCGCCGCGACGTGCTGGAGGTGCTGGTCACGACGTTCCGCGAGCTGCGCACCGGGCTCACCGAGCGGGGCGACGCGATGGAGCGCCTGTCGTCGGTGATGAGCACGGCGGAGGCCGTCTCGGTGGCGCACGCCGTCGGGCTGCGCGGCTGGTTCCTGCGCGGCGAGGCCGGCGACGCCGCCGACGTGGTGGCCTGCCTGGCCGGCACCGCCGCCAAGGACGACGCGGAGGACCTGGCCCGGTTGCGCCGCTACCTGGAGCAGCAGGTGTCCCGGCGCTCGGGCGGGCAGTGGCAGGCGTTGCACGACGCCCGGCACCTGCTGCCCGGCTGATGGCGGGCGACGCGCCGGACGGCGTCACCTTCCTCGGGGTCCGTCACCACAGCCCGGCCTGCGCCCGGCTCGTGGCGGCCACCGTCAGCGCGCTGCGCCCGGCGTACGTGCTGGTGGAGGGGCCGGCCGACCTCAACGGGCGGCTGGACGAGCTGCTGCTCGACCACGAGCTGCCGATCGCGGTGTTCACCGCGTACCGGGACGCCGGCCGGCGGCACGCCTCGTGGAGCCCCTTCTGCGCGTACTCGCCGGAGTGGGTGGCGTTGACCGCCGGGCGGGCCGCCGGGGCGGAGGTCCGCTTCATCGACCTGCCCGCCTGGCACCCCGCGTTCGCCCACCGCGCCAACCGGTACGCCGACGCCGACCAGCGCTACGCCGAGGCGGTGCGCCGGCTCTGCGCCACGCTGGCGGTGGACAACGTGGACGCGCTCTGGGACCACCTGTTCGAGATCGGCCCCGACGACGGGCTCGCCGAGCGGCTGGCCGCGTACTTCGACCTGCTGCGCGGCGAGTCGGCGGCGGGCGAGGACGACACGGCCCGGGAGGCGTACATGGCCCGCTGGGTGCGGGCGGCCCGTGCCCGCGCCGGTGGCCGGCCGGTGCTGGTGGTCACCGGCGGGTTCCACCGCCCGGCGCTGATGCGCCTGGTGGCCGCCGGAGGCGAGGACGAGGGCTGGCCGGCGGTGCCGGAGCCGGAGCCCGACGCGGTGGCCGGCAGCTATCTGGTGCCGTACTCGTTCAAGCGGCTGGACGCCTTCGACGGCTACCAGTCCGGGATGCCCTCACCGGGCTACTACCAGCGGGTCTGGGAGGACGGCCCGCAGCGGGCCGCGGAGGCCCTGACGGAGTCGGTGGCGGCCCGGCTGCGGGCCCGCCGGCAGCCGGTCTCCACCGCCGACCTGATCGCCGCCCGGACCATGGCCGGTGGGCTGGCCCGGCTGCGGGGCCACGCCCACCCGGGCCGGGTCGACGTGCTCGACGGGCTGGTGTCCGCCCTGGTCGGCGACGCCCTCGACCAACCGCTGCCGTGGGCGTCGCGCGGCCGGCTGGCCGCGGGCACCCACCCGGCCGTGGTGGAGATGGTGGCCGCGCTCAGCGGCGACCGGGTCGGCCGGCTGCACCCGGACACGCCGCTGCCGCCGCTGGTGCACGACGTCGACGCCGAGCTGGACCGGCACCGGGTCGGCCCCGCCGACGTGGTCGAGCTGGACCTGACCGTCCCCGCCGACCTGGCGCGCAGCCGCCTGCTGCACCGCCTCCGGCTGCTGGACGTGCCCGGTCACCGGCGGGACAGCGGCCCCCGGGTGGGCGCCGACGCGGTGCTCACCGAGCGGTGGGCGCCCAGCCCGGCTCCGGACCGGCTGGCCCGGATGATCGAGGCCGGCGGATACGGCCCGACCGTCCTCGACGCGGTGACCGCCCTGGTCGAGGAGCGCGTCGTGCTGCTCGGCGGCGACGTGGACGGCCTGGCCACGCTGCTCTTCGACACCGCCCTGGCCGGGCTCCGGGAGCACTCGGCCCGGGCGCTCGACGCGATCGCCCGGGCCACCGGCACGGTCACCGACCTGGGGGCGCTGGGCCGGGCCCTGGCCGTCGCGCTCGGCCTGTGGCGGCACGACCGGCTGCTCGGCAGCGCGGGCGCGGCCCCGCTCGGCGCGTTGATCGCGGCTGCCGTCCGCCGGGCGCTCTGGCTCGTCGAGGGCGTACGTGCCGCCACGGCCCCCGCCGACCGGGCCCGGCTGGCCGCCCTGGTGGCGGTCCGCGACGCCCTCCGGTATGCGGGCCCCGCGTTGGGCCTCGACGGGGAGGCCGCGCTGGCGGTGGCCGGGCGGGTCGCCGCCGACCCGGCCGCCCCGCCGGACCTGCGCGGCGCGGCCCTCGGTCTGCGCTGGTCCCTCGGCGCCGCCGCGGACCCCGGCCGGGCGGTACGGGCGGTGGCCGCCCCCGGCACCCTCGGCGACTGGCTCTCCGGCCTGTTCGCCCTGGCCCGGGAGGAGGTGGTCGCCGGTGACGCGGCGCTCCTCGGCGTCCTCGACGGTCTGCTCGCGGCGATGGACGCGCACGACTTCCTGGTCGCCCTGCCCGCGCTGCGGCAGGCGTTCGGCTGGTTCCCGCCGCGCGAGCGGGAGGCGGTGGCCCGGCACGTGCTGGCCCGGCGCGGCGCCGACGGGCCGCCCCGCGACCTGTTGCGGCTGGACGTCGACCCGGTGCTCGTGGCCGCCGCCCGCGCGCTGGACGCGCGGGTCGACGCGGTGCTCGCCCGCGAAGGGCTGGGGGAAGGGGAGACGGCGTGACCGACCCGATGCTGGAACGCTGGCGGCTGGTGCTCGGCGACGCGGCGCAGGACCCCCTGGGCGGCCTGTCCGGGGAGGCGGCGGGCCGGGACGCCGCGCTGGACTGGCTGTACGGGCGCGACGAGGACCTGGACCGGCGCGACGTGCGCCGGGGTGGTTCCGGCCCGTCGGCGCTGACCACGGTGGACTGGCTGGACGGCATCACCCGGCTGTTCCCGAAGGAGACGGTGGAACGGCTGGAACGGGACGCCGTCGAACGGTACGAGATCCACGACGTGGTGACCGACCCGCAGGTGCTGGCCCGGGTGGAGCCCAACCCTTCGCTGCTGCGCGCCGTGCTGCGCACCAAGCACCTCATGGACCCGGAGGTGCTGCGGCTGGCTCGGCGACTGGTCGAGGCGGTGGTACGCCAGCTCGTCGAGCGGATGGCCAGCGAGGTGCGGCAGTCGTTCTCCGGCGCGCGGGCGCGGCGACCCAGCCGGTTCCGGCAGGCCCGCAACTTCGACGTCCGGCGCACCATCCGCGCCAACCTGGCCCACTGGCGTCCCGACCAGCGGCGGCTGCACGTGCGTACCCCGCACTTCTTCTCCCGGACCCGCCGGCACCTGGACCGCTGGCAGGTGATCCTGCTGGTAGACCAGTCCGGCTCGATGGTCGGCTCGGTGATCCACGCCGCGGTCACCGCCGCCTGCCTGTGGGGGCTGCCCGGCGTCCGGACCCACCTGGTGGCCTTCGACACCGAGGTCGTCGACCTCACCAGCGACGTGGACGACCCCGTGGAGCTGCTCATGAAGGTGCAGCTCGGCGGCGGCACCGACATCGCCCGGGCGGTGACCTACGGGGCGCAGCTGGTGGAGAACCCGCGCCGCACCATCGTCGTGCTGGTCACCGACTTCTACGAGGGCGGCAGCGTGGCGCACCTGGTGCGCGCCGTGAAGCAGCTCGTCGAGCAGGGCACCCACGTGCTCGGGCTGGCCGCGCTCGACGAGGAGGCCAACCCGGCGTTCGACCGGGTCACCGCGCAGAAGCTGGCCGACGTGGGCGCGGCCGTCGGCGCGATGACCCCGGGTGAGCTGGCCGCGTTCGTGGCCGAGCACGTGGGCCGTTAGGAGCGAGGCATGATCCGTACCGACCTGCTGGCGCTCACCCCGGAGGTGCTCGCCGCGCTCAGCAACCGTGGCCTGGTGAAGCGGGCCGTCAAGGCGGTCGAGGGTGGCGAGGCGCCCACGCTCGCCGTCGACGACGACGGCGCCGTGCACGCCACGCATCCCGACGGGGTGACCAGCACCCTGCCGGCCGGCGGCGCGCTGGCCACCGGGGTCTGTTCCTGCGCGGCGCCCGGCGTCTGCCGCCACCTGCTGGCGCTCGTGCTGACCTACCAGCGGCAGCAGGCGACCGGCCCGGCACCGGCCCCGCGGCTTCCCCCGCCGGCCGGCGGCCCGACCGACGACGGTCCCGGCCGGGGCGGCGGTCCGGCCGGGGGCGGCGGTCCGGCCGGGGGCGACGGGGCCGAGCGGGACACCGCCGGCCCGGGCGGTGCGGGACACGGCCCGTCGGCCGTCGGCGGGACCGAGCCGTGGCGCTGGTCGCCGGGGGACGTGACCGACGAGGAGCTCGCGGCGGCGGTCGGCGCGCCCGCGCTCGCCGCGGCCGAGCGGCGGCGGCGGGCCGGCTACACGGCGGTGGTCCGCCGGCCCGGCCCCGAGGACCCGGTGCCGCAGGTCGAGCTGCCCACCGGCACGGTCCGCTTCCTGGTGCCCCGCCAGATCGGGTACGCCCGCAGCGACGCCGCGGGCGGCGACGGCGAGGCGGTGGCCCTGGCGGTGTGGGCGTGCCGGGCGGCCGACCGGGAGCAGCCGGACCGCCGGGAGGCCCAGGTGCGGGTCGGCGGCACGGTGTCCGTGGTGGACCGTCCGGCGCTGGACGCCGCGGTCACCCTGGCCGGGGAGGTGCTGCTGGCCGGTGCGGTGCACACCGGGGCCGGCGCGGCCGCCCGGCTGGCGGCCGTCCGGCGGGACCTCGACGCCGCCGGGCTGCGCTGGCCGCTGCTCGCCCTCGACGAGCTGGCCGGCCAGCTCGACGCGTACGCCGCGCGCGGCGCCCGCTACCGGCCGGAGACCCTGGCCGAGGTGCTGGCCGAGCTGCCCGCGCGGCGGCGGGCGGTGGTCAACGGGGGCGCCACCCCGGCGCAGCGGGTGCTGGGCACCGACGAGCCGGCGGAGACCCCGCTGCGCCGGCTGCGGCTCACCGGCCTCGGCGCCCGGGTCCGCGGGACGGCCGGCGAGGTCGCCGTCGACGTCGTCCTCGCCCACCCCGCGGCCGCCGGTGTGCTGGTGCTGCGCCGCGAGTTCACCGCCGCCGAGGGGGACCAGCTCACCGGGCACACCCTGGCCGGGCGGCGGGTGGCCGGCAGCACGCTCGGCGCGCTGGCCGCCGGCAACGTCGTCTCCGAGTCCGCGGTGCGCAGCGCCGCGCACCGGCTGCGGTTCTCCGCCGGCCGGCTCGCCCGCACCGCCGTCACCCCGGGCGCCGGATCGTGGGCGGACCTGCCGCCCGCCCTGCTGGCCCGGGACCTGGACGCGCTCGCCGCGACCCTGGCCGAACGGCCGCCCCGGCTGCTGCGGCCGCGCACCGCCGCCGAGTCGGTGCGGGTGCTCGCGTTGGGCGAGGTGCGTTCGATCGGCTACGCCGCCGGTGAGCAGCGGCTGGAGGCGACGGTGACCGGGGCGGCCGGCGGGGTGGCGACCGTCTCGGCGGTGCACCGCGCGGTCGCCCCCGGCGCGTTGGACGCCCTGGCGGCGGCGCTCGGCGGCGCGCACGGCGCGCCCCGGTACGTCAGCGGCACCGTGCGGCGCGGCGCGGGCGGCCTGGTCGTCGAGGCGCTGGCGGTGGTCGCCGACACGGTGGTCGTACCCGATCTGACGGCCGGCGCCGGCGACGGCGAGCTGACCGGAGCGGTGGCCGACCCGCCGGACCCGGTGGCGGGCGCGCTGCGGGCGGGGTCGGCGCTGCTCGCCCAGGCCGCGCACACCGGCCTGCGGCAGCTGCCGGGCGGCTTCCGCGACCGGCTGCGCGAGGCCGGCGCCGGGCTGGCCCGGGTGGGCCTGGACCGCTGCGGCGCGGCCCTGACCGACCTGGCCGGCGCGCTCGGCGCCGACCCGGGCGACGCGGCGGTACGCGCCTGGGTGGACGCCCAGATCCGGCTGCTGGTGACGGCGGAGTCCCGGTGAGCCGGTCCCCGCGACCGGCCCCGGCGGCTACGGTGTGAGGCGTGGCGACCACGGCGGCGGAGGAGATCCGGGTGGGGGAGCGGCTGGTCCGCGTCTCCAGCCCCGACAAGCCCTACTTCCCGGAGCGCGGACTGACCAAGCTGGACGTGGTCCGCTACTTCCTCGCTGTCGGCGACGGCATCCTGCGCGCGCTGCGCGACCGACCGACCATGCTGGAGCGCTGGCCGCGCGGCGTGTTCGAGGGCGCGAAGATCGCCACCCGGCAGACCAACAAGGGCGACGCGTTCTACCAGAAGCGGTTGCCGGCGGGCGCGCCCGAGTGGGTGCGGACCGCGCACATCACCTTCCCCAGCGGCCGGACCGCCGACGAGGTGGCCCCGAGTGAGCTGGCCGTGGTGATCTGGGCGGCCAACCTGGGCACCCTGCGCTTCCACCCGTGGCCGGTCTCGGCGGGCGACGTGGAGCGGCCGGACCAGCTCCGCATCGACCTGGACCCGATGCCCGGGGTGGACTTCGCCCAGGTGGTCCCGGTCGCCCGCGAGGTGCGCGCGTTCCTCGGCGAGCTGGGCCTGGTGGGATACCCGAAGACCACCGGGGGGCGGGGCATCCACGTCTACCTGTCGATCGAGCCGCGGTGGAGCTTCGGCGACTGCCGGCGCGCGGTGCTGGCCCTCGGCCGGGAGATGGAGCGCCGGCTGCCCGACCTGGTGACCACCACCTGGTGGCGGGAGCAGCGGGACCGGCCGGTCTTCGTCGACTACAACCAGATGGCCCGCGACCACACCGTGACCTCGGCGTACTCGATCCGGCCCACCCCGCGGGCGCTGGTCTCCGCGCCCCTGGACTGGGCGGAGCTGGACGACGCGCGGCCGGAGGACTTCGACGTGGTGAGCATGCCGGCCCGGTTCGCCGAGCGGGGCGACCCGCACGCCGGCCTGGACGAGCGCCGGTTCTCCCTGGAGCCGCTGCTGGAGTTGGCCGACCGCGAGGGGATCGAGGCCCCGCCCGAGCGGTAGGGCTCACTGCCAGGGGCTCAGCGTCCCGTCGAACTCCTCGAAGACCAGCCAGGTCCGGGTCGACAGCACCCCGGCGATGCTCTGCACCCGGTCCAGCACCACGTCCCGCAGCGTGGCGTTGTCCGGCGCGCGGACCAGGGCGAGGACGTCGTGTTCACCGCTGAGCAGCGCGGCGTGCTCGATGTAGCGCACCCGGGCGAGCTCGGCGGAGACCTCCCGCCAGGTGTTCTGCTCGATGGTCAGCGCGATGTACGCCGAGGTGCCCAGCCCGGCCGGCTCGGGCGCCACCTGGGCCCGGAACCCGGTGATCACCCCGTCGCGCAGCAGCCGCTCCACCCGGGCGTACGCGTTGGTGCGCGAGACGTGCACGCGTTCGGCCAGCGTACGGATGGAGAGGCGGGCGTCCTCGGTCAGTTCGCGCAGGATCCGCCGGTCGACCTCGTCGAGCGGCCCGGCCGAACGTCCCGTTCCGCCCGTCGTGCCCGGTGCGGTTCCGGTCTCCTGGCTCATGGAGCCCGCCCTTCCATGCCATTCGTCCCGCGTTCACGCCGGATGTTGAGTCAATCATCCGACAGCGGAAGCATAGGGCCACCACACGTCCAGGAGGTCCCCGCCGTGACGACCACACCCCAGGCGGTCCGCAGGGCATCCCCGCGCACCCGCCGGCCGGCCACCCCGGCCGCTCCCGACCCGTCCGAGGGTCTGCTGCCGAAGACCGAGCCGGTCCGGCTGCTGAACCCGGACGGCACCCCACTGCCGGCCCGCGACGACTACCCGGAGCCGCCGGTCGAGGCGCTGCGCGAGATGTACCGCCGGATGGTCGTCGGCCGTCGCTTCGACGTCCAGGCCACCGCGCTGACCAAGCAGGGGCGGCTCGCCGTCTACCCGTCCTCGCGCGGCCAGGAGGCCTGCCAGGTCGGCGGGGTGCTGGCGCTGCGCGACACCGACTGGGTGTTCCCCACCTACCGCGAGTCGATGGCGCTGACCGCGCGCGGCATCGACCCCGTCGAGGTGCTCACCCTGCTCCGCGGCGACTGGCACTGCGGGTACGACCCGACGGTCGTGCACACCGCGCCGCAGTGCACCCCGCTCGCCACCCAGTGCGTGCACGCGGCCGGGCTGGCCTACGGCGAGTCGTACCAGGGGCGGGACACCGTGGCGCTGGCCTTCATCGGCGACGGCGCCACCAGCGAGGGCGACTTCCACGAGGGCGTCAACTTCGCTGCCGTGTTCAAGGCCCCGGTCGTCTACTTCGTGCAGAACAACAAGTACGCGATCAGCGTGCCGCTGTCCCGGCAGACCGCCGCGCCGAGCCTGGCCTACAAGGGCGTCGGCTACGGCGTGCCCAGCGAGCAGGTCGACGGCAACGACCCGGTGGCCGTGCTCGCCGTGCTGAACCGCGCCGTCGCGCACGCCCGCGCCGGCAAGGGCCCGTACCTGGTCGAGGCGCACACGTACCGGATGGAGCCGCACACCAACGCCGACGACCAGACCCGCTACCGGGACGCCGAGGAGGTCGAGGCGTGGCGGGACCGCGACCCGATCGCCCGGCTGGAGGCGTACCTGCGGAACCGGGGCGTGCTGGACGACGCCGCGGTCGCGGCGATCGCCGAGGAGGCCGAGGCGTACGCCGCCGCGCTGCGCGACCGGATGAACGCCCAGCCCGAGGTCGACCCGCTGAGCCTCTTCGACCACGTCTACGCCGAGCCGACCCCGCAACTGGTCGAGCAGCGCGAACAGGTCCGGGCCGAGCTGGCCGCGACCCGCGCCGAGGAGGGGGACGCCTGATGGCCACCATGACCATGGCGAAGGCGCTCAACGCCGCGCTCGCCGACGCGATGCTTGACGACGAGCGGGTGGTCGTCTTCGGCGAGGACGTCGGCCAGCTCGGCGGCGTCTTCCGGATCACCGACGGGCTCCAGGCCCGGTTCGGCGACAAGCGCTGCTTCGACACCCCGCTCGCCGAGGCCGGCATCGTCGGCTTCGCCGTCGGCCTGGCCATGTCCGGGCTGCGCCCGGTGGTCGAGATGCAGTTCGACGCGTTCGCGTACCCGGCGTTCGAGCAGATCGCCTCGCACGTGGCGAAGCTGCGCAACCGGACCCGGGGCGCGCTCAGCGTGCCGATCGTCATCCGGGTGCCGTACGCCGGCGGCATCGGCGGCGTGGAGCACCACTGCGACTCCTCCGAGGCGTACTACGCGCACACCCCGGGCCTCAAGGTGGTCACGCCGGCCACCGTGGAGGACGCGTACTCGCTGCTGCGCGAGGCGATCGACGACCCGGACCCGGTCGTGTTCATGGAGCCGAAGAAGCTCTACTTCTCCAGCGCCGAGGCGGACCTGCCGGCCCGGACCGCGCCGTTCGGGAAGGCCGTCGTGCGCCGCGCCGGCACCGACGCCACCCTCGTCGCGTACGGGCCGGCGGTGCCGGTCGCGCTGGAGGCCGCCGAGGCCGCCCGCGAGGAGGGCTGGGACCTGGAGGTGGTCGACGTGCGCACCATCGTGCCGTTCGACGACGCCACCGTCACCGCCTCGGTGCGGAAGACCGGCCGTTGCGTGGTGATTCAGGAGGCGCAGGGCTTCGCCGGGGTCGGCGCGGAGATCGCCGCCCGGGTGCAGGAGCGCTGCTTCCACGCCCTGCACGCCCCGGTCCTGCGGGTGTCCGGTCTGGACATCCCGTACCCGGCGCCGATGCTGGAGCACACCCACCTGCCCTCGGTGGACCGGGTGCTGGACACCGTGGCCCGGCTCCAGTGGGACGACCAGCCGGACGAGCGGTGGGTGGCGGCATGAGCGAACGCACCGAGCGGAGCGAGGGCCGTGAGGGCATGCCCGGCCGGCACGGCATGAGCGAACGCACCGAGCGGAGCGAGGGCCGTGAGGGCATGCCCGGCCGGCACGGCATGACCACCGCGACCGGGACCCGGGACTTCCTCCTGCCCGACCTGGGCGAGGGGTTGAGCGAGGCGGAGATCGTCGAGTGGCGGGTCGCCGTCGGCGACGTGGTCACCGTGGACCAGACCGTCGTGGAGGTGGAGACGGCCAAGGCCGTGGTCGACGTCCCCTGCCCGTACGCGGGCCGGGTCGTCGCCCTGCACGGCGCGGCGGGTGAGGTCCGCCCGGTCGGCCAGCCGCTGATCACCATCGCGCCCCTGGACGGCGACGGCGGCGACGACCCGCACGCCACCTACCGCGAGGAGGAGCGGGCTGGCTCCGGCAACGTCCTGATCGGGTACGGCACCGGCCACGGCGGCTCGGGCCGGCGGCGCCGCCGGCCCCGGCTGGCCCTCGCCCCGGAGCCCGAGGCCGGTGGTGGGGCCGCGACGGCGGACCCGATCCCCGCCGCCGGTGGGGCGGACGCCGCGCCGACCGGGACGGCGACGCCGGCCACCGGAGCGGACGGCGGGCCCCGGACGGCTCCGCTGGTCATCTCGCCGATCGTCCGGCGGCTGGCCCGGGAACGCGGCCTCGACCTGGCGGCCCTGCACGGCACCGGGCCGGGCGGGGTTATCCGCCGCGCCGACGTGGAGGCCGCGGCGGCCGCGCCGGCGGCGAAGCTCGCCGCCGTGCCGGACGGCCCGGCCGCGCACGTCGGGCTGGCCCCGGCCGCGGACGGCGACGTGGTCATCCCGCTCACCGGCATCCGCAAGGCCATCGCCGACAAGCTCTCCCGCAGCCGGCGGGAGATCCCCGAGGTGACGATCTGGGTGGACGTGGACGCCACCGGGCTGCTGGCTACCCGGGCCGCGATCAACGCCGCCAGCCCGGACGCGCCGGTCAGCATCCTGGCCCTGCTGGCCCGGATCTGCCTGAGCGGCCTGCGGAGGTACCCGCAGCTCAACGCCCACGTCGACACCGAGGGGCAGCGGATCGTCCAGTCGGCCGGGGTGCACCTGGGCATCGCCGCGCAGACCGACCGGGGCCTGGTCGTCCCGGTGCTGCGCGACGCCCAGCGGCTGACCACCCGGGAGCTGGCCGCCGCGCTCGCCGAGACCACGGCGGCCGCCCGCGCCGGCACCCTGCCCCCGGCGCGGCTGACCGGCGGCACCTTCACCCTCAACAACTACGGGGTGTTCGGGGTGGACGGCTCCACCCCGATCATCAACCACCCCGAGGCGGCGCTGCTCGGCGTCGGCCGGATCGTGGACAAGCCCTGGGTGGTTGACGGGCAGCTCGCCGTGCGCAAGGTGACGCAGCTCAGCCTCACCTTCGACCACCGGGTCTGCGACGGTGGCGTGGCCGGCGGCTTCCTGCGGCACGTGGCGGACTGCGTCGAGCAGCCCGCCCTGCTGGTGGCGAACGTCTGAGCCGTGGGCCCCGGCCGCCCTGGCGGCCGGGGCCGCACCCCTGTTTCTCCGCCGCCGCACCGGGAAGACGAGCCCGGTCGCCGACGGGGAGGGACGGATGACGAATCCGCACATGCCCTCGGCCGGTGGGGTGCGCCCGCATCCGGTCGCCGGCGCGCCGCTGATGAGCGACGCGCGGGAGCACGGGCTGACCGGGGACGGTACGACAAACGACCAGCCGGCCCTCGCCGCGCTGGTGGACCTGCTGGGCGACGCGTACGCCGCCGACGGTCGAGCACGGGTGATCTACTGCCCGCCCGGGGTCTACTCGATCCGGGACGCCGGCACCGTCTGGCGGACCGGCGTCTCGCTGGTCGGCGCGGGTCCCGGCGCCACCCGCTTCGTGCTCGGCAACCCGGGCAACCGGGCCGACCCGACCCCGCTGGCGTTCCACACCGCCGAGCAGCACGGCGCGAGCCGGGAGCGGCACCTCGCGTACTGCACCTTCGCCGACTTCGAGATCGACGGGTCCGGGGTGGCGATGGCCGAGTACAACCCGCTCGCCAAGGGGCTGGGCCTCCAGTACGTGGTCCGGGGCGTGTTCCGCAACCTCTACATCCACCACACCGCGGCGACCGGCCTGGGCTGCGACTTCCTCCAGGACTGCATGATCGACGGGGTGCTGGTGGCCGGGTGCGGGCGGATGGACAACGGCACCGAGATGGGCGGCGCGGGGATCGGCATCGGGATCGGCGGCTGGGGCAGCGTCGAGCGGGTCAACGTGGTGAACTGCTCGGCCGTCGGCAACGCCACCAGCGGGATCTTCTTCGAGCTGCAGTTCGAGGGCGGGCTGCGCCCGCGCGGCATCCGGGTGGTCGGCTGCCACGCCGAGGGCAACCGCTTCGGCATCGCCGACTGGGGCGCCAACGGCCTCGTCGTGTCGGCGTGCACGCTTGTCGGCAACCTCGACGCGGGCTTCCAGGTCTCGGCCAAGGGCACCACCGGCACGGCGGGTCGGGGCGGCCTGCTCGTCGACTGCGTGATCGACGCGAACCTGCGCGACGGGATCAGCATCGGCAACACACCCGGGCCGTACACGGTGCGGGGCAACCGGATCAGCGGGAATGGCCGGTACGGCTATCACCAGCGCAGCCTGGGCGAGGCGGGGCACGAGTGCGCCCGGGAGATCGTCGTCGAGAGCAACGACTTCTACGGCAACAGTCTTGACGCCGTCCGCTTCGACCGGCCGGTCCGGGACGCGTTCGTCGTCGGCAACCGGATCCGGGCGAACGGCCGGCAGTGCGGGCCCGGCGACCGGAACCGCGGGGACACGGTCCGGTACAGCGAGCGGTCGGTGATCGACCGCCGGGCGAGCTGGCGGGGCGACGCGCACCGGGGCAAGACCATCCGGGTGGGCGAGCGGGTCGCGGTGGTCGCCGCGAACGACGAGAACGAACTGCACCTGGCCCCGGTCCGGCCGGGCGCCTTCACGGGCTGGAGCGGGGACACCCCGAACCCCGGCAGCCCGTACGAGCTACCGGGGTCGCCGGCGACCCGGGCCGGCATCACCGTCAACGCGGCGATGGACTCGGCCACCATCCGGGGCAACCGGGTCTGGGACAGCCACGAGCCGACCACCCAGACGCACGGGCTCTGGGTCACCGCGGAGGGCCGCTGCGTCGGTTGCCGGGTCGAGGACAACGACCTGGCCGGGAACGCGGGGGAGTCCATCCGGTTGGACACGCCCCCCGTGGGCGGCCGCTGGGAACGCAACCACGGGGACGACGACCGGGGGTGAACCGGTCGTCGCGGTTCGTCCGTCGCAACCGGTCACGGCCGTGACGCCCCACCCGTCGACGTCGCCAATTCCCATTTCCGTACGCCCGCGCCGAAATCGGAGTCAGCCGCTGCTGGCAATTCCGCCGAATATGCCACGGCGTCCCGACGGCCGTACAGAATGTGAGCCAAGGGGGATTGGAAATGGGGTGCGGAATATGGACGTGAGGCGGCGATTGACGCTATTCGCGGCAACCATCGCAGCCGCGCCGCTGGTGGTGGGCGGGTGCACCGCCGGCCAGCGGGAGGCCGTGAAGCCCGGCCACGGCAAGGCGGCCGCGGTGCCGTCGGTGACGGTCAGCCCGGCGGACCGGACGAAGGGCGTGCCGGTCAGCGCCGAGGTCGGAACCACGGTCAGCGGCGGGAAGGTCACCGCGGTGAAGCTCACCGACGACAAGGGTCGACCGGTGCCGGCGCAGCCGCGCGAGGACGGCTCGGGCTGGGTGCCGGACCGGCCGCTGGAGAATTCGCGGACGTACACCGCGGAGGTGACCGCGACCGGCGATTCCGGGCGGACGACCACGCAGAAGACGACGTTCACCACGATGGCGAAATCGACCAAGCCGACCATCACCAGCGAACTTTATTTCACCGGCAAACAGACATACGGGACCGCGATGCCGGTGGTGGTCGCATTCGATCCGCCCATTCCGAAAGAGGCCAGAGCGGACGTGCAGCGCCGGTTGTTCGTGAAGACCGACCCGCCGCAGCCCGGCACCTGGTCCTGGATGGCGGACGGCAAGCAGGTCGAATACCGGGCGCCCGACTTCTGGAAGCCCGGCACGAAGATCAGCGTCAGGAGCGCCCTGGAGGGGCTGCCGATCGGCAAGGAAGCCATCGGCGACGCCGACCACGGCGCGACCGCCAAGGTCGGCCGGCAGGTCTCGCTCGAGATCGACAACGCCACCAAGCAGATGTCCGTCTTCCGGGAGGGCAAGCTGCTCCGCAAGGTGCCGGTGAGCCTCGGCAAGTCGAGCACGCCCACCTCCAGCGGCAAGATGGTGATCATGGAGAAGTTCGACCACACCATCTTCGACACCCGGGGTTCGGCCGATCCCTACGTGGTCGAGGTCGATGACGCCCAGCGGCTCACCTGGGGTGGCGAGTTCATCCACTCCGCCCCGTGGTCGGAGGGGGAGCAGGGCTTCACCAACACCTCACACGGCTGCACCAACGTCTCCGCCGCCGCCGCGGACTGGCTGATGGGCGTCACCCAGGTCGGTGACCTGGTGACCGTCAAGGGCACCGAGGTGAAGCTGGACCAGGGCAACGGCTTCACGGCGTGGAACGTCGGCTGGGACGAGTTCGTCAAGGGCAGCGCGCTGCCCGTGCCGGCGGGGCTGAAGCCCACGCACAGCGCCACGCCGCACCCGGGCGCGGTGGCCGGCGGATCGGCGCCCGCCCCGGCCCCGTCGAAGAGCAACACCGGCGGCTGACCACGGGGGGAGGAACGGCCGGGGCCGGCCCGCGAACGACGCGGGCCGGCCCCGCGTCGGCTCAGTCCAGGTCGACCCGGGCCACGCCCGTCGCGGTCAGGCTGCCCAGCCAGAGGCGCCGGCCGTGCTGCCGCACGCCGGTGACCATCGGGTACGCCCCGCTCGGGCCGTGCAGCGTGCGCAGCACCCGCCCGGTCCCGTCCACCAGCGCGACCAGCCCGTAGCGGCGGGGCTGCGGCTGCACGGCACCCGGCAGCAGCGCGACGAGCTGGCGCACCCGGGGATGCGGCAGCAGCTTCTCCATGATCGGCAGCCGAGGGCTGGGCAGCGCGATCCAGTAGGTGCCGTCGCCCACCGCCGAGACGTTGTCCGGGTAGGCCGGCAGGTCGGCCAGCACGGTGGCGCGGCCGTCGGGCAGGTCCACCCGGAGCAGCCGGTGGGTGGCCGTCTCGACCAGCATGAGGCCGGACTCGTCGGGGGTGAGCGCCACCCCGTTGGGGAAGTAGAGCCCGCTCGCCACCACCTCGGTGCGCCCGGTCCGCCGGTCGTACGCCAGCACCCGGCCGTTGGGCCGGTGCTCCAGCAGGTCCCGCTTCCAGTGCGAGAGCGGGAACCGGTCCGAGGAGTCGGTGAAGTAGATCGTGCCGTCCCGGGCCACCGCGGCGTTGTCGGCCAGGTGCACCGGCGGCCCCGTGCCGGTCAGCTCGTGCACCGCCCCGTCCGGCGTGACCCGCAGCAGCCCCCGGTACGCGTCGCAGACCACCAGCCCGCCGTCGACCGGGTCCAGTTCGATGCCGAGCGGCCGGCCGCCGGTCTCGGCGAGCAGCGTGGGGCGGGTGCCGGCGGGGGCGTCCGCCGGCCACCACCAGAGCCGGCCGTCCTCGTCGCCGCTGACCACCCGGCCGTCCGGGTCGACGAGCACGTCCTCCGGACCGTGCGCGCCGTCGGGCAGCGGCAGCAGGTCGGCCCGGTCCAGCCGGACGTCGCCGGGGGCCCACGGCCCGTCCAGCGGCGGTGGCACGGTGGCCGGTTCGCGGACCGGCCGGATCAGCAGGGGCGCTCGCGGGCGGGGGACGACCATCCGGCCATTCTTCCCCGCCGATGCCCCCGCCGGGAGTACCCGGCGGCGTGTCCCGGCGCCGGGTTCGCCTCCGGCGGGCGGCCTGCGGGATGACCCGGAGACCGCTCAGGGTCCCACCCGGGACCTACCCGGAACCCCGCCGCGGGCGGGCCGGAACTGTCGGGGGTGGGGGATAGGTTCGGGGACATGGGAAGCAGCGGTGACCGGTTCCACGTGGCGATGAGCGTGAGCGACCACGTGGTGGACCTGCGGGCGGTCGGCGAGATCGACATCGCGACCGTGGCGTCGTTCCGGGCCGCGCTCTGGTCCGCCCCGGCGCGGCCGGTGCTGCGGCTGGACCTGTCCGGGGTGCGGCTGCTCTCCGCCGCCGGGGTGCGTGCGCTGGTCGCCGCCCACCTGCGGGTCCGGGCCCGCGGCGGCGAGCTGGTGCTTGTCGATCCCGACCCGGTGGTCGCCCGGGTGCTGCGCGCCACCGGCCTGCACCGGGTGCTGCCGGTCCGCGAGTCGTCGTGCGAATCGACCCGGGAGCTGGTCGCCTGCGCGGCGGCCTGACCGGCCGGCCGCCGGTGACGGGTCGTGACGCCCGCCCGGCCCGTCAGGGCCGCCGGCGTGCCGCCGACGGCCCTGCGCACGGTTCGCGGGTCAGCGCACGCCGACCAGGTCCACCACGAAGACCAGCGTCTCGTTCGGCTTGATCACGCCGCCGGCGCCCCGGGCGCCGTAGCCCAGGTGCGGGGGGATGGTCAGCCGGCGCCGGCCGCCGACCTTCATGCCGACCACGCCCTGGTCCCAGCCGGCGATGACCTGGCCGCCGCCGAGCGGGAACTCGAACGTGTCACCCCGGTTCCACGACGCGTCGAACTCGCGGCCGGTCGAGTGGGCCACGCCCACGTAGTGCACAGTGGCCAGCTGGCCGGGGCGGGCCTCCGGGCCGTCGCCGACCGTGATGTCCTCGATGACGAGATCGGCGGGCGGCGCGCCCTCGATCGGGCCAACCTCGGGCTTCTCCATGAGCGGGTCTCCTCGGTGCTGACGGATGCGGTCCCCGTCGATCCTGCCGGATCGCGGCCGGCCGATACGCGTCGGTCCCCGCCGCGGCGTGGCGGCGGGGACGGTGGAGGGCACGAGAGTGGCGGGCGCCGCCTCTCGGTGACGCCCGCCCGGTGGGTACTGCCCGCGGTGACCTCACTTCAGCCAGGGCAGCCGCTGGACGACGGGGAGCTTCGCCCAGGCCCGGCCGAGGCCGAGGGTGTCACCGGCGTTGACCAGGGCCAGGCCGGCCAGCAGACCCGCGTAGATGAGGTGGTCGTCCATGAACGGGTTGTTCTCGGGGGGCAGCACGGCCGTCCACATCATGACCAGCAGGAGCGCGCCGGCGACCGCCGCGAGCCGGGTGCCGATGCCGAGGAGCAGGGCCACGCCGATGCCGAGCAGGCCGAGCATGAACAGCCAGTCCGCCCACGCCGCGCCGGCGATGTCGTTGTAGAACCCCTTGAACGGGCCGGCCGCGCCGAAGGTCAGGAACCCCTTGGTCGGGCTGCCACCGTTGATCCAGGCCGCCTTCGCCGCGGTCTCGTGTCCGAGGCCGAACATCTTGTCGAGGAAGGCCCAGAGGAACGTCCAACCCAGGGCCATCCGCAGTCCGGCGAAGACGTACCGGGTGGCCTTCTGTCGGGTGGTCTCGGCGTCCCGGGTGGTCTCGGCCGCCGGAGCGATGGTGTTGGCGGTGATCCGCTCGATCGTCGCGGTCATGGTGTCCACGTCCCTTCCTGTGCCTCGCACCGCGCTTTTCCGGTGGCACATTCATTCCACCGCTGTCGGCGCTCCGTCAGCAGGGCCGACCGGTGCCCTCCTGACCGGGACCTTGGTCCCCTCCCGGCCCGGTCCGGTCGGCCCGCCGCAGCCTGCCGGCCGCCTCTGACCAGCGGCGCCGCCGCCGGCCTACCGTCGCCACAGGAGGGCCGGACAGAGGAGGCCGTGATGCGCACTTGGCAGGTGGACGACGTGATGACCCGGGACGTCGCGACGGTGGGGGAGGAGACCCCGTACCGCCGGATCGTCGACGTGCTGATCCGGCGGGGCGTCAGCGGCGTGCCGGTGGTGGACTCGTTCCAGCGGGTGCTCGGGGTGGTCTCCGAGGCGGACCTGCTCCACAAGGTGGAGTGGGCCGGGCGCCCCGACGAGCGGCGGGTGTTCGAGGGGCGGCGCCGGCGTACCGCCCGGGAGAAGGCGGGCGCGCTGGTGGCCCGGGACCTGATGACCGCGCCGGCGGTGACCACCCACGCGCGGGCAACCCTGCCCGCGGCGGCCCGGCTCATGGACGACGAGGCGGTCAAGCGGCTGCCGGTGCTGGACGACCTGGGCCGGCTGGTCGGCATCGTGACCCGCGGCGACCTGCTCCGGGTGCACCTGCGCACCGACGCGGAGATCCGCGAGGAGGTGGTGCGGGAGGTGCTGCGCCGGGTCCTCGCCGTCCGGGACGGCCTGGTCACCGTCCAGGTCCGCGCCGGTGAGGTCACCCTGGACGGACGGCTGGACCGGCGCAGCGCCGTCGAGCTGGCCGGCCGGCTCGCCGGCCAGGTGAGCGGCGTGGTCGCGGTGCACAACGCGATCGGGTACGACGTGGACGACACCACGCTCATGGAGCTGGACCCGGTGCACGCCACCCCGGTCGCCTGACCGGTCGACGGGCTCAGGCCGCCGCGGCGAGCTGGGCGGCGAGCAGTGCGGGAGCCTCGGCGAGCGAGGGCCCGTACCAGGTGAGGTGCCGGCCGGAGACCAGCGCGGCCGGCACCCCGGGGAACGCCTCCGGCCCGTCGCCGGCGGTGAACCGGTACGGCTCGTCCGGCAGCACCACCAGCTCTGGCTCCCGGGCGCGCAGCTCGTCGAGGCCGGGCCGGGGGTAGCGCTCCGGGTGGTCGGCGTACCGGTTGGTCACGCCGAGCCAGCGCAGCACGTCACCGGCGAAGGTGTCCCGGCCGAGCACCACCCAGGGGCGCCGCCACACCGGCACCACGGCCGCCCGCGGCGTGGCCGGCGCGGGCGGCGCCGCCCAGGCCCGGCGGGCGGCGCGCAGCCAGTCCGGCTCGCCGGCCACGCCGAGCGCGCCGACCAGCTCGCCGAGCTGGGTCAGGGCCTCCGGCACGGTACGCGGAAAGGTGACCCGCACCGGCACGCCGGCCGCCCGCAGCGCCTCCGCGTCGGCGAGGCGGTTCTCCTCCTCGTTGAGCAGCACCAGGTCGGGCCGGAGCGCGCGCACCCGGTCCAGGTCCGGGTACTTGCTCCCGCCCACCCGGGCGACGTCCAGCCCGGCCGGGTGGGTGCACCAGTCGGTGGCGCCCACCAGCACCTCGGGGCGGGTCAGCGCCACCGCCTCGGTCAACGACGGCACCAGCGACACCACCCGCACGACCGCTCCCTCCCACGTCCCGGCCCATCGTCGCGTATCGACGGTCGCCGGTCCGCGGGTCCGCGGGCCGGCGCCGGCCCGGGAGCGGGTGGCGGGGCACCGGCCGGGCGGTCGTCAGCGGGGCGGCAGCGCGGTCGGTCCGGTCGGACGGTCAGCCCGCCGTCTCGTCCACCAGCACCGTCACGTCCAGATGGGCGGGGCGGCAGCCCACCGTGGCGGCGAACCGGCGTACCGCCGCGTCGACGTGCGCGCGGGCCGCGCCGAGTCCGGCGGACGGGCTCAGGCACACCTCCACCCACACGTCCGGCCCGGTGACCGGCCCGGTCAGCACCACCCGGGCCCGGCGGACCCCGGGCGCCCGGAGCATGTCACGTTCCAGCGCGCCGGCCAGCACCCCGCTCGCCACCCGGGTCCGGCCGGCCCCGTCGCCGGGGTGCGCGAGCGTGCCGCCGAGCCGGTCCGGCAGCCGCAGCCCGGCGGCGAGCAGCCGCTGCCCGAGCAGGGCGAGCAGGAGCCCGCCGACCGCCACCGCGAGGGCGCTCCACGGGGCGCCGGCCCGCCACCAGCTCAGCGGCCCGGCCGCGAGCACCGGCACGCCGCCGCCGGGCAGCCGGCCCGCCCCGACCGCCGACGCGGCACCGCCCGCCGCGACCAGCAGCAGGGCGAGCACCGTCCAGAGCAGCCGGTGGGCGGCGTTGCTCACGGTGTCCGCCGGGCGGGGACGAGACGCACCTCGATCGGGTCGCGGCGGGGCGCGGTCAACCGGTCCAGCTCCCGGCGCAGCGCGAACACGACGTCGGCCCGGGCGGCCGGGTCGCCGGTGGCGGTCACCCGGGGACGCCAGGCGTCCCCGCGCCGGCGGACGCGTACCCGGGCCCGGCGGACACTCGGCACCGACCGGACCGCCCGCGCCAGCCGCCGCTCCACCGAGCGGCGGTGCAGGTGCCAGCCGTCGTCGGCGGTGAGCCGCAGCCGGGCCGGCCGCCAGCGGCGCAGCTCGGCGACCAGGAGCAGCAGGCCCAGCAGGGTGACGGTGGCGGCGACCGTCCGCACCGGGGCGTCCCGCCACCGGGCGGCGCTCAGGGTGGCCGACCATCCGGCCGGCAGGGGGCCCGGGCGGCCCAGCGCGGCGAGCAGCCCCGCGACGGCCACCAGCACCCCGCCGGCCAGCAGGGCCACGGCGAGCAGCAGGGTGGCGACGCGGTTCACGGTGCGCACGTCGCGCTCCGGTCGCCGTGCGTGGCGCTCACGTCGCCTCCCGCGTCCGTCCCGGGCTCCGGGCGGGGTCGCGCCGCCCGGCCTCCGGGTGGTGGCCACCGGTCGGCGAGGTCGCCTCGGCGGGCAGGCGCAGGCCCACCACCGTGACGGTGACCGCCTCGACGGTGAGCCCGGTGTACGCCTCGATCCCGGCGGCGACCCGGCGGCGGACCGCCCCGGCCACCACGGTCAGTTCCGCGCCGTGCACGACCACGAGGTCCAGGTCGACGCGGACGGCGCCGCCGTCGACGCGGACCGTGGCGACCGGGTCGCTGACCGCCGCGGCACGCCGCGCCGCCTCCTCGGCGAGCCCGGCGATCCGCTCCTCCGACCAGGCCGCCCGGCCGCGGACGAGGCCGGCCGCGCCCCCGCCGGAACCGTCGGGCGCAGGCGCGGGCGCGGCGGAACCGTCGGGCGCCGGCGCGGGCGCGGGCGCCGTGGGACGGTCGGGTGCCGGCGCGGGCGCGGGCGCGGCGGGACCGTCTGGTGTCGGCGCGGGCGGGGCGGTGGCGCGGCGGGGCAGGATGCCGGTCATGGCGGACCGCCTCAGCGGCGCCGGGCGGCGGTGGCCCGATCGGCGAGCCCGGGCACGGTGACGTCCCCGTCGCGTACCCGGACCAGCAGCCAGCCGACCAGGCCGGCCACGGTGGCGGCGGCCGCCGCCCCGGCGCCGCCCAGCGCCCAGACCGCGACCACCAGGAACCCGGCGAGGAAGCCGAACTGCCCGCGCGTCATGCCCCCACCTCCGCTCCGCCGTGCTCGACCGGACCGGCGGGGCGTACCCGTTTCCGGGCGGGGCACTCCTCCGGCGGTCAGCCGGCCGCGGCCGGGACGGGAGCGCGCTCCGAGGGCAGCGAGGCCACGGGTACGCCCTGCCGTACCGCCCACTCCACCGCGTGCCGCAGGTCGGCGACGGGCAGCGGCCGCCGGGCGGTCACGGTGACGGCCGCGTGCACCGCGTACGGGACGAAGGGGTACGAGTGGGCCAATCCGGCCACCGCCTCCTGCAGCCGGCCCACCACGGCGAGCGCCGCCGCCTCGTCCCGCCCGGGCAGGATCAGTTGGAACTCGTTGTCGGCGAGGCGGACCGCCCGGTCGACCGGGCTCAGCACGCTGGTGACCGCCGCGAGGACGGCCTGGCCCTCCCGGGCCGCGCCGCGCCGGCCGAAGCGTTCCGGCGCGCCGGCCGGCTCGTCGACCCGGAGGCCGACCAGGGCCACCGGCAGGGTGCCCGAGGCGGTCACCCCGTCCGCGCCGGTCCACCAACGCAGCCCCGGCTCGTCGAGCAGGACGTCCGCGGGCTCGACCGGACGCGCCCGCTCACCCCGCCGGGCCAGCAACCGCAGCGCGGCCTCGGCGCGGGACTCGCCCGGTGCGGCCGGGATGTCCCGGACCCGTGCCACCGCCTCGTCCAGCCCGGCCCGCGCCGGCCCGGGCAGCCGCCCGGCGAGCAGCCGGGACAGCCGGATCACGTCGTGCAGCGCCTCGTCCCTGCGGAAACCCCAGCGCCCGTCGAAGAGGCGGCCGGCCTCCAGGGTCTCGGCCGGCGCCACCTCGGCCCGGTCGTACGCCACCAGGCTCGCCCCGAAGCGCGGTGTCAGCGCCACCACGCTCCACTCCCGGGCCAGGTCCTCGGTCTCCTCCAGCACCACCGGATACACCCCGGCGGGCAGGTCCGGCGGCGGCCCACCGACCATGCCCACCACGGTGACCGCGGCCCGGGCGGCGATCCGGCGGTAGACCGCGTGTTCCCGGGCGAAGTACGGCAGCCGCTGGAAGAGGGCGAACACGACCAGCGGTCCGTCCTCCGCCTCGGCCAGCGCGGCCCGTTCGATGGCGTGGGAGACGGCGACGAGGTGGCGTTTGGTCAGGCGCTCCGGGGTCCGTCCGCTGTGCACCGGCCGAGCCTAGAGGCCCGGAACCCGGCGCGCACCAGGTGACGGGTCGGGATCGGCGGCCCGTCGGCGTGCGGCGCACGCCGCCCGGACCGTTCGGCCGGCCCCGGGCGGTCCGGGTGACCGGATACCGCCGCACCGCCGAGGCGGCCACCATGATCGACGCCCTAGACTCGGGCGTCGACCGAACGACGGATGGATCTGGCGAGATGACGAGCACCGGCAGCGTGGCCGCTTCCTGGCTGCGTCCGATCCCGCCCGGGGTCGCGCCGCAGCTCACCCGCGCGGGCCAGGTCGGGTATCCGGCCCGTCGGCTCGGCGAGCTGGTGCAGGGACGGCCGCCGGGCGTCACCGGGCACCAGTGGAGCGCCGCGGGCCGGGAGGGCTTCGACCAGGTCGTCTGCGCCGCCGACACCGGCCTGCCGCTGTTCGCCGTGCGCTTCGCCCCGCCCGCGCCCGCCGGGTCGCCCGCCCGCCGGGCCGAGCGGATGACCAGCGCGGTCTGCGCCGCGGTCGGCCTGCCGCTGCTGCGGGTGGAGTCGCCGACGTTGCGCGGCGCCGAGCACGCCCGCCGCCTCGTCGAGTACGTCATCGACGCGCGCGGCTACGCCGCCGGCACCGACCCGGACACCGGCGACGCCGTCGGGTTCCGGGACATCGTCGGCCGGCTCCCGGACGGCCGCCGCGGACCCGTGAACGACCTCGGGGCGCTCACCCGGGCCGCCGCCGTCGAGGCGTACGTGGAGCGCCGGCTCGCCGACCCGATCGTCCGCGGGCTGCACGTGCGGTGGGCGGACGGCCCGGCCGAGGGCTGGAGCTGGGTCGAGGTGCGGCCCGGCCGGTGCCTCGTGGAGCGGGTGCACCTGGCCGCCGAGCGCCTCTCCTGCGGGGTCGACGCGGGTCGGCTCGCCGAGGACCTGGCCGCCGTGGCGGTCGGGGAGCGGCTGCGCGACCTGGACGCCGCGGGACCGTCCCTGGTGGACCGGGACGAGTTGCGCGGGCGGATCCGGCGGCTCGCCGCCCGGCGCGACGAGTTCGACGGCGGCTTCGCCTTCGATCACCTCTGCGCCGACTGACCGGCGTCCCGGCCCCCGGCCGGCCCCGCGGGTGTCCCCGCGAATTCTCCCGATCCCGGGTTGAACCTTCGCCGCCCTCGCTCCGTACCTAAGCGGGAATGGACGCAGATCTTCCCCGCCGCGCCGGACGGCGCGGAGACGGTGCGGAAAGGGCATCGTCGGTCATCGACGTGCGACCGGAACGTCGCAGTGATCCTCACCCCGAATTCCATCGGTCCGCCGGGGTCACCAGTCAGCTACCGGATCGAGAAGGAGAGCAATTCGATGCGCAGGTCCACACGGGCGCGCCGGTCATCCGGTAACGCGCGGAGCAAGCGTCTGCTGGCCGTGGTCGGCACGCTCGCGGTCTTCGGCGGCATCGTCGCCGTCACCCAGATCTCGTCCGCCCAGGACCGGCGGACCACCGTCCGTACCGCCTCGGCGTCCTGCGTGCCCGCGAGCCCGGGGGCCACCGCGCCGGACGGCCAGGGCAGCACCACCCGGACCTGGCAGAACGGCCGGTGGGTCCGCAACCACTGGGGTGACGGGCAGATGTCGTCCGCCGAGTGCCAGCAGACCAGGGGAGGCGGCGCGGGCGCCGCGAAGCCGACCGTGGCCTGCCCGGACGTGCGGAGCAAGCTGCCGGAGGTGCCCGACCAGGCGCGCGCCGAGGTGGACCGCAACCTCGCTCTGCTGGACAGCCAGATCGCCGAGGCCAACCGGCGGCTCGCGGCGGACGGCGCTCGCAACGGCGACTTCGTGAACAACGCGATCCTGCGGCCCCTCGCCGACAAGCGGACCGCGACGTTGAACCGGATCGCGACGGCCATCGGCCGCGTCGCCGACCGCCCTCAGGGCCTGGACCAGTTGGCCCAGTGCGCCCTCGCCGACAACGCCCAGAACGGCGGCCAGAACGGGGGCCAGAACGGCGGCCAGAATGGGGGACAGACCGGCGGGAACAACAACGGCGGTCAGACCGGCGGGAACAACAACGGCGGGCAGACCGGTGGCAACAACGGCGGCCAGACCGGCGGCAACAATGGTGGCAACAACGGCGGCAACAACGGTCTCCAGGTGCTCGCCAAGGACTGCTCCAACAGCCAGCTCCAGGCGCACGACGGCTTCCAGAACGGCAACCGCTGCGTGAGCACCGCGTTCGGTGAGGTCGGCGCCGCCGCCAACAACCCCTCGCTGCTCATCACGCAGTTCCCGAACCGGGTCCAGCGCAGCCAGCCGTTCACCCTCCGGGTCAGCACCCGGAACCTGGTCCGCGACCGCTTCCTCGCGGCCGGTCAGGGCGGCTACTACCTGGAGAGCTCGCTGCTCAACGACCAGGGCCTGGTGCGGGGCCACTTCCACACCGCGTGCCGGATGCTGCAGACCACCCAGTCGGCACCGTCGAACCCGCAGGACGTTCCGGCGTTCTTCGTGGCGACCGAGGACGGCGGCGGCAGCAACCAGGCCGACCAGGTCACCATCCAGGTCCCCGGTCTGCCCCAGTCGGGCCTCGCGCAGTGCGCGGTCTGGGCCGGTGACGGCTCGCACCGCATCCCCATGATGGAGCGGGCCAACCAGACCCCCGCCTTCGACGCGGTGCGGATCCGGGTCAACTGAACACCGACGGCCGGAGCCGCCCGGGGGCACGCCCGGGCGGCTCCGGCCGTTCCGTGCGTGCCTCCCGGGTCGCCCGCCTCAGCGGCCGGATGCCGGCCGCGACCCGTCGCCGAGCTCCCAGCGGGCCGGCTCGGCGCAGTGCACGACCGTGGCGTCGTCCGGGACCGGAGCGTCGGGGCCCGCGCCGAAGCCGGCCTCGGCGCGCCGGACGCGGCGGACGACCTCGGCCGGCCCGTCGGTGGCGAGCAGGTCCCGCACGCCGGCCCAGTCGGCCAGGCCGTACGGGCTGACGATGCGGCTGGCGCCGTTGCTGAGCAGCGCGAGGCCGTGCAGGTCGTCCAGGGGCCGGCTGCCGGTCACCGCCTCCGCTGCCGCGTACGGGTCGTCCTTGGCGATCCAGTAGCCGCCCGGCTGGTTCCGGCGGGCCCGCAGCGCCTGGACGCAGGACTCCCGGACACGGTCGTACTCCGGCGTTCCCGCCACGACGCCGTCCAGCGGCGCGGAGCAGACGCGCCGGCTGGTGGCCTCGCGCGCGTCGGTGACGACCTGCGGGCCGCCGCGGACCTGGTCCAGCAGGAGGAAGGAGTCCGCGAGCAGGAGATGGTCCAGGCGGCCCCGGTGGGCGCGGGCGATCGCGACGGTCGCCTGCGGGCTGGCGGGGTCCGTGATGTCGCAGGTGTCGCGGTGCGCGGCCGCGATCTCGTCGATCGCGGCGGCGAGGAGCGACACGAGGTCCCGCCCGTCGTCCCGCGACAGCCGGCCGAGCAGCGCGCCGCCGAGGCGGTGGGTGTACCAGGCGACGCCGTGGGCGCAGATCGAGCCGGTGCCCGGGATGCCGGCGCCGTCCAGCAGCACCACGGCGCCGGGAACCGCCCCGACGAAGTCCTCGTTCGGCCGGCCGGCGTGGCCGGCGCTGGTCGTCATGCTCACGCGCATCCGTGGGCTCCTGGGGTGAAGGATCGCGCCGCCGGCCCGGCGCCCGGGGGGTGAAGTTCCCTGCCGGGTCTCCCCGCCCGGCTGAAAATTGTTAACGGTGGGAAAAGCCGACCGGGGCCACGCCGATTTCTCAGCGTGACCCCGGGATGCCCGACGGTGAACCGGGAGGCTCAGCGGTTCTTGTAGGCCTCCACCACCGAGACGGGGATGCGACCCCGCTCGGAAATCTCGTAGCCGTTCTTGGTCGCCCATTCCCGGATGGCGCGGTTCTGCTCGCGGTCCATTCCGGAGGTGCTGGGGCGGGTCGCGCCGCGCGCCGCGCGCCCGGCCTCCACCGGGCCGCGCCCGATCCGCCTGCCAGCGCTGATGTACGGGTCCAGCGCCTTGCGCAGAACGCCGGCGTTCTCGTCGGAGACGTCGATCGTGTACGCCACGCCGTCCAGGCTGAACTCGACGGTCCGATCGGCCTTTCCACCGTCGAGGTCGTCGGTCAGAACGGTGATTACTTTCCTTGCCATCGCCATTACTCCCTGTGTCGGGCGGGGTGTGGCTAAGAGTTTGACGTATCTCGCGGCAATTTCGCAACAATACCCGCCCTTCGCCATTCGGCGGGTCGTCCTTATCCCCGTGCCGCCAAATGGGCGTTCAGGCCCGGTGCGGCTGTCCGGCCGGGCGGCGGGAGTGGTGTGGGTCACAAGCCGGAACAAGGGAGACGGTTTGTTACTTGAGCCTGACACGCTCAACTCAACGTGATAGCAGGTGTTCGATGGCAACTCTTCCGGTACTTCCTCTGACCGACGCCGTCCTGCTGCCCGGCATGGTCATCCCGGTGACCCTCGACCCGACCACCCAGGCCGCGGTCGACGCGGCCCGCGCCACCGGTGACAAGAAGCTGCTCGCCGTGCCCCGCCTCGACGGCGAGTACGGCTCCGTGGGCGTGGTCGCCACCATCGAGAAGGTGGGCCGGCTGCCCAGCGGCGAACCGGCCGCGGTGGTCCGCGGCCTCGCCCGGGCCCGGATCGGCTCCGGCGTGCCCGGACCGGGCGCCGCCCTCTGGGTCGAGGCCACCACCCTCGACGAACCCGCCCCGGCCGGCCGGGCCCGGGAACTCGGCCGCGAGTACCGCGCGCTGATGACCTCGGTCCTTCAGGAGCGGGGCGCCTGGCAGGTCATCGACGCCATGGAGCGGATGACCGACCTGTCCGAGCTGGCCGACGCGGCCGGCTACGCGCCCTGGCTGACGCTGGCGCAGAAGACCGAGCTGCTCGCCGCCCCGGACGTCACCGCCCGGCTGGAGCTGCTGGTCGGCTGGGTGAAGGACCACCTGGCCGAGCAGGAGGTCACCGAGCGGATCAACAGCGACGTGCGCGAAGGGCTGGAGAAGTCGCAGCGGGAGTTCCTGCTCCGCCAGCAGCTCGCCGCCATCCGCAAGGAACTCGGCGAGGACGAGCCGGACGGCTCCGCCGACTACCGCTCGCGGGTCGAGTCCGCCGACCTGCCCGAGAAGGTCCGCGAGGCGGCCCTTCGGGAGGTCGGCAAGCTGGAGCGGGCCAGCGACGCCTCGCCGGAGGCCGGCTGGATCCGCACGTGGCTCGACACCGTCCTCGAGATGCCGTGGAGCACGCGTACCGAGGACAACACCGACCTGGCCGCGGCGCGTGCGGTGCTCGACGCCGACCACGCCGGCCTGGCCGACGTGAAGGACCGCATCCTGGAGTACCTCGCGGTGCGCAACCGGCGCGCCGAGCGCAACCTCGGCGTGGTCGGCGGCCGCGGCTCCGGCGCGGTGCTCGCCCTGGCCGGCCCGCCCGGCGTCGGCAAGACCAGCCTCGGCGAGTCCGTGGCGCGGGCCCTCGGCCGCAACTTCGTCCGGGTCTCCCTCGGCGGCGTCCGCGACGAGGCGGAGATCCGCGGCCACCGGCGCACCTACGTGGGCGCGCTGCCCGGCCGGATCGTCCGCGCGCTGCGCGAGGCCGGCTCGATGAACCCGGTGGTGCTCCTCGACGAGGTCGACAAGTTGGCCGTCGGCTACTCCGGCGACCCGGCCGCCGCCCTGCTGGAGGTGCTCGACCCGGCGCAGAACCACACCTTCCGGGACCACTACCTGGAGGTCGACCTCGACCTGTCCGACGTGCTGTTCCTGGCCACCGCCAACGTGGTGGAGAGCATCCCCGGCCCGCTGCTGGACCGGATGGAGCTGGTCACTCTGGACGGCTACACCGAGGACGAGAAGGTGGCCATCGCCCGGGACCACCTGCTGCCCCGGCAGCGGGAGCGGGCCGGGCTGACCGCCGAGGAGGTCACCGTGGCCGACCAGGCGCTTGCCCTCATCGCGGGTGAGTACACCCGGGAGGCCGGCGTCCGGCAGCTCGAACGCGCCCTCGCGAAGATCCTGCGCAAGGTCACCGTGGCGCTGGCGTCCGACCCGGCGCCGGTCCGCGTCGACACCGACAACCTCGCCCGCTACCTGGGCCGGCCCAAGTTCACCCCGGAGTCGGCCGAGCGGACGGCGGTGCCCGGCGTGGCCACCGGCCTGGCGGTCACCGGCGCCGGTGGGGACGTGCTCTTCATCGAGGCCACCAGCATGGAGGGCGAGCCGGGGCTGACCCTCACCGGTCAGCTCGGCGACGTGATGAAGGAGTCGGCGCACATCGCGCTGTCGTACCTCCGCTCCAACGGGCGACGCCTCGGCATTGACCCGAACGCCCTCGCCGGGCGGCGGATCCACGTGCACTTCCCGGCGGGCGCGGTGCCCAAGGACGGCCCGAGCGCCGGCATCACCATGGTGACGGCGCTGGCGTCGCTGGTCACCGGCCGGCCGGTCCGCCCGGAGTTCGGCATGACCGGCGAGGTGACCCTCTCCGGCCGGGTGCTGCCCATCGGCGGCGTGAAGCAGAAGCTGCTCGCCGCCCACCGGGCCGGCCTGACCGAGGTGATCATCCCGAAGCGCAACGAGCCGGACCTGGACGACCTGCCCACCGAGGTCCGCGAGGCGCTGACCATCCACACCCTCGCCGACGTGGCCGACGTGCTCGCCCTGGCGCTGCGTCCGGCCGAGGTCGACGCGGCGACGCTGGGCGGCCAGCCGCTCGCCGCGGCCTGACCACCCGACACGCCGAGGCCCCCGGTCCACCCGGACCGGGGGCCTCGGCCGTGCTCACCAGCGGTCCCGGCGCTCCCGCCGCTCGCCACCGTCGCCGTCCCGGCCGCGCCGCTCCCGGCGGTCACCGTCGAAGCGGCGCTCGCCGCCGCCGCCGCCGCCGCCGCCGTCGCCGTCGCCGTCCCGGTCCCGGCGCACGGTGGCCTTGCGGCCCTTGATGGTGCTGCCGCGCAACCCCTGGATCACCTCGTCGGCGACCCCGTACGGGACCTCGACCAGGGAGAACCGGTCGGCGATCTCGATCGAGCCGATGTCCCGGCCGCTGACCCCGGTCTCCCCGGTGATCGCACCGACCAGGTCCTGCGGGCGCACCCCGGCGCGCCGGCCCAGCCCGATGAACACCTGCGTGGTGCCCCCGGCGCGGGGACGCGCGCCGCCGCGCCGGTCCCGGCCCTCGTACCCCGGTCGGGTCTCCCGGGGCGCGCGGACCGCGACCTGCGGGATCTCCTCCTCCTCGTCGGCCGTGCCGGGCAGGGTGGCCTCGTGGGCCAGCCGCACCGCGGCCAGCGCGACCTCCATGAGGTCGAACTCGTCGGTCAGCGACTCGACGATCGCCCGGACGGGCTCCAGGTCGTCCTCCAGCAGCGACTCCCGCAGCGCCGCCTGGGTCAGCTCCAGCCGCCGGGTGCGCAGGTCCGCCACCGTGGGGATCTTGTCGACCGCGATCCGCTGGCCGGTGACCCGCTCGATGGTCTTGAGCATCCGGTGCTCGCGCGGCTCGGCCAGGGTGATGGCCACGCCCTCGCGGCCGGCCCGGCCCACCCGCCCGATCCGGTGCACGTACGACTCGGGCGCCGACGGGACGTCGTAGTTGACCACGTGGGTGAGCTGCTCCACGTCCAGCCCGCGGGCCGCCACGTCGGTGGCCACCAGCAGGTCGGCGGTGCCCGACCGCAGCCGGCCCATCACCCGGTCGCGCTGCTCCTGGCTCATCCCGCCGTGCAGCGCCTCGGCCCGGTAGCCGCGGCCGTTCATCGTCTCGGTGAGCCGGTCCACCTCCTCCCGGCTGCGGCAGAACACGATCGCCGCGGTGGGCGACTCCACGTCGAGCACCCGGCCCAGCGCCGCCGGCTTGTGCGCCCGCGCCACGATGTACGCGCTCTGCCGCACCCGCGGCGCCTCGCCCGCGACCGGCCGCTCCCGCTCGATCTGGATGCGCACCGGGTCGGTCAGGTGCTTGCGGGCCAGCCCGTCGATCCGGGCCGGCATGGTGGCCGAGAAGAGCACGGTCTGCCGGCCGGCCGGGGCGTGCTCCAGGATCGCCTCGATGTCCTCGGCGAAGCCCATGTCGAGCATCTCGTCCGCCTCGTCCAGCACCACGGTGGCCAGCGCGCCCAGCCGCAGGGTGCCCCGGGCGATGTGGTCCAGCGCCCGGCCCGGCGTCGCCACCACCACGTCCACGCCGGCGTCGAGGGCGCGCAGCTGCCGGCCGATCGGCTGGCCGCCGTAGATCGGCAGCACCCGGGCGCCCAGGTCCTTGCCGTAGCGGTGGAACGCCTCGGAGACCTGCACGGCCAGCTCCCGGGTGGGCACCAGCACCAGCGACACCGGCTCCCCGCCGGGCCGGTCGTCGGGCATCCGCTGCAGCAGCGGCAGGGCGAACGCGGCGGTCTTGCCGGTGCCGGTCGCCGCCTGCCCCAGCAGATCCTGGCCCGCGAGCAGCGGTGGGATCGCCTCCCGCTGGATCGGGGTCGGCTCCTCGTAGCCGAGGGCGGCCAGCGCGTTCAGCAGCTCGGTGCGCAGCCCGAGGTCCGCGAAGGCGGCGGCCTCGTCCTCGGCGGGGATGGCGGGATCGGTCGGGGTTGGTGCGGAACTCATGGGGCAAGCCTTTCATCACCCCCACCCGGCCGTCGCGGCGACCGCCGCAAACCGTCGCCCCCGCCACGCCCCGGGTGATCCGGCCGGGCCCCGTGCCCCGGCCGGATCACCCCGACAGGACCGCCAGCAGGGTGGTCACACCCACGGCGACGTCCAGCACCCCGCACCACTCCGCGTACCCCCGGGGCACCACCCGGCCCGTGCGGTGGTGCGCCAGGTCCCAGGCGGCGTGCGCCAGCCAGCCGACGCCGACCAGCACCCCGGCGAGGCCGTCCGGCCCGAGCAGGGCGGCCGCCGCCAGCCCGCCCCAGACGACCAGCCCCGCGAGCTGCCACGCCACGTTCCGGCGGTCGCCCCACTGCCGCCGCCAGGTGCCGATGAGCAGGTAGCCGGCCGGCAGCACCAGCAGCGTCCACGGGGAGAACACGGTCGGCGCGAGCCACAGGTCCACGGTCATCAGCACCGCCAGCCCGGTCGGCCACCGGCGCGCCACGGCCGCGGCCACCGGATGGCGGCGGGCCGGCGCCGGATGCGCGTGCCGGTGCCGCAGCGCCACCAGGGCCATCGCCGGCAGCATCAGCAGGTGGCCGCCGAGCATCAGCGCGTCGTCCCCGACCAGCCCCGCCCACCACGGCGGAAGCAGCACCAGGAACGGGACGTACATGACGGCCACCATCTCGGCGGTCGCGGCCCACCCGTGGCCCCGGTGCCACATCCAGGCCGCCATGCCCAGCCCCATGTCCGTCGCCATCACCAGCGCGCCCGCATCGGCCCGGGCCAGCACGTCGGCGCCGCCCAGCCGCTCGGCGCCGACCCGCCACAGCGGGCCGAGCAGCAGCATCCCGACCACCATCGCCACGACCATCCCGGCCAGGTGGCCGGCCAGCCGTCGTGCGTCCTCCCGCAGGGGTACGCGTACCGTCGTCTCCGTCATGCCCCGACCCTGCCGGCGCCCCGCGCACGGGACCAGGCACGTCCGTCACCGGAAAACCGTGCGTCGCGCACGGGTGCCGCGTGACATTCCGCAGGGGTGAACCGTGCGGCAGGCGGCCCTAGGATCGGCGGACATGACGGTCGACGCGGCGGACCGCCGGCTACGGCGGGCCCGGCAGCTCACGCTGGTGTCGCTGGCGACGAACGTCGGGACCACCCTGCTGCTGCCCGGCGTCGGGTTGGCCCGCGAGCCGGATCCGCTGCGGCTGGCGCTCGGCCTGGTGGGGCTCGCCGCCGTCACCGCCGCCCAGGCGGCGGTGCTGCACGCGGCGGTCACCCCCTGGCTCGCCGCGCGGGCCCGGCGCCGGCGGCACGCCGCGCTGGCGGTGGCCGCCCTGCTCAGCCTGCCGCTGGTCGGCCCGGTCGCCGCCGGCGCCTGGCCGACCTGGGCCTGGCTGGGCGCGTCGCTGGTCGGCATGTCCCCGCTGCTGTTCCGGCCGCTGCCCGCCCTGCTCGCGGCGGCGGCCGTGCTCGCCGTGTCGGCCGCGGTGACCCAGGCGACCGGCGGGCCGCCGAGCGCCGCCCTGCTCGTCACCGGCGGCGTGGGCGCCGGGATCGCGGCGATCACCTGGCTCCAGGTCTGGTTCTGGGACCTGCTCGTCGAGGCGCGGCAGGGGCAGGCCGCCGGGGCCCGGCTCGCCGCCGCGGAGGAGCGGCTGCGCTTCGCCCGGGACGTGCACGACCTGCTCGGCCACGACCTCACCGTGATCGCGCTGAAGGCCGAGCTGGCCGAGCGGCTGGCGCCCGTCGACGCCGCCCGGGCCGGGCGGGAGGCCGCCGAGGTGCGCCGGCTCGCCGGCTCCGCCCTGACCCGGGTACGCGAGGCCGTGCACGGCTACCGGGCCGTCGACCTGGCCGAGCAGCTGGCCGCGGTGGGGGAGGTGCTGCGTTCCAGCGGGGTGCGCTGCACCGTGGTCCCGCCGGCCGGCGAGCTGCCCGCGCCGGTCGCCGCCGACCTGGCCGCCGTGGCGCGCGAGGCCGGGACGAACGTGCTGCGGCACAGCCGGGCCGACTGGTGCCGGATCGAGCTGACCCGGGAGGGCGGCCTGGTGACCATGACGGTACGCAACGACGGCGCCGGCGGCGCCGGCCCGGACGGGCTCAGCGGCGGCCTGCGCGGGCTGGCCGACCGGCTGGCCCAGGCCGGCGGGAGCGTCCGCGCGTACGCCGAGGACGGGGTGTTCCACCTGGTGGCGACCGTGCCGGTGGCCTCGTGATCCGGGTGCTGCTGGCCGACGACGAGGAGCTGATCCGGCTCGCCCTCGCGGCCCTGCTCGACCTGGAGCCGGACATCGAGGTGGTGGCGCACGCCGCCGACGGCCGGGCCGCCCTCGACGCGGCGTTGGCCCACCGGCCCGACGTGGCCGTGCTGGACCTGGAGATGCCGGCGCCCGGCGGGGTCCAGGTCGCCGCCGAACTGGCCCGCGTGCTGCCCGGCTGCGCCACGGTGATCCTCACCGGGCACGGCCGGCCCGCCCACCTCCGGCCGGCGCTGACCGCGGGGGCGCGCGGGTTCCTGGCCAAGGGCGCGCCGGGCGGCGCGCTGGCCGACGTGATCCGCCGGGTGCACGCCGGCGCCCGGTACGTCGACCCGGCCCTCGCCGCCGAGGCGCTGACCCTGCCGGAGTGCCCGCTCACCCCGCGGGAGCTGGAGACGTTGCGTCTGGCCGAGCTGGGCACCCCGGTCGCGGTGATCGCCCGGCGTACCCACCTGGCGGCCGGGACGGTCCGCAACCACCTGGCCGCGTGCGTGCAGAAGCTCGGCGCGGCCGACCGGGCCGAGGCGGTCCGGCGGGCCCGCGAGGCCGGCTGGCTCTGACCCGGCCGGTCCCGTCGACGGGCGGGGGTGGCGGCGTCACGCGCACGTAACAGCACCGCCGGGCGGTGAGGGGTCAGGCGCGGGCGGGGCCGCTGTCCCGGGCGGGCGGGGCGAGGGCGGCCGGGTCGAGCGCGAGGGCCGCGGCCAGGGCGGGGCGGCCGCCCGGGGTGACGCGCAGGGCCCGGCCGGTGCCGCGCGCGGTCCAGCCGAGGTCGAGGAAGCGCCGGCAGAGCGCGGCGCCGAGCGCGCCGGCCAGGTGCGGGCGGCGCTCGGTCCAGTCCAGGCAGTCCCGGACCAGGGGCCGCCGGGCGGCGCGCAGCGGCTCGACGGGCACGCCGAGGTCGGTCAGCCAGGCGATCCCGGCCGGCGTCACCGCCAGGCCGCCGGCGCGGTCGAGCACGCCGCGGGCCAGGAGGGCGTCGTGCACCAGCACGCCGAGCCGGCCGGCCAGGTGGTCGTAGCAGGTCCGGGCGTACGCGAGGGACGCCTGGGCCGACGCGGCGCGCAACGTGCGGGGCGGGGTCGCCGGGGTGGGCGCCCGGCCGGCCAGGTCCTCGACGAGCTGGGCCACCGACGGGTCGGCGAGGCGGACGTAGCGGTGCCGGCCCTGCCGTTCCTCGACCAGCAGCCCGCCGCGGACCAGCCGGGTGAGGTGGTCGCTCGCGGTGGAGGGCGCCACCCCGGCGGACCGGGCCAGCTCGCCCGCCGTCCAGGCCCGCCCGTCGAGCAGGGCGAGGCAGAAGCCGGCCCGGGTCGGGTCGGCGAGCAGCGCGGCGAGCCCGGCCAGCGCGCGGCCGTCGGTGCGGGTGGTCATGCCGTCATGGTGGCACGCGAACGTTTCGGTCCCCACCGACCCGTGCGCGTCGCTCTTTACATCGTTGTCTCCAACGTTGTAGAAACAGGGTCACCGCAGTGACCTCCGTCTACCTCCAAGGCAGGCCTGATGGGACACCTCCACCGCGGCGGCGTGCTCGCCGCCGCACTCGCCCTGCTCCTGACGACGACCACGGCCGCGGCCGCCGCACCGGCCGCCGGGGCCGACCGCTACCGGAACCCGGTCTCGGCCGGCTTCGCCGACACCTTCGCCGACCCGGCCGTGGTCCGCGGCGACGACGGCCTCTGGTACGCCTTCGGCACCTCCGACCCGCTGCGCGAGGGCGAACGCCAGGCGCACCGGGTGCCGATCGCCCGCTCCGCCGACCTCGTCGACTGGACCTACGTGGGCGACGCCTTCACCCCGGACCAGCGGCCGTCCTTCGCCGCGCCCGGTGCGGCGTTCTGGGCGCCCGACGTGCGCCGGGTCGCCGGCCGCTGGGTGATGTACGTGACCGTCACCGACACCACCGTCTCCGGCGACACCTTCGACACCGCGATCGGGGCGGCCACCGCGCCCACCCCGGCCGGACCGTGGACGTTCGCCGACACGCCCGTGGTCGCCCCGCGTCCGGGCGGGGGCGGCGGCTACCTCTGGACCATCGACCCCAGCCAGTTCACCGATTCCGACGGCCGGTCGTACCTCTACTACGGCAGCTACTACGGCGGTGTCTCGGTCACCGAGCTCTCCGCCGACGGGCTGCGCGCGGTCGGCGCGTCCACCCTGGTCGCCATCGACAACAAGTTCGAGGGCAGCTACGTGCTGCGCCACGACGGCTGGTACTGGCTGTTCGCCTCCACGGCGAACTGCTGCGCCGGCCCGGCCACCGGCTACTCCGTGCAGGTCGGCCGGGCACGCGACCCGCGCGGCCCGTTCGTGGACCGGGAGGGCCAGCGGCTCGACGTGTCCCGGGCCGGCGGCACGCCGGTGCTCACCCAGAACGGCAACCGCTGGATCGGCACCGGGCACAACGCCGTCCTCACCGACCTGTCCGGGCAGGACTGGATCGCGTACCACGCGATCGACCGGGCCGACCCGTACCTGGACGAGCCGTTCGGCATCAACGAGCGGCCGATGCTGCTGGACCGCCTCGACTGGGTGGACGGCTGGCCGACCGTCAACGCGGGCGCCGGCCCCTCGGAAGAGGCCCAGCCCGCACCGGTCACCACCGGCGGGGTCGACGCCCGCTTCGACACCGCCGACCTGCACGGCTGGCGGGGCGGCACGGGCGACTGGCGGGTGACCGGCGGCGTCCTCGCCGGCACCGGCACGCTGACCAGCCGGACCGGGCTCGGCGGGGACGTACGGGCCGAGGCCGACCTGCGGCTGGCCGGCGCGGAGACGGCCGGGCTGCGGCTCGGCACGGTGGAGGTCACGGTCGGCGGCGGCCGGCTGACCGCCCGGCAGAACGGCGGCGCGACCGCGAGCGCGGCGCTGCCCGCCGGGCTCGACCTCACCGACCGGCACAACCTGGCCGTGGAGGTACGAGGCCGGCACCTCGTCGCCGAGCTGAGCCCGGCCCGCCTCGGCGACCAGCTCGCCGTGGTGACGCTGGCGCTGGCCCGGCCGGCGGCCGGTCCGCTCGCACTGCACGCCGAGGGCGGCCTGGCCGAGTTCGACAACGTCAGCGCGGCTCGGCTGTACCGTCCGGTCCGGCACCCGGTCGCCCCGCCCCGGGTCGGCCCGGTGCTCTCCGGTTGGTCGGACGAGTTCACCGACGGGCTCGACCCGGCCTGGCAGTGGATCCGGCCCAACCCGGCCGCCACCGTGACCGGCGGCGCGCTGCGCTGGCCGGTCGAGTCCAGCGACCTGGTCGGCACCGGCAACACGGCCGGTGTCCTGCTGCGCGACGCGCCCGCCGGTGACTACGTGGCCGAGACGAAGGTGACCCTCGACCTGGGCGAGGACGTGGTCCGCAACTACCAGCAGGCGGGTCTCGTGGCGTACGTGGACGACGACCGGTTCGCCCGGCTCGCCCAGGTGGCCATCTGGAACACCCGCCAGGTCGAGTACGGCTACGAGCTGCCCTTCGCCGGCCAGCCCGTCTACGGTGGCAGCATCGTCGGCACCCCGGCCACCACCACCTGGCTGCGGCTGGCCCACCACGTCGACCCGGTCAGCGGCGAGCACGAGTTCCGGGCCGGCTCCAGCCGGGACGGCACGCACTGGACGTGGGGCGCCGTGTGGACCTTCCCGGCCGACACCACGCCCCGGATCGGCCTCGTCGCGCACGGCGGCGCCACCCCGGCGGTGACCGCGGAGTTCGACTACCTGCGGTTCCACCGCTGAACCGCGCGACCGGTGCCGTCCGGCTGCGGACGGCCCCGGTCCGCCGGGGTCGCGCCGTGACGGGCGGTCCCGGTCAGGCGCCGGGACGCGGGCAGGCGGCGGTCAGCTCGCTGACCGTCCGGGCGTCGCTGTCGTAGCTGCGCGCGGCCACGAACTCCCCACCCGGCCGCTCCGGCCCGGTGACCGCCCGGGCCCGGCGGCGGTCGGCGTCGCGGAACCGCAGCGCCAGGCTCAGGTGCGGCACCCAGCGCCCGGGCAGGTGCCACGGGTGCGGACCGGGCGCCCCGGCGAGCACGTCCCAGACGGCGCCGTGCAGCGCGACCAGCTGCGGCGTCGGGCGGACCAGCCAGACCAGCGGGGCGCTGCCGTCGAGGACCGTCACCCGGTCCAGCCGCGCCGGCAACGGCAGCGCCGCGTCACAGAGGTCGGCGAGGCGCTGCTCGGCGCCGGCCGGGAACTCGTCGACCGAGGCGAGGGTGAGGTGCGGCCGGTTGGTCGGGTGCGTGTTGCGGGCCAGGCTGGGCAGGCCGGCGGCGACGAGCCGGTCCCAGGCCGCCCGTACCGCCTCGTCCAGCTCCGGCGAGCAGAGCAGTTCGACCGTACGCACGCCGTCAGGCTAACCGCCGGCGGTGTGCGGCGACGTCCCGTGGGAGATGCCGGCCCCGGTGAGTCGGCGGCGGCGCGACAGTTCGGTCGGGACCGAAGGAAGCCGGCCGTACGGTCCAGCGATGAGCTGGCCGATGATCCCGCCCCTCCCCGACACGCCCCCCTGCGGGCCGCCGGTGCCCCTCGACGGCCACTGGGTGGTCACCCGGCACGCCGACGTGGTCGCCGTGCTGACCGATCCCCGGTACGTGGTGCCCGTCGCGCCCTGCGGCCCGCCCGGCACCCTGGCCTGGCTGCGCGGGACGGTCAGCCGGTTCAGCGCCCCGGACCGGCATCCCGGCCGGCGCGCGCTCGGGGTGGCGGCGCTCCGCGACCTCGACCCGGACGAGCTGCGCGACGCCGCCACCCGGCTGACCACGCGGACGCTGGACCGGCTCGCCGGGGGTCAGGCGGCGGGCCGGGTGGAGGTGATGGGCCGGCTCGCGCGGCGCGTACCCCTGGAGGTGCTGGCGGCGCGGCTCGGCCTGGCCGACCCGGCGGCGGCCGTGCCGGCGGTGACCGCGGTGGCCACCGCCTACCACCCGGGCGCCGAGCCGGCCGCCGTGGCGCGCGCCGACCGGGCGGTGGCCGCGCTGCTGGCGATGTCGCCGCCGGCCCCGGCCGAGGCCGCGGCGAACCGGATCGGGCTGCTCGTGCAGGCCGCCGACGCCACCGCCGGGCTGATCGGCGCCGCCGTCCGGCACGGGCACGCGGCGCCGGCCGCGCTCGGCACGGCCGACCTGCTGGCCGAGGTGCTGCGCCTGGACCCGCCGGTCCGCGCCACCCGCCGGGTCGCCACCGGCGCGACCCGCCTGGCCGGCCGGGACATCGGTCCGGACGCCACGCTGCTGCTCCGCTTCGACGCGGCCAACCGGGACCCGGCCGTCCATCCGCACCCGGACCGGTTCCATCCCGCTGGCCCCGACCACGCCGACCACGCCGGTTGCCCCGCAGGCGCGGGCCGCGACGGTCACCTGGCGCTCGCCCGCCGTCCCGTGCCGGCGCTGACCTTCGGCGCCGGGCCCCGGGGCTGCCCGGGGGAGCGGCACGCCCTCGCCCTCGCCGCCGGCGTGGTCGAGGTGCTGCGCGCGCGGTGCCGGCCCGCCGGGACGCCCGTCCGCTACGCCCCGCACCCCACCCTCCATGTTCCGACCAGCCTCGAGGTGATGTTCCGATGACCGACCGCGCCGCCGCCTTCCACGCCCTGCACCGGCCGGGCCAGCCCCTGCTGCTGCCCAACGCCTGGGACCACGCGTCCGCCGCGGCGCTGGCCTCCCGGGGCCACCCGGCCGTCGGCACGACCAGCCTCGGGGTGGCCGCGGCCGCCGGCAAGCCGGACGGGACCGGGGCGACCCGGAGCGAGAACCTCGACCTGGCCCGCCGGCTGCGGGACCTGCCGGTGCTGCTCACCGTCGACATCGAGGACGGCTTCGACGACGACCCGGCGGCGGTGGCCGGGTACGTCGCCGAGCTGGCCGCGCTCGGCGCGGTCGGGGTGAACCTGGAGGACGGGCGCCCGGACGGCACGCTCGCGCCCGTGGAGCTCGCCGCCGCCAAGATCGCGGCGGTGCGGGCGGCCGTGCCGGGGCTGTTCGTCAACGCCCGCACCGACGCCTGCTGGCTGGGCGTGCCCGACGCGCTGCCGGCGGCGCTGGAGCGGATCGCGGCGTACCGGGCGGCGGGGGCGGACGGGCTGTTCGTCCCGGGCGCGCCGGACGACGCGGTCGGGTTGCTGGTGGCCGAGGCGGGTCTGCCGCTCAACGTCCTGCACCGCCCGGGCGGGCCGGACCTGGCCGCGCTGGGCCGGCTCGGGGCGGCCCGAGTCAGCACCGGCTCGCTGCTGTTCCGCGCCGCTCTCGGCGCCGCGCTGCACCTGGCCGACGCGGTCCGCGCCGGCCGCGACGCCGGCCTGCCCGCGGCGCCGGATTACGCCTGGGTGCGGGACCTCTCGGCGGGATGAAGCACCTTAGGGGGGAGATAGGAGGATTGTTCGGGGAGCTGCCGATCCAGGTGATTACGGTGTGTTTCAGGTTCTACTACGCCGTGTCCTGCCCGGAGAGGGGCCGACCATGCGAGTGCCCAGCCGAAGCCCCGGCCACCAGCCCGGATCCGCCGTCGCGTCCGCCGCCCCCGCCCGCCGGCTGCCCCCGGTCCCCGGCCGGCGGCCGGGGCCCGAGCAGCCGGACCTGGCCGCGTACCGGGCCGCGGTGGCGGAACTGCTCGTCGAGGTGGGCGCCCTGGCGGACGCCCCGTCCACGACGGCCCGCCAGGTGCTGCTCGACCAGCGGCTGCGGGAGCCGGCCATCGCCGCCGTCCTCGACGCCACCCCGCAGGGCTTCGTGGGCGCCCGGGAGACGCTGCTGCTGGAGATGGCCCGCTACCAGCCCAACACCCGCAGCTCGGCGCAGGACCTGACCGCGCTGGTGCGGATCTACCTGCTCTCCCGGATCGACGTGATGTGGTGGCGGGACAGCCCGACCTTCCTCACCGACGGCCAGGTCGACACCAGCACCGACCTGGTCGACCTGGAGTGGCTGCGCCGGCGCGGGCTGCTCGCCTTCCGCTACCAGGAGCAGCCCGCCACCGTCCTCGGTCGCGGGCTGCGGGGTGTCCGGCGGCGGCTGCGCCCGGGCGCCACCCCGCGTACCGCCGGGCTGCGGTTCCGCCGGGCCCGGCGCGAGATGATCGCGCTGCTCAACGACGTGGGCCGGGAGTTCGCCGCGGCCGCCCCGCCGGCCACCCCGCCGCTGTGGGTCACCAGCCTGGCCCGCAGCGCCGAGCACCAGTACCGGCTGCGCCGGCTCGGCTACGCCGCCATGGTGCCCAGCGGGCACTGCCTCGGCTGGGCGGCCGACGTGGAGCTGGCCTGGTACGGGCGGTTCGGCGCCCGGGACCTCCTCGCCGACCTGCTGCTGGCCCGCCAGGAGGCCGGCGAGATCAACGTGGTCGACGAGGGTCAGGCGTGGCACCTCTGCCTCGCGCCCACCGCCCAGCGCCGGTTCCGGCGCGCGTACGAGGCCGAGATGGGGGTCTGAGCCGATGTGCGGGATCGCCCTGAGCATCGGCCCCGAGGCCGACCCGGCCACCTTCCGCCGGATGCTGGCCGTCCTCGCCCCACGCGGTGAGGTGACCGAGACCCGGCAGGAGGACGGCCTGCTCACCGGCGTACGGCGGTTGCGGGTGGTGGACCGCGAGCGGGCGGTGCAGCCGTGGGTCTCGCCCGACGAGCGGCACGTGCTCTGCTACAACGGCGAGGTCTTCAACCACCACGAGCTGCGCGCGGAGCTGACCCGGCTCGGGTACGAGTTCCGCACCGCCGGCGACACCGAGGTGGTGCTCACGGCCTTCCGCCACTGGGGCGAGGAGGCGGTGCGCCGGCTGCGCGGCGAGTACGCCTTCGTGGTGGTGGAACGGCCCACCGGCCGGGCGTACCTGGCCCGGGACCCGCTCGGGGTGAAGCCGCTCTACTGGTCCCGCGGCCCGGGCTGCCTGCACCTCGCCTCCGAGGTCAAGGCGCTGGTCGGGCACGGCGCGCCGATCAGCGAGGTGCCGCCCGGGCACCACGGCTGGGCCGAGCCCGACGGGCCCGTCCGGCTGCGCCCGTACGTCGACCTGCTCACCCTCGGCGCCGGGCTGCCCGTGATCGACGACCCGGACGAGGCCGCCCTGCTCGTCCGTGTCGCGCTCACCGACAGCATCCGGGCACGGCTGGACACCGACCTCACCGTCGGTGTGGTGCTCTCCGGCGGCCTGGACAGCTCGCTGGCCCTGCTGCACGCCCGGCAGCTGCACCCGGACTGCGTGGCGGTGACGGTCGGCGTGCCGGACAGCCCCGACGTGGCGTACGCCCGGCGGCTCGCCGCCGACCTGGGCGTGCCGCACGAGGTGATCGAGCTGCGCCCGCGCGACATCCGGCTGGCCGACGTGCGCGAGGCGATCCGGATCTCGGAGCTGACCGAGTACGGCGACATCATCAACGCGGTGGTCTCCGTGCCGATCTTCCGGCGGCTGCGGGAGCTGGGCGTCAAGGTGGTGCTCACCGGCGACGGCTCGGACGAGCTGTTCGGCGGGTACCCGATGTACCACCAGGTCGGCCCGCAGCGGTCCCGCCGGCTCTTCCTCCACAAGATCCGCAACCTGTGCCGGACCGAGCTGCAGCGGGTGGACCGGGCCAGCATGGGTCACGGCGTGGAGGCCCGGGTGCCCTTCCTCGACCTCAGCGTGGTCGAGCTGGCCATGCGGCTCCCGCTGGACCTGAAGCTGCGCGACGGGCAGGAGAAGTGGATCGTCCGGCGGGCCTTCGCCGACCTGCTGCCCGACTACATCCGGCGGCGGCCGAAGAACCCGATGTCGTACTCGTCGGGGCTGCACGAGCGCGCCCGGCTCTACAAGCCGCTCTTCGCCCGGCTGCACCGCTCCTTCGGCTACCAGCTGCTCGAACCCGTCCGGCGCGACTTCGACAGCGTGCTCACCCGGTGCGGCAACGACCTGGACCGGGCGATCGCCGACGGGCTGGCCCGGCCGGACTACACGGTGCTGGAGCACGCCCGGGACCTGGTCGGCGCGGCGAAGTGGAACGCCGTGCCGGTGGTCCGGCGGCTGGTCGGCCCGCGCGCCGTGCGGCGCGTCGCGTCCCGCCCGTGACCTCCGCCGCTTGACTCTGACACCGTGTCAGGGGCGAGCGTGAGGGGGCCATGTTCACCATCGGAGAATTCGCCGCACTCGGCCGGGTGTCGGTCCGGATGCTGCGGCACTACGACGGCATCGGGCTGCTCCGCCCGGCCGCCGTCGACCCGCACACCGGCTACCGGCACTACCGGGCGGACCAGCTCGGCCGGCTCAACCGGGTGGTCGCCCTGAAGGACCTGGGCCTCACCCTGGACCAGGTCCGGGCGATCCTCGACGACCGCCTGGACGTCGCCGAGCTGCGCGGCATGCTGCGGCTGCGCCGTGCCCAGCTCGCGGCGCAGGTCGCCGCCGACACCGCCCGGCTGGCCGCGGTCGAGGCGAGACTCCGGATGCTCGATGCGGAGGGACGCATGACCACCGAGGACGTCGTACTCAAGGAGATCCCGGCGGTGCGGATCGCGGAGCTGACCGCGGTCGCCGCCGGCTACCAGCCGCCGGACATCGGACCGGTGATCCAGCCGCTCTACCCGGAGCTGTTCCGCCGCCTGGAGGCCGCGGGGGTCCGGCCCGGCGGACCGCCCATCGCCTGGTACGAGCCCGAGGGCGAGGGTGAGGCGGTGGTCGTGCACGCGGGGGTGGCCGTCGGCGTCGACCCGGCGGCCGCCGGGGACGTCGCCGTGGTCGACCTGCCGGCCCTGCCGACCGCCGCCACGCTTGTGCACCACGGCCCCATGGACGAGGTGGAGACCAGCATGGGCGTGCTCGCCCGGTGGATCGAGGAGAACGGCTGGCGGGCCGAGGGGTACGCCCGCGAGGTCTACCTGGACTACTGCCCGGACGCAACCGAGAAGGGCGTCACCGAGCTGCAGATACCGGTCTCCCGCCGCTGAGCCGTCCGGCGGGGCCGCCCGCGTGGGCGGCCCCGCCGGCACGCGAGGTCCGATCGCCGCCAGCCACCGGCCGCGTCCCGGGGCCAGGCTGGAGGACATGACGACGACGCGCACCAGGTACGTGATCCGACCCGTGCCCGCCGAGGTGCTGGCCGACCTGCGGCGCACCGGCCGCGACGCCTCCGGCCAGCCGCCCGAGCGGTGCTGCGCCGAGGGCGGCGAGCCGCTGCGCTGCTGCCTCCGCGACGCCACCGCGGGCGAGCCACTGCTGCTCTTCGGGTACGCGCCGCCGCTGCCGCCCGGCCCGTACCGGGAGGTGGGGCCGATCTTCGCGCACGCGGTCGACTGCCCCGGCCCGGCGGACCCGACGGCGTACCCGCCCGACTGGCGGGGGCGGCCCCAGGTGCTCCGGGCGTACGACCGGCGGGGCCGCATCGTCGGCGGCCGGCGGCACGACGGCGACGACCCGGAGGCGGTCATCGCCGAGCTGCTGGCCGATCCGGCGGTGGAGCGCCTGCACAGCCGCAACGTGGTGTACGGCTGCTACATGTTCACGGTTGCCCGGGGCTGAGCGCGTGACCGGCGGTGGCCGGGGTAACAGCCCGGGATGACCGGACTGGACGCGATCGTGGTGGGGCAGGTGGCCCGGGACCTCGTGCTGCTGGTGGACGAGCTGCCCGGCCCGTCCGGGACGGCCCCGATGCGCTGCCGGCGGGAACTGCTCGGCGGCAAGGGGGCCAACCAGGCCGTCGGGCTGGCCCAGCTCGGCGTCCGGGTGGGGCTGCTCGGCGTGGTGGGCGAGGACGAGGTCGGCGACCGGCTGCTGGGCCGGGCCCGCAGCGACGGCATCGACGTCGCCCCGGTGCTGCGCCGGCCGGACACGCCGAGCGCGCTGATCGTGGACGTGGTGGACGCCCGGGCCCGCTGGCGGTACCTGGAGGACATCCCCGAGGCGACCCTGCTCAGCGAGGCGGACGTGACGGGCGCGGCCGAGGTGCTGCGCGCGGCCCGGGCGGTGGTCGTCCAGCTCCAGCAGCCGCTGCCGGCGGCGCTCGCGGCGACCCGGCACGCCCGCGACGCCGGCCGGCTCGTGGTGCTCGACGGCGCGCCGGACGACCCGGGCGGGTCGGCGGAGCTGCTGTCCCGGGCCCACGTGCTGCGCGCCGACGCGCGGGAGGCCGGCCTGCTGCTCGGCGGCGACCCGCCGAAGGACGCCGACGCGGGGCTGCGCGCCGGCCGGGAGCTGGCCGCCCGGGGGCCGGCGCTGGTCGCGGTCGAGGTGGCGGGGGAGGGGAACGCCTTCGTCTGGCCCGGCGGGGAGCTGTTCGTGCCGCTGAGCGAGACGCCCACGGTGGACAGCACCGGCGCCGGGGACGCGTTCGTCGCCGCCGTGACGGCCGGCCTGCTCCGCGACGACCCGTACCCCCGGCTGGCCCGGCACGCGGTCGCGGCGGCCGGAGCGACGGTGGGCCATCCCGGTGGCCGGCCCGCCCTCACCCCCGAGGCGATCGAGGCGCAGCTGGCCCGGATCCCGGAGCGCTGACGTCCCGGATGGACATCCGTCGCCGCCTCTTCTAGCGTCGCGGGCATGCGGAGGACCCTGCTCGCCACCGGGCTCGCCCTGCTCCTCGTGGCCACCGGCTGCGGTGGGGGCGGCCGGCCCGCCGAGCCGGCCGGGGCCGGCACGCCTACCGCCTCACGGCAGGACGCCGGCCAGGTCGAGCGGACACTTGCCAGCCTGCGCCGGGTCGACGACCTGCCGCTGTACGAGATGACCTACGTGGGCGACTACGACCCGACCGCCGGTGTCGCGGGCACCCCGCAGGCCACGCCGTTCGGCTGTTCCCTGTTCGCCGCCCGGGGCGACCGGAGCCGGCCGCTGTTCGCCCGCAACTTCGACTGGGACGCGAACCCGGCGCTGGTGCTGCGCACGGACCCGCCGGACGGGTACGCCTCGATCTCCCTGGTGGACATCTCCTACCTGGGGGTGACGGCCGACCCGGCCGGGGACCGCCGGCTGCTGAACGCGCCGCTGCTGCCCTTCGACGGGATGAACGAGCGGGGCCTGGCCGTGGGGCTGGCCGCCGACGACGGCGCCACGGCGGAGCCGGTGCCCGGCCGGCCCACCGTGGGTTCGGTGCGCATCCTGCGCCTGGTGCTGGACTCGGCCGCCACGGTGGACGAGGCGATCGCCGTGTTCGGGCGCTACAACCTGGACTTCGACGGCGGCCCGCCGCTGCACTACCTGATCGCCGACGCCACCGGCGCGTCCGCGGTGATCGAGTTCGTGGACGGCCGGATTCGGGCCGAGAAGGGCCGGGGCGCCTGGCAGGCGCTGACAAACGTGCCGGCCGTCGGGGTGGCCGACCGCGACCTGCGCGCCGACCACCGCTACGGGGTGCTGGCCGAGGCGCTGGACCGGGCCGGCGGGGCGGTGGACGCCCCGGGCGCGCTGCGCCTGCTCGACGCCGTGCGGCAGGCGCACACCCGCTGGTCGGTGACGTACGGGCTGCGCACCGGCGAGGTGCGGCTGGTCACCGCGGGCGGCGGCGAGCGCGACTACCGGCTGCCGATGAACTGAGCCGGGCCCGACCCCCGCGAGGGGGCCGGACCCGGCCGGCGGGTCACGAGCCGAGGATCACCAGCTCAGGTAGCCCGTCTGGGTCTGCACGTTCAGCTCGGGCACCTGGATCAGCCGCGCCACCCAGGTACGCGGGTCGCGCAGCTCCAGCACGTCCAGTCCCTTCTGGATGTCGCTGGAGTAGATGTGGCCGTTGTACCAGTAGGCCGACCAGGAGCCGCCGGTGCGCAGCCGCTCGGCGTCCAGCGGGCCCCGCTCCCAGAAGGCGATCTCCGTGGGGTGCCGGGAGTCGGTGAAGTCCCAGACCGAGATGCCGCCCTGGTACCAGGCCTGGACCATGATGTCCCGGCCGGGCACCGGCACCAGCGAGCCGTTGTGCGCCACGCAGTTCTCCGTGTCGGCGTTGGCCCGGGGAATCTTGTAGTAGCTCCGGAACGCCAACCGGCGGTCGTCGCCGCGGCCGGTGATGTCGTAGATGGCGTCCGCGCCGCGGCTCGGCCCGGTGGCCTCGTTGCAGGTCGCCGCGCCGCCCCCGCCCAGCTCGTCGGTGAAGACCACCTTGGTGCCGGAGTTGTTGAAGGTCGCCGAGTGCCAGAACGCGAAGTTCTCGGTGTCCCGGACCCGCTCGATCACCCGCGGCGCCTCCCGGTCGGCGATGTCGAGCAGGATGCCGTCGCCCATGCAGGCGCCGGCGGCCAGGTCCTTCGCCGGGTACGCGGTGATGTCGTGGCAGCCGGTGGTCGCCGACTTCTCACCCGGGATGCCCGGGTAGCCGCCGTCCGGGAACAGGTTCGGGGTGGCCACCACGGCGGCGTCGGTCGGCGACCGCAGCGGCACCTTCACGATGGAGATCGAGTCGTGCGGCGGCTGGCAGTCCGGGAACTCGGCCCGCGGGCTGTACGAAGAGACGTACAGGTAGACGGTCCGCCGGTCCTTGCCGGGCACCAGGGTGTGGGTGTGCGAGCCGCACGCCGTCTCCACCGACTTGACGTAGCGCGGGCTGCTCTTGTCGCTGATATCGAAGACCTTGATGCCCTCCCACGACCCCTTCTCGGAGGCGGGCTGGGCGACGCTGCTGCACGAGTCGTCGCTGCGCGAGGAGTCGGTGGAGAGGAAGAGGAGGTCGCCGTGGACGGAGATGTCGTTCTGCGAGCCCGGGCAGAGCACCTGCGACACGACCGTCGGCGCGCTCGGCCGGGAGACGTCGTAGATGACGAAGCCGTCGTAGTTGCCGACGAAGGCGTACCGGCCCTGGAACGCGATGTCGGTGCCGAACGCCGTGGAGGTGTCGAACGGCGCCTGCTTCGGCAGGTTGGCGACCTGGCGCAGGTTGGGGCTGCTGGAGATCTCGTCGACCCCGGGGACGGCGTTGTCCACGGTGGCCGGTGCGGTCGCCGCCCGGGGGGTCTCCTGGGCGCTGCTGGGTGGGGCGGTGACGACGCCGGCGACGAGCAGGCCGGCGGCGGCGAGGCTGACGATCCGGGTTCGGGACGTGCGGATACTGATCATCGGCGGCACCCTCCGAAAGGGGATGATGATTTGCCACACCTTACCGGCCGACGACGGGCATCAATGTGACGGCGGTCACATCTAAGCGGGATTGTCTATGGATAGGATCGCTGCCACCTCGACCGGAGGGAGTGCCGTATGACCGGCCGGCAGGGACGCGTCTGGCTCGCCGTCACAGCGCTGGTGGTGCTCCTCGCCGGCGCCGGCGTGGCGCTTGCCGGGCGGGGGCACGAGCCCGCGGCGGCTCCGGCGAGCCCGTCCGCCACCGGAGGCACGCCGCCGGTGGACGCGCCGCCGGTCGTCGTGCCCGGCCGGCCGGGGGAGCCGGCGGCCACCCGCGCCGCGCAGGAGGTCCGGGACGCCGCGCCGCCCCGCTACAACGGCCTCGACGTCTGGTACGTCCGGATGATGATCCCGCACCACCAGCAGGCCGTCGAGATGGCGAGCCTCGCCCCCGACCGGGCCGCCGACCCCCGCGTACGTGCCGTCGCCGACCGGATCCGGGCCGCCCAGGGGCCGGAGATCGGGGTGCTGCGCGGCTGGCTCGGCGAGCGCGACCTGCCCGCCGAGGTCCCCGGGCACGATCACGGCTCGATGCGCGGCATGCAGTCCGCCGAGGCGATGCGGCAGCTCGCCGCCGCCCGGGGCGCGGAGTTCGACCGGCTCTTCGTGCGGATGATGACCGCGCACCACGAGGGCGCCGTGGTCATGTCGACCGACCTGCTCAAGGTGGGCGCGGACCAGACCCTCCAGGAGTTCGCCAACGCGGTCGCCAGCGAGCAGTCCGCCGAGATCGCCCGCCTCCGCGAGCTGACAACGCCACCTTCGTGATCGAAGCGCCCGGCGACCCGTTCTCGTAACGGCATGGGCATCGACGGGCGGGGTGCCCCGTACGCTGGGTGACCGTGGACCGCATCGTCTTCGGCCGCCCGCTGCGCAGCGTCGCGTTCGACGTCGCCGTCTCCGGGCTGGTGGCCCTCTTCGCCGTCCTGGGGATCTTCGCCCAGGCCGGCGGGGCGGCGGCCACGGCCGTCGGGATCGTGATGGCGCTGGTCCTGCTGTTCCGGCGGGTCCACCCGTCGGCGGTGGCGGCCGGGGTGGCCGTGCTGGCGCTGGTCCAGGTGGTCGCCGGCTGGGGCCCGCTTGCCTACGACGTCGGCGTGCTCATCGCCCTCTACAGCGTGGTCAAGTACGCCGACCGGCTGCGCGACGGCATCCTGGCCGGGATCGTCGCCGCGATCGGGGTGCTGCTTGCCGCCGTTCAGATGCCCGGGCCGGCGCCCTGGTGGGCCGGTGCGATCTACTACGGCCTGGTCACCGGCGCGGTCTGGCTGGTCGGGCTCAACGTGCGGACCCGCCGGCTCTACGTGGTGAGCCTGGAGGAGCGCGCCGCCACCCTCGAACGGGAGCGGGAGGCGGAGTCCCGGGCGGCGGTCGCCGAGGAGCGCACCCGGATCGCCCGGGAGCTGCACGACGTGGTCGCACACAGCATGGCCGTGATGATCGTGCAGGCCGACGGGGTGCGGTTCACCATCGACCGCGACCCGGCCACCGCCCGGGAGGCGGCCAAGGTGGTGGCGGACACCGGCCGGCAGGCGCTGGAGGAGATGCGGCGCCTGGTGGGCGTGCTCCGGGAACCGAGCCGGCCGGACCCGGCGGCCGCGCCCGACGGCACGCTCGACGCGGTGCCGGCGCACCGGCGGCCGGCCCTGGTCGAGCTGCCCGACCTGCTGGACCGCTTCCGCGCCGCCGGCCTGCGGATCACCGACACCGCCACCGGCACGCCGGTCGCCCTGCCGCCCGGCCTGGAGCTGACCGTCTACCGGGTGGTGCAGGAGAGCCTGACCAACGCGCTCAAGCACGCCGGGGTGGGCGCGGCGGTCGAGTTGCGCCTCGACTGGTCCGCGGACGCCGTCGTGGTCCGGGCGGTCGACGACGGGCGCGGCCGTCCGGTGGTCCGTCCGGCGCCGTCCGGCGGGCACGGCCTGGTCGGCATGCGCGAGCGGGTCGGTGTGTACGACGGCAGCCTCGCCGCCGGCCCCACGCTGGGCGGGGGCTGGCGCGTCGAGGCGCGGCTGCCGCTACCGTCGGCGCCGGGGACCGAGGAAGGGAAGGCGGCGGCATGACCGTCCGGGTGGTGATCGTGGACGACCAGGCGCTGGTGCGCGCCGGGTTCCGGATGGTGCTCGACTCCCAACCCGACCTCGCGGTGGTCGGCGAGGCGATCGACGGCGCGGACGCGCTGCGGGTGCTGGACCGGGTCGAGGCCGACGTGGTGGTGATGGACCTGCGGATGCCCACCATGGACGGCGTGGAGGCGACGAGACGGATCTGCGCCCGTCCGACCGGCAGCCGGCCCCGGGTGCTGGTACTCACCACCTTCGACACCGAGGCCGACGCGTTCGCCGCGCTGCGCGCCGGGGCCAGCGGCTTCCTGCTCAAGAACGTCCCGCCGGAGGACCTGCTCGCCGCGATCCGGGTGGTCGCCGAGGGCGACTCGGTGGTGGCACCGTCGATCACCCGGCGGCTGCTGGACCGGTTCGCCGGCCAGCTCGGTCCGGCGCCCGCCGAGGACCCGCGGCTTGCCCAGCTCACCGAGCGGGAGCGGGAGGTGCTGCTGCTCGTGGCGCAGGGGCTCTCCAACGCCGAGATCGCCGCCCGGGTGCACGTGGCCGAGGCGACGGTGAAGACCCACGTCGGCCGGATCCTGGCCAAGCTCCAGCTCCGCGACCGGGTCCAAGCCGTGGTGCTGGCCTACGAGAGCGGGCTGGTCACCCCGGGCGGCTGACCCGGCGTACGACCTGGGTCGTACGGGTCCACCCGCTCGGGGGCGACCACCGGCGTACCGAGGTCGAGCGCGCAGGTGGAGATCATTCGCGGGGTGCCGCCCATAGCGTCGGAAGGGTCTTCAGGACCAGTCCGACAGGAGCACCATGTTGTCCGCAACCGCCACCACCGGCGTCGCCGTCACCGCCCGTGAACTGCGCAGGGAGTACGGCTCGGGGCTGTCCCGGGTCGTCGCGCTCGACGGCGTCGACCTCGACCTGGCCGCCGCCCGGTTCACCGCCGTGATGGGCCCGTCCGGGTCCGGCAAGTCCACCCTGCTGCACTGCCTCGCCGGCCTGGACCGGCCGTCGGCCGGCACGGTGCGCATCGGCGACGCCGACCTGGCCCGCCTGGACGACCGCCGGCTGACCCGGCTGCGCCGGGACCGGATCGGCTTCGTCTTCCAGAAGTTCAACCTGCTGCCCACCCTCACGGCCGAGGAGAACATCGTGCTGCCGCTGGCCATCGCCGGTCGGCGGCCCGACCCGGAGTGGCTGCGGCAGGTGGTGGCCGCGGTGGGCCTCACCGACCGCCTCCGGCACCGGCCCGCCGAGCTCTCCGGCGGCCAGCAGCAGCGGGTCGCCGTGGCCCGGGCCCTGGTCACCCGGCCTTGGGTGATCTTCGCCGACGAGCCCACCGGCAACCTGGACTCCCGCTCCGGCACGGAGGTGCTGCGGCTGCTCCGCGAGGCGGTGGACACGCTCGGCCAGACCGTGGTCATGGTGACCCACGACCCGAAGGCCGCCGCCCACGCCGACCGGGTGGTGTTCCTCGCCGACGGGCGGCTCGTCGACGAGCTGCACGCGCCGACCGCCGGCCAGGTCCTCGACGCGCTCACCCGGCTCGAGGCCGGCGCGTCGCCGGTGGGGCGGTGAGCGGGATGCTGCGCCTCACCCTGCGCCAGATCCGCGCCGAGGGGCTGCGCCTGCTGCTGTCCTCGCTGGCGATCGTCCTCGGCGTCGCCTTCGTGGCCGGCACCCTCATGTTCACCGACGGCATGCGCGCCGGGGCGTACGAGCGGGCCGGCGCCTTCGACCGGCACACCGACCTGGCCGCGTACGCCGGCAAGGCCCCGCTGAACCCGTCCCTGGTCGATTGGGTGCGGGCGGTCGACGGGGTGGCCGCCGCCGAGGGCGAGCTGACCGGCACCGCCGGGGTGGTGGGCGCCGACGGGCGGCCCGTGCTCGGCTACGCCGTGCTCGCCGCGATCCCCACCGACCCGGCCCTCCAGTCCTACGACGTGGTCGCCGGGCGGCTGCCGCAGCGGGCCGGCGAGCTGGTCCTCGACGAGGAGACCGCCGCCGACCAGCGCTTCGCCCTGGGCGGTCCGGTGCGCGTCGGCGGGAACGGCGGGCCGGCGCGGGCCTACACCCTGGTCGGCACGGTCGACGTGGCCGGCAGCTCCCGGGACGTCGGCGGCCCGTTCATCGGTCTGGCCGGCGCCGACGCCCTGGCGGTGAGCGGGGAGCGCGGCTACGGCCGGATCATGGTGGCCGCCCGGCCGGGCGTGGACCGGGCGGCGCTCGCCGACCGGGTCCGCGCGGCGGTCGGGCCGGACGTCGCGGTCCGGGACCGCACGGCGATCCTCGACGAGGCGGTCGCCGACGCGGTCCGCGACCGCCGGCAGTTCGAGCTGTTCCTGGGCACCTTCGCCGCGGTGGCCGTGGTGGTGGCCGGCTTCGTGATCGCCAACACCTTCGCCATCGTGCTCGCCCAGCGGTCCCGGCGGACCGCGCTGCTGCGGCTGGTCGGCGCCACCCGGGGTCAGGTCTACCGGGCCACCCTCGGCGAGGCGGCGCTGACCGGGCTGCTCGCCTCCGCCGTCGGCGTGCTGGCCGGGGTGGGGCTGGCCGCCGGCCTCGGCGCGCTGCTGTCCACCCTGGACGCGCCGGCCGCCGGCACGGTCACCGTCACGGCCCGTACCGTGCTGCTGTCCCTCGGCCTCGGCACGGTGCTGACCGTGGTGGCCGCCGCCGTTCCCTCCTGGCAGGGCACCCGGGTCGCGCCCGTGGCCGCGCTGACCGACGCCGCCGTGCGGCCCGCCCAGCGGGCCGGCCGGGTCCGGCTCGCGACCGGCGCGCTGGTCCTCGCCGCCGGGGTGGCCGCCCTGGCCGGGGCCGGGGCCACCGGCCAGGTGCCGCTGGTCGCCGCGGGCGGGGTGCTGGCCTTCCTGGGCATCGTGCTGTTCGGCCCGGTGCTGGTGCCGGCCCTGGTCCGGGTGCTCGGCCTGCCGATCCGCCGGCTGCTCGGCGTCCCGGCCGGGCTGGCCGTGGCGAACGCCGTGCGCAACCCGCGCCGGGTGGCCGCCACCGCCACCGCCATGGTCATCGGGATCGGCCTGGTCTCCGCGTTCGTGGTCGGCGCGGGCAGCGCCAAGGCCGGCATCGAGCGCGCCGTGGACGCGCGTATCGGAGTGGATTTCCTGGTCACCGGCATCGGCGGGGACCTGCCGGCGCCGCTGGCCGGCGAGCTGGCCGCCCGGCCGGAGCTGGGCGTGGTGCACGAGCAGCGCAGCCGGGTGGTCGACGGGGTCGAGGTGCGGGCCGCCCACCCGGCGCTGGTCCGGCGGACCCTGTCCGCGGTGGACGCCGGCGACCCGGCCGCCCTGGGCCCGGGAACGGTGCTGGTGCACCGGGAGCTGGCCGCGGCCCGCGGCTGGTCGGTCGGCAGCACCGTCCCGCTCGCCGGCCGGTCGTTCCGGGTGGCCGCCGTGGTGGCCGACGACAACCCGGTCCTGGCCGGCAGTCCGGTGCCGTCCGGACACGTGGTGGACGTGGCCGACGCCGACTTCGCCCGCCTCTTCCCGGCCGAGCGCGGCCACCTGGCGGAGGTGGACTCCGCCGACGGGGTCACCGCCGACGCCGCCCGGGCCGCCGTCGAGTCGGTGCTCACCCGCTATCCCACCGTCAACCTGCTCGACCAGGCCGCCTACAAGAAGATGCTCACCGGCACCGTGGACCTGGTGCTCGGGTTCGTCACCGCGCTGCTCGGCCTGGCCGTGGTGATCGCGCTGGTCGGCGTGGCGAACACGCTCACCCTCTCGGTGGTGGAGCGGACCCGCGAGAACGCGGTGCTGCGCGCCGTCGGGCTGAGCCGCGGCGGGATGCGGGCGGTGCTCGCCGTCGAGGCGGTGCTCACCGCGCTGGTCGGCACCCTGCTCGGCATCGCCCTGGGCACCGGGGTGGCCGCCGCCGGGATGGCCGTGGTGGCCCGGATCGGCGGGGACTTCACCCTGGTGCTGCCGTGGGGGCGGCTCGGCCTGATCGTCGCGGTGGCGGTGGTCGCCGCGCTGGCCGCCTCGGTCCTGCCCGCCCGCCGGGCGCTCTCCCGGCCGATCGTGACGGCCCTCGGCGCGGAGTAGGGACGTGCGACGGCCCGGTCACCTCCAGGGTGACCGGGCCGTGAGCGGGTGGATCGGGATCACTCGGTGCCGGCGGGCGGCGGCTCCGGCGGCGTGCTCTCCGTGGTGGGCGGCGGGTCGACCGGGGTGCTGGCCGTCGTCGGCGGCGGGTTCGCCGGGGTGGTCGGCGTCGTCTGCGGATCCGTCGGTCCGGCCGACGAAGGGGTGCCGGAGGGGACCGGCTGGACCGGTCCGCTCCCGGAGGGGCTCGGCGTCGCCGAGCCCGAGGTGGAGGGCCGGCCGGTCGGGCCCACCGGCCGGTAGCTGCGGCCGCCACCCTCCGTCGGCGGCGCCTCGGTGACCGCGGCGTCCGCCACCGAGTTGCTCGGGGCAACCGCCGGCACGGTCGAGTCGAGCTGGGTGGCCGGCGCCTCGGCGTTCTTCGCCGCGCCCAGGGCGGCTCCCAGCGCGGTCAGCGCCACCAGCACCGCGGCTGCCGCGCCGACCAGCGTGCCCCGCCGACCCGCCCGGCGGGCCGGGGCCACCAGGGCCCCCGGGGCGGCGGCGGTCTGGTCGTCGCGGGTGCGGCTCGACCCGGTCGCGCCGCGCAGCGCCACCGGCACCATCGAGGTGGGCGCCTCGGAGCCGGCCGCGCGGGCCGCCTCGGCCATCGCCGCGGCGGTGGCGAAGCGGTCCGCCGGGTCCTTGGCCAGGGAGCGGGCCACCAGGTCGCGGACCGGCTGCGGGATCTCCACCGGCAGTTCCGGCGGCTCGTCGTCGAGGTGCCGGACCGCCACCTGGAGCGGGTTGTCGCCGGTGAACGGCGGGCTGCCGGTGAGGCAGCAGTAGGCGACCGCGCCGAGGGCGTACACGTCGGTGGCGCCGGAGACCGGACGCCCGGCGGCCTGCTCGGGGGCCATGTAGAGGGCGGTGCCGGGCACCGCGTTCGTGCTCGTGATGCTGGTCACGTTGGTCGAGCGGGCCACCCCGAAGTCGACGAGCACCACGGTGCCGTCGTCCTGCACGAGCAGGTTGCTCGGCTTGACGTCACGGTGGACGATGCCCCGGGTGTGCGCCGCGTGCAGGGCCTGGGCCACCTGCGCCACGATCGACATGGTCTCGCCGACCTCGAGCTGCCCGGCCGCCTCGATGCGGCGGGAGAGCGGCTCGCCCGCCACGAACTCCATGACCAGGTAGTCGGCGCGGCTGCCGTCGGGCAGCTCGTCCTCGCCGCAGTCGAAGACCTGCACCACGCCCGGGTGGCGCAGCGACGCCATGATCCGTGCCTCGGCGCGGAAGCGGGCGATGAAGTCGGGGTCGGAGACCAGCGCGGGCAGCAGGACCTTCACCGCGACCGGACGGCCGAGCACCAGGTCCGTGGCACGCCAGACGTCGCCCATGCCGCCGGTGGCGACACGGTCATCAAGGCGGTACCGACCGCTGAGTACGACGTCTGAGGACAGCACCTCCACACCGTACCCAGAGTGGCGTCGGAGTATTTCCCGCGATCTCTCCCGTCACGGCCGGCGGGCGGCCTGACGGGGCTCGGCCGAACGGTCAACCGCCGCCACGCCGAATGGCTGACCGTGACGACTCGCGTACGATCGGCCAGGAATGAGCGCTCGACAGTTCGTGTGTCCGGGTTCCGGCCTGGCGTACATCCGCTGTTCACCGGCGCGGAGCGCGCTCGCGGTGGCGTTCGTTACATCGACCCGCCGTGCCCAGGCGTAGAGAATTCTCACTCTTTTCCCGGTCGACGACACCTTGTCGAACCCGTCCGTCCGCTCCTAGCGTTGGCCGGGCTCCCGGCCGCCCCAGGACGCCGGTACGGTATGTCCGCCGACGCCCGTCCTGCGCGGCGGTGTGCAACGGCGCGCCCGCACCTCCCCGTGCTGGTGCGGATCAGGCCAGCGGGGGGCTGATGGTGCGGGTGGAGGTCCGGTCGTCCGACCGGGCGGGCGTCGGGCACACCGGCACCGGCGGGCGCCGGTCCGGGGAGTCGGCACGTCGGGAACGGCGGAACAATGACCGGTGAGCTGAACGAGGCGGTCGTCGCCGCGCAGGCGGGCGATGAGGCGGCGTTCCGCTTCCTCTACCGCAGCCTCCAGCCCGGCCTCCTGCGCTACCTCACCGCCCTGGTCGGCGCCGACGCCGAGGACGTGGCCTCCGAGGCGTGGCTCCAGATCTCCCGTGACCTGCCCAGCTTCACCGGCGGCGAGTTCCGTGCCTGGACGGTCACCATCGCCCGCAACCGGGCCATGGACCACCTGCGCCGGCAGCGGCGGCGGCCGGCCCTGCCGGTGCCCGTGCAGGCGCTCAGCGAACTGGCCGGGGACGCCGACACCGCCGAGCGGGCCGGCGAGACCATCGGCACCGAGAGCGCCCTGGCGCTGATCGCCAGCCTGCCGCCCCGCGAGGCGGAGGCGGTGCTGCTGCGCGCCGTGATCGGGCTCGACGCGGAGACCGCCGGGCGGGTGCTCGGCCGGCGGGCCGGCGCCGTGCGTACCGCCGCCCACCGAGGGCTGCGCCGGCTGGCCGGCATGCTGGAGCGCACCGACCCCGACCAGTCGTCGGACCGGGCTGGTGGAGCGACGCCGCCCCGCCCCCGTGCCGGCCGGGGACGGCAGGCGCCGCAGGCGCCCAAGGCCGAGCCGGCGGACGGTTGACGTGGAGGGAAACGGGATGAGCTTTCGCCGGTCCGACCGGCCCGCCGACCGGGCCGAGTCGGAACGCCTCCTCGACGCGGCCCGCGCCGGCGCACCCGCGGAGCCGGGGGTCGACCCGCTGGCGCACCTGCTCGCCGCGGCGGCCGCCCCGGCCGCCCCGGCCGAGCTGGCCGGCGAGGAGCAGGCCCTCGCCGCGTTCCGCGCCGCCCGCGCGGCGCCGGCCCCGGTCCCGGCCGTGGCGCCACGGCCGCGCCACCGCTTCCGGCTCGGCGCGGCCCTGGCCGGGCTCGCCGCCACCGCCACCGCCGGGGTCGCGTTCGCCGCGGTGAGCCTCGACCGCGGCACCGAACCGACGCCCCCGCCGGCGCCGAGCACCTCGGGTAGCACCGGTGCCGGCAGCACCGGCGCGGGCACGCCGACCGACTCCGGATCCGGGAGCGCCGGCCCGACCGGGGGCGTCCCGTCCACCGCGCCGACGCCCGGCGCGTCGGGCGGGCCGGGCCGCTCGCCGACCGCCGGACAACTGGCCGGGCTGTGCCGCGGCTACCTGGCGAAGTCCGACCAGCAGCGGGCCCGGGCGCTGGAGAGCCCGGCGTTCGCCGACCTGGTCACCGCGGCCGGCGGCGCCGACCGGGTCGAGGGCTATTGCCTGGCCCTGGTGCCGGAGAAGTCGCCGGAGCCCGCGCCGAAGCCGTCCGCCGACGGCGGGAAGACGCCGTCGGCCGACGAGCGCAGGGCGACGTCGTCCACGCCCGCCGCCCCGACCCCACGGACCGGAAAGCCGACCAGCGCCCCGAGTCGCTGAGCCCGTGCGGCCCGCAACCGGATTCCGGACAAAAATTCATCTCCTCGGGCGCGCGAACTCCGTCTGCTAGACAGAAGATGGTGGGACCCGCGGGACGCCCGGCCGGCGCGGCCGGGTGCCCGCCGACAGCGTGGTCGCCCACCCCGGGAGAGAGGAGCCGTCTCGTGGTGATGTCGCCGGAGCTGGACCGGACCATCGTCCTGGGGGACGAGGCGGCGGCCCGCGGGCACCTGGCCAGGATCTGCTTCAAGACCGGGCCACCCACCCTGACCGGCGTCGAGCTGGAATGGACGGTGCACGACGCCGCGGACCCGACCCGCCCGGTCGACCGCGAGCGACTGCGCCGGGCGCTGGGACGGCACAGCCCCGTCACCATCGACCCCACCAGCCCGGCCGCCGGGCTCCGGCGCGGTGGCACCGTGACCGTGGAGCCGGGCGGGCAGGTGGAGATATCCTCCGCGCCGCGACCCTCGGTCGCCGCGCTCATCCTGGCCACCGAGGCCGACCACGCCGAGCTGCGGGCCCTCCTGGACGCCGCCGGCCTCGTCCTGGGCCGCACCGGCATGGATCCCTGGCGCCCCCCGCGCCCCGTCGTGGAGACCCCGCGCTACCGGGCCATGCGCTGCGTCTTCGACCGGCACGGGCCCGCCGGCCGGGCCATGATGTACAGCACCGCCGGGCTCCAGGTCTGCCTGGACGCGGGCGAGCCGGACCGGGTGGCCGAGCGGTGGGCCGCCGTCCACGCCGTCGGGCCGCCGCTGCTGGCCGCCTTCGCCACCGCCGACCGGCACGCCGGCCGGCGCACCGGCTGGGCCTCCACCCGGATGGCCGCCTGGCTGGCCATCGACCCGGCGCGCACCCGACCGGTCTGGTCACCGGCCCGTGCCCACCTCGACCCGGTCGCCGCCTGGACCGAGTACGCGCTCGCCGCGCCGCTGCTCTGCGTCCGCGGCGACGGTCCGGACTGGACCCCGCCCCCGGGCGTCACCTTCGCCGACTGGCTGGCCGGGGCGCTGCCGCGCCCGCCGAGCACCGACGACCTGGAATACCACCTCAGCACGCTCTTCCCGCCGGTGCGCCCGCGCGGCTACCTGGAGGTCCGCTACCTGGACGCCCAGCCCGGTCGGGAGTGGACGGTGCCGCTGGCGGTGCTCGCCGCGCTCCTCGCCGACCCGGCCACCACCCGGGACGCGCTGGCCGTCGCCACCCCGGTCGCCGACCGCTGGTCCGCGGCGGCGCGGCGCGGGCTGACGGAACGACCGCTGGCCGCCGCCGCGGCGGCGCTGTTCGACCTGGCCCTGGCGGCCCTGCCCCGGCTGGACCTGCCGGCCGGGATCCACGACGAGACGAGCCGAGCGATCCGGCGGCGCCGCGCCGCCGCCGAGAGGGGACACCGGTGACCACGACCGACCGACCGGCCACGGAGGGCGAGCAGCTGCGCAGCCGGATCGCGGCCGAACTGGAGCGCACCCGCGCCCGGACCGCGCTGCTGACCGACGCGGTGGACGACGACGACCTGGTGCGGCAGCACTCCACGCTGATGTCCCCGCTGGTCTGGGACCTGGCGCACGTCGGCAACCAGGAGGAGCTGTGGCTGGTCCGCGACGTCGGCGGGCGCGAGCCGGTGCGCCGCGACATCGACGACCTGTACGACGCCTTCAAGCAGCCCCGCAAGGACCGCCCGGCGCTGCCGCTGCTGCCCCCCGCCGAGGCGCGGGCGTACGTGCGCACCGTCCGGGACAAGGTGTACGACCTGCTGGACGGGATCCGCTTCACCGAGCGGAAGCTGGTCGAGGACGGCTTCGCGTTCGGCATGATCGTCCAGCACGAGCAGCAGCACGACGAGACCATGCTCGCCACCCACCAGCTGCGCGCCGGTGGCCCGGTGCTGGACGCCCCGCCGCCGCCCGAGCCGCGGGTCCGGGTCGGCGCTGAGGTGCTGGTGCCGGCCGGGCCGTTCACCATGGGCACCTCGACAGACCCGTGGGCGCTGGACAATGAGCGCCCCGCGCACACCGTCGACCTGCCGGCGTACGCCATCGACGCGGCGCCGGTCACGAACGGTCAGTACCGCGCCTTCATCGCCGACGGCGGTTACGACGAGCCGCGCTGGTGGAGCGAGGCCGGCTGGCGGCACCGTGTCGAGGCCGGGTTGAGCGCGCCGATGCACTGGCGGCGGGACGGCGACGGCTGGGCGTACCGCCGGTTCGGGCGCTGGTCGCCGGTGCGCGAGGACGAGCCGGTGGTGCACGTCTGCTTCCACGAGGCGGCGGCGTACGCGGCCTGGGCCGGCAGGCGGCTGCCTACGGAGGCGGAGTGGGAGAAGGCGGCCCGCTGGGACCCGGCGACCGGCCGGTCGCGCCGCTACCCGTGGGGCGACGAGGACCCGACCGGCGCGCACGCGAACCTCGGGCAGCGGCACCTGTGGCCGGCGCCGGTGGGCGCGTACCCGGACGGGGCCTCCCCGCTCGGCGTGCACCAGCTCATCGGCGACGTCTGGGAGTGGACCTCGACGGCCTTCCGGGGCCATCCCGGCTTCGTGGCGTTCCCCTACCCGGAATACTCGGAGGTCTTCTTCGGCGACGACCACCGGGTGCTGCGCGGCGGCTCCTTCGGCACCGACCGGTCGGCCTGCCGGGGCACCTTCCGCAACTGGGACTACCCGATCCGGCGGCAGATCTTCAGCGGTTTCCGCTGCGCCCGCGACGCCCGCCCCGAGGAGGCGGCGTGACGGGTGGTGCCGGCTGATGTGCCGCCATCTCGCGTACCTCGGTCCGCCGGTCAGCCTGAGCAGCCTGCTCTTCGACCCGCCGTACGGGCTCCTGCGGCAGTCCTGGGCACCGCGCGACATGCGCGGCGGCGGCACCATCAACGCCGACGGCTTCGGGGTCGGCTGGTACCCGGGTGACGGCGACCCGGTCCGCTACCGGCGGGCCCAGCCGATGTGGAGCGACACCACCCTGCCGGAGCTGGCCGCCGTGACGGTCGCGGGCGCGGTGCTGGCCGCCGTCCGGTCCGCCACGGTCGGCATGCCGCTGCACGAGACGGCGGCCGCGCCGTTCGGCGAGGGGCGCTGGCTGTTCAGCCACAACGGTGTGGTCCGGGGCTGGCCGGACAGCCTGGTGCCGCTTGCCGCCGGGCTGCCCGTCCGTGACCTGCTGACCCTGGAGGTGCCGACCGACTCGGCGCTGCTGTGGGCGCTGGTCCGGCACCGGCTGCGGGCCGGCGCGGCGCCCGGCGACGCGCTGGCGGAGGTCGTCGCGGCGGTCTCCGCCGCCGCCCCGGGATCGCGCCTGAACCTGCTGCTCACCGACGGCGCGACGGTGGCGGCCAGCGTGGCCGGGCACGCGCTGTCGGTACGCCGTACCCCGGACTCGGTGCTGCTGGCCTCCGAGCCCTTCGACGACGACCCCGGCTGGCGGGCGGTGCCGGACGGCCGGCTCGTGATGGCCACCGCCGGAAGGCTGGACAGCCGGGAGCTGACGGTCGCCTGAACCCGTTTCCCACACCAGTAGGAACAGGAAGGACTGCTGATGAGCGCGGAGCCGCTGGAGATCCACCTGGAGGAGCAGGACCTCGGCCGCAGCCTGCGGGAGGACGTGCGGGCCGGGCTGACGGCGACGCCGAAGTGGCTGCCACCGAAATGGTTCTACGACGCCCGGGGCAGTGCGCTCTTCGAGGAGATCACCCGCCTGCCGGAGTACTACCCGACCCGGGCCGAGCGGGCGGTGCTGGCCGCGCACGCCGACGACATCGCCGAGCTGACCGGGGCGAAGACGCTTATCGAGCTGGGCTCCGGATCGTCGGAGAAGACCCGGCTGCTGCTGGAGGCCTTCACCCGACACGGCGACCTGGGCACGTTCGTCCCACTGGACGTCTCGGTGAGCGCGCTGCGCGGGTCCACCGAGCAGATCGCCGCCGCGTACCCGGGGCTGCGGGTGCGGGGCATCGTCGGCGACTTCACCCGGCACCTGGACCGGCTGCCCACCGGCGGCCGGCGGCTGGTCCTGTTCCTCGGCGGGACCATCGGCAACCTGCTGCCGGCGGAACGGGCGGAGTTCCTCACCGCGATGCGCGCGGCGTTGGAGTGCGGCGACTGGCTGCTGATCGGCACCGACCTGGTGAAGGACCCGTCGGTGATCGTCCCCGCCTACGACGACGCGGCCGGGGTGACCGCCGAATTCAACCGCAACGTGCTCCGGGTGATCAACCGGGAGCTGGGGGCGGACTTCGACCCGGAGGCGTTCCGACACGTGGCGGTCTGGGATCCCGAGCACGAGTGGATCGAGATGCGGCTGCGCGCCGAGCGCCCGGCCCGGGTCCACGTGCTGGACCTGGAGGTCGGGTTCGCCGCCGGCGAGGAGCTGCGGACCGAGGTCTCGGCCAAGTTCCGCCCGGAGGGGATCGCCCGGGAACTGGCCGCGGCCGGGTTCGTCCGGCAGGAGTTCTGGACCGATCCGGACGGGCTCTTCGGGGTCAGCCTGGCCCGGGCCGACTGAGCCGCCTGGCCGCCGCGGGTGAGCCTGTTCACCCGCGGCGGCCCGCCCCGCGATGATCGGCTAGGCTGGGCGGCGCGAAGGGGAGTAGCCCCCAATGTCGTGGTCGACATACTGGTGCGTTCCGCATCCGGCCACGCGGCCCCGGTCCCCGGGGCGGGCGAGACCTTCGACTCAGGCTGTCGCAGCCGGGTCGAGGGCGCCCCGTACCTCCTCCCGGCTTGATCGGGAAGGTTCACATGGACGGTTTCCTCGTCGCGCTGGTGGTCAGCTTCGGCGTCATCTTCGTCGCCGAGCTGGGCGACAAGTCCCAGCTCATGGCCCTGACGTTCGCCACCCGGTTCAAGCCCGTGCCGGTGCTCATCGGCATCACCGTCGCCACCGCGGTCGTGCACCTGGCCTCGGTCGCCGTCGGGTACGGCCTCCACGCCGCGCTGCCCACCAGCTGGATCTCGCTCATCGCCGGTCTGGCGTTCCTCGGCTTCGGCGCCTGGACGCTGCGCGGTGACAAGCTGACCGAGGCGGAGAAGCGCAAGGCGGAGAAGAGCAGCCGCAATGCGATCATCACCGTCGGTGTGGCGTTCTTCCTGGCCGAGTTGGGCGACAAGACCATGCTGGCCACCATCACCCTGGCCACCAAGTACGGCTGGTTCGGCACCTGGCTGGGCTCGACCCTGGGCATGGTGGCCGCCGACGCCCTGGCGATCCTGGTGGGCCGCCTGCTCGGCCGGCACCTGCCGGAGAAGGCCATCCGGTACGGCGCGGCCGTGCTCTTCGCCATCTCCGGTCTCTGGCTGGTCCTCGAGGCGGTCGCCGAGCTCGCCTGACTCCGTTCCGCCGTCGCGGCCAGTGACCCGGTCGCGGCGGCGGAATCCCGGTTCCGATGATCGTGGGCGGCGTCCCTGGGTATGAACATATCGGCCCCGCCGGGGCGGAGTGACCATCGCCGGGCGGGTGCCACTGGAGCAGATGGGACGATCGGGAGGTTCCGCGCATGAGTCGACACGACGAGCCCAACGAGTTCGGTTTCGCCGGGGAGGGCACCGCTCCGGAGCCTCCGCCCGGCGCACGCTCGGACGAGCAGGACCGGGCCGAGGAGGTCGCGGTGCCGGGCGACGACCTCCTCGACCCGTACGCCGACGCGGTGGAGGAGGAGACCGACGGGACGGAGGAGGAGAAGGCCCACCGCCGGCGGTGACCCCGGTGCGGCGTGCCGGGCGGGCCTGCCGCGCTACGCGCTCTCGTCCTGGTAGACGTCCGGCACGCCGTCGCCGTCGGAGTCCCGGCTCTCCCGCTCGCTGATCCGCCGGTAGACCCGGTTGCGCCGGATCAGGACCGTCGTGGCCAGCCCGGCCGAGAGCAGCGAACCGAGCAGCACGGCGACCTTCACCCGCTCGTCCTCGGGACTGCCCGGTCCGAACGCCAGCTCGCCGATGAGCAGCGAGACGGTGAAACCGATGCCGGCCAGCAGCGCCAGCCCGGCCAGGTCGGCCCAGGTGATCTCCTCGTCGAGTTCCGCGCGGGTGAACCGGGCGAGCAGGAACGTCGAGCCGAACACCCCGACCGCCTTGCCGAGCACCAGCCCGGCGGCCACCCCGAGCACCACCGGGTCGGTGAACACGGCTCCCAGGTCGACGTCGACCAGGGTCACCCCGGCGGCGAAGAACGCGAACACCGGCACCGCGAAGCCCGCCGAGACGGGCCGCCACCGGTGCTCCAGCCGCTCGGCCAGCCCCGGCCCGCGGCCCCGGGTGGCGAGCACGGGCACCGTGAAGCCGAGCAGCACCCCGGCCACCGTGGCGTGCACGCCGGAGGCGTGCACCAGCGCCCAGGCGGTCACCGCGAGCGGGATCAGCGCCCACCACCAGGTCCGCCGACGCTGCACCAGCAGGGCGAAGGCGGCGATCGGCAGCAGCGCGGCGAGCAGCGGCAGCGGGTGGAAGTCGGCGGTGTAGAAGACCGCGATGATGATGATCGCGAAGAGGTCGTCGACCACCGCGAGGGTGAGCAGGAAGGCCCGCAGGCCCTGCGGCAGGTGCGAGCTGACCACGGCGAGCACGGCGAGCGCGAAGGCGATGTCGGTGGCGGTGGGGATCGCCCAGCCGCGCAGTCCCGCCCCGCCGGCGCCGAGGGTCACCGCGAGGTAGACCAGTGCGGGCACCAGCATGCCGCCCATCGCGGCCACCACCGGCAGCGCCGCCCGCCGGGGGTCGCGCAGGTCACCGGCCACGAACTCCCGCTTGAGCTCCAGGCCGACCACGAAGAAGAAGATCGCCAGCAGGCCGTCGCCGGCCCAGGTGGCCAGGCTCAGGTCCAGGTGCAGTGCCGCGCCGCGGGGCCAGGGCACCCAGTCGCCCAGGTCCGCGTACGCCGACCGCCAGGGAGAGTTGGCCCAGATCAGGGCGATGACCGCGCCGAGCAGCAACAGCCCGCCGCCGACCGTCTCGGTGCGCAGCACGTCGGCCAGGAACCGGGCCTCCGGCCAGGACCGGCGGGAGAGCAGGCGAGGGGACTGCCGGGTGGGGTCGGTCATGCGGTGTCCGTTCCGGGAGCAGGGGTCGGCGAAAGAACGCCGACCAGGCTTCCCGGCACACCACTTTCCACCCTATCCGGCCGGGCGGGACGCGGCGACCGGACCGGGTGGGGACGCACCTCCCACCAGGCGCGGCGCAGCCGAGCGCCACGGTGAGCACCCGGGGCGCCGGGCGGCGGTCAGCGCGAATTCGTACCGGTCCGGGCCGCGCCGAGAAATGCGCCGCACCACGCGGCCGTGTCCAGCGTTAACAGGGAGAGGGTGGCCACCCGGCGGGTGGCCCGACCCCGTGGTCGGACGGCGTCCTCGCGGCGGTGGCTTCACGATCCATGAGCTGCCCCCTGCGTCCGACCCGTGAATGGAAGGATTTAGACCGTCTGTGGGGCTCTGATCGTTTACATTCATCAAGTCACTTACCGTCATGTATAAGCGTTTTCGGTCCTGGCACGTGTACTGCGGTTATTAGGGGGCTTTCGTGCAGTTTCATCGGCAGACCGGCGTGTCGCGAGGGGGAGCGTGATGGACGTTCTCAGCTACCTGCGCCTGGTCCGACGCCACTGGTGGATCGTGCTGGTCACGGTGATGCTCGCCCTGGGTGCCGCCGCTCTCGTGACGGTCCGTACGGCACCCCGTTACGAGGCGTCGGTGACCTTCTTCGTCACCACGCCGAGCCAGGGCGTCACCGACGCGTACCAGGGCAGCCTCTTCCTCCAGCAGCGGGTGAAGTCCTACGGCGACCTGCTCACCAGCGACCGGCTGGCGCAGAGCGTGGTCGCCGAGGCCCCGCTCGGGCTCACCGCCGACCAGGTGCAGCGCCGGATCACCACCTCCACCGAGGCCGGCACCGTGCTGCTGAAGGCGACAGTCACCGACACCGACCAGACCCGGGCGCTGAAGACCACCGAGACGCTCTCGGCCAAGTTCATCGACCTGGTGCAGAAGGTGGAGACCCCGCCGGACGGCAAGGCGCCGCCGATCAAGCTCGAGGTGGTCAGCGGTCCCCGGGTGACCTCCAGCCCGGTATCGCCGCAGCCGGTGCGGAACCTGGTCATCGGCGGCCTGCTCGGGCTGCTGCTCGGGGCGGGGCTGGCCGTGCTGCGCGGGCTGGCCGACGTCCGGATGCGGGACGCCGCCGCGCTCCAGCGGGTGACCGGCAGCCCGCTGCTCGGCGAGATCCCGTTCGAGTCCGGCGCCAAGGCGGCCCCGCTGATCGTCGGCGAGGCGGCCAACTCCCCGCGCGCCGAGGCGATCCGCAAGCTCCGGACCAACCTGCGTTTCGTCGACGTGCACGAACCGGCCCGGGTCATCGCGGTCACCAGCGCCCTGCAGGGCGAGGGCAAGACCACCATGGCCTGCAACACGGCCATCGCGCTGGCCGAGGCCGGCTGGCGGGTGCTGCTCATCGACGCCGACCTGCGCCGTCCGAAGGTCGGCGACTACCTCGGCCTGGACGGCGGGGTGGGGCTCACCGACGTGCTGGTCGGCGACGTCCAGGTCGGCGACGTGGTGCAGCGGTGGGGCGACAAGTCCCTGCTGGTGCTGCCCAGCGGCGCCACCCCGCCCAACCCCAGCGAACTGCTCGGCTCCAAGGCGATGGCGGACCTGCTGGTGGCGCTGCGCGAGTCGGCCGACATCGTCATCATCGACACCGCGCCGCTGCTCGCGGTCACCGACGGCGTCGTGGTGGCCGTGCAGGCCGACGGCGCGCTGCTGGTCACCCAGCAGGGGCGGACCTCGCGCAGCCAGGTGGCGGCCGCCGCCCACGCGCTGCACTCCGTCTCCGTGCGCCTGCTCGGCTGCGTGCTGAACATGGCCAAGGTGGCCAAGGCGGACGCCTACCAGTACGAGGCGTACAAGGTGGTCGTGCCGGCCGCCGCGCCGTCCGTGCCCACCGACCGGGCCGGGGTGGCCCGGCGGGGGGAGCCGGCCGCCGCGGGCGACCACACCCAGGAACTCACCCGGCTGTCCCGATGAGCGCGAGCACCGGTCGGATCGACCGCTCGATCTCCTCGGCGCAGCGCCGGAAGTCGGCGGGGGAGCCGCCGATCGGGTCGCGCAGGTCGTCCGCGTCGGGGGTGGCGGGTTGCAGCCGCCCCCGGGCGCGGGCGGCCACCGCGACCGCCGCGCGCAGCGGGGAATCCGCGCGCGGGGCGGCCGGCTCGGTCGCCTCGGGCGCCTCCGCCGCGGCGGAGGCCAGCCGGGCGAACTGCCGGAGCGTGAAGGTCCGGGTCAGCGCGGCCGGGGCCAGTGCCGTGCAGATCGAGCGCTGCCGCCGGGTCGCGGTCAGCACGAGGCCGGCCCGGGTCAGGTGCTCCGGGCGGAGCCGGCGGGTGCGGAACGCCGCCGGGTCCGCCCCGGTTCCGGCGGCCACCTCGACCGCGTACGGGTGCATGGCCGCCCCGTCCAGGGCGTCGGTGCCCGCGCTCGCCACCGCGACCGGCAGGTCGCGCAGCAGCCGGCGGGCGATGAACTCCGCCATCGGTGACCGGCACATGTTGGCGTGGCAGACGAAGAGCACCCCGTCGACCATCTGCACCCCTCTCGTCGGCACGGTCGCGGGACGTGGCGCCGCGACGGCGGTGTTCCGGCGATCGCGGCCGGACGCAGAGGGGATGCCGGCATCGTACGGGGTGCCGGGGCGCGCGTGCCGGGAAGCCGCGCCGGGAGCGCGGCCATGAAGATCGGCATCCTGTCGTACCACTTCCCGCCGGAGCCCGCGTTCATCCCGGGCAGCCTGGCCGAGGAGCTGGCCTCCCGCGGCCACGAGGTGCGGGTGCTCACCGGCTTCCCGGACTACCCGGGCGGGCACGTCTACCCGGGCTGGCGGCAGCGCTGGCGGCACCAGACGCACAGTGAGCGGCTGACCGTCCGCCGGGTGCCCCGGTACGCCGGCGGTGACGGCTCCGCCAAGTCGCGCATGGCCAGCTGGCTCTCCTTCGCCGGCAGCGTGGCGCTGACCGGCCGGCGCTACCTCGGCGACGTCGACGCCCTGTACGTCTTCCAGCTCCCGGCGGTCACCTTCGCCGCGGCCGGCCTGCTGCGGCTGCTCGGCCGGGTGCCGACCGTGCTGCACGTGCAGGACGTCTGGCCGGAGGAGGAGCGGGACCGGGCGGGGGAGGCCCGCCGGTGGTCCGGCCGGCTGGACGCCACCCTGCGCCGGATCTACCAGGAGGCGGGCGCCGTCGCGGTCACCGCACCGTCCATGCGCGACCTGGTGGTCGACGGCGGCGCCGACCCGGACCGGGTGCGGGTGGTGCTGAACTGGACCGACGAGCGGATCTTCCGCCCGACCGAGCCCAGCCGGGCGGCCCGGCGGCTGATCCGCCGGGACGACCGCTGTGTGGTGATGCACGCCGGAACGATCGGCGTACGGCAGGGGCTGGAGACCGCGGTGCGCGCGGCGGCCACGCTGGACGACCGGATGGACCTGGTCCTGGTCGGCTCGGGAGCCGAGGAGCGGCGGGTGCGGGGGCTCGCCGCCGAGCTGGGGGCCGACAACGTCCGGTTCGTCGACCGGCGGTCCCCGTTGGACATGCCGGAGCTGTACGCGGCGGCCGACTACCAGCTCGTCATGCTGCGTGACCTCCCGGAGCTGCGGGGCATGGTGCCCGGCAAGCTCCAGGCCGCGCTCTCCTGCGCCGCCCCGGTGGTCGCCTCGGCCGGCGGTGACACGGTGGCGCTGGTGGAACGCGCGCGGGCGGGCCTGTCCTGCCCGCCGGAGGACTGGGCCGCGCTGGCGGACCGGTTCTGGCTCGCCTCGGCGATCCCACCGCCGGCCCGCGTGGACATGGGCCGCCGGGGGCGGGACGCCTACCTGCGGGAGATGTCGCTGCGGGCCGGCGTCGACCGGATCGAGCGGCTGCTGCACGAGGTCTCGGCACGCGCTGCCGACACCCGTCGCTGACCGGAGCGAACCTCACGAAACCGCCACACCACGATGAAGCGCGCTATAACGCCACGAACTCGTGGAAGTTCGTGCTAGAAAGCGATCGAACGTCATTGGTGTCCGGTTTCGACCCGAGGAGTGTGGTGTGACGGAAAGCGGTGGGTCGCCCCGTCGGCGGCGGCGCTCCCGGCGCCGCAGCCGGGCCCGCGTACGCCGGGTCCTGCTCGTCGGACTGGTCGTCGTCTCGGTGCTGCTGGCCGGCGGTGGGTGGGTCGGGTTCCGCGGCTGGCAGGCCCGGGCGCACCTGCTCAACGCGGCCGGGCTGGCCCAGGAGCTCAGCACGCAGGTGGTCGGCGGCGACGTGGCCCGCGCCCAGCGCACCCTCGCCGCGCTGCAGGAGCAGGCCGCCGCCGCCCGCGGCGCCACCGGCGACCCGGCCTGGTGGCTCGGCCAGCAGGCCCCGTACGCGGGCGACGACCTGGCCGCCGTGCGCCAGATCGCGGTGGCCGTGGACGACCTGGCCCGGCTCGCCTTCCCCACCCTGCTCCGGGTCGACCTCGCCTCGCTGGTGCCGAAGGAGGGAAAGCTCGACCTGGGCCGGCTGCGCGGCGCGTCGGCCGAGCTCGCCGTCGCCGACCGGGCGGTGCGGCGGAACGGTGAGCGCCTGCGCGCCGTGTCCACCGACGACCTGGTCGGGCAGGTCCGGGAGGCCGTCGCCGGGTTGCGGACCGAACTGGACCGGCTGGGGGAGCTCACCGCCGCCGCGGACCAGGGCGCCCGGCTGCTGCCGGCGCTGCTCGGCGCCGACGGTCCCCGCAGTTATCTGGTGGTCTCCCAGAACCCGGCCGAGTTGCGCGCCACCGGCGGCATGTTCGGCGCCTACGCAGTGGTGCGGGCCGAGGGCGGCCGGATCCGGATGTCCGGCCAGAACAGCGCGAGCAGCCTGGGGAGGTTCACGCCGCCGCTGAAGGTGAACCAGGAGCTGCGGAGCCTCTGGAAGGACCTGCCCGGAACGTATCCGGCGGACGTCAACCTCAGCCCGGACTTCCCGACCGCGGCGGCGCTCTACCGGGAGATGGTCCGCCGGCGCACCGGCACGGCGGTGGACGGCGTGCTCGCGGTCGACCCGCTGGTGCTGTCGTACCTGCTCGGCGTGCTCGGGCCGGTCGCCGTGCCGGGCCGTCCGGGCCTGGCGGGCAGCAGCGTGGTCCGGACGCTGCTCAGCGACACCTACCGGATGCTCGACAACAAGGCGCAGGACGCCTACTTCGCGCAGGCCGCCTCGGCCGTGTTCGACGCGCTCTTCACCAAGGCGGTAAATCCTCGGGCGCTTTTGACCGTTTTCAACCGTTCTATCACCGAACGACGGATATTGTTCTGGAGTGTCCACCCCACGGAGCAGCGCGTCCTCGGCGACAGCCGGCTGGCCGGGAAGCTCCGCGAGAAGGACACCGTGCCCGCTGTCGGCGTGTTCCTCAACGACGGCAGCGGCGCGAAGCTCGGCTACTACCTGAGGTTCTCGGCAACCGTGACGGTCGGCGACTGCCAACCGGACGGGCGGCGGGAGCTGCGGCTCCGGGTCACGGTCCACTCCACCGCCCCGAAGTCGGGCCTGGCCGAGTCGGTCACCGGCCTCGCGCTCTCCGGCGATCCGTACACCGCCCGCACCCTGGTGTCGGTGTACAGCCCGACCGGCGGGGCGGTGCTCGGCGGCCGGCTGGACGGGCGGGACACCGCGATGGGCAGCGGGACCGCCGGTAGTCGCCAGGTGACCGTGGCGAACGTGGAGGTCAAGCCGGGTCGTACCCGGACTCTCGACGTCACCCTGCTCACCGGCAAGACGAGCGCCGGCACGGCCGAGCTGGTGCTCACACCCACCGTCACCCCATGGACCACCCAAGTTGTTTCCGCACCAAGCTGTGATCAGTAGGAGGGAATCCATCATGCGGCTATCCCGCATCTTCATGGCGCTCACGGTCGGCCTGGCCGTGGCGGCCGTGCCGACGGCGGCCGGCGCGGCACAGCCGCAGCCACCCGTGTACGCGCCGACGCCGGCGTCGCTCACCGTCTCGCCGACGACCATCCGACTCGGTGAGACCTTCACCCTGGAGGGCGAAGGCTTCGCGCCCGGGACGGTCACGATCAACGTGACGATCACCGGCAACCCCAACGCGGCACCCGCGGGGTCGGTCCGCCGGAGCGACGGCAGCGTCGTTGCGATGGCCGCGGTGGCCTACCAGCAGCCGCAGTCGGCGCCGACCACGTTCACCGTGACCGCGGACGCCGAGGGCGACTTCACCGCCACCTACAAGCCCACCCGGACCGGGCGGCACGTCTTCACCGCCACCCAGGGGACGGAGGAGGACAGTGCCACGGGCATCGTCCTGCCGCAGCGGCCGGGCCGGCCGCCGCAGGGCGGCGGCAACCTGCCGGTGACCGGTGACAGCATCGGCACGCCGCTGAAGCTCGGCGGCGGCCTGGCCGGCGCCGGCGCGGTGCTGGTGCTGCTCTCCCTGGCCTGGCGCCGGCGCGGCCGCTTCGGGATCGGTTCCCGCTGAGCCGAGGCGCGCCGGGCAGGGCCCGGACCGATCTCCGAAGGTGCCCGCCGGATTCCGGCGGGCACCTTCGCGTCGGCACACGCCGGGACCGCACAATGACCGGATGGACGCGACGCGGCCGTGGACGGACCGGACCGGACTGCTGGCGTTGCCCGGGGGCGCCACCGTACGCGGGCGGCGGGTCGCCGCGGCGGCCTCGCCCGCCGACTTCGCCCTGCTGCTGGCGCCCGGCCCGGCGCCCGCCTGGCCGGCCCGCCGGATCCGCTGGCCCGACTTCTGGCTGCCGCTCGATCGCGCCGACGCGCTCGACGCGCTGCGGGAGGCGCGGCGCCGGGCGTACGCGGGGGAGCGGGTCGAGGTCGCCTGCCACGGCGGCGTCGGCCGTACCGGCACCGCCCTCGCCGCGCTGGCCGTCCTGGACGGCCTCGATCCCGCGCAGGCGGTGGCCTGGGTCCGCGCGCGCTACCACCCGCGGGCGGTGGAGACCCCGTGGCAGCGCCGGTGGCTGCGCGGGGTCGGCTGAGCCGCCACGGCACGGTCCGCGGGGTGAGCCGCGACGGCCCCGGAACGGGGCTGGGTAGGGTGCCTCTCCATGAGAGCCCGGGTCCTGGCCGCCACCACCGTCGTCGCCCTGCTCGTCACCGGGGCCCCGGCCCCGGCGGACGCCGCGCCGCCGGTGACCGCCGCCGGGGCGGCGGTGCCCTGCCCCCGACTGCCGGCGCCGAAGGCGACCCGGCCGCCCCGGCCCACCCCGCCGCCGTCGGTGCCCGAGCAGCGGGCCGTCGGCGGGGACGCGCTGGCCACCGAGGGCCTGACGACCCCACCCGGCAGCCCGGCGCCGCCGGCCGTCACGGCCACCACCTGGCTGGTCGCCGACCTGGACACCGGCGCCGTGCTCGGCGCCTGCGGCCCGCACGAGTACGGCACCCCGGCGAGCACCCAGAAGCTGCTGCTGGCCGCCACCCTCCTGAACCGCATCGACCCGAAGCAGGTGGCCACCGCGACCCGGGCCGACCTGGACATCGAGCGGGGCAGCTCGGCCGTCGGCCTCCTCGTCGGCGGCCGCTACCCGGTGGAGACGCTCTGGTTGGGGTTGCTGCTCCAGTCCGGCAACGACGCGGCGAACATGCTGGCCCGGCTCGGCGCCGGCAGCGCCCGCGCCGGCGTGGCCCGGATGAACGCCGAGGCGCACCGGCTGGGCGCCCTGCAGACCCACGCGGTGACCCCCTCCGGGCTGGACGGTCCCGGTCAGTTCACCAGCGCGTACGACCTGGCGCTGATCGCCCGCGCCTGCTTCGCCGACGCGCGGTTCCGCCGCTACGCGCTCACCGAGCGGGCCCAGATCCCGGCCCAGCCCGCGCTCAAGGCCGGCGGTTTCCAGATCCAGAACGAGAACCAGCTGATCTACCGCTACCCCGGCGCGCTCGGCGGCAAGACCGGCTTCACCGAGCTGGCCCGGCACAGCTACGTCGGCGCCGCCCAGCGCGGGGGCCGACGGCTCGTGGTCACCCTGCTCGGCGCCGAGGCCCGCCCGGTACGCGGCTGGCAGCAGGGCGCCCAGCTGCTCGACTGGGGCTTCTCGCTGCCCCGGGACGCCTCGGTCGGCCGGCTGGTCGAGCCCGGCGAACTGGACGCCGAGCGGACCGCCCCCAGCGGCTCCCCGGCGGCGGTCCGCCCGACGCCGCCCGCGCAGTGGCGCGGGCCGGCCGGGACCGCGCTACGCCGGATGGCCGACGGCGACTGGCGCGTCATCGTGCCCATCGCCGGCCTGCTCGCCCTGGTTGTCGGCGGGCTGGCGGCGGTGCTGGCCGCCCGCCGCGGCCGGTCCCGCCGAGCCGGCCGCCGCCGCGCCTGACCCGCGACCGGGTCCGCCCGGCGGGGCGGATCGCGGCGTTGCCGCCCGCACCGGCCACGGGCGACCATATGGTCGTCCCATGTGCGACACCGGGGCAGCCGTCAGGACGACGGACCCGGCCGCGCGCCCGGCCGCCGGTCGCCCGCCCGCCATCCGCTGACGCCAGCGATGCCCCGGACCCACCGTCCGTCACCGGCGCTGGTCCTCGGCCTGGTCCTGTCGGGGGGACTGTTCACGCTGGTCAGCTCCTGGGCGCGGCACCGGTCGCCGGGCCCCTGGGAGCGGGACCTGTTCACGCTGGTCAACCAGGTCCCCGGCCCGGTCGGCCCGGTGCTGGTGCCGGTCATGCAGCTCGGGGCGTACCCGGCGATCCTGGTCGCGGCGGCGGTCGCGGCGGCGGCCCGGCAGTGGCGGCTCGCCCGCGACCTGCTGCTCGCCGGGAACCTGGCCTACTGGGGGGCCGGACTGGCCAAGCTCGTGGTGGGCCGGGCCCGGCCGGCCGCCTTCCTGGCCGACATCCGGTTGCACGAGACCGTCACCGGGCGGTACGGCTACCCGTCCGGGCACATGGCGGTGGCGACCGCACTCGTGGCGGTCCTCGCCCCGGTGCTGCCCCGGCGGGTCCGCCCGCTCGCCTGGCTCGCGGTGGCCGCCGTCGGGACCGCCCGGGTCTACGTGGGCGCCCACCTGCCGGTCGACGTGCTGGGTGGGTTCCTGGTCGGCTGGTTCATGGCGAGCCTCACCCGGGTGGTCGTGGGTGACGTGGGGCCGGGCGGCACGGTGGGGCGGCTGCGGCAGGTGCTCCTCGGCCGCGGCATCGAGGCGGTCGAGCTGACCCCGGTCCGGGGCGACGCCCGGGGCTCCCGACCGTTGCGGGTCACCACCGAGGACGGCCGGTGCCTCTTCGTCAAGGTCACCGGGGGCAGCCAGCGGGACGCCGACTGGCTCTACAAGCTCTACCGCCGGCTGCGCTACCGCGGCATCGTCGACGAACCGCCGTACGTGACCGCGAAGCAGAAGAGCGAGCACGAGGCGTACCTCCTGCTGCGCGCGGAGCGGGCCGGGGTACGGACGCCGCGCCTGGTCACCACCGCCACCGACCCGGCCGGGGACGCGCTGCTGGTGGAGGAGTTCGTGCCGGGCCGGCCGCTCGACGCGCTGGACCCGGCCGAACTCGGCCCCGACCTGCTCGACGACGTCTGCCGGCAGGTGGCCCGCCTGCACCGGGCCGGGCTGGCCCACCGGGACCTGCGGGCGGCCAACGTGCTGGTCGTGGACTCCACCGCCTGGCTGGTCGACCTGGGCTTCGGCACCGACGAGGCGTCCGCCGACCAGCAGGCCCGCGACCTCGTGGAGCTTCTGGTCACGCTGGCGGGGCTGGCCGGCGTACGGCCGGCGGTGGCGGCCGCCGTCGGGCAGCTCGGCGCGGGCGCGGTGGCGGACAGCCTGCCGTGGCTCCAGCCGGCGCTGCTGTCCCGCGCCGGCCGGGCGCTCGCCGACCGCCGGCCCGGCCTGCTCGACGACCTGCACGAGGAGATCGCCCGCCGTTGCCCCGACCGGCCCGACCGCCTCGCCCGGGTCGTCCGGATCACCCGCCGGGACGTGTTCCTGCTCGTCATGCTCGGCCTGCTGGTGCACTTCCTACTGCCGCAGATCGGCCAGGTACGCGCCGCCCTGCACGCGGTGGTCCACGCCGCCCCGCTCGCGGTGGCCGGGGCGTTGCTCGCCTCGGCCGCCACCTACCTGCTGAGCGCGATGGCGCTGCGGCTCGCCGCCGCCGGGGGGGTGCCGCTCGGCCGGACGATCGCGGTCCAGGTGGCCGCCTCGTTCGTCAACCGGCTCGCGCCGGGCGCGCTCGGCGGCGCCGCGCTGAGCATCCGTTACCTGCGCCGGCAGGGCCTGCCGGTACCGGCGGCGGCGACCGCGGTCGCCGTGGACCGGGTCGCCGGCGTGCTCGGTGTCCTGCTCCTGCTGCCGGTCCTGCTGCCGTTCGCCCGGGGCACCCGGCGGCACCTGATGAACGCCGCCACCGGGCGGGGCCTGACGGTGCTGCTGATCGTGCTCGGCGCGCTGCTGGTCGTCGCCGTGGCCTTCGCCGTACCACGGTGGCGGGCCTGGCTGCGGGCGGCCCGGCGGCAGGCCGCGGACGCCCTGCGCGCGCTGGTCCGCGGCGGCCGGATCCTGCCGCTGCTGACCGTGAGCGTGGCGCTCACCATCGCCTACGGGGCAGCGCTGTACCTGGCGCTGCTCGCCGTCGGCCTGCCGACCGACCCGGCGCTGGTCGCGCCGGTGGTGCTGGTGTGCGTGGTGGGGGAGGGGGTGTCGACGGCCGCGCCGACCCCGGGCGGGTTGGGCGCCACCGAGGCCGCCCTGGTCTCCGGTCTGCTGCTCTACGGCGTCGCGGTGGACACCGCCGTCGCCGGGGTGCTGGTCTACCGGCTCGCCACGTTCTGGCTGCCGGTGCTGCCCGGTTACGCGGCGTTGCGCCTGCTCGTCCGCCGCGAGGCCGTGTGATCGCGGCGTGGACGGCGTGGCCGTGGGTATGCGCCGCGACATGGAGGGGCCCGGACGGATCCTGGTGGTCTCCGCGGACATCGGCGCCGGGCACGACGCGGCCGCCGCCGAGCTGGCCCGGCGGCTGCGCGGCCGGGGCCTCGTGGTGGACCGGCTGAACCTCCTGGAGGTGCTGCCGGTCGCCGCGCGCTGGGTGGTCCGGGATGCCTACCGGGGCCTCCTGCGGTGGCTGCCGTGGGGCTACGACGTGCTCTTCCGGCTCACCGGCCGGTCCCGCGTGTCCGCTTCGGTGCTCCGATCGCTGCTCCGACCCGTTCGCCGCCGGATGCGTCGCGCCATCCCGCCGGACACCCGGGCGGTCGTGACGACCTATCCGTTCGCCAACCAGCTCCTCGGGCCGCTGCGCCGGCAGGGGCGGCTGGCCGTCCCGGTCGTCAGCTACGTCACCGATCTCGTCGTCCATCCGACCTGGCTGGCCCCGGGCGTCGACGTCTACTGCGCGGTGCGGCACGCCGAGGTGCAACCGTCCGGGGCGGTCGACGACGTCGAGGTCACGGTGGTCCGTCCCCTGGTGCCCGCGGCCTTCGCCACCTCGTCGGCGGTCGACCGGCGAAAGGCCCGGCAGCGTTTCGGCCTGCCGCCGGACGAGCGGCTGGCGCTGATCGTGGCGGGCGCCTGGGGCGCCGGTGACGTCGCGGCCACGGTGGCCGAGGTGCGGGCCACCGGGCACGTGCGCCCCGTGGTGGTGTGCGGCCGGAACGAGGAGCTGTACCAGCGGCTGCGCGGCGGCGAGCACGTCTTCGGCTGGGTGGAGGACATGCCGGCGCTGATGCGCGCGGTGGACGTGGTGGTGGAGAACGCGGGTGGCCTGACCTGCCAGGAGGCGCTGGCGTGCGCGGTGCCGGTGGTGACGTACCGGCCGATCCCGGGGCACGGGCGGGCGAACGCCACGATCCTGGCCCGGACCGGCCTCACCCGGTGGGTGCCCGGGCCGGACCAGCTCGGACCGGTGCTGGCCGCCCTGTTCGGCGAGGGGGACGGTGAGCGGCCGGACCGCGACGGCGAGCCGAGGTCCCACCCCGGGCCGGCGGCGGCCGGCCACCCGGCGGAACCCGACCTCGCCGGCCCGACCGCCGATCCGGCGGGTGTGGTGGCCGAGGTGGCCGGCCGGGCCGGCAGCGCGGGCGTCGAGGGGCGCGGTCGCCGGGCCCTCGTCGACTCGGTCGGCGACGCCGTGGCGGTGGTGGCCGCGCTGCTCCAGGCCACCGGCGGCCCGCGATGACCGGCGGGGCGGTACGGGCCGGCCGGGCCGTCGCCGTGGCGCTCCCGGTGCTGCACCTGGCGCCCGCCCTCACCGCGCTGCCCGCCGTCCGGCGCCGGTTCCTCCCTCGCCTCCACGGCCTCGGCCCGCCGGACCGGGTCGCGCTCACCTTCGACGACGGCCCCGATCCGGAGTCGACCCCACGGTTCCTGGAGGTGCTGGCCGCGCACCGGGTCCGGGCCACCTTCTTCCTGCTCGGCGGGATGCTGCACCGGGCCCCCGACCTCGGACGGGAGATCGTCGCCGCCGGTCACGAGGTGGCCGTGCACGGCTGGCGGCACGACAACCTGCTGCTGCGTGGACCGGTGGCGACCGTACGCGAGCTGGCGCGTACCCGGTCGCTGATCACCGCCGTGACCGGACGGAGGCCCCGCTTCCTGCGCCCGCCGTACGGGGTGCTGACCGGCGCCACCGTGCTGGCCGCCAGGCGGCTCGAACTGGAGCCGGTGCTGTGGAGCTGCTGGGGGCGGGACTGGACCCGCTCGGCCACCGCCGACTCGGTGTACGGGACGGTCCGGTCCGGCCTGGCGGGCGGGGGCACCATCCTGCTGCACGACTCGTCCTGCGCCGGCGCGCCGGGAGCCTGGCGGGCCGGCCTGGCCGCCCTGCCCCGGCTGCTCGCCGAGTGCCGCCGCCAGGGTTGGGCGGTCGGGCCGCTCGGCGCGCACCGGGACCCGCCCCGCTGACGTCCACGACGCCGGCCGGCGCCCGCCCGTCCCGACCGGGACGGCCGGTGGTCAGGCGACCGGCTGCCCGGCGGACGCCGGGTGGACCGGCTCGGGGCGGGCCGGGCCCGGTTCGGGCACCCGCAGCCCGACCCGGGCGCCCCCGTCCGGTCCGGCGCCGATGACGAGCCGGCCGCCGAGCGCACCGACCACCGCCCGCACGCTGGCCAGGCCGAGCCCGGTGCCGGTGGCGGTCGGGCGCCCCGGCCGCCCGGCGAGCAGGTCGGCGACCGCCTCCGGCCGGATGCCCGTCCCCGAGTCGACCACCTCCACCGTCCACCCGGTGGCGTCCCGGTGGCCCCGCAGCGCGATCCGGTCCCCGGGGCCGGTGAACTTCACCGCGTTCTCGATCAGGCAGTCCAGCGCGGTCTCCAGCCGCTCCGGGTTGACCCGGGTCAACCCGATCGCGGACCGGCAGGCCCAGTCCCGGTCCGCCGCGGGCTCCCAGCGTCGCGCGATCCGGGCGAGCTCGGCGTCCAGGTCGACCGGACGGACCGGGTGCTGCTCCTCCAGCTGCATCAGGGTGACCAGCCGGTGCGCGATCCGGGTCGCCTTGTCCAGCTCGTCCAGGACCACCGCGGTGTCCTCCACAGTGGTCGGATCGTCATGGGTGCTGCGCAGCAGCTCGGTGTAGCCGCGGGCGATGGTCAGCGGCGTCCGCAGCTCGTGCGAGGCGAGCCGCACCAGCAGTTCCTGCCGGTGCGCCCGGTCCCGCTCGGCGGCGCCGATGCGGCGCATCTCCTGCAACAGCACGTGCCGGCGGTGCACGTGCCAGGCCATCACGATGAAGATCGTCGCCATCAGCGGCTCCTCGGCGGTCTCCTCCCAGCGGATCTCGCCGGCCGCCGCGTGGTGGGCCAGGATCACCCCCGTGGTGGTGGTCACCGCGAGCAGCGCGGCCACCATCCGGGACAACCGCCAGGTGGTGAAGCCGTAGACCAGGGCCAGGCTGATCCAGACCAGGTGGAACGGCACCGTCTCCTGCCCGGGCAGGAACCACATCAACGCCACGTTGACCGTGGCGAAGAGGATCCACACCAGGGCCAGCAGTCGCTCAGTCGGCGGCGTACGCATAACCCACGCCACGTACGGTCTCGATCCGGTCGGGCCGGCCCAGCCGGCCCCGCAGCCGGCGGACGGACACGTCGACCACGTTGCTGCCCGGGTCGAAGTGCAGGCCCCACACGTCGGCCAGCAGCTCCTCCCGGCTGCACGGCCGGCCCGCCCGGCTCATCAGGTGCTGCAACAGCAGGAACTCCCGCAGCGGCAGGTCCACGTGCACCCCGCGCACGGTGGTCCGTCGCCGGTGCAGGTCCAGTTGCACCGGACCGACCCGCAGCCACCGCGCGGCGTCGCCGCCCGGCGCCCCGCGCATCCGGGCGCGTACCCGGGCCACCAGTTCGGCCACCGCGAACGGCTTGCCCAGGAAGTCCGCCGCGCCCGCCTCCAGCACCGCGACCCGGGTGCTGATCTCGGGCACCGCGGACAGCACCAGCACCCGCTGGTCGGGCCGCTGCTCCAGCAGCCGGTCCAGCACCTGGCGACCGTCCAGGCCGGGCAGCATGAGGTCCAGCACGACCAGGTCGAAGTCCCGGCGCAGCGCGGCGTCCAGACCGGCCGACCCGGACGCCGCGCGTTCGGTCAGCAGGCCACCGCCCTCGAGCGCGCGGGTGACCAGCCGGCCGATCCGTTCATCGTCCTCGATCACCAGTACTCGTCCCACCGTGCCCCCACAGACCTCGGCGACTTTCTGGTGCCTTTATGAAGCCCCTTCCTCCTGATTCACGCCACAGCCGAACGGGGTGCATTGCTGTCGCCGTTCCGACACGCGGCGTCGCCGGCCGGATGACGGACGGATGACGGCGTCGTCATAAACGGTCATCGCCGCCCCGGCGCCACCCATGCTCGGCACACCAGCCCGGCTGCGTACCGCACGCGGCCGTTCTCCGCTGACCGAGGGGGTGAGGGCATGCCGCGTCGTTCCGTCTGGCCGCGCTGGTTCGTGTCCGCCAGTTGCCTGCTGCTCGTCGGGTTCGTGGTGCCACCGGGCCCGGCCGCCGCCGAGCCGACCACGGGCGCCGTCACCCTGGCGGTGGTCAGCGCCCGTACCGTCGGTCCGGCGCCGCAGATCCAGCAGGGCGACCCGGTGACCGACTACCGCTGGATGATCACCGCGGACGACACCGGCGACCCGCACGACGGGCTCGACCACTGCCTGCCCGCCCGGGCCGGGGTGGCCAGCGCGCCCGACTTCGCCGACCACTGCCGCTGGCCGTCCATCCGCAACACCCCGGGCGCGGTCCCGGTGGTCGCCCAGGGCGACCAGGACACCCTCTCCCCGGGTACGGCCCTGGACGGCCTGCCCGCCGGCCGCTACCTGATCTCGGTGACCGCCGACGGCTACAAGATCGACGGTGAGCACTTCACCGTCACCGCGGGCCGGACCGGCGCGGTGACCGTCGGCATGCAGCCGTACCCGCTGCCGCTCGGCACGGTCCGGCTCCGGATCTTCGAGGACAGCGTCCCGGTCGACGGCACCTACGAGGTGGGCGCCGAACGCGGGCTCGCCGGCTTCACCGCCCACCTGGCCGACGTGATGGGCGAGGTGACCGTCGACTACTACGGCAACCCGCTCTGCACCGAGTACCGGCACACCGCGCCGGACGCCACCCACCCGGCCGGTCAGGTCGTCTTCGCCGACGGCCGGCCCGTCGTCGCCCGGGAGTCCACCGGCTGCCGCAGCGACGCGGCCGGCGACATCGTCATCCCCAACCTCGGCCCCGACCGGTACGCCGCCTCGGTGGTCGCGCCGAGCGGACAGACCTGGGTGCAGACCACCACCCTGGAGGGCGGCCACGACTGGGACGTCTGGGTGCAGGAGGCCGACACCGGCTACGACACCGAGCAGAGCCTGGGCGGCGAGCCGGTGCCGTACGTCGACTTCGGCTTCGTCGCCCCGAAGCCGCTCACCGGCACCGCCGCCGGCGCGGTCACCGGCACGGTCGTGCAGGCGTACACCTACGTGGGCGGCCAGGGCGGCGTGACGCTGCCGGCCGACGGGGTGGCCGGCGCGAAGATCGCCGGCCCGGTGGCCCGGCCCTGGGTGGCCCTGTCCGACCTGGGCGACGGCGACCGGATGATCTACCTGGACCGGGGCGCCGCCGACGGGTCGTTCCGGATCCCGCACGTCCCCGACGGCGACTACCAGCTGACCCTCTGGGACGGCCCGCAGGAGATGCTGCTCGACTCGTTCAACGTCACGGTCAGCGGCGGGAAGACCGTCGACATCGGCGCGAAGCCGCTGGTCGGCTGGTTCACCGAGATCACCGGCACGGTCTTCGTCGACACCAACGGCAACGGCCGGCAGGACCCGGGGGAGAGCGGCGTGCCGCGTTTCCCGGTGGTGCTCAAGGAACGCGACAACTCCCTCATGGACCAGGCCACCAACAGCGTGGTCACCGACAGCGCCGGCCACTACGCCATCAAGGAGGCGTACCCGCTGACCAAGTGGCTGGTGCTGGAGGCGTTCAACACCCGCTACAAGACGACCGGGATCACCTACCAGGCGCCGAACGAGCCCGAGCCCACCACCCTGCTCGGCGCGGCCGTCGACGTGGACGTGCTGCCCATCATCGGGCTGTCCGGCCGGGTGGACTGGGGCGTGCAGCCCTACCAGGGCGCCGAGAACGGCGGCATCGCGGGCACCGTCACCTACGACACCACCCGCAACGAGCTGGACCCGGCGAACGCGGCCACCGAGCCGTACCAGCCGGGCATCCCCGGCATCAAGGTCCACCTGTACGCCGTCGTCCGGGACGCCGACGGCAACCCGGTACGCGAGACGGACGGCTCGCTGAGGAAGGGCCCGGAGCTCAACGACGCGTACACCTCGGAGACCTGGCAGCCGGGGCGGGGCTGCACCGCCCGGATGTTCGACGGGCGCCCGCTCACCGATCAGCTCGCCCTGCCGGACTTCGGCCGGGACGCGGACCAGATGTGCGTCGAGGCCCCGATGATGGGCTTCCAGGCCGCGCCGACCGACAACGACCCGACCAACTTCGGGCAGACCGTCAACGGCAACTACGCGTTCGCCGACTCCACGCGCAACCTGATCCCGCCGGGTGACCCGGCCAACCCCGGCCCGGACCACGACCTGCCGCTGTACGCGCCGCTGCCCGACGGGCAGACCCAGCCGTTGGTGCCGGACGACTACCTGGTCAGCGTGGAGAGCCCGGACAACCCGGTCGGCGGCGGCGCGATGTACCAGCCCACCCGTGAGGAGGACGTCAACGTCTTCGACGGCGACGGCTTCCTGCCCCAGGAGAACTTCCCGCCCGCGCCCGACCAGGCCGCCGACCAGCCGGCGCCGCCCGACCCGCAGCCCGACCCGGGCGAGCCGCCGTCGCAGGGCAACGGCATCACCTCGTCCTGCGCCGGGGCGCTGCACACGGTTCACGTCACCGACCCCGGCTTCCTCGACGGCGGCGGCAGCCCGTTCGAGGGCCAGCCGCGCCCGCTCTGCGACACCAAGCTCGTCGAGGTCCGTGGCGGGCAGGCCAGCGCCCCCAACTTCAACCTGTTCACCCCGGTGCCGCTGCCCACCCACTTCTGGGGCCTGGTGATCAACGATCTCGGGCTGACCCACGACCGGCGCAGCGCCAACTACGGCGAGGCCGAGGGCATCCCGAACATCCCCGTCGGCCTGTACGACTGGGCCGGCCGCCTGGTGGACACCGTGGACACCGACTTCAACGGCATGTACGAGGCCATCGAGCCGTCCACCAGCACCTACAACTGCCCGCTGCCGGCCGGCCCGTGCCCGAACATGTACCGCTTCGTCGGCAACGACCCCGGCCAGCCGGGCCACCTCAACGGCAACTACAACCCCCGCTACCGGACCATCGCCACCAACTTCCAGGCGTGGCCCGGCCTCTACACGGTCACCGACACCGCGCCCACCGCGGTCGCGGCCGTCGGCATCTCACCCGGCTCCGGCCAGCTCGGCGCGGTGCAGTGCGACCCGGCCGGGGACGTTCCCCAGGTCTTCGCGGTCTCCCGGCCGTTCCTGCGCAGCACCGACACCGACCGCCGGGTCACCATCACCGGCACCGGGTTCGGCGCCCGCGGCCCGGGCAGCGCGGTCGTCCTCGACTCCGCCGGCACCGACCCGACGGTGACCGTCACCTCCTGGTCCGACCGGAGGATCGAGGTCACCCTGACCGGCGGCTCGGTCGGCCCGGCCGAGCTGCGGGTGACCGCCGCCAACGGCCGGACGACCACCAACGGCCTCACCTTCCAGCTCCTCGGCGCCACCACCGGCACCGGCGTCGGCGGCGCGGCCAACCCGCGGCTGTTCCAGGTCAAGCCGCCCGCGTGGGCGGTCCGCACCGGGGAGACCACCTACGGCACGGTGCAGTCGGCGCTGGAGGCGGCGGCCGCCGCCGGCGGCATCGCGGTGGTCGCGGTCTGGCCGAACACCCCCGGGCCGGACAACCCCGCCGGCGCCTACTACGAGAACGTGGTCGTGCACTCCTCGGTCCGCCTCCAGGGCGTCGGCCCGGGCGGCCGGTACGCCGACGACACCACGGTCGCCGGGTCCATCCTCGACGGACGGGCGTTCGGCATCGACAACCCGACCGGCACCGCCTGGCTGAACCTGGTCGGCTCCCTGCCGCACCTCGGCCCGGCGTCGGTGCCCGACGGCGCGGTGGTGACCGTGCTGGCCCGGTCGGGCCAGTTCGGCGCCGGCAACCCCGTCACGATCGACGGCTTCCGGATCACCGGCGGCAACCAGTCGGACTTCGCCGGCAACGTCAACGACGTCACCGGCGGCGTGACGACGCCGTACGGGGCGCCCGGCGCGGTGGTCACCCAGGGTGGCGGCGTCTACCTGCACGCCGGCGCGGACTACACCCGGATCACCGACAACGTCATCGTCGCCAACAGCGGGTCCTACGGCGGCGCGATCCGGGTCGGCACCCCGTACCTGAACACCAGCAACGACCACGTGAGCATCTCCCGCAACCAGATCCGCGACAACGGTGGCACCAACCTGGCCGGCGGGATCGGCATCTTCGCCGGCAGCAACGCGTACTCGGTGGACCACAACGCCGTCTGCGGCAACTTCTCCGCCGAGTACGGCGGCGGGATCAGCCACTACGGCCTGTCCTACAACGGCCGGATCGCCGCGAACCGGATCTGGCTCAACCAGTCGTACGACGAGGCCGGCGGCGTCATGGTGGCCGGGGAACTGCCGCCGGACCCGACGAAGCTGTCGCCCGGCTCCGGCGCCGTCGAGATCGACGCCAACGTGGTGGAGGCGAACCTCGCCAACGACGACGGCGGCGGCATCCGGCTGCTCCAGGCCGGCAACGTGCCGATCTCGGTGACGAACAACATGGTGGTGGACAACATCTCCACCCACGAGGGCGCGGGTGTGGCGCTCGACGACGCCCCGGACGTCCGGATGGTCAACAACACGGTGGCCGGCAACCTCACCACGGCGACCGCCGCCACCAGCGACGGCCGGGCCGCTCCCGCCGGCCTCTCCACCACCGCCAACAGCGACCAGCTCCAGGCCACGCTCCCGGACGGCTCGCCCACCTTCAGCAAGCCGAAGCTGTTCAACAACATCTTCTGGGACAACCGGGCCGGGGAGTGGAACGGCGTCCGGGTCACCGGCATCGGGGCCGCCGACGCACCCGCCGGGGAGCCGGTGCGGCACTGGGACATGGGCTCCGCCGACGGTGTGGGCCCACTGACCCCGACCAACTCGGTGCTCCAGGACACCACCGGCACCACGCTCAGCAGCACCAACCGGGTGGGCCTCGACCCGGCGTTCCGCAGCCAGTTCCCGGTGTCGGTGCAGGTCCTGACCTCGCGCACCTTCCCGTCGTTCCGCCAGGCGGTGATCGTGCTCCAGCAGGTCCCGCTCACGCAGATGGGCGACTGGCACCTCGCCGGGGCCGGCTCGCCGGCCAACGGCCTCGGCGTGGCCTCCCGCACCTACGGCACCTTCACCCTCACCGCCCCGAGGGTCGACATCGACGGCCAGCCGCGCAGCACCACGCGGCCGGACGCCGGCGCCGACGAACTGCCCTGACCGTCCGTCCCACCCACCGAGGAGGAGATCGTGACCGATCCCGTACGGCAGCCGAGCATCAGCCGGCGCGCCCTGCTGGCCGGCGTCACCGGTCTGGGCACCTGGGCGGTCCTGCCGGAGCGCGGCTCCGACGCCCAGCTCCGCCGCCCGGCCGCGGTGCTGCCCCGCGCGGTCCCGAACCCGACCGCGACCCTGCACCTGGCGGCCACCGACGGCTGGGTCTCCATGCCGCAGGGCGCCCCGCCGATCAGCCCGTTCTGGCCCGACCCGCTCGCCCCGCCCGGCGCCGACCTCTACGTCTTCGGCTTCCGCGACGTCACCGGCCTGTCCGCCACCGAGGTCACCGCCCAGCGCGGCAAGGCCCAGATCAGCGCCCCGCTGCTCGGCTTCGACCAGGAGACCGACATCAGGATCACGCTGACCAATCTCGGCCTGTCGGTCCGCCCCGACCTCACCGACGGGCACACCGTGCACTGGCACGGTTTCCGCAACGCCATCCCGCTCTTCGACGGCGTGCCGGAGCTGTCCATCTCGGTGCCGATCGGCCGCGACTTCACCTACTTCTACCGCCCGCACGACGCCGGCACCTACATGTACCACTGTCATTTCGAGGACGTCGAGCACGTGCAGATGGGCATGACCGGGATCGTCTACGTCCGCCCGGCGCAGAACGCCGGCACCGCCGATGTGCCGCCCGGGAGGTACGTCTACAACGACGGCGACGGCACCACCCGGTACGACCGGGAGTTCGCCCTGATGCTCACCGAGGTGTGGGCCGAGGCGCACTACCGGGACGCGCACATCCAGACCACCGACTGGACCGACTACCGGCCGTCCTTCTTCGCCTTCAACGGCCGCTGCCACCCGGACACCCTCGCCCCGAACGGCGACCCGATGAGCGCCGCCGCCGGCCGGCTGCGCTACCAGCCGATCTCCTCGCTGATCACCGCCAACGCCGGGGAACGGGTGCTGCTGCGGCTGGCCAACCTCGGCTACCAGAACCACACCGTCACCGTGGACGGCATCGACCTGCTGGTGGTCGGCAAGGACGCCGCGCTCCTGCGCGGCCGCGACGGCAGCGCCGAGTACCAGGTGACCAACACCGTCCAGATCGGGCCGGGGGAGAGCCGGGACGTCATCTTCACCGCGCCCGACCCCGGCACGTACCTGCTCTACGACCGCGACCTGATGTCGCTGGCCAACGCCGGCGGCGGACGGGGCGGGCAGCTGACCGAGATCCGGGTCTCGCCGCCGGGCACCCTGCCGGCACAGACCCGGGCGAACGCCTGAGATGGGGGTTCCGATGCTTCGTCTCGACCGCGGCCGGTGGAAGCGACTCAGCGCGGTGCCGCTCGTCGCGGCCATCGTCGCCGTGCTCGTCGTCCCCGGTCCGAGCCGGTCGGCCGCCAGCCCGCCCGCCGGCCTGGAGTGCCTCACCGCCGGCGACAACGCCTTCGACCTGACGGCCACCGGCGGGTACGCGGCCATGCCCGACGGCAACACCATCTACATGTGGAGCTACGCGGCCGGCGGCGGCGCCTTCCAGCTCCCCGGCCCGACGCTCTGCGTCACCGCCGGGGTGAAGGTGACCGTGGTGCTGCACAACAGCCTGCCCGAGCCCACCTCGATCACCTTCCCCGGCCAGGTCCAGGTGCTCGCCGACGGCCAGCCGGCCCAGCCGGAGACCGACGCCGCCGGCACCCTCACCTCGCTGACCACCACGGCCGCCGCCAACACCGGCTCGGTCACCTACACCTTCACGGCCGGCCCGCCGGGCACCTACCTCTACCAGTCCGGCACCGACGCCCAGAAGCAGGTGCAGATGGGCCTCTACGGCGCCCTCGTGGTCCGCCCGGCCGGCCACCCGGAGCGGGAGAACGACCGGGCCGACTCGGCGTTCGACCCCGACCGCGAGTACCTCTACCTGCTCGGCGAGATCGACCCGGACCTGCACCTCGCCGTCGAGCGGAAGCGGGCCTACGACTTCACCCGCTACAAGGCCCGCTACTTCACCATCAACGGGCGCAGCATGCCGGACACCATCGCGCCCAACCACGCGGACTGGCTGCCCGCCCAGCCGTACGGGGCGCTGATCCACATCCGCCCGTACGACCCGGTGGGCAACCCGAAGCCGGCGCTGATCCGCTACCTCAACGCCGGCTCGGTGAGCTACCCGTTCCACCCGCACGGCAGCGACGAGCAGCTCATCGCCCGGGACGGCCGGCCCGCGCAGGGCCCCGGCGGGCAGGACCTGTCGTACTCCAACTTCCTCATCGACGTGGCGCCCGGGCAGACCGTCGACACGCTGATGATCTGGAAGGACGCCGAGCACTGGGACCCGCAGGGCAACCCGATCCCGGTGCCGCTGCCCTCGTTGCAGGACCAGATCGTCGGGCCCGGCCCGGAGACCTGGTTCGCGGAGAACCCGTACCTCGGTGGCGAGCCGGGCGAGCTGCCGCCCGGCGTGGTGCAGAACAACCAGTGCGGCGAGTACTACCACGTCGCGCACAGCCACGCGCTGGAACAGGCCACCAACTACGGGGCGAGCTTCGGCGGAATGATGACGCTGATCCGCATCGACCCGCCCGCCGGATGCCCGGCGTGATCAGGCAGGGGAGGGCGACGATGACACTGACCCGTACGCCTCGGCTGGTCGCCGGGATCGCGGCCGCGCTGCTGGCCCTCGGCCCGGCCCCGGCGAACGCCGCGGCCCCGCACGCGGCTCCCGCCGGGCGGGCGCCGGCCACCCTCGCCGGGGAGCCGGCCCCGCCGCAGGGTCCGCTGCCGCAGACCGGCTGCCAGCTCACCGGCGGCACGGCCAGCTGCGACCTGTGGGCCAAGCCGGGCACGGTGGTGCTGCCCGGTGCCGCCACACCGGTGCCGATCTGGGGTTTCGCCTCGACCGACGCCGCCCCGGCCACCCTGCCCGGGCCGGTGCTCGTGGTCGACCAGGGCGACCGGGTCACGATCACCGTGCACAACGGACTCGCCGACGATCTGGCGCTGGCCCTCCCGGCGGTCACCGGGCTCGCCCCGGACCGCACCGGCGCCGCGCCCGGCGGGACCCGCGGCTACACCTTCACCGCCTCCCGCCCCGGCACCTACCTCTACGAGGCCGGGCACACCGCGCTCGGCCCCCGGCAGGTCGCCATGGGCCTGGTCGGCGCCCTGGTGGTCCGCGCTCCCGCCGTCGGCGGCCGGCCCAGCGCGTACGGGGACGCCGCCTCGGTCTACGACGACGAGGCGGTGCTGGTGCTCACCGAGGTCGACCCGGCCTTCAACGCGGCTCCGCGCACCTACGACCTGCGCGCCTACGCGCCGGCGTACCGGCTGATCAACGGCAAGGCGTTCCCGGAGACCGACGTGGTCGCCACCGACGTCGGCCGCCGGGTGCTGCTGCGCTACGTCGCCGCCGGGCTCCAGCCGCACCCGATGACCCTGCTCGGGCTGGACCAGTCGGTGGTCGGCCAGGACGCCCGTCCGGCCGCGTACCCGGAGGCGGCGGTGACCGTGCCGCTGCAACCCGGGCAGGCGGTCGACGCGGTGGTCGCCGTGCCGGCCGGCCCGGACGGGCGGCGCTTCGCGCTGCTGGAGTCCGGCGGGCGGCTCAACAACGCCGGCCAGCGCTATGGCGCCACGGTCACCGGGGTCAGCCCTCAGCAGGCGTTCGGCGGCATGCTCACCTTCCTGGACACCAACCCGCCGCCGGTCAGCGGCGACCACGCCGGCCCGACCGCGGCCAACGTGCGGGCCGCCCCGAACCCGGCCAGCGTGCGCGACGCCGTGACCGTCACGGCGGACTTCACCGACGCCCGCAACGGCAACTCGGTGGTGGACCGGGCCGAGGCGGTCGTCGACGACCTGCGGGTCGCCGAGGGCACCGGCATCCCGTTCACCGCCGCCGGTTTCGGCGCCGGTCCCACCGTCACCGGAGCCGTCGCGGCGCTTCCCGCCGACCTGCTCACCACCCTGACCCAGGGCCGGCACACCATCTGGGTACGCGGCCACGACGCGGCCGGCAACTGGGGCGTGGTGGGCAGCACGACGCTGAACCTCGCGGTCACCGGGGCGGTGACCACCGGGGTCACCCTCAGTCCCAGCCCGACCGCCGGCACCGGCGACGTCGCGGTCTCCGCCACCGGCGACGACCGGGGCCTCGGCGGCACGGTCACCGGGGCCGAGTACTTCCTGGACACCACCGGGGCCAACGGCACCGGCACCCCGCTGACGCTGGGCAGCCCGGGCGCGGCGGTCAGCGCCGAGTCCGGCACGGTGCCCGCCGTGGTGGCCGCAGCGCTCGCCGAGGGCCGGCACACCGTCCTGGTGCACACGCGGGACTCGTTCGGGCTCTGGGGCCCGTACGCCACGGCCGACCTGGTGGTGGACCGCACGGTGCCGACGCTGCTGTCCGCGGCGGTCGACCCGGCCGCCACCGACGGCCGCACCGGATCGGCGTCCGACCCGGCCGACCTGCGGATCAACGCCGCCTTCACCGACCCGGCCGGCGGCGGGACACACTCCGTCATCGCCGGCGCGGAGGGCTTCCTCGACGCCGGCGGGGCGGACGGCACCGGCTTCACCTTCGTGGCCCTCGACGGTTCGTTCAACGGCGGCACCGAGAACACGTACGGGCTGCTGCCGCTCAGTGAGCTGACCGGGCTGGCCGACGGCGCCCACCAGGTGCTGGTGCACGCCCGGGACTCGGCCGGCAACTGGGGCCCGCTCGCCGCGGTCGGCTTCGTGCTGGACCGCGCCGGGCCGGTGATCACCGCGGTCACCGCGGCCCCGAACCCGACCGCACGGGCGGCGACGCTCGCCCTGAGCGCCACCGCCACCGACGCGGCCTCCGCCGTCGCCGCCGCCGAGTGGTACGAGGGCGCCGACCCCGGCGCCGGCCACGGGCACCCGATGGCGGTCAGCGGCACCGCCGTCTCCGCCACGGTCGCCCTCAACGGGTTCAGCCGGGGCGCGCACACCCTGCGGGTGCGGGCCCGGGACGCGCTGGGCAACTGGGGCGCGGCCGGCAGCGTGACGGTCACCGTGGACCCGCCGAACGCGATCTTCGCCGACGCGTTCACGGGCGGCACGAGCGCCTGGTCGCAGGTGAGCGGCACGGTGTCGGTCAGCGGCGGGGAACTGGTCGCCGGCACCGTCGGGTACGTCGTGGACAACACCCCGGCCGCCGAGCGGACCGTCCACGCCCGGGCCGACGTCATCCTCGGCACCGTCAACCCGCAGACCGCCGTGGTCACCGTCTACCAGCTCCGCAACGCCTCCGGCGGGGCCCTGGCGGTGGTGCAGTACCGGCGCAGCAACGGCGTCAACCAGTTCCGGCTGGGGCTGCTGCGGCCGGCGGGCTGGGCGTACACCGGCTGGGTCGCCGCAAGCGGCGGCACCGTACGGCTCGACTGGGCCTCGGCCACCGCGGGCTCGGCCACGCTCAAGGTCGGCGCCGTCACGGTCGGCACGCTGACCGGCGACACCAGCGGCTACACGGTGGAGTCGGCGGCGCTGGGCCTGGTCGCCCGCACCGCCACCACCAGCGGGTCGCTGCGCTTCGACAACTACGCCGCCACCCGCTACACCGCACCCTGACGACCGGGGGCCGGGCACCCGCCCGGCCCCCACCTCCCCGAGGAGTCCTGACCATGGTCGCGATCCCGTTCCGCATCCCGCGCCCCCGCCTCGGCCGGCTGGTCCTCGCGCTGCTCGTGCTGGCGCTGGTCGCGGTGTCGATCGTCCGCTTCGGCGGCTACGCCGACGCCCGCCAGGGCTACGCCGTCCCGCACGACGGGCAGCTGGAGGCCACCCTCGGCATCCGCTTCACCCAGGCCGCGGTCGTCGGCGACGGCGGCCTGGTGGAGCTGCGCTACGTGGTGCTGGACACCCAGAAGGCGTCGGCCTTCCAGAACGACACGAAGCATCCGCCGCGGCTGCGCAACGAGCGCTCCGGCAAGCTGGCCTGGCGGGCGGCGCTCATGAAGCAGGGCCACGAGCTGCGCCCCGGGCAGAGCTACTACCTGCTCTATCTGAACAACGGCGGCGCGATCAAGCGCGGCGACAAGATCGAGATCACGTCGGGGCAGCGCCGGCTGGCCCACGTGCCGGTGCGGTGACCGTCGTGCGCCGCCGGCTCGGCCGCCTCCTGGCCGCCCTCGCCGTGGTGGGCCTGACCGTGCTGGTGGGGCCGGCGCCGGCGCGGGCGCACGCGTACCTGGCGAGCAGCGCGCCCGCCGACGGCGCGGTGCTCGACCGGGCGCCCGAGACGCTGACCCTGGCCTTCACCGAACACGTCCAGCTGTCCGCCGCCCGGGTCGCCCTGGTCGACGGGGACGGCCGGCACTGGGCGGTGACCGGGCTGGCGTTGCGCGGCGCGGACGGGGAGCCCGCCGCCGAGGACGCCGACAGCGAGGAGCCGGTCAGCCTGGTCGCCGGCCTGCCCGCCCTCCCGCCGAACACCTACCACGTCTCCTGGCGCACGCTGTCCAGCGACGACCTGCACATCACGAGCGGGACGCTGGTCTTCGGCGTCGGCCGGCAGGTCACCGCCGCCGGCGCCGCCGGCCCGGTCGGCCCCGGCCCCCGGGAGACCGTCGCCCGCGCCGCCGGCCTGCTCGGCCTCGCCGCCCTGCTCGGCGGCGCCGCCCTCACCCTCCTCGCCGGCCGCCGCCGGTCGCCGGGACCGGCCATGGACCGCGCGCTCCGCCGCCGGTTGCTCGTGGTGTCCGGGTACGGGGGAGCCGTCGCGTTGCTCGCCGCGCCGCTGCAACTGGCCATCCAGCTCGCCGGAGCGGCCGGCGGGTGGCGGCTGCTGGCCGACCAGCTCACCGGCGGTCGCTGGCTGCTCCGCGAGGCCGGCACCGCGGCCCTGCTCGCGGTCGTGCTTCGCGCCGCCCACCGGCTCCGCACGGCGCCCGACGCGCGGATCACACCCGCGGCCGTCGCCGTCGGTCTGGCCGGGGCGCTCGCCGCGGCGGCCGGCACCGCGCTGCTCGGCCACCCGGCAGGGGGACCGGTCCGCACCGCGCTGGTCGGCGGCGGGCACGTCCTGGCGGCCGGGGGCTGGGCCGGCGCCGTGCTGGCCGCCGCGGCCGCCCTGCTCCCCGTGGCCCGGCGCACGGCGGAGCGCGCCGCCCAGCTCCGTGCCCTGCTGCGGGCGTTCGCCGCGCTCGCGGTCGGCTGCGTCACCCTGCTCGTGCTGACCGGGCTCCTGCTCACCGGTCCCCAGGTGGCCACGGTGGACGCGCTGCTCGGCTCCCCGTACGGGTTGCTGCTGCTGGCCAAGGCCGGGATGGCCGGGCTGGCCGGGCTGCTGGGGCTGCGGACCGCCCGCCGGCTGCGCCGGGCGGACCTGCCCCGCCGGGGCCTGCTCGCCGAGGCCGCGGCGCTCGCGGTCGTCCTCGGCCTGGCCGGGGCGCTGGCCGCCGCCGGGCCGGCCCGGGGCCCCGCCTTCCCGGTGGCCGGCGGCGCCCGGACGGAACCGCAGGTGAGCGGCCAGGTGGCCGATCTCGTCGACACCGTGGCCGTCCGCCCCAACCGCCCCGGGCGCAACATCGTCAGCATCGCGGTCGAAGACACCCGGCGTCCGGCGCCCGCCCCGGTGACCGGGGTGTCGCTCCTGCTCACCGGCCCGAACGGGGAGCGGGCCGTGCACCCGGTGACCCGGACCGCCGACGGCTGGGTGGTGGCGGTGGACGACATCCGTACCCCGGGAGCCTGGCGGGTGGGCGTGACCGTGCTCCGCGACGGTCTGCCCCCGGTCACCGACACCCACCCCTGGCTGGTGCCGGCCGGGGAGAGCGCCGCCGCCCCGGTACGCGTCTCGGCGGCCCCGCTGCGACCGTTGCTGGACCGGTCGGCGCTGGCCCTCGGCGGGGCCGCGGTGGCCGGGCTGGTGCTCGTCGCGGCCCGGTGGTGGCGACGCCGGCGGCCGGGAGGGCCGGACCGCGAGCAGCCGCCGCCCGCCGACACCCGGGCGCCGGCGGGAGCGCCCGGCGAACCGGTCGGGGCCGGCACGGGGGTGGTCAGGTCCGGCTGACCACCGCGGGGTCGGGCAGCCTACTCCGCGCCGTCGTCGGGATGCGGCGAATCCCCGAGTCGGTGACCCGTTCGGGTCGGCGTGGCTAACCTCCGGCCATGAGGACCTGGGGACCGTCCGCGGTGCTGGCCGCCGCCCTGCTCGTCCCGGCGTCGATGCTCTCCACGCCGGCGACGGCTGGCACCCGGGCGCCCGCCCGCCGGCTGCCGGCGGGGTCGCCGCCCTGCCCGAACGTGCCCGCCCCGGCGACCCGGCCGCCGCAGCCGCCACCCGCGGCCGACCCCGTCGCGCGGGCGGTCGGCGGCGCTGCCCTGGCCACCGCGGGCCTGACCCTGCCGCCGGCCGCGCCCGCGCCGCCGGCCGTGACCGCGACCTCCTGGGTGGTCGCCGACCTGGACACCGGCGCCGTGCTCGGCGGCTGCGGCCCGCACGAGTACGGCGTACCGGCGAGTGTGCAGAAGCTGCTGCTGGCGGCGGCCATGCTGCCGAGGCTGGAGCCGGACCGCGAGGTGACCGTGACGGCCGAGGACCTGGCCATCGAGCCGGGCAGCTCGGCGGTCGGGCTGGTCGCGGGCGGCCGGTACCGGATCGAGACGATCTGGCTGGGCCTGCTGCTGAAGTCCGGCAACGAGGCCGCCAACGCTCTGGCCCGGCTGGGCGGCGGGCCGGACGGGACAGCCGGCGGCATCCGCGCGATGAACACCGAGGCCCGGCGGCTCGGCGCCCTGCAGACCCACGCCGTCACCCCGTCCGGGCTGGACGGCCCGGGCCAGTTCACCAGCGCGTACGACCTGGCGTTGATCGCCCGGGCCTGCTTCGCCGACCCGGCGTTCCGCCGGTACGCCGCCACCCGGGACGCGCGGATTCCCGCCCAGCCGGCGCTGCGCGCGAAGGCGTTCCAGATCTCCAACGACAACATGCTGCTCGACCACTACCCGGGCGCGATCGGCGGCAAGACCGGCTTCACCGACCTGGCCCGGCACACCTACGTGGGCGCGGCCGAGCGGGGCGGCCGCCGGCTGGTGGTGACCCTGCTCGGCGCGGAGGTCACCACCCAGCGCGGCTGGCAGCAGGGGGCCGCCCTGCTGGACTGGGGCTTCGGCCTGCCGCGGGACGCGGCGGTCGGCCGGCTGGTCCGCCCCGGCGAACTGGACCGGGCCGCGGCGTCGCCGACCGGCGCGGCGTCGGCGCTCGCCGGAGGCGCGGGGCTGGGCGGCGCCGGCGCCACGACCGGCGCCTGGCCGGGCACGGGCCCCTCGGTGGCGGTCGGGGCGGTGCTGGTGGCCGGGGGAGCCCTGCTGCTGGCCCGGCGTCGCCGGCACGCCGCTCTCGCCGCGCTGCCACCCGGGACGGCGTCGCGAGGCGCGGCGCCGGAGGACGACTGAGCCGGCCCCGGCCTACCCGGCGGCCGGGCGCGCGGTGCTGTCGCGCACCACCAGCTCGGTGGCCAACTCGACCCGGGGCGACTCGATCTCCTCACCCTGGGCCAGGCGCAGCACCGTGCGGGCGGCGAGCCGTCCCATCTCCACCAGCGGTTGCCGGACGGTGGTCAGCGGCGGGGACGCCCACCGGGCCTCCGGCAGGTCGTCGAAGCCCACGATGCTGACGTCGTCGGCGACCCGCAGCCCGCGGCGGCGAACGGCCTCGTAGACGCCGAAGGCCATCTGGTCGCTGGCGGCGAAGATGGCGGTCGGCGGGCCGTCGAGGTCCAACAGGGCGGCGCCGGCGGCGAAGCCGGAGGCGTGGTAGAAGTCGCCGGGCTGCACGAGCCGGTCGTCCAGCGGCACCCCGGCCGTCGCCAGCGCGGCCCGGTAGCCGTCCAGCCGGGCCCGGCTGCACAGCAGGTGGGTCGGGCCGGCCACGAAACCGATCCGGCGGTGACCCAACCCCAGCAGGTGCTCGGTGGCCGACAGGCCACCGGCCCAGTTGGTCGCCCCGATCGCCGGCACGTCCGTGCCCGGCACCCCGGCGGCCGGGTCGACCACCACCACGGGCACGTTGAGCCGGCGCAGCTGGGCGTGCACCGGCGGGGTCAGGTGCGAGGTCACCACGATGACGCCGTCCGAGGCGCGGTCCCGCAGGTTCTGCAACCACTGCCGGGTCGAGGTCGACTCGCTGTGGATGGCCGAGACGACGGTGCCCACCCCGGCGGCGTGGCCGACGTCCTCGACGCCCCGGATGATCTCCACGGCCCACGGGCTGTCCAGGTCGTTGAAGACCAGGTCGACCAGGTTCGCCCGGCGCACCGTGCGGCTGCCCCGGCGCCGGTAGCCGTGGTGGCGCAGCAGTTCCTCGACCCGTTCCCGGGTGTCCGGGGCGACGTCCGAGCGTCCGTTGAGCACCCGGGACACGGTGGGCACGGAGACCCCGGCCTCCCGCGCGATCGCGGTGATGGTCACCCTGGGCTCGTCGTCCGCGTTCACCCGTGTCTCCTCCACCGGCCGGGAGTGCCGGCCGCGAATCGTGGGACGGCGGGCCCGTCCCACCGGCAATCTTGCCGCATCGCCGATGCCGGCCCGGCGGCGCCGCGATGCTGGTAGACACGGCAGGGTGAGGACCGGGACACGCGGGGCCGCCGCCCTCGCCGTGCTGGCCGCGGTGCTCGCCGCCGGGTGCCAGCGACCTGCGCCGCGCCCGGCCCCGTCCACCCCACCCGCGCCGTCGGCCGGCCCGAGCGGCCCCCGCGCCCCGGCCGACATCGTCGACCTGGCCGCCGTCGACCCGAGCGTCCGCACCGACATCCGGTACGCCACCGCGCACAACTTCGTCGGCCGGCCGATCACCGGCTACCCCGAGCCGCTCTGCCTGCTCACCCGGCGGGCCGCGGAGGCGCTGCACCGGGTGCAGACCGCCGCCCTGGCCCGGGGCCGCAGCCTCAAGGTGTACGACTGCTACCGCCCGCAGCGGGCGGTGGACGAGTTCGTGGCCTGGGCGAAGCTGCCGGGCGAGCAGCGGATGAAGGCGGAGTTCTACCCGGACGAGCCGAAGAGCCGGCTCTTCGCCGACGGCTACATCGGCGCGCCGACCGCGCACAGCCGGGGGAGCACCCTCGACCTGACCCTGGTCCCGGCGCCCACCCCCGACCAGCCGGCGTACGCGCCGGGCCAGCCGCTGGTCGCCTGCACCGCGCCGGCCGGCCGGCGGTTCCCGGACAACTCCGTCGACATGGGCACCGGCTTCGACTGCTTCGACCCCCGCGCGCACACGGCCGACCCCCGCGTCACCGGCGAGGCCCGGGACAACCGGGAGCTGCTCAAGCGGCTCATGACCGCGCAGGGCTTCGAGAACTACCCGCGCGAATGGTGGCACTACCGGTACGTCGACGAGCCGTACCCGGACACGTACTTCGACTTTCCGGTGGCCCGGTCGTCGCTGCGGTGAGCGCCGCCCCGGCGGGGAGCGGCGCCCACCGCAGCGGTCAGAGGATGCCGCGGGCGACGAAGGCGGCCCGGGTCGCGGCTGCGGCCTGGGTGCCGTAGAGGCGCTGCGCGGCGGCCACGGTGGCCAGCGCCGCGTCCCGGAAGGTGACGTCCGTGGTGAAGGCGAACTGCGCCTCCACGATCAGTGTCGTGGCCCGGCGGTCGCCGAGCGCGGTGCGGATGTCCCACAGCGCGCGGGACCAGATCTCGCCGTCGGCGTGCACCTCGCCCACCAGGTCGGCGGGGTAGACCTTGGTGCCGTCGAGGCGGCGCAGGCAGTGCGGGGCGGTGCGGGTGTAGGAGACCGAGTCCCAGTCGGCCACGCAGGCCTCCGGGGTCTTCGTCGGCACGCCGGTGGCCCAGCTGGTCACCGCGACCGCCAGGTAGTCGCCGAACGCCTCGCCGATCGCGCCGGACTCCAGCGTGGTGCCGAAGCCGGGCACCTGGCCGTCCTGGACCGAGTGGCCGTACTCGTGGACGATCACCTCGGCGTCCTCGCCGTCGTCCACGCCCCCCTTGCCGAGGGTGATGTTCGCCTTGTCCTCGCGGAAGAACGAGTTGTCGCCGCCGTACTGGTCGATGCGCAGCTCGATCTGCCGCTGGTTGACCGGCCGCAGCGTGCTGCCGAAGCCGAGCGACTGGAGGTACGCCTGGGCGGTGTTCACCCAGTGGTAGCCCATCACCTGCTCGAACTGGTCGGCGTCCCGGTGCCAGGCCGGGTAGGCGCCGTCGACCACGCGGGCCGGGGTGCCGGTCTTGCTCTTGACCACCACGTACTTCCCGGTGAGGGTGCCGGAGCCGTCCAGGTTGGTCAGCGCCACCGACCGGTACGCCCCGGCCAGCGCCGGGTAGTCGGCGTCCTTCTGGTCGGTCAGCGACTGGTCGCCGAGCTGCTGGACGGGGTTGGGCGCGAAGACCGTCGCGGTGGCGGTGTGGTCGTAGGGGTCGCCGGCGGCCTGGACGGTCGTGCCGCCGGCCGCCAGCGCCGCGGTGACCGCCGAGGCGACCAGCGCGGAACGTCGGAAGTGGGGGTGCATCATGATCCCTTCGAAGGCGGATCGATGCGCTGAGACTAGGCTCCCCCGGGAGCACTGCCAAGCAACCACGGCAGGCCACCGGCCTGCGAGGAGGAACCACGTGGAGACCGAACGGATCGGGCCGCCGCTGCTGGCCGGGGAGCGGGAGACGCTGCGCGCGTTCCTCGACTTCCACCGCGCCACCCTGGCCCTGAAGTGCGAGGGGCTGACCGACGAGGAGCTGCGGCGGCAGTCGTCGCCGCCGTCCACGCTGTCCCTGCTCGGCCTCGTGCGGCACATGGCCGAGGTCGAGCGGACCTGGTTCCGCCGGGTGATCAACGCCGAGGACATCCCGCTCATCTGGTCGGCGACCGGGGACTTCCAGGAGGCGTACGACGCCAGCGCGTCGAGCCGGTCGGAGGCGTTCGAGGCGTGGCAGCGGGAGGTCGAGCACGCCCGCCGCATCGAGCGCGAGGCCGAGTCGCTCGACGTCACCGGCCACCAGGCCCGCTGGGGCGAGGACGTCTCGCTGCGCCTGGTGATGCTGCACATGATGCACGAGTACGCCCGGCACAACGGCCACGCCGACTTCCTCCGCGAGGCCATCGACGGGACCGTCGGCGTGTGACGCGCCCGCGGCCGGGACCTCGGTCCCGGCCGCCGGGTCCTCCGGCCCTGCCCGCCGCACCTGCCACGGAGAAGCGTGGGAGGTGACAACGGTGTGAGGAGGAGCCATGAAGGCACTCGTGTACGGCGGGCCGGGCGAGAAGTCCTGGTCCGAGATCCCGGACCCCACGATCGTCGACCCGCGGGACGCGATCATCCAAGTCGACGCGGTCACCATCTGCGGGACCGACCTGCACATCCTCGGTGGCGACGTGCCCGAGGTCCAGCCGGGCCGGGTGCTCGGCCACGAGGCGGTCGGCACGGTCGTCGCGGTCGGCGACGGCGTCGCCGGCCTGAAGGTGGGTGACCGGGTCCTCGCCTCCTGCATCTCCGCCTGCGGCGTCTGCCGCTACTGCCGGGAGGGCGCCTACGGGCAGTGCCTCGGCGGCGGCGGCTGGATCCTCGGCCACACCGTCGACGGCGTGCAGGCCGAGTACGCCCGCATCCCGTTCGCCGACCTGTCCACCTACCGGCTGCCCGAGCAGGTCCCCGACGAGGCGGCCGTGCTGCTGGCCGACATCCTGCCCACCTCCTACGAGGTCGGCGTGCTCAACGGCCGGGTGCGCCCCGGCGACACCGTCGTGGTGGTCGGCGCCGGCCCGATCGGGCTGGCCGCCATCCAGACCGCCCGGCTCTACTCGCCGGCCCACATCGTGGCCGTCGACAAGGCGCAGAGCAGGCTCGACGCGGCCAAGCGGTTCGGCGCGGACCTGACGGTGCTCGCCGACGACGACCCGCTCGAGGTCGTCCGGTCGGTCACCGACGGGCTCGGCGCCGACGTGGCCGTCGAGGCGGTCGGCGTCCCGGCCACCTTCGAACTCTGCACCACCCTGGTACGCCCCGGCGGCCGGGTGGCCAACATCGGCGTGCACGGCAAGCCGGCCACCCTGCACCTGGAACGGCTCTGGATCCGCGACATCACCATCACCACCGGCCTGGTCGACACCCGCACCACGCCGACGCTGCTGAACATGCTTGTCGCCGGCCAGCTCGACACGGCGCACATGGTGACCCACCGGTACCGGCTCGACGAGATCGTCGAGGCGTACGACGTCTTCGCCCGGCCGGCCGAGACCGGCGCCCTCAAGGTCGTCCTGACCCGTCGATGACGGCCGACCGTCACCCGTCGCGCCCCCGGCCCCGGTCGGAGGCGCGACGCGCCGGCTCAGCCGTTGCCCGGCAGCGGCAGCCAGGCCAGCACGTCCTGGATCCGCGCGTCCCAGTACGCCCAGTCGTGGTCGCCGGGGCCGAAGTCCACGGTGACCGGCAGCCCGCGGCGGCGTGCCGTGTCGACGAAGCGGGTGTTGTCCTCGTAGAGGAAGTCCTCGGTGCCGCAGGCGACGTAGAGGTCGGGCAGGTCGTCGCCGGCCCGTTCGAGCAGCGCCACCGTGTCGTCCTCCGGGCCCGCCACGTCCCGGTCGCCCCAGACGGTGTGCCAGACGGCGGGGTCCAGGGGGCTCGTCGGGTGGTGGCGTCGCCGGGCGACGTCGAGCGCGCCGGAGAGGCTGGCGGCGGCGGCGAAGCGGTCCGGTCGGCGCAGCGCCCACTTCAGCGCCCCGTAGCCGCCCATGGACAGGCCGGCCACGAACGTGTCGGCCCGCCGGTCGGAGAGGCGGAAGTACGACCGGCACACCTCCGGCAGCTCCTCGCTGAGGAAGGTCCAGTACCGGTTGCCGTGCGCCTCGTCGCAGTAGAAGCTCCGCTGCACCTGTGGCATCACGACGGCGAGGCCCAGCGGGGCGACGTACCGCTCGATCGAGGTGCGCCGGGTCCAGATGGTGTCGTCGTCGGTGAGGCCGTGCAGCAGGTAGAGCACCGGCGGGTCGGCGGCGGTCGCCCCGCCGGGCATGCCGATCCCGGCCGATCCGTGCTCGGGCAGCAGCACGGTCATCGACGTGCCCATGCCGAGCGCCGTGGAGAAGAAGTCACACCGGATCCGGGCCATGGGCTGGGAGCGTACCGGGCACCCGGTGCCGGCCCGATGGTGGCCGAATCGACGGTTCCTATTGCCGTGGGGCGTCCAGGGGGGACAGGATGACCAGGCGCGCCGGAAACACACCCGTAACCTGCGTGCAGCTGGTCTCTGTCACAAGGAAGTGGGAGTCAGTCATGAGCGACGTGTCGACGGCACTGGGTGTGCGCCTCTACCCGGACCTGGTCGAGCCGGGCGGCCTGGCTCCCGCCCTCGTGCAGACCGCGGCCCGGCACCAGCTCGACATCGGCCGGGTGACCGCCCCCGAGCAGGGCCGCAGCCGCTTCACCTGCGCCGAGGCGACCTCCGACCGGGGTGTCGTCTGCGTCAGCCTCGGCGCCCAGGCCCGCTACTTCATGATCGACCTGCGGGTCGACGGTGACGTCCAGGCCCGCGGCGACGCCACCGACCTGCTCCAGGTCGCCCAGGTGGCCGCCGCCTGGCGGGCCGGGTGCACGCTCGCCGAGCTGGCCGCGCGCTACCCCTTCATGGAGGAGATGAAGCGCCACCCGGTGGCTCAGGTCCAGTAGAGCACCTGGCAGGCCGGCAGCCGCGCCGCCACCTCACGGTCGAACCAGGACCGCAGCTCCGACATGGTCTCCCGCGGGTAGACGTACTTCACCGCGCCGAACCTGCCGTGCCTGCGGGTGCGCGACGCCTCGTCCATCGCCAACCGGGTACGCGGATACCAGCCGAGCAGCACCTCCCTGCTGCCCGGGGTGAACCGGTGCGTGATCAGCTCGGCGGTCAGGTCGAGCGCCGGCACGCCGTCCACCGCCGCCGCGACCAGGTCCAGCAGCTCGGCGTAGTGCCGCCGCCAGTCCGGCAGCGGCATGATCGGGGCGAGGGTCAGCCCCACCGGGTAACCGTCGAGCGCCAGCCGGCGCAGCGCCGGCACCCGGTCCTTCACCCGGCTCGTGCCGCCGGGTCGGCACGCGCTCGCCGCTCGCGTCGTGCGGCGCCGGCGGTACGCCGACCGCGAGCGGCTGGTCGACGTCCACCGGACCGTCGTCGTCCCGACTCATCCGGGCCGTCTACCCGCTGCGCCGCCGATGCAACGACCCACCCGTTCGGGTTAATCGGTTGCCGGCGCGCGCGCCGGTTGCTGCAATCGACCACGACGTCCACCGAGGGGAGGAGCCCGAGAATGCGAGCCGCGTCGATGTCCCACCTGACGGCACTGACCGCCTACCCCGAGGACATGACGCTTCGTGAAAACCCTCAATCTCGGCATCCTCGCCCATGTCGACGCCGGTAAGACCAGCCTGACCGAACGGCTGCTGCACTGCGCCGGGGTCATCGACGAGCCCGGCAGCGTCGACGCCGGCAACACCCGCACCGACACCCTGGCGCTGGAGCGGCAGCGGGGCATCACCATCCGCTCCGCCGTGGTCTCCTTCGCCGTCGCCGGCACCACCGTCAACCTGATCGACACCCCGGGCCACCCCGACTTCATCGCCGAGGTGGAACGCGTGCTCGGCGTGCTCGACGGCGCGGTGCTCGTGGTCTCGGCCGTCGAGGGCGTCCAGGCCCAGACCCGGCTGCTGGCCCGCACCCTGCACCGCCTCGGCATCCCCACCCTGTTCTTCGTCAACAAGGTGGACCGGGCCGGCGCGGACCCGGACCGGGTGCTGCGCCAGATCGCCGACCGGCTCACCCCGGACGTCGTGGCCCTCGGCCGGGTCGACGCCGCCGGCACCCCGGCCGCCCGCTGGATCCCGCACCCGCCCGGGGACCCCGGCCACCGGGCCCGCCTGGTCGACCTGCTCTCCGCGCACGACGACGCGCTGCTGGCCGCGTACGTGGCCGACGAGCGAACGGCCACCCCGGACCGGCTGCGGGAGGCGCTCGTCGCGCAGACCGCCCGTGCCCGGGTGCACCCGGTGCTCGCCGGCTCCGCCGTCACCGGTGCCGGGGTCGACGAGCTGATCGACGCGGTCACCGCGCTGCTCCCCGCCACCGCGGGCGACGACCACGCCCCGCTCTCCGGCACCGTCTTCAAGGTCGAGCGCGGCCCGGCCGGGGAGAAGGTCGCATACGCCCGGATCTTCGCCGGCACCCTGCGGGTCCGCGACCGGATCCGCCACGGCGGCGGCCGGGAGTCCCGGGTCACCGCCCTCGCCGTCTTCGACGGCGGCGACGCCACGCCCGGCGACGCGGCCGGGGCCGGCCGGATCGTCCGGCTGCACGGCCTGGCCGACGTCCGCGTCGGGGACGTGCTCGGCGTCCCGCCCGAGCGGCCGGCCGGCCGGCGCCACTTCGCCCCGCCGACACTGGAGACCGTGGTCGAACCGGTGCGCCCGGCCGACCGGCCGGCCCTGCACGCCGCCCTGACCCAGCTCGCCGAGCAGGACCCGCTGATCAACCTGCGCCAGGACGACAGGCGCCAGGAGATCGCCGTGTCCCTCTACGGCGAGGTGCAGAAGGAGGTCATCGAGGCCACCCTCGCCGACGACTACGGCGTCCCGGTCACCTTCCGGGAGACCACCACCGTCTGCGTGGAGCGGGTGGTCGGCGTCGGCGCCGCCGTCGAGTGGATCGGCCGGGACCCCAACCCGTTCCTCGGCACCGTCGGCCTGCGCGTCGAGCCCGGGCCGGTCGGCGGCGGCGTCGAGTTCCGGCTGGGCATCGAACTCGGCTCGATGCCGCTGGCCTTCCTCAAGGCCATCGAGGAGACCGTCCGGGAGACCCTGGGGCAGGGCCTGCACGGCTGGGCCGTCATCGACTGCGTGGTCACCCTCACCCACGGCGGCTACTGGGCCCGGCAGAGCCATTCGCACGGCGTGTTCGACAAGAGCATGTCCAGCACCGCCGGGGACTTCCGGCACCTCACCCCGCTGGTGCTCATGACCGCGCTGAGCCGTGCCGGCACCCGGGTCCACGAGCCGGTGCACCGGTTCCGGCTCGACCTCCCCGCCGACGTGGTGGGCACGGTGCTGCCCGTGCTCGCCGGGCTGGGCGCGGCGCCCCGCAGCAGCACCCTGCGCGGCACCTCCTACCTCATCGAGGGGGAGGTGCCCGCCGGGCGGGTGCACGCGCTGGAGCAGCGGCTGCCCGGGCTCACCCGCGGCGAGGGCGCCCTGGAGGCCGAGTTCGACCACCACCGGCCGGTACGCGGACCCGTCCCGAGCCGGCCGCGCTGGGACCACGACCCGCTGCACCGCAAGGAGTACCTGCTCGCCGTCGCCCGCCGGGTCACCGGCCGGCCGGCGCGCTGACCCGCCGCGGATACCGGGCCCGCACCGCGTCCACGCAGGTGTCCCGGGAGGTCGGGCCGCCGAACCGGAGCCGGTCGTAGCCGGTGAAGGCCGGCTCCAGCGCGTCCAGCTCGTCGACAAGCGCGTGCAGCCGGTCGAGCCAGCCCGCCGACCCGGCGTCGGGCTCGGCCGGCGCGGCCCCGATCGCCGCGGTCAACTCGTCCTTGCGCCGGATCGACTCCGGCGACACCGAGCGCAGGCAGACGTACTGGCCGCTGAGGTAGGCGTCCCACTCCGCCGCGCCGCGCGCCCGGTCCGCCCAGTGCCCGACGAACCACGCGGGCAGCGCGTCCACCCCGCCGGCCCGCTCGGCCAGCGCGAACAGGTCCGCCGGGACCATCTCCGCGCCGTCCGAGCGCAGGTAGCCCGGCAGCGGCAGCCGGCCGTCCAGCATCAACCGGCGGACGCCGTCCGCGTCCCGCCCGGCCCCCGCGCAGAGCGCGTCGAGCGTGACGAACTGCCCGCTGACGTATGCGTCGTCCGCCGCCGTCATCGGATGCTCCCCGTTGACCTCCCGGAACCGCTCCGCCACCCGACGCCGCCAGTCCATGCCGTGCCCCTTCCGTCCGCCTGGCCAGAGGCTAGGGGCGGCACCGTTCGGCGCCGGCCGAAACATCCTCGCGAATATCCGTTGCGGGGCTCCCGGCCCGGCCCGTACCGTGAACGGGCCAAGGTCAACCGGAACCACCACCCAGGAGCTCACCGTGTCGCAGCAGAACCGCACCCGAGCCGAGCGGCCCGCGCCGCGCGGCGGTGCCCTGCCGCGCGAAGCGGGCCAGGGTCGCTGCCGACGGCAGCGGTGGCAACCGGGGTGGTGGCGCGACTAGCGCCGGCGCGACACACACGCGCAGCCGCCCGCCCCGAGACCAGGGACCGGGCGGCTTTTCTCGTCACCGGGTCCGAGGGGCGTAGCTCAACGGAAGAGCACCGGATTCCAAACCCGACGGTTGCAGGTTCGAATCCTGTCGCCCCTGCCTCACCCTGTCCCGGCCTCCGGCCGGCGACGTCGCATCTTCTCAACTCCACAGTGGTCGGCATGAGCACGATTCCCGGCCGGCGCGCGAAGCGCCGGCCGGGCAACCGGGACGAGGGAGCTGGCTGACCCGCTCGCCTTGGGCGCGAGAGACACGCGGTTCGATTCCGCGGTCCCGGACACACGCGGACGGCACCCGCCGTCCCGCGGGCCGTTGGAGCAATTGGCAGCTCACCCGGTTCTCACCCGGGAGGCTACGGGTTCGAGTCCCGTACGGCCTACGCCGGTCCCGACCCGGGACCACTCGCGGTTGTAGCGCAGTCAGGCAGCGCGTCACCTTGCCATGGTGAAGATCGCCGGTTCGAATCCGGCCAGCCGCTCGGACACACCCCTGAACCGAGGAGACGACGATGGGTTTCACCCCGCTGGCCGGCACCCGGGCGCCGGTCCGGGTCTGGACCGACCCGCACACGATCGAGGCGCAGGCGGCCCGGCAGCTGCGCAACATCGGCGCGCTGCCCTGGGTGCAGGGCGTCGCCGTCATGCCGGACGTGCACTTCGGCAAGGGCGCCACGGTCGGCTCGGTCATCGCCATGCGGCAGGCCGTCTCGCCCGCCGCGGTCGGCGTCGACATCGGCTGCGGCATGTCCGCGGTCCGCACCTCGCTCACCGCGGCCGACCTGCCCGACGACCTCGGCCCGCTGCGGAGCGCCATCGAGGCGGCCATCCCGGTCGGCTTCGCCATGCGCGACGACGCCGTCGACCCGCGCCGCGTCCGCGGCCTGGAGCAGGGCGGCTGGGCCGACTTCTGGCGGCGCTTCGGCACCCTCGACCGCAAGGTGGCGCAGCTGGAGACCCGGGCGCAGCGCCAGCTGGGCACCCTCGGCGGCGGCAACCACTTCATCGAGGTCTGCCTGGAGCAGGGCGGCCCCGACGACGGCCGGGTCTGGCTGATGCTGCACTCCGGCTCCCGCAACATCGGCAAGGAACTGGCCGAGCGGCACATGGCGGTGGCCCGCGGGCTGCCGCACAACGTCGACCTGCCCGACCGGGACCTCGCGGTGTTCCTCGCCGGCACCCCGGAGATGGACGCCTACCGCCGGGACCTCTGGTGGGCGCAGGAGTACGCGCGCCGCAACCGGGCCGTCATGCTCGCCCTGCTCTGCGGGGTGGTCCGGGACGAGTTCCCGGGGGTCGCCCACGACGAGCCGATCTCCTGCCACCACAACTATGTGGCGGAGGAGAGCTACGACGGGGTGGAGGTGCTGGTGACCCGCAAGGGCGCCATCCGGGCGGGCCGGGGCGACCTGGGCATCATCCCGGGGTCGATGGGCACCGGGTCGTACATCGTGCGCGGCAAGGGCAACCTCGACGCGTACTGCTCGGCGTCGCACGGGGCCGGGCGGCGGATGTCGCGCGGGCAGGCGAAGCGGACGTACAGCACCGCCGACCTGGCGGCGCAGACGGCGGGCGTCGAGTGCCGCAAGGACGCCGGGGTGGTCGACGAGATCCCCGGCGCGTACAAGGACATCACCCAGGTGATGGCCCAGCAGGAGGACCTGGTCGAGGTGGTCGCCCACCTCAAGCAGGTCGTCTGTGTGAAGGGTTGAACCGACCGGCGCCCCTGGGAGGGGGCGGGGCGCCGGTCGTCCGCCCCGGTGGCGCAGCGGAGAGCGCGCCGGTCTACGAAACCGGAGAGCCCAGGTTCGAATCCTGGTCGGGGCACGGTCCGCGGTCCGCGGATCCCCATGCGAGCTGGTGCAACCAGGCAGCACATCCGACTCTGGATCGGAGAATTGAGGTTCGAATCCTCAGCTCGCAGCGACACCTACCTGCTGCGCCGTGCGATCCGCACGCCGATCGCGATCGCGCCGATGACCAGCAGGCCGGCCAGCAACTGGAGGCCGGGCGAGTCGTCGGCCTCCCCGTAGACGATGCCGGCGACGCCGAGCGCGACGGCGAGGACGGCGACGAGGCCGAGCACGTACTTCATCGGTTCTCTCCCTCTTCCTCGACCCATTCGAGCAGGTCACCGGGCTGGCAGTCCAGCACCCGGCACATGGCTTCCAGGGTGCTGAAGCGGACGGCCTTGGCGCGACCGTTCTTGAGCACCGCGACGTTGGCCGGGGTGAGGCCGACCCGCTCGGCGAACTCGCCGACGCTCATCTTGCGTTTGGCCAGCTCGACGTCGATGCGGACGACGATGGGCATCAGATCACCGCTTCCATGTCGGTCCGGAGCGTGGTGGCCTGCCGCAGCAGCGCGCGCATCACCACCATCAGCAGCCCCAGCGCGGTGACCCCGGTGACCAGCAGGAACAGCAGGAGCGGCAGGCCCGGGTCGTCGGCCTTGAAGCCGACGTAGAGGAACACGCCGACCAGCACCACCCACGCGGCGGCGATGGCCCACACGATCGCGTCGACCCATCCCAGCGACGCCTCGCTGAAGATGCGGTCGTTCTTGACCAGGGTGAGCAGCTTCCAGGTGCACACGATCACCACCTGGACGCAGAGCACCCAGAACACGGTCACCGCGGTCGCCGGCCATCTCAGGTACGCCATGTCCGGGTCCTCCCGGGCCATGTGCGCGAACTGGCCGGGAAGCGACATGGTCTGGAACAGGACCAGGATCCCGAACAGCAGCGCGAGGAAGACTCTGAGCGGGAGAACCGCTCGTTGGGCTGTGAGCATGCATCGACTATCGCTCGTAACCTATCGAAAGTCAATCGGTTTCTCGCGACAACCCATGCCCCCGTGGCGCAGCGGAGAGCGCGTCGGATTCCGGATCCGAAGGTCGCTGGTTCGAATCCAGCCGGGGGCACGCACCGACCCGACCGAATGCCCGAGTGGCCAGGGAGCGGACTGCAACTCCGCCGTACCGGGGTCCGAATCCCCGTTCGGTCTCGACACCGCCGTCCACTGTGGGGGTCGCGTCACCGACCGGCGGCCATGTCGACCGGGATGCGGACCACGTTGACGCGGGAGCCGTCGCGCGCCGACACCTCGTACACCTCGATCGTGCCCGGTCCGGCCGCCGGCCGCCGGTAGCGGACGGTGAGCCGGTAGCCGCCGCGGCAGCCGGAGCCGCAGGACGCCGTGGTGAACGCCGTGCCGATCTCCTGGCCGGCGGCGTCCAGCACCCGGACGCTCACCGTCGCCTCGTACACGTCGGCCGTCCCGGTGACGGTGACCGGGCTGCCGACCCGGTCGCCGATCCCCGGGGCCGTCACCACGATCGGGGGCAGCAGGTCGGCGTAGTCCTCCCGCCCGGTCGCCGCGTCGGCCGGGGCGAAGGCGACCCGCCGCACGGTCGGGAACTGGGTGAGCGTCCAGACCACCTGGGCCCGGCGCAGCCGCGCGGTGGCCGCCCCGCCGGCGTCGAAGCCGGCCGGCGGCAGCAGCGTCGCCACCCCGCCGGCGATGCGGGTCACCTGCGTGCCGTCCGGGACCAGGGTGGTCAGGCCGGCGGCGGTCTCGACCACCGAGGGGCCGGCGGCCAGTTCGGTGAGGGCCAGCCGGGACGTGGCCACGGTGGCGGGCGACGCGCGCCGGGTGGGCACGAGTTTCCCGTTGCGGGCGAACCAGAGCTGCACGGTAAGCGTCCCGTCCGGCCCGGTCGGCGCGGGGGTGGTCGGCGCACCGGTCGTGGCCCGCGCCGTCGGGGTGCGCGACGCGGATGGCGTCGGCGCGGTGGGCGGGCCGGTCGGGGCGGTGGCGGTGGTGGGTGACGGGCCGGCCGGGGCGGGCCCGAGGGTGCCGGTGCGTGGCGGGGCGCAGCCGGCGGTGAGCAGCAGCAGCGCGGTCAGTGGCGGGATCAGGCGTCGCATGGCGGGCCCCCGGGGTCGAGGGGGAGGGTGAGGCGGAAGCGGGTGCCGTGGCCGACCTCGCTGGCCACGTCGAGCCGGCCGCCGAGCAGCCGGGCGTTCTCGTGGGCGATGGCCAGGCCGAGCCCACTGCCGGGGCCGGTGCGGGCGGGGTCGACCTTGTAGAACCTGTCGAAGACGTGCGCCAGGTGCTCGGCGGGGATGCCGGGCCGCGGTCGGCGACCTCGATGACGAGTTCGTCGCCGGTGTGCCGGAGTTCGGCGCGGAGGTCGCCGCCGCCGTGTTCCACCCCGTTGGCCACCAGGTTGGTGAGGATCCGTTCGAGCCGGCGCGGGTCGGTCACCACCGGCGGGGCGTCGCCGGTGACGGTGGCCCGGGCGGCGTCCCCGTGGCCGGCGACGATCCGGCGCAGCAGCGTGCCGGCGTCCACCGGGCGCGTGGCGAGCACCTCCCGCCCGGCGTCCAGGCGGGAGATCTCCATCAGCTCCTCGACCAGCCGGCGCAGCCGGACCACGTCGGCGACGAGCAGTTCGGCGGCCCGGCGGGCGTCGGCGGGCAGGGTGTCGAGCTGGTCGGCGAGCAGCGAGGCCGCCGCCACCAGGGCGGTGACCGGGGTACGCAGCTCGTGCGCCACGTCGGCGGTGAACCGCCGCTCCCGGGCCTGCGCCTGGGACAGCGCTTCCATCTTGGTCTCCAGCGCCTCGGCCATCTCGTTGAAGGAGGTGGCCCAGGCGCTGAACTCGTCCCGGCCGCGCACCGGCAGCCGGGTGTGCAGCAGCCCTTCGGCGACGGCCCGGGCGGCCCGGCTGGCCCGGCCGACGGGTTCCAGGGTGCGGCGGGCGAGGGCGTTGCCCACGCCGGCGGCGACCAGCACCACCGCCGCCCAGCCGATCACCGAGGCGGTGCGGAGCTGGTCGAGGGCGTCGACGAGGTCGTCCTCGACGGTCACCACGTACAGCTCGGCGGTGGAGCCGGGGATGCGGCCGCCGACGACCAGCAGGTGCGGCCGGCCGGGGCTGCGCTGGAAGCCGAGCTGCCCGGCGGCGGCGGTCGCCCGCAGGTCCGGGTCGGGGGTGGGCGCGTACCGGGGGTTGGACGCCTGGGTGTCCCCGGTGACCAGCAGGACGTGCCGGCCGGACTCCTCGAAGCTGGCCAGCAGGTCGGCGCGGCGGGCGTCGGTCAGCGGCAGGAACTGCGCGGCGACCACCAGCTGGTAGCGGGCGTCGGCCGCGGCGCGTTGCAGCGAGCCGTCGAACCGGGCCTGCCGCAGCATGACGTAGGACCCGGTGGCCAGGGCGCCGGCGGACATGCCCGCGACCAGGACGAAGGCCACGACGAGCCGGCGTCGCAGCCGCCCGGGTACGACTCTACCGGCCACCATGGCGCGCTCACCCCGTCGAGAGCTTGTAGCCGGCCCCGCGGACCGTGCGGATCAGGGTGGGCGCGCCCGGGTCGTCCTCCACCTTGGCGCGCAGGCGCTGCACCGCGACGTCGACGAGCCGGGAGTCGCCGAGGTAGCTGTGCCCCCAGACCCGGTCGAGCAGCAGCTCGCGGGTGAACACCCGGCCGGGGCGCCGGGCCAGCTCCAGCAGCAGCCGGAACTCGGTGGCCGTGAGGGTCAGCTCCCGGCCGTCCTTGCGGGCCACGAAGCGGGCCGGGTCGATCTCCAGCGGGCCGGCGGCCACGGTGGTCTCGGGGGCCGGGGCGACGGTCCGGCGGAGCACGGCGCGCACCCGGGCGACCAGCTCCGGCAGGTCGAACGGCTTGCGCAGGTAGTCGTCGGCCCCGCATTCCAGGCCGACCACCACGTCGATGGTGTCGGTGCGGGCGGTGAGCATGAGGATCGGCACCTGACTGGTGCGCCGGATCTCCCGGCACACCTCGAATCCGTCGAGGCGGGGGAGCATCACGTCGAGCACGATGAGGTCGACCGGGCCGGCCCGCCACGCGGTGAGGGCGGCCGCGCCGTCGGCGGCGGTGTCCACCCGGAACCCGGCCCGGCGCAGGCCGAGGGCGGTCACCTCCCGGATGGAGGCGTCGTCCTCGACGACCAGCACGCGGCCCTCCATGACCAATCAGGGTAGTCCGGCGCCACGCTGCGGGGCGTGGGCGCAACGGACGGTGATGAGGGGCCGGTCGGCCCCTCTCACCTGCGGAAAGGTCACGCCTGCCACTGGTGGGCCACGTCGATCACGATGCGGCTGTGCGTGCCGGGGCCGCTGAGCACGAAGACCCGGAACGGCAGTCGGGCGCGGACGCCCACCGCGAAGGTGGTGTAGCCCTCGAAGCTGCCGCCGAAGACGACGTCCCGCAGCGTGCGGTAGCCCAGCACGGTCGCGGCGTGCTCACCGGCCCGGTAGGGCAGCGTGCCGACGTGCTCGTCGTCGTACGCGGGCGCCCGCAGCGACACCGACAGCAGCGCGCCCCCGGCGGTGTACGGGCTCAACGCGAGCCCCTGCCCCTCGGTGTACGTCTCGCCGTAGGCGACGGAGTAGCCGTTGGCCGGCCCGGCGAACTCGAAGACGACCCGGTCCCAGCAGTCGTGCCGGCCGGTGCGGACCTCGATCAGCGGGTCGGTGCTCAGGGCGCCGGCCGACCTGGCCGTGCTGCCCCAGGTGATCCCGCAGTACGGCGCCGCCGCGGTGGCGCCGCCGGTGCCGGCGACCAGCCCGCCGAGCACGACGACCAGCGCCAGCAGTGTTCTCCTCAGTCTCATGGTGGCCTCCCTGGCGGTGTGCCGGGACCCCATCCGGTGTCCCTGCCCCGACGGTCGGCGCGCCGTGCCACAGCGGCTTCGCAGCCGCGTAACCGCCGGGTAACAGCGGTACGCGCGTCACCGGGAGGCCGGGGGCAGCCGGTCCGGGTCGGGCAGCGTGCGCACCGGCGACCGGTACAGCGGCAGCCAGGTGAACGCGGCGCCGATCGCGCCGACCCAGAGCGAGGTACGCGGGCCCGCGTACTGGCCGAGCAGGCCGGCCAGCGCGGCGCCGACCGCGATCGCGCCGGTGAGCAGGAACCGGAAGGTGGCGTTCATCCGGCCGAGCAGCGCGTCCGGGGTGACCCGTTGCCGCAGGCTGACGCCGATCACGTTGCCGATCCCGGTCCGCCAGGCCAGCGCCAGCCAGCCGAGGCCGGCCAGCCACAGCCACGCTCCGGTGTCGACAAGGGCGACGAGCGCGCCGGCGGGGGCCACCAGCAGCCCGGGCACCCAGAGCGCCCGGCCGTGCCCGATCCGGGCGGCCAGCGGACGGGCGGTCACCGCGCCGAGCAGCGCCCCGACCCCGCCGGCGCCGAGGAAGAGCCCGAGCGCGCCGGCGCCCAACCCCAGGTCGCGCAGGAAGACGACCGGCAGCATGGTGGTCATCAGGTTCACGGTGAGGTTGATGCCGGCCAGCGACACGGCCAGCGGGCGCAGCAGCGGGTTGCCCAGCACGTGCCGGACGCCCTCGGCGAGTTGCCGGCCGAACCCGCCCGCCGGCCGGTCCCGTCCGGCGCCGACGGTGGCGGTGGGGCGTACCCGGGTGAGGGCGAGCGCGGAGAGCAGGTGGGTGACCGCGTTCAGGGCCAGGGCGAGCGGGGCGCCGAGCCACTGCACGAGCAGGCCGCCGAATCCCCGGCCGCCGATCTGGACGGTGGCGTTCGTCGTCATGAGCAGCGAGTTGGCCGCCACCAGGCGGTCCCGGCCGACCAGCTCCGGCAGGAAGCTCTGCGCGGCCACCTCACCGAAGACCGTGCCGACGCCGGTGAGCAGCACGACCGCGTAGAGCTGGGCGAGGGTCAGCGCGCCCGCCCACCAGGCCAGCGGGATCGAGGCGTAGAGGGCGGCGCGGGCCAGGTCGGCGGCGACCATCACGGTGCGGCGGGGCGACCGGTCCACCCAGACCCCGGCGGGCAGCCCGACCAGCAGGAAGGCGGCGGTGCCGAGCGCCGCGAGCAGGCCCACCTGGCCGGGGGTGGCGGCGAGCACGGACACGGCCAGCACCGGCACGGCCAGGTAGCCCACCTGGAAGCCCAGGCTGTCGGCCAGGCTGGCCGCGTAGACGTAGCGGAAGGGGCGGGGCCAGCGGGTGGGGGCCGGGACGGTGGTGGTCATGACAGGGAGCCTGGCCGCGGTCGCCGCCACGGTCGATAAGTTTGAGCCAGGTCGAATCCGTCGGGAGGTACGGGTGCTGAGTGTCGCGGTGGGGGTACGGGACCTGGCCGGGATCCGGTTCGCGATCTCGCCGCTGTGGGAGGCGGTCGCCAGCGTGCGGGTCCTCCGGACCCCCGACTGGTTCCCCGCGCACCAGCTCTGGCACCGGCAGGTAGGGCCCCGGCTGTCCACCGTGGACTGGCGGCTCCTCGCCGACCTCGTGCCGATGCCGACCGTGGTGATCCCGAGCTTCGTCTGCCCGCCCCCGCCGTCCGCCCTGCCCACCATCGACTGGGAACTGGCCGTGCTCGCCGCCACCCCGCCGGAGGTGGTCCGGGCCGGCCTGGACGAGCTGCCCGGGCCGCGCCCGCCCCGGCTGGCCGCCCTGTACGCCGACCCGCCGGCCGGGCTGGCCCGCCTCGCGCAGGTGATCGCCGACTACGTCGAGGTGGCGATCGCCCCGTACTGGCCCCGCATGCGGACCCTGCTGGAACGCGAGGTGCTCGTCGGCGCCGGGCGGATGGCGACCGACGGCGTGCGCGGCCTGCTCAACCGGATCGACCCGTACGTCTCCTGGGACGACGGGACGTTGCACGTCGACCACCTGACCCGCGCCGGGACGGTCGACCTGGGCGGGCGGGGCCTGCTGCTGGTCCCGTCGGTGTTCGGGGGCGCGCGGGTCTGGTCCAACCTGTCCGAGCGGACCTCGCAACCTCTCCTGCGCTATCCGGCCCGCGCGGTCGGGACGCTCTGGGAGCGCAGCGCCGACCCGGCCAGCGCGGCGCTCGCCCGGGTGCTGGGGCGTACGCGGGCCACGCTGTTGCACGAACTCGCCGTGCCGGCCGCCACCACCGAGCTGGCGCGCCGGTGCGGCCTCAGCGCCGGCACGGTCTCCCACCACCTGACCGCGCTGCGCGACGCCGGCCTGGTCGGCACCCACCGGGCCGGACGGTTCCTGCTGTACGCCCGGACCAGCTCGGCGGAGGCGCTGCTGGCGGGCGCCGGCGCACCCGAGCCGGCCGGCGGCTGAGGCCGGAGGTCAGCCGTGCAGCGGATGCTCGGCCTGGAAGGCGAGCCGATGGTCCGCACCGGCGGCCAGCCCGGCGAGCACGTCGTCGAGGTCGAGGAACGCCTGCCAGGCCGGCTGGCCGGTGATGTCGGCGAGCCGGTCCACCACCAGCTCCTCCAGGTCGGTGACGCGCCCGCCCTTCCACACCTTGTCGGCGAGGCTGACCAGCAGGTCCTCCAGTTGCACGCCCGGCGCGTGCCAGGCGGCGTGGGTGACGGCGAAGCGGGCCCGCTCCTCGGGGACGCCGAAGCGCAGCAGCAGCTGGTAGCCCGCCTCCTCGTGCGCGGAGCCGGGCCCGGACAGCTCCCCGGGGTGCTCGACCTTGCCCAGGTCGTGGATCGCCGCCCCGAACAGCACCGCCTGCCGGTCGAACGGCACCAGCGGGAAGCGCTCGGCGAACGCCACGGTGAGCTGCCGGGCCACGTCGTGCACCAGCCGCAGGTGCGCCGCGAGCCGGGGCGGCGCGTCCAGGGCGGCGAGCAGTTCGGCGGCGACACCGGGCAGGGGGAGCACCGGCGGGTCGCCCGGGTCGGTGAGGGCGCGGCGCAGCGCGTCGGAGGTCACCGGGGCGAGGGTACCGGCCGCGGGGCGGTGACCGTGCGGGATGACCGTGTGGCCGACGGCGGACCGGCCGCTCGTCCGATCCCGTGGTGAGCGTCCGTTCAGGAGGGTGGACCGACGTCTATCACGGGGGTGTTCATGACCGAGTTGAATCGCCGTGCCCTGCTGCGTGCCGCCGCGCTGGCCGGGGCGGCCACGGCGACCGGGCTGGCCGGGGGCCTGACCGCGGCGGCGCCCGCCGCCGCGGCGGAGACCACCGAAGTGGTCAACGGGCCGTGGCTCGTCACCGGCAGCGCGGGGCTGCTCCAGATCAACCCGGGCCACACCACGCCGCAGGTGCTGCTGACCCACGCCTACGACGCCACCACCTCGCCCGACGGCCGGTACGTGGCCGTGAACGACCTGCGCTACGAGGGCGAGACCGGTTCGAGCCTGTCGCTGTACGACCGGGTGACCGGCGAGGTCCGGAAGCTGATCAGCGATCCGTTCGGCATCTCGTACGAGTGGCCCACCTGGTCGCCGGACGGCACCGAGGTCGCCCTTGTCGTTGACCGCGAGACGCTGGTCGCGGTGAACGTGGCCACCGGCGCGCGGCGGGTGCTCGTCCAGGGGCACGCGATGTACCGCCCCAACTGGTCCCGGGACGGCTCCATGATCGTCATGCAGTGGGTCAGCCGCTCCGAGGGCCACCAGTTGCGCATGCTGGAGCTGGCCACCGGGCGGGTGCGGCGGGTCTACCAGCCCGAGGAGGGTGAGCGGTTCGGCTGGCCGGTCTTCATGCCCAACTCCGAGCGGGTGGTGTTCTGCACCAACCGCTGGTACCGCGACGTCGACCTGCCGCTCGGCGAGGACTCGCTCGCGTCGGTGCGGATCGACGGCACCGGCCTCAAGAAGCTCACCGACGAGCCGCGGATGTACCTGTCGCCGGTGTTCTCACCGGACGGGCGCTACTGCGCGGCCCTCTCGGTGCCGCCGACCAACGAGTACCCGGACGGCGGCAACATCATCGTCTCGACCAGCGGCTTCGGCGAGCCCTGGTGGATCCCGGGCGACGAGTACGACGACAGCATGCGGGTGGACTGGGCCCGCGCCATCTGAGCACGACCCGCGACGCGGCGGCCGGGCCCGGCCGCCGCGTCGGCGTGTCCCGGACCGGATCACCACGCTGCCGGCCGGGTGCGGTGCGCGGTGACCGGACGGCCACCGGGGACCGGCTGCTCGCCTGATCCCGTTCCGGTCCTCCTTTCAGGAGGGTGGAGCGACGTCTACCACGGGGGTGTACATGACCGAGTTGAATCGCCGAGCCCTGCTGCGTGCCGCCGCGCTGGCCGGGGCGGCCACCGCGACCGGGCTGGCCGGCGGCCTGGCCGCGGCGGCGCCCGCCGCCGCGGCGGAGACCACCGAGGTGGTCAACGGGCCGTGGCTGGTCAGCGTCGGCTGGGGCGTGCTCCAGGTCAACCCCGGCCGCACCACGCCGCAGCGGCTGCTCGACGACGGCGACCAGGCCACCACGTCGCCCGACGGCCGCTACGTGGCCTGGATCAACAACGCCCGGTCCGGCGACGGCAGTCTCGAGCCCTACGTGTCGCTGTACGACCGGGTCACCGGCGAGATCCGGACGCTGCTCGCCGACCCGTTCGGCGTCGTCTACGGCGCACCGACCTGGTCTCCGGACGGCACGCAGATCGCCCTGGTCATCGACCGCGACACCCTGGTCGCGGTCGACGTGGCCACGGCCGCGAAGCGGGTGCTGGTCCAGGGACACGCCATGTCCCAGCCGAACTGGTCCCGGGACGGCTCCATGATCGTCATGCGCTGGACCAGCCGCTCGGAGGGGCCGCAGCTGCGCACGCTGGAGGTGGCCACCGGCAAGGTCCGGCCGATCTACACGCCAGAGGCGGCCGGCGAGCTCTTCCACGGGCCGGTCTTCATGCCCAACTCCGAGCGGGTGGTGTTCTGCACCAACCGCTGGACCCGCGACACGGAGGTGCTCGGCGGGCAGGCGCTCGGCTCGGTGCGGATCGACGGCACCGGCCTCAAGCGGCTCACCGACGAGACCCGCTACTACCAGTCCCCGGTGTTCTCGCCCGACGGTCGCTACTGCGCCGCCCTGTCGGTACCGCCGACCAACGAGGCTCCGGACGGCGGCAACATCATCGTCTCGACCAGCGGCTTCGGCGAGCCCTGGTGGATCCCCGGCGACGAGTACGACGACAGCAGCCGGCTGGACTGGGCCCGCGCCATCTGACCCGACATCCCGACACCCCGACGCGGCGGCCGGCATCCCGGCCGCCGCGTCGGCGTACCCGGGAGGATTTCCGGGCCGCCGGGCGGGAGCGGTGCGAGGCTGGAGACGGGCGCCGCCGACGGGGGCGACGACCGCAGTGGAGGGTGCGATGGCCGAGCCGCCGACCGGGACCTCGTCGCGCAGCGCGCAGGCACACGGCCGCCGCGCCAACCGGCGCAGCTACCACGACGGCGCGCAGGTCAACGGGTACGTCGACGACCCGTACCACCGGATCCGCCGGGCGGTCGCGGCCCGGCTCATGGTCGACGGGGTGCCACCGGGACGGCCGGTGCTGGAGCTGGGCTGCGGCCCGCGCAGCATGCTCGACCCGGCGGCGCTGCCCGGCCCGCTCGTGGTGGCCGACATGGCCGAGACCGCGCTCGGCGCGGCCCGGCGGGCCGCCGGCGGCGCGGCCCTGCCGGTCTGCCTGGACGCCACCCGCGGCCTGCCCTTCCGCGCCGGCAGCTTCGCCGGCCTGCTCACCGGCGAGCTCATCGAGCACGTCTACGACCCGCTCGCGCTGCTGCGGGAGTGCCACCGGGTCCTCGCCCCGGGCGGCCTGCTCGTGCTGACCACCCCGAACCTGGCGCCGGCGCAGGACCGGCTGGCCTTCCTCGCCGGCCGGGCGCCCCGCCAGATCGACCCGCTGCACCCCTACCTGTGGCTGCACATCCGGCCGTTCACGGCGTCGCTGCTGCGGCGGGTGCTCTGCCGGGCCGGCTTCGTGCCGTTGGCGATCCGGTCCAACGAGGTCGGCTGGCGGCTCCCGGGTGGACGGTGGGTCACCTCCCGGCTGCTGGCCCGGGTCGCGCCGGGGCTCGGCGGCTCGCTGATCTGCGCCGCTCGGCGCACGGCGGAGGCGCCGTCACCGAGGGGTACGGGTCGCCCGAACAGCGCGTGATGGTGATATTGACAAAGGGCTATCATGGAGGTTCCGTCGTCGACCGGGGGATGTCATGGCGCGCCTGTTCACCTGGGTCGTCAACAATCTCGACGCGTTCATCGGGCTGCTGCTGGCCGTGACCGTGGCCATCCTCGGCCTGACCAACACGGTCAGCCAGGACGTGGTCAACAGCGCCATCCTGCTGGTCCTCGCGGTGCTCGCGCAGGCCGTGCTGCGCGACCGGCTGCGCCGGGAGACCGCCCAGCAGCAGGTGCGGGAGGTCATGCGGGACACCCGTGACCGGCTCACCGAGCTGGTCCCGCAGATGCACGAGATCACCGGCCCCGAGGGAGCGCTGAACCGGGCCCGCGAGGCGATCGACAGCGTGTCCATGGTCCGGGTGCTGCACGGCAGCGAGGTCGGGCAGGCCCTCGCCGAGGCGCGCCGGCACACCGACCGGTGGAACTTCAAGGGCGGCACCGGCACCTTCACCCGGGCCGTCACCCTGCCGGAATGCCTGGAGCACGCCCGCCGGCGCAACGCCACCCTCCACTTCGCCGTCGAGATCATCGACCCGACCGACGAGGGGGTCTGCGAGCGCTACGCGCGGTTCCGGCGCAGCCTCGACCCCGACGCGCCGGGGGAGCGGTGGACGGTCGACCGCACCCGCAAGGAGTCGTACGCGACCGTGCTGGCCGCCTGCTGGCACCTGCAACGCTCCGGCCTGCTCACCGTCGAGGTCCGGCTCTCCGCGCAGATGACGACCTTCCGCTACGACCTCTCCTCGACCTGCGTCATCATCACCCAGGAGAACCCGCAGACCCCGGCGCTGCGGATCGACCGCAAGGAGCTCTACTACAACCGGTTCAACATCGAGTTGCAGTACAGCCGGGAGCAGAGCCGGCGGGTGCCCGTCGAGGCCGCCGCGCCGGTGAAGCTCGACGACGAGCCCTCGGTGGAGCAGGTCCGCCGGCTGTTCACCACACTCGGGCTGCCGCTACCCCGGTCCTACGGTGACCGCGAGGTCGCCGACATCGTGAGCCGGGCCATCCAGGCGAGGAACCCGTACGCATGATGAGCTACGCCGACCTTGAACGGGAGATCGACCGGGGCGCCCGGCCGGAGTTGCTGCGCGGCTGGGTGCTCGACGTCCTCGACGACGTCGCCGGGGGGCGGCGGCCGCTGCTGGCCGTGCGGCACCCGCTCGGCTTCACCTGCCTGCCGGTGGAACGCACCGGCCCGGACGGGATCTGCGTGCACGCCTGGCCGGCCGACCCGCCGCCGCTGCGGCCCACCACCTCGACCATGCACTCGCACAGCTGGGACCTGCTCAGCCACGTGCTGCACGGCACGGTCCGCAACGAGCTGATCGAGGTGACCGACGCCCGCGCCGACCCGGCGTGGCGGATCTACGAGGTGCACAGCCGGGGCGACGTCGACGAGATGGCGGCCACCGACCGGCTGGTCACCGCCGTGACCGCCACCGTGGAGACGCACACCGCCGGCGACTCGTACGCGCTGCGCGCCGGCGGCTTCCACACCTCGGAGGTCGACGCCGGCGAGCCGGCCGTGACCGTGGCGCTCGGCCGGACCACCCCCGGCGTGTGCGACCTGAGCCTCGGCGCGGTGGACGGGCGCAGCCACCGGGTACGCCGGGACCGCTGCGACCCGGCGGAGACGGCACGGATGGCGCGGGAGATAGCGCGACTGGTGGCACGGGGCTGACTGGCTGGAGGAGCCATGGACATGGAGCCGAACAGAGGCGGGCCCGACCTGCGCGACGCGCACCGGTTCGCGGTGGAGGCGGCCCAGGCGGCCGGGCGGCTGCTGCGCCGGGGCACCCGGGGGGAGCTGCACGCCCGGGCCAAGAACGACTCCGGTGACCTGGTCACCGACCTGGACCTGGCCGCCGAACGGCTGATCGTCGACCGGATCCGGGCCCGCTGGCCGGAGCACGGGGTGATCGCCGAGGAGGGCGGCGAGTACGCGGCCGACACGTCCTGGGCCTGGCTGGTCGACCCGCTCGACGGGACCAACAACGTGGCCATCGGGCTGCCCGCGTACGTGGTGGGGATCGCCCTCTGCGACCACGGCTCGCCGGTGCTCGGCGTGGTGCACGACCCGGTCGCCGGCCGCACCTGGTCCGCCGTGCGCGGCCGGGGCGCCTTCGTGCACGAGTCCGGGCCGGCCGGCCGCCCCCTGCACGCGCCCCGCCGCCCGGTGCCGACCGCGCCGGTGCTGGCCTGGACCCAGGGACACGAGGTGGCCCGGGACGACAGCACCGCCCGCGCGCTGAAGGTCGTGCTCGACACCACCGCCCGCCGGGTGCTGCAACTGTGGGCGCCGCTGCTGTCCTGGGTGATGCTGGCCCGCGGCGACATCGACGGCATCGTCGGCTACCGCCCCGAGGCGGTCGACCTGCCGGCCGGGATGCTGCTCGCCGCCGAGGCCGGCATGGTGGTCCGCGCCCTCGACGGCGGCTGCTTCGACGACCGGTACGGCTGCCCGGCGGACCGGCGCAGCTTCGTGGCGGGCCCGCCGGAGACCATCGACCGGCTGGTCAAACTGGTCACCGCGGCGCAGTGGATCGAGCCCCAGGTCCGCCAGCTCACCCCGATCAGCCTCTCCACCGTCGGCTGGTAGGGGCATACTCGGGGCGGTGACGACCGGCCAGTCAGACAGGTCCCGCGACCGGCGCCGCGTCGTCCGCGTCGTTCTTGCGCTCGGCGGGGCCGCCGCTGTTCTCGCCCTCGCCGTGGTCGTCGTACCGCTGCTGCGGCCGCCCGGTCCGCGCCCGCTGTTCCAGCTCCCCGTCCCCTGCGGCGAGACCTGGCGGTTGGGTACCTATCCGGGCCACGACGACTTCGACGTCGACCTGTTCCCCACGGAAGGTGACGAGTGGGGGCGGCCGGTGCTCGCGTCCCACGCCGGCACGGTCACCGTGGCGGGGATCAACGGGTCGCTGGGTGGGCGTACCCCGGACAACCCGAAGGGTCCGCGCGGCCGTGGCGGAGGGTACTGGGTGAAGATCGACCACGGTGGCCGGTGGGAGACGCAGTACCTGCACCTGCTCGAACCGCCCCTGGTCCGGGCCGGGCAGCGGGTCGCTCAGGGCGAGCAGCTCGGGCGGGTGGGCAGCACCGGAAACTCCGGCGCGCCGCACCTGCACTACGAGCAGCACCGGGGCCGGGAGAAGGTCGAGACGTGGTTCGACGGCTCGCCGTCGGGGATCACCGACGACGACACCGAGTACAGCGTCACGCTCACGAGCAGCAACTGTCCCGCCGGCCACTCCGACAAATGATCATCGGGCGGTCTCACGGAGCCGACGAGCTCGGGCGGTAGTTTGGCGATCATGGGGGACTGGGAGATCCGACCGGCCTCGGCGGCGGACGTGGAGGCCGTGGCCGAGTTGCGGGCGGTGGTGCTGCGGGCGGACCTGGAGCGGCTCGGGCGGTACGACGCACAGCGGGTACGGCAGCGACTGCGCGACGGGTTCGGGCCGGCGCACACCTGGGTGATCGAGGTGGGCGGCGTGCTCGCCGGCTGCGTGTCGCTGCGGCCGGCCGGGGACGCCCACTGGCTGGAGCACTTCTACCTGGCCCCGCACCTGCAGGGTGGCGGCATCGGTGCGGCTGTGCTGCGCGGGCTGCTGGAGCAGTGCGACCGCGAGGGCACCCTGGTCCGGCTGAACGTGCTGCAGGGGAGCCCGGCCCGGCGGCTGTACGAGCGGCACGGCTTCACGGTCGAGAACGAGGATCCGGTAGACGTGTTCATGGTGCGCGAGCCGGCCTTGGCGGCGCGTCACCGATGATCTTCGTGATACGTTCGACGTCGCTGTGCGCCGCTGCGACCTGAGGAGGTGAGACCGATCAACGCTGTGACAGGTCGGGGCTCCCTCCCTCGCATGGCCTAGGGAGTGCCCGCAGCAGGCATTCCGAAAGGCTGAAACGCTATGCGCTTCGACTCCCGGACGTCGTCCGACGGCGTCTCCGAACAGCTCTTCACCCTCGGCGAGATTCCCGGCGTGCTGTGGACGCCGGACGGCGCCGCCGGCACGCGTCCCCTCATCCTCATGGGACACGGCGGCGGCCAGCACAAGAAGGCCCCCGACATCGTGGACCGCGCACGCCGCTTCGTGGCGGAGCGTGGTTTCGCGGTCGTGGCGGTGGACGTGCCCGCCCATGGTGACCGGCCGAAGGTGGAAGAGTACGACCGGATCGCGACCGAGAACCAGGCTCGTGTGGCTGCCGGAGAGGAACTGGCTCCGCTGATCGCCGAATTCCAGGCGCTCGTGGCCCGCCAGACCGTCCCGGAATGGCAGGCCGTCCTGGACGCGGTCCAGGACCTCGGGCACGTCGGCGCCGGACCGGTGGGCTACTGGGGCGTGTCGTTGGGTTGCGGCCTCGGCGTGCCGTTCGTCGCCGCCGAGCCCCGGGTCCGCGCGGCGCTGCTCGGCCTGGGCGGGGCGCTGGCGACAGCGGAGGCCGCCGCACGGATCACCGTGCCGGTGGAGTTCCTGCTGCAGTGGGACGACGAGCGGGTGCCGCGGTCCCAGGGCCTGGCACTCTTCGACGCCCTCGGCTCGGCCGAGAAGACCCTGCACGCCAACAACGGTAAGCACGGGGACGTCCCGGCCTTCGAGCTGGACAGCACGCTGCGGTTCTTCGCCCGGCACCTCGGCTGATACCCCCTCCGCCCGTGGTCCGCGACGCGCCGATCGGGATCCGTTCCCGATCGGCGCGTCCGGCGAACAGGCGAGGGTCACCGGCCGCGCACGTCGGCCGCCGGCAGCCGCTCCGCCAGGAACGCCTCCCAGGTGCGGACGCCGAGGGTGGCGCCGGGGCGGGCGAGGTTGTCCCCGTTCCGGTACGCCCGGCCGGCCTTGCCGGGCAGCCGGACCGGCAGGCGCGGCCGGCGCCGGCCGACGGCCGTCAGGTAGCCGGTGACCAGCTCACCGAGGCCGTACACCCGCGGGCCGGCCAGGTCGGGCACCAGGCCGGCCGGCGCGCCCAGCGCCAGCTCGACCATCCGGGCCGCCACCTCGCGGGCGTCGACCGGCTGGAGGCGCAACCCGCCGGGGACCGGGACCACCGGCAGCTTCGCCATCTTCTCCACCATGGTCAGCGTCAGGTCGTGGAACTGGGCGGCGCGCAGCGTGGTCCACGGCACGCCCGACCCGGCGACGGACCGTTCGGCGTCCCGCTTGGACCGCAGCCATGCCAGCGGCACGCGGTCCGCCCCGATCACCGAGATGAACACGAGGTGCCGCACGTCGGCGCGCCGGGCGGCGTCGACCAGCTGGCGGGTGGCCACGTCGTCGCCCTTGGGGCCGCCGGCGAGGTGCAGCACGGTGTCGACCCCGCGTACCGCCGGGTCGACGCCCGCGCCGGTGAGCAGGTCGGCGGTGACGTGCTCGACGCCACCGGCGGGCCGGCCGCCGCGGCGGCTGAGCACCCGCACCGGGTGGCCGGCGTCGCGCAGCAGCGGCACGACGAGCCGGCCCAGGGTGCCGGTGCCGCCGGTGACCAGGATGGGTGCGTTCATGTCGTCCTCCGTGTCTGGCAGGTCCGTTACGGTTCGGGCTTCACCGGCTCGACCCGCGGCGGGCGGCAGGTGTGACCGACGTGACGGGCGCCACACGCCGTCACACCGGCGGGCCGGCCCGGGTCGGTCAGGTGGAACCCGCGAGGAAGGACTGGGACATGGGCGAGGACACCTGGCTGGCCGAGCGGTTCGAGCAGCAGCGCCCGCAGCTGCGGGCCGTGGCGTACCGGATGCTCGGCTCGCTGAGCGAGGCCGAGGACGCCGTGCAGGAGACCTGGCTGCGGCTGGCCCGGACCGACACCACCGGGGTGGACAACCTGGCCGCCTGGCTGACCACGGTGGTCGCCCGGGTCTGCCTGAACACCCTGCGGGCCCGCGCCACCCGGCGTGAGGACCCCCTCGACGTACGCCTGCCCGACCCGGTCGTCGACGTCGCCGAGGCGGACGCCGATCCCGCGCACGCCGCGGTGCTGGCGGACTCGGTCGGGTTGGCGCTGCTGGTGGTCCTGGACACCCTCACCCCGACCGAGCGGCTCGCGTTCGTGCTGCACGACATGTTCGGCGTGCCGTTCGAGGAGATCGGCGCGCTTGTCGACCGGTCGCCGGCCGCCGCGCGGCAGCTCGCCAGCCGGGCCCGCCGCCGGGTACGCGGGCAGGCGCCCGCGCCGGACCCGGACCTGACCCGCCAGCGGGAGGTGGTCACCGCGTTCCTGGCCGCCGCCCGGGAGGGTGACTTCGACGGGCTGGTCGCCGTGCTGCACCCCGACGTGGTGCTCCGCTCCGACGGCGGGACGGCCCGGGCCCGGCACTCCACGGTGCTCACCGGCGCGCGGGTGGTGGCCGCGCAGGCCACCACGTTCGGCCGGTTCTCGCCGTTCGCCCGCCCGGTGCTGGTCAACGGCGCCGCCGGGGTGCTGGTCAGCGCGGCCGGCCGGCCGCTGTCGGTGATGGCGTTCACGGTCACCGGCGGGCGGATCGCCGCCATCGACGTGATCGCCGACCCGGAGCGGCTGGCCGCGCTCGACCTCGACCACTGATCCCGCTCCCACCGGGCCGGCCCTGCCACGTGGGCCGGCCGCCGGGTCGGTGTCAGCTAACGACGACCAGGTTGGCCATGTCGACCACCGGCCGGTAGCCGAGGTTGGCGTAGATCCGGTTCGAGGTCGGGTTGGCCTGGTCGGTGAAGAGGCACACCCGGGCGCCCTCGGCCCGCAGCAGCCGGGAGACCTCCGCGACGGCGTTGCTGGCCCAGCCGCGCCCGCGCTGCTCGGGCGGGGTGTAGACCGGGCCGATGCGGGCGACGCCGAACGACGGCGGGTTGGCGGCGGTGAGGTGCACCCGCCGACCGGCCTCGTCGGTCCAGAACCACACCCGCCCGCCCCGGATCCGGCGCAGCAGCTCGGCCCGGTCGGGGGTCTCGTGCGCGCTGACGCCGCGCGGGCGGCCCGCCTGCTCGTCGGCGTCGGCCATGAACGCGTCGAACCACTCGGCGGCCAGGTCGACGTCGTCCTCGGTGGCGACCGCCAGCGCGCCGGGCACCCGCGCCGGCGGCACCAGCTCGCCGAGCTCGTGCAGCCGGGTGTGCTGGGCGACCTCGACCCGGCCGCCGCCGAGCCGGGTCACCTCGGCGGCGCACCGCCGGACCGCGGGCAGCGCGCCGTTGACGGCGCGTACCTCCTCCCCGCGCTCGTGCCACAACCGGGCCAGCGCCACGGCCGCCTCGTCGGGCATCGGCAGCAGGAACGGCGGGCGCGGCGCGAAGGGCGCCGCCCGCATCCCGGCGCCCACGACCGCGCCGGACGCGTCGCGGACCACCAGCCACCAGTCGTCCACGGGCGGCGGGACCCCGTCGGCGCGCCGGGCCAGCATCCGGTGCGCCACGGTGGCCACGACCGTGCCGACCACCGGGTTCGCCGCCAGGTGGTCATCGGCGGCGGCGAGGAACTCGCCCGGATCGGTGCAGAAGTGCAGGGTCGGTGCGTCGCTCATGCGCCGCACGGTAGCCCGCCGCCGCGCTGCGGCCGTACCGGATTTCCGGCGCCGACCGCGGTGTCAGCCGGCGGCCAGCTCGGCGAACCAGCGCCGGCCGGCCGGGTGGAGTTCGCGAACCACGAGGCCGGCCGTCGCGGCGGGCTCGTGCACGGCCCGGGTGTCCAGCCGCGCCCAGCCGAAACTCGGTCCCCGGCGCCGCCCGGACACCACGCGCGCCCGACCCTGCCAGGTGCCGCTGCCGGGCGGGTCCAGCTCGACGAGGACCGTGCCGTCCGGGCGGACCAGCTCCCGGCACCGGCGCAGCAGCCGCGCCGGGTCACCGCCGATGCCGATGTTGCCGTCCAGCAGCACGACGTGCCGCCACCGGCCCTCGGCGGGCAGCCGGTCGAAGAGGTCGGCCTGGACCGCGACGGCGCCCCGGGCCCGGGTCAGCGCCACCGCCCGGGCCGAGACGTCGACCCCCACGGTGGTCAGCCCGGCCCGGGCCAGCGCCACGGTGAGCCGGCCCGGCCCGCAACCCAGGTCCAGCGTCGGGCCGGCGCAGCGGGACACCACGGCGGCGGTCGCCGGCTCGGCCGGCCCGTGCCACCGCTCCACCGGCAGCCGGCGGCGGGTCCCGTCGGCCTGCACCAGCCAGTGCGCGTCGGCGTCCCGGTGGCGCAGCGCGGTGCCGAAGCCGTCGGCGGTCACCGCCGGCCCCCGATCGGCCGGGCCGGCCGCAGGGCGGCCGCCTCCCGGGCCCGCCGCGCGACGGCGACCTCCCCGGCCCGCAGGGCGGCGATCTCCGCGGCCCCCAGGGCGGCGACCTCCGCGGCCCGCAGGGCGGCGACCTCCCGGGCGAACCGGCCGGTGGGGGCCAGGTCGGTCACCGCGAGCGCGTCGGTCCAGTCGTCCACGTCGCGCAGCACCGGAAGCGTCCCGATCCGCAGGCCGCGGCCGGCCAGCGCGGCCCGGGTGCGCCGCCCGGTGTCGGGGGTGGACATGGGCACCCCGCGCAGCGCCGCCGCCTGCCGGGGGTCGCGCAGCCCCAGCGCCCACCAGCCGCCGTCCTCGGCCGGGCCGAGCACCGCGTCGGTCGCCGGCGCGCCGAGCCGGCGTACGGCGGCGGCCAGCACCGCCGTGGTGAGCTGCGGGGTGTCCATGCCGATCTGGAGCACCGGCCGCCCCGGGTACGCGGCGGCCACGTCGGCGTGCGCGTGCGCGAGCCGGTCGGCGAAGTCGTCGCCGCGCTGCGCCAGCACCGGCCAGCCGGCGACCGCGGCGGCCAGGTCCGCCCCGTCCTCGGCGTCGGCGAACCGTCCGGCCAGCGCCAGCACCGGGACGACGCCCGGGGTGGCGGCGGCGGCGTCGAGGGTGTCGCGCAGCGCGGCGGCGGCGATCCGGGCCGCCTGCGCGGGCTCGGCGGGCGGGCAGAGCCGGGTCTTGACCGCCCCGGCCACGGGCGCCTTGGCCACCACGAGCAGGACGGTCACCGCGGGCCCTCCACGGTGCGCAACACCGCCAGGAAGTCCCGGGTGGCGCGGACCGTGCCGCGGACCGAGCCGGAGACCTTGGACCGGGTCCCGGCCGCGCGGGGCGCGTAGCGGACGTCCCGCTCGTGGATCCGCCAGCCCGCCGCGGCGGCCCGGATCATCAGTTCGAGGGGGTAGCCGAAGGCCCGGTCGGTGACCCCGAGCGCCAGCAGGGCGTCCCGCCGGGCCACCCGGATCGGGCTGAGGTCCCGCAGCGGCACCCCCCGCTGCCGCAGCAGCGCGGCGACCAGCGCCGTGCCGGCCCGGGCGTGCCACGGCCAGACCCCGGCGGACACCGGCCGGCGCCGGCCCACCGCCAGGTCGGCGGCGCCGGACGCCACCGGGGCGACCAGGGCGGGCAGCTCGCCCGGGTCGAAGGAGCCGTCGGCGTCGAGCACGCACACCAGCTCGGTCTCGGCGTGTTCGAGGCCGGTGTGCACGGCCGCCCCGTAGCCGCGGCGGGGTTCCCGCACCACCCGCGCGCCGTGCCGGGCGGCCACCTCCGGCGAGCCGTCCCGGGAGCCGTTGTCCACCACGATCGCCCGGTAGCCGGGCGGCAGCGCGGTCAGCACGCCGGGCAGGGCGGCGGCCTCGTCCAGGCACGGCAGCACCACGTCGATCTGTGTCGGCATGCCGCCGACGCTAGGCCGATCGGCGCCCCGCGAGGTCCCGATCGTGCTTACGGAACCCTTACCGAGCAGGCATTTCTTACCATCCGGTGACGTGACCGCGGTTCCGCCCGTCCGGTGCCCCGGCGGGCCGTACCGTCCGGTCGTCATGAGACCCGCAGCCACCCTGCCCCGCGTCCCCGGCCCGCGGCGGGCCGCCCCCGGGCACCGCGGCGACCTGATCGCGCTGGCCGTCGAGGCGGTGCTGCTCGTCGCCGCGGTCGCCGTCGGGCTGGTGCTCAACCGGCGCGGCGCGGGCCTGCACGCCGACGCCGCACCGCTCTACGCCACCTGGCGGCCGCACGCCGGCTGGGGCACCCCGCTCGCCGTGCTGGTCGCCGTGGTCGTGCTCGGGCCCGGCCTGCGCTGGGCGCGGACCGCCCGCTGGGCCGCGCTGCTGGCCGCCGGTTGGCTGGCCGCGGTGGCCTGGACGCTGTCGCTGGCCCTGGTGGACGGCTGGTCGGCCGGCCTGACCCGGCGGCTCACCCCGCAGGCGGAGTACCTGCACGAGGTGCCGGGCGTCGCCGACATCCCCCGGATGCTGGCCGGCTTCACCGACCGGATCCTCGACTTCCAGCCCGACTCGTGGTCCACCCACACGGCCGGGCACCCGCCGGGCGCGCTGCTGGTCTTCGTCTGGCTGGACCGGATCGGCCTGGGCGGCGGCACCGCCGCGGCGCTCTGCTGCGTGCTGGTCGGCGCGACCGCCGCGGTCACGGTGCCGGTCACCCTGCGCGCGCTGGGCGCCGCCGAGGCGGCCCGCGCGGTGCTGCCGTTCCTGGTGCTGCTGCCCGGCGCGGTCTGGCTGGGCGCCTCCGGCGACGCCGTCTTCACCGGCGTGGTCGCCGCCGGGCTGGCCCTGCTGGCGGTACGCGGGACGGTCGCGGCGCTGGCCGGCGGGGTGCTGCTCGGCTTCGCGCTGCACCTGTCGTACGGGTTCGTGCTGGTCGGCGCGCTCGCGTTGGCCGTGCTGGCGCTGCGCCGCGACCGCCGCCGGGCCGCGCTGCTCGCCGCGACGGCCGGCGTCGCCGCCGTCACGGCGCTCTTCGTCCTGGCCGGTTTCCGCTGGTGGGAGGGGTACGACCGGGTCGTCGAGCGCTACTACCAGGGCTGGGCGGCCGAGCGCCCGTACGCGTACTGGGTCTGGGCGAACCTGGCGGCGCTGCTGCTCTCCGCCGGGCCGGTGCTCGGGCCGGCGCTGCGCCGCGCGGCGCTCGCCGCCCGGGCCGCCTGGGGGTCACCCGATTCCGCGCCCGGCGGGCTGACCGGTGGCCCGGTGCCTGGCCGGCAGGATGTCGGGCTCGGCGGTGCCGTGCGGCTCGGCCGGCGGTGGGTGGCGCGGGTGGCGGCGCTCGGGCCGACCGTGCTGCTGCCGGCCGCCGCCGGCCTGGCGGTGGCCGGCGCGGACCTGTCCGGGATGAGCAAGGCCGAGGTGGAGCGGATCTGGCTGCCGTTCGTGGTCTGGCTCCTGGTCGCCGCGGCGCACCTGCCGCCGCCGACCCGCCGCTGGTGGCTGGCCGCGCAGGCGCTCACCGCCCTGGCGGTCAACCACCTCCTCTTCACGGTCTCCTGACCCCCGCCGTCACGGCGGATCGGCCGGTGGCGCGGACGGCCGCGCCTCCGGTCCAGCCCGGCGAGCAGGGGGACATGCCGCCTGGGACGATGGTCGGGTGAAGATCACCCGACTCCTCAACGCGGAGGACGCGCCGGCCCTGGCCGAGTTGCTCCGCGCCAACCGTGAGTTCCTCGCGCCGTGGGAGCCGATCCGGAGCGAGGACTACTTCACGGCGGACGGCCAGCACGCCGTCATCGAAGCCGATCTCCAGCAGTACGAGCAGGGTTCGAAGCTGCCCCACGTCATCCTCGACGACTCCGGTCGCGTGATCGGCCGCATCACGCTCAGCGGCATCGTGCGCGGGCCGTTCCAGTCGTGCGCCATGGGCTACTGGGTGAGCGGCAGCCACAACGGCCGAGGGTTCGCAACCAGGGCGGTGCGCGAGATCGTGCGGGTGGCCTTCGAGGAGTTGGGGCTGCACCGGGTGCAGGCAGAGACCCTGCTGCACAACGTCGGATCGCAGCGGGTGCTGGAACGCAACGGGTTCGTGCGGTTCGGCACGGCGCCGGAATACCTCAACATCGCCGGCCGATGGCAGGATCACGCCATGTTCCAGGTGGTGAAGCCGTCATCGCCAACCGCCTGAGGTCCATCGCCCACCGCAGCGCCTGAAGCCGTGCCCTGCGCTCACGAGCCCCGGGATCCACGGCCCGCACTGCGGCGATCATGAAGCTGGCGGCGACAGGTCAGGCCGACCCCGCCCACCGACCCGAGTCGGGTCGGGTCAGGCGGGCAGGGCGGCGGGCTCGCGGAGGGGGTCGGTGGCGAAGGCGGTGACGCCCTCGGTGAAGGCGACCCGGGCGGTGTAGCCGAGCAGGTCGCGGGCCCGGGTCGGGTCGGCCACCACGTGCCGGACGTCGGCCGCCCGCGCCCCGCCGACCACCTCCGGCTCGGGGCCGCCCATCGCCCGGGCCAGGGCGGCCGCCAGGTCGCCGACGGTGTGCGGCTCGCCGGAGCAGACGTTCACCGGAACCAGCCCGTCCGGGGCGGGCGCGCTGAGCGCCAGCAGGTTGGCCCGGGCCACGTCGGTGACGTGCACGAAGTCCCGGCGCTGCCGGCCGTCCTCGTACACCCGGGGCGGCCGGCCGTCGGCGAGCGCCGAGCGGAACAGCGAGGCGACCCCGGCGTACGGGGTGTCGCGCGGCATCCGGGGACCGTAGACGTTGTGGTAGCGCAGCGCCCACACCCCGCCCCCGGTCTGCCGGGCCCAGGCCGCGGCGTAGTGCTCCTGGGCGAGTTTGCTGGCCGCGTAGGTGCTGCGCGGCTCCAGCGGGGCGTCCTCGGGGACCAGGGCCGGGTCGAGGGTGCCGCCGCAGGCCGGGCAGGTCGGGTCGTACCGGCCGGCGGCGAGGTCGGCGGGCCGGCGCGGGGCGGGGCGCATCACGCTGTGCCGGGCGCAGGTGTAGCGCCCCTCCCCGTAGACCACCATCGAGCTGGCCAGCACCAGCCGGGACACGCCGGCCCGGTGCATGGCGGCGAGCAGCACCGCCGTGCCGTGGTCGTTGTGGCCGGCGTAGTCCGGGGCGTCGGACGGGTCCAGCCCGTGCCCCACCATGGCCGCCTGGTGGCAGACCGCGTCCACCCCGGACAGCAGCCGGTCCAGCAGCTCGGCGTCGCGGACGTCGCCGACCACCGGGTCGTGCGGCCGGGACCACTCCGGCAGCGCGCCGCCGTGCGCCTGCGGCAGCAGCGCGTCCAGGCAGACCGGCTCGTGGCCCTCGGCCGCCAGCAGGTCGGCGATCTGCGATCCGATGAAGCCGGCCGCGCCGGTGACCAGTACCCGCATGCGGCCAGGCTAGGGCACCGCCTGGCCCGGTTCGGGCGGTTCGCGGTGGACGTCAGCGGTCTGTAAGAGACGGCGGCGGTAAGGGTTCGGTAATGCGGCAAACCGGTCCGGTGGGCGGGCGCGGCGTCTAGCGTCCTGCTGAAGACCCCGGCAGCGACCGCGCGGACCAGGAGGAGAAGACGTGCCCGCCAGCCCGCCCCCACCGGACGACACGCCGTCGGCCGCCCCGGCGGCGCTGTGGCGCGGGCTGGCCCGGCACCGCCCGCCCGGGGTCGACGCCGCCGACCGGGCCTGGCGCAGCCCGGTCCGCGGACCCTGGCTCACCTCGGTGCTCGGCGCCGTGCTGCTGGCCACCCTGCCCCTGGTGATCGTCACCGGGCTGCTCGACTGGATCGCCTACGGGCCCCGCCTCGACCAGGCGTTCCCCCGGGACGTGGGCTGGCTGCACCCGCCCGTCTTCGACTGGCCGACCCGGCCCGCCTGGCTGTTCCGCCTCACCCAGGGGCTGCACGTGACGCTCGGGATCGTGCTGGTGCCGGTGGTGCTGGGCAAGCTCTGGTCGGTGGTGCCCAAGCTCTTCGACTGGCCGCCGGCCCGCTCGGCCGCCCAGTTGCTGGAGCGGCTGTCACTGCTGCTGCTGGTCGGCGGGATCCTCTTCCAGACGATCACCGGGCTGCTGAACATCCAGTACGCGTACCTGTTCGGCTTCGACTTCTACACCGCGCACTGGTACGGCGCCTGGATCTTCACGGCCGCGCTTGTCACCCACGTGGCGATCAAGCTGCCCCGGATGGTCACCGCGCTGCGCGGGCCCGGCTTCGCGCGTACCCCGGTGGAGCGGACCCGGCCGGAGCCGGCGGATCCCGACGGCCTGGTGGCGCGGCGGCCCGGGCCCGCGACGATGAGCCGGCGCGGGGTGCTGGCCCTGGTCGGCGGCGGGGCGCTGCTGCTGGCGGCGCTGACCGTCGGGCAGAGCGTCGACGCGCTGCGCCGCACCGCGCTGCTCCTGCCGCGCGGCCGGCGCGTCGACGACGGGCCGACCGGCTTCCCGGTCAACCGCAGCGTCGCCGCGGCCGGCGTGACCCCGGAGCAGACCGGGCCCGGCTGGCGGCTCACCCTGCGCTCCGGGAACCGCACGCTCACCCTGGACCGGGCCCGGCTGCTCGCCCTGGCGCAACACACGGCCGTCCTGCCGATCGCCTGCGTCGAGGGCTGGTCCACGTCCCAGACCTGGACCGGCGTCCGGCTGCGCGACCTCGCCGCCCTGGTCGGGGCGGCCGGTCCGGTCACCGCGCGGGTGCGGTCGCTGGAGCGCGCCGGCCTGTTCCGCGAGGCCGTCCTGCACGGCGGCCAGGTGACCGACCCGGACGCGCTGCTCGCCCTGCGGGTCAACGGCGTCGACCTGAGCCCCGACCACGGCTACCCGGCGCGGATCATCGTGCCGGCGCTGCCCGGGGTGCACTGCACGAAGTGGGTGGCGGAGATCGTGTTCGATGGCTGAGCTCCGGCGGGCCTACGGCGCCGCGCCCTGGCACCTCCTGCTCCTGGGCGGCTGCTTCGCGGTCACCGGCTGGATCGCGCTGCGGCTGGCTGGCGAGGCGTCGGCCGGCCGGATGCTGCTCTGGTTCCTCGGTGCGGTGATCGCGCACGACCTGGTGCTCTTCCCGGTGTACGCGTCGCTCGACCGGGTGCTGCGCCGCGCCCTGGGGCGGGGCGTTGCCCCGTCGCCGCTGAACCACGTCCGGGTCCCGGCGCTCGGCGCCGGCCTGCTGTTCCTGGTCTACCTGCCCGGGATCCTCGGCCTCGGCGACGGCACCTATCTGGCGGCGACCGGCCTGGCGCCCCGGACCATGCTCGGCCGGTGGCTGGCGGTCAGCGGGGCGCTGTTCGCCGGGAGCGCGCTGCTCTACGCCGTCCGCCGGCTGGCGCGGAGGGGCCGCTAGGGGTCACGGGGCGATGCGCAGCTTGCGGATGTGGGCGTCGTCGTAGTCCTCGAACCGGAAGCGGAGCCCGGCGAACGGGCTGCCGGGGAAGTCGCCGCTGATGGTGGCGGTCACCACCGTGCCGGCCGGGCCGTCCTCGACGTCGGTGATCTCGTACGAGACCAGCGGGGTGTCGCGGCGCCATTCGCGGATCGCCCGGATGCCCCGGTAGCTCTTCCCCTCGTCCTCGACGACGGCGTCGTCGGCGAAGAGGGCGAAGTAGGCCTCCCGGTCCGGCTGGCCGGCGAGCGCGAAGTAGCGGCGGATCATGTCGGGTGCGGTGTTCACGGTGCGGGCTCCTTGCCGGTCGTGGCGGTCGTCCTGATCCTGCCCGGCGGGTGCGACGAACACGCCCGGTTCGCGCGTTCCGGGGTCAGGAGCCCGGGCCGACCAGCAGCGCGGCCACGGTGGCCGTGGTGGCCAGGACGGCGAGCGCGGCGCTGGTGGCCACGAACCGGCCCAGCGGCACGGCCACCCCGGCGGCCCGGCACCGCTCGTACCAGATCAGCGTCGCCAGCGAGGCCCACGGGGTGGCGAGCGGGCCGACGTTGGTGCCGATCAGCAGTGCCAGCAACTGGGTGTGGTTACCGGTGGCGATGACCGCCTCGCCGGCCAGGTAGGCGGGCAGGTTGTTGACCACGTTGGCGAAGAGCGCGCCGGCGCCGCCGGCCCGCAGCGCGCCCTTCGCGCCCGGGTCTGCGCCGATCAGCGTGCCCAGCACGGTGTCCAGGCCGTGCCGGCCGATGGTCTGGACCACCAGGAACAGCCCGATCACGAAGACCAGCAGCCGCCACGGGACGAGGGCGAGCCGCAGGCTGCCCCGGGCGCGCACCGCGAACCCGGCGACCAGGATCGCGGCGGCCACCCCGGAGGCGACGCCGATCTCGACCCCGGCCAGGATCCCGGCGACGAAGAGCAGGCAGGCGGCGAGCGCGGTGCGGTAGAGCGCCCGGTCCGGCGGCACGTGCGGCGGCGGCGGGACGAACGGGTCGGCGCCGGCGCGGGCCGGCCGCCAGTACCACCACCACAGCAGCAGCATGGTGATCACGATGGCCACGAGCTGCGGCCACCACATCCGGGCCGCCCACGGCACCGGCTCCAGGTCGATCCGGTCGCTGGCCAGGATGTTGGTCAGGTTGGACACCGGCAGCAGCAGGCTCGCCGTGTTGGCCAGCCAGACCGTGGTCATGGCCAGCGGGGTCGGCGGCACGCCCAGCTTGCGGGCCAGGGCGATCATCACCGGGGTGAGCAGGACGGCCGTGGTGTCCAGGTTGAGCGCGATCGTGGTCACGGAGGCGAACCCGACGCAGAGCCAGAACAGCGCCCGGTAGCTGCCCCGGGCGGTGATCGCCACCCGGGCGGCGAGCGCGTCGAAGACCCCGGCCACCGCGGTCAGCTCGGCCAGCACCACCACCGTGCCGATGAAGATCAGGATGGGCACGATCCGGCGTACGGTGGCCTCGGCGTCGGCGCGGGGGAGCAGTCCGGTGAGGACGCAGAGGACGCCCACCACGGCCAGCCCCAGCGCGATCCAGTCCAGGACGTGCAGTCGGCCCCAGCGGCTCCGGTCCGGTGCGGCGGACGGCGGCTCGCCCACGGTCTCCACGAGGGATGATCCTCGCACACCCGCGCCCGCCCGGACCGGCCTGACGCGACCGGCGCAGCGGCTGCCGAGGGTGTCCACAGATTGACCGTCGGTGGCCATAATGATCGGGTGGCTGTAGGCGCGCACCCGACCCGGTCCGACCGCCCCATCGACTTCTTCATCAGCTACTCGCCGGCCGACGAGCGCTGGGCGACCTGGCTGGCGTGGGAGTTCGAGGCGGCGGGTTACCGCACCCTGCTCCAGGCGTGGGACTTCGTGGCCGGCACCAACTTCATCGACTTCATGGACCGCGGGGTCCGCGAGGCCGAGGTGGTGGTGGCGGTCCTGTCCGAACGCTACCTGCACTCCACGTACGGCAAGCTGGAATGGCAGGCCGCGTTGCGCGCCGACCCGGACGGCACGGGCAACAAGCTGGTCACCGTGCGGGTCGAGGACTGCCCCATCGACGGTTTGCTCGCCACCATCACCTACGTCGACCTGGTCGGGGTGAGCGATCCGGCGCAGGCGCGGGGGCGGGTGCTCGACCGGATCCGGCAGACGCTCGACGGCCGCGCCAAACCCATGCGGCAGCCGGCCTTCCCGCACCATCCCGCCGACCCGCCCGGGGTGCTCGCCGCGCCCGCCACCGGTGCGCCGGCCCCGCGCCGCGCCCGGCGTACCCCCATCAACCCGCCGCCGTTCCCGCCGGCGGCGGCCGTGCCCACGGCGCGCGGCGCCCTGAGCGTGCTCCAGGTGGCCGGGCCGCGCTTCGGCCGCGGGGTGATCGAGCCGGGTGCCCCGGTCACCCCGGGTGAGCTGCAGGAACACCTGATGGGCGACCTCACGCTGCTGATGAACGACGGGGTGCCCCGGCCCGACCTGCTCGTGGTGGCCGGCAACCTCACCGAGTCGGGCAGCCCCCGGGAGTTCTCCGACGCGCTGAGCTTCCTCACCGGGCTGCGGGTGCTGCTCGGCCTGGAGCCGCACCGCCTGGTCGTCGTGCCCGGCCCGCGCGACGTCACCATGGCCGCGAGCCGGGCCTACTTCGCCACCTGCGAGGCCGACGACGTCGACCCGCAGCCGCCGTACTGGCCGAAGTGGCGGCACTACGCGCGCCTGTTCGACGAGCTCTACCAGGGCCTCGAGGACCGGATCTTCGACAGCGAGCAGCCGTGGACCCTCTTCCCGGTGCCGGATCTGCGGGTGGTGGTCGCCGGGCTGAACTCCACCGTCGCGATCACCCACCGCGAGGAGGACCGGTACGGCTTCCTCGGCGAGGCGCAGTCCACCTGGTTCGCCCAGCGGCTGCGCCACTACCAGCAGTCCGGCTGGCTGCGGCTGGGCGCGATGGCGCACGCCCCCGGCCCGCGCACCCCGTACGCCGACGAGGTGGCCGTGCCCGACCGGGCGTCCCTGCGCGACCGCGGCTCGTTCAACCGGCTGGTCGGCCCGATGCTCAACCTGCTGCTCGCCGACGCCGCGCCCGGCGCCCGGGTCGACCCGGTGGTGCCGCTGGCCACCGCCTCCCGCGACGGCCGCGCCCAGGTGCTCCGGCTCGACGCCGGCGGGATGACCCGCTGGGTGCTCGGCCGCGACGACCGCCACGAGGTGGGTGAGCCGACCAGCCTGAGCTGGCCGCGCGCCGAGGCGACGTTCGGCGCGGCCGGCCCGGCCCAGGTGCCCGACCCTCGGCGGCCCGCCGTGGTGGAGGGGCCCACCCAGGGCGAGGCAACCGACCCGCCGGCCGCCGCGCCGGCCGTGGCCCCGCCCGCCCCGCTGGAGCGCCTGCTGGACCGGTTGGCCGAGGTCTGCGAGGCGCGCCACGACCGGGTGCTGCTCCGCCGGGTCGAGGCCGACCCGCCGCACCTCTACGTCACCTATCGGGCGGACGGGGTGGTCCGGCAGCAGCGGGTCGGGGCGTACGTGGGCACCCCGACCCCGGCCGACGTCGACCACTTCGCCCGGCGGGTGCACGCCACCGACCCGGACATCCCGTCGGAGCTGGTCTACGACGGCGACCGGGTGCCGCGCGGGCTGGCCGAGGCGGCGCAGCGGCGCGGCGTGCGGCTGCTGCACCTGACCGAGTTCCAGGGCCTGCTCGACCTGCGCGAATATGTGGCCGCGCAGACCGCCCGGCTGCAGGCCGACCGGCTCTACCCGCCCGGCCAGTACGTGCCGCAGCGCTACCGGCACCTGGTCGGCGCCGACCAGCGGGTCCGCGAGGACGTGGTGGACGAGCTGCTGGAGCTGATCTCCGCGCCGGACGGCCGGTTCGTGCTGGTGCTCGGCGACTTCGGCCGGGGCAAGACCTTCGCGCTGCGCGAGGTGGCCCGCCGGCTGCCCACGGCCGCCCCGGACCTCATCCCGATCCTGGTGGAGCTGCGCGCGCTGGACAAGGCGCACTCGGTCGACGGCCTCGTCGCCGCACACCTGGCCAACCACGGCGAGCAGGTGATCGACCTCAAGGCGTTCCGCTACATGCTCCGGCAGGGGCGGATCGTGCTGCTCTTCGACGGTTTCGACGAGCTGGTCGCCCGGGTGACCTACGACCGGGCCGCCGACCACCTGGAGACCCTGCTCCAGGCGGCCGAGGGCCACGCGAAGATCGTGGTGAGCAGCCGGACCCAGCACTTCAAGACCAACTCGCAGGTGCTGACCGCGCTGGGGGAGCGGGTGGGCCTGCTGCCGCACCGCCGGGTGCTGGCCATCGAGGACTTCACCCCCGGCCAGATCGAGACCTTCCTGCGCAACCGCTACGACGGGGACGAGCGGGCCGCCCGCGAGCGGCTCGACCTGCTGGCCGGGGTGAAGGACCTGCTCGGCCTGTCCCGCAACCCGCGGATGCTCGGCTTCATCGCCAACCTCGACGAGGGGCGGCTGGCCGCGGTGGCCGGGGCCGGTGGCACGTTCAGCGCCGCGGCGCTCTACCGGGAGATCCTGGAGTCCTGGCTGGACTTCGAGGAGCGGCGCACCCAGGGGATCCCGGGCGCGCCGGTGAGCCTGCGCCGGCCCGAGCTGTGGCACGCGGTGAGCCGGCTGGCCTTCCAGCTCTGGGAGAGCGGCGAGTCCTACCTGCGGCTGGCCGAGCTGGCCGAGGCCGCCGGCCAGCTCGCCGGGCTGGCCGACTCCCGGCTGTCCGGGCCGCAGGCGATCCACGCGGTGGGCGCCGGCAGCCTGCTGGTCCGCACCGACGACGGGCTGTTCGGGTTCATCCACACCTCGGTGATGGAGTGGCTGGTCGCCGAGGGGATCGCCGCGCAGCTCAACCGGGGCGAGGAGCCGACCGCGCTGGCGGTCCGCCCGCTGTCCGCGCTGACCGTGGAGTTCCTCGGCGACCTCGCCGACCCGGCCCGGTGCACCGCCTGGACCGCCCGGGTGCTGGGTGACGAGACGGCCGGGGAGACGGTCCGGGCCAACGCGCTGCGGCTCAGCGCCCGGCTGCGGCTGCCCGACCGGGCCGACCTGCGCGGCGCGGTGCTGCGCGGCGAGGACCTGTCGCACCGGGAACTCGCCGGGGCGGACCTGACGGGTGCCGACCTGACCGACACCCGCCTGGTCGCCACCAATCTCACCGAGGCACGGCTGGAGCACGCCCGGCTGCGCGGCGCCCGCCTGGACCAGGCCCGCCTCGCCGGGGCGGACCTGCGTGACGCCGAGCTGGCCGGCGCCCGGCTGTTCCGCGCCGACCTGCGCGGCGCCCGGATCACCGGCAGCCGGTGGCACCGGACCGCGCTGATCGACGTGAGCGCCGACGCGGCGCTGCTGCGCGCGCCGGAGCTGCGCGGCGCCGTGGTCGCCCCGGGCCGTCCGGTCGCGCCGGGCCTGGCCCCGCCCGCCGTGGGCGTGGCGTACGGCTTCGAGGTGGGCCGGCTGCCGGTGCCGGTGGCGTACAGCCCGGACGGGGCGGTGCTCGCGGTGGGCAGCGACGACGGTGGTGTGCTCATCTGCGACACCGCGGCCGGGTTGCCGGTCCGCACCCTGCAGGGTCACCGGGGCCGGGTCTACGCGGTCCGGTTCGACGCCGCCTCGCACCAGCTGGTGACCGGGGCGGCGGACCTCACCGTACGGCTGTGGGACGCCGACCACGGCGACGTGCGGCACGTCATCGAGGACGTCTTCGCCGGCTGGGTGTGGCCGCTGCTCACCGACGGCGAGCGGGGGCGGCTCGTGGTGGGCGACGCGGCCGGCGTGGTCCGGCTCTACGACACCCGCACGGCCCGGCTGCGGCACGAGTGGCCCGGCCACGCCGCGCCCATCTGGGGCACCTCGTTCAGCCCGGACGGCCGGCGGGTCGTGGTGGTCGACAGCGCCGGCGTGGTCCGGGGCTGGGACATCCCCTCCGGCCGGCTCGCCTTCGAGGTGCGCGAGCCGGAGGTGGTCTACCGGGTGGTGCACAGCCCGGACGGCCGCCTGCTGGCCGCGGTCGGCCAGCACGGCCGGGTCTGGATCCGCCGGGCCACCGACGGCGAGCTGCTGCGCCAGCCGCGCGGGCACGAGGCCGACGTGTACGCCCTCGACATCCACCCCGACGGCACGCTCATGGCGACCGGCGACACGCACGGCGCGCTGCGGCTCTGGGAGGTGGAGACCGGCCGCCCGGTGCGGGTGCTCGGCCGGCAGCGCGGCGCCATCTACAGCGTCCGGTTCAACCGCGACGGCAGCCTGCTCGCCACGGCCGCCAGCGACGGCGCGATCCAGCTCTGGGACACCGCCGACGGCCAGCCGCGGCACGAGCTGACCCGGCACCGCGGCTCGGTCTGGCCGGTGGTCTGGCGGCCCGACCAGGCCCAGGTGGCGACAAGCAGCAACGACGGCACCACCCGCCTGTGGGACGTGCGCACCGGGCAGCTCCAGCACACCCTGCGCGGCCACGGCCGGCGGGTCACCGCGCTGTCCTTCCGGGACGACGGGGAGGTCCTCGCGGCCTGCGGCAACGACGGTGTGGTGCGGCTCTGGGAGCCGCGCACCGGCCGGCTGGTCCGGCAGCTCGCAAGCCCGGCCGACCGGCTGCTGTCGGCCGTCTTCTGCCCGGGCGAGTCGCTGGTCGCCGCGCCGAGCGGCGACGGCGGCGTGCACCTGTGGAACACCGACACCGGCGTCGACGAGCGGGAGCTCAACGTGGACACCGACCACGTGTGGGCGACCGCGTTCAGCCCCGACGGCGACGCCCTCGCCACCGCGAACGACGACGACACCGTGCGGCTGTGGTACCGGCGTACCGGCCGGCACTTCGCCACGCTCACCCCGCACCGGGGCCGGGTGCGCGCCATGGCGTTCAGCCCGGACGGCGAGACCATCGCCACCGGCTGCGACGACCAGCTCGTCCGGCTCTGGGACGCGGCCACCGCGACCTGCCGGCTCACCCTCGAACACCACACCGACCGGGTGTACGCGGTGTCCTTCAACACCGACGGGACGCTGCTCGCCAGCGCCAGCAACGACGGCGTGGCCGTGGTCTGGGACGCGCTCACCGGCGAGCGGCGCACGGTGCTCACCGAGCACACCGGCCGGCTCTGGTCGTGCGCGTTCAGCCCCAACGGCAACCTGCTCGCCACGGCCGGCGACGACCTCGTCATCCGCCTCTGGGACCCGGGGACCGGCCGGCTGCACGGCACCCTGGCGGCACACACCCGGCGGGTCTGGTCGGTGGCGTTCAGCCCCGACAGCAGCCTGCTGGCCAGCGCCGGCGACGACGGCACCGTACGGCTGTGGGACGTCGCCGACCCGGAGCACGCCCAGCTGCGGACCACCCTGATCGGCCTGCCCGACGGCTGGGCGGCGGTGAGCCCGGACGGCCGGTACAAGCTGGACGGTGACCCGGGCGGCCAGTTCTGGCACGTCATCGGCACCTGCCGGTTCGAGGTGGGTGAGCTGGACCCGTACCTGACCCAGGTGCGGCGGCTGGCCGTGGACGCCCCGTTCTGACCCGGCCCGCCGCCGTGGGGGCCCGGCCGCCCGTGCGGAGCGGCCTTCATCAGCGTCGGCGCCCGGCGTTTTGTTACACGGCTCGCCGGGGTCCGGCCGTGCCGGTGTGCCGATCTGGCTGACCGCTCAGTCCGATCAGGACTCCCGGCGTAGTGACGTCGACCGATCAGTCTGACGCTCTGTCACGATCTCGACACAGAAGTTGTGGGTCTCCTCCGCGATCGATGTGCTGGCGCGGGACCAGCGCCGTCGGTGACGGCCATCGAGGAAGAGGTGGCTCATGGTGGCTCTACGGCGGCTGCTCGCCGGACTGACCGCGGCGGTGGTGACCGCCGCGCTCGCCCTGGCGTGGACGGCGGCGCCGGCCCACGCGGACGAGGCGTGGGAAAGCGCGCTCAAGACCCTCATGTCGAGGACCGCCACCTGGGCGGAGGGCGGCCTGTCGCGGGTCGGCCTGCTCGGCCAGCCGCTGCCGCTGCTCGGCGTCAGCCCGGGCGCCCTGGTGGACACCGACAAGCTCGCCCGGAAGGCGTCCGACGCCCTCGCCGGCGGCCTGACCAAGGACGATGTGGACCTCGGCGGCGGCACCCGGCTGACCAGCGCGGTCACCACCAGCGGCGGCGACCACCTGCTCGACGTGGTGGTCACCGCCAAGCGGCAGGTCACCGCCAGGGACCTGGCGGTCGGCGGGGTGACCGTGGCCCAGGCGGTCGACGTCACCGGCTGGGCAACCCTGCACCTGCGGGCCCGGCACACCGCCGCGGGGGAGACCTACCTGGTCCGCGACGGGGACGCCCCGCGCCTCGACATCGACGCCGCGGCGACGCTCCGCGCCGACCTGGACCAGGCCACCGCCTCGGTCGGCATCCTCGGCGTCACGCTCACGGCCGGCAGCACCCTCACCGCCCGCACCCACGTGAAGGCCACCGTCACCGACCCGAACGGCGACGGCCGGCTCGCCTTCGACACCGGCGCCGGCGCCGGGACCGGTGAGCTCGGCGCGGCCGGCTCCCTGGCCGGGCTGGTCCAGGTCGCCCTGGACAACGCCGGCGGCGGCCGGATCTCCGACACCGAGAGCGAGCCGGGCCCCGGCTCCGTGCACGGCCAGGTCAACCTCGGCGCGGCAACCGCCGGCGCCCCCTTCGACCTGCCCGCCGTCGCCGCCACCGTCAAGGTCGACTGGAACGACGTCAGCGTGGGCAGCCCGACCGTCACCACCACCGGGCTCGACGAGACCATCGCCAAGTTCCGCAACATGAGCCCCCTGGACCTGGCCTCCGGGCTGGCCCAGCTCGCCACCCTGCTGAGCGGGGTGCAGCAGAGCGGGCCGGCCGGCAACCTGAGCCTGCCCTTCCTGCGCGGCACCTTCGCCGACGCGGTCAAGGTCAACGAGAAGCTCGCCGGGTTCCTCAAGAAGTACGTGCACCCCAAGCCGGACGACCCGGAGTTCAACCCGGCCACCGACGACCCGGCCAAGGCCGGCCAGCCGAAGTTCAGCTCCATCCAGGAGCTGGTCAAGCTGCTCGCCGCCGAAGGGCTGCCGGTCGACAACCTCTCCTTCGCCGGCGAGAAGCTGGTCTTCCGGGTGAAGCTGGAGCGCGAGTCCACCGTGGCCGTGCCGCTGGACCCGGGCGCCGCCTCGGTCTCCGGCCGCGGCGCGACCTTCACGGCCAAGGGCTTCAGCGTCGACGGGAACCGGTTCACCCCCGGTGAGCTGGTCGGCCAGCGGGTGGTCGCCGGCACCTCGGCCGGCACCATCGCGGCGAACACCGCCACCACGGTCACCCTCCAGGAGAACTGGATCGGCGGCCAGCCCGACCCGGACAGCGTCTGGGTGATCAGCGGCTCCAGCCCGAACATCGGCGCGGTCGAGCTGGCCGGCGCGCTCACCGAGCCGGCCGGCGGGGACAAGAAGGTCGGCCTCCGGGCGGCCAACGCCCAGGCCACCTTCGCCACCGTGAAGCCGCGCTACAGCGCCGCCGTCACGCTCGTGCTCGACCTGCGCGACGACCTCGGCAGCCCGGCCGCCAACGCGGACCGGGTGCTGCTGCGCACCGACCCGGCCACGCCGCTGTTCGCGGCGGATTTCCCGATCGCCACCGGGGTCGACTTCTTCGCCACCGCCGGCTTCCTCAAGGTCAAGCTCGGCGGCAACCTCGCCGTCGGGCCGGCCGCGGCCGGGCAGCGGATGCTCCAGGTCAGCTTCAAGCAGGCGCAGGACGTCAGCCTCGGCGAGCTGTTCCGCCGGTTGCAGACCGAGCCGGGCAACCTGCTCGCCGTCTCCTCCTCCGTGAAGACCACCGGGCGGGTCACGGTCAGCGTCCCGGGCGCCACCGGCGCCCTCGGCGACGGCGTCGGCGTGGACGTCAGCTGGAAGGCCGGCGAGCAGCCGGTGGTGGACACCAGCAGCCTCGACGGCATCTTCGCCGTCGACTTCAACCCGGACGACCCGAAGGCCCTGTTCGCCGTCGTGATCGAGGCGCTGCGGCTGGTCAACGCCGCGCTCACCCAGCCGGGCGGCGGCAGCGGGCCGTTGAACACCGAGATCCCGCTGCTCGGCCGCTCGGCCCGGGAGCTGCTCGGCGCCGACGAGAGCGGCGTCGGCAAGGGCGTGACGTTCACCGCCGACGGGGCCAACTTCATGCTCAAGGACGGCAACCGCAGCGGCGACGCGGCCTTCGACCCGCGGCTGGCCGGCCGGACCGTCGTGATCGGCAGCAAGGCGTACCGGGTGTTGGACCGGGTGGACGGCCAGACCCTGCGGGTCGACGCGGCCGGCACGCCCAAGCCGGAGGACGGCACGGCGTACGCGCTGCGCCCCGAGCTGGCCGACGCGCTGGACAAGCTCCTCGCCGCGCCCCCGGACACCCTCCAGGACGCCCTCGACCAGCTCAACAAGGCGATCGGGGCGGACAGCGGGATCCAGTTCACCCTGGACGAGCGGGCCGGTGGCCCGTACCTGCGGGTCGGGCTGGACTGGAAGCGCAACGTCCGCACCGCCGGGCCGCTCGCCTTCGCCTGGGACGGCGCCCGGGACCTGGTCAGCCTGGACAGCTCCGGCACCTTCGCCCTGGACGTGGACGCCCAGGCCAAGCTGGGCCTGCTGCTGCCGCTGAAGCTCAACGCCGCGCCCCTGCTGGACAAGAGCTCCTCGGCCAAGGTCACCGTCAAGGGCGGGGTGAACGACGCGGCGCTGGCCGCGCGGGTCGGCCCGCTCGCGCTCGACCTCGGCAAGGACCCCGACTTCGCCACCGTCAAGGCCGACCTCAGCGTGGGCCTGGGCGGGCTCGCCGCCGACGGGCCGGTCACCGACCTGCTCGGCCTGACGCCGACGTTCACCACCGCCGGCGTGGACTGTGGCGGCGGGGTCGGCGGCGCGACCACCCCGCTCTGCGCCCGGGCGCCGCTGTTCGTCAACAACTGCGAACCCGCCGACGCCACCAACCTGCTCACCTTCACCATGGGGCTGGACCTGGCGCCGCACGCGCAGACCCCGGACCTCACCTCCTGCTTCGCCAACCTCTCGCTGAAGCTGACCGACTTCAACGTCGGCATCGACGGCTACCTGGCCAAGGTGGAGGAGGCGCTCCGACTGGCCAGCTTCGACGGCAAGCTGCCACTGGTCGGCGACGACCTGCAACAGGGCCAGCGCTTCGTGGCCCAACTGCGGGAGGACGTCAAGGCGGCGATCGGCCCGGTGCTGGCCAACGCCACGCTGGACAGCGCCGGCATGCAGACCGCCCTCAACGACGTGCTGGCCGACCTCGACCCGGGCGTGAGCGCGGTGGTCGGCTGCCGCACCGGGGTGGCCACCCCGTGCCAGCCGGAGGACTTCCAGTCCATCCGGATCAAGCTGACCGCCTCGCGCGGCGCCCCGTCGGCCGCGGACGGCTGCAAGAACGCGAGCGACAGCGACACGTGCCTCGGCGTCAACGTGCCGCTCGACCTGGGCATCCCCGGCCTGTCGCTGAAGGCGAAGAAGGGCGCCCCCGACGGCATCCAGGCCAAGCTGGGCTGGAAGCTGCACCTGGACCTGGTGCTCGACCGGGACGAGGGCTTCTACGTCCCCACCCACGACGGGGACACCGCGCCCGAGGTGCAGATCGGCGCCAACTTCGACATGACCGGCGACCTGGCCGCCCAGCTCGCCTTCATCCAGGTGAAGGCGACCAAGCAGGGCACGGCGCCGCTGGTGCGGGCGTACTTCGGGGTGGACCTGAAGGGCGCGGCGGGGGAGAAGAGCTGCTTCGACCCGGGGGTGGCCGCGGACTGCGCCGCCGACCCGGACGCCAAGCTCACCCTGGCCGAGTTCGCCGACCTGGGCTCGCTGCTCGCCACCGATCTCACCGCGCAGGTGAACATCGACTGGAAGCTGGCGGCGGCGGTGAACACCGGTGACGAGGTCGGCTCCGCGCTGCCCGGCGTCAGCGCCCGCTTCGGCCTCAAGTGGGGCCTGGAGCACAAGCAGGGCGGGCTGAGCCCGACCGGCGGCGGGGTCACCACCCCGCTCCAGGTGACGTTCACCGACATCGCGCTGGATGCCGGCGCCTTCTTCAGCAAGATCCTCAAGCCGGTGGTGGACAAGCTCAAGGCGGTCACCGGCCCGCTCCAGCCCGTCATCGACACCCTGTACGCGCCGATCCCGGTGCTGTCGGACCTGTCGAAGGCCACCGGCGGACCGGACATCACCCTGGTCTGGCTGGCCAAGACGTTCAGCACCCTGACCGGCGGGCCGAAGCTCGACTTCGTCGACACCGTCCGCGCCGTGGTCACCTTCGTGAACCGGATACCGGACTGCGACGAGGGTGACGGCTGCTCGATCCCGCTCGGCCAGTTCCTGGTCGACCCGGCCAGGGCGCTCACCACCGAGGCGTCGCCCGCGTCCGCGGAGAGCCTCATCAAGCGGGACGACCCGTTCACCAAGGCGAAGACCGCCGCCGAGGTGAAGACGGCCGTGGACACCGCCGCCGGGAACGACGGGGAGAAGCTCTTCGCCCCGGGCTCCGACGGGAAGTCCAACGCCCAGAAGACCGGCTTCAGCTTCCCCATCTTCGACAACCCGGGCTCGCTGTTCGGGCTGCTCATGGGGCAGGACGTCGAGCTGGTCAGCTTCGACTCCGGGCCGCTGTCGCTCGGGTTCAGCTGGCGGCAGTCCTTCGGCCCGGTGTACGCGCCGCCGCCGGTGCTGGTCACCCTCTCCGGCAGCGCCTCGGTGACCGCCCGGTTCATCGCCGGCCTGGACACCGCCGGCATCCGGCACGCCGTGGAGGCCGCCACCGACGGCACCGACCTCGACGCGATCAGCCTCCTCGACGGCCTCTACTTCAAGACCACCGACAGCAGCGGCAAGCCCGTCCCGGTGGTGACCCTGCGCGGTGAGATCGCCGCGGGGGCCGAGGTCAGCGTCCTCATCGTCAAGGCGGGCATCCAGGGCGGCATCCGGCTGACCGTCGGGTTCAGCTGGAACGACCCGAACAACGACGGGAAGTTCCGCACCAGCGAGTTCCTCCAGGCGCTGCTGGTGAACCCGGTCTGCCTGTTCACCACCAGCGGGCAGCTGTCGGTGTTCCTCAAGGTCTACATCACCATCGACCTGTTCCTGTTCTCCAAGACCTTCGACTTCACCCTTGTCGACGCCACCCTGCTGGACTTCCGCGCGCAACCCGACTGCACACCGAAGCCACCCGAGCTGGGCGGCACGACCGGGGACACCCTGGTGGTCTTCGCCGGCAGGTTCGGCAAGAAGGAGCAGCGCGGGGACAAGGCGTGGGACAACGGCGCCGGCACCTACGCCGGTGACGTGGTGAAGGTGTACGCGGTGCACTTCGCCGACACCGACCCCGACTTCGACGGCTTCGCGGTCGAGGCGCTGGGGCGCAAGCAGGAGTTCCTCGACCCGAACCTGACCCGGGTGGTCGTCGACGGGCGGGGCTACCAGGTCGCCGACGCGGACAAGGTCTCCCTGTCGGTGCTGCTGCTCGGCGACGGTGACACGAGTGGCGACGGCACGAAGACCTCCGCGTTCGACAAGGCGGCCGTGGTCCTGGGCTCCGACGGCCGGGACCAGATCCGCACGGGCACCGGCCCGGCCTGGGTGGACGGGCGCGGCGGCGACGACGTGATCGTCACCGCCGAGGCGGCCGGCCAGGTCAGCCGGGTGGCCGGCGGCGCCGGCAAGGACACCGTCACCACCGGCGACGGCAACGACGTGGTGGCCGGTGACGGCGACCTCGGCGCGGTCGACCGCGCCGGCGCCACGACCGTGCACACCTCGGTCGGGGACAAGAGTCTCGACGGCCTGGTCGACTGGACCAAGCTGAAGGACCCGACCGAGGAGACCGGCGGCGCGGACGACCACGTCACCGTCGGGCACGGCGCCAGCACCGTCTACGGCAACGGCGGCGACGACGTGGTCGGCGTGGTCCTCGACGACCGGCCGAACGGGAAGAACCTCCTGGTCGGCGGCCCCGGTGCGGACATCCTCAACGGCGGCAAGGGCGACGACACCATCCACACCGCCGGCAGCGCCGTCCCGGCCGACCCGGACGCCGCCGGCAGCGGCGACGCCGGGCTGACCAACAAGGTCGACACCGGCGCCGGCCAGGACACCGTGCACGGCAGCGCCGGCACCGACCTGGTGGTGTCCCACTCGGCCAACGGGCAGACCGGTCACCTGTACGGCTACGGCGGCGACGACGTGCTGGTCGGCGGCTACGGCACCGACGAGCTGTTCGGCGGCCCGGACGAGGACTACGTGATCGCCGAGCCGTCCACCGTCGGCGACCCGGACGGCACCGACGGCTACGGCCCGGCCCGCCAGGTCGTCCACCAGCCGCTGCCGGCCGGCACCGAGTCGCAGACCAAGCTGCTCGTCGGCGGCCTGGGCAGCGACCACGTGGTCGGCGGCGACGGCGGGGCGACGGTCTTCGGCGACAAGCGGCTGACCGCCGAGACCTGCGCCGACGCCAGCCTCGCCGGCGACCAGCCGGCCCCCACCGACCAGGGCTCGGCCGACCTCATCCTCGGCGGCGCCGGGGTCGAGGTGGTCACCGCCGGCAGCGGGAACGACCGGGCCGACCTCGGCGCCGGCGACGACCGGGCCTGCGGCCAGCTCGGCGACGACACCCTGCACCTGGGCGGCGGCGCCGACCGGGCCTGGGGCGGTCCGGGCGTCGACCAGCTGCACGGCGACGACGGGATCGACCTGCTCTTCGGCAACACCGGCGACGACGGCCTGTACGGCGGCACCGGCGTGGACACCGCCGAGGGCAACGAGGGTGGCGACCAGGTCCTCGGCGGCCCGGACGACGACGTGCTCTACGGCGGCGGACGGGTGGCCGGCGTGGCCGACGGCCGGGACTTCGTCTACGGCGAGGACGGCGTGGACCGCATCGTCGGGGACAACGGCACCCCGCGCATCGGCGACGTCGGGCCGTACCCGCTGGATCTGGCCGGGGACGTGGCGGGCGCCGGCGCCGGGGACGTGATCTCCGGCGGGCCGCAGGGCGACATCGCGTACGGCGGGCTCGGCGACGACCGGGTCGACGGCGACGGCGGGGACGACCAGCTGGAGGGCAACAACGGCGCCGACCTGGTCCACGGTGGCCTCGGGAAGGACGAGATCGTCGGCGGCTCCGCACAGGAGCCCGCCGCCGGCACCGGCCGCCCGGACGCCGGTGACCAGCTCTTCGGTGACGGCGACGCCGACCTGATCGCCGGGGACAACGCCCGGTTCACGCCGGCCACTGCCGACGCGACCCGGGTCACCCAGGCCCGGACCGTGCCGTCGCGCAAGGTCACCCTGCTCGACCTCGGGTTCACCCCGGCGGCCGGCACCAGCGGCGGTGACCTGATCTCCGGTGGCGACGCCGACGACGTCATCTTCGGCCAGGGCGGCCCGGACCGGGTGCACGCCGACGCGGGCGCGGACTTCGCCGAGGGCGGCCCCGGCTCCGACTGGGTCGAGGGCGACGCCGGCGACGACGACCTGGTCGGCGGCTCCAGCACCGCGTACGACGGGACCGGGGCGGCCACGACGGGCCAGCCGGACACCGCGGACGCCGTCTTCGGCGGACCCGGCTCCGACGCGGTCATCGGGGACAACGGCGCCGTGCTCCGCCCGCTGCCCGGCGAGCAGCCCACGGCCGTGACGGTCCGGCTCGGGGCGGACGGCACCGCGTTCGGCCCGCGGATCGTGGTGCTGCTGGACCGGGCGGCGGTCAGCCCCAACCGGTTCGGCGCGGACCGGATCAGCGGCGGCGACGGCGTCGACACCCTCTGGGGTCAGGACGGCGACGACGCCCTGACCGGCGACGGAAACGGTGACTACCTGGAGGGCAACGGCGGCGCGGACACGCTGCGCGGCGACAGCGCCCTCGGCGCGGCGGGCCGGACCACGGTCTCCGCGCTGCCCGACCCGGGCTGGCCGGGTGACCCGGCGGCCCCGGCCGACCTGGTCGGCGCCGGCGCGCCGGCCGGGCAGGACGACCTGATCGGCGGCAGCGCGGCCGCCGGGTTCCGGGACACCGGGGACGTGGTCGAGGGCAACGGCGCCGACGACGTGCTCCTCGGCGACAACGGCTCGCTGCTGCGCACGGTGACCACTGTCGACGGCAAGGCGGCCGAGCGGGTCTACACCGAGCGTTACCCGACCGGCGCGGTGCCGGCCGACGCCACGGTGGCCCGGACGCACGACCCGGCGCTGCCCGGCCCGTCCACCCGGTTCTGCACCACCGCCCAGTCCACCTGCGAGCCGGCCGGCGCCTACGGCAACGACCAGCTCTACGGGGACGCCGGCAACGACGGGGCGTGGGGTCAGGACGGCGACGACCAGATCCGGGGCGGCGCCGGCGACGACGACCTCTTCGGTGAGCTGGGCGCGGACAGCCTGTACGGCGAGGACGGCCGGGACGCCATCCTCGGCGACCGGGGCGGCGTGGTGAACCAGTACCTGAACGCCGACGACGTGGCGGCGCTGGGCTTCACGGCGACGCTCTCCTCGGTGCCGCAGGAGACGTTCACCGGGTTCCGGGCCGGCGGCTACGACCGCCGGGTGGACCTGCTGCACGACACCGACGGGGACGCCTGGATCGGCAGCGCCACCTCGGCGCCCATGCCGTACGCCGGGCTGACCGCCGGGGCGGGCGACCTCATCCGGGGTGGGGCCGGCGCGGACAACATCCACGGCGGCTTCGGCGACGACGTGGCCAACGGCGACAGCGGCGGCGACGAGGTGTTCGGCGACGAGGGCTCGGACGTGCTCTGGGGCGGCAAGGGCTGCGACCCGGCGCTCGACGCGGCCAACCCGCAGTGCCTGGTGAACGGCGTGTTCAGCGCCGCCGCCCGGGGCGACCAGGACCAGTACGTCGACCACCTGTTCGGCGGCGCCGGGGCCACCAGCGGCCCGGCGGTCACCGCGGTGCTCGGATCCGACCTGTTGGACTTCCGGCCGCGCGGCTCCTACCCGGACAACTGCGCGGCGGGGGCCTGGCCGGTGGACCTGGCGGCCGGCACGGTCGACCCGTGCCGCTGGTTCGAGGCGACCAACCTGGACAACGCCACGGACGCCGACAACCAGCACCACCACGGCACCGACTGGATCTACGGCGGCTGGGACCGGGACGTGCTCCAGGGCGACGTGACGCAGAACGGGCCGAACAACGGTGACCGGCTGTTCGACTGGAACGGCGCGTACAACCTGTTCACCCACTGCAACGCGGCGTACGGCGGGTTCAACGACGTCCGCCAGCACAGCCCGGCCATGCAGGACTTCCTGACCCGGCTGGCCTGGGCGAACGGCGCCGGTCGCAGCGCGAGCGACGTGACCACGGCGGGCACGTCGGCCTTCCTGGAGCTGTCCTACGTGTACCCGCGGGACAACCCCGACCAGGGGGCCGGGGCGGCGTTCCCGAGCACCCCGGGGCACTTCGACACACCGTCCTGCACCGACTGAGCGAGGCGTCCGGGGCCCGGCTCTCCGCGAGGGGAGCCGGGCCCCGGCGTGTTCAGCCCGGCATGACCACCGCGGTGCCGGTCACCCGTATCCCGCCCGTGCCGGCCGGCACGTCGACCACCAGCAGGCCCGGCCGGCCCAGGTCCGCGCCCTGATGGAGGCGCAGCGTGGTCGGCGGCGCGACCAGGTCGTGGGTACGCAGGTAGCCGCCGAGCGCGGCGGCGGCCGCCCCGGTCGCCGGGTCCTCGACGACACCGCCGACCGGGAACGGGTTGCGGACGTCGAACCGGGTGCCGGAGGCGCGCCACACCAGCGCCACGGTCGTCCAGTCCCGCCGCAGCATGAGGTCGCGCAGCCGGTCGAAGTCGTAGTCGAGGGCGGCCAGCCGCTCCCGGGTCGCCGCGCCCAGGATCAGGTGGTGGGCCCCGGCGTACGCGACGCGGGGCGGCAGCGCCGGATCGAGGTCCGCCGTGGCCCAGCCCAGGGCGGCGAGCGCCTCGGCGAGGTCCTCCTCCGCCACCGGCGCGTCGGAGGGGGCCACGCTGGTCAGGGTCGCGGTGGGCCGTCCGTCGGCGTCCCGGGCGGTCGCCACCGGAACCGTTCCGGCCGGGGTCCGGAAGATCAGCTCGCCGGTGCCGCCGCGCTCGGCGACGGCCACCGCGGAGGCGATGGTCGCGTGGCCGCAGAACGGCACCTCGGCCTGCGGGCTGAAGTAGCGCACGTCGTACTCGCCGGGCCCGGTGGCGGTGAGGAACGCCGTCTCGGAGTATCCGACGTCGGCGGCGATGGCCTGCATCTCCGGGTCGGTGAGCCGACCCGCGTCGAGGACCACGCCGGCGGGGTTGCCCGCCGCCGGGTCGGTGGTGAAGGCGGCGTACCGCAGGACTTCCGTCATGGCGCCACCGTACGCGTCAGCCGCCGGCGGGCCCCGTCCACCTGATCTCGCCCTCGTGCACGACGTCGGTGGGCGCCAGGCCGGCGGCGGTGGCGACGGCGGCGGACGCCCGGTGCTCCGGATGGATGTGGGCGATCACCAGGCCCACTCGTCGTTGCCCCAGCCAGCCGATCAGCGCGCGGGTCGCCTCGGTGGCGATGCCCCGCCCCTGCCAGGGGGTTCCCACCACCCAGGCGATCTCCGCGAGGCGCTCGTCGGCCGGGCCGCTGACGGTCGCCTGGACCGTGCCCACCAGGCATTCCTGGTCGGCAAGCTGGATCACCCAGTTGCACCAGGCGACGGCCGGGTCGGGGGAACCGGCGACGAGCCGCTCGTAGCGGGCGCGCAGCGCCTGCGGGTCGGCGGGGGAGCCGCCGATGAAGGTGTGCAACCGCGGGTCGGCCAGCGCGGCGGCCATCTCCTCGGCGTGCTCCACGAGCAGCGGCAGGAGGAGCAGCCGCTCGGTGCGGATGGGGTCCGGGGTGAGGGGCGTCATGCTCCTGATCATGGCAGTGCTACATGCCGACCGTCCCGTCGATCCGTTCGCGGAGCAGGTCGGCGTGCCCGTTGTGGCGGGCGTACTCCTCGATCAGGTGCACCAGAACCCAGCGCAGCGAGACGGTGCCGCGCCAGGCGTCGTGACCTTCGACGTCGAGGTCGCGCGCGTCGGCGATGAACGTGTCGGCGAAGGTGACCTCGTCGTGCCAGGCCCGGTGGGCGGCGGCGATGACGGTGGGCTCGGGTACCGCGTCGTCGAAGTCGCCGTCCGGGTTGGTCCGGGACGAGAACCGTGGGGGCGCGTCCTGCCCGGCCAGGACCTGGCGGAACCAGCGGCGCTCCACGTCGGCGAGGTGTCGGACGAGACCGAGAAGCGACAGCGTCGACGGCGGCACCGCCCGGCGGGCCAGGGCTTCCTCGACGCCGGCGCACTTCAGCGCGAGCGTGTCACGCTGGGCTCGGAGCATGTCGTGCAGCAGTTGCCGTTCACCGACGTTGGCGGGTGTGTGGAACCGGCCGTCGTCGGGGGTGGGGAACAGCCCTGCCCTACGGTGCGTCCGGTCCGGCGGTGCGGTGACCGGGGTGTCGGCGGCGTAGAGCGGGAGTCGCTTCGTCAGGGCGGTGATCCGGTTACGCGGGCCGTACGCCGCGACGGCGACGTAGTCGATCTCGTCGGCGGGCGTCGCGGCGAGCGCGGCCAGGTAGTCGTCGTAGGTCCGGGCCTGCCGGGCGACCTCGTTGAAGCCCACGGTGATCAGATCGTCGTCGGCGCGAGCCCTGCGGTGCAGGTCGCGGAGCTGGTCCGCGGTGGCGCTGAGGATGGGCACCGGATGGGGGTTCAGCCCGGCGTGCCGCTCGCCGGATCCGTCCTTGGCGTCGGTGGCCGGTGGGTGGGGCAGCCGTCCGCCGAGGCTGAGCGCGAGCACCGCCGCGGCGTTGGCCGCCAACGCGGCCGGCAGGTCGGCGTGGACGACGATCACGAGTTTGGTGCTCAAGCTCATGCCGTGATGCTCCAGATCGGTCGGAGGTCGAGGGCGCGGGGTGCGTGGGCCATGGCGCGGGTAAGGGTCATCGGTGGCCGTCCCGGATGCGCTGGCAGGCCCGGAAGCGGGCGGCGGCGGCCGGGGTCGAGCCGGTGGCACGGGCGGTACGCAGGACGCCGGTGAGGGTGTCGGCGATGCCGCGGACCCGGACGGCGGCCTGCTCGGAGGTCTCGCCGTGCAGTTCGACGGCGGTGGCGTGGATGATGCCGCCCGCGCTGACGACGATGTCCGGCGCCCAGAGGATGCTCCGCTGGTGCAGCAGGTCCGCGGTCGCCGGGGCGTCGAGCTGGTTGTTGGCCGGTCCGGCGATCGCGGCGCAGCGCAGCTTCGGCACCGAGTCCACGGTCAGCACGCCGCCGAGGGCGGCGGGGACGAGGACGTCCACGTCGGCGGTGAGGCAGTCCTGGGGGCTGACCCAGGCGGCGCCGGCGGCGTCAGCGAGCGGGCGCCGACTGTCGTCGAGGTCGCCGGCGACCAGCGTCGCGCCGGTGCCGGCGAGCATCCGCAGCAGGTGGCCGCCGACGCGGCCGAGGCCGAGCACGGCGAAGCTGCGCGCGGACAGGTCGGCCGAACCGAACCGCTCGGCGCACAACGCGCGCAGCGCGGCGAGCACCCCGACAGCGGTGTGCGCGGACGAGTCGCCGCTGCCGCCGGCGTCGACCGGCCGGCAGAACGCGTACGGCGTCCGCTCGGCGATCGTCACCATGTCGTCCGGTCCGGTTCCCACGTCCGGCCCGGTGGCGTAGGCGCCCGCCAGATCGGCGATGACATCGCCCACGTCGTGCAATACGGCCCGGCGGGTGGCCCCGTCCGGTGTCCGGCCCGGCGGGAGGGCGACGACCGTCTTGCCGCCACCGTTGGGCAGCCCGGCCAGTGCGCACTTGTCCGACATCGCGGCGGAGAGCCGCAGCGCGTCGGTGAGGCCGTCCCGCCAGTGCGGGTAGTGCGCGAGCCGGCAACCACCGATGGCCTGGCCGAGCGCGGTGGAGTGGACCGCGACGATGATCGGCAGGCCGGACCGGGTGCCCCGCCTGACGACGACGTGTTCGTGCATGGACCCGCTGTCGACCTCGGCCGTCACCACGATGGCTCCTCCTGTCATCCGCCTGCCGGAACAGGGTCGACAGTAGGCAGGTGGGCGGCCGTCGCCGGGTCACACCGAACGTCGTTCGGAGAATATGCCACGATTTTGATCGTGGACGAACTTGATACGGCGATCATCCAGCATCTCCAGACACATGCGCGGCAGACCAACCGCGAACTGGCCCGCGCCGTGGGCATCGCGCCGTCGACCTGCCTGGAGCGCGTGCGCGCGCTACGGGAACGCGGCGTGATCACCGGTTACCACGCCGAGATCAGCCTCGCCGCCCTCAACCGCGGCGTGCAGGCCCTGTTGCACGTGCAGGTCCGCCCGCTGAGCCGCACCGTCATCGACGGCTTCAAGAAGTACGCGATGAGCCTGCCCGAGGTGGTGTCGGTGTTCGTGGTGGCGGGCGGCGACGACTTCCTGGTCCACGTGGCCGTGCCCGGCGTGGACAGCCTGCACGCCTTCCTCATGGACAAGTTCAGCGGACGCCGCGAGATCGTCGGGTTCCGCAGCTCGGTCATCTATCAGCACGCCCGCAAACAGGTCATCGAACCCCTCGACCGGTAGGACGGCGGCGCACGGACCGGCGGCGGTCGCGGCGACACCGGGGCGGACGGGTCCGTGCCGTCCGCCCCGCTGTCACTCCTGTGCAGGGGCGGTCGCGGTCAGCGGCGCCACTTCTGGTTCGCGCCGCCGGTGCAGTCCCAGATCTGCAGGCGGGTGCCGTCGGCGGAGCTGACGCCGGTGGCGTCCAGGCACTTGTTGGACTGCGGGTTCACGATGTCGCCGGTGGCCGTGAAGGTCCACCGCTGGGCGCCGGTGCCGTTGCAGTCGTAGAGCTGCACCTTCGCGCCGTTGGCGGTCGACCCGCCGGCCACGTCCATGCACTTGCCGAGCGCCCGCACGGAGCCGTCGGCGTTCCAGGTCCACCGCTGGGCGGCGGTGCCGTTGCAGGTCCAGAGCTGGACCGGGGTGCCGTTGGCGGTGCTGGCGGAGGCGACGTCGACGCACTTGTTGCCGTACCCGGTGATCGGACCGCCGGTGGTGGAGCCGCCGCCGTTGTCCCAGGCCTGGACCCGGACGTAGTCGATCGTCATGGTCTGCGGGAAGGTGGTGCTGGCGTCGGGGGAGCCGGGCCAGTTGCCGCCGACCGCGACGTTCATGATCATGAAGAACGGGTGGTCGAAGACCCACCGGTTGCTGCCCGCGTCGGCCGGGGTCTTGCGGGAGTACGCCACACCGTCCAGGTACCAGGTGATCGAGTCGGGCGCCCAGTCGACGGTGTAGGTGTGGAACGCGTCGGCGAGGGCCTGGCCGTTCGGCAGCGAGGTGGAGCCGCCCAGGCCGTTGCCGCCGGAATAGCCGGGGCCGTGGAGCGTGCCGTACACGGTGGACGGCTGGTTCCCGACGTTCTCCATGATGTCGATCTCGCCGCTGTTCGGCCAGGGGTTGGTGGCGATGTCGCTGCCGAGCATCCAGAACGCGGGCCAGAGCCCCTGCCCGCGCGGGATCTTGATGCGCGCCTCGAAACGGCCGTACGCCTGGCTGAACGTGCCGTTGGTGAGCAGCCGGGCCGAGGTGTACTGGCAGCTGCCGTACCAGCAGGAGTAGCCGGCGGGGTTCTCCTTGCGGGCGGTGATGACCAGGTTGCCGTTGCCGTCGAGGGCCGCGTTGCGGGTGCTGTTGGTGTAGTACTCCAGCTCGTTGTTGCCCCAGCCGCTGCCGCCGGTGTCGTACCGCCACTTGCTCCCGTCGGGAGCCGCGCCGGCCGGGCCGGTGAAGTCGTCGGACCAGGTCACGGCGCCGGGCCCGGCCACGGCGGGGGTGCCGGTGACGGTGGTGAGCGCGGCCGTGAGGCCCACGGCCGCGAGGGCCACGGCGGCGAGGGTGCGGATGCTGCGCACGGAAGCCTCCCTGCTGTAAACAAACCATAAAGATAGACTTCGATGAAGCTATGAACGAAGTGCGGAGCTGTCAAGAGAGCGCTTCCCGGGTCCGGTGCGCGGTTCCGGAACCGGCCGAAAAATATTGACGTAACGCGATGCGGTTCGGGAGGATCCGGAACCGGGACGTGGGCGGCCCCGGGGCCGACGGGGTGCCGGGCGACCGGTCCCAGGGGAGGCGCGAGATGAGACTGCCCAGACCTGTGACCCTCGCCGGGGCCGGCGCCCTCGTGGTGGCCCTGCTGCCGGCCCTGCCCGCGGCGGCCGCCGACCCCCGCACGGTCACCGTCACCGCCGGCCGGTCGGTGTACGCGGCGGCCGAGGGGAGCCGGGTGCCGGTGGACCTCGCGGTGTCCACCTCCGACGGCCGGCCCCTGGCCGCCCCGGTCACCGTGCGCTGGGCCACCGGCGCCGGCACCGCGACCCCCGGCGTCGACTACGCCGCCGCCTCCGGCGCCCTCACCTTCCCGGCGGGCACCCCGTCCGGAGCCACCCGCCCGGTCGAGGTCGCCGTGCGCGCGGACGGCGCGGCGGAGACCGCCGAGACGGTGCCGCTGACCCTCGCCGCCGACGGGGCCACCGTCGCGGCCCGGCCCACCGTCGTGGTCGCCGCGCACGGCCTGCCGTACCTCGATCCCCGGCTGCCGGTGCGGCGACGCGTCGCCGACCTGCTGGGCCGGATGACCCTGGCCGAGAAGATCGGCCAGATGACGCAGGCCGAGCGGGCGGCGGTCGTCGACGACCCGACCGCCGTCGCCCGCTGGCAGCTCGGCTCGGTGCTCTCCGGCGGCGGCTCCACCCCGGCCAGCAACACCCCGGCAGCCTGGGTCGAGATGGTCAACGGACTCCAGGCGCAGGCGCTCGGCACCCGCCTCCAGATCCCGCTGATCTACGGCATCGACGCCGTGCACGGCCACGGCAACGTCGTCGGCGCCACCGTCTTCCCGCACAACGTCGGGCTCGGCGCCACCCGCGACCCGAAGCTTGTCGAGCGGGTCGGCCACGCCACCGCCGCCGAGGTACGCGCCACCGGCATCCCGTGGAACTTCGCGCCCTGCCTCTGCGTCTCCCGGGACGAGCGGTGGGGCCGCAGCTACGAGAGCTTCGGCGAGGACCCGGCGCTCGTGGTGTCGATGGAGACCGTCATCGACGGCCTCCAGGGCCGGCCCGGCCGACTCGACGACGACGACCGGGTGCTCGCCACCGCCAAGCACTACGCCGGCGACGGCGACACCGACTACGACGAGGCCGTCGCCGCCGCCAACGAGGGCAAGCCCTGGTGGGAGCAGAAGTACCCGATCGACCAGGGAGTCACCGTCACCGACCGGGAGCACTTCGCCCGGGTGGACCTCACCCCCTACCTGCCGGCCGTGCGGGCCCACCGGGTGGGCAGCGTCATGCCCTCCTTCTCCAGTGTGGACTGGACCGAGGACGGGCTCGGCAACCCGACCAAGATGCACGCCCACCGCGAGCTGATCACCGACGTGCTCAAGGGTCGGCTGGGCTTCGACGGCTTCCTGGTCTCCGACTGGGAGGGCATCCACCAGATTCCCGACCCGGCCGAGCCGACCAACGGCGGGCTGACCGCGTACAAGGTCCGGGTCGGGGTCAACGCCGGCACCGACATGTTCATGGAGCCGTACAACGCCGAGCAGTTCGAGCAGTTGCTGCTGGCCGAGGTGACCGCCGGGCGGGTGCCCATGGCGCGGATCGACGACGCGGTGCGGCGGATCCTCACCAAGAAGTTCGAGCTGGGCCTCTTCGAGCACCCGTACGCCTCCGCCGACAACGTCGACCAGGTCGGCAGCGCGGCACACCGGGCAATCGGCCGCGAGGCGGTCGCGAAGTCCCAGGTGCTGCTGAAGAACAGCGGGCGGGCCCTCCCGCTGCGCCGGGACGCCGCGCTCTACGTGGCCGGCCGCAACGCCGACGACCTCGGCAACCAGGCCGGCGGCTGGACGGTCACCTGGCAGGGCGTCTCCGGCGCCGACGCCGTCCCCGGCACCTCCGTCCTGGACGGCATCCGCCAGGTCGCCCCGGGCGCCCGGATCACGTACAGCGCCGACGCCTCGGCCCCCACCGACGGGGCGGATGTCGGCGTCGTGGTGGTCGGCGAGACCCCGTACGCGGAGGGCTACGGCGACGTCGGCGGGCCCGAGTGCGGCTGGTGCAGCGCGCCGCAGCAGGAGGAGAAGTCGCTCCGGCTCCAGCCCGCCGACCGGGCGGTCGTCGACAAGGTCTGCGCGGCGCTGCCGACCTGCGTGGTCCTCGTGGTCTCCGGCCGCCCGCAGGTGCTCACCGACCAGCTCGGCGAGATCGACGCCCTGGTGGCCTCCTGGCTGCCGGGCAGCGAGGGCGCCGGCGTGGCCGACGTGCTCTTCGGCCGCCGTCCGTTCACCGGCCGGCTGCCGGTGAGCTGGCCGCGGGACGAGACGCAGGTGCCGGTCAACGTGGGCGACGCCGACTACCGGCCGCTGTTCCCGTTCGGCTGGGGCCTGCGCACCGACCCCAGCCGGGACCGGCTGGCCGCGGTCGCCGTCGACCGGCCGCAGGTGCGGGCCGCTCTCGCCGGGCCGAACTGGAACGCGGACGGCTCGCTGCGGGACGCTCCCCGGGTGCTGGACCGGCTCGGGCGGCAGCTCGGCGCCGACCACCGGGACGCCCCGCTGGTCGAGGCGATCCTCGGGGTGGCCCGGGACGCCGCCCAGGCCGCCGTGGTGCGGGGCAGCGCGCCGGCGAACTGGGCGGCGCTGATCGCCGACGCCGACCACGCCCAGCTCACCGGCGACCCGGTCCGCGCGTTCACGCTGCTGGCCCGCGTCGCCGCCTGACGCGCCACGCCGGTCTCCCCGGACGAGCGGTCATCGGGGAGACCGGCGTGCCGTCCGCTCCAGCCCGAGCCCCGTCCGGGGACCCGGCGTCGGACCTCCGGGCCGGCCGGCCGCTCGCGGTCCCGGCCCAGGCCGACGGTTGCGGGGCTGCGGTTCCGGCCGGCCCGGAGAACTACACGGCGGCGGTTCCGGCCGGCTACACGGCCGCGGTCACTCCGCTCCGGTCGCGACGGGCGTGGGGGACCGGGCCGGCTCTGGCTGCTCTGCCGGCGCCGGTCGGCGCAGGTCCCGCCACGGGCCGCCGAGCAGCGGGGTGAGCACCACCAGCAGGTAGCCGGCGCCGACGGCGACCAGGGTCGCGGTGGTGCCGAAGCGGTCGGCGGCCAGCCCGGCGCCGAGCGCGCCCACCGGCATGGCCGCCCAGGCGCCCGCGCCGATCACCCCGTACACCCGGGCCCGCATGGTGGCCGGCACCCGCTCCAGCTTCACCGCGCCGATGAGCGGGTTGATCGCGCCGGCGGCGAGGCCGGACACCACGCAGACCGCCGCGATCACCGGTAGCGGCGGGGCGGCGGCAAGGGCCCAGAAGGGCGGCGCGCCGGCGACGGCGAAGGCGGTGACGAAGGTGGCGCGGCGGGGCAGCCGGTGCCCGATGGCGCTGAACACCAGCGAGCCGACCAGGGCGCCGCCGCCCATGGCGCCGACGAGCAGGCCGAACGCCGCCGCGCCGCCGAGGTCCCGCGCGGCGACGACTGGCATCAGCACGTTGCTCTTGGTCGCGTCGAACAGGTTGGTGACCAGCACGAGCAGCACCATGGCGCGCAGCAGCGGCTCGCGGGCCAGGAAACGCAGCCCCGCCGCGAAGTCCCGCCAGTAGCCGGCCGAGGGAGCGTCCGCAGCGGCGGACGGCCGCAGGCTCGCCGGCACGAGGACCGCCACGGCCAGCGCCGAGACGGCGAACGTCACCGCGTCGACGGCCAGCACCGGCAGCGCGCCCAGCGCGCTGACCAGCAGACCGGCCACCGGCGCGCCGATCAGGCGGGACCCCCGTTCGGTGGCCTCGAACCAGCCGATCGCCCGCTCGATCGGCACACCGGCGGCGGTCGCCGCCTCGGGCAGCAGCGCGATGCGGGCCGTCTGGCCTGGAGTGTCGAGCAGTCCGCTCACGAAGACCAGGCCGAGCAGCGCCGGGAACGGCAGCCCCACCGTGGCGTGCAGCAGCGGTACGGCGGCGACCGTCACGCCGGAGACCAGGTCGGCCAGCACGCTGGCCCGGCGGTAGCCGATCCGGTCGACCAGCACGCCACCGAAGGCGCCGCCCAGCACCACCGGGGCGGTGGCGAACGCGCCGGCCAGCCCGGTGGCGGCGGGGGAGCCCGTCTCGGCCAGCACGTACAGCGGCAGCGCGATCAGGGTGAGCATGTTGCCCGTGAGCGAGACCGTGTGCGCGGCCAGCAGCCCGGCCAGCGGCCCCCACCGGCGGCTCACTGCGGCCCCCGGTACGCCTGCCAGATCAGCGTGACGGTCCGCGCGTCCGGCCGGTCGGGGCTGCTGCGCGCCTGCCAGCGGGCGCCCAGCTCGGACAGGTCGCGGCGCAGCTCCACCAGCTCGTCGGGGGTCAGGTGCAGGAAGCTGTCGCTGCTGGTGGTGCCGCGGACCCACGCCGGGTCGAGGGTGGCCTCGGCGTCGAGGTAGGCCTCGAACCGTTCCACGTAGCGCTGGAGGACGGCCCGGCGCAGCAGGTCGGAGGCGAGCCGTCGCTCCGGGTCGTCGAGCAGGTCCACCGGTTCCCAGTCGGTGCGCGCGTGCGCGGCCCGCCACCACCGCTCCCGGCGGTTGCGGGCCAGCTCGGGTGCCTCCCGCACGAAACCGTGCTCGGCCAGCTTGCCCAGGTGGTAGCTGACCGAGCCGACCGCCTCGCCGGTGACGGCGCTGAGCATGCCCACGGTCTGCGGGCCGCGGATGCGCAGCTCGCCGAGGAGCCGGATCCGGGTCGGGTGGGCCAGGGCCCGCATGGCCCTCGGGTCGGTCAGGTGCAGGGTGCTCGGCTCGTCCGCCATGCCGTCACCCTAGACCCACAACACATCATGTACAAGAAGCCTTGTACGTGGGGCCGCCGGGTGGGCGGGGGTGGGTTCACGCGGGGCGGCGGCCCTTGAGGCGACGGCCCAGCTCGCGGGCGATCTCCCGGTTGGCGTCGCGCTCGGCGAGCGCCTGGCGCTTGTCGTACGACCGGCGGCCCCGGGCGAGGCCCAGCTCGACCTTGGCCCAGCCGTTGGCGAAGTACATCGACAGCGGCACCAGGGTGACCCCGCCGTCACGCAGCTTCTCCAGGATCCGGGCGATCTCGACCCGGTTCAGCAGCAGCTTGCGCGTGCGTCGGGGCTGGTGGTTGGTCCAGGTGCCGAAGCCGTACTCGGCGATGTGCAGGCCGTACAGCATGATCTCGCCGTCGCGCTCCTGGGCGAACGCGTCGACCAGCGACACCCGCCCCTCGCGCAGCGACTTCACCTCGGTGCCGGCCAGCACGATCCCGGCCTCGTACGTCTTCAGGATCGTGTAGTCGTGCCGTGCCTTCTTGTTGGAGGCGACGAGCTTGCGCCCGGTCTCCCTGGTCACGCCCCACCTCCCCGCTGGTCCGACGCCGAGCAGGATACCCGCCGGTGGCGGCCGCGCCGGGGTCACGGCGGTGTGGCGGCCGCGCGGCGGAGGTGCCCGTCGAGGTCGGCGAGCCAGCCGTCGACCTCCACCAGGGCCAGCACGCCCGGCCGGTCCTCGCCGTCGCGGACCAGCCCGTGCACCTGCCGGGCGACGTCCCCGGCGGCGTCGGCCGGCGCGGGCGGCCGGTCGACCCGTCCCCGCGACACCTGGCGGCCCAGGTCGGCGTAGCCCTCGCACAGCCGGGTGGCGCGGGCGGCCAGCGCGGCGGCCGGGCCGGGCCACGGGGCCAGCGCCCCGGGCCGGCGGTCGGCGAGCAGTGCCTGTCCGCCGTGGCTGGCCCGGTGCGCGGCCGCCAGCACCGCGTCCCAGTCGACGTGCGACAGCCGGGGGTCGTGGCGCTCCGCGTGGTACTGGACCAGCGACGCGGTGGCGAGGGCCTCCGCCCGGCGGGCCGCGTCGACCGCGCCACGCGGGTCCGCCGTGCCCGCGAGCGCCTCGACGATCCGCTCGACGGACCGCCCGCTCGCCACGAGGTACGCGCCCGCGTTGCGGCGCAGCTCCCCGCCGCTGCCCCGCGGCCAGAGCAGCAGGCCGGCGAGGACGCCCACCACGGCGCCGACCGCCACGTCCACCACCCGGGCGCCGGCCAGTTGCCAGGACGCGGGGTCGAGCTGGGCGAACACGACGATGAGCAGCAGGGTGAGCAGCGCCTGCGCCCAGCCCAGGCCGAGCAGCGGACCGACGCCGAAGGCCAGCACCAGCGCCAGCGGCAGCAGGGCGGCGTACGCCTGCCGTTCGGGCGAGACGAGCAGCAGCAGGCCGCCGGCCGCGCCCCCGGCGAGGGTGCCGACGAGCGCCGGACGCAGGGTGGTCCGGGTGTCCGAGGCGGAGGCCCGCATCAGGCTGAGCGTCGCCAGGAGCACCCAGAAGCCGTGTTGCAGGTTGACCACCCCGGCGATCACCCGGGCGGCCGCCAGGGCCACGGCGAGCCGGACCGCTCCCTCCAGGTACACCGACCGCGGGGTCAGGTGCGTCCGGAACTGCTGCCGGTACAGCGACCACGCGCTGCGCCCGGCGTACCAGAAGAGGTCGGGACCCGGCCCGGGTGGCCGCGGGCCGTGCCGTCCCCGCGGGCCGGTGGCGATCCGGACCGCCGTCGCGAACGTCCCGACCTGGTCGACGAGCGTGCGGACCGCCGCGTCCACGCGCAGCCGGACCGGACCGGCCGCCCGCCAGGACGGCGGCAGCGCGGCGGCACGCTCCGGCTCGTCGACGGCCACCGCACCCGGGCGGCGCACCGCGACGTCGGCGGCGCGGCGGAGCGACGCCGCGCACCGCCGGAGCACACCCGCCACGTCGGCGTCCCCGCTGCCCCGCAGGTCCGGCCGGGACGTGAGGGACTCGGCGACCGCCAGCACCTCCTGGACGGCCGCCGCCGCGTCCCGCCAGGCCCGGTCGCGGCGACCGGCCGAGATGGGCCGGGCCGTCACGGGCAGCCGTGACATCCGCACCCCGTCGACCAGCCCCGCCGCCCGGGCCTGCCGCCGGCCCGCCTCCTCCGCCGCGCCCGGCCGGCCGGCCAGCACGTCCGCCAGCGCGTCGGCGAGGTCGGCGAGGCCGCCCGCCGCCGCGGCGAGGCACTGCGGGAAGCCGACCGGCGCCGGGTCCGGCCAGAGCGACACCTCGGCGAGCGCGACCAGGACGACGCCCAGCGTGACGCCGGCCAGCCGGGCCGGGAGGGAGTCGGGCCGGTACGGCGGGAAGCAGGCCAGGATGTAGAAGAGCTGGAGCGCGTTGGCCAGCCCGACCAGGCGCGGGCCGCCGACCCCGGCGAACGCCACGGCGAACCCGACGACGAGCATCCCGGCGGACGCCGCCGCGGTGCTGACCGCCAGCACGGTGCCGACCGCCACGAGCGACCAGGCCACCGGAAGGGCCGCCAGCAGGGTCCGCGCCCGCTCCGCGGGCCTCCCCGGCAGCTGGGCGAAACTGCCCGTGGCGACCGTGCCGAAGAGGGCGTACGTGGCGAGGGTGACGTCGCCCAGGCCGTAGCGGCAGCCGTAGAAGACGAGCGAGGCGACGACCGTCAGCCGGGCCGCCCGGCGGACCAGGCGGTAGCCCGGGTCCCGGCGGCGCAGCCGGTCCCGCAGCTGCTCGCCGGGCCGTCGACGCATGACCACACCGCTCCCGACAGGTCTACCCAGGGGGTGGCGGGCCGTCTGCTCCGGGACTCTATCCGCTCCGGCCCGGCGCCGTTCCGCGGATGGACCGACGGGCCGGTGTCCGCGATCGGGATGCTCCCCGTCTCCGGCGCGCCTAGGCTGCCCGGTAGGCGAGGTGGGGGAGCGGCGGATGACGCGGGTGGCGGTGCTCGGGCTCGGCGGCATGGGCGCGCCGATGGCGGCGAACCTGGTCCGGGCCGGGCTGACCACGGTGGTGTGGAACCGGCACCCGGAGCCGGCCCGCGCGCTCGGCGAGCGGGGCGCCGAGGTCGCCGCCGACCCGGCCGACGCGGCACGACGTGCCGACGTGGTGGTGACCATGGTGACCGACGCGGCCGCGGTGCGGGCCATCGCCGTCGACCAGGGAATGCTGGCCGCCCTGCCGGACGGCGCGGTCTGGGCGCAGATGAGCACCATCGGGGTGACCGAGACCGGGCGCCTGGCCGAGCTGGTCCGCGCCGAGCGCCCCGGGGTGACCCTGGTGGACGCGCCGGTGGCCGGCAGCCGGGGCCCGGCCGAACAGGGCCGGCTCGTCGTCCTCGCCTCCGGCCCCGAGCAGGTGCGGGACCGGGTGGCGCCCGTATTCGACGCGGTCGGGCAGAAGACCGTCTGGGTGGGGCCGGTCGGCGCCGGGTCGCGGCTGAAGCTGGTCAACAACCTGCTGCTCGCCTTCGTGAACGAGGGGCTCGCCGCGGCGGTCGCCCTCGGCGACGCGCTGGGCCTGGACCGCGACACAGTGCACGGGGCCCTGCGCGGCAGCCCGCTCGTGTCGCCCTGGGCCGCCGAGAAGCTGGACCGCATCGCCGGGGACGACTACACGACGCAGTACTCCCTGGACCTGGCGCTCAAGGACGTGGACCTCGCGCTGCGCGAGGTGCCGGCCGGCCGGTTCCCGGCCGCCGAGGCGCTGGCCGGCGAGTGGCGGCACGCGGTCGAGCAGGGCCTCGGCGGCGACGACCTCACGGTGGTGACGCGGGCCCTCGCCCGCGAGGCGACCGCCTAATCACGGCCGGGAACGACAAGGTGTGAACGCCCCGAGCGGTTCCGGTCGGCTTCCCGCGCTGAGTGCCGGACCCGGGTTTGAGCCCAGACCGGGGAGATGCATAAAGCATTCATATAAAAGCGCTATGCTTCAGGCATGGGCCGTCAGGACGCCACTCGTCGCGCTTCCACTGCAATCGGGTCGGTTCTCTACGGACTGGCTACCAGGGCCGTGAGGCGTCTTCCCCGGGACATGAGCCTCACGTCCGCTGCCACCCTGGCCACCCTGGACAGGACTGGCCCACGACGGATCACCGATTTGGCCGCGATTGCCGGTGTCACCCAGCCCGCGATGACTGTCCTGGTTCGCGTGATGGAGGAATCCGGGCTGGTCGAGCGGAGAGGTGACCCGTCCGACAAACGGGTCACGTTGGTGTGTCTGACCGAGGCCGGCACGTCTTACGTCCGGGCGCGGCGCCGGGCGGGCGTCCAGGCATTTGCAGGGCTGATCGACAAACTCACTGACACCGAGGTCGAGGCCTTGGCGGCAGCCCTTCCGGCGCTGCAACACCTGGCAGAACTCGACAGCGAAGATCGAGAAGGATCGAAGCAATGACGGGGTGCTCACTCGGCGGGGCCACCGTAGACCACGTCACGACCGGGACCAACCGATGAGCACCGCCCCGGAGCACTCCGAGGCGCGGCTGCTGGTCCCCTCCCTGATGTTCATTGCCCTGGTCGTGGCGGCAGTCGCCAGCCTCGGGACGCCGCTGATCACCAGCGTGGCGACCACGTTCCACGTCGCACTCGACAGCGCACAGTGGACGCTGACCATCGCGCTGCTCAGCGGCGCCGTCGCCACGCCCGTCCTGGGCCGGCTCGGAGCCGGCCCACACCGACGAGCCACCATTCTCGCCACGCTCGCGGTCGTCGTCGCCGGCAGCGCGCTCACCGTGCTACCACTGCCGTTCGCGTGGCTGCTCGTCGGTAGGGCCGCCCAAGGCGTCGGGCTCGGTCTGACGGCGCTGATGATGGGCGTGGCCCGCGACCACCTCCCCGAGGAGCGCGGCGCGGCCACGATCGCCCTGATCTCGGTGGTCTCCATCATCGGGGCCGGCGTCGGGTACCCGCTCGCCGCGCTCCTCACCGAGTTCGGCGGCGTGCGGGCCGCCTATGGCCTCGGTCTGTTGGTCACCGCTGTCGCGCTGCTGACCGCGTGGCGCTCCATACCCGTAGCTCCCGAAGGCCGCTCCGCTCACGTGGATGTGGCGGGCGCGCTGATCCTGGCGGGTGGACTGTTCCTCGTCCTGTTCCTCGCAGGCCAGACGAGCCTGTGGAGCGATCACCTCGCCGTGGCGGTGGTCCTCGCCATCGTTGCCATGCTCCTGCTCTGCGTCTGGGCTGCCTCCGAGTTGCGCAGTAAGACGCCCCTGGTCGATGTCCGGGCGATGCGGCACCCGGCGGTCGCCGGGGCGAACATCGCCATGTTCGTCGCCGGGATCGGCATGTACCTCCTGCTCACGCTCATCACCCGGTACGCGCAGACGCCGCACAGCGCCGGCTACGGCTTCGGGCTGACCACCTTCGTCGCCGGGCTCGTCCTGGTCCCGTTCTCCGTGCTGGGGTTCGTCGCCGGCAGGCTCACGCCGCGGGTTCGCGAACGGATCGAGGGCCCCTTGCTCCTGGCCGGCAGCGCCGTCGTCGTCGGTGGCGGGTTCGTCCTGTTTGCAGCGGCCCGGTCGAACCTGGCCGAACTGTTCACAGCAATGGGCGTGCTGGGCTTCGGTGTCGGCAGCTTCTCAGCCGCCATGCCCGGCGTCATCCTGGCCGTCACCCCCAAGAGCGAGACGTCGAGCGCCATGAGCTTCAACTATGTCGTCCGTAGCGTCGGGTACTCCCTGGGCAGCGCCATGGGCGGCCTGGTCCTGGCCGCCGGCACCGACAGCGGCCATCTCTTCCCGAACGACGGCGCCTACACCACGGCAGCGCTGGTCGGATTAGCTGCGATGGCGATCACCACTTTGACCAGCCTCACTCTCGCCCGCCAAGGCTCTCCCGAGACCAACCCGACCGCGGCCCCGACCCGCGCCCAGCCAGGCCGGTCAAATCGATGACCAGCTCGCCGGAAGGGCGGCGGCCGAACAGGAACGAAAAAGAGCCGACACGTAGGCACGAGCCGCACCGGTACGAGGTGATCGGCCGTCAACGCCGAACTCCTGTCACAGATGCCGCGCAGGAGGCGGTGTCCGGGAGCCGGACACCGCCTCACCGCGGTCGGTGGTCGATCAGGAGACCGGTTGCGCGGCCTCGGCGGGTGAGGGAGGCCGGGCGTGCCGTCCCGCGGTGGCGGCGACCCAGCCCGTGGTGATCAGCAGAAGGGCCGCCGCGTAGGTGGCCATGACCAGCAGGTCCCGGCCCGGGAAGTCGCTGCCCGCCGCGCCCACGCCGATCAGCAGGTCGGAGACGAGGAAGAGCGCCCCGCCGGCCGCCGTGCGCCGGGACACCCCGGCCGCGGCGGCGGCCATCAGGGACAGCGCCAGGCTGTAGCCGAGCACCGGCAGCCGCAGCGCACCCAGCGAACCCCAGAGCAGCGCGTTCGCCCCGGCCCAGGTCACCAGGTAGCCGACCAGGGCCGCCACCGGCGGCCGGCGGTGGCGCAGGAAGGCGGTGAGGAAGGCGACCTGGGTGACCAGGAAGCACCCCATGCCCGCGAGGAACGCGGCCTGTCCCGGCACGAGCAGGGCCACGTCCCCCGCCGTGGCGGCGACCAGGCCCACGGCCACCGGGTCCACCCGGCGTCGCCGCTCCCACAGGTACGCCAGCAGCAGCGGCGCCAGCAGCGGCTTGGCCAGCCACTGCGTCGGCGTCGAGTCGAGCGCGACCCCCACCAGTTCGACCAGGGCGACGACCCCGAACAGGGCCAGCCAGGGGCGCCTCACCGGGCCGGCTGCCAGCCGGGACGGCCGAACAGGTAGCCGAGCCGCTGCCGCCACGAGGTGGCGTGCCGGACGTCGGACCAGATCGCGGCGAACTCGTGGGTGGCCACCCGCAGCGGGTTGAAGGTCTGGATGTTCTTCGTGAGCCCGTACCGGGCCGGGGCCCGCTCGGGTTCGAAGGAGCCGAAGAGCCGGTCCCAGACGATGAGGATGCCGCCGTAGTTGCGGTCCAGGTACTCGGCGTTCGAGCCGTGGTGCACCCGGTGGTGCGAGGGCGTGTTGAAGACGAACTCGATGGGCCGCGCCAGCACGCCGACCCGCTCGGTGTGCAGGAAGAACTGGTAGAGCAGACTGACCGACTGCTGGAGGAAGATCATCCACGGCGGGATGCCGAGCAGCGCCAGCGGCAGCCAGAACGGCAGCGAGGTCATCGGCGTCCAGCTCTGCCGCAGCGCGGTGGAGAGGTTGTAGTAGACGCTGGAGTGGTGCACCACGTGGCTGGCCCAGAGCACCCGGACCTCGTGGTGCAGCCGGTGGAACCAGTAGTACGCGAAGTCGTCGGCGAAGAAGACGATCACCCAGGTCCACCAGTGGCCGGGGGAGAGGTGCACCGGCGCGACCGTCCACAGCGCGGCGTAGACGCCGACGGTGAGCAGCTTCCAGGGGAAGCCGATGATCTGGCTGCCGAGCCCCATGGAAAGGCTGGTGGTGGTGTCGCGCAGCTCGTAGCCGCGTTCGTCGTCGTCGGGGAGGAACCGGTAGGAGACCGCCTCGATGATGATCAGGAGCAGGAACGCCGGGACGGCGTAGAGCACGGCGGGGATCATGCTCGGGCTTCCCTTCGGGTGGCGGGGGTGGTGGGGGTGGTGACCGGGGCGGTCAGCAGGGCCCGGGCGTGCCGGGCGGCCGCCGTGCCCTGGCCGGCCGCGATGGCGGCGGCGAGCCGGCGGTGGCCGGCCACGTCGAGCAGTTCGGCGGCCCGGGCGTCCGGGGGGACGTCGCCCACGGCGAAGGTGCCGGCCACCAGGCTGTTGAACGCCAGCAGGTAGGCGGTGTTGCCGCTGCCCCGGACGATCAGCCACCAGATCGCGATGTTGGCCTCGTTCATCCGGTCCAGGTCGGGGGCGAGCGCGCCGTACTCGTCGGCCGCCCGGACCAGCGCGGCGGTGACCTCCGGGTCGCCGCGCTCGGCGCAGAGCCGGGCCGCGTCGATCCCGACGCAGGCCCGCATCTCCAGCATGTCGCGGACCAGCGTCTCGACCGGGAGTACGTCACCGGAGCGCGCCAGCGACAGTGCCAGGTCCAGCCCGGCGTGCACCCGCCAGTCGAGCACCCGGGTGGCGCCGCCCTGGCTGACCCGGACCAGGCCGAGTTGCTGGAGCCGGCGCAGGGCCTCCCGGACCGCGTGCCGGTTCACCTCGAACGTGGCGGCCAGCTCGCGCTCGCCGGGCAGCGTCTCCTCCGGCTGGTAGCGACCGCTCACGATGGCGTCGCGGAGCTGGCCGAAGACGTGGTCGGAGACCGAGGCGCGGGGGACCGGGGCGAAGGCCATGGGCAGCAGTGTGGCCCCGCACACATCAACACGTCAACTGGTTGGACCAGATCCGACCGACCACCCTCCGGTGGCCGCGCGCGCACGCCTCGTATCCTTTCCGCCGGAAGGCCCGCGAAGTGGAAGGGAGTCGGTGTGAGCGACCGGGTAGAGACGTTGGAGTTCCAGGCCGAGGCCCGTCAGCTGCTCCAGCTGATGGTGCACTCGATCTACTCGAACAAGGACGTCTTCCTGCGCGAACTGATCTCGAACGCCTCCGACGCGCTGGACAAGCTGCGCCTGGAGTCGCTTGTCGACAAGGACCTCCAGGTCGACACCGCCGACCTGCACATCGAGATCGAGGTCGACAAGGACGACCGCACGCTGACCGTGCGGGACAACGGGATCGGCATGTCCCGCGACGAGGTGGTCGGGCTCATCGGCACGATCGCCAAGTCCGGAACGGCCGAGCTGCTGCGTACGCTGCGCGAGACGAAGGACGCCGCCGCCTCGCAGGAGCTGATCGGGCAGTTCGGCGTCGGGTTCTACGCCACCTTCATGGTCGCCGACAAGGTCACCCTGCTGACCCGCCGCGCCGGGCAGGCCGGCGGCACCCGCTGGGAGTCCACCGGCGAGGGCACCTATTCCATCGAGGCGGTCGACGACGCGCCGCAGGGCACCGCCGTCACCCTGCACCTCAAGCCGGCCGACGACGAGGACAACCTGCACGACTACACGGCCGAGTGGACCATCCGCGAGATCGTCAAGCGCTACTCCGACTTCATCGCCTGGCCGATCCGGATGACCGTGGAGAAGCCGGGCGAGGACGGCGCCACCACCCGCGAGGAGCAGACCCTCAACTCGATGAAGGCGCTCTGGGCGCGGGCCAGGGACGAGGTCGACGAGGCCGAGTACAAGGAGTTCTACCGGCACGTCGCGCACGACTGGGCCGACCCGCTGGAGACCATCCACATGCGCGGCGAGGGCACCTTCGAGTACGAGGCGCTGCTCTTCCTGCCCTCGCACGCCCCGCTCGACCTGTTCTCCCCGCAGGGCCGCCGGGGCGTGCAGCTCTACGTCAAGCGCGTGTTCATCATGGACGACTGCGACGCGCTGATGCCCAACTACCTGCGCTTCGTCAAGGGCGTGGTGGACGCGCACGACCTGTCGCTGAACATCTCCCGGGAGATCCTCCAGCAGGACCGGCAGATCCGCGCCGTGCGCCGCCGCCTGGTCAAGAAGGTCCTGGCCACCCTCAAGGACCTCTCCACCGAGTCGTACCGCACCTTCTGGGGCGAGTTCGGCGCGGTGGTCAAGGAGGGGCTGCTGGAGGACCCGGACAACACCGAGGCGCTGCTGGACCTGGTCCGCGCCGCCAGCACCCACGACCCGGCCGAGCTGACCACGCTGCGCGACTACGTCGAGCGGATGAAGGACGGCCAGACCGAGATCTACTACGCCACCGGCGAGAACCGGGCCACCATCGAGAACTCCCCGCACCTGGAGGCGTTCCGCGCCAGGGGCTACGAGGTGCTCATCCTCACCGACCCGGTCGACGAGGTGTGGGTCGAGCGCGTCGGCGCGTACGACGGGAAGACGCTGCGCTCGGTCGCCAAGGGCCAGGTCGACCTGGAGACCGACGAGGAGAAGGAGCGGGCCGAGGCCGAGCGCCAGGAGTACGCCGACCTGCTCACCTGGATGACCGGCGCGCTCGCCGACAGCGTCAAGGAGGTCCGGCTCTCCACCCGGCTCACCACCTCGCCGGCCTGCGTGGTGGGCGACGCGCACGACATGACGCCGACGCTGGAGAAGATGTACCGGGCCATGGGGCAGGAGGTGCCCCGGGTCAAGCGGATCCTGGAGCTGAACCCGGCCCACCCGCTCGTCACCGGGCTGCGCAAGGCCCACGAGCAGGGCGCCGAGAACAGCGCTCTGACCGAGACCGCCGAGCTGCTGTACGGCATGGCACTGCTCGCCGAGGGCGGGGAACTGGCCGACCCGGCCCGGTTCACCCGGATCCTCGCCGACCGGCTCGCCCGCAGCCTCTGACCGAGGGCCCGCCGGCCGTTGCCCCCGTGGCGACGGCCGGCGGGCCGGACGGGACCGACCGCCGGCCGTGGCTGTCCTGCCACGTCCCGGCGGTCGGTCAGCCGCGGATCAGCCGGTCCGGGTGTGCCGCCTCGTCGGGCGACGGCTCGCGCACCCCGCTGCGGAGCAGCCGCCACCGGGTCGTCGCACCGGTCGGGCCGGTGAGTTCACCCTGCCCCAACGCCCGGTCGATGTCCCGCCGCACCCGCGGTTCGAGGTGGGGCTCGGTGGCGAAGAGGATGCGCAGACGCAGCTCGTCCCCGACCCGCTCCGTCGCGGTGTGGTGGGCCGCCACCGGGCAGGGCGGCTCGTGGTCCCAGTGGCCGCAGAGGGCCACGGTGACGGCGGCGCCGGGAGCGCCGTCGTCGGCGTGCGGCGCCATGGCCAGGACGGCGTGGTGGGCGTACCCCTGTCGCATCCGGTCATTGTGCCGCCGGTCAGCCGCGGATCACGGCAGGCCGGGGTAGAGGGCGGCGACGCCGCCGGACAGGCCGGCGAGGACCTGGCGGGAGGTGTCGTCGGCGACGATCTCGTACCGGTCGGCCTCGATGCCGTCGACGGCGAGCCGGGCGATCTCCGCGGGGTCGGACTTCGGCGCGGTCACCCGGGCGGTCATGTCGGTGTCCATGTAGCCGACGTGCAGGCCGGCGACGCGGACGCCCCGGTCGGCGAGCTGCGCGCGGAGCGCGTTGGTCATCGACCACTCGGCGGCCTTGGCCGCGCCGTACGCCCCCACCTGCGGGAACGTGATCCAGGACAGGGCGGACAGGATGTTCAGGACGGTGCCGCCGCCGTTGGCCGCGATCGTCGGCGCGAAGGCGCGCACCACCGACAGCGTGCCGAGGTAGTGGGTCTCCAGCTCCAGCCGGATCTCGGCCAGGTCGCCGTCGAGCAGGTCGGCGCCGGTGCTCACGCCGGCGTTGTTCACCAGCAGGGTGACGTCGCCGGCCAGCTCGGCGGCGGCCGCCACCGACGCGGCGTCGGTGATGTCGAGACGCACCGGGGTGACGCCGGGCAGGTCGACGGTGTCCGGGTTGCGGGCGCCGGCGTAGACGGTGGCGCCCCGGGCCAGCAGTTCGGCGGCGAGGTGCCGGCCGAAGCCCCGGTTGGCCCCGGTGACGAGGGCGGTGCTTCCAGCGATCTTCATGGTGTGCTCCTGAGGGTGGCGAAGGGGTGGGTGGTCAGGACGGCAGCAGGCCCGGCCCGGGGAGCAGGTCCACCTGGTCGGCCGGCACGTCGTGGCCGGCCGCGCAGCGCAGGGCCACGTGGACCGCGGCGCCGCAGTCGTGGTGGGCCAGCCGGACCGACGGCTCCTCGACGGCGTACGCGTCGCCCCACTCGCGCAGGGCGGCGAGCACCGGCAGCAGGTCGCGCCCCTTGTCGGTGAGCACGTACTCGTCGCGGGTGCGCTGCCCGGGCTCCCGGTAGGGCCGCCGGTCGAGCAGCCCGTCGGCGACGAGGCGCTTGAGTCGGGCGGCGGCCACCGGCTCGCTGACGCCGACGCGGCGGGCGAAGTCGTCGAAGCGCCGGGTGCCGAACGAGGCCTCGCGCAGCAGGAGCAGCGTGGTGCGGTTGCCGACCACCTCGAGCGCCCCGGCGATCGAGCAGTTGGCGGTGGACCAGGAGTCGCGCTGCGCGAGGAAGTCCGTCATGGGCCCGACGCTACCCGGCTGACTTAGGAAAGCAAAAGCCAGCTATCTCACGCCGGACCCGGGAATAACCGCCCTCAGAGCTGGCCGGCGAAGAAGCCGTGCCGGGCGAGCGGCTCGACGATCTCCCGCTCCTCGTACGACAGGTGCGACAGCAGGGTGTCGGTGAGCAGGTCCACCGCACCCTGGAGCTCGGTGAAGTCGCCCGGCTGCCGGATGAGGTCCACGAGCGCCCGGTCGACGCTCTCCACCACGCCGTGGATCACCACGTGCTCCTCCTCGAGGCGGTCCAGCACCGCCGCCAGCCCGGCGTCGGCGCGGCGCAGGTGCGGGAAGATCGACGCGTCCTCCAGGCCGTGGTGCTGGGTCACCGCCGTGCAGTACGCCGCGCAGTAGGCCCCGAGCGTCCAGTTGTTCTGCCGCATGGTCATCTCGTTCAGCACGGCCCGCGCGGCGTCCGGGGCGACCGCACCGCGCTTGACCTGTTCGAGCAGGTCACGCACCTGGGTGAGCTCCTGGCGCAGGTGGTCGTGCACGTCCACCAGGTGCTGGCCGACGGCCTGCCCCCGGGCCGTGTACACGTGCCCGGCCGGGGGTGGCGGCGCCGCGGGCCGGGTGGACTCGTCCCAGAGCCGGCGCGCGCTGAGCCGTACCCCCGGATCGGGGGTGGGGGAGACCGCGAGCGCGGTCGACCCGCCGGCCCCGACGGCGGCCTGCTGCTCCTCGACGGCGCGGGCGCGGCTGCCCGGCGTGGTCCGCTCCGCGGCGACCAGCTCGCGGACCGCGGGCGCCACCTCCTGGGCGAAGAGCTGGATGGCCCGCGGCTCGTCGCTGCCCAGGACGAAGGTGGCGATGCCGTGGTCCAGGGCGAGCCCGGCCAGCTCCTCCACCCACTGCTCGGGCGGGCCGTCCAGGAAGCCACCCGACGACCGGGAGAAGGCGCCGGTGACGTTGAGCAGCCGCCGCACCGCGCCGGGGTCCCGGCCGGCCTCGGCGGCGGCCTCGTCGATCACCGCGTTCAGCGCCGGCAGCTCCGCCGGCCCCTTCGGCAGGTACGCCAGCGACGGCAGCCAGCCGTCCGCCGCGCGCCCGACCAGCCGCAGCATCCGCGGCTTGTACGCGCCCACCCAGATCTCCGCCGGGTGCGCCGGCGCCGGCCCGCGCTTCGCGCCGACCACCCGGTAGTGCTCGCCCTCGACGCGGATCATGCCGCGCCGCCCGGTGTCCCAGACCTCGCGGATCACCCGGATCGCCTCGTCGAGGGCGTCCACGGCCGCGCCGGGGGAGAGCCGCCGGCCGCCGACCGCCTCGATGGCCTCCCAGAAGGCGCCGGCGCCGAGGCCCAGCTCGACCCGGCCGCCGGTGAGCAGGTCCAGGCTTGCCACGCTGCGGGCCAGCACGACGGGCTGCCGCAGCGGCAGGTTGAGCACGTTCCCCGCGAGGGTGATGCGGCTGGTGGCGGCGGCCACGAACGACATCAGCGTCCAGGTGTCCAGGAACCCCGGCTGGTAGGGGTGGTCCTGGAAGGTGACCAGGTCGAGGCCGACCTGCTCGCAGAGCTTCGCGCGCGCCACCACCTGCTCGGGCCGGCCGGCCGAGGGGGTGAGGAAGCCGCCGAAGGCCAGCTCGTGTCCGTGGTCGCTCATGCCTCGCCGCCTCTAGCCGATCTTGCGCGAACCCTGCCACGGTAGCCCGCGCCGGCGCCCGCCCGCCCGGCGGTTCCGGAACCGGCACGGATTGTTCACAGTCGATGCTCGCGGGCATAGGGTGCCGGTGAACGGCCTCAGCGTTCCTCCGGGAAGGAGCGACCCGTGATCCGTCACCACCACCGCCCCCGTCCGCTCGGCCTCGCCCTCCTGCTCGTCGCGGTCACCCTGGCCGTGCCCGCCCCGGCCACCGCGGCCGGCCTGCCGTACCAGGACCCGACGCTGCCCGTCGCCACCCGCGTCGCCGACCTGCTCGCCCGGATGACCCTCGACGAGAAGCTCGGCCAGATGACCCAGGCGGAGCGCGGCTCGGTCACCGCGGGCGACCTCACCACGTACCGGCTGGGCTCGGTCCTCTCCGGCGGCGGCTCCGCGCCCGCGCCGAACACCGCCACGTCCTGGGCCGACATGTACGACGGCTTCCAGCGCGCCGCCCTCGCCACCCCGCTCGGCATCCCGATGATCTACGGCGTCGACGCCGTGCACGGGCACAACAACGTGTACGGGGCGACCATCTTCCCGCACAACATCGGCCTCGGCGCGACCCGCGACCCGGCACTGGTCCAGCAGATCGGCCAGGCCGTCGCCGAGGAGATCACCGGCACCGGTGTGGACTGGAACTTCGCCCCCTGCCTCTGCGTGGCCCGCAACGACCGGTGGGGCCGCACCTACGAGTCGTTCGGTGAGACCCCGGACCTGCCGGCGAGCCTGTCCACCCTGGTCACCGGCCTCCAGGGCACCACCCTGGGCGGGCCGACGTCGGTGCTCGCCACCGCCAAGCACTACCTCGGCGACGGCGGCACCACCGGCGGCGACGACCAGGGCGACACCCAGCTCAGCGAGGCCGACCTGCGCGCCATCCACCTGCCCCCGTTCCAGGCCGCGGTGCAGCGCGGCGTCGGCTCGGTGATGATCTCCTACAGCAGCTGGAACGGGGTGAAGCTGCACGGCCACCGCTACCTGATCACCGACGTCCTCAAGGGGGAGTTGGGCTTCTCCGGCTTCGTCGTGTCCGACTGGAACGGCATCGACCAGATCGACGGCGCCAGCGGGTTCACCGCCGCCGAGGTCAGCGCCGCCGTCAACGCCGGCATCGACATGGTGATGGTGCCGACGGCCTGGAAGACGTTCCTCAGCACCCTGCGGGCCGAGGTGCAGAACGGCCACGTGCCGATGAGCCGGATCGACGACGCCAACCGGCGCATCCTCACCAAGAAGTTCGAGCTGGGCCTCTTCGAGCGGCCGTACACCGACCGGAGCTGGACCCCGACGGTGGGCGGCGCGGCGCACCGCGCGCTGGCCCGCCAGGCCGTGCGGCAGTCCCAGGTGCTGCTCAAGAACGACGGCGGCGTGCTCCCGCTGGCCCGGGACAACAACAAGATCTTCGTGGCCGGGAAGAACGCCGACAACATCGGCAACCAGAGCGGCGGGTGGACCATCTCCTGGCAGGGCTCCTCCGGCGCCGTCACCCCGGGCACCACCATCCTCCAGGGCATCCGCGCGGCGGCCGGTCCGACCACGACGGTCACGTACAACCAGCGCGGCACCGGCATCGACAGGACATACCGGGCGGCGATCGCGGTGGTCGGCGAGACGCCGTACGCCGAGGGCCAGGGCGACCGCACCGGCAGCATGAGCCTGGACCGCGACGACCTGCGTACCATCACGACGCTGCGCAACTCGGGCGTGCCGGTGATCGTGGTGCTGGTCAGCGGCCGGCCGCTGGACGTCGCCGCCGAGCTGCCACGGTGGAACGCGCTGCTGGCCTCCTGGCTGCCCGGCACCGAGGGCGGTGGGGTCGCCGACGTCCTCTTCGGCGGGTACGCGCCGACCGGCAAACTGCCGATGACCTGGATGAACTCGGTCAGCCAGCAGCCCATCAACGCCGGCGACGGCAAGGTCCCGCTCTTCCAGCAGGGATACGGCCTGACCTACTGAGCCGCCCCTCAATAAGCCCCCTTCGGACGGTGCGCAACTCGAACGGGGCGACCTTCGCTCGGCCGGGTGAAGAACTTCACAAGAACTGGGCGTTCGGCGCAAAACGTTCCTAACGTCGACTCCGTTCGCGATCGCGGACACCACGGGCCGGCAACGCCTAATCCCGCCGCCGGCCCGGTGGTACCTGGACCTCGGGCGGGAGCGGGGGACCCACACGTTCCTCGGTGCACGACACCTCGGGGTGAAGCCGCCACCGGCGGCCGGGCTCCTCGGCCCGAACCCGACAGCTCACCTCGTCGGCGTGGAGGAAACACACATGGCAAGTGAAATCGTCGCCCGTCACCGCCGGACCGCGCAGCGTCGCACCGCAGTCGGGGCGCTCGTCGTCGGCGCCGCCACCGGCGCCGCCGCCCTTCTCGGACCGGCCGCGCCGGCCAGCGCCGCCAGCGTCAACTGGGATGCCGTCGCCCAGTGCGAGTCCGGCGGCAACTGGCACATCAACACCGGCAACGGCTACTACGGCGGGCTCCAGTTCTCCCGGAGCACCTGGAACGGCTACGGCGGCCAGAAGTACGCCAGCCGCGCCGACCTGGCCAGCCGCAGCGAGCAGATCGCCATCGCCGAGAAGGTCCTCGACGGGCAGGGCATCGGCGCCTGGCCGGTCTGCGGCAAGAAGGGCGGCTCCACCAAGAGGTACACCAGCAAGGACGCGGGCTCGACGAAGTCCGCCAAGAAGGCGACCACGGAGCGGAAGTCGCGCGCCGACCGGCCGACCGTCCGCGGCGAGCGGCGTGGCACGCCGGGCCCGAGCGGCGCCGGCAGCTACCTCGTCCGGCCCGGGGACACCCTCTCCGAGATCGCCGACGCGAAGAACGTGGCCGGCGGTTGGCACGCCCTCTACGAGCGCAACAGGGACGTGGTCGGCGCGAACCCGGGCCTGATCTTCCCGGGCCAGAAGCTGCGCCTGCGCTGAGACCCCACCGGAACGGCCCGCGCGGGCCGGTCCACCGCACCACGAACGCCCGGCCGGGGTTCCCGGCCGGGCGTTCGCCTCGGCCGGGGTGGGCGGGCTCACCGGAGTCCGCGTCGGGGGCGGTTGCTATCGTCACGGTGCTCGGAAAGACGTGAAGAAAGCGCGGATATGACCAACGACCCGTTCTCCGCGGCCGCGAGCCTCGACGAGCTGCTGACCCGGACCCAACAGGCGCTCTCCGCGATGCGGTCCCGGGCCGCCGAGCACCCCGACGGCGCGCCGGGCGAGCTGCTCCGGGCCGAGGCCGCCGCGGCCGGCGGCCGGGTCCGTGCCGTCGCCGTCCAGGGTGGCCGGCTGGAGTCCGTCACCGTCGACCCCGCGTTGGCCGGGGAGTCCATGGAGGCCCTCTGCGGGCACCTGGTCTCGGCCGTGAACGCCGCCCTCACCGAGCTGGACGCCCGGGTCAGCGCCTCGGCCCAGGCGGACGTGGACGCCCTCGCCGCGCGGCTCGGCGGCCCGCCCGAGCAGTCCGCGCGGGACATGGAGCGCTTCGGCCGGGCGATGGAGGGCGTCGCGGCCCGGATCCGCCGCGACGGCGCCGGCTCCGGCGCGGTCCGCCCGGCCTGACCACCGTCCGGCCGGTGAACCCCGTCCGGCGGCGACCGGCCTCGGGAACGACGAAGCGGCCGGCCGTCGGGAGGACGACGACCGGCCGCTCCGTTGCGATCAGCTCAGGGTGACCGCGGTGTCGTCGACGACGAACGAGGTCTGCAGGGAGCTGTCCTCCACGCCGCTGAAGGAGATGGTGGCGGTGGTGCCGGCCAGCGACGAGATGTCGAAGGACCGCTGCACGTAGCCGGTGGCCTTGTTGAGGTTGGAGTAGGTGGCCAGGGTGGTGCTGCCCGCCTTCACGGTCAGCTTGTCGTAGGCGGTGGTCGTGGTCGACTCCGCGCTGTCGATGTGCAGCCAGAAGCTCAGCGTCGCCCGGCAGCCGGCCGGGATCGTCACCGACTGCGTGAGCGTGTCGGTGTGCGTCGAGCCGTAGCCGTCGAGCCACGCCTTGTAGGAGCCGCCGTGCGCGGCCTGGGCGGTGTCGTTCGTGATGACGCCGGAGCTGGCGGTCCAGCTCACGTTGCCGGACTCGAAGCCGGGGTTGGCCAGCTTCTGGCCGGTGCAGCTGCCCGACGGCGGGGTGGTCGTGGTGGTCGGCGTCGGGGTGCTGCCCGTGCAGGTCGCCTCACCGGTCTGCGCCGGCACGCTGATCGCGTTCCAGGCGGCCTTGACCGCGTTGAACTCGGTGCAGCTGGTCGGGTAGAGGTTCTTCGCCGCCTGCAGCGTCCAGACCCGGTACTTCAGGTACGACGAGGACGAGGTCTTCAGCAGCATCGCGTTGTACATGATCTTCATGGCCTTCTGGATGCCCAGGCCGGTCACGCTGCTGCCGTTGCAGGTGGAGCTGGCCGGCTGGCCGTTGGTCGGGCTGCTGCCGTTGGCCAGGAGGTAGAACCAGTGGTTGCCCGGGCCGGCCGCGGCGTGCACCTCGGTGCTGGGGATGCTGCTGGAGTAGCAGTTCGGGTCGCCCAGCGCCGACGGGTTGTACATGTTGCGGATGGGGCCGCTGCCCACCAGGTTGACCTTCTCGCCGACCAGGAAGTCGGGAGCGTCGTAGGTGGACGGCTCGTTGGCGAACCACTCGGTGGCCGCGCCGAAGGTGTCGGCGACGAACTCCTGGGTGCCCGCGCCGGAGATGCCGCCCGGGGTGTGGTCGTCGATGCCGTGGCCGATCTCGTGGGCCACCACGTCGAGCGAGCCGATCCACTGGCCCGAGGTGTTCTTGCCGATCTGGACCTGGGTGCCGTCGTAGTAGGCGTTCTGGTCGTTCAGGCCCACCCGGATCGGCCAGTAGCCGCCGTTGCCGTCGGCGCCGTTGCGGCCCAGCCACTGCGCGAGCATCTTGTGCTCGGTCTGCGCCGCGAACAGCGCGTCGACGCAGCCCGTCTCCTTGTTGGTGGCGGTGCCGTTGCCCCAGACGTCGTCCGAGCCGCTGAACGTCGTGTTGGTGGCGGCGTCCTGGCAGCTCAGGTTGGTGACCGTCGGGTCCTTCATGGAGTACGTGCTGCCCGACAGGGTGGTGCTCAGGGTCAGCGGGCTGGGCCCGTTCCACGCCCCGGTGCCGGTGCCGTGCACGATGCGCTCCTGCTTGCGCAGCACGGTCCCGGTGAGGGCGTCGACGTCGACGGTGAGCCGGCTCGGCCCCTCGGCGTCGGTGCCGCGCACCGTGGTCTCCCAGGCCAGCGCCGGCTTGGCGCCGAGGGTGTAGACGACCAGGTTGGTGCCCTCGACGGTGCTGACCGTCTTGAGCTGGGCCCGCGCGGTCTTCGCCGCGGCCGCCGAGGTGAGCTTCGGCGTGGTGGCGAGGCTGCCGATGGCCTGCTGCTGCGCGACGGAGGCGTACTTCAGGTTGCCTGCCGCGTCGGTGGCCAGCACGAAGTCACCGCCGACCACGGGCAGGCCCTTGTAGGTGCGCTCGTAGGGCACGTACTGGGTGCCCTCGGAGGAGATGACCGGCTTCTGCACGAACGCTTCGTCCGAGCTGGCGTGCAGGTAGGCGGGCCGGTCGGCGACCAGCGCGCGCGCCGAGTCGGCGGCGACCGCGCGGGCCTGTGCGGCGTCGGGGGCTGCGGGGCCGGGCGGCGCGGCCTGCACCGCCGCGGCGGTGCCCGCGGCGATCAGTCCGGCCGCCGCCGCGCCGGAGAGCGCGACGAGGCGAGGTGAGAGCTTCAAGGGGGTTCGCTCCTGTTCCTAGGCGCGCCGCACGGAGCCCGGTGGGGACGGGCGGCGCGGTGTTGCGAGGCGGGGGACGGTCGGTCTCCGAGGCTGCCGGCGTGGCCCCGGTTCGACAGATCGACCGTCGGCGAGCCCCCGGGGTCGGCGACTCGCTGGGGGCACAATCACACGGCCCCGGGCCGGGATCAATGGGTGACGCGGGCAACCGACGCCTCCCGGCCGCCGCGTCGTCGCCGCGAATTCAGGAAGCCATGATCTTCAATAGCCCCTGATCAGGCCTAATGTTGTCCGTGGTGGACAACCGCGTGTCTGCTCTGCGTCGATTGCCGCTCTGCGCTCATGGCGCACATTGGCGCTCGTCGAGACGGTGATCTCCCGGTGCCTTCCCGGTCCGCCCGCCGCCGCCGTTCGGCCCTCGGATGATCATCTGTTCGGCCCCCCTGTCGGCGATCGACATGGTGCTTCCGGGGGACGTCTGGGCGCCGGTAGGAATTCGCCGACCACTTTCGTCGACTCTGTAGAAAAGTAGTCAACGGACCGACGAAAGATGTGGACACGCTGAGAGGAAGTCAGTAGGGTCGTTGACTATCAATATGTTTCGTCGAGATGAACTACCGGCACGGTAGCTCTCGACGGTGGGCCCTCCGGGCGGCGCAACACGTCCGCGGACCCACGACCGGCCAGCCCCCTGGCCACCCCGGGTCGACGCCACCACGGCGGCCGAGCCTCACCGGCCGACCGATGCCCGTACCGACCAACCCCATCAGCTCCGCGGTACCGCCGTGCCCGACGACCGACGTCGGCCCGGTGGCGCTCCACCATCCACATCGGACGACCGTGGCCCGCGGCCACGGCCGGGGATCCCGTGCGGCCAGGGGAGGGGCCGCACGGACAACGCCGGCACCTCAGCTCCGCCGATCGACCCACCGACGCACGCTGCTCCCGGACCGTGAAAGAGGAACCCATGAACGCACATCCACCGCGGAACCGGCGCTCCGCCGGCCGGCTCCGGAGACCGGTGGCCGCCCTCGCGACACTGGCGCTGCTGCTGACCACCGGCCTCTCCTCGTCCCCGGCCAGCGCGCGGCCGACCGACCCGGAACGCTCCGCCGCGGCGGCCGCCGCGGCCCCGTTGCAGGCCCAGGTGCTGACCTGGACGGCCGGGGACAACTTCCTCGCCTACCGTTCGGCCCCCACCACGGCGGTCGCCGGACCAACCACCCTCGTCTTCGAGAACAGTGCGGCCACCGGAAACACCACCGGCATGCAGCACACCCTGACCTTCGAGACGTCCGACCCCGCGTACAACAGCGACGTCGACGTGAACATCCTGGCCGATCCGACGGACGCCAACGGGGGGCGTTGGACGGTCGACGTCGTGCTCTCCCCGGGCACCTACCGCTACTTCTGCTCCATCCCGGGCCACGGCGGAATGAACGGCCTGCTTGTCGTCGACGGCGGCGGCTCGGACACCACGGCCCCGACGGTCACCGCGGCGGTGACCGGGGAGAAGGACGCCAACGGGGCGTACGTGGGCAGCGCGACGGTGACCCTGACCGCCGCCGACAGCGGCTCCGGCGTCGACCGGGTCGAGTACGCCCTGGACGGCGGCACCTACGGCACCTACGCGGCGCCGGTGACGGTGAACCAGCCGGGGCAGCACACGCTGAGCTATCGCGCCACGGACAGGGCGGGCAACACGTCGTCGGCGCAGCAGGTCGCGTTCACGGTGGTCGAACCGCCGCCGACGGACACCACCCCGCCGACGGTCACCGCTTCGGTGACGGGCCAGAAGGACGCCAACGGCGCCTACGTGGGCAGTGCGACGGTCACGCTCTCCGCCGCGGACACCGAGTCCGGGGTGGGCAAGGTCGAGTACTCGCTCGACGGCGGCGCCTACGCCGCCTACGGCGCTCCGGTGACGGTGAACCAGGCGGGTCAGCACACGGTGAGCTACCGGGCCACGGACCGGGCCGGCAACACGTCGTCGGCGCAGCAGGTGTCGTTCACCGTGGCCGAGCCGGCCCCGGCCGACACCACCCCGCCGACCGTGACCGCCGCGGTGACCGGGGAGAAGGACCCGAACGGGGCGTACGTGGGCGGCGCGACGGTCACCCTGACCGCCACCGACGCCGGCTCCGGCGTGGACCGGGTGGAGTACTCCCTCGACGGGCAGCCCTACGCCGGCTACACCACCCCGGTGCCGGTGAACCAGCCGGGGCAGCACACGGTGAGCTACCGGGCCACCGACAAGGCCGGCAACACGTCGTCGCCGCAGCAGGTGTCGTTCACCGTGGTCGAGCCGACCCCGGCGGACACCACGCCGCCGACCGTGACCGGCGCGGTCACCGGCCAGAAGGACGCCAACGGCGCGTACGTGGGCAGCGCGACGGTCACCCTCTCCGCCACCGACACAGGGTCCGGGGTGGACAAGGTGGAGTACTCCCTCGACGGCGGCACCTACACCGTCTACGGCGCTCCGGTGACGGTCAACCAGGCGGGTCAGCACACGGTGAGCTACCGGGCGACCGACAAGGCGGGGAACACCTCGTCGGCCCAGCAGGTGTCGTTCACCGTGGTCGAGCCGGCCCCGGCGGACACCACGCCGCCGACGGTCACCGCCACGGTGACGGGTCAGAAGGACGCCAACGGGGCGTACGTGGGCGGCGCGACGGTCACCCTGACCGCGAGCGACGGCGGCTCCGGCGTCGACCGGGTCGAGTACTCCCTCGACGGGCAGCCCTACGCCGCGTACACCGCTCCGGTCACGGTCAACCAGGTCGGTCAGCACACGGTCAGCTACCGGGCGACCGACAAGGCCGGCAACACCTCGTCGTCGCAGACCGCGTCGTTCACGGTCGTCGACCCGCCCGCCCCGGACACCACCCCGCCGACCGTCAGCGCCGCCCTCACCGGGCAGCTCGACGACAACGGGGCGTACGTGGGCAGCGCCACCGCCACCCTGACCGCCGCCGACAGCGGCTCGGGGGTGGACCGGATCGAGTACTCCCTCGACGGCCAGGCCTACGCCCGCTATACCGCCCCGGTCACTGTCGACCGGCCGGGCCAGCACCTGCTGAGCTACCGGGCGACCGACAAGGCCGGCAACACCTCCGGCACCGCCTCCGTCAGCTTCACGGTGGTCGCCAGCGGGCCGCAGCCCGAGTGCGTCAAGGACACCCGGCCCACCGTCTGGCTCGGCACCGTCGACAGCGGCGTGCCCAACCGGGTGGTCCAGGGCGACTGCACCATCAACGCCGTCATCGACGACGAGCGGAGCTGGCCGAACCACGGCGAGTTCGTCTCCTACGTCACGGCGGTCGCCGAGCACCTGCACCACCTGGGCGTCATCTCCCACACCGAGCACGGCCGGCTGGTCAGCGCGGCCGCCCGCTCCGGCGTCGGCAAGCCGGCGGGCAAGGACGGCTACCAGCCGATCCTCGACTCCTCCGCCGCGTCCTTCGGCCGCTGGCAGCAGGTCGGCGCCGGCGGGTTCGCCCGCAACGCCGACGGCTCGATCACCAGCCGGCCGGTGCCGGGCCTGGGCATGCTCTGGTACCCGGTCAGCGCGTACGGCGACTTCTCCCTGAAGCTCCAGTGGCGCGACGACGCGCCGGGGGAGGGCCGGGCCAACAGCGGCGTCTTCGTCCGCTTCCCGGACGTCCGGAACCATCCGGCCGAGTCCCGACCCGAGTGGGTGGCCATCAAGTACGGCCACGAGCTCCAGATCCTCGACCGGCCCGACGGCGACCGGTACAAGAGCGGCTCGGTGTACGGCTTCGACCGGGTCGACCTGGCCGGCGCCGGGGTCACCCCGAAGGGCACCTGGAACGACTACGAGATCCGCGTGGTCGGCCAGCACTACTCGGTGTTCCGCAACGGCGAGCTGATCAACGAGTACGCCAACGTCGCCGACGCCGTCTTCGATCCGCCCCGGGCGGACGACCCGGGCGGCGCCGGGCGGCAGCACGTCACCGGCTACCTCGGCCTCCAGAACCACGGGACCGGCGACATCGTCAGCTTCCGGAACGTGCGGATCGCCCCGCTGACCGCCTGCTGTCCGGGCGGCGCCGCGAACACCTGCTGCTGAGCGAGCGAAAGGACATCACCATGCCAAGGAACTGCAACGACCGCCGTACCCCGCTCCGGGGTGCCCGATGAGCGCGTGGCGGCTGGCCGAGGAGGAGTCCGGGCCCCGGCAGCACCGGACCGCGCGTCACCGCACCGGTGGCCGGCGGATGCTTGTCGTCGCGGCGGTGATGCTGCTCACCCTGGTCGGCGCCGGCGGACTGGCCGCCGCCCGCGGCGGGATGTTCGCCGAGCGGCCGGACGGCTGCGTCAAGCCCGACCGGACCGTCCAGCTGTACGCCGTGGAGCTGCCCAAGGACGGCACCCAGATCCGGCTCGGCTACGGCCTCACCCCGCAGACGGCCTCCTACCCGGGCCCGCTCATGGAGATGATGGAGGGCGAGTGCCTCGCCATCACCCTGCACAACCAGGTGCCCGAGGCCACCCTCGCGGCGCTGCGGACCAACCCGGACCACCCGCTCGGCGTCTCGCTGCACGTGCACGGGGTCAAGTACACCCAGGACTCCGACGGCACGGTGCAGAGCGGCTCGTACGTCCCGTCGGGCGGCTCGCGCACCTACACCTGGTACGCCCAGCCGCGCAACAACAGGACCGGGACGCCGGGCACCGCCGGTTACTGGTGGTACCACGACCACGTGGTGGGCGGGCCGCACGGCACCCAGGGGCTCTCCGCCGGCCTCTTCGGCGGCCTGGTGGTCCGCCGGCCCGGCGACCCGAAGCCGGACCGGACCTACACGGTGGCCTTCGGTGACCGGCAGAGCATCAACCTGCGCCGGGGCGAGGCCACCGACACCTGCACCGAGGTCGACCCGCAGCCCGGGCCGACCTGCCTGGTCGCCCGCAAGGGCGAGCGGGTGGAGTTCGTGGTGGTCGGCATCGGCAACGACATGCACACCTTCCACCTGCACGGGCACTCCTGGGCGGACACCCGGACCGGGACGGTGCACAACGGCCAGCCGTTCGCCGACTCGGTGCCGGTGATCGACAACAAGACGCTCGGCCCGGGTGACTCGTTCGGCGCCCAGGTGGTGGCCGGCGACTCGGTCGGGCCGGGCCACTGGATGCTGCACTGCCACATGCAGTTCCACTCCGACGCCGGGATGTCCACCATGCTGCACGTCCTGGACGAGAACGGGAACATGCCGCCCGGCATGGACCACGAGCACGGCGTCGCCGGGGCCACCTCGGCGACCGCCGCCGACGGCGGCGCGCACCAGCACGACTGACGGGTCCGCGGCTGCCGGCCCTCAGCGCCGAGGACCGGCAGCCACCGGACGACCTTCACCTCCGAAACCGCCGCACCGGCCGCCCGCCACGGGTGGCGCCGGTGGACGCGTACGCCCTTCCTCCGGTGACCGCCTCACGTCACCGGCGGAATCGACGAACCCGGAAACCTCACAACAGGAGGAGTCGAGATGGCCGACAGACGCCATTTCCGGTTCTCCCGATGGGTCGGCCTCGACGCCGGCCCGACGGGAGCCACCACCACACCGCCCCCACCGACCGCCCCGCGTCGCCCCGGCGCCCGCCGCCGGCTCGGCGCCCTGGCGTCGAGCGCCACCCTGGCGCTCGGCGTGCTCGCCCTGCCGGGCCAGAACCTCATGCCGACCCCCGCGGCGGCCGCCGAGGCCGCGCCGGCGGTGAAGGTGCTGGTCTTCCACGGCCCGGTGGACAAGCAGGACGACCCGGTCACCAAGGCCACCGCCACCATCCGCGAGCTGGGCGAGCAGCAGGGCTTCACCGTGGACGACTCCGCCGACCCGGCGGTGTTCAGCTTCGGGAACCTGGCCCGCTACCGGGCGGTGGTGTTCCTCTCCGCCAACGGCGTCACTCTCAACGACGCGCAGGAGGCGGCCTTCCAGGCGTACGTGAAGAACGGCGGCGGCTTCGTCGGCGTGCACGACGCGGCGCGGGCCCAGCCGGACTCGTCCTGGTTCACCGGCCTGATCGGCACCCGGCCGGCCGCCGGGCTGCCGAACGCCGAGAAGCCCGTCTCGGCCACCGCGAGCGCGGAGAACCCGCCGAACGAGACCGCCGCGAAGGCGATCGACGGCTCGACCGGCACCAAGTGGCTGACGTTCTCGCCGACCGGCTGGCTGGCGGCGAAGCTGGCCAAGCCGGTGGTGGTCAGCCGCTACGCGCTCACCTCGGCCAACGACTTCCCCGGCCGTGACCCCAAGAACTGGACCCTGCAGGGCTCCCAGGACGGCACCACCTGGACCGACCTGGACACCCGCAGCAACGAGACCTTCCCGCAGCGGTTCCAGACCAGGCAGTTCAGCTTCACCAACACCACCGCCTACCAGCACTACCGGCTCAACGTCACGGCGAACAGCGGGGAGCCGCTGATCCAGCTCGCCGAGCTGTGGCTGATCGGCCCGGACGCCGGGCCGCCGCCGGACACCACCGTGCAGCAGGCCAAGGTCGACGTCACCGACCGGCAGCACCCGGCCAACAAGGGCCTGCCGCTGACCTGGACCCGCGCCGACCAGTGGATCAACTGGGACCCGAGCCCGACCGGACGGGTGCACACCGTCGCGCAGGTCGAGGAGGGCACCTACAACGCCGGCCTGAGCGGCAACGGCGCCTTCCACCCGATCTCCTGGTGCCAGGACTACGACGGCGGCCGGTCCTTCTACACCGGGATGGGACGCACCGAGGCGAGCTGGACCAGCGACAAGCAGTTCCAGGGGCACCTGGCGGGCGCCATCAAGTGGTCGGCCGGCCTGGTCCGCGGTGACTGCCAGGCCACCATCGCCGCGAACTACCGCGTCGACCGGCTCACCGCCGCCAACCAGCCCGGCCAGCTCGACCAGATCGGTGAGCCGCACGGCCTGACCGTCGCCCCCGACGGCGGGGTGTTCTACATCGGCAAGGCGGCCTGCCCGAGCGGCCCGGTGGTGAGCTGGGACGACCCCAAGGTCGGCCTCGGCTGCGGCACCATCCACCGGTGGGACCCGAAGACAAAGCAGCCCAAGCTGCTCACCACCCTCGCGGTGATGGGCAACCGGGGCAGCGGCAGCGAACTGGTGAAGAACGAGGAGGGCCTGGTCGGCATCACCCTCGACCCGAAGTTCACCGAGAACGGCTGGGTCTACGTCTACTGGATGCCGCACGAGTCCATCGACCGGGACCGGCGGATCGGCCAGCGGACCGTCTCCCGGTTCACCTACGACGCCGCGAAGCAGGCCATCGACCAGGGCACCCGCAAGGACCTGCTGCACTGGGACACCCAGATCCACAGCTGCTGCCACGCCGGCGGCGGGATGACGTTCGACGAGAGCGGCAACCTGTACATCGGCTCCGGTGACAGCAACTCCTCCGGCGGCTCCAACGGCTACTCCGGCAACAACTGGACGCAGGAGTTCAAGGGCACCTCGTTCCAGGACGCCCGGCGTACCGCCGGCAACACCAACGACCTCAACGGGAAGATCCTGCGCATCCACCCGGAGGCCGACGGCACCTACACCATCCCGGCCGGGAACCTGTTCACCGGCAAGGAGGAGGGCGGCGGCAAGGCCCGCCCGGAGATCTACGTGATGGGCGTGCGCAACATCGCCCGGATCGCCTGGGACCCGGTCCACCACTGGCTGACCGCGGCCTGGGTCGGCCCGGACGCCGGCGCCCCGGACCCTGAGCTGGGCCCGGCCAAGTACGAGACCGCCACGATCATCACCTCGGCCGGCAACCACGGCTGGCCGTACTGCATGGGCAACCGGCAGCCGTACCGGGATCGCAGCAGCACCGACGCGACGGTGCTGACCGGCTGGTACGACTGCGACAACCTGAAGAACACCTCGCCGCGCAACACCGGTCTGGTGAACCTCCCGCCGGCCCGGGACAACATGATCTGGTACTCGCCGCAGGGCGGTGGCCCGGTCTACCCGAAGCGGACCGACGGCAGCGGGCTGCCCACGTACCAGCTCGGGCAGGAGACCTTCACCCAGCCGTACCTCAAGGGCGGCGGGCAGGCGATCATGGACGGCCCGACCTACCAGCGGGAAAAGGTCGACACCGGCAGCGGGGTGGCCTGGCCGGCGTACTGGGACGACAAGTGGTTCATCGGCGACCAGTCCAACGCCAACAACCGGGTGGCCGTCACCGTCGACCCCGGCACGGTCGACGAGCACGCCCCGCCCGCGTTCGCCGAGGACCTGCGCCAGATCATCCGCGGCGGCTCCGGCGGCAACCAGCTCCAGTCCTGGATGGACGCCAAGTTCGGCCCGGACGGCGCGCTCTACATGCTGGACTACGCGGGTGGCTTCTTCAGCCTGCACAGCAACCAGAAGCTGATCCGGATCGCCTACACCGGCGGCGAGGCGACGCCCCGGGCGAGCGACGCCACCTGGCGGGCCGTCTCGCCGAGCAGGCCGAAGACCATCGCGTTCTCGGCGGCCCGGGCCGGCGGCGTGGCGTGGGAGTGGAACTTCGGTGACGGCAGCGCGCCGTCGCACGAGGCCAACCCCACCCACACCTACGCGGGCTACGGCACCTTCGAGGCCACCCTGAAGGTGACATTCGCCGACGGCACCACGTCCACCGCGAAGATCACCGTCACCACAGGCTGCCCCGCGCCGGACACCCGTGCGACCGTCCAGCTGCTGGACGCCGACACCGGGGTGGCCAACCACCAGGTCGGCGGCGGCTGCACCGTCAACGACCTGATCGACGACGAGCGGAGCTGGACCAACCACGGCCAGTTCGTCAGCCACGTCGCCGACGTGGTGAACGACCTGCGCGCCGACGGCGTGCTGGACAACCGGGAGGCGACGAAGCTGAACACCGCCGCCGCCCAGTCGCCGATCGGCAAGGTCGCCGGCTACCGGTCGCTCTTCGACGGCACCGCGGCGTCCCTCGCCGACTGGCGGCAGGCGCCCGGAGGGTCGTTCAATCTGCAGCCGGACGGGACCATCCGCAGCTCCGGCGGGCTCGGCATGCTGTGGTACGCCAAGGACGAGTTCGCGGACTTCTCGCTGCGGCTGAAGTTCCGCGACGTCTCCGCCGGCACCACGTACGCCAACAGCGGGGTCTTCGCCCGGTTCCCGGATCCGCGGATCCCCCTGGACCAGCGACCTGCCGGCAGCTGCGGAACGGTCGGCTCGGCCGCGTCGTCCCAGGCCTGGGTGGCGATCTACTGCGGTCACGAGATCCAGATCTACGACGGGCCCACCGGCGAGCCGCAGAAGACCGGGTCGATCTACAACTTCGACCCGCAGGGGCTCGACAAGGCCGGGGCAACCCCGAAGGGGACCTGGAACGACTACGAGGTCCGGGTGGTCGGCCAGCACTACACGATCATCCGCAACGGCGTGGTGATCAACGAGTTCGACAACACGCCCGGGAAGGCGTCCTCCCGGGCCGGTGACCCGCCGACCGACCTGCGGCAGTTCCTCAGCGGGTTCGTCGGGTTGCAGAACCACGGCACGAACGACCTGATCGAGTTCCGCGACGTGCGGGTGCGCGACCTGTAGTCGCACCGGCGGCGCCGGGCACGGGGTCCACCCCGTGTCCGGCGCCCTGTGCTGCGGCGGGCGGCCTGCGACAGGCGTAGGAGCCGGGGGCGGGCTTCTTCCACAGGTGTCCGAAGACCCGCACACCCGTCGATCCGTAGGTTCGGGGCGACCGCCGCGGCGGCGTCTCCCCTGTGTACGCCGCCGGTCGGCGGCCGGCGCGGGGAGAAGGAGCATGCGGATGCGAAGCGGAAGACATGCCTGGCGGGCCACCGTGGTGGCACTGGCGGTCGCGATCACCGGCCTGCCGGCGACCGGCGCCCTGGCCGAACCGGGCGCGGACGAGCACGCCCGGCTGGTGGTCGAGGACGGGGTCACCCAGCCGGTGTTCGGCTACGCCGACGCGGTCCGGGAACGGGTCTTCGTCACCTCGGACGTGGACACCGACGGCGACGGCGCCCGTGACATCGTGGCGATGGACGTGATCCGGCCCCGGGCCAGCGAGAACGGGCTCAAGGTGCCGGTGGTGATGGACGCCAGCCCGTACTACTCGACGGTCTGCCGGGGCAACGAGGGCGAGTGCAAGGCCGACGTCGACGGCGACGGGCTGAACGACACCTGGCCCCTGTTCTACGACAACTACTTCGTCCCGCGCGGCTACGCGGTGGTCCTGCTCGACATGATCGGCACCAACAACTCGACCGGCTGCCCGGTCACCGGTGGCCGGGCCGACAACATCAGCGCGCCGACGGCCATCGACTGGCTCAACGGGCGGCGGCCGGGCGTCGACGCCGCCGGCCGGGAGGTCGTGGCGGACTGGCACAACGGCCGCACCGGCATGATCGGCAAGTCGTACGACGGCACCCTGGCCAACGCCGCGGCGGCCGACGGGGTGGCGGGGCTGACCACCATCGTGCCGATCTCGGCGATCTCCAGCTGGTACGACTACTCCCGGAGCAACGGCCTCGTCACCCGGGCGAACAACTACTCGGGCAGCCTCGCGAACACGGTCACCAACCCGGCCCGCCGGGCGTACTGCGCCCCGGTGCGGGCCGCCCTCGGGCAGGGCGGCGACGACGTCACGGGCGACTACAACGACTTCTGGGCGGAGCGGGACTACGTGCCGCACGCCGACCGGGTCCGCGCCAGCGTCTTCGTGGTGCACGGCATCAACGACGACAACGTCCGCCCGGACCACTTCAGCAAGTGGTGGGCCGCGCTGGGCGAACAGGGCGTGCCCCGCAAGCTCTGGCTGACCGGCACCGGCCACGTCGACCCGTTCGACTTCCGGCGCGGCGCCTGGGTGGACACCCTGCACCGCTGGCTCGACCACTGGCTCCAGGGCGTCGACAACGGGATCATGCGGGAGCCGGCCGTCGACATCGAGCGGGCCCCGGACGTCTGGGAGACCGCACCTGCCTGGCCGCTGCCCGACGCCCGACCGACCCAGGTGTTCCTCCGCGCGCCGGCGGCCGGGAACGTCGGCGGGCTCGCCGTCCGCTCCGGCCCCGGCAACGGGTCGGCGACCTTCCAGGACACCCCCACGATGACCGCCACGAACGCCATCCGGCACCCGTCGGACCCGGCGGCGAACACCGACAACCGGCTGGTGTTCCTCTCCGGCCCGCTGACCGCGCCGCTGCACGTCTCCGGCACCCCGGTCGTGAAGATCAGCGCCACCGTCGACGGCGAGGACACCAGCTTCGCCGGACTCCTCGTCGACTACGGCACCCGCCCGCGGTTCAGCACCAGCGGTGACGGCATCCGGACGCTGACCGAGGAGGACTGCTGGGGCGCGACGGCGACCTGGGGCGGCTTCGCCGAGAACGCCTGCTACCGGAAGACCGAGAAGACCGTGGCGTCCAACCCGCAGGAACTGGTCACCAAGGGGATCATCGACGGCCTCAACCTCGACTCGCCGTCGGTGTCGACGCCGCTGGTGCCCGGGCAGAAGACCGCCGTCGACCTGAACCTGCTCCCCGAGGACTACGTCTTCGAGGCCGGCCACCAGATCGGCGTGGTCCTGCTCGGCTCGTACTCCGGTTACAGCAGCCGGGCGAAGCAGAACCGGGCCCACATCACCGTCCACTTCGACCGCAGCCGGATCACCCTGCCGGTGGTCGGCGGCCGGACCGCGGCGGTCGCCGCCGGCCTGTAGGAGAGTCCGGGGCGGGGCAACGTCGCCCCGCCCCGGCTACCGGCCCGGCTGGTACCGGCCGGTGAGCCGGCCCAGCTTCAGCGCCAGGTGCAGGCAGAGCCGCTCGTTGCCGTCCTTGAGGTCGGTGCCGGCGAGCAGTTCCACCCGCTGGAGCCGGTAGTACAGCGTCGTCCGGTGCAGCCGCAGCCGCTCGGCGGTGGCGTGGGCGTTGCCGGCCAGGTCCAGGTAGACCTCCAGGGTCTCCAGCAGCACCTGGTGCGCCTCGTCGCCGAGCAGCCCGCCCAGCCCCGGGTGCACCCGCGCGACGTCCAGGTGCCGGGCGTCCACCCCGGACAACAAGCGGTAGATGCCCAGCTCGGCCCAGGGCACGACCGGGCCCAGGGCGGGCAGTTGCACGCCCACCCGGGCCGCCTGGAACGCCTCCTGGTAGGACAGCAGGCTGTCGTACAGCCGGGGCCGGTCGTCGCCGACCCCGACCACCGTCCGGCTCACCGACTTAAGGCCCCGGGTCGCCGCGCGCAGGGCCTGGTCCAGGTGCCCGGCGGCATCCCCGGCCGCCGCCCGGCCGGTGGCCCGCCCGCCGCACAGCAGCAGCGCCCCGTGGTCGTGCCGCACCAGGTGCAGGGTCTCGCGCGACCCGACCCACTGCCGGGTGGCGACCAGCGCGTGCTCCAGGGCGACGCGGGCCGCGTCGTCCAGGACGTCGTCCCGGGTCACCGCGAGCCGGGCGACAAGCGCGGTGACCTGGCCGTCGCGGGCCACCACGCCGTCGGTGAGCAGCGACCGGACCGCCTCCCGCCGGGCCTCCGGGGACTCGACCAGCAGCGTGCGGGTGGCCTCCGCCTCCCGCTGCGAGGTCAGCTCGCCGAGCAGGTTCTCGCGGTAGAGGGCCAGCGACAGGTCCGGCATCGCCTCGGTCACCACCGAGATGTCGTCGTCGGTCATTCCGTCGACCGCGTCGATGAACCAGACGAAGCCCAGCAGCAGGTCCTGGTGGCGGATCGGCACGCAGACCCGGGGGAGCAGGTCCAGGTCGGGGCGGGCCGGGGTACGCACCGGCTGCCGGGCGTCCATGATGCCGATCTCCCGGGCCCAGGCGATCACCTCCGGGGTGGTGTGCCGGCGCAGGATCGAGCTGCGGCGGACCCCGTCGATCAACCCCGTGTGTTCGCTGTAGACGACGACGCGCTGGCGCCGGTCCTCGATGAGTGCCGGGCGCTTCACCCGCGCCGCGACCCGGTCGACGATGCGTTGCAGCTCCATGCGCATGCGCTTCCCCCGGATAGGACCCTGGGCCTACCTTCCGATGATGTTGGCGGGCGCGCAATACCCCCGCGACACCCGTACCCGGCACGGCCGCGGTGGTTCCGGCATCTGTCGGAAGACCGCGGACCGGCACGCCCCTAACGTGTGCGGGGCCGGGTCCGCCGAGAAGGGAACACCGTCGTGGCCGCAACCAGGCCCTGGCAGGGCGTCGTGGTCGCCCTCCCCACGCCGTTCCGGGGTGACCTCTCCGTCGACTACGACCGGCTCCAGGAGCACGTGCGGTGGCTCGGCGACGCAGGCTGCCGGGGCGTGACCCCGTGCGGCCCGCTGGGCGAATATCCGGCCCTGTCCGAGGGGGAGCGCGCCGACGTGGTCCGCGCCGCCCTGGAGGCGGCGCCGCCGGGCTGCGCGGTGCTGCCGGCGGTCGGGGGGTACGGCAGCCGGCAGGCGCGGCACTGGGCCGAGCAGGCGCGCGACGCCGGGGCGCAGGCGGTGCTCGCCCCGCCACCGGTCGGCTACCCGGGCGGTCCGGCCGAGGTGGTGGCCCACTACCGCGAGGTGGCCGCCGTCGGGCTGCCGGTGGTGGTGTGCCGCGATCCGGCCGAATCCACCGTGGACCTCACCCCGGACCTGCTCGCCCGGGTCGCCGAGACCGACGGCGTCGTGGCGGTGCGGGAGGACGACGTCCGCCGGCTGCACCGGGTCCGTGACCTCTGCCCGCACCTGGACGTGCTGGCCGGCGCCGACGACGTGCTGCTGGAACTGACCGTCTGCGGGGCGACCGGATGGCTGGCGCGCAGCCCCAACGCCCTGCCCCGGCTCTGCCTGCGTCTGCACCGGCTCTGCGCCGCCCGCGACCTGGCCGCCGCCCTGCCGCTCTACGCCCGCCTGCATCCCCTGCTCGGCTGGGGCGCCCGCACCGAGGGGGTCCAGGCGGTGAAGCTGGCCATGGGGCTCACCGGCCGGTACGGCGGCCCGTGCCGGCCGCCCCGCGGCGCGCTGCCGCCCGACCTGGAGGAGCGGCTGTGCCGGGACCTGCGGCGGGCCGAGCGGGCCGACGCCGGGCCGGTGCCCACGGCGTGACGTCCTGCACGTGTCGGAAGTCGCCGGTCCACCTGCCGACATCTGCACGGTGACCGCCGCGCCGGCCGGCTCCTAGGGTCGGATCGAGCGTGATCATGCGGGACGGCGAGCGCCCCCTGACCGCCCCGCCCCCTCCCGCCCCCGACCTGAGAGGTGACTCGATGCACCTTCTGCCCACCAGGCGTGCGGTGTGGCGCTCGGTCCTGGCCGCCGCCGTGACGACCGTCCTGGTCGCGACCGGCTCCGCCGGGCCGGCCTCCGCCGCACCGGGCGACCCGCCGGACGGGCCCGCCCCGTTCCAGCCGCTCGACCCCCAGCACTGGCAGAACCCCGACACGATGACCTGGGACGACTACCGGCAGGTGCCGAACCGGAACTGGGCCGACCCGACCGTGCGCGGCTCGGTCCGCAACTTCAAGATCGCGCTGGTCACGCTGGACTACGTGGACCAGCCGTTCGTCATCACGCAGCCGGCCGGCTCGACGGTGTTCGGCAACCCGCAGGCGACCGCCGCGAACGTGCCCCGGAACCAGGTCGCGCGGTTCTACACGGATTTCCTGAACAAGCCGGGTGACCTGAACCGCGGACACACCCTGCACGAGTACTGGATGCAGGACTCCAACGGCCGGTACGGGGTGGACCTCAGCGGCTTCGGCCCGTACGAGATGCCGGCTAAGTCCTACCAGTACGGCATCGACAACGGCTTCAACCCCGGCGCCTGCCCGACCGGGGAGGCGTGCGCCAAGAACATCCGCACCGACGGGCTGGGCGCCTGGCGCGCGGCGGTCGGCGACGCGGTGGCCGACAGCTTCGAGCTGGTCTTCATCCTCTCGGCCGGCCAGGACGAGTCGTCCACCTGGCAGGAGTTCGGCCAGATGATGTTCCAGACCAAGGAGGACGTGCCGGACGCGTGGGGCCCGCCGGACCCCACCCTGCCCAACTACGCGAAGACCCGCTACGTCGAGTGGACCTCGTGGAAGGCGGCCGCCACGATCTGGCCGAACGCCGGCGGCGGCTCGTCCACCCAGGCGGAGAGCTCCGGCATGGGCGTGTACGCCCACGAGCTGAGCCACCTGCTGAGCATCGGGGACAACTACAACAACCCGTACGGCACACCGTTGCGCCGCGCGTACACCGGCATCTGGAGCATGATGTCGCGCGGCTCGTTCAACGGGCCGGGCGGACCGCACACCCGCTGGCAGATCCCGCCGGTCAACGGCGGCTCGATGGGCTCGCTGCACACGCTGCGGGACAAGCTGAAGATCGGGCTGCTCGGTGAGGAGCACGTGCTGCGGCTCTCCCGGGAGGGGCTGGCCACCTCCGGCATGGTGGTCGCCGACGTGACCGCCCGCGCCGTGGACGCCGGACCCGGCGGGCTGACCGGGCTCAACATCGCCATGAACGCCGACCGCTCGCCGGCGTGCACCGTCACGGCCGACCCGCTCTGCGACGGCGGCCGGTACAACAACTACACGGTCGAGGTCGTCGACCGGATGGGCGCGGACTCGTTCACCCCGGACGACGGCGTGCTCATCAGCAAGACCAAGAACACCGACAGCGCACCGTTCGTGTGGGTGGTCGACGCCAACCCGCAGGACATCGACATGGTCGACTTCTACCAGCCGAACGGCACCCCGCAGAAGATCACCATGGGCGACTACCGGCAGCTGTCCGACGCGCTGTTCCACGCCGGGGCCAACTCCGGCAGCGAGTACGAGTACGTGGACGAGGCCAACCGGCTGCACTTCTACGTGCTCAACCTGCGCCGCGACGGCGACGGGGTGCTCTCGTACACGGTGGCGGTCCGGTCGCTGGACGGCGCCGGGCCGAGCACGCACGGGGTGGCGCTGTCCAAGGGCCACCTGGTGACCCGCGGCGAGCCCACCGGCAAGGGCGCCACCTGCGCGTTCGACCTGACCAACACGGGGACGTACGCGGCCGGCGGCCAGCCGCACCCGGAGGACGCCGGCGCGTACCTGCGCTCGGACGTCTACCGGCTGTCGGCGACCGTCGGCGGCCAGGGCTGGCGGGTGGAGCTGCCGAACGAGCTGGCCACGGCCGAGTTCGGCGCCAGCACCCCGGTCGCCGTCTCGGTGGGGGCCGGCTCCGGCGCGACCGCCACCACCCTGGTGACCCTCACGGCCACCTCGGAGAGCGACCGGAGCAGGACCGTGACGAGCCAGTGCCGGGTCGAACGACCCCGGGCGCTGCTCGGCTGACCCGCCGCTGCTCGGCTGGCCAGGGCGGTGCGGATCCCGTGTCGCACCGCCCCTGCTCGGCTGATCCATCCCGGGGCGGTGCGGACACCCGCGTGCCGCACCGCCCCGGGAACCACCCCGACGACCAGGAGGACAGATGCGCCGCCTGCTGCCAGCGCTGCTGCTGCCGACGCTGCTGACCGGCGCGCTCGCCGCGTGCGGTGACGCCGAGGAGGCCCGGTCGGCCATGACCGTGCGGGTGCTCGTCCGGGACATCAACATCCGGCCGGCGGGCGTCGAGTGCGCCGGCACCGGCCCCTACACGCACTTCCACAACCGGGCGCCGTTCCAGGTGGTCGACGCCGCGGGCCGGACGCTCGCCGAGGGCGCGCTGTCCCCGGGCCGGTCGGTGGCGACCTTCGCCGAGGACCTGGAGGTCACGCGCGTGCCGACGTACTGCGAGTTCGCCGTGCCGGTCGACCTGGCCGCGCGGGACGCCTACCGGCTGGTCGTGGACGGCCACCCGCCGGTCGACCTCACCCCGAACGACAGCGAGGGACCGGCGCTGGTCGCCGTGGTGCCGTCGTGATCCGGGGGTACGCCGTCCGCCTCGCCGCCGTGGCCCTCGCCGCGGCGCTCACGGCGACCGCCTGCTCCGGCGGCGACGACGCGCCCGCCCGGCCGGAGCCGGTCGCCGGTGGGGCCGCGGCGCTGCCGGGCCCGGCGCCGGCGGGTCTCGCGCTGCGCCCGGCGCCGTCCGGGGCGGCCGGCGCGCCGGCCGTCACCGGCGCGCTCACCGACGGCAGCCCGGTGGCCCTCGCCGACCTGTGGGCCGACCGCCCGGTCGTGCTGGTCTTCTTCACCTCCTGGTGCGCGCTCTGCGCCGACCGCCAGGCGGCACTGGGCGAGCTGGCCCGCCGCCACCGGGACGAGGTCGTCTTCGTCGGGGTGGCCACCGAGGACAAGCCCGAGGACGTCCAGCGCTACCTGCGGGAGCACCGGGTCGGGTACCCGATCGTGCTCGACGCCGACGGCGGGATCTGGCGCTCGTACGCGGTCCGCGAACCCCCGGCCGTGGTCGTCGTCGCCAAGGGCGGCGCGCTGCTGCGGGGCTGGCCGGGCGGAGTGGACGCGGCCACCCTCGACGCCGAGCTGCGCAGGCTCGTGCTCGCCCCCTGAACCGGCCGGGCTCAGCGGGCCGGCCAGGCCGGCGGGTCGCCGCCCCACCGGGTCGGCGGGCTCGCCCAGTCCGGCCGGCCGTCGGGCAGGGTGACCGGCGGCAGCGCGTACCGGAGGCGGCCCGCGGGCGAGTCCCGCTCGGCGCACCAGGGGTCGGGGTCCGGCGGCGCGGCGTCGGTGACCGGCCCGGCCGGCAGTTCCTGCCGCAGCCACCGCGCGGTACGCGCCAGCGACAGCTCGGCCGTCCACGCGCCCCCGTCGACGGCGCGGCGGGCCAGCGCCCGCAGCACCGCCGCCGCGAGCAGGTAGCCGGTGCCGTGGTCGAGCGCCTGGGCGGGCAGCACGCCGGGCGCGCCGTCCGGCCGCCGCTCGATCTCGGCGATGCCGGTGGCGGCCTGCACCAGGCTGTCGAAGCTGCGCCGGCCGGCCCACGGGCCGCCGCCGCCCCAGGCGGACAGCCGCGCCACCACCAGGTCGGGGTGGTGCCGGCGCAGCGCCTCGGGGGACAGACCCCACCGGTCCAGCGCTCCCGGCCGGTAGCCGGTGACCACCACGTCGGCGTCGGCGAGCAGCGTCGCGAAGCGGGCCCGGTCGGCGTCCCGGCCCAGGTCGAGCAGGGTGGACCGCTTGCCGGCGTCGGTGTCCAGGTGCTGCGGCTCCAGCTCGGGCAGCCCGGGGGAGTCGACGCGCAGCACGTCGGCGCCGAGCAGGGCGAGGAAGCGGGTGGCCACCGGGCCGGCGATCACCCGGGTCAGGTCGAGCACGCGTACCCCGGTGGCGGGCAGCCCGGGCGGCGCGGGCGGCGCCGGGCGGACCGGTGCCGGGGCGTCGGCCCGCAGCCGGACCAGGGGTTCCGCCGCGACGGCCGCGGCCTGCGGGTGGGCGTCCCACTCGTCCGGTGTGCGGGCGGCGACGGCGAGGCCGCCGGCCGCGGTCACCCGCTGTTCGACCTCGGCCGCCGGGCGGCCGCCGAGCCGCTCGCCCACCGCCGCCACCAGGGCGTCGTCGGGGCGCGCCGGGTCGAGGTCGAGCGCGGTCAGCAGCCGCCGCCGGTGGTGCGGATAGTTGGCATGGGTACGCACCCAGCCGTCGGCGGTCGGCCAGAACCGGGACAGCGGGGCGAAACCGCTGAAGGCCCGCCCCTCCACCCGCAGGTGCCGATCGCTGGTGAAGGAGACCGCCACGGCGCGGCTGTCGACGGTGAGCGGGCCGTCCGTCCCGGTCCCGCGGGCCCGGGCCAGCTCCAGGCCGGCCAGCCCGGCGGCGGCGACGCAGGCCACGGCCAGGTCGGTGACCGGCAGCCGGGCCGGCAGCGTCCCGGCCGGCCCGGCCGTCCGCACCGCCGCGGCGGCGGCCGGGTCCCCGCCCAGCGCCGCCCAGGCCGATCCGATCGCCTGCGTCGTCGGGTTCACCACCGGTCGATCATCGCACCCGCCGCCGGCCGCGGCCCCGCGGTCACCGGGGTCGCCGGGTCTTCGACGGAGACAGGGTCGGCAGCGGGCTGAGCGAGGGGGAGACGGTCGGCAGCGAGGTCGGCCGCTCGGTCGGGCTGGGGCTCGGGCGCGACGGGGTCGGGCTCGGCGTCGGCGGCGCCGACGGGGTGGGCGAGGAGGTCGCCGGTGGGGTCGTCGGGGCGGGGGTCTCCGGGGCGTCGTCCGGGAACGCCGGATCGGCGAACCGGTACTTGTCCGGGTCGAGCTTCAGCGCCGCGGTGGCCTGCTCCATGAACTGCCGCCAGATCGGCCCGGGCCCGGTGGAGCCGTAGACCTCGTAGCTGCCGGCCGTCGTGCGGAGCGGCTTGCCGTCGGTGGTGCCGAGCCAGACGGCGGAGGCGAGCGCCCCGGTCCAGCCGACCATCCAGGTGTGCACGTTCTGGGTGGTGCTCTGCCCGGCCTGCCAGGTGCCGGTCTTGCCGGCGGAGTCCCAGTCGTTGTCCAGCTTGGCCGCCCGGACCCGGCGCAGCGTCCAGTCGAGCTGGTTGATCGCCTCCTGGTCGAGCCCGAGCTCGGTCTGCTTGAGCTGCTCGCCCCACACCTTCTCGTCGCCCTTGGTCACCGACCGGACGAAGTGCGCCTCGGCGCGCTTGCCGCCGGCCGCGAAGGTGGCCATCCCGTTGGCGTGGTCCTGCACGCTGATGCCGTACTGGCCGATGCCGACCTCGGTGGAGAACCGCCCGGCCACCTCCTCGGCGGGCTTGTCCCGCAGGTCCACCCGCTGCGGCTGGGGGTTGCCCTTGACGGTCTCCCACATCGACTCGACCCCGGCCCGCTTGGCCATGTCGATGACCTTGGCGGTGCCGAGCTTCTCGGTCAGCTCGAAGTAGGTGACGTTCAGCGAGGCGACGGTCGCCTCCCAGAGGGCGCAGTTCGGCTGGCAGGGCGCGTGCTCGGCGTTGCGGATCGGACCGGCCGGGCTGCCCTTGGTCCGCCCGGAGTCGGGGAACTCCTTGGTGTCCGGCGAGTCGAACCGCTGCTTCACCGAGATCTTGTTCTCCACGGCGGCGGCCAGGTCGTACACCTTGAACGAGGAGCCCGGCGGGTGCTGGCCGAACCCGCGGGCCTGGCCGTTCTCGTCGGTGTACCAGCCGGCGTAGTCGGCGCCGGAGCCCTTGTCGCCGCCGTAGTAGCCGAGCACCCGGCCGGTGCCCGGCTCCACCGCGACGAGCGCGGCCTGCCAGTTCTTCGGCTGGCCGCGGACCGCCTCCGGTGCGGTGTCCCGCCGGATGTCGGCGGCGGCCTCCGCGGCGTCCTGCACCCGCTTGTCGATGGTGGTGACGATCCTGTAGCCGCCGTCCCGGATCGCCTCGTCGGGCTGGCCGCGGAACGGCTCGGTCTGCCGCAGCTCGCTGAGCACGTGGTTGACCACCAGGCCGGTCGGGCGGTCCAGCCCGGAGCGGCCCGCGTTGGGGTCGACGGGTCGCACCGAGTCCGGGTACGCCAGGTTCGCCGCCTGCTCCGCGGTGAGGTACCCGAGCTTCACCATGCCGTCACGGATGTAGTTCCAGCGGTCGATCGAGTTCTGCTTCGCCGTGGCGTTTCGCCGCGGGTCGTAGCCGGGGGAGCCCTCGGGGTCGGCCGGGTCCGCCTCCGGCTGCTTCACCATGGCGCACAGCACCATGGCCTCGGCCTGGGTGAGCTGCTGCTGCGGCGGGGCGTCCCGGCGCACCGTCTTGCCGAAGAAGGTCTGCGCGGCCGCCTCGATCCCGTACGCGCCCCGCCCGAACGGGACGGTGTTCAGGTAGAAGCCGAGGATCTCGTCCTTGCTGTACGTGTCGTCCAGCTTCCACGCGATGACCGCCTCGCGCAGCTTCCGCGAGTAGGTGACCCCGCGCAGGTCGGCGGCGACCCGCGCGTACTGCTGGGTGAGGGTGGAGGCACCCTGCCGCTGCCCGCCGGTGACGTTCGCCCAGGCCGCCCGGAGCACGCCCTTGAAGTCCACCCCCTTGTTGGTCCAGAAGGTGCGGTCCTCGGCCGCCACGATGGCCTGCTTGGCCGAGTCGTTCATCTGGTCGTACGGGACGATGGTCCGGTTCTCGGCGCCCAGCTTCGCCATGGGCGTGCGGCCGTCGGCGTAGTAGACGGTGGTCGACTCCGGCAGTTTGAGGTCGGTGGGAGTCGGCACGCTGTCGAAGTAGTAGCCACCGGCCACCAGGCCGGAGCCGGCCAGCAGCGCGAACACCGCCAGGAAGATCGCCAGGCGGTGTCGCCGGCGCTTCCGCCCCGGGGTCGGGGTCGCGGCGCCCACGGCGTCGTCGTTGTCACCGGTCTGAAGCATCCGCACCCGATACCCTCCGACTGCTCGGCCGAATCGTGTCCCTGCCCGGCTCGCAGGCTAGCGGAGCTGCGGCGACGGCACAGGCTTCCCGCCGTGCCGCGCGGTGGTGCCCGGCGCGACGCGATGCGGCGGCCCGCCGGGAGACATTGACAGTCGCGGCTGCTCCGGGCAGGCTCTGACGAGCTGCGGGAACGCTCCCATCGCCCGTTCCCCCGTCCCTCAGGAGCAATGACGTGGCCCTGACTCCCTTCCGGCGGCGCGCCGTGACCGGTCTCGCCGCCGTCGCCGCGACCCTCGCCGCGGCCGTACCCTTCTCGCCCGCACCGGCCGGCGCGGAACTCCGCGACGGCGTCACCTTCTACACCCCCCGACCGGACCACGGGGCGGTGACCCAGATCGCCGAGCTGACCGCCGCCGGGCGCTACCAGGAGGCGGCCGGGCTGCGCGCCATGATCCGCACGCCCCAGGCGGTCTGGGTGACCGGCGGCTCCCCCGCCGAGGTCACCCGGACCGTCAACGCCGAGGTGCGCCGCGCGGCCGGCAAGAAGACCGTGCCCGTGCTCGTGGCCTACAACATCCCGTTCCGCGACTGCTCGCAGTACTCGGCCGGCGGCGCCACCTCGGTGGCCGAGTACGAGGCCTGGATCGACGCCTTCGCCCGGGGCATCGGCGGCCACGAGGTGGCCGTCATCCTGGAGCCGGACGGCCTCGGCATCATCCCCTGGTACACCACCATCAACGGCACCCAGGACTGGTGCCGCCCGGCCGAGGCCGACGCGGCCACCGCCGCCACCGACCGGTTCGCCATGCTCCACCACGCCGTCGACCGGCTCGCCGCGCTGCCGCGTACCAGCGTCTACCTCGACGGCACGCACAGCGCCTGGCTGGGCGTCGGAGACGCCGCCGACCGGTTGGTCAAGGCCGGCGTCGCCAAGGCCGACGGCTTCTTCCTCAACGTCTCCAACTACGAGACCACCGAGCGCCAGCTCAAGTACGGCGACTGGATCTCCAAGTGCGTCCACTACGGCACCGCGGGTCCCGAGTGGGCGCGCGGCCACTTCGACTGGTGCGCCAGCCAGTACTACCCGGCCGACCCGGCCGACTTCAGCACCTGGGGCCGCACCGACGCCTGGTACGCCGAGAACGTCGGGGAGGTGCCGGCCGACCGGCTCGCCCACTTCGTGGTGGACACGAGCCGCAACGGGCAGGGCCCGTGGACCCCGCCGGCCGGCGCGGGCTGGCCGGACCCGCAGACCTGGTGCAACCCGCCGGACCGGGGCCTGGGCGTGCGCCCCACCACCGCGACCGGTGACCCGCTGGCCGACGCGTTCCTCTGGGTGAAGACGCCCGGCCAGTCCGACGGGCAGTGCGACCGGGGCACCGGCACCGGGCTCGACCCGGCGCGCGGCGGCACGGCCGACCCGGCTGCCGGCGCCTGGTTCGACGAGCAGGCCCTCGAACTGGTCCGGTACGCCAACCCGCCGCTGCGCTGACCCGCCGGACCGGGCCGGGGCGGCTCGAACAATGCCCCGGCCCGGCCGCGCGCGCCAGATCAGCGCAGCGCCCACCCGCTGGCCCGGCCGTTGCGGGTCCGGCTGGTGATCCGGCGGGCCGGCCAGCGGCCGTTGCCGCCCGAACGGCCGACCCAGAACGGCGAGAGCCGCCACATCGGGTGGGTGGTGGTGTCGCCCGGCCCCGCGATGGCGATGGCCTCCCGGTCGGCGTACCCGTGCCGCCGGAACAGGTCCCGGTCGGCCTCGGTGAACGCCTCCGCGTACGTCGGGAGGCTCAGGGTGTCCATCCAGCGCTGCGATCCGATGAGCGCCGCGGCGGCCCGGCGGACGGCCGCCGGGCCGGGCGCGGCCAGCAGCGCGAGGTGGTTGTGCGCCTCAGCCGGTCGCCGGGCGGCGAGCGCCTCGTCGAGCCGGAGGAACTGTTCCTCGTCGGGGCCGGCGGCCGCGGCGAGGCGGTCGGCGTACCGGTTGGGCGCCGGGATGGGCCGGTAGCGGTGGAACCAGACGGTCGCCGCCGTGCCGTCCCGCAGCAGGAACGCGTCGCCGAAGAGCATGGCGTGTTCGGTCCAGATCCGGGCCACGGCGGCGAGCACGGCGGTGCGCCGCTGCGCGTCGGGGACGAGCCAGGCCGCGAGCGCGGTGGGGGAGAGGGCCTCGGCGACGAGATCGGCTATCCGGCCGATGTCGCACCAGCGGGCCCGGACGACGGGTGTAGCTGTGCTCATGAAGAACTCCTGGTCACCAGGGTCATCGACAAGTGGAGGGCGCCGGGGTGGTCGTCGGCCGGCGCCGGCCGTGAGCGGCCGTGCAGCTGTCGGTGGAGGGAGCCGGGGCGGTGGGCGGCGGCGGCCGCCACAGCGGGCCGGTCAGGCGGGCCGGGTGCCCGGGCGGGTCGAGCGGGACGCGGGCGCCGGGCCGTCGGCCGGGCGGCAGCGGTGGCCGGTCAGGGCCGGCGGGGTCCATGCGGCGGCGCCGGCGACCGCGGCATCGCCGTGGGCCGCTCCGGCCGATCCGGCGCCGCCGTTGCCGGTCGGGACCGGCGTCGCCGGGACCCGGTCCCGCTCCGATTGCACCGGGCGCGGCCGCTCGGCGCCGGCCGGCGTGGGCCCCGTTGCGGCGGTGGCCTGCGCCGGGCGGTCCACGGTCGTCCGGTGCGGGCCGGGCGCGACCGGGTCTCCGGCAGCGGGCGGGTGGCCGGGCCCGCCGGCGCCGGCCGGGAGGCCGCGGTCGCCGGCGGAGACGTCCGGGGCGGGGTCGCCGGCGTCGGCGTGGGGCGGAGTGCCGGGTGCGCCGGGGATGCCGGTCGCCGGGGGCTCGGCGGGTGGCGGCGTGGTCTCCCGGTCGGCCGGCGGGTCCAGGAGGTCGGTCACCGGCTTGACCGGCTTCAGCACGGGGCCGAGCGGCTCACGCACGGGCTCCAGGCCACGCCACACGGGGCGGAGCACCGGTGCGAGCGGTGTGGTGACCGGGACGAGCACCCCGGCCACCGGGGTGAGCACGCCGGAACCGATCGGCCGGGTGACCGGCCCGAGAACGGCGCCGACGGGGGCGAGCACCCCGTTGCGCAGCGGGTCGGTGACCGGCCGGAGAGCGTCGGTCACCGGGGTGAGCACCCCGGCGCGCACCGGCCCGACGATCGCGTTGAGCGCGCCACCGTGGCCCGGCCGGGGTGCCCGCGGTGCCGGCGTGCCCGCGTCGGGAGCCGGTCGCCCTGCGCCGTCCCCTGTCGATCCGGGACGGGCGGCCGGAGCGGGCCGCCGGCCCTCCGCCCGGGGGGCGGAGGGCTGGTCGGGCCGCGGGCGGAACCGCTCGCGGGTCGGCGTGGCGCGGTGCCGCGGCGCGGGCCGGGCGGCACGGTCGCGCGGGGTGGCTCGCTCGCGTGGCGCGGTGGCGCGGTCGCGTGTCGCGGGTCGGGTGGCGTGTTGGCGCGGCGTGTGCGGGGCGGCGCGGTCGCACGGCGCGGGTGCGGTGGCGTGGTCGCGTGTCGCGGGCCGGGTGGCGTCCGGGGCCCCGCCGACGGGGGCCTCGGCGGACGTGGGGGGAGTGGTGACGGCCCCGAGGAGCGGGTGCAGCGTGTCGGTGACCAAGTCGGCGACGGCGGTCAGCGGCCCGGCGGGCGCGCGCTCGGCGGCGTGGGCGGCGGCGCCGGTGGCGACCTCGTGGGCGGACCAGGCCAGGGCGACCCCGCCGAGCAGCAGGCCGAGGCGCAGCGTGACGCCCACCAGCCGTGCGGCCCGTCGAGTCATCCCGGCACCCCCCGATCTCCGGCCAGCGCCGGCGATCCGCCCGCACTCTACCGAACGAAGTCGGTTGATCACAGCCCGCCGCTGATCGAAATCGGGCGCGTCGCAGATCCGACAGGAGTGGAAAATCCGGCGGCGGGGTACCACCGGGGGTCATGAGCACGAGCACTGTCGACCGCCCCGCCACTGAGACTTCCGCGCCGCCGGCCGGCGTGGTCGCGGTCGTCGCCCACCGGAAGAAGACCTTCGGCGGCGGCCTCGACGAGCTGCGCGCCAACCTGGTCGCCGCCGGGGTCGGCCAGCTCCTCTGGTACGAGGTGCCGAAGAGCCGCAAGGCGCCGAAGAAGGTGCGCAAGGCGCTCGGCAAGGGCGCCGAGCTGGTGCTGGTCTGGGGTGGCGACGGCATGGTGCAGCGCTGTGCCGACACCCTCGCCGGATCGGACGTGCCGATGGGCATCCTGCCCGCGGGCACGGCCAACCTCTTCGCCACGAACCTCGGCATCCCCGCCGACCTGCCCGAGGCGGTCCGGATCGCCCTGCACGGCCGGCGGCGCGAGCTGGACCTGGGCCGGCTCAACGGGGAGCACTTCGCCGTGATGGCCGGCGCCGGGTTCGACGGCGACCTGATCCGCGACGCCGACCGCGAGCTCAAGGGCAGGCTCGGCCGGATCGCGTACGTCTGGACCGGGCTGCGGCACGTCCGCGGCGAGTGCGTACGGACCCGGATCAGGGTCGACGGCGCCGACTGGTTCGACGGCGAGGCGAGCTGCGTGCTCTTCGGCAACGTCGGCACCATCACCGGCGGCATCCCCGCCTTCGACGACGCCCGCCCCGACGACGGCGCGCTGGAGATCGGTGTCTCCACCGCGAGCGGCGCCGTGGACTGGGCCCGCACGCTGGGTCGGATGGCCGCCGGCCGCTCCGAGGAGTCGCCGTTCGTCCGGATCACCCGGGGGCGGAAGGTGACCGTCCGCTTCGCCGAGCCGAAGACGTACGAGCTGGACGGGGGCGCGCGGGGCACCGCGAAGAAGCTGAAGGTGAAGACGGTTCCGGGTGCGCTGACCGTCTGCTGCCCCGACCCGGCGGAGTGACCCCCGGCCCGCGCCGCCCCGAACCGGACGGGGCAGGATGCGGGCATGGACTCCGACGTGCGCCGCTACCTCGACGAGCTGGTCGGGCGGGCCCGGGCGGTGCTCGGCGACGACCTCGTCGGCGCGTATGCGGCCGGCTCGGTGGGGCTGGGCGCGTACCAGCCGGGGCGCAGTGACGTGGACGTGGCCCTGGTGGTCGTCCGGCCGGTCGCCGGGCCGGTGAAGCGGGCGCTGGTGGACCGGCTGCGGCACGAGGCGCTGCCCTGCCCGGCGCGCGGCCTGGAACTGGTGGTCTACCGGCGGGACGTGGCCGGCTCCGGCACGCCCGAGCCGGGTTTCGAGGTCGAGCTGAACACCGGCGCCACCATGCCGTTCCGGGCCACCTGGGACCCGGCCGACCGGCCCGCCGCCGACGGGCGGTTCTGGTACGCGCTCGACCGCAGCATCCTGCGCCAGTCGGGGCTGGCCCTGCTCGGCCCGCCCGCCGCCGGCGTGTTCGCCGACCCCGGGCCGGAGGACCTGCGGCGGCTGCTGGTCGAGGCGCTGCGCTGGTGGCTGGCGCTGCCCACCCCGCCCGGCGACGCCCCCGCCCCCGGCGCCGAGGACGCGGTGCTCGGCGCCTGCCGCGCCCTGGTCCGCTGCCGCGACGGCGTCTGGCTGGGCAAGGTGGACGCCGGACGGCGGCTCGCGGCCGACGACCCGGACGGCGGGCTGATCCACCGGTCGATCGCGGCCCGCCGGGGCGGCCCGCCGCCGGCCGGACCCGAGGCCCGCGCCTTCCAGCAGCGGGTGCTGGAGCGGCTCGCCGGGACGCATTGACGCAGGTCGTCGCTCTACTGTAAACAAGGCGTACTGAAAAGTCGGGGAGGTTCCCATGCGACGCTCGGTACTCCTGGCCACACTCCTGCTCGTCCTCGCCACCACGGGCCCGGCCGTCGCCGCGCCCCCGTCCGCGCCGGCGCCGCTGGCGGCCACCCCGATCCAGATATACGGCGCCTGGCACTGCGGCGACGACTTCTGCACCTGGGGCACGGCCCGCACGGTCGCCCAGTTCGACAGCCAGAACCACTGGCTGGTCGACCGCGGCGACGGCCGCCCCTCGGTCAACCTCGTGGTGCTGAGCTTCGTCAACCCGCTCGACCTGCTGCGCCAGACCACCGACGCCACCACCCTCGACGGGGTGCCGCGCGGCATGACCGGCGAGATCGTGCAGTACTTCACCGCCCGCGGCGTCCGGGTCATGCTCTCCATCGGCGGCATCACCTACACCGACGACTGGGACACCGCGCTCGCCGAGAACCCCACCCTGCTCGGGCAGCGGGCCGCCGCCGTGGCCACCCGGCTGGGCGTCGGCATCGAGATCGACTACGAGCAGAACACCGGCCCGAACCTGGCGGGCCTCCAGTCCTTCATCGACGCCTACCGGGCCGTCCACCCGTACGACGCCACCGGCGCCCGCGCGCCGGCCCGGCTCACCATCGACGTGGCCGCCGGCGACCGCTGGCTGATCGACCTCAACCGCAAGGCCACCGCCGACTGGTTGCGCACCGACACGCCGGTCCTCGACTACGCCAACGCCATGGTGACCGCCCGGCCCGTCTCGGCGAGCACCGCCCAGGCGAACTGGCAGGAGCACGTCGACGGCAAGGCGCAGTACAGCCCGCCGGTGCCCCCGCTCGCCCCGGCCAAGTTCACCGGCGCGGTCTACCTCGCCTACGGCGGCAAGCCGCTGCCCGAGTGCGTCGACTACGCCACCTCGGTGCAGAAGGCCGCGGCCCCGTACGTGCAGAGCGTCGCGCCGCACGGCGCGGGCAGCACGGCCGGCATGCTGGGCTTCATGTTCTGGGCGGCGGAACGGCCCGCCACCCGGGGCATCGGCACCGTGCCGCCGAACACCTGCGAGGGCGGCGCGGGCGCCGGGGCGACCGCGCTCGCCGTGCCGGTGCCCATGCCGGCGCTGCGGCAGGGCTGACCCGACCACCACGCACAAAGGACCCGCACCCTCGACCGGGTGCGGGTCCCCTGCGTGGTTGCTCAGTAGACGGTCACGCCGTACGCGCTCGCCGCCTCGGTGACCGGCTGGTAGAAGGTGGTGCCGCCGGTGCGGCAGTCACCGCTGCCGCCGGAGGTGATGCCCAGCGCCTTGGTGCCGTCGTAGAGCGGGCCGCCCGAGTCGCCCGGCTCGGCGCAGACGGTGGTCTGGATCATGCCCCGGACCGTGCCGCCGCCCTGGTAGCGGACGGTCACGTTCAACGCGGTCACCGTGCCGCTGTGGGTGCCGGTGGTCGACCCGGTCCGCTTCACCGACTCACCCACGACGGCGTTCGCGGCGGTGTAGCCGCCCGGGTGGCTGAGCGCGGCGTTGTCGTATCGGACCAGGGCGTAGTCGTTGCCCGGGAAGCTGGAGCTGATGGTCGGGCCGATCAGGGTCTTGAGCCCCGAGTCGGTGTACCAGGTCTTGGCGACGTTGCCGCAGTGCCCGGCGGTGAGGAAGTAGTAGACGTTCGACTTCACCACGTTGAACCCGAGCGAGCAGCGGTATCCGCCGCCGTAGATGGCGTTGCCGGCCGACAGCAGCGGGCGGAAGGTGCCCCGGGCCCGGTCGACCCGGATGGCGCCCGCCGCGGTGCCGGCGCTCTTCTTGACCGCGGCCACCTCGGCGGCGGAGACGCTGTCGTCCGCGGTCACCACGACGCGGCCGGAGCCGGCGTCCACGCGCCAGGCGATGCCCTGCACGCCGGAGGCGGCGACGGCGGCGTCGGCGCGGGCCAGTTGGTCGGCGGTGTAGCTCGGCGCGGCCGAGGCGGCGCCGGGAACGGCGAAGGCGCCGGCGGCCACCAGGCCGACGGTCGCGGCGAGCAGGGGAGTGAGTCGGCTTCGGCGGATTCTCACGGTCTTCTCCTCGGACGGTGAAGGCCGCCGGTTGCGTCGGCGTCCATGCCGTGCCGCCGGGGTCGGTTCGGGGTGCGACCTCGACGAACGCTGTAGCGGCGAGTATCCACCCAGGTCGATGTCGGGGCAAGGGGTCGGCGGCGCGCCGTCCGCTCCTGACTAGGGTGGGTCGCGGGAGGTGCGGCGACCATGGTCGAACTGAGCGGCGACGCGCGGGACGGACTGGAGGCGGTGGTGCCCGGCGGGGTGGCCACCCGGGCCGCGGACCGGCTCCGGCTGGCCCACGACGCGTCGCACTACCTGCTGCACCCGAGCGCCGTGGTCACGCCGGCCGACGCCGACCAGGTCGCCGCCCTGCTGCGGCACAGCCGCCGCACCGGCACCCCGCTGACCTTCCGCTCCGGCGGCACCAGCCTCAGTGGCCAGGCGGTCACCGACCGGCTGCTGGTCGACACCCGGCGGCACTTCCGCGACCTCGACGTCCTCGACGACGGCCGCCGGGTGCGGGTGCAGCCCGGGGTGGTGCTGCGGCAGGTCAACGCCCGGCTCGCCCCGTACGGCCGCAAGCTCGGCCCGGACCCGGCCAGCGAGTCCGCCTGCACGGTCGGCGGGGTGGTCGCCAACAACTCCAGCGGGATGACCTGCGGCACCGAGTTCAACACGTACCGGACGCTGGAGTCGCTGCTGCTGGTGCTGCCCAGCGGCACCGTGCTCGACACCGGCGCCCCGGACGCCGACGCCCGGCTGCGCGCCGCCGAGCCGGAGCTGCACGCCGGCCTGCAGTGGCTGCGCGACCGGGTCCGGGGCAACCCCGACTCGGTGCGCCGGATCCGCGCCCAGTACGCCATGAAGAACACCATGGGGTACGGGGTGAACGCCTTCCTCGACCACGACGACCCCGCCGACCTGCTGACCCGGCTGGTGGTGGGCAGCGAGGGCACGCTCGCCTTCGTCGCGGCGGCGACGTTCCGCACCGTACCCGTGCACCGGCACGCCGCGACCGGCCTGCTGGTCTTCGACACCCTGGGCGCGGCGATGGCCGCCATGCCGGCGCTGGTGGCCGCCGGGCCGGCGGCGATCGAGCTGCTCGACGCGGCGGCCCTGCGGGTGGCGCAGGGGGACCCGCGGGCGGACGCCGCGCTGCGCGGCCTGGCGGTCCGCGACCACGCGGCGCTGCTGGTCGAGTGGCAGGAGTCCGACCCGGAGGCGCTGGCCGAGCGGGTCGCCGCCGCCCGGCTGGTCCTGGCCGACCTGCCGCTGACCACCCCGGCCCGGCTCAGCGGCGAGGCCGCCGCCCGCGCCGCGCTCTGGCACATCCGCAAGGGCCTGTACGCGGCGGTGGCCGGCGCGCGCCCGTCCGGCACCACCGCGCTGCTGGAGGACATCGCCGTCCCGGTCGAGGCCCTCGCCGGCACCTGCGCCGCGCTCGCCGACCTCTTCGACCGGCACCGGTACGAGGAGAGCGTCATCTTCGGCCACGCCAAGGACGGCAACCTGCACTTCATGCTCAACGAGCGGTTCGCCGGCGGCGCGGCCCCGGCGCGCTACGCCGACTTCACGGAGGAGATGGTCGACCTGGTCCTCGGCCACGGCGGCACGCTCAAGGCCGAGCACGGCACCGGCCGGGTCATGGCCCCGTACGTGCGCCGCCAGTTCGGCGACGAGCTGTACGCGGTGATGCGCGAGGTCAAGACGCTCTGCGACCCGGACGGCGTGCTCAACCCGGGGGTGCTGCTCAGCGACGACCCGGAGATCCACATGCGGCACCTGAAGACCGTGCCCACCGTGGAGGAGGAGGTGGACCGGTGCGTCGAGTGCGGCTACTGCGAGCCGGTCTGCCCCAGCCGCGACCTGACCACCACGCCCCGGCAGCGGATCGTGCTGCGCCGGGAGATCGCCGCGGCCCGCGCCGACGGGAACCCGGCCCTGGCCCGCGAGCTGGAGGAGGCCTACGACTACGACGCGGTGGACACGTGTGCCGTGGACGGCATGTGCGCCACCGCCTGCCCGGTCCTGATCAACACCGGCGACCTGGTGCGGCGGCTGCGCGCCGACCGCACCGGCGGGGTGGCGCAGGCCGGCTGGCGGGGCGCCGCGCGCGGCTGGGGCGCCACCACCCGGGGCATGGCCCGCGGGCTCGACCTGGCCGGCGCGCTGCCGCCCGCGCTGCCCGAGGCCGCCACTCGGGCCGCCCGCGCGGTCCTCGGCGCCGACCGGGTCCCGCAGTGGCGGCGTGACCTGCCCCGGGGCGGCCGGCCGCGCCGCCCCCGCCCGGCCGACGAGCCGGACGCGGTCTTCGTCCCGTCCTGCCTCGGCACCCTGTTCGCGCCCGCCGAGGGCGGCTCCGGCGTGGCCGCCGCCCTGCTCACCCTCGCCGACCGGGCCGGCGTACGCCTGCTCGTGCCCGAGGGGATCGGGAGCATGTGCTGCGGCACGCCCTGGTCCTCGAAGGGCCTCACGGCCGGCTACGAGGCGGTGCGCGACCGGGTGCCGCCGGCGCTGCGCGCGGCCAGCCGCGACGGCGCGCTGCCGCTGGTCAGCGACGCCGCCTCCTGCACCGAGGGCTTCGCGAAGCTGCTCGCCGGGGCCGGCGACCTGCGGGTGGTCGACGCCGTCGCGTACGCGGCCACCGAGCTGCTGCCCCGGCTCACCGTGCGCCGCCGGCTCGGCTCCCTCGCGTTGCACCCGACCTGCTCGTCCACCCGGCTCGGGCTGGACGACGCGCTGCTCACCGTGGCCCGCGCCGTCGCCGACGAGGTGGTGGTGCCCGACGGCTGGCAGTGCTGCGGCTTCGCGGGCGACCGGGGGCTGCTGCATCCCGAGCTGACCGCGTCGGCGACCCGCGCCGAGGCCGCCGCCGTCACCACCCGCTCCTTCGACGGGTACGCCTCGGTCAACCGCACCTGCGAGATCGGCATGGCCCGGGCCACCGGGCAGCCGTACCGCCACCTGCTCGAACTGCTGGCCGACGCGACCGCCTGACGGCGGCGGGTAGCATCCCGCGACGTGCTGCGCAGTTGGTGGATGGCCGGTCTGATGCTGGTGGTCGGGGTGCTCGCCGCGCTCCGCGCGGCCACCCCGGTGGTGGGGGCCGTCGAGTTCCTGGTCTTCGTGGTGCTGGCGGTGCTCTTCTCGCCGCTGGCGTTCCCCAGGTCGCTGCCCGCCGCCGAGGCGCGGGAGCGCAGCGCGCGCGACGGCCGGCCGGTGGTCTACTGGCGGCCCGGCTGCCGCTATTGCCTGCGCCTGCGACTCCGGCTGGGTCGCCGGGCCGGCCGGGCACACTGGGTGAACATCTGGCGCGACCCCGACGGGGCGGCGGCGGTCCGGGCGGTCACCGGAGGCGACGAGACCGTCCCGACCGTGGTGCTGCGCGACGAGGCCGTGGTGAACCCGGAGCCGGCCTGGCTGCGCGACCGCCTGCCGGCCTGACGGTCCGCCGCGGCGGCGCCTCCCGGAACCGGCGCGCCCGACGCGAGCGCTGCGGCTCGCCGGGCCGGTGCGGATCTCCCGGGCGAGGGCGCGGGGTGCCGGGGTGCGGCCGGCGGCGGACGGGCAGACTGGTGCCGTGGACGGGATGCGGGAACTGCTCGGGGTGGACGTGCCGGTCGTCGCGGCGCCGATGGCCGGCGGGCCGACCACCACCGGGCTGGCGGCGGCGGTGGGCGCGGCCGGGGCGTTCGCGTTCCTGGCGGCCGGCTACAAGACGCCGGAGGCGCTGGCCGCGGAGGTCGCCGACCTGCGCACCACCGGCCGGCCGTTCGGGGTGAACGTCTTCGTGCCCACCCCGGTGCCGGTGACGGAGGCGGAGTTCCGCCGCTACGCCACCCGGATCGCCGCCGAGGGCACGCCCTACGGCCTGGACCTGGCGGCCGCCGTGCGCACCGAGGACGACGACCACTGGGCGGCGAAGCTGGACCTGCTGCTCGCCGACCCGGTGCCGGTGGTCAGCTTCACGTTCGGCCTGCCCCCGGAGCCGGTGGTCCGCGACCTGCGGCGGGCCGGCAGCCGGGTGCTGGTCACGGTGACCGACCCGGCCGAGGCGGCGGCCGCGGCCGACCTCGGGGTGGACGGGCTGGTTGCGCAGAGCGGCGCCGCCGGCGGGCATCTGGGCACCTTCACCCCGGCCGCCCCGCCGCCGCTCCGCCCGCTGCCCGAACTGGTCGCGCTGATCGCCGGCCGCGCCGGGTTGCCCGTGCTGGGCGCGGGCGGGGTCGGCGTCGCCGACGACGTCCGGGCCGCACTCGCCGCCGGCGCCGTCGGGGTGCTGGTCGGCACGGTGCTGCTGCGGGCCGACGAGAGCGGCACCGGCCAGACCCACCGTGACGCGCTGGCCGACCCGCGGCGGGACCGGACGGTGGTCACCCGCGCCTTCACCGGCCGGCCGGCACGCGGGCTGCGCAACGACTTCATCGACCGGCACGAGACGGCGGCCCCGCTGGGCTACCCCGCGCTGCACCACCTGACCCGGCCGCTGCGGGTCGCCGCGGCGCAGGCCGGGGACGCCGAACGTCTGCACCTGTGGGCCGGCACCGGCTGGCGCGGAGCCCGGGCCGCCCCGGCCGCCGACGTCCTCACGGACCTGACCCGCACCCTCTGACCCACACAGAACAAGGCGTTGTCGACTGCCGAGCACCTTTGGGAAATCACCCGGTGCGGGTGATGCCCAGCGACAACTTGTGTTCCTACGGTCAACGCATGGCCGACGACCGTCCGACGCCTGCCGATCCGACGCCTCACCTCGCCGCGGCGAAGCGGAACGGCGCGCGGCAGCGGGATCTTCCGCCCGAACTCGACCCGGGTTCGATCGCCGTGCTCAGTGGTGCCACTTTCATGTACTCCGACCCCGTCGGTGACATCCCGGTGGGCTCGATCGGTGGGCTCGTTCATCTCGACACCCGGCTGCTGAACCGGTGGATGCTCACCGTGAACGGAGCACCGCTGCTGGTTCTCCGCTCCGGTACGGTCGACCACTACTCGGCGGAGTTCTACCTGGCCAATCCGGAACTGCCGGACCTGCCGGCGGACGCCCTCACGGTCCGCCGACGCCGCTATCTCGGGGACGGCGTGCATGAACGGATCGAACTGCACTACTCAGCCACTGAACCCGTCCGTGTCGAGCTGCGGCTGGGGGTCGGCAGCGATTTCGCCGACCTCTTGGAGATCAAGTCCGGTGTGCGGGAACGCGCCGAGGCCATCGCCCGACGGCATCGAGCGGACAGCGGTCGACTGCTGTTCCGATACGAGAACGGCGACTTCGTCGCCCAGACCGAGGTGCATGCGTCGCCGGTACCGGACCGGGTGGACGGTGACGACTTCGTCTGGGTGCTCGAACTTCCGGCCGGTGGTGACTGGTGTGTCGATCTGAAGGTCTCCCTCCCGCCGGGCATGGGGGTGGTGGAGCCGGTACGGGGGGACTTCGAGGACGTCTTCCGGCACAGCGCCGTCGATCCTGCCGCCCGGTGGCGCTCGGTGGTCGGGCGCTTCAGCAGCGACAGCAACCTGTTCGAGCAGGTCGTCGAGCAGACCCTCACGGACCTGGTCGCACTGCGCCTGGAAGCCGAAATGAACGGACAACGAGTCGCCCTGCCGGCAGCCGGACTGCCGTGGTTTCTCACCTTCTTCGGACGGGACACGCTGATCACGGCCTACCAGACACTCCTCGGCGGCCCACGCCTGGCCAAGGGGGCCCTGGTGGCGCTCGCCGGGTTGCAGGGCCGCAAGGTCGATGACTTCACCGACGAGGAGCCGGGCAAGATCCTGCACGAGGTGCGCAACGGCGAGTTGACCCGGACCGGGCAGAGGCCCTACGGCCCGTATTACGGCACCGCGGACGCGACCCAGCTCTGGCTCATCCTGCTCTCCGAGTACTGGCGGTTCACCCACGACGACGAACTGGTCCGGTCGCTGCGCCCCAACGCCCTCGCCGCGCTCGAGTGGATCGACCGGTACGGCGACCGCGACGGCGACGGCTACGTCGAGTACCTGACCCGGTCCCCGGAAGGGCTGGGCAACCAGTGCTGGCGTGACTCGTGGGACGGGGTCCGGTTCTCCGACGGCCGGTTGCCGGTCCTGCCGATCGCCACATGTGAGATCCAGGGCTACACCTACGACGCGAAACTGCGCCTGGCTGAGCTGTCCGAGGGTCCCCTCGACGATCCTGACCTGGCACGCCGCCTGCGGGCGGACGCCGAGCGGCTCCGGGCCGCGTTCAACCGGGATTTCTGGGTCGAGGAGCGGGGTGGGTACTACGCCGTCGGGATCGACGGTGACAAGAATCGGATCGACTCCATCACCTCCAACATGGGACACCTGCTGTGGAGTGGGATCGTGCCGGAGGAGCGCGCCGGGCAGGCGGTGCGGCAGTTGATGGCGGACTCGATGTTCTCCGGTTGGGGGATCCGCACGCTGTCGATGGACGAAGCGGCGTACAACCCGATCGGATACCACCTCGGCACGGTGTGGCCGCACGACAACTCCATTGCGGCGCTCGGAATGGCACGCTACGGCTACCGGGAGGAGGCGAACCGGGTCTGCCTGGCGCTGTTGGAGGCCGCGAAGGCATTCAGCTTCCGACTGCCGGAGGCGATCGCCGGCTATCAGCGGGGGCGCTCGACCTGGCCGGTGCAGTATCCCACGGCGTGCAGCCCGCAGGCCTGGGCGGCGGGTGCGCCGCTGAACTTCCTCCGGTGCATGCTCGGCCTCGACGCGATAGGCGGCAAGCTGGTGGTCGACCCGCAGGTCCCCAAGGAGATCGGACGGATCATGATCAGCGGGGCGCGGGCGTTCGGTCGGCACTGGGACATCGAGGCCGTGGGCTCCACCGGATACGTCCGGCTGGCCGAGCCCTGACCGGTCGCGCCGGCGACATTCGTCCCCAAGATCCGCAGCAGCCGGCGGCGGTGTGGCGTCGATCCCCGGGCGGGGCGAGGCCGGACGGGTCTACGGTGCGAGAGGGTGCCGTCGACGGGCGGCGGAACGGGGGCGGCTCCGATGTCCGTAGCACCGGCGGCGCGACCGCTGTCCGGGCGGGTCGCCGTGGTCACCGGCGCGGCGCGCGGCATCGGCCGGGCCGCCGCCGTGGCGCTCGCCGAGGCGGGCGCGGACGTGGCCGGGGTCGACGTGGCCGGTCCGGTGAGCCCGATCCTCGACTTCCCGCCCGCCACCCCGGAGGACCTGGCCGAGACGGGCCGGCGGGTCACCGCCGCCGGAGTGCGCTGGTCCGCGCACGTCGCCGACCAGCGGGACATCGCCGCGGTGCGTGCGGTGGCCGCGGCGGTCGAGCGGGACCACGGCGGCCTCGACGTGCTCTTCGCCAACGCCGGCATCCAGGCCTTCAAGCCCCTGCTGGAGATGGCCGACCCGGACTGGCACGACCAGATCGACGTCAACCTCACCGGCACCGCGAACGTGCTGCGGGTCTTCGCCCCGCTGCTGGTCAGCCGCGGCGGCGGGCGGATCGTGGTCACCTCCTCCACGCAGGGCCAGCACGGCACCACGAACGGAGCGGCCTACTCGGCGTCGAAGTGGGGGCTCATCGGCCTGGTCAAGTCGGCGGCGCTGGAGCTCGGGGCGCACGGGATCACCGTGAACGCGGTGATCCCCGGTCTGGTCGACACCGCCCTGACCCGGCACCAGGACCGCTACGCGCAGGCCATCGTCGAGGGCGGGAAGACGCCGTCCGGGGACACCGCCAACGACGAGCGGAGCGCGGTCGAGGCGCTGCGCGCGAAGACCCCGCTGGGGGTGCCCTGGGTCCAGCCGGAGGACGTCGCGCCGCTCGTGGTGTTCCTCGCCTCGGACGGCGCCAGGATGGTCAGCGGCACCGCGTTCGCCGCCACGGCCGGCGACAGCGCCCACGTGACCGCCTGACCGGCGGCGGTCAGCCGGCGACCGAGGCCAGGTAGCGCTCGGCGGCGTCCGGGGTGAGGAACCAGTCCCGGAAGTCGTTCGGGTCGCTGAACCCGTTGGCGAACCGCCGGGCCACCACCGGGTTGCCGGCGGCCGCGCCGAGCAGCTGCTGCACGTGCGGCGGCAGCGGTTGCAGCATGGCGTTCGTCCAGCCGGTGACGGCCTCGCCGGTTTCCGCCCAGAACCGCTCGAAGGTCCGCGCCATCCAGTCCCGGTCGAACGGCCGGTCGCCGTGCTCCAGGATCGACCCCAGGTACGCGGACGCGCACTTCGCCGCGGTGTTGCTGCCCTGGCCGGTGATCGGGTCGTTGGCCACCACCACGTCGGCCATGCCCAGCACCAGCCCGCCCGAGGGCAGCTCCGCCACCGGGCGGCGCACCGTCGGGGTGTACCGCCCGGACAGCGTGGCCCGCCCGTCGGTCAGCTCCACCTCGGCGCATCGCTCGTAGATCCACGGGGTGTAGCGGCGGGCCAGGTCGAGGGTGAGCTTCAAGTGCTCGGCCGGGTCCCGCCGCTCGGTCCACAGGTCCAGCGGCCCACCGGGCACCGCCTCCCAGAACAGGATCTCGCAGGGACCGGAGTGGGTCAGGGCGGGGATGACGAACAGCTCGCCGAGCCCGGGCACCGCGTTGAAGCTGACGTGCGGCACGGGCAGCAGCGGGTCCGGGGCCATCCCGTGCACGTACGCCACGGCCAGCCCGCGCTGCGGCGCCTCGTACACGGAGCGGGCCGGGTCGCGGTCGAAGACGCCGACCAGGTCGCCCTTGCCGGCGGCCACCACGGTCAGGTCGTAGCGGCCGAGCCGGGCCAGGCCGTCCAGATCGCTGGTGGTGACCGTCTGGTAGAGCACCGTCCCGCCGCGCACCTCGAACAGCTCCAGCCAGTCGGCCATCTTGACCCGCTGGTCGGTGCTCTGCGCCGGCTCGTCCAGCGGGCACGCGATGCGCAGCGCCCGCTCGCCGGGCGGCGCGGAGAGTGAGACGTGCAGCCCGTCGATCCGGGGCGCCCGGTCCCGCCACAGGTCCAACCCGTACCGGCGTTCGGTGGCGAGCGCGGCGCCGAACATGGCCTGGGTGCTCATCACCCAGCCCCGGCGGATCTCGTCGGGGGTCCGGGCGGACATCACGGTGACGTCGTACCCCTCCGACTGCAGGCTGAGGGCGAGCTGGAGCCCGGACTGTCCGGCCCCGACGATCAGGATTCTGCGCATGGTTCCTCCAGGGGTTGAGCTACCGCGCCGCGAGCGCGCCCGCGGCGGGCCGGGGGGTGCGGGACATGGCGTGTTCCACGACCGTCAGCAGCGCCCGCGCCACCGACGACGGGTCGCGGGCGTCGCAGGCGGTCAGGGGTACGCGGGCCGGCAGCGTGAGCGCGGCGCGGACGTCCTCGAGCGGGTGGTGCAGCACCCCGTCGAAGAGGTTCACGCAGACCACGAAGGGCACGTCGCTGTCCTGCTCGAAGTAGTTGACGGCCGGGAACGAGGCGGCCAGGTCGCGGGTGTCGGCGAGCACCAGAGCGCCCACGGCGCCCCGGCACAGGTCGTCCCACATCGGCCAGAACCGGGGCTGGCCCGGCGTGCCGAACAGGTAGAGCACCAGGTCGGGGCCGATGGTGAGCCGGCCGAAGTCCATGGCCACGGTGGTGGTCGTCTTGTCGATGCCGGGGTCCAGCCGGTCGACGGTCTCGCTGGCCGCCGTCATCCACGCCTCGGTGTTGACCGGCGGGATCTCCGAGATGGAGCCGACGCAGGTGGTCTTGCCGACCCCGAAGCCGCCGGCGATGACGATCTTCGCCGAGGTCAGCAGCGGGCTGTCAGGCAAGCTTGCGGAGGCCATCGCGCAGTCTCTCCAGGAGGCGGAAGTCGACGTTGTCGTGGTCGGTGTGGACCAGCAGCCGGTCGGTGGCGGCCAGGTCGTCGACGACGACCCGGGTCACCCCCAGCGAAATCCCGCACACCGCGGAGAGTTCGGCCACCGAACGCGCCGTCCGGCGGGCCTGCTCGTACAGCGAGCGGGCCTCGGGCAGCAGGCCGGCGGCGAACACGGCGTCGTAGTAGGGCACCGACACCAGCGTGTGCACGAGCAGCGGCTGCCGGGTGCGGGTGCGGCCGGCGGTCAGCACGTACGGCCGGACCTTCCAGTACCTGAGCTGCATGATCCTCCTCCTCCGGCCGGTCAGCGGGCCTGGGCGGCGGTCATGCGGTGCAGCTCGTGCCGGACGGCCGGGGTGAGGGCGTGCCACACGGCGCCGACGAACTGCGTCATCCGGTACGACACGACTCGCAGGTCGCAGCCGGGCGCGGCGGCCACCGCGAGGCCCGCGGACTCGCCCACCCGCATGAACAGCAGGTGCCCGCGGGGCAGCCGGACGGTCAGGTACTCGGCGGCGCCCAGCTCCAGCAGCGCGGCGCTGCGGTCGGCCATGCTGAGCAGGCCGGCGGTCAGCGCGGAGAGCTGGTCGCCCAGGTCGCGGCCGACGCCCTGCGAGGCGGCCAGTTGCAGGCCGTCCAGCGACACCAGCATCGCGTGGCTGACCCCGGGCACGTCCTCGACGAACTGCCGGATCAGCCAGGCGCAGTCGGGCGTCCCGTTGCCGGCGCCGGTTCTCGGGTAGGCGTGGCTCATCACTGCCGTCCTTCTCCGTCGGTGGGGGTGCGGGCGTCGCCGACGCCGGCCGCGAAGGCGGCCATCTCGTCCGGCCACGCCTCGGGCGGGGAGCCCGCGCCGGTGTCGGCGGGGGGTCGGGGCGCCGCGACCCGGTCACGGACGCTCTCGGGCACCCGTCGCGGCAGCCCGGTGGTGGGCGGGCTGGTGGTGGGCGGGCTGGTGGCGGGCGGCGGCTCGCCGGCCGGCGAGTCGAGGGTGGCCAGCCGGACGGTCGGGGTGTCGGCACCGTGGTGGGGCGTGGCCATCGGCGCACTCCAGGGGTCGGTTCGGTGCCCGGTCGTTGGCCAGGCCGGTGGCGGCGCGGGCGCCGCGGCGTCCAGGCCCGGGGCCGGGATCTCGCAGAGCAGCGCGCCGGGAACGGCCACGGTCGCGATGGTCCCGCCGGCAGGCCGGGTGGTGAGGGCGACCCGCAGCCCCTGGGCGACGGCCAGGTGGGCGACCACGGCGAGCCCCAGGTGGGCCGCGGGGTCGAGCGCGACCGGGGCGGTGGGCCGGCCGCTGAGCAGGGCGTTGAGCTGGGTCAGGTGGTCGGGGTGCAGGCCCACCCCGGCGTCCTCGACCCGCAGCAGGACGCCGCCGTCCTCGGTGACGAACGCCGACACGGTCACCGGGGCGGTGGGCGGGGAGAACCGGGTGGCGTTGTCCAGCAGTTCGGTGAGCACCCGGATCACGTCGTCGGCGGCGAACTCGACCACCGCCAGTTCGACCACGTGTCCCACCCGGATGCGGGGGTAGTGCTCGACCGCCGAGGCGGCGGCCCGGACCACGTCCACGAGGGGGACGGTCTGCGGGTCGGCGTCTTCGACCCGCCGGCCCAGCAGCACCTGGAGGTTCTCCGCGTGCCGGCGGATCCGGGTGTTCGCGTGGTCGATGCGGTAGAGCCGCTCCAGCCGTTCCGGGTCCTGCTCGTCGGCCTCGACGGCCTCCAGGTGGGCGCCCATCTGGTACGCCGAGGCGAGGATCCGGAGGGCGAACTGCTCGCAGATGGCGGGCCACGGGCCCCGGCCCGCGTCCTCCGGCGGTGGCGGTTCGGGTGTCTCCGGTGGAGAGACGTCCCACCGGGCGACCGTCGGATCCAACCAGCGTGCCGCCCGCTGCCGCCAGGTGCTCCGCCGGATGATGTCACTGCTTCTCACGAAAAGACCGGCCTGTCCGTGATCTTCGGCTCTGGCATGGTGCAGCAGTCAACCACCGGGTGTGCGCTGATTGCAACGGTGCGGGCCAACTTGGGGAGGTTTTCACACACCGGTCGCCGCGCTGCCACAGTTGGGTGATCGTTCCGCGGTCGCGAAACGCAACAGCCGGACGGCGAATTTTTCCCGGCGGATCGGCCGTCAGTCGGCCGGGTGCCCGGTGGGATTCGCCCGAGCGGCGTGCGGCATGATCATGGGAACGGCGTCGAGCGGGCGGGGGACGGGCGGATGACGGTGGAGGTGCCGCGCGGCGGCCGGGTGCTCTTCATCGGCGACAGCATCACCGACGCCGGCCGGGACCGGTCCTGCGCCGACGACCTCGGCACCGGGTACGCCATGATGGCCTCCGCCTGGTTCACCGCCCGTCACCCCCACCACCGGGCCACCTTCCTGAACCGGGGGATCAGCGGCGACCGGGTACGCGACCTGCGGGACCGCTGGGCGACCGACTGCCTGGCCCTCGCCCCGCAGGTGGTGTCGGTGCTCATCGGCATCAACGACACCTGGCGGCGCTACACCCGTGACGACCCGACCAGCGCCGCCGACTTCGCCCGCGACTACCGCCACCTGCTGGAGGCCACCCGGCCGCTGGACGCCCGGCTGGTCCTCGTCGAGCCGTTCGTGGTCCCGCTGGACGACGCGCAGCACGCGTGGCGGGAGGACCTCGACCCGAAGGTCGAGGTGGTCCGCGAGCTCGCCGCCGAGTTCGGCGCGACGCTGGTGGCGGTGGACGAGCTGTTCCAGGCCGCCGGTGTGGACGGGCGGGTGTGGACCCGGGACGGGGTGCACCCCACCCCGTTCGGCCACGCGCTGATCGCCCAGGCGTGGCTGCGCGCGGTCAGCCCGTCGGCCTGAGCCCCCCCATCGACGCCGATCGTGGCTAAGCTCGGCCGATGCACCGCTCCCGGCTGTACGCCCTGATCCTCGACGCCCCCCGCGACGCCGCCGCGCCGGCGGTCGGGTTCTGGTCCGCGGCGCTCGGCGCGCCGACCCGCACCGACCCGACCGAGCCGCAGTTCACCGGCCTGGTGGACGTGGTGCCCGGACTGGTGACCGCGGTGCAGTCGGTGGACGACGCGCCCCGGCACCACTTGGACATCGAGACCGACGACGTGGCCGCCGAGGTGGAGCGGCTGGTGCGCCTCGGCGCCACGCCGGTCTCCCGGTGGCTCGACTGCCACGTGCTGCGGGCGCCGGGCGGTCACCTGCTCTGCGTGATCCCGGTGGCCAGCGACCCGGAGCTGTTCGCCGCGACCGCCACCCGGTGGGACTGACGCGGCGCCCCGGCCGCGGTGGCCGGGGCGCCGCCGGAGCGGTCAGGCGGTGTACGGCAGGGTGAGCTTCGAGCGGTTGCCGGTGCCCAGGGTGGTGGCGCCGCCGCCGATGGCGTTCCACACCTCCACCTTCACCGTCCCGCCCGCCAGGTTCCCGAGCGTGCCCACGCCCGAGTAGAGCCCGCGGGCCTCGGTGTAGTGCTCCCATCCGGTGACCGGGTCGGTGGCGAAGTACTGGTACGTCTCCATCCGGTCGAAGGCGCCGTCGCCGGTCAGGTCGTAGGAGACCCGTACCTGGGTGCCGTTCCCGACGGTCGTGCCGGCGTCGAGGAACAGGTCGAAGCGGGTCTGCCCGCCGGCGTAGGCCGCGGTGACCCCGGTGGCCGTGTAGACCAGCGGGTTGTGCGGGCTGCCGACCCAGCTGCCGTTGGCCGCGGGCACCGGCACGCCGCCCGCGGCGCCCGCCGCGCCGGTCAGCGTCTGACCGGTCAGGTACAGGTCCGCGGCGAAGCCGCCCGGCGGCGGCGGCGTGGTCGAACCGGTTCCGGTGTACGGGAGCACGAGCTGGGAGGAGTTGCCGACGCCCAGCGTGGTGGCCCCGCTGCCGATGGCGTTCCAGACCTCGACCTTCACGGTGCCGTCGACGAGGTCGCCGAGCGTTCCGGTGGCCGACTTCAGGCCCTGGGTCTGCCGGTAGTGCTCGACCCCGGTCACCGGGTCGGTGGCGTAGTAGGAGTAGGTCTCCACCCGGTCGGCGGTGCCGTCGCCGGTCAGGTCGTACGAGACCCGGGCCTGGACGCCGTTGCCGACCGCGGTGCCGGCGTCCACGGCCAGGTCGAACACGGTCGACCCGCCGTTGTACGCGCCGGTCAGCCCGGTGGCGGTGAACACCTGCGGGTTGGCCGGAACACCGTCGTGGTTGCCGTTCGCGGCGGCCACCGACACCGTGCCGGCCGCGCCGGCCGTGCCACCGAGCGCGCCACCCGCAAGCAGGTACTGGGTGGGAGAGAGCGACGGGGGCGGTGTGGTCGGCGACGGGCTCGGGCTGGTCGGCGACGGGCTGGGGCTGGTCGGCGTGGGCGTGGGCGTGCCCGTCGGGGTCGGCGGCGGTCCGGTGGGGACGACGACGCCGCCGGTGGCGTTGCCGCCGCTCCAGGTGAGCGCGCCCGAGGTGGCCGTGCGGCCGGCCGGGACGGCCAGCGTCGTGCCGTCGGAGAAGGTCACGGTCAGCGGCTGGGCGGTGATGTTCGACGCCACGTACGTGCGGGCGGTGCCCTTCTTGAACACCTTGGCCAGCGGGTGGTTCGCGGTGACGGTCGGGTCCACGGTGCCCAGCGCGGCCAGGTTGCGGATCCAGTGGAAGGTGTGGGCCTTGCTCTCCCCTTCCTCGCTGGCGAACGTGCTGTTGGCACGGAGGTTCTGCAGCGCCTGGTCGCCGTCGCCGAGGGCCAGGAACTCCCAGAGGATGTCCTGCCACACCGTCGGCGGGCCGCCCTTGTTGGTGACCAGCTCGTTGTAGTTGGCCTTCACGTAGGCGGGGTCGTCGCCGAGGTAGAGGTGACCGCCGGTGATCGGCAGCATGTTGATGCCCTGGATCATCTCGGGCGCGGCGGAGAACCAGGTCGAGTAGGAACCGCCGTCGCCCCACACCATGCCGACGGTCCGGTGGCCGAAGGCGGCCGGGAAGTTCTCGTCGCGCACGTCGAACCAGTACTCGGCGATGGCCGCGGCCTGGGTGGTCCAGATGAAGACACCGGCGTCGCGGACGGCGGTGTCACCGGTCGCCTGTCCCCACTGGATCAGGGCGTTGGCGAAGTTCATCCCCTCCGAGGAGGACTCCTGGTTGTTGCCGGCGAAGAAGGGGGCGAGGCCGGAGGCCCAGTCGTGGCCGGCGTAGATGTCGAAGTCCCGCAGGTAGGGGAAGCGGGCGTCGGCGCGGTCGTAGTTGTTGGCGTCGCGGATGAGCAGGTCCACCATGCCGCCGTAGCGGGTGTCGTCGGCCCAGGCCGGGTCGAACTTGGCGACGGTGGCGGCGGCGGCCACGAAGTAGCCGTAGTGGAAGTGGTGGTCGTTGAGGTCCTCGTCGGAGCCGTACGAGGCGGGGTAGCCGATCAGCGTGCCCCAGTTCCGGTCGTAGTGGAAGAGCTGCCCGGTCTCGCCGGCGCTCGCGGTGAGCCAGTTGGTCAGCCGGGCCTTCATGGCGGCGACCGCCGCGTCGCGGACCGCGGTGAGGCCGAGCTGGTCGGCGATCTCGGCGATCCGGGCGGCCCGCCCGAGGCCCTTGCCGGCCCAGTAGGTGTCCTTGCCGCTGATCCCCTCGGGGTTGGCGAGTTCGGCGTTGAGGTAGTTGGTGACCGTGGTCAGGTCCGCGCCGGACGAGTCGCCGACCGCCGGCACCTCCGGCAGCACGCCGGTGTACCTCATGCTCGTGGTGAACGACGAGACGCCGGTGAGGACCCGCATGGCGCCGCGTGCCGAGACGTACGTCGGGGTGATCGGGGTGGCGCCGGTCAGGCTGCGCCACTGGTGCGGGTAGAGCGCCACCACCGACCGGGTCTCGGTGCCCTCGCGCGGGGTGGTGGTGACGGCGTACGTGGTGCGCACGGTGCCGGTCGCCGGGTCGTACGCGTAGGTCATCTTCGTGCCGGTGACGTGCGCGTGGGCGTAGCGGCCGTACTCGGTGGCGAGGGCGGCCCGGTCGGCGCCGCCGGGCAGCACGGCCACCGAGAAGTAGCCCTTGCCGGCCAGGGTGGAGCTGATGCCGGCGCCGCTGACGCTCCAGGTCGCGCCGGTCGGCGCGTACGCCACGTAGTCGTGGCCGTGGACCGTGAAGCCGATGGTCGAGCCGGAGTTGGTCCACACGGTGGGCGTGGCCGCGGCGGTGAGCTGCGCGGCGCCGCCGCTGACCGTGTAGTAGCTGAAGGGCAGGCCGTGCCCGATGGTGGCGCGCATGGTGCGAGTGCCGTCGCTCCAGTCGGCGGTGACCGTCCAGTCCGTCCAGTCGGCGGCCTTGACGACCGGCGCGGCGAGCCCGGCCACGCCGACCCGGACGTCCTCGGTGTACGGGAAGTGGTACTCGCCGACCCCGGTGGCGCTGCCGCTGATCGCCGGCGTGGTGGTGTACGACAGCCCGAGCCCGTTGTTCTCCGCGTGGTAGGCCAGCGGGTGGGCCTGCATGTTCTCGCTGGTGGCGCAGTTGTTGCGCTTCCAGATCAGCGACGACCACCAGTCGTTGGTCGGGATCGCCCCCTTCGGGGCGTCGGCGGTCGTGAACAGCCGCGGGTTGGTGCTGATGTCGCCGCAGCCCCTGGGCAGGACGGCGCCGGGCGGCAGCGTCTCGGTGTAGCTGCCCGCGCCGACCGTGCCGGCGGTGGCGGTGCCGCCGCCGGCCACGACGACGCCGAGCACGCCGGCCGCGAGGACGGACGCGGTGGCGAGGGCGAGCGCGCGCCGGCCGCCGGTGCGCCGGGCGGGGCTCGCCAGTGGAGGATCACCGGGCGAGAAGTCCCGGAGGGAGAGTGTCATGGGGTTCCCTTCACCAATGGGGGAGTGGAGGTGCGGGGGTGGGGTCCGACCAGTCGTGAGAGCGCTCTCTTGAGGAGCGAGGTTAGGTTCCGGTTACGCGCTCGTCAATGTTTCGTGTCCAAAGAGAGCGCTCTCTCGACCCGTCCGGTCGACCCCGGCACAGCGCCCGAGAGTCGCCTGACCAGCGCGATCAGGTTTCCCGGACGCCGGCCCGGGTAGTCGCGGCCCGCCGACTGGCACCGAGCGACGGGGGTGGCCGCCGACCATGTGCGGCATCAGTGGGGAGGCCCGCTTCGACGGGTCGCGGCCGGACACCGCCGCCGTCGAGCGGATGACCGGGGCCATGCGCTCGCGCGGCCCGGACGGCGAGGGGCTGCGCCCCGAGGGCTGGGTGACGCTGGGGCACCGCCGGCTGACCGTGATCGACCTGTCGGACGCGGCGGCGCAGCCGATGACCCGCGAGGACCTGGGGCTGACGCTGGTCTTCAACGGCTGCGTCTACAACTACCCCGAGCTGCGCGAGGAGCTGATCTCCGCCGGCCACACCTTCCGCTCCACCGGGGACACCGAGGTGATCCTGGTGGCGTACGCCCAGTGGGGCGAGCGCTTCGTCGAGCACCTCGTCGGGATGTTTGCGGTGGCCCTGGTCGACCACCGGCGCGACCGCCTCGTGCTGGCCCGCGACCGGCTCGGCATCAAGCCCCTCTACCTGGCCGAGTCGCCCGGCCGGCTGCGCTTCGCCTCCACGCTGCCCGCGCTGCTGCGGGCCGGCGAGGTGGACACCGACATCGACCCCGTGGCGCTGCACCACTACCTGTCCTGGCACTCGATCGTGCCGGCGCCGCGCACGATCCTGCGCGGAGTGCGCAAGCTGCCACCGGCCACCCTGCGGATCGTCGAGGCCGACGGCCGGTCCCGCGAGCGCGTCTACTGGCAGCCCGACTACGTCCGCGACCCCGCGCACGCCGGCCTGGCCGCCGAGGACTGGACGGCGGCCGTGGGGGACGCGCTGCGGACGGCCGTGCGGCGGCGCCTGGTGGCCGACGTGCCCGTCGGGGTGCTGCTCTCCGGGGGCCTCGACTCCAGCATGATCGTGGCGCTGCTCGCCGAGGCCGGCCAGCACCACCTGCAGACCTTCAGCATCGGCTTCAGCGGCCGCGACGGCGAGCCCGGCGACGAGTTCCACTACTCGGATCTCGTGGCGGCCGCCTTCGACACCGACCACCACCGGATCCGGCTCGGCGACGAGGATCTCGTCCCGGCGGTGCGCCGTGCCGTGACGGCGATGACCGAGCCGATGGGCAGCCACGACGTGGTCGCGTTCCACCTGCTCTCCGAGCAGGTCGCCCGGCACGTCAAGGTGGCCCAGTCCGGCCAGGGCGCGGACGAGGTCTTCGCCGGCTACGGCTACCACCAGCCCCTGGTGGGCGTGCCCCGCGACGCGGTGGCCGACGCCTTCGCCGAGGCCTTCTTCGACCGTACGCACGACGAGCTGGCACGGGTGGTCGGCGCGGCCCACGCCTGCCCGCGGGACGCCAGCCGCGAGGTGCTGGCGGCGCACCTGGCCGCACCCGGCGCCGAGACGGCGCTGGACGCCGTGCTGCGCCTGGACACCCACCTCATGCTGCCCGACGACCCGGTCAAGCGGGTCGACAGCATGAGCATGGCCTGGGGGCTGGAGGTGCGTACGCCGTTCCTGGACCAGGACCTCGTCACCCTCGCCGCCGCCTGCCCGCCCGAGCACAAGACGGCCCAGGGCGGCAAGGGCGTGCTCAAGGAGGTGGCCCGGTCGGTGCTGCCGACCGAGGTCATCGACCGGCCCAAGGGCTACTTCCCGGTCCCGGCGCTGCGCAACGTCGACGGCCCGGTCCGCGAGATGGTCGCCGAGGCCCTCGCCGCGCCGGCCGCCCGGCGGCGTGGGCTGTTCCGGCCGGAGTACGTGGCGGAACTGCTCGCCGAGCCGGACCGCGCCCAGGCCGCCGCCGGCAGCAACAAGCTCTGGCAGCTCGGGCTGCTGGAGCTGTGGTTGCAGGCCCACGGCATCGACTGACCGGGCCGGGGTGTCGGCGCGCGCCGCCCGGGTAAGGGGCGGGGGTGAAGTTCCTCATCGCCGCCGGCGACACCGGCGGCTACCGGTTCACGCTGGTGGGCGACGACGGACAGGTCGTCGCCACCGGCCGGCAGTACGCCGACAAGGCCACCGCCCTCGCCGTCGTGGCGGACCTGATGCGCGAGGTCGGCGGGGCCGCCATCGAGGACCGGACCGAGACGACCGAGCCGACCGGGCCGGCCGCCGCGCCGCCCAGCCGGACGGTCGACGGCGAACCCGACCTGGCCCGGATCGGGCGGTCCGGCATCCCGCCCGTCTGACCGCCGTCGGCTCAGGCGTCGAGGGTGCGGGCGGCGAGCTCGTCCAGGACCGCCCGGACGTCCCCGCCGGTGTCCGCCAGGATCCGCCGCTGCCGGGTCGCCCCGCTGCCGTCGCGGCGCAGCCGGTCGAGCTGGTGGTGCACCACGTCCAGGTCCCCGTAGCGGGCCAGCGCGGGTGTCACGGCGGCGACCATGTCGTCGACCAGCTCCCAGGCCGGCCGGGACCCGCCCGCCCGCAGGTCGACCAGGTCCCCGTCCACCCCGTCGTGCGCGGCGCGCCAGTGCGCGGCCGCCACCAGGCAGTCCCGGATCCGCGGCGCGGCCCGGCCGGAGCGCACGTCCTCCGCCGTCGTGGCGACCAGGGCCCGCAGCAGGGCGGCCACCAGCAGCGTGTCGTCGACCGTCGGGCAGACGTCGCCCACCCGGATCTCCACCGTCGGGTAGGCGACGGACGGGCGGGCGTACCAGTAGACCATCTGGGCGTCCAGCATGATGCCGGCGTCGACGAGGTCCCGGACCGTGCGGTCGTAGTCGTCCGCGGAGTCGAAGTGCGGGGTCGGCCCGACGCTGGGCCAGCGGTCGAACTGGATGGCGCGCCAGCTCGCGTGCCCGGTGTCGCGCCCGTCGTGCAGCGGCGAGTTGGTGGTGAGCGCCTGCACGACCGGCAGCCAGGGCCGCAGGTGGTTGCAGACCTGCACGGCGAGTTCGCGGTCGGGCACCCCGACGTGGACGTGGCAGCCGCAGACCGCCGGGTCGTGCGCCACCGGCCCGAACCGGTGCGACATGGCCCGGTAGCGGTCCTTGTCCGGCACCGACCGGTGCGGCTCGCACACCGGCGTCGCCGCCACCGCCACCAGCCGCGCTCCGGCTGCCTCGGCCGCCTCGGCCGCCGCCCGGCGGAGCGCCACCAGATGCTCCCGCAGCTCGGCCAGGTCGGTGCAGATGGGCGTCACCATCTCGACCATGCTGTGCCGGAACTCCTGCCGACTCTGCTCCCGGCTCGGGCCGGCGAGCGCGGCGAGCACCCGGTCGGCCACGGGCAGGCTCTGCCCGGTCACCGGATCCAGGAGCAGGTACTCCTCCTCCACGCCGAGCGTGCGGACCGCCGGGTCGGGCGCCACGGGCTCACCTCCGGGTGCGGCGGGCGCACGGCGCGGCGGCGGTCGGACGCGTGCCGGCGTGCCGCGCGGGCAGGTCGGCGACTGTCGCACCGCGGGGCGCGCCGGCCGCCTCACCTCGACGGTACGGCGCGTCCGGGCGTGCGGGTGGACGTTTCCCCTGGCACCCCCCGCTCGGGCGGCGCCGTCAGGCGGCGCTGGCGGCGAGAGCCTCCGAACGGGCGGCCGGCACCAGATCGGTGGACCAGCCGGTCAGCGGGTCGCCGTGGCCCGGCTCCCCGGTCGCGACGGCGGCCGGCGGCGCGGGACGCGGAGCCTGGGCCGCGCGCAGCCCCTCCTGGGCGTTGTTCCAGGCGGTGCAGGGCCAGGCCGCGCCGACGCAGCTCGGGCTGGTGCAGATCCGGTCCTCGTCGGGCTGGTGGGCGTCGGCCACGGCGGCGGACAGGTCCCACAGCAGCGGATCGGTCACCTCGGCCGGACGGTCGGCGCGGTCTGTGCTGGCTTCGGACATGGAAAGGTCCCCCCTCATTCGAGCCGCCCCTCTGTTTCCAGAACGCCCGTACGCCAAACCTGGTCACGCGAGATCTTCTCCGCTCGCCTCAGCCCGGCCGGCGGAATAGGCTCGTCGACGTGGCCAGGTATTACGACGTGCACCCGGACAATCCCCAGCCCCGGGTGCTCCGGCAACTCGTGGACCTGCTCCGCGCCGACGGTGTGATCGCCTACCCGACGGACTCCTGCTACGCCCTCGGCTGCCGGCTGGGCAACCGGGCCGGCGTCGAGCGGATCCGGGAGATCCGCCGCCTCGACGCGCGGCACCCGTTCACCCTGGTGTGCGCCGACTTCGCCCAGCTCGGCCAGTTCGTCAAACTCAGCAACGCGGTCTTCCGCCAGGTCAAGGCCGCCATTCCGGGCAGCTGGACGTTCATCCTGCCGGCCACCGCCGAGGTGCCCCGGCGCCTGCAGGACCCGCGGCGGCGGGTCGTCGGGGTCCGCGTGCCGAAGCACACGGTGACCCAGGCGCTGTTGGCCGAACTCGGCGAGCCGCTGCTCTCCAGCACCCTGCTGCTCCCGGGCGAGGAGGAGCCGTTGACCCAGGGCTGGGAGATCAAGGAACGGCTCGACCACCTGGTCGACGCCGTGGTCGACGCGGGGGACTGCGGCCTGGAGCCGACCACCGTGGTCGACCTGTCCGGGCCGGAACCGGAGATCCTGCGCCGCGGCGCCGCCGATCCGTCCCGCTTCGAGTAGCGATCGTCCGTTCCACCCCGCCGCGGCGCGGCCGTGCGGCACCGTGGGAGCCGGCGGACGGTGACGGGGGTACGGCATGAGCGCACTCGTGCTGATCGCGGTGCTCGGCGCCACCGTGCTCATCGGCACCACCATCGGCGGCCGGTACAGCGTCGCCCCGCCCGTGCTGCTCATCGCCATGGGGGCGGGGCTCGGCCTGCTGCCGCCGTTCGACAACGTGATCCTCGAGCCCGAGGTGGTGCTGCTGCTCTTCCTCCCGGCGATCCTCTACCGGGAGAGCCTGGTCATCAGCCTCCGGGAGATCCGGGCCAACCTCGTGGTGATCGCCCTGCTCGCCGTCGCGCTGGTGATCCTCACGATGGTCGCCGTGGCGTACGTGGCCCAGGCCCTCGGCGTCGAGCCGGCCGCCGCCTGGGTGCTCGGCGCGGTGCTCGCGCCCACCGACGCCGCGGCCGTGGCCGGCCTGGCCAAGCGGATGCCCCGCGGCATCCTCACCACGCTGCGCACGGAGAGCCTGGTCAACGACGGCACGGCGCTGGTGCTGTTCTCGGTGGCCGTCGGGGTGATCGCCGGCGGCGCGGTGCCCAACGCGCTGGAGCTGGGCGGCCAGTTCGTCGGCAAGGCGCTCGGGGGGATCCTCGCGGGCCTGCTCGTCGGTGGCGCGGTCGTCCTGATCCGCAAGCACGTCGACGACCCGATGCGCGAGGGCGGGCTGAGCATCCTCACCCCGTTCGTCGCCTTCCTGCTGGCCGACGCGGTGCACGCCAGCGGGGTGCTCGGGGTCGTGGTCGCCGGCCTCGTGCTCTCCTACGCGGGGCCCCGCGTGATCCGGGCCCGCTCCCGGGTCACCGCGTACGCGTTCTGGGACCTCTCCACCTTCATGATCAACGGCAGCCTCTTCGTGCTGCTGGGCATGCAGGTGCCCCGGTCGCTGCGCAGCATCACCAGCCACTCGCCGCTGGAGTCGTTCGGCATCGCGGTGCTGGTCGTCCTGGTCGTGACCGCCACCCGGATGATCTGGGTGCACCTGTCGGTGGCCGGGTTGCAGGGCCTGGACCGCCGGGAGTCCCGGCGCGCGCGCCGCTTCGACGCCCGGGTCCGCACCGCCGCCGGCTGGGCCGGGTTCCGGGGCGCGGTCTCGCTCGCGGCCGCGCTGGCCGTTCCCGTCACCACGCACGCCGGGACCCCCGTGCACGAGCGCGACCTGATCATCTTCGTCACCGTGGTGGCGATCGTGCTGATCATGCTGGTGCAGGGCACCACCCTGCCGGCCGTGGTGAGCTGGGCCTGCCTCATGGGGGACCGGGAGCGGGAGGACGAGGTGCGCTGGGCCCGGATCCGGGCCACCGAGGCGGCCCTGGACGCGCTGCCCGAGGTCGCCGCCGAACTCGGCGCGTCCCCGGACACCGTCGACCGGCTCCGCAGCGACTACCAGGACCACCTTGCGGACGTCCGCTCACCCCGCAGCGACGAGGCCGACGAGGAGCGCGAGATGACCCGACGGCTGCGCCTCGGCGTGCTGGACCGCAAGCGGCAGGAGATCACCCGGCTGCGCAACAGGAACGAGATCGACGACGTGGTGCTGCGGCAGCTGCAGGCGGCCATCGACATCGAGGAGATCCGGCTGCTCGGCCCGGAGCCGGAGGACTGAGCGTCAGGGGGCGCGGGTCTCGGGAGGTGGACGCCGGGGGAGGGTTGAACGGGGATCGACCGGGGCGGATGCTGGACGGGCATCGATCCTCGACGATGGAGGAGGCATCCCGGATGCGCCGATCGCTCGCCGTCCTCGCCCTGACCGCCCTGCTCGCCGGCGTCCCGACCGCCGCGCGGGCCGGCACCGCACCGGAACCCGGGCCCGCCGGGCTCGCCGCGGTGCGTACCCCCGGAACCGCCTGGGGAGTCGACCCGGCCGACGGCCGGCTGACCCTCACCGTCGACGACACCGTCACCGGCGCCGACCTGGCCACGCTGCGCCGCACCGCCACCCGCGCCGGCGCGGTGCTCCGCCACGAACCCGGCCGGCTGCGCACCCTGATCGCCGGCGGCCAGGCCGTCTACGGCGGGGGCGGCCGCTGCTCGCTCGGCGCGAACGTGCGCAGCGGCGGTACCTACTACTTCGTCACGGCCGGGCACTGCACCAACCTGGCCGGCACCTGGTACGCCGACAGCGCCCGCACCACGGTGCTGGGCAGCCGGACCGGCACCAGCTTCCCCGGCAACGACTACGGCGTGGTCCGCTACACGGGGACGGTGGCCCACCCGAGCGCCGTGTACACCTATCCCGGCCAGGTCACCGTCTACGGCGCCGGCAACGCGTACGTCGGCCAGGCGGTCTGCCGCAGCGGCGCCACCACCGGGGTGCGATGCGGCTCGGTCACCGGCCTCAACCAGACCGTCAACTACGCCGAGGGCGCCGTGTACGGGCTGATCCGCACCAACATCTGCGCCGAACCCGGCGACAGCGGCGGCCCGCTCTACGTGGCGTCGACCGGCACGGTGCTCGGGATCCTCTCCGGCGGCAGCGGCAACTGCACCAGCGGTGGCACCAGCTACTACCAGCCGATCACCGAGATCCTCGCCGCGTACGGCCTCACCATCCCGTGACCGGGCCGGGCGGGGCGCGGAAGGCATCCCCGCCCGGCCCGTCGGGTCAGCCGGCGCAGTTGTAGTTGCGCACCGGCTGGGTGAGCTTCTCCTGCGTGCCGAACTTCGCGTACAGCCGCAGGTAGCACGGCAGCTCGACGTCGCCGTAGTAGCTGACGGTCTGGTTGTCGTAGTGCGTCGTGCCGCTCTCGGTGACCTGCCAGGCGCCGCCGTCGCCCGACTGGATCTCCCAGTAGACGTCGCCGGAGCAGCCCTCCAGGCCCCGGGCCCACGCGATCATGTTGGCCCCGTTGTAGATCTCGGACTGCACCAGGGTGCAGGCCGCCGCCTGCGCCGGTGCGGCGCCGACGAACAGCCCCGCCGTCAGCAACGCCCCCGCACCGACCGCCGACATCAGCTTGCGCATGCTCCGACTCCTCCAAGGTGGATAGTGGATCACTTCTCCGGAGGGTAGCCGCAGATGCAAACAAGCTTCAATACCTGCCCCGGTGTCTGTCGGAAAGTTTCAGGGTGGACGCCGGCGTCGGCCCGCCCGTCAGCTGCCGTCGGGGACGGCCATCTCGCCGAGCCGCGACCAGTCCTCGCCGGGCACGGTCGTGTTGACGATCCGGGGCGTCTCGGCCAGGTGCGGCGGGAGGGTGCGCTGCGCCTCGGCGAAGTGCGCCGACCGCACGTGCGCCGCGCCGGCATCGTCGTCCCGGAACGCCTCGACCAGCACGTACTCCGTCGGGTCGTCGAGGCTGCGGGACCAGTCGAACCACAGGCAGCCCGGCTCGGCCCGGGTGGCCGTCGTGAACTCGGCGGCGATCTGCGGCCAGCGGTCGGCGTCCTCGGGCCGGACCCGGAACTTCGCGGTAATGAAGATCATGCGCTTCAGGCTACCCAGGCCGGCGAGGCTCGGCAGCGGCTCGCCGCCGTCCCCGCTCAGCTCTTCGTGACCGGGGTGAGCAGCTCCGACGCCCGGCGGTCGGCGAACGCGGTGACCGCCTGCTGCCCGGCGCCGAAGACGATGGCGACCCCCAGCAGGGCGGCGGTGCTGTTCACCGTGGTCTCCACCAGGCCACCGATCACCAGCATGATCCCGACGACCGCGACCAGCGGACCGATGGCCAGCTTCAGCAGGCCCTGCTGGAAGGGGAGCTTGTAGGGCAGGCCGCCGGAGCGCGAGGTGATCATCGAGGGCAGGGCGCTGATGAACGCCCCGAGCGCCCCGGCGATGAGCACGAAGAAGAGCAGCCGCCAGGCGGGCACGCCGGCAGCGTCGGTCGGCGGCTTGAGCAGCTGCACGTCCCGGCTGCGCCACTGCACCAGCACCATCAGCGCCTCGGCGACCAGCGCGAAGACGGACAGCCCCAGCATCCGGTTGCGCAACCGGCGCACCGACTCGTGGAACTCGTCGGATGCCGCGTGGTACTGCACCAGCAGCGCCCGCACCTTGGCCTGGAACAGCGCCGGCGCCCCGACGTCGGTCGACGCGTCGAAGGCGGTCAGCACCTTGTCGTCGGCCTTCAGGAACTGTGCGGCCGCGCCCTGGTACGCCGGCAGCAGGCCGAGCAGCTCCTCCGGCGTCCGCAGCTCCACCATGGCCCGCTCCACCGAGTGGATGCTCTGCCAGGCGTACTCCAGCCTGCCGCCGCGCAGCCACTCGACCACCCCGCTGCGGCCGAGCACGGCCTCCACGCCGGACAACTGGGCGCGCAGCACGGCGACCCGGGCGGGGTTCCCGCCGGCACGGCTCTCAAGGAAGCTCAGTTGCTGGTGCAGATCGTCGAGCTTGGTGCGCACCCGCACCTGCCACACCGCGGCCGGCACGCCGGACCCGCCGCTCCCGCCGCTTCCGGCGCCACCGGCCGGCACGGTGCCGCTCCCGGCAGTTCCGCCGCTCCCGGCGGCACCGCCGCTGCCGGCGCCACCGCCGCTGCCGGGACCGCCGGCGGGCGCCGCCGGGGCGGGAGTGTCGGGTGTGTCCTCGGGCTGGGTCTCCTGGTCGATCATCTGACTGCCCCCCACCGGCGCGGTTCGCCCCGCCGCCCTCTGTCCAGTATCCGCAGGCCAGGGCCGATATGGCCAGGGCAGTTCGGGCAGTTGACAGCTGCCGTGGCACAGGATCCCCGGCCCGACGGTCCACGGTGGCGCGGCCCCGCGTCGGCCCGGTGCCGCCGCCCCGGCGGGACGGCCCGCCGTCCGGGCCGCCGGGCCGCACCGTGCGGTGGATGCCCGATCGGCATCGATCTCGGACGATGGTTCGAGGTGGAGTGGACGCGCCGCCACGACCCCGGGGAGGACGACGTGCGCAGACAGGACGGGCCCCGCCGGCTGCTGGGGGCGGCGATGGTCGTGGTCGTGGTCGGCTGCCCGGGAACGGCCTCGCCGGCCGTGGCGGCGCCGGGGTCGCGGCCGAGCGTGGTGCACTACGACTCGGCCGACCTGGCCGAGTACGAGCGGAAGTGGTCGAACATCTACGGCCCGTTGGACGGGGCGACCCGCAGCCTCGACGACGGGGTGCTCACCGTCAGCGACGTGCCGTTCAAGACCGGGGTGGACTTCAGCGTCTACGACCACCTCAAGTACATGGCCGTCAGCAACCGGACCTTCCCGGCGCCGCGCCAGGGGTCGGTGGAGTTCTCCGTGGACATCACCGCCCGCACGCCCGGTGCGACGGGCGGGCACGTGGTGCACGGCCGGTACGGCCCACCCGGCTCCGCCGCGGTCGCCGAACCGACCGCGCGCCCCTACGCCGGCCCGGTGCTGGAGGGGCAGCAGGCGGCCGTGGTGCTCAACATGATCGACTTCTGCACGGGGCAGCTCTACGACTGGTTCGTCTCCGGCACCCGCGCCTTCCCGCTGATCGAGCGGCTGCCCAGCACCGTCACCGGCAACACCACAAGCCCGGACTGTCCGGGCGCCACGGAGGTCGGCCTGGACCGGGCGTACACGCAGATCGTCCGGGAGGTGCCGGTCACGCCGGGCGTGCCGCACCGCGTGGCGATCCGCTACCGGCAGGCCGGTGGGCACGCCAGCGTGACGTACCTGCTCGACGGCGTGACGGTCGCGCGGGTCGACCGGGTGGGCGTGCCGCTGGACCGGCAGGGCGCCGCGTACACCGGCACCTATCCGTCGCTCGGCGCCGGCGAGCCGCTGGCCGGCCGGATCCGCTCGTTCAGCATGGCGCACGGCCTGTTCAGCCTGCTCGACGCGTTCCCGTTCCAGTACGGGTGCACCCCGCCGGACGCCACCGGCCCGGGCGCCTGCGACCCCCGGTACGCGCCCTGGAGCGTCTCCATCGCGCCCGCCGAGCGGGCCTTCGGCCAGGGGGCGGTCGGCTCGTTCCGCGACTTCACGGTCCGCACGGTCGGCCGGTAGGCCGCCCGGTGCTGCCGGGCCGGGGGACACCGGGGACGCGTACCGGTCCGTAACCTGGGCCGGTGACCGTCTACGCCCTCGCGCAGATCACCATCCACGACCGGGCGCGCTACGACCGCTACGTCGCCGCCTTCCTGCCCGTCCTGGCGCGGCACGGCGGCCGGCTGCTCGCCGCCGACGGGTCCCCCCGGGTGGTCGAGGGGAGCTGGCCGCACGAGAAGGCCGTGCTCATGTCCTTCGACAACCGCGAGGACTTCGAGCGCTGGTCCACCTCGCCGGAATACCGGGAGATCTCCCGGGACCGGGAGGCGGCCACCGAGGGAGTGGTCCTCCTGCTCGACGGGATCGGCCACGCCTGGCCGGCCTGACCGCCGGCGCTACAGCCGGTGCCGCACCCAGACGTTCGGCTCGACGTAGGCGGCGTGGTCGTGCGCCACGTCGACAAGCACCGGCGCCAGCGCTCCCGGCACGTGCACCGGTCCGCTGGTGTCGAACGGCAGCCCCGTCCACCGCCGCCAGTCGGCGAGGGTGCCGGTGACCACCATCGACCGGGGCGCGACCCGCTCGATCACGCCGCCGGCCCGCACGTGCACCCGCAGCCACGGGTCGACCGGCAGGCCGTCGGGGCGGACCCGCGCCGCGTACTCGGTCATCCGCAGGTCGGGGAGGGCGGCCTTGCCGTTCGGGCGCACCGGCGCGACCAGGGTGTCGAAGCCCTGGCGGGCCGCCGCCTCGCGCATCGCCGCGAGCATCAGCCCGGACACGCCGCCGCCGCGCCGGTCCGGCCGCACGCAGATCTCCAGCGCGGAGACGAGGTTCGGGGTGGCGCCGGTGAGCCGGTTGACGGTGGCCCGCTGGATCACCCGGTCCCACCCGCCGTCGGGCAGTTCGTCCTCCGTCCAGCGCAGCGGCACGGCGTACGCCCGGGCGACGGCGCGCCCCGGCTCGGCCGGGTCGACCGCGGCGAAGACGAACTCCGGGTAGAGGTCGTGGGCGACGCTGTAGTACACCGAGCCCATCGGGTCCCAGAGCATGAACTGCGGCCAGGCGCCGTCGAAGTCGCTGTCGAGCAGCGGGGCCAGGTCGGGGCGCTCCGCGAGGCTCACGATGTCCAGGGTCACGCCGGGCACGGTAGAGCGGTCCCGCGGGAGCCGCACGCCGTTTTCGGCGGGGCCGGGGCCGTCAGGCGCCGGCCGTCCCCGGCGGCCGTTCCCCGGAACCCCGGGCCAGCAGTCGTGTGGGGATCACCACCTGCCGGGCCGGCCCGCGGTGGCCGTCGATCCGGTCGAGCAACAGCCGTGCCGCCCGCCGCCCCATGTCCTCCGGGTCGTGTGCGACGACGCTCACACCCAGGACGTCGCCGAGATCCACCTCGTCGAAGCCGACCAGCGCCGGGGGAGCGGGGTGACCCCGCAGGGCCCGCAGGGCGCCGAGGGTGATCCGGTTGTTCATCGTGAACAGGGCGGTCGGAGGGGGCGTACGGTCCAGCAGCTCGCGCACGGCCCGTTCGGCGGCGGCGACGTCGTGCGCGTTCTCCACCAGGTAGTCCGCCCAGTTCGCCACGCCGGCCGCGCCCATGGCCTCGGCGAAGCCGTCCAGCCGGTCCCGGTGGGTGCTGAGCCGGGACAGGTCGCCGACGACCCCGATCCGCCGGTGGCCGAGCGCGCCCAGGTGGGCGCCGGCCAGCCGGGCGCCGTGGTGGTTGTCCAGCAGCACGGTGTCCGCGGCCAGCTCGACCGGCGGCCGGTCCACGAACACGAACGGGATGCCGTGGCGGTGTTCCGCCGCGAAGTGGGCGTGCTCGGTCGCGGTCGAGGCGATCACCAGTCCCCGGACCCGCCGCTCCAGCAGCGCGTCGGCGAGTCGCCGCTCCCACTCCGGGTCCTCGTCGGTGCTGGCGGTGATCAGTTGCAGGCCGCGCATGCGCAGCTCGCGCTCCAGCCCACCGGCCAGCCGCGAGTAGAACGGGTTCGCCAGGTCGCCGATGAGCAGGCCGACCAGCGTGGAGGTGCTCGCGCCGCGCCGTAGCTCGCGGGCCACCCCGTTCAGCCGGTAGCCGAGCTGGTCGGCGGCGTCGCGCACCCGCGAGCGGGTGTCCGCGGCCACCCGGGGCTCGCCGCCCAGGGCCCGGGAGGCGGTCTTCACCGACACCCCGGACAGCGCCGCGACCTGCGCCAGGCTCGGTCGACCAGCCTTCGGGTCAGCGGTCATGGCCGCGATTATGACACCCGCGCGAGGCCCGGTCGAAGGCTCGGGTGGGTGGCCGGTCACACCGGTTCACCAGGGGGTCCGGGCCACGAGGGCGGTTCGCGAAACAGCGGTATACGATGCGCGTCAACGATGTCATTAGTTGATCAGTAGCACCACCTCGGCGCTTGTCGGCAAGAGCGGGGCGCGTCGCAAAGGTCACTCAGCGTGGCGGTCGATATTACCGACTTGTTACGAAAAAGAGTGACTTGAGCACTTGCGGAACAGCCCCCGGCGAGATTGGGTTGCCGACGACAACGAAAAGTGAGCGAAGGTCATAACCCATCGCGGGAGGCGGCCATGACGTTGGCAAGGTGGTGGGAGCGATGAGCGATCTGCCCGTCCTCCTGGAGATGCGCTCCATCACCAAGGAGTTCCCCGGCGTCAAGGCCCTGGCCGACGTCAACCTGGTGGTCCGTGCCGGCGAGATCCACGCAATCGTGGGTGAGAACGGCGCCGGCAAGTCGACGCTGATGAAGGTGCTCAGCGGCGTCTACCCGTACGGCAGCTACGACGGCCAGATCATCTACCAGGGCGCGGAGACCCGCTTCTCGGACATCCGGGCGAGCGAGAACGCCGGGATCGTGATCATCCACCAGGAGCTCGCGCTCATCCCGGACATGTCGATCGCCGAGAACATCTTCCTCGGCAACGAACCCCGCAAGCGGGGGGCGATCGACTGGAAGGCCGCGAACCGGATGGCGCTGGACCTGATGGCCCGGGTCGGCCTGCGGGAGGACCCGGACACCCTGATCAAGGACATCGGCGTCGGCAAGCAGCAGCTGGTGGAGATCGCCAAGGCGTTCGCCAAGGACGTCAAGCTGCTGATCCTGGACGAGCCGACGGCCGCGCTCAACGAGGCCGACTCGCAGCACCTGCTCGACCTGCTGCGCGGTTTCCGGTCGCGGGGCATCACCTCGATCATGATCTCGCACAAGCTCAACGAGATCGAGGCGATCGCCGACCAGATCACGATCCTGCGCGACGGCCGGACCGTCGAGACGCTGAACGTCGAGGCGGACGGCGTCGACGAGGACCGGATCGTGCGGGGCATGGTCGGCCGCGAGCTGAGCAGCCGGTTCCCGGACCACACCCCGAAGGTCGGCGAGGTCTTCTTCGAGGTCCGCAACTGGAACGTCCGCCACCCGATCTCGGCGGAGCGCCAGGTCTGCAAGAACGAGAGCTTCACCGTCCGGCGCGGCGAGATCGTGGGCTTCGCCGGGCTGATGGGCGCGGGCCGCACCGAGCTGGCCATGAGCGTCTTCGGCCGCTCCTACGGGGTGTACGAGTCGGGCACGATCATCAAGGACGGCAAGGAGATCGTCCTGAAGTCGGTGGCGGACGCGATCGCCCACGGGCTCGCGTACGTCAGCGAGGACCGCAAGGCGCTCGGCCTGAACCTCCTCGACGACATCAAGACCTCCACGGTGGCCGCGAAGCTGTCGAAGATCTCGCGCCACGGCGTCCTGGACGAGGTGGCCGAGTACAAGGCGGCCGAGTCCTACCGGCGGGACCTGCGCACCAAGGCGCCGACGGTCGACGAGGGCGTCTCCAAGCTCTCGGGCGGCAACCAGCAGAAGGTCGTCCTGGCGAAGTGGATGTTCACGGACCCGGACCTCCTGATCCTCGACGAGCCGACCCGCGGCATCGACGTGGGCGCCAAGTACGAGATCTACGGCATCATCCAGCGGCTCGCCGACCAGGGGAAGGGCGTCGTCGTCATCTCCTCGGAGCTGCCCGAGCTGATCGGGCTCTGCGACCGCATCTACACCGTGTTCGAAGGCGCCATCACCGGCGAGATCGCCCGCCAGGACGCGGACCCGGAAACCCTCATGAAGCAGATGACCTCGACGAAGAAGATGCAGACACGATGAGCCGAATCAAGGACCTGCAGAAGAACCTCTTCGGAGGGACCACGTCCAACGCCCGCCAGTTCGGGATGATCTTCACCCTGGTGGCGATCGTCGTCCTGTTCCAGATCCTCACGGACGGCCTGACCCTGCGATCGGACAACCTGATCGCGCTGTTCAACCAGAACTCGTACATCCTCATCCTGGCCATCGGCATGCTGATGGTGATCGTCGCCGGGCACATCGACCTCTCGGTCGGCTCGATCGCCGCCTTCACCGGCATCCTGGTGGCCAAGTCGATGGCCGAGTGGTCGCTGCCCTGGCCCGCCGCCATCCTGTTCGGCCTGGTGATCGGCGCGATCATCGGCGCCTGGCAGGGCTTCTGGGTCGCCTACGTCGGGGTGCCGGCGTTCATCGTCACCCTGGCCGGCATGCTGCTCTTCCGGGGCGGCAACCAGTTCATCGGCAACGCGAACACGATCTCGGTGCCGGAGGGCTTCCGGGTCATCGGCTCGGGCTTCCTGCCCGAGGTCGGCCCGAACACCGGCTACAACAACCTGACGCTCCTGCTCGGCCTCGCCGCGTGTGTGGCCGTGGTGTGGCGGGAGTTCCAGGCCCGCAAGACCCGCCGGGAGATGGACGCCGAGCCGGCCCCGATGTGGATCTCGGTGCTCCGGATGGCCGTCATGGTCGGCGTGATCGTCTTCGCGTCGCTGCGGTTCGCCAGCGGCCGGGTCGGCACGAGCTTCCCGGTCTCCGGCATCATCCTGGTGGCGCTGGTGCTGGCCTACTCCTTCTACACCCGGAACACCGCCGGTGGCCGGCACATCTACGCCGTCGGCGGCAACTCCCGGGCCGCGGAGCTCTCCGGCGTGAAGCTCAAGCGGGTCAACTTCTTCGTCATGATGAACATGGCCGTCCTGGCCTCGCTGGCCGGCATGATCTTCGTGGCCCGGTCGGCGGCCTCCGGGCCGCAGGACGGCAACGGCTGGGAGCTGGACGCGATCGCCGCGGTCTTCATCGGTGGCGCGGCCGTCGCCGGCGGCATCGGCACCATCAGCGGCTCGATCGTCGGTGGTCTGGTCATGGCCGTGCTGAACAACGGCCTCCAGCTGCTCGGCGTCGGCACCGACCGGGTCCAGATCATCAAGGGCCTGGTGCTGCTGCTGGCCGTCGCTCTCGACGTCTACAACAAGAAGCAGGGCAAGTTCTCGGTCATCGGCAGCCTCACCCGCTCGTTCCGCCGCGACACTCCCGCCCCGCCCACGGCACCACCCGGCGCGGACCGGGAGACCGCCCGCACGGCCGTGCCGAGCTGACGTTCCACCCCGCCTCACACCCCGTAACACCTCTCCAGAAGGGCACCACCAGCCATGCGTAAACTGATCGGCAAGTCGATGGCCATCGGCGCCATCGCCGCGCTGGCCCTGACCGCCACCGCCTGCGGCTCCGGCCGCGACGGCGACACCGGCGGCGCCAAGGGCGACACCAAGGGCTTCGCGGCCGACTCCCTGATCGGCGTCGCCCTGCCGTCGAAGACCTCGGAGAACTGGGTCCTCGCCGGTGACCTGTTCACCAACGGCCTCAAGGAGGCCGGCTTCAAGAGCGACGTCCAGTACGCCGGCGCGTCGACCACCGTCGCCGACCAGCAGGCCCAGATCACCGCCATGGTGACCAAGGGCGCGAAGGTCATCGTCATCGGCGCGACCGACGCCGCGCAGCTGTCGACCCAGGTCGCCGCCGCGCACGCCGCCGGCGCGAAGGTGATCGCGTACGACCGCCTGATCACCAACACCGCGGACCTCGACTACTACGTCGCGTTCGACAACTTCAAGGTCGGCCAGCTCCAGGGCCAGGCCCTGCTGGACGGCATGAAGGCCAAGAAGCCGAACGGCCCGTACAACATCGAGCTGTTCTCCGGCTCGCCGGACGACAACAACGCCGGTGTCTTCTTCAACGGCGCCATGAGCGTGCTCAAGCCGGAGATCGACAAGGGCAACGTGGTCGTCGCCTCGAAGCAGACCGACGTCAAGCAGACCGCCATCCAGGGCTGGAAGGCCGAGGGCGCCCAGGCCCGCATGGACCAGCTGCTGACCTCGACCTACGGCAACAAGGAGCTGGACGGCGTCCTCTCCCCGAACGACACCCTGGCCCGCGCGATCATCACGTCGATCAAGGGTGCCGGCAAGAAGATCCCGGTCGTCACCGGCCAGGACTCCGAGGTCGAGTCGGTCAAGTCGATCATGGCTGGCGAGCAGTACATGACGATCAACAAGGACACCCGGAACCTGGTCAAGCAGACCATCGCCATGGTGAAGTCCCTGCAGGCCGGTAACGCCCCCGAGGTGAACGACACCAAGTCGTACAACAACGGCGTCAAGGTCGTGGACACCTACCTGCTCCCGCCGGTGGCGGTCACCAAGGCCAACGCGGCCGAGGCGTACGCCAACGACCCGAAGCTGTCCTCGCTCACCAAGTAATTCCCACGCACAACGGAAGGGCCCCGGAGTTCGCTCCGGGGCCCTTCCTCGTGCGGCTGGGCCGCGACCGCGGCGCGGCCGGGAGCGCCCGCTCCCGGCCGCGCCGGGCGGTCACCGCAGGTGGGACTCGATGGCCTCGATGACCCGGGGGCGGAGTTCCGCCGCGCGGACGACCGCGTCGACGGAGCCGACCTCGACGGCGCGCTGGATGCTGTGCACCCGGTCGAACTCGGTGGCCACCTCGCCCAGCTTCTCCGCGCGCACCGACGAGCGGAGCTCGTCCAGTTCCGCGGTCAGCGCGGCGCGGTCCGCGCCGGAGGCGGCCGCCACGCGGGCCTCCAGGTCACGGACCCGGGGGTCGGCCGCCGTGCGGGCGGTCACGTCGCCGGAGAAGACCACGGCGGCGGCCGGAGCCCCGCCCAGCACCGAGGCGAACGAGCCCTCCAGCGCCAGCACGGTCATGTCGGGGTTCAGCGCCTTCGAGAACACCACGAACGCGCCGCCGTGGTAGCGCGAGATCACGCAGAACACGATGGGCCCGCGGAAGTTCACGATGGCGCGCCCGATCTCGGCCCCGTACTCCAGTTGCAGCTTGCGCATCGACTCGGGCGAGCCGTCGAAGCCGGACAGGTTCGCCAGCACCACCAGCGGTCGGTTGCCGCTGGCCGCGTTGATCGCCCGCGCGGCCTTCTTGGACGAGCGCGGGAACAGGGTGCCGGCCGTGTAGGTGTCCGGGCCGTCGGTGGGCGGGAAGCCGCGGCGGGGCACCGACCGGGACTCGATGCCGAGCAGGCACACCGGGATGCCGCCGAGGTGCACGTCCTGCACCACCGCGGTCTCGGCGTCGGCCATGCCCGCCCAGCGCTCCAGGACCGGGTGGTCCTGGTCGGCGAGCGCCCGCATCACGGTCCGGATGTCGAACGGCTTCTTCCGGTCGGGGTTGGCCGTGGCGGAGAAGATCTCGCCGACCGTGGTGAAGTCGCTGCCCGCCACGGTGTGCGGGAAGTCCGAGATGTCCCGGTCGACGGGGTCGGTCGTCGCCGCCCGTCGCGGAGCCGACTCGCCCGGCGCCACGTACGTGTGGTCGTAGTGCGCCATCAGCACGTCGCGCGCGGCGGGCAGGGTCGGCGCCCAGTACTGGGCCTGCCCGTTCGGGCCCATCACCCGGTCGTAGCCGCCGATGCCGAAGTTGTCCTCGGCCGACACGCCGCCGGAGAAGTCGAGCGACTGCTTGCCGGTCAGCACCATGGCCGAGTCCGGCGTCATCACCAGGACGCCCTTGGTGTGCATGAGCATCGTCGCCTCGGCGTTCCAGTACGGCTGCGCACCGACGTTGATGCCGGCCACGACGATGTTGATCTCCCCGCCGTCCTGGGTGAACTCGACGATCCGCTTGAGCGCGGCCGCCACCCAGTCCATGTTCTCCGTGCCGGAGGTCATCGAGATCCGGGCGCCGGCGGACAGCGCGTACCACTCCAGCGGCACGCCCATCCGCTCGGCCAGGTCCAGCGCGGCGATCACCCGGCGGCACTCCGGCTCCGACAGCGCGCCGAGCGACTTCGTGGGGTCGCCGAGCAGCACGACCCGGGTGACGCCCTGCGGATGCCGCGGGGTCGGCGTGGTGACCACGCCCGCGACGATCGCCGCGCTGTTGCGCCCCCGGGGCCGGTCGACCGGCACCAGCGCGTGCTTCTCGTCGAGGTCGTGCTCGACGAAGTCGCCGAGCAGGCCGGTCAGCTCGTACGGGTACACCGTGTTGCGGCTGCTCGCGCGCAGCACCTTCAGCCGGTAGTCGTCCAGCGGCTCGACCGGCTCGACGGGCGGCTCACCGACGCTCAGCTCGGCGCCGCCGGTGGCGGTGAAGGAGATCCGTACGGCGATCTTGGTCAGCTCGCCGGTCCTGCGGTCGCGCTGCCGCGCGATGAACAGGATCTCCTCCAGCCCGGCGCCCGCGGTCGTCGGGCGCACCCGCCCGGCGATCATCTCCATCTCCTCGCGGGTGAGTTCGCTCGGCGGCCAGACGTAGATCACGATGCGGTTGGTCTGGAAGCGCGACTTCGACGGCCGCCGCGACTGCGCGCGGCGGATCGAGTCGAGGCAGGCGGCCACCGTGTCCTCGGTCGTCGGCAGCGCGACCAGCCGCCCATCCTGCTCGCGCAGCTCGGTCAGGTCGCGCACCTGCGCGAACGCCACGAGGCGCTGGTCCGACGGGTTCTCCCGGGCCACGCACTGGAAGAGGTAGACCTCCTCGTCCGCCGACGGCAGCCGGGTCAGGTCGAACTTGCTCAACCGCTCCAGCTGCATCCGCTGCGCGATGTACGGGTGCAGGCCGCGGATCAGCCGGTCCTCGGTCATCCCGGTGTCCGACGCCCGGAAGGTGAAGTGGTGGTGCATCACCGCGCCGGCGCGGCCCGCGACGGTGGTGGTGACCCGGCGGACCTGCGGCGGCAACGGGTGCGCGGCGACGACCTCGTGCAGCGCGGCCGCCATGGCGTCGAAGCCCTCCGGCTGGTCCTCCCACGCCAGGTAGATGTCGGCGTCGACGGCGTCCGTGCCGCCCGCCAGCTCCGCGAGCCCGCGCAGCGCGCCGCCGAGCGCGTCGAAGCGCACCGCGGCGGAGACCACCGTCGAGTCCGCGCGCCCGGCGACCACGAACGTGCAGCCCGCGACCTCGCGGGTGTGGACGCCGGTGAGTCCCTTGTTGCCGTAGTAGCGCCGGGTCAGCACCTCCAGCATCACCGCGTTGTCCAGGTGGTCGCGCACGAGCCGCTGGCCGAGCAGCCGCACCAGCGGCTCGGTGCTGCGCACCATCGCCGCGACGCGGTCGGCGCGGTCCGGCGCGTCCGGGTGCGCGTCGAGGTGGCGCAGGTGCCGGCGGACCTCGGCGTAGACGCGGGCGCGGTTGCGGCGCAGCAGCGGCTGGGCGAACCAGGCGAACACCACGCCCCGCGCGAGGTCGGCGACCACCGGGAAGCGGACCTGCGTGGCGGCCACCAGCCGCTCCAGCGCGAGGCCGGCGGGCTCCCGCAGCGCCTCGTCCGGCGGCGGCTCCCGCAGCCACGACCGCAGCAGCGTCGCGACGACCGCGGCGTCGGCGGACGCGCGCTGCTGGGCCAGGAAGATCCGGAAGACGGCGGCCTCGAGCGCGGGGGAGCGCTCCAGGTCGCTGACCCCGTAGTGGCCGAGCGCCTTGCCGAGCTTGGCCTGGAACGCGGCCGGCAGCCCGGCCCGCTCGATGTCGAGGCTCTGCAGGTAGGTGTGGAAGTACTCGCGGGCGCTCGGGACGTGGCCGTCGCCGTCCTCGCCCGTCGGCCGGTTGCGGCTCAGCTCGGCGAGGTCGGCGAACACGTTGACGAGTTCCAGCTCCGCGGCCAGCGGCCGGTGGCCCTCCTCGGTGGCCGCCTGCCGGGCCGCGAGGTAGTCGTCGAGCACCCGGCGGTCGTCGTGCGGGTCGACGTCGAAGCCCAGCAGCAGGCCGCGCAGGTCCTCCTGGCCACGGGCGGCGCGCTGCCGCGCCGGAATCTCCACCGGCCCGGCGGGCAGGTCCAGCTCGACGGTGGCCGCGGCCGGATCGTCGGCGGCTTCGGCGCCCTCATCGGCGAGCGGCTCCAGCCGCAGCAGCGGCGCGCCGGCCTCCACCTGGGTGCCCACGGCGACGGCGCACTCCTTCAGCCGCGCCCGGAACGGCGCCCGCAGCACCGTCTCCATCTTCATGGCCTCCAGCACCAGCACCGGCGCGCCCGCCTCGACCTCGGCGCCGACCGCCAGCGGCGTGGCCACGACCAGTGCGGGCATGGGGGAGCGGAGCACGCCGCCCTCGTCGCGGCTGACCCGGTGCGTCACGCCGTCCACCTCGACCAGGTGGGTCGGCCCGTACGTGTCGGTGAGCACGCGGTACCGGACGCCGTTGACCACGATCTGCCCGGTGTGCCGGTCGAAGCGGTCCAGCTCCACGTCGGCCGTGCGGACACCCTCGCCCGTCTCGATGCCGACCCGGAACCGGTGCGCGCCGACCCGCGCCACGCGCATCCGGTAGGCGACGCCGCGCAGCTTGAGGTCCAGCGGACGGCCGCTGGAGTGCTGCACCTGCGGGCGGCCGCCGGACGCCGTCGACAGCAGCCGCTGCCGCTCGACGCGCTCCTCCTCCTCGTACGTCTCGATGGCGGCGGCCGCCAGCGCGACGGCGGAGTGCCGGTGCGCGACGAGCCGGCCCTCGCCGCGGACCCGGTCGATCCAGCCGGTGTCCGCGCTGGCGTCGATCACCTCGGGCTGGTCGAGCAGGTCGAGCACGAAGCTCTTGTTCGTCGCGCCGCCCTCGATGACCACCGTGGTGTTCGCCATGGCCCGGCGCAGCCGGCCGAGCGCCTCGTCGCGGTCCCGGCCGTAGGCGATGATCTTCGCGATCATCGAGTCGAAGTCGGCGGGGATGGTGTCGCCCTCACTGACGCCGGTGTCCACCCGGATGCCGGGCCCGGCGGGCAGGTCCAGCCGGGCGATGCGGCCGGGGGAGGGCGCGAAGTCGCGGTCCGGGTCCTCGGCGTTCAGCCGGGCCTCGATGGCGTGCCCGCGCTCCGCCGGCGGCTCGCCGAGCAGCCGCCCGCCGGCGGCCACGTGCAACTGCGCCTTGACCAGGTCGAACCCGGTGGTGGACTCGGTGATCGGGTGTTCCACCTGGAGGCGGGTGTTGACCTCGAGGAAGGCGAACAGCCGGTCGCCGGGGTGGTAGAGGAACTCGACGGTCGCCGCGCCGCGGTAGCCGACCGCGACGGCCAGTCGCTCGGCCGACGCCTTGAGCTCGGCGGCCTGCTCCGGGCTGAGCACCGGCGACGCCGACTCCTCGATGACCTTCTGGTTGCGCCGCTGCACCGAGCAGTCCCGGACGCCGAGCGCCCACGCGGTGCCCTGGCCGTCGGCGATCACCTGGACCTCGACGTGCCGGGCGCCGGTGACCAGGCGCTCCAGGAACACGATCCCGCTGCCGAACGCCCGCGCCGCCTCCTGGCTGGTGCGCTCGTACGCGTCGTCCAGCTCGGCCTCGTTCGTGATCACGCGGATGCCGCGACCGCCGCCGCCCGCGGTGGCCTTCAGCATCAGCGGGTAGCCGATCTCGGCCGCCGCCGCCCGGGCGGCGTCCAGCGTCTCGACCGCGCCGCGGCTCCACGGCGCGACCGGCACGCCGACCTCCTCGGCGATCAGCTTGGCGCCGATCTTGTCGCCGAGCTGGCGCATGGCCTCGGGGCTCGGTCCGACGAAGGTGACCCCGATCTTCTCGCACAGCTCGGCGAACGCCGGATCCTCCGCGACGAAACCCCAGCCCACCCAGGCGGCGTCGGCCCGGGTCTCCACCAGCGCGCGTTCCAGCGCCGCCAGGTTCAGGTACGGGCGCGCGGACGCCGGCCCGAGGTCGTACGCGACGTCCGCCTCGCGCACGAACGTGGCGTCGCGGTCGACGTCGGTGTGCAGGGCGACGGTCTCGATCCGGGTCCCGGTCTCCGCGGCCAGCTCCCGGACGGCGTGGATGAGCCGCATCGCGGCCTCTCCACGGTTGACGATGGCGACACGGCTGAACACCCGACCGACCCCTCCGTTGGACCCACGATGTACGCGCCGCGAGGCGACAACCCCCGGCAGTGATCACCTTTCCGCGTGCCGGCCGGCGGCGCCATGTCGTAACCGCCGAACCCTGAGCGGCGCGAGTTGTAGGAACCGAACAAAACTTTTTGGCGCTCCTGAGGGCTGGGCGGCTTCGCGCGGGGCCCGGTCCGGCTACCGGGGAGTACCGTCAGCGAACCGGGGCTTCCTTGACTGGTCAAGCATGCGAGATATGCTTGACCAGTCAAGGAAATGAGGTTGCACGCATGGGAAACGACGATCTCGCCACGGCGGGTCCCGCTCCGGCCGCGACGGCGACCCTGTCGTCCCGGCCGCGGCTGGCCGTGCTCGGCGCCGGGCACACCGGGCCGGTGATCGCCCGGGTCGCGACGGCCGCCGGTTACCCGGTGACGATCGCGGCCTCCGGCGACCCGGTGAACATCGCGCTGATCGCCGACGTGCTTGCCCCCGGCGCCGAGGCCCGCTGGGCGGCCGACGCCGTCGCGGACGCCGAGATCGTCGTGCTGGCGATACCGCTGCACCGGCTCCCGAGCCTCGACCCCGCCCTGCTCGCCGACCGGCTCGTGGTCGACACGATGAACTACTGGCCGCCCGTCGACGGCGTCCAGGAGATGTTCGACGATCCCCGGTACGGCAGCAGCGAAATCGTCCAGCGTCGGCTCGCCCGCTCGACCGTCGTGAAGACGCTGAACCACATCGGCTACCACGAGCTGGAGGACGACCGCCGCCCGCCGGGCGCGCCGGACCGCCGCGCGCTGGGTGTGGCCGGTGACGACGGCGCCGCGCTGCGCATCGTGGCGGACCTGATCGAGCGCATCGGCTACGACGCCGTCCGGCTCGACGGTCTACGCGCCGGCCGCCTGCTCCAACCCGGCGGCCCGGTCTTCGGGGTGTCGCTGGGCAGGACCGAGTTCGCGCGGGCGCTGGCCGGCTAGCGGCTCCCGCTCCCACCACAGAGACAGAGGCTCATCGTGACTTCCTTTCCCCTCGTGCTCGGCCTGGACACGTTCGGCGACGTCACCCACGACGCCGACGACCGCCCGGTCTCCCACGCCCGGACCATCCGCGACATCGTCGAGCAGGGTGTCCTGGCCGACCAGGTGGGCGTGGACTTCTTCGGCATCGGTGAGCACCACACCGACGACTTCCCGCTCTCCGCCGCCGACGTGGTGCTCGGCGCGATCGCCGGCCGCACGACCCGGATCCGCCTCGGCTCGGCGGTCACGGTGCTCAGCTCCGACGACCCGGTGCGGGTCTTCCAGCGCTACTCCACCCTGAACGCGGTCTCCGACGGCCGGGCGGAGGTGATCCTCGGCCGCGGGTCGAGCATCGACTCGTTCCCCCTGTTCGGCTACGACCTGGCCGACTACGAGCAGCTCTTCGAGGAGAAGGCGCAGCTCTTCGCCGAGCTGCTCAAGGGCGGGCCGGTCACCTGGAAGGGCACCGTGCGCGCGCCGCTGCACGAGCAGGACGTCGTGCCGCACACCGAGTCCGGACCGTTCCCGGCCTGGATCGGCGTCGGCGGCAACCCGCAGTCGGTGATCCGCGCCGCCCGCTACGACTACTCGTTGATGCTCGCGATCATCGGCGGGTCGCCGGCCCGCTTCGCGCCCTTCTCCCGCCTCTTCCACCAGGCGCTCACGCAGCTCGGCAAGGATCCTCTGCCGATCGGCGTGCATTCGCCCGGGCATGTCGCCGCCACCGACGAGCAGGCCCGCGAGGAGTTCTTCCCCCGCTACCAGCAGGTCGTCCGCCGGGTCGCCCGGACCCGCGGATTCGCCGTGCCGACCCGGGAGTCTTTCCTGCGGGAGGTCGGGCCGCACGGGGCGCTCTACGTCGGGTCGCCCGAGACCGTCGCTCGGAAGATCGCCGCGAACCTCCCTGTGCTCGGCGCGAACCGCTTCGAGATGAAGTACGGCATGGGCGGCCTCTCGCACGGGGCCCTGATGACCGCCATCGAGCTCTACGGCACCCGGGTCATCCCGCGCGTCCGGGAACTGCTGAGCTGACCGGCTCCCGGTCCGGCCGTCCGCGCCGCGGGCGGCCGGATCGATCGGCGGCGGCCGGCCGTCGGGGGGCCGGGGAAGGGCTCAGTCGGCCGTTCCGACGCGCTGGAACGCGCGGGCCAACTGGACGAGGTCGATGCCCTCGAAGTGGTCGAGGAACCGCCGCCGCACGCTGGCCAGATGACTCGGCCACGATTCCTGGAGCCGGGCGAGACCGGCGTCGGTGAGGACGGCGTTCCAACCGCGCGCGTCCTCCGCGCACTTGGCCCGCTCGACCAGGCCCTGCGTCTCCAGCCGACCGATGGTGCGGGTCATCCCGCTCAGCGAAAGCTGGCACGACGCCGCGAGCTCGCTCATCCGCATCCGCCGGCCCGGCGCCTCGGAGAGGTGCATCAGCGCCGTGTACTCGGTGAGGGGCAGTTGGTGGTCACCCACCATGTCGGCGTCGATCGTGCGGGGCAGCACGTGCATGATCCGGCCCAGCGAGCGGACGAGCGCTTCCTCCTCGGCATTGAGGGGGCGCGGCGATTCCGGTGCGACGGCGGACATGTCCCCATCGTACTTGCTTGACCGAGCAATCACACGTCCGACGGTGACTGTCGCCACGCGACGCTTAGTTGCTTGACGAAGCAATGAATGGCTAGCGTGTCCTTGACCAGTCAAGGACTTTGGAAGGGTCTCCACGACATGACCAGGATCGGAATCATCCTCGGCAGCACCCGCCCGGGCCGTAACGGCGAGTCGGTCGCCCGCTGGGTGTTCGACGTCGCCAAGCAGCGCAGCGACGCGCAGTTCGAGCTGATCGACCTGCTCGACCACCAGCTGCCGCACCTGGACGAGGCGTACCCGCCGGCGATGGGTCAGTACACCCAGCCGCACACGCTGCGCTGGGCCAACACCATCGCGTCGTTCGACGGGTTCGTGATGGTCACCCCGGAGTACAACCACTCCACCTCGGGCGCCCTCAAGAACGCCATCGACTTCCTCTACGCGGAGTGGAACAACAAGGCCGTCGGTTTCGTCAGCTACGGCTCCGCCGGCGGCACCCGAGCCGTGGAGCACCTGCGGCTGATCGCCGGCGAGCTGCAGATGGCCGACGTCCGGTCCCAGGTGGCGCTGTCGCTCTTCACCGACTTCGAGAACTTCAGCGTCTTCAAGCCCAGCCAGTTCCAGCAGGACGCCCTCAACGCCACCCTCGACCAGGTCGTGGCCTGGAGCACCGCGCTCGCCCCGCTGCGTGACCGCTGAACATCTTCCCGACCCGAAACCGAGGACGGCCGCGGAACCTCCGCGGCCGTCGTCGTACCGTCGGGGCGGTGGCCCCGCTCAGGCCTGCTGGCGGGGCGTCTGAAATCCGGGGGCCGGCTGCGGGGACTCGCCGGTGACCTGGGTGATGATCTCCGCGGCCACGTCCCGCAGCTTGCGGTTGCGGTTCTGGGACGCCTGCCGGAGCAGGGCGAACGCCTCTGTGGCGGTGCACCGCTGCTGGCCCATGATCACCCCGAGGGCCTGGTCGATGACGCTGCGTGAGGCCATCGCGTCGGTGAGCTGCTGCTGGAGCAGCGCCTGGTCGGTCTGCCGGAGAATGACGGTCAGCGCCACCGACGCCTGTTCGGTGAACGCCAGGGCGTGCCGGTGTGCCGTTTCGGTGAAGGCGCGCGGCTGGGTGGCGTAGAGGTTCAACGCGCCGACCGTCTCGCGGTCGACAGTCACCGGCAGCGACAGCGAACTGCGGATGCCGAGCCGGAGCGCGTGTTCGCGGTAGCCGCGCCAGCGCTGGTCGTCGCGCAGGTCGAACACCTCGACGACCTGGCCCTGCCGCAGCGCCGCGAGGCAGGGGCCCTCGTCGGTCCCGTACTGGATCTCGTCGCCCTGCGCCGCGAGGTCGCCGCTGCTCGCGACCGTCATGGCGCCGCCGTCGCGGCGCACGGTCAGCCCGCACGCCACCGCGGGGGCGACGACCTCCGCCGCCACCCGGACGATCCGGTCCAGGAACACGTCGACGTGCGGTGAGTCGGCGAGCAGCGCCAACAGTCGGCCGTAGGCCGAGGCCAGAGACGGGTCAGCAGCACCGGCTACCACCGCTACCTCCTGTAATCCATGTGCCTGTTCGGTCGCACCAGAGGCGACGTCACTGCTCCGGCCCGCCCCCGAGGGAGCGTGACCGGTGCCTTTTCTGTCGAGGAGCCCACGTTTCCGCGATCGGCGGGGTGCCAATCGGACGGAACGGGGCTACTGTCGGGGTGGGTTCGGACATGAGCCCAGGACCAGTGCCGCGCGGCCGATGGTGGGCGCGCGCATCAACCCGGTCTGACGTCCTCACCGGAGGAGCAGCTCATGTCCGTCGACCACGCGCAGCATTCCGAGGCCCGGGAGACCGCCCGCCCGCCAACCCTGTCCCTGGCGCTCGCCCGGGAGGGCCCGGCGGTGGTGGTGCTGGTCGGGGGCCCGCTCGACCTGGCGACCGTCGGCCGGCTCGTCGCCCTCGTGGACCGGCTGATGGGTGGCGGACCGGCCCCGGTTCTGGTGCTCGACCTGAGCGGGGTCACCTTCTTCTGCGCCGCCGGCGTCAACGCGCTGCTGACGGTTCGCCGGCGAGTCGCCTCGGCGGGCTGCACCCTGGTGGTGCGCGAGCCCTCCCGGATCACCGTCAAGGTCCTCGACATCGTCGGCCTCAAGGACGAATTCACCACCGAGTGACCTGCCTTTCCCTCCACGTCCGTCCGCGGAGGGCGGCGATCACATCGGACCGCTGCCCGCCGGCGTGCGGCTGATACCCGAGGTGGATCAGCCCGAAACGGCCCCGTGACCGCAGCCACGGGGCCGCCCACGCCGGCCGTCGGGCCGGGGGCCGCGGGCTCAGCCCGTGGGGAGGCGCCCGTCGACGGCCCGGCCCATCCGGGTGACGGCCTCGGTGAGGATCGCGGGCGAGGTGGCGAAGTTGAGGCGTACGAATCCGGTGCCGCCGGTGCCGAAGACGTGCCCCGAGCTGAGGGCGACCCGCGCCTGGTCGAGGAACCACTTCGCCGGCCCGGCGAGGTCGCTGGCCACCCCGGGCCCGCCGGCGGGCTGCTCGGTGGGGATGCCCAAGCGGGTGCAGTCCAGCCAGGCGAGGTAGGTGCCCTCGGGCCGGCTGTGGGTGACGGCCGGCAGGTGCTTCGCCAGCAGGGTCTCCAGCAGGGTGCGGTTGGCGTCGAGGCCGTCGAGGAGGAGGTCCAGCCACGGCCCGCCGGCACGGAACGCGGCGGTGTGCGCGAGGACGCCCAGGTGGCTCGGCCCGTGGCTGACCTCTTCGGGCATGCGGCGCAGGTCGGCGGCGGCCTCCGGCCCGGCGACCGCGAGCGCCGCCTTGAGGCCGGCGAGGTTCCACGCCTTGGAGGCGGAGGTGAGGGCGAACGCGTCCTCGGCGCCGGACACCGTGAGGTACGGGGTGAAACGCGCCCCGGGCAGCACCAGCGGGGCGTGGATCTCGTCGGAGACCACCCGCACCCCGTGCCGGCGGGCCAGCTCGGCGACCGCCTCCAGCTCGTCGCGGCGGTGGACCACGCCGGTCGGGTTGTGCGGGTTGCACAGCAGGAACGCCGGCCGGCTGCCGCAGGCCCGGGCCCGGCGGAACGCCTCGTCGAGAGCGGCGGGGTCCATCCGCAGGTCGGGTCCCAGCGGGGCCTCGATCACCCGCCGACCGGCGTGGTCGACGAACGCGTAGAAGGGCGGGTAGACGGGGGAGCAGACGACCACGGCGTCACCGGGAGCGGTCACCAGCCGGAGCACCTCGACGACGCCCATCATCACGTCGGGAACGACGCTGGTGCGCTCGACCCGGAAGTCGTGCCAGTCCCAGCGGCCGGCGGCGAACTCGCCGAGCGCCTCGGCGTACGCCGTGCCGTGCGAGTAGCCGGTGTCACCGAGGTCGACCGCGCGGCGCAGCACGTCGGCCACCGGCGCGGCCAGGGGCACGTCCTGCTCCGCGACCCAGAGGGGAAGCACGTCCGGCGGGTGCATCCGCCACTTCACGCTGCTGCGCTGCCGGAGGTCGTCCAGCGTGAGCACGGTGAGCGGATTCCGGGCCGCGGAGCCGTCGGCCGAGGGGGCGGGGCCAGCCATGCCCACCACCCTAGGCCGTGCCCCTCCCGCTGTCGTTCCCCCTCCGGGCGGCGGCCTGGCGGCGCAGCTCGTGGCGGGCCAGGGCGTTGCGGTGCACCTCGTCCGGTCCGTCGGCGAAGCGCAGCGTGCGGATGCCGGCGTACGCCCTCGCCAACGGGAAGTCCTGGGACAGCCCCGCGGCGCCGTGCACCTGGATCGCCTTGTCCAGGATCCACTGGACGGTCGCCGGGGTGGCGATCTTGATGGCCTGGATCTCGGTGTGCGCGCCCTTGTTGCCGACGGTGTCCATGAGCCAGGCCGTCTTGAGCACCAGCAGGCGCAGCTGTTCGATCCGCACCCGCGACTCGGCGATCCACTCCCGGATCACGCCCTGCTCGGCCAGCGGCCGGCCGAACGCGACCCGCTGCTCGGCGCGGGCGCACATCAGCTCGACGGCCCGCTCGGCCAGGCCGATGGAGCGCATGCAGTGGTGGATGCGGCCGGGGCCGAGCCGGGCCTGGGCGATCGCGAACCCGTCGCCCTCGGCGCCGATCAGGTTCTCGACCGGCACCCGTACGTCGTGGAACGCCAGCTCGGCGTGCCCGCCGTGGTCGTGGTCGTCGTACCCGAACACCTCCATGCCCCGCGTGATCTCCAGGCCCGGGGTGTCCCGCGGGACCAGCACCATGGACTGCTGGCGGTGCCGCTCGGCGTGCGGATCGGTCTTGCCCATCACGATGAGGATCCGCGCGTTCGGGTTCATGGCGCCGGTGATCCACCACTTCCGGCCGTTGATCACGTAGTGGTCGCCGTCCCGCTCGATCCGGGTGGCGATGTTCGTGGCGTCCGACGAGGCCACGTCGGGCTCCGTCATGGCGAACGAGGACCGGATCTCGCCGTCCAGCAACGGTTCCAGCCACTGCCTGCGCTGCTGGCCGGTGCCGAACATCGCCAGCACCTCCATGTTGCCGGTGTCCGGCGCGGCGCAGTTCACCGCGGCCGGCGCGAGGTGGCTCCGCCCGGTGATCTCGGCGAGCGGGGCGTACTGCAGGTTGGTCAGGCCGGCACCGTGCTCACCCGGCAGGAAGAGGTTCCACAGCCCCCGCTTGCGCGCCGCGGTGCGCAACTCCGCGAGGACCGGCGCCGAGTCCCAGGCCCAGCGGTCGTCGAGCTGCCCGAGCTGCTCGTGGAAGACCTGCTCGGCCGGGTGGACCTGGGTGTCCATGAAGTCCAGAAGGTTGTCGCGCAGCCCCTCGGTCCGCGGGTCCAGGGCGAAGTCCATCAGTGCTCCTTCAGGTAGGTCAGGCCGGCGTCGAGCAGCAGTTCGGTGACCTCGCCGACCTGCTCGAAGCCGGCGCCGACGGTCTGGCCGCGCAGGTGGCGGACGTGGATGCCCTCGAGGATCACGGCCAGCTTGAAGGCCGCCAGGCCGAGATGGAAACCGAGCGGCGGGAGGGCGCGCCCGCGGGCGGTCGCGTACCGGTCGAGGATCTCGTCCTCGGTCAGGAAGCCGGGCGCGGACGACGCCTCGGCCACCGCGGTGCCCACGAGCCGGCCCAGGCGCTGGTAGAGCACCAGCAGCGCCAGGTCGGTGAGCGGGTCGCCGAGGGTGGCCATCTCCCAGTCGATGACCGCGGCGAGGCGGTCGCCGTCGTCGACGAGGACGTTGTCGAGGCGGTAGTCGCCGTGCACGATGCCCGGCGTCGAATCGGCCGGCACGTCGGCCGCGAGGCGGGCGTACAGCTCGTCGGCGGCCGGCAGGTCCCGGCAGTACGACGCGTCGAGCTGCCTGCGCCACCGCCGCACCTGCCGGGCCAGGAACCCCTCGGGCCGGCCGAAGTCGGCGAGCCCCACGGCCGCCGGGTCGACCGCGTGCAGGGTGGCCAGGGTGTCGACAAGCCTCGTCGAGATCACCCGGGTGCGTTCCGGGCCGAGCCGTTCGAGTTCGGCCGCGTGCCGGTACGCCGTGCCGGCGACCCGCTCCATGACGTAGAACGGCGCGCCGAGCACGCCGGTGTCCGCGCAGAGCGCGTAGGTCGCCGGGACCGGCACGTCGGTGGCGTGCAGCGCCGACATGACGCGGTACTCCCGGGCCATGTCGTGCGCGGTCGACAGCACGTGCCCCAGCGGCGGCCGCCGCACGATCCAGGTCGTCCGCCCGTCACCGACCTCGTAGGTGAGGTTGGACTTCCCGCCGGCGATCAGCCGGGCGCTCGACACCCCCGCCGCCCCGGGCACCGAGGCGGCGAACCAGCCGGCCAGCCGGGCCAGATCGAGGCCCGGCGGGTCCGGGAGCGTCGGGGCGGTCACGGGACCAGGACGCTGACGGTCTCGACGACGCAAGCCGGCTTACCGCCGCCCGCCAGCTCGACGGTCACCTTCGCGGTCAGCTGGTAGCCGCCACCGCCGGGCGCCAGCGACAGCAGCTCCACGCCGGCCCGCACCTCGGAGTCGACCGGGACCGGAGCGGGGAAGCGGAGCCTGTTGGCGCCGTAGTTCACTCCCATGGTCAGCCCCTCGACCCGGTAGACCTGCCAGACCAGCATGGGCACCAGCGACAGCGTCAGGTACCCGTGTGCGATGGTCCCGCCGAACGGGCTGCGGGCGGCCCGCACCGGGTCGACGTGGATCCACTGGTGGTCGCCTGTCGCCTCGGCGAAGGCGTCGATCTGCCGCTGCGTGATCCGGTGCCAGCCGGAGTGCCCGAGGTGGGTGCCGACCGCCTGCTCCAGCTCCTCGATGCCCTGGAAGACCCTCATCGTCCCGCCCCTCCCACTCAGGCCTTCGGCCCGCCGGCGACGTACAGCACCTGGCCGTTGACGAAGCCGGCGCCCTCGCTGACGAAGAAGGACACGGCGTGCGCGATGTCCTCCGGCGTGCCGGTGCGGGCGACCGGGATCTGCGCCGCGGCGGCCCGCTTGAACTCCTCGAACGGCACGCCGAGCCGGGCCGCGGTGGCGGCGGTCATCTCGGTCTCGATGAAGCCCGGGGCGATCGCGTTCGCCGTGACCCCGAACTTCCCGAGTTCCAGGGCGAGGGTCTTGGTGAAGCCCTGGAGCCCCGCCTTCGCGGCCGCGTAGTTGGCCTGGCCGCGGTTGCCCAGCGCGGACGTGCTGGACAGGTTGACGATCCGCCCCCAGCCGGCGCCGGTCATGTAGCCCTGCACGGCGCGGGTCATCAGGAACGAGCCCCGCAGGTGCACGTTCACGACCGCGTCCCAGTCGTCGGCGGTCATCTTGAACAGCAGGTTGTCCCGGGTGATGCCGGCGTTGTTGACCAGGACGGTGGGCTCGCCCAGCTCACCGGCGATCCGGTCCACGGCCGCCCGTACGGCCTGCTCGTCGGCGACGTCGGCGCCGACGGCCAGGGCCCGGCCGCCCGCGGCCTCGATCTCGCCGACGACCGGCTGGGCCGCCGCCTCGTCCAGGTCGACGACGGCGACGGCGAAGCCGTCGCGGGCCAGCCGCCTCGCGACGCCGGCCCCGATGCCACGGGCCGCTCCGGTGACGACGGCGGTGCGGGTGCTGGTCATGGGACGTCAACTCCTCGGTGGGTGGGGACGGGGTGGGTCGGGACGTACGCCACCCGGCCGACGGTGGCTCCGTCGGCGAGCCGCTGCACCCCGGCGGCCACCTCGTCGAGCGGGAGGCGCTCGCTGACCAGGGGCCGTACGGCGCCCCGGTCGGCCAGCGCGGTGAGGGCGCGATGGCACTCGGCGACGGCGGCCGGGTCGTGGCGCTGGTAGAGGCCCCAGTGGAGGCCGACGATCGAGTAGTTCTTCACGAGGGCGTGGTTGAGCGCGGCGGACTGGATCCGGCCACCGGCGAAGCCGACCACGAGGATCCGGCCCTCGAAGGCCACGCATTTGGTCGAACGCTGGTAGGTGTCCCCGCCGACCGGGTCGTAGACGACGTCGGCGCCCCGCCCACCGGTCTCGGCGCGGACCACCTCGACGAAGTCCTCGTCCCGGCGGTCCACCACCACGTCGGCGCCGAGCGCGTGGGCCACCGCCGCCTTCTCCGGACCGCCCACGACGCCGATCACCCGGGCGCCGGCCGCCTTGCCGAGCTGGACGGCCGCGCTGCCGACGCCGCCGGCCGCCGCGTGCACCAGCAGCGTCTCGCCGGCACGCAGCGCGGCGCGCCGGTGCAGGCCGAACCAGCCGGTCTGGTAGCCGATGTAGAGGGCGGAGGCCTCGGCGTCGTCGAGCGCCGCGGGCGCGGGGAACGTGGTCGCGGCCTCCAGCAGCGCGAACTCCCCGAACCCGCCGTGCGGCAGCGCCGCGCCGCCGAGCACCCGGTCGCCGGCGGCGAACCCGGCCACCCCCGCGCCGAGCGCGACGACCTCGCCGCACAGCTCGACCCCCGGCGTGAACGGCAGCTCCGGCCGGACCTGGTACTCGCCGCGGCACATGAGGACGTCGGGGAAGTTGGCCGGCGACGCCAGCACCCGGACCACGAGCTGTCCGGGGCCCGGCTCCGGGTCGGGCACGTCGACGAGCCGCAGCACGTCGCGGGGCTCGCCCAGCTCGGTCACCCGCCATGCCTTCACCGGAACGCCCCCTGGTCCTCGAGCTGTCGCTGGATCCTGTTCATGCCGCCCAGCCAGCGGTCCGGGTCGGTGGCGCGGTGCGCGTAGTAGTCGGCCACCCGGGGATGCGGCAGGACCAGGAACCGGTCGTCGTGCAGGGCCTGCCACGTCGCCTCGGCCACGTCCTCCGGGGTGAGCGCCCCGTCGCGGCTGAGCAGGTCCCGCAGCGGCCCGGAGTCGTCGAGCATCCGGGTCCGCACGCCCTGCGGGCAGACGGCCTGCACCACGATCCCGCGATGCCGGTACGTCGCCGACAGCCACTCGGCGAACGCCACGCAGGCGTGCTTGCTGACCGCGTACGCCGGATTTCCGAGTGTGGTGAGCAGCCCGGCCGCGGACGCGGTCACCACGAAGCGGCCCGCGCCGCGCTCGACCCACGTGGGGACCAGCAGTCGCGCGGCCCGTACGTGGGCCATGACGTTCACCTCGTGGCTGGCGGCCCACTCGGCCTCGCCGGCGTCCAGCCCGCGCCCCCGGTCGATCCCGGCGTTGCCGAACCAGACGTCGATGTCACCGAGGTGGCCGCGGGCCGTCTCGACGAGCGCGGCGACGCCCTGTTCGGTGGCGGCGTCGCCGGGGGCGGCCCGGCCGCCGATCTCCTCGGCCACCGCCCGGGCCGCGTCGCCGTCGAGGTCGTTGACCACGACCCGCGCTCCCTCGGCGGCGAGCCGGGTGGCCAGCCCGCGGCCGATACCGTGCCCGGCGCCGGTGACCACGACGCCCCTGTCCCGTACCGGCATCAGACACCTCCGCTCAGGGTGAGACCGCCGTCGACGACGAGCAGTTGACCGGTGATCCAGGCGGCGTCCTCGGAGAGCAGGAACGCGACGACGCTGCCGACGTCCGTGGGGACGCCGAGCCGCTTGAGCGGGTACGCGGCCGCGACCTGCTCCTCGCGGCCCTCGTAGAGGGCGGTGGCGAACGCCGTCTTCACCACGGCCGGGGCGACGGCGTTCACCCGGATGTCCGGGCCCAGCTCGACGGCGAGCTGCTGGGTGAGGTGGGTGAGCATCGCCTTGCTGGCGCCGTAGAAGCCGATGCCGGCCGCCGGCCGGACGCCGGCCACCGAGGAGACGTTGACCACAGCGCCCCCGTGCCCGGCCATCCAGGCCCGGTGGACCTGCTGCACCCAGGACAGCGCGGCGAGGCAGTTCACCTCGAAGACCTTGCGGGCCGCGGCCAGGTCCAGGTCGACCAACGGGCCGTACGCCGGGTTGATGCCGGTGTTGTTGATGAGGAAGTCCGCGCTGCCGAAGGTGTCGACGGCCCGGGCCACCACCTCGGCCTGGTGGTCGGGGTCGTCGGCGTGCCCGGCGACACCGATCGCGTGCTCGGCGCCCAGCCGGGCGACCGCCTGGTCCAGCGCCTCCCGCTTGCGTGCCGTGACGACGACCTTGGCGCCGTCGGCGACCAGCCGCTCGGCGACGGCCAGGCCGATGCCGCGGCTGGCACCGGTGACGATCGCCGTGCGACCGGCGAATCTGCGCGACGCGGCCTCCGACACGGCCACCCCCTCCGAAGTTACTAAGCGCTTGCTTAGAATGTGTCTGAGGGAGTGTGCGACAGCCTGGCGGGCGTCGTCAACAGGTCGCCGCCGGCCGGTTGTGGTATCAATGCCGGCCGAGGCTCAGGAGGGGAAGGGTGGACGCGTGGTGACCGACAGCGCCGAACAGTCCCGCGCCGACGCGACCCGCGCCCGGCTGCTCGAGGCGGCCGTCACCGCCTTCGCCGAGCGGGGCTTCCACGGCACGACCACCCGCGACATCGCGGCCGCGGCCGGGCTGAGCCCCGCCGCGCTCTACGTGCACCACAGGTCCAAGGAGGAGCTGCTCTACCTGATCTCGCGCTCGGGGCACGAGCACGTGCTGCGGCTGGTGCGGGAGGCGGTCGTCTCGTCCACCGACCCCGCCGCCGCGCTGCGGCGGGTGGTCCACGACTTCGTCGTGACCCACGCCCGGGACCACACCACCACCCGGGTGGTGAACTACGAGTTGGCCGCCCTCAGCCCCGCGCACCTCGCCGAGATCCGGGAGATCCGCCACCGCATCGAGCAGGCGATCCGGCAGCTCGTGGAGGCCGGCGTCACCGCCGGCGTCTTCGAGACCCCGGACCCGCGGATGGCGGCCGCCGCCCTGCTCTCCCTCGGCGTCGACGTGGGCCGGTGGTACCGGGACGGCGGCGACCTGGTCCCCGAGTACATCGCCGCCCGCTACGCCGAGATGGCGCTGCGCATCGTCGGCGCCCGCTGACCTCGGGCGCGACCGGGTCCGGTCAGCCCACCTTCGGTGCGGCGCGGGAGATGATCGCGGCGAAGTCGACACCGCTCGGCAGGGTGCCGAACGCCTGGCCGTGGTCGCCGCCGAGACGGGAGGCGCAGAACGCGTCCGCGACGGCCGGGTGGCCGTGCCGCACCAGCAGCGAGCCCTGCAGGACCAGGGCGAGCCGTTCGACGACCCGGCGGGCCCGCAGTTCCAGGTCGTCGCGGTCGGACAGGTCGGCCCGCAGCCGGCGTGCCGCGGCGTCGAGCCGCGGGTCGGCGCCGGCCGCGGCGCCCACCTCCGCCTGGAACGTCTCCATGACCTGGGGCTCCCTGGCGACCGCGCGCAGGACGTCCAGCGCGGCGACGTTGCCCGAGCCCTCCCAGATGGAGTTCAACGGCGATTCCCGGAACAGCCGCGGCATGCCCGACTCCTCGACGTAGCCGTTGCCGCCCAGGCATTCGAGGGCCTCGGCGGCGTGGGCCGGCCAGCGCTTGCACACCCAGTACTTGCCGACGGCGAGGGCGAGCCGCTTGAACGCCGTCTCGCCGGCGTCGCCGCGCGCGGACCGGTCCGTGGCTCCGGCGAGCCGCATCATGAGGACGGTGGCCGCCTCGGACTCGACCGCGAGGTCGGCGAGCACGTTGCGCATCAGCGGCTGGTCGACCAGGTACCGGCCGAAGGCCCCCCGGTGGGTGGCGTGGTGGACGGCGGTGATCACCCCCTGCCGCATCCCGGCCGCCGCGCCGATGACGCAGTCGAGGCGGGTCAGGTTGACCATGTCGATGATGGTCCGCACGCCACGGCCCTCGTCCCCGACGCGCCAGGCGACCGCGTGCTCGTACTCGATCTCGGCCGAGGCGTTGGACCGGTTCCCGAGCTTGTCCTTGAGGCGCATGAGCCGCATCGGGTTGCGCGTGCCGTCCGGCAGGACCCGCGGGACGAGGAAGCAGGTCAGCCCGCCCGGCGCCTGGGCGAGGGTGAGGAAGATGTCGCACATCGGCGCCGAGGTGAACCACTTGTGCCCGACGAGCCGGTAGGTGCCGTCCGGGTCGGGGTGCGCGACGGTGGAGTTGGCGCGCACGTCCGAGCCGCCCTGCTTCTCCGTCATCGACATGCCGGCCAGCAGGCCCCGCTTGGTCAGCGGCGCGCGCAGCCCGAAGTCGTACGCCGTCGCGGTGAGCAGCGGTTCGTACCGCGCGGCCAGGTCCGGGGCATGCCGCAGCGCGGGGACGGCCGCGTAGGTCATCGAGATCGGGCAGCCGTGGCCGGCGTCGGGACGCCAGGTGTAGAACTTGGCCGCCCGGGCCACGTGGGCGCCCGGCCGGTCGTCCGCCCACGGCGCGGCGTGCAGGCCGTGGGTGACCGCGGTACCCATCAGCTCGTGCCAGGCCGGGTGGAACTCCACCTCGTCGATCCGGTGGCCGTAGCGGTCGTGGGTGCGCAGGACCGGCGGGTGCTCGTTGGCCAGCCGCCCGTGCTCGATCGCCGGCGCGGCGCCGCCGAGCCGGCCGAGTTCGTGCAGCTCCGCGGCGGCCCAGCCGGCGTCCTCGCGGGCCAGCCCGTCGAGCAGTGCCGGGTCGTCCGCCGCGTCGTAGCCGGCCAGCGCGGGAACCTGGTTGACGACCTCGTGTGTGGTCACGGTGACACTCCCAGCGCGCGGTGGATGAACCTGATCAGGTCGGGGATGGTGCCCGGGCCGGCGACCCCGGCGGCCAGCGGGCCGACCATGGCCTCGGCCAGGGCGCCGACCAGCGCGGTCGCGGTCAGCTCGGGGTCCTGCGGGGGCAGCTCGCCGCTCGCCACGCCGGCCGCGACGTAGCCGGCGATCAGGTCGGCGTACGCGCGGCGGAAGGTGAGCCGCTCGGCGTCGACCGCCGGGTCGACCGGCTCGGCGAGCAGGGCGTACGCCAGCCGCGGGGAGCGCAGGGCGCGACCGGAGAACGTCTCGACGACGGCGGACACCTGCGCGGCGGCGGTGGCCCGCAGGGCGGCGGCGCGCGCGACGGCGTCCACCTCGCGCTGGGAGGCGGTGCGGAACACCTCGGCGAACAGGTGGGCCTTGGTGGGGAAGTGGCGGTAGACGCTGCCGGTGGCGACGCCGGCCCGCTCGGCGACGGCCGCGACCGAGCAGCCGGCGTAGCCGTGCGCGGCCATGATCGCCAGCGCGGCGGCGATGATCCGCTCGCGCGAGGCGCTCAGCCGAGCCTGCACGCGCTCGGTGCTCCGGTAGGCCACGCAAGAAGTGAACCACCGTTCAGTCCTTGCCGGCAAGGCCGCCCGGTTGCGTGCCGGGTGCCGGATTCACCGGCCGGATCGGTCACAGCTTGGACGCGGCCACCCGCGGTGATCTTGGTGTGCCTCCGCTGATCGGGTACCGTCCCCTGGCACATCGTCTTTGCACCACCCCTGGCTGCCTGTCACACCGGGGTCGATCGGAGGGACACTGCCGTGACTTTCTCCAGCGCGGTCCGCAGGGCTGGCGTCATCGTGGCGATCGCCGCCCTCGCGGCTACCGCGGGATGCGCCAAGAAGGACGAGGGCGAGACCCAGGCGAGCGGGGTCAAGCTCGTCGAGAAGGGCAAGCTCACCGTCTGCACCCACCTGCCGTACGCGCCGTTCCAGTCCAAGGACAGCGCCGGCAAGGTGGTCGGGTTCGACGTCGACGTGATGGACCTGGTCGCCAAGGACCTGGGCGTCGAGCAGAAGATCGTCGACACGCCGTTCGAGGGGATCAAGTCCGGTCAGGACCTGAACACCGGCAAGTGCGACGCGGCCGCCGCCGGCATGACCATCACCGAGGAACGGCAGAAGGTCATGAACTTCTCCGCTCCCTACTTCGACGCGACGCAGGCCCTGCTGGTCAAGACCGGCAAGGCGTACAAGTCGCTCGACGACCTCAAGGGCAAGAAGGTCGGCGTCCAGGCCGCGACCACCGGCCGCGACTACGCCAAGAAGTTCGAGAAGGAGAAGGGCCTCCAGCTCGTCGAGTTCGAGGACCTCGCCGCCGAGCAGCAGGCCCTGGCCAACGGCCAGATCGAGGCCGCGATCAACGACCTGCCGGTCTGGACCGAGTACATCAAGGAGCACCCGGGCGGGTTCGAGGTGACCGCCGAGTTCGACACCGGTGAGCAGTACGGCTTCTCGGTGAAGAAGGACGGCAACCCGGAGCTGCTCAAGAAGATCAACGAGGTGCTCGCCAAGGCGAAGCAGGACGGCACCTACGACACGATCTACGAGAAGTGGATCGGCAAGAAGCCGAACGCCTGAGCCACCCACCCGGCCGGAGGGCGCGCGCCCCGCGCGCGCCCTCCGCACCTGCCTAGGAGCGCCGAACCGTGAAGCTGCGACGCCGCCAACGGGAGCGGCTGTCCCTCTGGCTCCAGTACCTGGCCTTCGTGGCCGTCATCGCCGTGGTGATCCTCGCGGCGGACTGGGGCCGGCTGAGGGAAGCGTTCTTCCGCGTCGACATCATCGAGTCGATGTTCCCGACGATCATCACCGTCGCGCTGCGCAACACGATCCTCTACACGCTGGGCGCGTTCGCCTTCGGCCTCGTCTTCGGCACCGTCCTCGCGCTGATGCGGCTGTCCCGGGTCGCTCCCTACCGCTGGGTGGCCACGGCGTACATCGAGCTGTTCCGGGGTCTGCCCGCGCTGCTGGTGCTCTTCCTCGTCGGGTACGGCATCCCCATCGCCTTTCCCGAGCGCGAGATCCCGGGCGGCGTGTTCGGGTCGATCACCATCGGTCTCGGGCTGACCGCGGCGGCCTACATGGCCGAGACCATCCGGGCCGGCATCCAGGCCGTGCCGAAGGGGCAGATGGAGGCGGCGCGCACCCTCGGCATGTCGCACTTCACCGCGATGCGCACCATCGTCATCCCCCAGGCGTTCCGGATCGTGATCCCACCGCTCACCAACGAGCTGATCCTGCTCACCAAGGACTCGTCGCTGGCCTACGTGCTCGGCGTGACGGCGCAGACCATCGAGGTGACCAAGTTCGGCCGGGACACGCTCAACGACCGGGTGAACGCCACCCCGCTGCTGGTGGCCGGCCTCACCTACCTGATCATCACCCTGCCCCTGTCCCAGGTGGTACGCCGCCTCGAACTCCGCTACGCCAAGGCTCGGTGACCCCATGACGACCAGCCAGTCCCAGCCCGCCGTCGAGATCCGCGACCTGCACAAGTCCTTCGGCCCGCTCGAAGTGCTCAAGGGCATCGACTTCGAGGTCGGCCACGGCGAGGTGGTCTGCGTCATCGGACCGTCCGGGTCCGGCAAGTCGACGCTGCTGCGGTGCGTCAACCTGCTGGAGGAGCCGACCGCCGGAAAGATCTGGGTGAACGGCACCGAGATGACCGACCCGGACGTCGAGATCGACGCGGTACGCCGCGGCATCGGCATGGTCTTCCAGTCGTTCAACCTCTTCCCGCACCTGACCGTGCTGGACAACCTCACCGTCGCCCAGCGCCGGGTGCTCCGGCGCGGACGCGCCGAGGCCGAGCGGGTCGCGCGCGCCAACCTGGAACGCGTCGGCCTGAGCGACAAGGCTGCCGCCTTCCCGGCCCAGCTCTCCGGCGGGCAGCAGCAGCGGGCGGCCATCGCCCGCTCGCTGTCGATGGACCCCAAGCTCATGCTCTTCGACGAGCCGACCTCCGCGCTCGACCCCGAGCTGGTCGGCGACGTCCTCACCGTCATGCGCAAGCTCGCCGAGGACGGCATGACCATGATGGTGGTGACCCACGAGATGGCGTTCGCCCGCGACGTCGCCGACCGGGTCGTGTTCATGGACGGTGGGGTGGTGGTCGAGCAGGGGCCACCGCAGGAGGTGCTGGGCGCGCCGCGGCACGAGCGGACCCGCTCGTTCCTCTCCCGGGTCCTCGACCCGACCCACGTCGCGCAGCTCGGTCGGCCCGACGAGACCGCCGAGCCGCCCGCGGCGCCGGCGCTGCCGGCCGACGACCGCCACCAGCTGTGACCGCCGCGGCGGTGTCGTAACTCCGGTCTAGGCTCGACCGCATGGCAGATCCGTTCCGGGTGCGCGTCACCGTCCGCGGCTACGAGCTGGACACGCAGGGCCACCTGAACCAGGCCGTCTACCTCCAGTACGGCGAGCACGCCCGGTGGGAGTGCCTGCGCGCCGCCGGCATCGCACAGGACCGGCTCCTCGCCGGCGGGGTGGGGCCGGTGGCCCTGGAGGTCACCGTGCGCTACCTGCGGGAGCTGCGCGGCGGCGACGAGGTGGACGTGTCCTGCGAGTTCCGCTGGGGCGAGGGGAAGACCTTCCAGATCGTGCAGGAGCTCACCCTGCCGGACGGCACCCAGGCCGCCACGATCACCGGGGTGGGCGGCCTGCTGGACCTGGCCTCCCGGCGGCTGGTGCCCGACCCGCGCGTGCGGTTCCGCCAGCTGGCCACCGACCCCGCGCCCATGAACCTCTGAGCCGCTAACGGCCGGCGCGCAGGTAGGCGAGCACGGCCAGCACCCGGCGGTTGGTGTCCTCGGCCGGCGGCAGGTCCAGCTTCGTGAGGATGTTCCCGACGTGCTTGCCGACCGCCGCCTCGGTGACGTGCAGCCGCGCGGCGATCGCCCCGTTGGAGTGGCCCTCGGCGACCAGCGCGAGCACCTCCCGCTCCCGGGGTGACAGGGCCGCGAGGGGATCCCGGGGGCGGCGCAGCAGGTGCCGCACCACGTCGGGGTCGACCGCGGTGCCGCCGGCCGCCACCCGGCGCAGGGTGTCGGCGAACTCGGCGACGTCGGCGACCCGGTCCTTCAGCAGGTAGCCGACCCGTCGGCCGTCGCCGCTGTCGAGCAGCGCGGCCGCGTACCCGCTCTGCACGTGCTGGCTGAGCACCACCACGGCCAGGTCGGGCCGTTCCGCGCGCAGCGTGACCGCCGCGCGGAGCCCGTCGTCGCGGTGCTCGGGCGGCATCCGGATGTCGGTCACCAGCAGCTCCGGCCGGTGGGTGCGGGCCGCGTCGAGCAGGGCGGGCGCCGTGCCGACGGCGGCGACGACGGCGAAGCCGAACCGGGTCAGCAGGCCGACGAGGCCCTCCCGCAGGAGGACCTCGTCCTCGGCGAGCACGACCCGGGTCACGGGCGGCACGGCAACTCCACCCGGACGAGGGTAGGGCCACCGGGCGGGCTGGCCAGCAGCAACCGCCCGTCCACCGCGGCGACCCGGTCGGCGAGCCCGGTCAACCCGGTGCCCCGGGCCGGGTCGGCGCCGCCCCGGCCGTCGTCCGCCACCTCCACGACCAGGCGGCGGTCGGAGGGGGTGAGGCGTACCTCGGCGCGGCTTGCCCCGGCGTGCCGGGCGACGTTGCCCAGCGCCTCGGACACCACGTACCAGGCGGTGGTCTCGACCAGCTCCGGCACCGGCCGGGTGAGCTCGGCGCGCACGGTGACCGGGACGGTGGCCTGGGCGGCCAGCTCGCGCACGGCCCCGGCCAGGCCGAGTTCGGTGAGCTGCTGCGGGCGGATGCCCTGCACGATCCCGCGGAGCGTGACCATCAGCTCCTTGGCCTGCTCGTGGGCGACGGCCAGGGGCTTCGCGGCGGGGGAGTCCGCGGGCACGTCGAGCCGGGCCAGCCCCAGCTGGAGGGTGAGGCTGGTCAGCCGCGGCTGGGCCCCGTCGTGCACGTCCCGCTCGATCCGGCGGCGTTCCGCCTCGTACGCGCCGACCAGGCGGGCGCGGGAGCGGGTGACCTCGCGCAGCGCCGTCCCGTCCGGCGGGGCGCCGAGCAGCCGGCGGGCCACCGCGGCCTGCCCCGCGACGAGCACGCCGGCCAGGTAGCCCAGTCCCGGCACGGCGAGCAGCCCCGCGACGGCGTACGGGACCGCCGCGCCCGGGGTGTCCACGGTGGTCCAGACCAGCACGATCCGGTCGGCGCCGCCGGCCAGCCAGGGGCCCGCGACCAGCACGACGTCGAGCAGGGCGAGCAGGGCGAACATCGCGTACGCCAGCGGCACGACACCGCCCAGCCAGGCCGCGTACGCCACCTCCCGCCAGCCGTCGGCCGTGGTGTACCGGGCGGCCAGCCCCCGTACCCGGGGACCGGGCAGTGGTCGCCCGTCGACCACGCCGAGCCGCCACCGCTCGACCACGGCCAGCGGGGCGCTCGCGAGTGGAGCGACGGCCAGCGCGGCCAGGGCGACGACGGTGAGGCCGACGACGACGGGCAGGGCCACGGGGCGGTCCTGCCGCGCCGCGCTGACCACCGCGAGCAGCGGCGCCCCGACCACGGACAACCCGACCGCGAGGACGCCGGCGAACGGCACGGTGGTGACGGCGTAGGCCAGCGCACGCCAGGGCCACGCGGAGATCAGGTAGCGGCGCCGGCGCAGGGCCTCCGCCAGGTGGCGGGGTTCGTCCAAGGTCATGTCGTCACGCTAGCCAGGCCGTTCCGGGCAGCCCAGCCGTCTGGACCCCCTCCCCGGGTATGCCTGGCCCTACCCCGTTCCGGCCCGTCACGCCCCGTGCGCCGGCCGTTCCCGCACGCTGGACTGGGCAGATGGATCGTGACCGTCTCGGCGCCGCCTGCTGGCTGCTCGCCGCACCCCTGTTCCTGGCCGCGAACGTCGTCGTCGGGCTGGCCTGGCGACAGCCCCCGTTCAGCTGGGCCACCCACAACATCAGCGACCTCGGCAACGTGACCTGCGGCCTGTGGGACAGCACGCGCCCACGCCCGGTCTGCTCGCCCTGGCACGACGCCATGAACGGGGCGATGACCGCCACCGCGGCCCTGCTCGCACTGGGGGTGCTGCTCACCTGGCCGGGGCTCGGTCGCGGCGTGGCCGCCACCGCGGCGCGGCTGCTCACGCTCGCCGCCGCCGCCGGGTACGCGCTGGCCGCCGCCGCACCGGCGGACGTGGACGAGAACCGGCACTTCCTGGCCGCGCTGCTGATCTTCGTGCCGGGCAACCTCGGGATGCTGGCGGCGGCGCTGGCCGGGCGGTCGCCGGTGCTGGGCGGGATGCGGGCCGCGAGCCTGCTCCTCGGGTCGACCGGGGTGGCCGGCGTCCTGCTCTTTGTCGGGCAGGTCGACGTGGGCATCGGGGTCGGCGGGATGGAGCGGGTGGCGGTGTTCCCGCTGCTGCTGTGGACGGTGCTGGTGGGGGCGCGGGTGGTCCGGGCGGGGCGGGCCCGCCGCCTATCCTGAGCGGGTGGAAATGGAGTTCACCGGCGAGGTGTGGTTCTGGCGGGGACCGGCGCCGTGGCACTTCGTCACCGTCCCCGACGAGCTCTGCGCCGAGCTGGAGGCGGCCTCGGCGTCGGTGACCTACGGCTGGGGCATGATCCCGGTGACCGCGCGGATCGGGGCCACGGGCTGGCAGACGTCGCTCTGGCCCAGGGACGGGCGCTACGTCGTGCCACTGAAGACGGCGGTGCGCAGGGCCGAGGGGATCGCGCTGGGTGACCGGGTGGACGTCCACCTGAGCGTCGCGCGGTGACCGGTCGACGGGAGCGGGAGCGGATGGATCTGGCGGAGGCGGCGAAGCTGCTCGCCGGGGCGCGGCGGCTGGTGGTCTTCACCGGCGCCGGCATGTCGGCCGAGAGCGGCATCGCCACCTTCCGGGACGCCGGCACCGGACTGTGGGCGCGGTTCGACCCGCGGACCCTCGCCACCCCGGAGGCGTTCCGTGCCGACCCCGCGCTGGTCTGGGGCTGGTACGAGTGGCGGCGGGCCGCCGTCCGGCGCGCCGAACCGAACCCGGGGCACCGGGCCGTGGCCGCCCTGGCGGCCCGCGTCCCGGAGACGGTGGTGGTCACCCAGAACGTCGACGACCTGCACGAGCGTGCCGGCTGCGCCGCGCCGGTCCACCTGCACGGCAGCCTGTTCGCGCCGCGCTGTTCGGCCTGCGCCGAGCCGGCGCCCGTGCCCGACGGCACGGCGGAGCCGGGGGAGGGCGGGCGGCTGGCACCGCCCCCCTGCGGGCGCTGTGCCGCCCCGGTGCGACCCGGGGTGGTGTGGTTCGGCGAGGCGCTGCCCGAGCGGGCCCTCGAGGCCGCCGTCGAGGCGGCGTACCGCTGCGACGTGCTGCTCACCGTCGGCACGTCCGGGCTGGTGTATCCCGCCGCCGAGATCCCGCAGGTCGCGGCCCGCCGGGGCGGGACCGTGATCCAGGTCAACCCGGAGGAGACACCGCTGGACGCGGTGTGCGAGCTGAACCTGCACGGACCGGCGGCCGTGGTGCTGCCGGCCCTCGTGCGGGCCGCGTGGGGTGACGCCGCAGGGGTGTGACCGAGGGCCGGGCCAATCACCGGAATCCACGCACCGCTTGCGCCGCGCCCGCCTACCGTCGGCGGAGGCGACCGGTCGGTCGGGTGAACGGGGGCGACGAACGTGGGGCGGGACGGGGAACGGCGGCGTCCGGCGTGGCCGCGGCCGCCCGGTCCGGCGCCGGCCGGGCGCCGGGTGACCCCGTTCGAGATCTTCTTCGACCTGGTCTTCGTCTTCGCGCTCACCCGGATCATGGCGCTGATCGGGCCGGAGGCCACCCCGACGACCATGGGGCAGGGGCTGATCCTGCTCGTGCTGCTCTGGTTCGCCTGGTCCTCGTACACCTGGTTGGGCAACCAGACGCGGGCCGAGGTCGGGGTGGTGCGCGGCGGGTTCCTGGCCGCGATGGCGGCGCTGTTCGTGGCCGCGCTGGCCATGCCGGAGGCGTGGACGCCGGGGCCGGGACTGGACGGCCCGCTGCTCGTCGCGCTCGCCTACGTGCTGCTGCGCGCCATCCACCTGGCGCTCTACCACTGGGCGGCGGCCGGTGTGCCCGGGCTGCGGGCGCGGATCCGGTTCTTCGCGGCGGTCAGCGTCGCCGGCTGGGTGCCGCTGCTGCTCGGCGCGCTGCTGAGCGGGGCGGCGCACGCGGCGCTGTGGGTGGCGGCGTTCGTCATCGAGATCGGCGGGCAACGCCTGTCGTACGCGCGGCGCGGCACCTGGCCGCTGCGCAGCGCGAGCCACTTCACCGAGCGGCACGGCCTGGTCCTGATCATCGCGCTGGGGGAGTCGGTCGTCGCCGCCGGGGTCGGCGCCGCGTCGGCGGTGACCGCGCCGCCGGTTCTCGGCGTGGCGCTGGTCGGCTTCGCGGTCACCGTCTGCCTCTGGTGGCTGTACTTCGACCGGGTCGCGCCCGCCGCCGCCCGCGTCCTCGCCGCCGCCACCGGGGACCGGCGGGACCGCATCGCCGCGGACGCCTACAGCCAGACCCACCTGCTGCTGATCACCGCGGTCATCTACCTGGCGCTCGGCATCGAGCAGGTGCTCGCGCACGTGGCCGGCGCGCACGGCGGCGCCGGGCACGCCGGGGGCGCCGCCCTGAGCTGGTCCGCCTCGGTCGCCCTGTACGGCGGCGCCGCGCTCTACCTGGGCGGACGGCTGCTGTTCCTCCGGCTCACCGGGCAGCCGGTCCCGCCGGCCCAGCCGGCCGTGGCCGTCCTGACCCTGCTACTGCTACCGCTCGGGGTGCTGCTGCCGCCCGCCGCGGCCCTCGGCGTGCTCGCGCTGCTCCTGCTCGCCGCCGTCGCCGCCGAGCGGCTGCGTGGAGGGCACCACCTCCACGAGCCGTCGGGGAGGGGCGGCGTCAGCCCGCCAGCTCGTCGAGGAAGGCGAGCGTGACCGCGGCGAACAGCGGCGAGGTGAAGATGCTGTAGTGGGTGAGCCCGGGCAGGATCGCCAGAGCGTGCCCGCCCTTGGGTCGGCCCTCGTTCCCCCAGCCGCCGTCGCGCAGGCCGCCGTCGAGCAGCCGGAACACCTCCACGTAGTGGCTCGGCGGCGCCATGTCGGCGTCGGCCGCGACGATCAGCGTGGGCACCCGCAGGTCGCTGACCTCCTCGGTCAGGTCGAAGTCCTCCGCCATGAGCGCGCCGATCTTGTCGAGCAGCCGGGGGAAGTCCTCCGGGCGCGGCGCCACCCGCTGGTAGAGCTGGTACATCGGGGTGTCCTTCATGAACTCCGCGGCGGCCCCGGTCACCTGGCCCTGCTGCGCCCGCATCTCCGGGTAGACGGCGTCCGACCGCACGTGCGCGGACGCCGCGACGAGCCGGCCGAGCTTGTCCGGGTGGGCCACCGCGGCGCGTAGCGCCACGCCGCCGCCCAGGGAGTAGCCCACCAGGTGCGGCCGGTCCAGCCCGAGGTGATCGATGAGCGCGGCGATGTCGTCGGCCATCGTGCGCAGGTCGAGCGGGCGGTCGACGTCGGCGGTGCGGCCGTGACCCTGGAGGTCGACGGCGATGACCTGGTGCCGCGCGGCCAGCGCGGGCAGCACGGGCCCGAACATCTCGCCCGACCCCAGCCCGCCGTGCAGCAGGATCAGCGGGTGCCCGGCGCCGTGCGTCTCGTAGTAGAGGTTGATGCCGTTGACCTCGGCGTATCGGCCGGTGCCCTCGACGTCCGTGGTCCAGTCAGTGGCGGTCACGCTGACGCTCCTCCCGTGCGCGTTCGGCGGTGGCGACGTGGCCCCGACGGCGCGGCCGCGAGGTCACGGACTGCGGCCCCACCCTACGCAGACGGTGGCGTCGCCCGCTGCCCGCCGCGCCGGGTCAGGAGAAGTGCGTCCGCGGCCGGGGGAGGCGTTCCCCGTCCACGACCAGGTCGACCTTCTCGTTGTAGAAGGCGACCAGCCCGGCGATCGGCAGCAGGGCGGCGGTGGGGAAGTCGTACGACCAGGCCAGGTCCGGGTGGAGCCGGTCGCCGGCGCGCACCGACCAGTAGCCGCTGGTGCGGCCCTTGTACGGGCAGGCGGTCCGGGTCCGTGACGGCACCAGGTGCCGGAAGCGCACGCCGGTGCGGCTCAGGTAGTAGCGGGTCGGCAGGCCGGTCTCGAAGACCAGCACCGGCGAGGTCGACTCGGCCAGCACCGTCCCGTCCAGCTCCACCCGGACGTGGCGGGTGGAGCGCAGCGCGTCCACCCGGGCGTACGGGTTGCGTGGATGGACGAAGACCTCCTCGTCCTCCTCGAACCAGGCGTCCAGCGCGGCCCAGTCGAACCGGATGGTGTCGGCCAGCCCGGGCGGCGCGCCGGCGCCGTACCACCGGGCGCAGGCGGCCCGGGCGAACTCGCCGACCCGCAGCCCGTGCAGCCGCGCGACGCCGAGCGCGGTCTCCTCGGTTCGTCCCTCGTCGACCAGCAGGTCCTGCCTGACGTCGGCGGCGGGGACGTAGTACTGCGGGTAGGGCGGCCACTCCCAGACGTACCGCGCCCGGCCCGTGTCCAGCACCGTCTCACCGGCCAGGAAGGCGCGGATCCGGCGGGGCGCCGGCTCGATCCGGCCGACCTCGGCGGCCGGCCGCGGGTGGTCGGGCACGGTGTCTCCTTCCGCTGGGGACGTGCGGCGGATGGTTCAACGATCCGATGTGACCTGGGGCACCTTCGCCCCGGTGGGGAATGAGATCGGCCGCGGGGGATTTGCTGCCAGGTGTGACCACTGCGCAGTCCTCACCCGCCCCGACCGTCGAGACACCCGGTGACCTGATGAGCCGCGGGCAGCAGCTGCGCCTCGTGCTGGTCCTCGGTTCGCTGATCGCGATCGGGCCGCTGACCATCGACATGTACCTGCCCGCGCTGCCGGCCATCACCGCCGACCTGGAGACCACCTCGGCGGCCGTGCAGCTCACCCTCACCGGCACCCTGGCCGGGCTCGCCCTCGGCCAGCTGCTGATCGGCCCGCTCTCCGATGCCGTCGGCCGGCGCCTGCCGCTGCTCGCCGGGATCGCGCTGCACATCGTGGCCTCGCTGCTCTGCGTGGTCGCCCCGACCGTCCAGGTGGTCGGCGTGCTCCGGGTGCTCCAGGGGCTGGGCGTCGCGGCCACCTCGGTGGTCGCCATGGCCGTCGTCCGCGACCTGTTCAGCGGCGCCGCGTTCGCCCGGCTCTTCTCCCGGCTCATGCTCGTGATGGGCGCCGCACCGATCCTGGCGCCCACCCTCGGCTCCGGGCTGCTGCGCTGGTCGGACTGGCGGGGCGTGTTCGTGGCCCTCGCCGTCTTCGGGCTCCTGCTCGTCGTGGTCGCGGCGGTCGGACTCCGGGAGACCCTGCCGGCGGAGCGCCGCCGCCACGGCGGCGTCGCCGCCGTCGGCCGCGACTACCGCGCGCTGCTGCGGGACCGGACGTTCGTCGGGCTCGTGTTCGTCGCCGGGCTCGCCATGGCGGCGCTCTTCGCGTACGTGGCCGGGTCGTCGTTCGTCTTCCAGCAGCGGTACGGGCTGGACGAGCAGCAGTTCGGGCTGGCCTTCGGCGCCGGTGCGGTCGGCCTCATCACCGCCACCCAGCTCAACGTGCGGCTGCTGCGCCGGTACACCCCGCAGCGGATCCTGGTCACCGCGCTCGCCGTCGGCACCGCTGCCGGGCTGGTGCTGCTGAGCTTCGCCGCCACCGGCGTCGGCGGCCTGGCTGCCGTGCTGGCCTCGCTCTGGGTGGTGCTCGCCGCGGCCGGGCTCGCCATGCCGAACGCGCCGGCCCTGGCGCTGTCGCGGCACGGGGAGGCGGCCGGCACCGCCGCCGCGCTGCTGGGCGCCGTCCAGTTCGGTGTGGGCGCGCTCGCCGCGCCGCTTGTCGGCGTGCTCGGCACCGGCAGCGTGGCGATGGCCGCCGTGGTCGCCGGCGGCATGGCGGTGGCCCTGGTCGTGCTGCTCACCGTGGTCCGGCCGGCGCGGCTGGCGGAGGTCGAGCCGGTCGCGGTCGCCGTCGCCGCACACTGACCGGCGCCACCGGCCCGCGGTTTCCGGCTCGCGGGGCGGATCGGCGGATAGGGTCGGGAACCGTGCGGACCAAGCAGGAGCTGGGGGCGGCCATCCGGGGCGGGCGGCGGGCGGCGCTTGTCGTCAACGCCCACTCCCGCCGGGGCCGCCGGCTCTACGAGACCGTCCACTCCCGACTGCGCGCGGCCGGCTTCACGCTGCTCGGCGCGTACCCCGTCGACCGGCCCGGCGAGCTGGACCGGGTGCTCGCCGAGGCCGCCGGTCTCGGGCCGGACCTCCTGGTCGCCGGTGGCGGCGACGGCACCATCGGCACGGCCGCCCGGCTGCTCGCCCACCGGGACATGGCGCTGGGCCTGCTGCCGCTGGGCACCACCAACAACTTCGCCCGCACCGTCGGCGTCCCGCTCGACCTCGACGCCGCCGTGGGGCTGCTCACCGACGGCAAGGTCATCGACGTCGACCTGGGGCTGGTGGGCGACACCCGGTTCACCAACCACGTCGGGATCGGGCTGTCGGCCGACATCATGCTGACCGCGCCGCCGCGGCTGAAGCGGGTGGTCGGCCGGCTCGCGTACCCGCTGACCGCGCTGGGGCTGCTGGCCCGGCACCGGCCGCTGCGGGTCACGGTGCGCGCCGAGGGGCGGGAGCACGCCTTCGACACCCACCAGGTGTACGTGGCCAACGGCGGTTTCCACGCCGGCCGCCCGATCACCGCCGACGCCAACGCCGACGACCGGCTGCTGGTCGCGTACCCGGTCGGCGGGCCGACCCGGCGCGGCCTGCTGCGCGAGACGGCGCGCAACGCGGCGGCCGGCCACCGCCGCACCCTGGGCGACAAGCCGTTCCTGGCCGTCCGCCAGCTCTGGCTGGAGACCGACCGGCCCGCGCGGATCGAGGTCGACGGCGAACCCTACGGGCAGACGCCGGTGCGCATCGGCCTGGACCCGAACGCGTTGCGCGTGATGGCGGCGGCGGACAGCCCGGACCGCTGAGCGGTCAGTCCCGGCGGTCCTCGTCCGGGGTCGGGATCTCCTGGTTCTGCTCCAGGGCGTCCGCCGGCGTGAGGTCGTCGCGCACCGCGTCGGCCAGGCCCGTGCGGTCGCTGGGCGGGACCAGCACGCCCTGCTCGGCCAGGTCCGCCTCGGTCGCCTCGGGCACCGCGTCCGAGATGGTGTCCGGCGGGCCGACCACCGTCTCGTCCTGCCGCTGCTCCTGCGCGTCGGCCTCCGGCGGCCGGCGCAGCGGTTCCTCGTCGCCGACGCTCATCGCCCGCCGCCCGTCACTGGCTGCGCTGCACGAAGGGCGCGGTCTGGTCGGCCACCTCGCCGTACTCCGCCGGGAGTTGGGCGACGACGTCCGCGTAGCCGGCCGGGTCGACGGCGTCGCGGAGCACGTCGAAGACGGCCGTCACGCCGTCCTTGGCCCGGTCCACGTCGATGTCGGCGCGCCCGCTCACCCGCTCCACGAAGACGTCGAGCCCGAACCGCTCGCTGGTCTCGCTGCCGCCGAACGCGTACGCCCGCAGCGCCTCCGGGAGCCGGTCGGCCAGATCCCGGGCCTCCCCGCCGTCGATACGCTCCGCCAGCGTGGTCAACGTGGCCCGCGTGACGGCGGTGGCCTGCTCCGACGACATCCCGCAGCGTTTCGCCACCGAGCCGATGAACTCGTCCTGGTCCACCTCGACGCCTCCCTCTCGGCTGGAGAAAGGCGTGTTCCCGCGCTCCGCCGCCGCAAACGAGCGACCCGCAATCCGGGAGGCGGTGGAGGGGCGGCCACTGGACCGGCTGGTCCAGCGGTCAGCGCCCTCGCCTGGCGAGGGGAAGCGGCAGGGGCGATCGGCCATCGGGTGCGCCGAACCTGATTCGTTCCATTGCGTCGATCACCAGATGGATCAGATCGTCGTAGGCGGTGGTGTAAGCGAACAGGCCCGGGTGCACGCCCCGTGACGGATCGAAGCGAAGGGTGTACAGAATGATCAAAGGCTTTTTGCCCCGCGCCGGCATTAGGTCTGCCAGATCGAATCCGGCCTGCGGCGCTCCCGGGCGGGCCATGTCTGTGATGACCAGGTCGAACTGCCCATCGTTGAGTTCCGCCAAGGCGGCGTCGGTCGAGCGCACTGTGCGTACCGTCAGACGGGCCTGCCTGAAGAGGTCCACGAGGGACGCATTGTCGGCGGGCTCGTCGTCGACCCAGAGGATCCGACCGCCGTCGAGGAACAGGGCGGCATGTTCCAGCCGGGTGGCCACCGCGCGACGTTCGGCGCGGGACGGAACGTCGCCGCCGGCCCGTCCGTCCTGGCTTTCGCCCGCTCGCTCAACCAGGTCGAGCGCCACCTCAAAAGTGAAGGTCCCGAACGGCATGGCGGCCGAACGCAACCGAGCGAGCTGCTCCTTTATGGGCCGGCGCAGGACGAAGAACACGGTCGCGGCGAAGACCACCCACAGCAGGCCGGGCATCGTCTTGATGAGCGTCGTCAGGACTGGCTCGGACATGATGGTCCTTCCGTGCGCGGCGAACATTCGCCGTACGACCATCAATAGACCAAGCTCGGGTTGGATGCAGCCGCGACACGGATCTCCCGGTCGATTGATTTCGACAATTCCCGAAAGCGGGCTGAATCGTGGCACTGGGCCGGGCAATCCCTGCCAGTCCGTCCGGTGGACGGGCGGCGGAACGGCGCAGCGCCACCAGGGCCGCCACGCGGGCCGGCAACGGGCAGCCGCGGCCGGGGCAACGGTCAGCGGTAGACGTGCACCGGGGTGCCGACTCGGATGGTGGTCCACAGCCGGTTCATCGCCGGGACGGGCACGCGGACGCAGCCGTGGCTGGCCGGATAGGTGGGCACGGAGGTCGCGCCGTGCACCGCGTAGCCGCGGTGGAAGTAGTTCGGCCGCCACAGCAGGCCCAGGTCGCTCTGCCGCCAGCCGTCGATGCGCCGCCCCACCGTCCAGTCGCCGGTCGGTGTGGGGGTGCTGGCCCTGCCGCTGGAGGCGTCGAGGATGCGGACCACCACCCCGCGCCTGGCCAGGTAGAGCACCTGCCGGGTGAGGTCGGCCTCCACCGAGTAGCCGGGGTGGGTGTACCTCGGCCTCGGGACGACCGGCCGGTCGAGCGCCGCCCGCGTGCGCGGCCCCACGATGCCGTCCCGGACCAGCCCGTTGACTTTCTGGAAGGCGACCACCGCGTGGTGCGTCGACGGCCCGAAGATTCCGTCGACCCCGCCCACGTCGTAGCGCAGGGCGGTGAGCCGTGCCTGCAGCGCCCTGACCGCCGCGCCCCGGGAGCCCTGCCGCAGCATCGGCTGGACGGTGGTGGCGAGCGTGACGGCGGCGCCGGAGGCCGCGACGGGAGCGGCCGAAACGGGAGCGGCCGCGACGGGAGCTGCCGAGGCGGGGGCGGCCGGTACGGCCAGGCCGGCGACGAGGAGGGCCGTCCCGAGCGCGGCGTGCGCGGCGGGGCGGCGGTGGCGGATGACGTGTGGTGAGACGGGACGCATCGTCCCTCCCTTCCGAGGTCCTAGCCGGACGCTAGTTCGGAAAGCGGAGAGAGGTGCCTCTTCGTCCGGTTTCCACCCGGTCAGGCCACCCGGGGCGCGGGCAGGGCCGGCAGGACCACGCGCCGGGCCGTGCCCGACACGTCGCCGGTGCGCTCCACGGACGGCTCCAGGACCGGGGCGGTGCTCCCGTCGGCGACCGTCCCGGCATCGTCCGCGTCGTCCCCGCCGGCGGCGATCCGGACGGCGGTCAGCAGCGCGAGGAGCCGGTCCACGTCGTCGGCGGGCATCCGGAACGAGCCGCGGCACAGCGTGCCGTTCCACAGCGACAGCACCACGGCGCCGCGGTCGGGGTGGTAGCTGACCCGCAGCGTCCGGTCCTCGCCGCGCAGGTCGGTGAACAGGTCCCCGAAACTGGGCATCGGTCGCACCTCTCCCATCCACCCAGGATGCCCGGTCGGCGGGCCGGCCGGAAGGGCTCGCCGCGCCGGGCCCTCCGAACCGGGGGTAGCGTGACCTTGGAACGCGAAGCACAGGGAGGCCCCGCCGATGCAGACGACGACCGTGGACGTGCCGACCGACGACGGCGTGGCGGACGCCCTCCTCGTCCGACCCGACGGGGACGGGCCCTTCCCGGCGGTCCTGGTCTTCATGGACGCGTTCGGGCTGCGCCCGCGGATGGCCGAGATGGCCGAGACGATCGCCGCGCGCGAATACGTCGTGCTGGTGCCGAACCTCTTCCACCGCTTCGGCCGCGCCCCGCTGGTCGACCTCTCCGGCCTGAGCGACGAGAACCGGCGCGGCGAGCTGTTCGGGAAGCTCTCCCCGATGATCGGCTCGCTGACCCCGGACGTGATCGCCCGGGACGCTGACGCCTACCTGGACTTCCTCGCCGCGCAGCCGGGCGTCGCGCCTGGCCCGGTGGTGATCACCGGCTACTGCATGGGCGGCACGAATGCGCTGCGGGCCATCGAGGCGCACCCGGACCGGATCGCCGCGGCGGCCGCCTTCCACGCCGGTCGGGTGGTCACCGACGCGCCGGACAGCCCGCACCTGGGCGTCGGCGCGGTCCGCGGCGAGCTGTACTTCGGCCACGCCGACCACGACCCGTCGATGACCGCCGAGCAGATCGCCACCCTGGAGAAGGCGCTCGACGCGGCCGGCGTCACATACCGCTCGGAGGTCTACACCGGTGCCCGCCACGGCTACACCCAGGCGGACACCCCGATGTATGACGAGCGGGCCACCGAGCGGCACTGGGCCGCCCTGTTCGACCTGCTCGACCGCACCTTCCGGCGCTGACCCCGTCCCGGGCGTCGGCGGGGTGGCGGCCGACGGCCAGAATGGCGCCGTGGAAACCGATCTGTTGCCGATGATCGCCGCCGAGCGGCGCCGGACAGCCGACCTGATCGACTCGCTCACTCCGGCGCAACTGGACACTCCGAGCCTCTGCGGCTCGTGGACGGTGCGGGAGGTCGCCGGGCACCTGGTGTCGCCACTTGTCGGGTCACCGTGGGTGCTCCTGTCGCTGGTGGTGCGCGCCGGTTTCCGGCTGCACGTGGCCAACGCGCGGCTGGCTCAGCAGGTGGCCCGGCGACCCGCCGCCGAGCTGGCCGCCGCCCTGCGCGAACACGCGGAGCACCGGTTCCGGCCGCCCGTGGTCGGATACTTCGGCCAGCTCACCGACCTCCAGGTGCACGGGCTCGACATCCGCCGGCCGCTCGGCCTCCCCGCCGACCTGGACCCCGACCGGGTGCGCACCTCGCTGGACTTCCTGGCCGGCGGCCGGGCGGTCGGCTTCGTCGACCGGCGCCGGGTGGCCGGGCTGCGGTTCGAGGCCACCGACCTGGGCTGGGCGTCCGGGGCCGGGCCGGTGGTGCGGGGCACCGGCGAGGCGATGCTGCTGACGCTGACCGGTCGCCGGGTCGTCCTGCCGGAACTGGAGGGCGACGGCGTCACGGTGCTGGCCGGCCGCTGGGCCGGCTGACGCCGCGCAGAGCCGGCCGGCAGAGCATGCGCGCCGCAACCCGGACGATTCACCCGCGCCGCGCCGGGTAAGCGCCGCCATGGCCGACGACCGCCCCGACACCGTCCGCTCGCCCCTGGACCGGGCCACCGAGCGGACCGGGCGGGCGCTGACCCACGCCCGCGCCGAGGGGGGTGCGGCCGGCCGGCTGCGGCTGCGCCAACTGGAGGTCACCGTGGTGGTCGCCGTCCAGTCCGGGCTCGCCGCCGCGCTCGCCGCGCTGCTCGCCCAGCGCCTGCTCGGCCCCGGCGCGCACGTCTTCGCGCCGGCCGCCGCGGTCGGCACCATCGCCACCGCCATCGGCCAGCGGGCCCGGCGTACCTTCGAACTGCTGGTCGGGGTGGGGCTCGGCATCGTGGTCGGCGACGTGCTGCGCGCCCTGCTCGGCTCCGGGTCCTGGCAGACCGGCCTCGTGGTCACCCTGGCCATCGCGACCGCGCTGCTGGTCGCCGGGCGCGGCGGCGCCCTGGTCGGCCAGGCCGGCGGCACCGCCGTGCTGATCGCCACCCTCGCCCCGGTCGAGCCCGGCCTGGAGCTGCCCCGGATCTTCGACGCGCTGGTCGGCGGTCTGGTCGGCCTCCTCGTGGTGGCGCTGCTGCTGCCGGTCAACCCGCTGCGGGTGCTGGACCGGGCGACCGAGCCGATCGTCACCACGCTCACCACCGAGCTGGACGCCGTCGCCCGCGCGCTGACCACCCGGGACGCCGACGCGGCGGTCCGGTCCCTGGAGCGGATGCGCGGGCTCGACGCCGACGTGGGGCGGCTCAACGAGGCGCTCAGCGGGGCCGAGGAGGTGGTCACCCTCGCGCCGGTCCGCTGGCGCCGCCGTGCCCAGTTCCACCGGTACGCCGCCGCCGCGCAACACCTGGAGCGGGTGATCCTGTACGCCCGCTCGGTGGCCCGCCGCTCCGCCACCGCCCTCCAGTACGGCGAGCCGATCCCGCCGACGCTGGCCGACGCCGTGACCCGCCTCGGTGCGGCCGTCCGCGTGATGCGCCGGGAGTGCCGAAACGGCGAGGACCTGGCCGGCACCCGACGGCTGGTCCAGGAGAGCGCCGAGCTGGCGGGGCGGGCCTGGGCGCACGGGGTGCGTTCCTTCGGCGACGGCGTGATCACCGACCTGCGGACGGCGGACAGCGAGCTGCTGCGCGCCACCGGGTGCGACCCGGACGACGCCAACCGCATGGTGCGCCGGGCGGCCGGCGCGGGCGAGGCGGAACGACGCCCGCCGCTGCGGGCGCAGATGCACCGGACGGTCCGGCGCACCCCGCGGTCCCGGCGGCGCACCTGGGTGGCCCGGCGCGCCCGCGGCCGTCCCGACCCGTACCGCCCGCCGACCCGCACGCCTCGCCCGGCCTGACCCGGGCGGCCGGCGCGGACGCCCGCCCGCCTGACCCCGGCGGCGCCGGCGACGAACCGGAGCCACGGGCCGGGAACTGGCCCCTCCCACGGTCGGGCCGGCTGGCTAGCGTCGGGCCATGAGCATCGACCGCGCAGAGCTGTCCCGGCGGTTCGCCGCGCTGACCACCGCCCACGTCGCCGACGCCTGCCTGCGGGCCGCCGTCCCGGTGCGCTGCGCCCCGGCCGGCGTACGGCCGGTGCTGGCCGGCGGGCGGCTGGCCGGCCGGGTGCTGCCGGCCCGGCACGTCGGCAGCGTCGACATCTTCCTGGAGGCCATCGACCGGGCCGCACCCGGCGACGTGCTGGTGGTGGACAACGACGGGCGCACCGACGAGGCGTGCGTCGGCGACCTGGTGGTGCTGGAGGCGCGGGCCGCCGGCCTGGCCGGCCTCGTGGTGTGGGGGCTGCACCGGGACACCGGCGACATCCGGTCGGTGGGGCTGCCGGTGTTCAGCCTGGGCGCCACCCCCACCGGGCCGCAGCGGCTGGACGCGCGGCCGGCCGAGGCGCTGGCCTCGGCGCGTGTGGGCCGGTGGACGGTCGACCACGGCGACGTGGCCCTGGCCGACGAGGACGGGGTGCTCTTCGTGCCGGCCGGCCGGGTCGGCGAGCTGTTCGACCTGGCCGAGTCCATCCGGGACACCGAGCGGCGGCAGGCCGACCGGATCCGGGCCGGTGAGCCGCTGCGGGCACAGGTCGGGTTCGGGGCGTACCTGGCGGGCCGGGCCGAGAACCCGGCGCTGACGTTCCGGGAGCACCTGCGCGCGGTGGGCGGCGCCATCGAGGAGTGAGGTCGGCCGGCGCTCAGGCGCCGCGGGCCCACAGGGCCAGCCGGACCCGGTTCGGGCTGCTGGTCTTGGTCATGAGGCTGGTGATGTGGGTCTTGACCGTGGTGACGCCGATGTGCAGCCGGTCGGCGATCTCGGTGTTGGACAGGCCCTCGGCCACCAGGTCCAGCACGTCCCGCTCGCGCGTGGTGAGGCCGTTCGCCGGTCGGGGCGCCCCGGCGCGCGCGTGCACCGCCCGCTGCACCAGCCGCCGCAGCACCTCCGGGCTGAACGGGCTGTCCCCGGCGGCCGCCCGGCGTACGCCGTCGAGCAGGTCGGCGGGGGGTGCGTCCTTGAGCAGGAACCCGCAGGCGCCGGCGGTCAGCGCGGGGTAGAGGTGGTCGTCGTCGCCGAACGTGGTGAGCACCAGCACCCGGGTGGCGGGACGGTCGGCGAGGATCCGGCTGGTCGCCGTGATCCCGTCGACGCCGGGCATCCGCAGGTCCATGACGACCACGTCGGGCCGCAGCCGCGCGGCGAGGGTGATCGCCTCCCGGCCGTTGTCGGCCTCGCCGACCACCTCCAGGTCGGGCTGGGCGTCGCAGAGCATGCGCAGGCCGGCGCGGATGAGGTGCTGGTCGTCGACCAGCAGGACGCGGATCATGCCGGCTCCGGCGCGTGCGGGCCGGCCGGGCGCGGGCGGGGCGCCGCCGGTTCCGGCGTCGGGGCGGGGGAGTTGGGCGTTCCCGCCACGCCCCCGGTCGGCAGGACCGTGCGGACCCGCCAGCCGGCGGCGGTCGGGCCGGCCTCCAGCCGCCCGCCGAGGACCTCGACCCGCTCCCGCATCCCGGTGAGGCCGTGGCCGCCGCCGACCGGCACCGCGGCCGGGACCGAACCCCGGCCGTCGTCCGAGACCTCCCAGTGCACGGCGCCGTCGACCACCGCCACGGCCAGCCGGGCCCGGGCGGCGGTGCCGGCGTGCTTGGCCACGTTGGTCAGTGCCTCCTGGGTCAGCCGCAGCACCGCCTGGCCCCGCACCGCGTCCAGCGTCCCGACCGCCGGGTCGACGTCGGCCTCCACGGTGATGCCGGCCTGGCGGGCGCGGTCCACCGCCGCGTCGAGCGCCGCCGGGAGCGCCGCCGGCTCGATAGCGGTCAGCGCGGCGTCGCCGCGTACCCCGTCGGGGTCGCGCAGCACCGCGACGAGGCGGCGCAGGTCGTTCAGGGCGGCCGTGCCGGTGCCGTGCACGTCGTCGAAGACCTCGCTCACCCGCGGATCCAGGTCCGCCAGCACGTGCCGGGCCACCCCGACCCGCAGCACCATCGACGCGACGTGGTGCGCGACGACGTCGTGCAGCTCGCGGGCGATGGCGCTGCGCTCGCCGGCGCGGGCGGCGCGGCTCTCCGACTCCCGCCGGCGCTGCTCCGCGGCGGCCCGCTCCTCGGCCTGCCGGGCCAGCTCCCGGGTGGTTCGGATGACCAGGCCGAGCAGCAGCGGCAGGCCGACCTCCACGGTCAGGCCGAAGACACCGGAGAGCACCCGCCGGGCGGGATCGCCGATCGAGTCGGTCAGGTCGACCGCGGCCAGCAGGCCGGCGGCCAGCCAGATGGTCCGGGGCCGTCCGGCCCACATGGTCAGCTCCAGCAGGGCCCAGCTGGCTCCGACCTGGTTGATCGTCGTGTCCTCGACCAGCGGGAAGGCGACCGCCAGGAGCGCGGCCTGCGCCACCAGGTTCACCAGCGGCCGGCGGTGACACGCCAGGGCGGTGCCGAACGCGACCAGGGCCAGCACCCACTGCGTGGTCGTCGGGGCGTGTTGGCCCCCGCCGAAGACCAGGTAGCCGAGGCCGCTGAGGTCCAGCAGCAGCATCCGCGCGAGCGTGTCGCGTGCGTCGAACAGGCGTCCCACCCAGCCCACCCCGCCAGCCTAGGCGGTGCGCTTGGGAACCGGGGGACCGGCCGGCCGGGCCCAGCGGGTCCGCAGTCCGAGGTGAACGGCCAGGCCGAGCGGTCCGAGCAGGATGGTCAGCAGCAGCACCGGCGCCACGAGCAGCGCCGGCATGCCCCGGTCCCGGCTGTCCCGCCAGATCCAGCGGCCGACGAACAGGTCGAACCCGATCATGTGGGCCCAGGCCGCCGTCGCGCCGTCCGCGCTGCCCAGCAGCTCGCGGACGCCCTCCAGGGTCGGCGCGGTGACCACCGGCAGCACCCGGCCGAGCACCGGGAGGACCAGGACCGCGTAGATCAGCAGGACCGGGAGCACGATCAGCGGCGAACCGACGATCCGGGCGGTCCACGACCAGCGGGGCAGCAGGATCATCAGCGCCCAGAACGGCGCGGCGACCGCGAAGGTCAGGGTGAACAGCGTCCCGGTCACGCGACCACCACCACGTCCGCGCGGCGCTGCCCCCGGGCCAGCACGGCGCCGGTCGCGGTCGCCGTCGCCGCCACCAGGGCGACCGCGACGGCCATGGTGAGCGCGTCCGGCCGCAGCAGCGGCTGCCCGCGCAGCGCCTGCCAGGTGAGCAGCAGCGTGGCCGCGCCGTACGCCGCGCCGGCGACGAGCAGCAGCCGGGCCCGGGTCCGCTCGTCCAGCCGGTCGCCGAGGAAGCGGTTCAGCAGCATCGCCAGCAGCGGCAGCGCCTGGAGGGCGTGCAGCCCGACGAAGTGCCCGATCCGCAGGTCGCCGCCGGTGGTGCTCCAGCCGACCAGGGGCAGCCCCGGCCCGCCGTCCGCCACGCCGACGCTGTGCGCCCCGCTGATCCCCTCGGCCGCCGAGTCGGGCGTACGGGTCACCATGGGGATGGCGACCAGCATGCCGAGCAGGGACAGGCCGAGGCCCAGCCGGACGGCGTGCGCGGCGACCCGGTCGGCCGGCGGCCGCAGCAGCGCCACGATCCCGATGACCAACTGGGCGACGAACAGCACCATGATGGCGGCGCCCATCGCCGAGAACAGCGCGCCGTTCAGCGGGGTGGTGCCGTTGTAGTGGCTCGTGGTGCCGCGCACCACCTGGGTGACGATGATCGCCATCTCGACCACCGACATGGCGACGATCACCGTGGCCGCCCACTCGGCGATCCGGCTGCGCCGCGGCAGCAGGGTGAGCATCCAGGCGAGGGTGGTGCCGTAGAGCACGAACGAGATGGCGAACTTCAGCGGCTTGAGCCAGATCGGCACGCCGGTGAGCACCCGGGGGTCGGCCAGCACGCCGACGGCCGCGACGACGGTGAGCGCCGCCATCGCCGCGACGAAGAGCATCAGGGGGCGGTGCCAGCGCGCCGCCCGGTTCAGCACGGTAGTCATGCCTGTAGATGCTGGTGGCGCGGCCGCACCGGCGCGCCCGACCGGCGGCCCCGATGCCGGCCGCAGGTCCGAGACGCCGCCTCCTACCCAGGGAGGAGCCGTGCGCCGGTCACCGCGCTCACGTCCGGTCGCCCGGCAGGGGCTGGACGAGCTGGACCGGGTTGCCGTCCGGGTCGGCCGTCCAGGCGATGAGCAGCCGGTCCAGCCAGACGTGCGGGGCGGCGAGCGCCGGGGCGCCCGCGGCGGTCAGCGTCGCGTACGCGGCCGCGGTGTCGTCGGTCCAGAGCACGACGGCGGCGCGTTGCCCGCTCGGCACCGGGTCGAGGCCGTGGTCGTCGCGGGTGGACGCGACCGAGGCGATGCCGATGCGGTAGCCGTCGAGGGTCAGGTCGACGTGGATCGGCGGACCCTCGGCCGGCACCCGGAAGGTCTCGGTGAAGCCCAGCCCGGCGTAGAAGGCGGCGGCCCGGGACACGTCCTCGCTGAACAGGATCACCTGCGGGGTGCGGAACATCGACACCGCTGGAGCCTACGTTCAGTCGGGCAGCATGGGCATCTCGAACCCCGGGTCGCGGCCCAGCAGCACCCCGCGGGTGAGCGCCCGCGACCCGAACCGGTCCCGCACCGCGTCCACGGCGGCGTCCAGCGCCGGCCCCGGGTCGCGGGTGAACGGCAGGGTGAGCTGCACGTGCCCGTCGTCCAGGTTGCCGACGGCGACCCCGATCAGCGTGATGCCCCGGGTCTCGATCTCCGGCAGCGCGGTGCGCAGCAGCGACCGGGCGGCGGCCCGCAGCGGGCCGGTCTGCGCGGTCGGCTTGTCCAGGGTGTGCGCGCGGGTGGCGCGGGTGTAGTCGGCGAACCGCAGCCGCAGGGTCACCGTGCGCCCGGTGCGCCGGGCCGTGCGCATCCGCCCGGTGACCCGGTCGACCAGCCCGGCCAGCACGGCGTCCAGCTCGGCGGGGGAGTGCGGCTCGCGGCCCAGCGCGTGCTGGGCGCCCATCGAGGAGCGCCGCCGCCCGACCTGCACGGCCCGCGGGTCGCGGTTGTGGGCGAGGGCGTGCAGGTGGCGGCCGGCCCCGGCGCCGAGCAGCGACACCAGGGTCGGCTCGTCGAGCCGGGCCACCTGCCCGACCGTGCGCAGGCCCCGCTCGCGCAGCCTCGCGGCGGTGACCGGGCCGACGCCCCAGAGCCGCTCCACCGGCAGCGGGTGCAGGAAGGCCAGCTCGCCCTCCGGCGCGACGACAAGCAGCCCGTCCGGCTTGGCCACCCCGCTGGCGACCTTGGCGAGGAACTTGGTGCGGGCCACCCCGACGGTGATCGGCAGGCCGACCTGGCGGCGTACCTCCCGGCGCAGCTCCGCCGCGATGTCGGCGGGCGGGCCGACGAGCCGGCGCAGGCCGCCCACGTCGAGGAACGCCTCGTCGATGCTGAGCCCCTCGACCAGCGGGGTGGTCCGCCGGAAGATCTCGAACACCGCCCGGCTGGCGGCCGTGTAGGCGGCCATCCGGGGTGGCACGACGACGGCGTCCGGGCAGAGCCGGCGGGCCTGCCGGCCGCCCATGGCGCTGCACACGCCGCGGGCCTTCGCCTCGTAGCTGGCGGCGAGGACCACGCCGCCGCCGACGATCACCGGACGGCCCCGCAGCCGGGGGTCGTCGCGCTGCTCGACGGAGGCGTAGAACGCGTCCAGGTCGGCGTGCAGGATGGTGGCCTCGCTCGACACCAGCACATGTTCGCACAGATGTTCGAACGACGGGCCGGTCAGGGCATGCTGACCGCGAGTTTGCCCAGGGCGCCGGAGAACTCGGTGAGGGCCTGCGGCACCTCGTCCAGCTCGTAGCGGCGGTCGACCGGCACCCGGACCCGGCCGGCCAGCACGTCGTCGGCGAGCCGGTCGAGCGTCGCCCGCTCCGGCCGGCCGAAGATCGAGACGGCCGCCGGGTGCTGGTCGGGGCCGAAGCCGATGGTGGAGGCCAGCCGGCCGCCGGGGGCGAGCAGCCCCGCCAGCGGCGCGCCGTCACCGGCCAGGTGCACCACGGCCGGGACGCCGTCCGGCGCGACGGCCCGCACCTGACCGGTCAGGTCGCCGGTGTAGTCGACCACCTCGGCGGCGCCCAGGTCGCGGACGAAGTCGGTGGCCGGGCCGGGACGGGCCGTGGCGACGACCCGGGCGCCGGCCAGCCGGGCGTACTGCACGGCCAGCGCGCCGACGCCGCCGGTCGCCCCGGCAACCAGCACCGTGTCGTCCGGGCGGACGGCCAGCGCGTCGAGCGCGTCGAGGGCGGTGACACCGGCCAGCCCCAGCACGCCCGCCGTGGACAGTTCGACACCGTCGGGGACGCGCGTGATGCCGTCCCCGCCGCCGACGGTCACGTACTCGGCCCACGTGCCCTCGCCCAGGTAGCGACGCATGAGCACACCGAACACCGCCTCGCCGACCCGGAACGGGCTGGTGCCGCCGATGGCCTCGACCTCGCCGGCGAAGTCCTTGCCGAGCACGACCGGATACCGGTAGTCCATCGACCCGCGCATCATCCCGGCCGCCGCCTTCCGGTCGAAGGCGTTGACCGAGGACGCCCGCACCCGGACCAGCACCTCGTCCGGGCCGGGGCTGGGCCGGGCCAGGTCGTCCCGGGCGGCCGGCGCCGCCCCGTCCCGGTCGAGAGTGATCGCCCGCATCCGCCCGTCCCTTCTCGCAAGCCCGGGTGGCGCCTCGTCGGCCACCCGGGCCGGGGCGGGTTTCCCGGCGGGGGAGCGGCTACACCCCGCCGGGATCGGGACCGGCGGTCAGGCGCCGCGGGCGCGCGGCCGGCGGGACAGCGAACTCGGCGCGTTCACGCCCGCACCGTCGCTCACGCTCACGCCCAGCCGCTCGACCAGTTCGCCGCCCAGCCAGCCGGTGAAACCGGCCAGCACGATGCCGGCGAAGCTGCAGACCAGCGCGCCGGCGTTCGGGTCCCAGTTGTCCGCCCCGCGGCGCAGCAGCCAGCTCACCGCGAACAGCACCAGCACCACCACGTTGCCGAGGCCGTGCGTCGCCCCGACCCGCTTGGCGCGGGTGCCGGCCGGGATGGCCCGCCAGTCGATCAGGCCGAACACCGCCGCGACCAGGCCGCCGATCACGCCGGCGGCGATGGTGTACGCGGCGGAGACCTGGAAGCCCGTCCGGTCGGTGATCAGGTACAGGATGTCGAAGATCACCGAGGTGGCGAGCAGTCCGAGCGGAAACACGATCAGGATGGGGTGGATTGCGTGCCCCATCGACTTCGCGCGACTCTCCATGCCGATCCTTCCTTCTCGGCCCCCAGGCGCGGCCGGTTTCCCCGCCCTGCGCCGACTACACCTCTCGCCGGGTCAGGGTGATCGCCTGCCGCGGCGGGCGGCGGACCACGGCGAGCCGGTCGCCGCGCACCCGCACCGAGGTACGCCCGCCGCGCCGCCGCCGCACCGTCAGGTCCACCGTCGCGCCGCCCACCCGTACGCCCTCCAGCCGCAGGTCGGGCAGCCACGCGGGCAGGTGCGGGTCGACGAGGACCGCGCGGAGCGGCGCGGCCGGGCGCAGCCCCAGCAGGGCCTGGACCAGGGCCACCACGGCGCTGGCCGACCAGGCCTGCGGGGAGCACGAGTTCGGGTAGACGCCGGGGTGGGGGTGGGCGGCGTCCCGGGGCAGCCCGCTGAGCACCTCGGGCAGCCGGTGCTCCGCGAAGAGCGCCGCGGCGCCGACCATGCCCTCGGCCACCCGGTGCAGGTGCGGCCAGCAGCCGTACCGGGCCAGCCCCAGGCCGATGGTGCCCGCCTCCACGGGCCAGACGCTGCCCCGGTGGTAGCTGAACGGGTTGTAGGCCGGATGCTCCGCCGACAGGGTCCGCACCCCCCAGCCGCTGAACATGTCCGGCGCGAGCAACCGGTCGGCCACCTTCTCGGCGACCCGGGTGGGCACGATGCCGGTGGCGAGCAGGTGACCGTCGTTGGAGTTGGTCGAGCGGACCGGCCGCCGGTCCGGCCCCAGCGCCATGGCGTAGCAGCGCCGGTCGGGCAGCCAGTACGCCCGGTGGAACCGCCGGCGCAGCCCCCGGGCCCGCGCCAGCAGGGCGGCGCCCCGGGCCGGGTGCCCGGTGACGGTGTACACCACGGCGGCGTGCCGCAGCGCGGCGTACCAGTAGCCCTGCAGCTCGCTGCTGGCGATCGGGTTCGGCACCACCTCGCCCCGCTCGTCGACGATCGCCGTGTCCGAGTCCTTCCAGCCCTGGTTCTTCAGACCGCCCGGCGAGCGGCAGTGGTAGTCGAGGAAGCCGTCGCCGTCCGGGTCGCCGTACCGGTCGATCCACTCCAGCGCCCGGCCCGCCGTGGGCAGCAGCTCCCGCACCGTGTCCAGGTCGCCGGTCCACGCCAGGTACTGGCCGAGGAAGACCAGGAAGTCCGGGGCGGTGGACCAGTCGCCGTAGTAGGCGGAGTAGGGGTTGAGGCCGAGCAGCGAGACCGGCCCCTCCCGGGCCTCGTGCAGCGGCTTGCCGGGTTCCTCGTCTCGCCAGTCGTCCAGCCGCCGGCCCAGGTGCCCGGCGTTGAGCCGGAGGCTGTCGGCCAGCATGGTAGGGCCGGCCAGCAGCGCCTGCCAGGAGGCGGTCATCGTGTCCCGGCCGAAGATCTCCTGGTAGATGGGGAGGCCGGCGATCGGCGCCGTCGGGCCGGCCGGCTCGCCGAGCGGCAGCACGGCCAGGTCCCGCACGGCGCACCGCCAGGCCGCGGCGACGTCGAAGTTGCTGCTGCTCAGCCGGGCCAGCTCGGCGTCCAGCCGGGCCCGGGCCCGGGCGGCCGGGTCGTCGGGCTCGGCGAAGGTGGCCGGGGGCGCGGGCAGCCGGGTGCCGTCGAAGACCGGTTCGACAAGCAGGTCCGCCCCGGCACGGCCGCCCGGCGGCACCACCAGCTCGACGGTGAACCCGCCGTCGGCGTACGCCACCGGGGCGTCGGCGCGCAGCCGGATCGCCACCGCCCGGTCCAGCCCCTCGTGCCGGTAGGTGAGGAGCAGCTCCCCGCCGGCCGGATCCCACCGGCTGCGCACCTCGCCGACCTGGAGCCGGCGGCCCGCCTCGGCCTCGCTGGTGTCGGCGAAGTCCGCCTCGACCGCCAGCCCCAGCCGGAACCGCAGCGGCCGCGCGGCGTAGCTGACCACGGTGAACCGGCTGCGCAGCCCGGGGCCGACGAACCGCTCGACGGTCAGGTACGCGGCCCGCGACGGCAGCGCCTCCCCGTCGCCCAGCTCGGCATAGGAGAGCTGGGCGTGTCCGCCCACGTTTGCGGTGGCGAACGGCACCGGCTCGCGGCCGTCCAGGGTGATCCGCTCCCGGCTGAGCACCCGCGTGTTGCGGGCGAAGAAGCCCTGCGGGTCCGCCCCGACGATACGGCCGCGGACGTCGGTGACCAGGGTGCTCCACCCGCTCGCGACGTAGAGCAGGTCGGGCCGGACGCGCAGGTTGCGGACCCAGGTCATCGGGCCGCCGTTACCCCTTCGCGCCCCCGCTACACCCCGGTCAGGGCGCGGTGCGGGCCCGGTCCCGCACGAGCAGCTCGACGGCCACCGCGATGGCCACCGCCTCCACGGCCAGCAGGGTGAGCAGGATCAGCAGCTGGGTGGCCCCGGCGCGGACCGGCCCGGCACCGCCGAGCAGCACGCCGACGAACGCCCCGGGCAGGGTGACGAGCCCGACCGTGCGGGTCTGGTCGAGCGCCGGGACGAGGGCCTGCCCGGCGGCCGGGCGGCAGATCTCCAGCGCGGCGTCGCGGGGGAGCAGCCCCAGGGCCAACCCGGCCTCGTACTCGCCGTGCCGGGCGCGCAGCTCGTCGAGGGTACGCCGGCCGGCCAGGCTGGTCGCGGTCATCGCCCCGCCGATCAGGATGCCGGCGGTGGGCAGCACCACCAGCGGGGTCGCGGGCAGGGCCCGGCTGGCCAGGAGCACGGCCAGGCTGGGCGCCACCCCGGCCGCGACGGCCAGCGGGGCGACCCGGGCCGGCCCGCCGGCCCCGATCCGCCGGCGCGCGGTGAGGGCGGCGACGACGTACATGAGCAGTACGAACGCCGCGGTGCTCCACCAGGCGCGGAGGACGGCGACGATGACCAGCGAGACGGCGCCGAGCTGGACGGTGGCCCGGGCCGCCGCGGTGAGCACGGTCCGGGCCCGGCCGAGCCCGGTGAGCCGCAGCACGGCGGCGCCGGCCAGGGTGAGCGCGGTGAGCGCGACGACGAGCGCCGCGCCGATCGGTACCGTGCCGCCGCCGCCCATCCGACGACCTTATGCCGGGTGGCCGGCCGGCGGGTGGGTCCCGCCGGCCGGCCGCCGGTGTCACCGCCCGTAGACCTCGAACTCGTAGAGCGAGAAGCCGTACGAGGTGGCCCGCTTGACCCCGTACACCCGCACGTAGCGGGCGCTGACCGGGGCGAGGGTGACGTTGTCCGTCCCGCCGTTGCCGGCGGTCGTGCTGAACACCGGTTGCCAGGCGCTGCCGTCCGCGGAAACCTCGATCCGGTACGCGCTGCCGTATGCGGCCTCCCAGCGCAGCACCACCCGGCCGACGGTGCGGGCCGTGCCGAGGTCCACCCGGATCCACTGGTTGTCGTTGTAGCTGCTGGACCAGCGGCTGCCGAGGCTGCCGTCGACCGCCTTGTCCGGGGTGTTGCTGGTGAGGAACTGGGTGCTCGACGCGGTGGCCGGGCGCCCCTGGGCCAGGTTGGTGACGTCGTCGCCGCGGCGCGCCGGGAACGAGACGACCTGCTGGTAGGTGGGGCGGTTCTGCCAGGCGATCAGCGGGTGGGTGATGCCGCCGAGCCCGGACTGGGCGATGGCGTCGGCGCACCACTGGTCGCCCGCCCCGCAGGACTTGTCGCCGGGGTACACGGTGGTGGCCGGCGCGGCGGCCGCCTGGGCCAGGGTGTCGAGCAGGCTCTGCCGGCAGGCGCCGAGGGTGCCGCCGCCGCAGTACGTCCGGCCCGGACCGCCGGCCACCGGGTCGCCGAGCACGGCGCGGATGTCCTTGTCGACGTAGCCCCACCAGCCGTACTGGAACGAGGAGCCCTTGTGCGGCTGGCCGGCGAGGGCCCAGACGGCGGTGCCGTCGCGGCCGCCGTTCTGGCCGCCGGACGGCGCCTCGTTCACCTCGATGGCGTCCACCAGCGCGGCGTAGAGGTCGGGGCCGAGGCCGGGCCGGAACTCCGCGGCGGCCAGCAGCGGCCACCAGGCGTCGAAGATCCGGATGGCGTCGGCGTGCTGGTAGACCTTGGACCCGGGTGCGGTCTCCACGCGCCGGGCCCCGGCCTGCTGCCAGGCCCGCAGCTTCGTCACGGCGTCGGCCAGCGCCGGGTCGGTGACCGGGGCGCTGCCGAGCACCCGCAGCAGGTCGTCGAGGACCTGCTGGCCGCGCAGGTCGGTGACCGCCGCGTCGGCCATGATCCGCACGACGTCGGCCCGGCCGAGCTTGAGCTGGGCGATCGCGGCGCGCACCGGGCCGTCGAGGAGTTGGCCGCGGTGCACGGAGCCGAAGCTGAAGTTGCCGTCGGCCGCGCCGAAGTCCTTTGCCTGCTTGTTGTTCCAGCTGACGTAGTAGTCCTGGTTCACCGACTGCGGGTGGGCGGCGGCCGGGGTGTAGGTGGCGGTGTTGGTGTCCGCGTCCCAGCCGACCCACTCGTTGGCCGCCTCGGCCCGGGTGGGCAGGTTGGGGTCGGCGGTGGACGGCCGGACCGGGTTCGACCCGGAGTTGAAGTAGGCCGCCTCGGTCGAGTTGACGTAGAACCAGTTGAACGCGTAGCCGACACTCGCGGCGGACTGCTGGAAGGCCGCCGCGGAGCCCATGGCGGCCGGGTCGTTGTACGCCTGGAAGCCGATCGCGGAGTCGGCCTCGTGCCGGTAGGTCGAGCGCAGCTTGGTGAAGGCGGTGGGCTGCCCGTTCACCAGCCCCCGGTACGCGACGAGCCCGTACCGCGTGCGCAGCGCGCGCAGCGTGTAGGAGCCGGCCGGGGTGGAGTCGGCCAGGGTCGGCGACCAGGAGTTGGTGTGCTGGAGGACCTCCATGGCCACGCACTGCCCGTGCCACAGGTACTTGTTGGAGGCGAGGGTCGGTGCGCTGCCGTCGGTGGTGCACAGCGGCACGGCGTAGGTGTCGGTGAGGTCCTGGGAGGCGGAGGTGGCGCTCCACGCGTAGTCCTGGCCGCGGCCGAGCAGCACGTAGAGGTTCAGCCCGGCGAAGGCGGCGCCGCGGGCGCTGACTCCCGGCCCCTGCAACTCCTGGAGCATGAGCAGCTGCGGGGCGAAGTAGCCGGTCTGCGGGCCGAACACGGCGACCGGGTTGCCGGTGGTGGTGTGCCGTCCGGAGACCACCACGGCGTTGGACATGCCGTGCGATCGCAGCCCGGCCAGGCCGCTGAGCAGCGGCTCGGTGCTGGCGCTGCCGGCGGTGGTCCGGGCGGTGGTGGCCCCGCCGGTCTGGTCGTGGGCGAGCGGCTCGGCGACGACGCTGTCGGCGTCGGGCAGCACCGCCCCGGTCGCGCCGGCCGGGGTGGCGCCGTACGGGAAGCTCTGCCCGTCGTGCAGGGTGAGCACCGTCTCCGGGTCGTTCTGGGACCGGAACGCCTGCCAGACCCGGTCGCCCTCGGTGGCGCCGTACCTGGCCCGGGCGGCCACCCGGACCAGGGCGGACTGGATCTCGGAGCCGCCGCCCCCGCCGAACAGCCCGCCGATGACGCCGGCCGTGGCGATCAGGTCGGTCATGGTGAAGTGCTGGGGCTTGCCGGCGCCGGCCAGGAGGTACTCGCCGGGGTAGTTGTCGGCGCTGATGGACTGGTCGATGTAGGCGTTGACGCCGGCGATGTAGTCGGTGACGTCGGTGTAGAGCTGCTGCCCGCGGGCGCCCTTCTGGCGTAGCGCGTCGACCTGGGCCTGGAGGTCCGCCTCGGTGTACGGCGAGTTGGCCCAGATGCTCTGCTCCAGCTCCCGGTTGCCCGGTGCGCCGCCGGCGAAGGAGGTGAGCGTGCCGCGACCGGCGTGCCGCAGCAGGTCCATCACCCAGAGCCGGTCCTGGGCCCCGGCGTAGCCGGCGCCGAACATGGTGCCCGAACGGGTGGTGCCGGTGACGTGCGGCACGCCGGTCGCCTTGTCCCGCACGATGGTGACGTCCGCGCGGGGCCGCACGGTGCTCTCCACCTGCGCGTCGGGCACGCCGAACGAGGCGTCGTTGTAGAACTGCGCGATCTGTTCGTCGGTGAGCCCGGCGTAGCCGTAGACCAGGTTGGCGTACTCGTCGAGCTGGTCGCTGGAGTGGGCGGGCCGGGTGCCGAGCGCCTGGTGGGCGAGGATCGCGGCGAGCGTGGCGTTGCCGTTCTCCCCGGGCGGCAGGATGTCGGCGCACTGGCCGAGGCAGTAGTCGTTGGCGGTGAAGGTGGTGGCGGCGGCGGCCGGTGACGGTGTGACGACCGTCAGGGCGCCGGCGGTGAGGGTGGCGGCGGCCAGCGCCGCGAGCCGGGCACGGGTGGTGGGACGGGGCATGGCGATTCCTCCGGGGTGCGGAGTCGGGCCGGTCGTACGCCCGGCTACCGCTTGCCGACGTCTCGCCCTCCGTGCCCGGGCGTCATACCCGGAGGTGAGAGTGACTCATGTCTACCTCCGGGTAATGATTGATGGCGTTCCATGCCTCGGGATAGGTGCCGTTCACCACGCGCGAATGCCGACGTTTCGCCTCGATCAGGGCAGCGCGAGCACGGCCTGGTGTCCCAGGTGGTCCGACGCCCACCGGCCGCCGGCGGTCTGCCGCTCATTGCCGAAGACCTCACTGGACACCGGCGCCACCGGGCCACGGACCAGCACCATGTCGATCCGGTGCTCGACGTCGTCGGCCGGCTCGGTCAGGTCGTCACCCAGGCCGGAGGTGTAGCCCGGGTCGCCGGGGTGCAGGATCGGCCAGGTGTCGACCATCCCGCCGGCGACCAGGGCCAGGTACGCGAGCCGGTTGTTCGGGTCGGGCAGTTCGGGTCCGCTGTTCAGGTCGCCGACGAGGATCAGCCGGCCGGGCACGCTCAGCGGGCCGCGCAGCAGTTCCTGCGCCTGGAGCAGGCGTACGCCGGGGTGGAACGCCTCCAGGTGGGTGTTGACGAACCGGAAGGCGCGGCCGCCCAGCGCGGCGTCCACCGCCGTCCAGCCGCGGGTGCTCGTGGCGGTGCCGCCGGTGGCGGCGAGCGGGAAGACCAGGTTGTTGACGAAGTTGCCCGACGACGTGCCGTTCACCTTGATCCGGCCGCCGTGCCGCACCAGGATCACGTCGCGCATGGTGAGCCGGACGTCCCGCAGGTGGGGCGCCCCGGCCGGGGCCTCCAGGTCCGCCTCGTCCTGCGCCACGACGACGTCGTACGGGTGGCCGGACTTCGCCAGCTCCGCCATGAGCAGGGCCAGGTAGTCGTACCGGACCTCGGTGGCCGGGGCCGGGTCGCCGAGCGGCCCGGTGCGCCAGAGCGCCACCTCCTGGAGGCCGACCAGGTCGGGCTTGCGCTCGCGGATCTCGTCGGCGATGAGCGCCGCCCGGGCCGGGAAGTCGACCAGGTCCACGTGGCTCAGCAGCGCGGAGTTCGCGGCCAGGAACGCCGGCAGGGTTGGCGCGGCGATCGACGGCGTGAGGTCCCCGCCCAGGTAGAGGTTGCGGGTCAGCACGGTGACCTTGGGTCCGGCTTCCGCGTGTGCCGGCGGGGCGACGAGCCCCAGGCCGGCCACCGCGAGGGCGGCCGCGGTGGCCAGCCTGGCCAGGTGTCGAAGGTGTGCGCGAGGGCTGCCGTCCATGACTGTCGTCCTCTCCGGCGGGATCCGTGGATCCGCGTACGCTAACGCCGGTCACACCAGCGTGGACACCGCCGTTCGGGTCACCTCAGCCCGGCGGTCAGGCCTGGGGCTGACCGATGTCCACCATCCAGGACATGCCGAACCGGTCCACGCACATGCCAAACTCGTCGCCCCACATCTGCTTTTCCAGCGGCATGGTGACGGTGCCGCCCTCGGCGAGCTGCTCCCACCAGCGGCGCAGGTCGTCCGCGTCGTCGCCGCTCAGGCTGATCGCCATGTTGGTGCCCGGGGTGGATTCCATCCCGGGCGGTGTGTCGGAGGCCATCAGCGTGAAACCGCTGGGAGTCTCCAGTTGCGCGTGCATGATCCGGTCGGCCAACTGCGGGTCCGGGTTGCCGAACTCGCCGAAGGTGTTCATCCGCAGGTCGCCGCCGAACACCCGCTGGTAGTGCTCCATCGCCTCCCGGGCGTTGTCCCGGAAGCTCAGGTACGGATTCAGTCTGGACGTCATCGTCTCGCCTCCTCGGTGTCGTGACCTGGGCATCGTCGCAGAGAGACGGGCCGCGGCCTACGAGGCGCGACGGGCGAGTGTGGACGGCAACGGTGGGGGTGGCGCCGTTGCCACCCCCACCGTCTTCCCCGCCGGTGCGCCGTCAGCTCTCTTGGAACGACTGGCGCACCACACCCCCCACCAGGGCGCACCAGGTGGTGGTGCTGACCTTGCCGTTGGTGTCCAGCCCGTGCAGTTCCTGCAGGTCCTGGAGGGCCTTCTTGGTCGGGTGGTCGTACTCGCCGGTGATCGCCACGTCGGCGTAGCCCTTGGAGTTGAGCATGAACTGCACCGCCTGCACCGGGATGCCGGTGGCGTCCTTCTCCAGCTCCGGCGCCAGGGTCTCCCAGGTCGGCGCGGTCAGGGTGGCGTCGATGTCGACCGGGATGCCGTTGCGCGCCTGCCAGTCCTGCACGGCCGCCACGGTGGCGGCGTCGAACACGCCGGTGACCGGGACGGTGTAGCCGCGGAAGGTGAGCAGGTACTGCGCCACCTTCACCACCGGGCCGCCGACGAAGCGCCAGATGTCCGGCCAGCGGCGGGCCGGCACGTCGCCCAGGTCGGTGCCGAGCTTCGCGAAGACCCGCCGGCGCAGCGCCGGGAACTCGCGGTAGAACGTGGCGCCCGGGCACTGGGTGGCCCGGAAGTCCCAGTGGCCGAAGATGTCGTGCGCGTGCAGCCCGTACTGCTGGCAGATGGTCGTGCAGAGCTTCACGAGGGAGTCGAGCAGCTCCTGCGGCGGCGTGTCGGTGACGTAGGTGCCCTCGTTCTCGATGCCGATGGCCCGGCCGTTCTCGCCGGGGCAGTGCGCCGAGATCATCTGCCGGTCGCCGGCCTGCAACCGCTCCAGGCTGCCGTGCCGGCCCTCCAGGACGTGGCCGCCCCGGCTGACCGTGAAGTGCTGCCCGGTGTCCGACCACCGGTTCACGTCCATGTGCAGGTCCTGGCAGTCGCGGGCGAGCTGCTTGGCGTGTTCCTCGGAGTAGTCCGTGCTGTTCGGGAACGCCATGTGGTGCACGATGATCTTGTTGGTCGCGATCGCGCTGATCGACAGCGGGTCCGCCGGCGGGCGGGCGCCCCACTCGTCGCAGCTGATGATCCAGTCGAGGTCCGCGCCCGGCGCGGCCTGCGCGGCGGCCGGGAAGGCGAGTTCGCTCCCGACGACGGCGACCGCGGCGGCGCCGAGGCCGGCCCGCAGCAGGGTACGGCGGTCCAGCTCGGGGTGGTCGAAGTGCATGGCATCTCCTCGGTGGCCCGACGGGTCTGCGGGCGTGTAAAGGAACTCCAAAAGCTGCGCGCGAAGTGGAGAATATTGCCAGGGTCGGTCGGCGCGCCAGAGGACAAATGCGACGACTGTCGATCGCGGGGCCGTCGGTCGGCCCTCCATTCCCACCGCCGGAGTAGGCGATGTCACGTCCGGTGGGTGAGACGGTGGGATTCCCGCCGCCGGTCGTCGTGGCAGCCTGGACCCGTGCAGCCGCCCCGCCTGACCGGTGTCCTCGTGCTCGTCGCGGTGCTCGCGGCCGCCACCGTCTTCGGCTGGTGGCGACGCCGTCGCGACGGCCGGTTGCGTGCCGTGTCCCCGACCGCCGCCGCGCCGCACCGGGCCGCGCTGGCCGCTCTGGGCGTCCGCCCGGGCGTGGTCACCCTGGTCCAGTTCTCCGCCCCGGTCTGCGCGCCCTGCCGGGCCGCCCGCCGGGTGCTGGAGGACGTCGCGGGCCGCCTCGACGGGGTGGCCCTCCTGGAGGTCGGCGTCGACGAGCATCTCGACCGGGCCCGCGAGCTGGACGTGTGGCGCACCCCGACGGTGCTGCTGGTGGCCGGCGACGGCCGGATCGTCCGGCGGGCCGCCGGCGTGCCCGACCGGGCGGACCTGCTCGCCGTGCTCGCGCCGCTGGCCGCCGGGACGCGGGCGTGACAGGCGTCCGGCTGATCCGGCGGCGGGTGGTCGACCACGGGCGGCTCGCGGCGAGCCTCTGTGCGCCGGTCGCCGCCGCCTGACCGACCCCTTCGCCGCCGAACGGAAGCCCCCATGCTGCTCGACCCCCGTGGGCCGCGGTTCGCCGCCGCCCTCACCACCGTCGTCCTCGCCGTCGCCCTGGTCACCGGCTCCGGCTGGCTCGTCCTGGCGCAGGCCGTCGTCTTCGCGCTGACCGCCGCCCACCCGCGACTCGGCCCGTACGGTCTGCTCTTCCGCGCCCTGGTCGCGCCTCGGCTGGCCCCGCCGGCCGAGCTGGAGCCGGCGGCGCCGGTCCGCTTCGCCCAGCTCGTCGGCCTGGCCTTCGCCACGGTCGGCGCGGCCGGCTGGCTGGCCGGCGCGCCGCTGCTCGGGCTGGTCGCCACCGCCGCGGCGCTCGCCGCCGCCTTCCTCAACGCCGCCTTCGGGCTCTGCCTCGGCTGCGAGGGCTACCTGGCGGTCCGCCGCCTCACCGGCCGCCCCCTAGAGGCGCGGACCCCGGCCCGCCCGGGCTGACCACGTCCCCGCCCAGCTCACCGGTGTTGGAAACGTTTTCGTAACGAGCCCTTGACCTGACCGTCGGGTCGGGCGCAGACTCCCGGAAACGTTTACAGCAGACAGGCGGAGGTGCGGGGCGTGGGTCGTAAACGTTTACAGGAGTCGGCCGACGGCCGGCCCACCGTCCACACCGTCGCCGCCCGCGCCGGTGTCTCCATCGCCTCCGCCTCCCGCGTGCTCAACGGCGTCGGCGGCAGCCCGGAGACCGTCCGCAAGGTGCGCGAGGCCGCGGCCGAGGTGGGCTACGTGCCCAACGCGATCGCCCGCTCGCTCCAGTCGCAGCGCACCGGCCTCGTGGCGCTCGCCGTCGAGGACATCGGCAACCCGGTGTACGTCGAGATGATGCGCGCCATCGAGTCCGTGGTGGCCGCGTCCGGCCGGCAGCTGCTGGTGCACGCCACCGGCGGGCAGATCGCCAACGAGACCGCCCTGCTGCGCCGGCTGGCCCACCGCTACGTCGACGGGATGATCGTCTCCCCGATCCGGGTCACCGACGACCACCTCGCCGCGCTGGTCGACAGCCCGGTGCCGGTGGTCGTGGTCGGCCAGCTCGCCGCCGACGCGCCCGTGGACAACGTCCGCACCGACTCGCGTACCGGCGTGGGGCTGGCCGTCGACCACCTGGTCGCGGCGGGGCGGCGGCGGATCGGCTTCGTCAACGGCCCGCTGGACACGGTGCCCGGCGCGGCCCGCGACGCCGGCTTCCGGGCCGCCCTCGCCGGGCACGGCATCGCGCTCGACGAGCGCCTCGTCGAGGTCGGCGACTTCCGGTACGAGCCCGGCCGGGCCGCCACCGAGCGCCTCCTCGCCCGCGCCGAGCCCGACGCGCTGGTCTGCGCCAACGACCTCATCGCCGTCGGCGCGCTGCACGCCCTGCTGGCCGCCGGCCGGCGCGTCCCCGAGGACGTGGCGGTCGTCGGCATGGACGACACCGAGCTGGCCCGGATGATGTTCCCCCAGCTCTCCAGCGTCTCCCTCGGCTCGGCCGAGCGCGGTCGCCGCGCCGCCGAACTGCTGCTCCAGCGCATCGCCGACCCGACCCTGCCGCCGCGCCGCGAGCAGGTCGCCCCCAGCCTCGCCGTGCGCGCCTCCAGCGCCGCGACGCCGTTCGTCCCCGCGCCGGCCGAGCCGGCGCCCGCGCCGCGTACCCCGGAGGTGACGGCATGACCACGCTGGCCGAACGGCCCGACGTCGCCCGCGCCGACGGGCCCCGCAGGGCCCGGTCCCGCTCCGACCGGCTCGGCATCTACCTGCTGCTGCTCCCGTCGCTGCTGCCCATCGTGGTGCTGTCGGTCTTCCCGCTGCTGCGCGGCATCTGGCTCGGCTTCACCGACGCCCGGGCCGGGCGCAACGTCGAGATCAGCTTCACCGGGCTGGCCAACTACCGGGAACTGCTCGGCGACGAGCTGTTCTGGAACTCGTTCAAGATCGGCCTGCTCTGGGCGGTCGGGGTGACCGTGCTCCAGTTCGTGCTCGCCCTCGGCCTGGCCCTACTGCTCAACCAGCAGCTGCGCTTCCGCGGGCTGGCCCGGGTGCTGGCCGTGGTGCCCTGGGCGATGCCGCCCGTGGTCGTCGGCATCCTCTGGAAGCTGGTCTACCACCCGGACGCCGGCCTGCTGAACGAGTTCTTCCACCGCGTCGGCGCCGACGGGCTGCGCACCAACTGGCTCGGCGACTTCAGCACCGCGCTGGTCGCGGTCATCGTCGTCGGCGTCTGGGCCGGCATGCCGCAGACCACCGTCGTCCTCCTGGCCGGATTGCAGGGCGTGCCGCGCGAGCTGCACGAGGCGGCCGCGGTGGACGGGGCCTCCACGTGGCACCGGTTCCGCAACGTCACGCTGCCCGCCATCGCGCCGGTCGTCGTGGCGATCACCTCGCTCGACTTCATCTGGAACTTCAACTCGTTCGGCCTGGTCTACGTGCTCACCGCGGGCGGGCCGGGCGGCAAGACCATGCTGCCGATGCTCTTCGCCTACGAGGAGGCGTTCCGCTACGGCAACTACGGCTACGCCGCCGCCCTCGGCAACGTCATGGTCGTGCTCATCGTCGCGCTGCTCGCGGTCTACCTGCGTCGCCGGTTGAGGGAGGCGAACTGACATGTTCGGAAAGCCGAGCCGCACCGGGCGGACGCTCCAGTACGTCGCGCTGACCGGCTACCTGATCTTCCTCGGGTTCCCGCTGGTCTGGCTGCTCTCCACCGCGTTCAAGCCGCCGCGCGAGCTGGTGCGGCTGCACCCCACGCTCATCCCGAGCAACCCCACCGTGCAGAACTTCGTGCAGGCCTTCACCGAGCAGCAGCTCGGCCGGGCCGCGTTGAACAGCCTCCAGGTGTCGCTCGCCTCGGCGGTGCTCACGGTGCTGGTCGCGCTGCCGGCCTCGTACGCCCTCGCGCGGTTCCGGACCAAACTCGGCACCGTGGCGCTGGGCTGGGTGCTGCTGTCGCAGCTCTTCCCGTTCGTGCTGCTGATCATCCCGATCTTCCTGATCCTGCGGCAGGTCGGGCTGGCCAACACGCACGCCGGGCTGGTGCTGATCTACGTGGTCTGGGCGCTGCCGTTCGCCCTGTGGATGCTCCAGGGCTTCGTCCGCAACATCCCGCGCGAGCTGGAGGAGGCGGCCAGCGTCGACGGCGCCAGCCGGCTCCAGGTGCTGCGCCGGGTGGTCTTCCCGCTGCTCGCGCCGGGCATCGTGGCCACCGCGCTGTTCTCCTTCATCTCCGCCTGGAACGAGTTCTTCTTCGCCCTCGTGCTGGTCAAGACCCCCGAGCTGGCGACCCTGCCGGTCGCCCTGGCCCGGTTCGTCGGCATCGAGGGCACCGCCCGCCTGGGCCCGCTGGCCGCCGGTTCGCTGCTGGCCACCCTGCCCAGCCTGATCTTCTTCGCGGTCATGCAACGCCGCCTCTCGTCCGGGTCGCTCGCCGGCGCGGTCAAGGGCTGACCACATCCCCCAACCACCACCAAGGAGGAATCCCCCATGCTCCGTAGCAGATTCCGCCGACTCGCCGCGGCCACCGCGGTCGCGGTCGTCGGGCTCGGCGCCCTCACCGCGTGCGGTGACGGCGGCGGCGAGGACGAGAACTCGTCCGGCCCGGCCAAGCTGCGCTTCCTCAGCCTCGCCTGGCAGAAGGAGTCGCTCCAGGCCAACAAGGACCTGGTCGCCAAGTGGAACAGCGAGCACCCGGACATCCAGGTCGAGTACGTCCAGGGTGACTGGAACTCGATCCACGACCAGCTGGTCACCTCGTTCGAGGGCGGCGACGTGGCCGACATCGTGCACTACGAGGCCTCCGCCATCGGCGAGTTCAGCAAGCAGGGCTACCTGGCCGACCTCTCCAAGCTGCTCGGCGACGACTTCAAGGGCCAGATCGACCCGGGCGTCTGGGACACCGCCACCTTCGACGGCAAGGTCACCGGCGTGCCGTTCCTGCTGGAGTCGCAGGTCGTCATCGCCAACAAGAAGCTGCTCGACGCCGCCGGCATCGCCGTCCCGCCCGCCGACGGCGGCTGGACCTGGGACGAGTTCCAGGCCAACGCCCAGAAGCTCACCAAGCCCGGCCAGTACGGCGCCGCCTGGGCGCTCAAGTCGCCCACCAACCGGGTGCTGAACCTGGCGCTGAACTACGACGGCAAGTTCTTCTACACCGAGGGCGGCAAGACCGAGGTCAAGGTCGGCGACGCGGAGAAGGAGGTGCCGAAGCGGATCCACGACATGCTCTACACCAGCAAGTCGGCCTCCCCGGAGGCGCTGGGCATGAGCGGCGCGGACACCCTGCCCGGCTTCTTCGGCGGCAAGTACGCCATGCTCCCCGGCTCGGTCTCGCTGCGCCAGCAGATGGTCGAGCAGGCCCCCGCCGGCTTCGAGTGGGTGACCCTCCCGCCGATCAAGGGCCTCTCCAGCAAGCAGGCCGCCAACCCGCAGACCCTGTCCATCACCGAGGACAGCAAGCACAAGAAGCAGGCCGCGCAGTTCCTGGAGTGGTTCCTCAACCCGACCAACATGGCCACCCTGGCCAAGGGTGACTGGCTGGTGCCCACCGGCAAGCAGGCCAACGAGGAGCTGGTCAAGGCCACCGGCGGCAAGCAGGGCTGGGACGTGGCCGCGGACAGCGCCGCCGACCTGACCGTCGCCCCGTTCCAGAAGGCCGACGGCTACCCGGAGTGGAAGACCAAGTACGCCACCCCGGCCCTCCAGCAGTACTTCGCCAACAAGATCACCCTGGACCAGCTCGGCACGCAGCTGGTCGACGGTGGCAAGCAGGTTCTGAGGTAACCATGTCACTCTTGCTCGACACGTCGGTCGGATGCCTGGTCGGCGCCGCCGTGGGCGACGCCCTCGGCGGGGCCACCGAGACGGCCCTTCCGGAGCAGATCCGCGCCCGCTTCGGCGGCTGGGTCGAGGGGATCGTCCCCCCGTACCACGCCGACTGGGCCACCGCGCGGCCACTCGCGCCGTACCACAAGGGCGACGGGCACATCACCGACGACACGTTGATGACCCACGCCCTGGTCCGGGCGTACGCGGCCAAGCGGGACCACCTCGACGCGTACGACGTGGTGGAACTGCTCGTCCCCGACCTGATCGAGCGGGTGGTGTACATCCCGGACCTGGAGCGGGAGGGGGTGACCTTCCACCGGCTGGCCGCGGCCGAGCGGTGGTTGGTCACCCGCCTGCACCACGCCCACGCCGACCCGCGCGAGGCGGGCGTGGGCAACATCGTGAACTGCGGCGCCGCCATGTACATAGCGCCGGTCGGCATCGTCAACGCCGGCGACCCGGCCGGGGCGTACGCCGAGGCCGTGGAGATCGCCGGGGCGCACCAGCACAGCTACGGGCGGGAGGCAGCGGCGGTCTTCGCCGCCGCGGTCGCCGCCGCCGCGGCCCCCGGCGCGAGTGTCGACGACGTCGTGGCCGCCACCCTCGACCTGGCCCGCGACGGCACCCGCGCCGCCATCGACGCCGTGGTCAAGGAGGCCCGCGGGCACGACGACTGGAAGGCCGCCATCCCGGCGCTGCGCGCCGCCGTGGCCCCCTACGACACGGTGGGGGAGGAGTACCGCAGCCCCGGCCTGGGCGCCCGCCGCCCGAGCCGGCTGCACGCCATCGAGGAACTGCCGGTGGCGCTGGGCATGCTCGTGGTGGCCGGCGGCGACTACCGGGCGGCGGTGCTCGGCTCGGTCAACTACGGCCGGGACGCCGACTCCACGGCCACCATGGCCGGCGCGATCGCCGGTGCGCTCGGCGGCGCGGCGGCCGTGCCGGCCGAGTGGTCGGAGGTGGTCGCCACGGCGTCCCGCACCGACCTGGTCGAGCCCGCCCGGGTCCTCGCCGGGGTGGCCACCGAGGTGTTCGACCGCGACCGGGAGCGCTTCGCCCGGCGCGCCGAGCGGTTCGGCGGGCTGGCATGAGCGCTGCCGGGACACCGGCCCGCGGGCTCCGGCTGACCTGGGTGCAGCCGGAGGACCTGCTGCCGCACGAACTGGCCGCGAGCCGCGACGAGGGCCGCGACGTCACCGCCCTGGCCGAGCGCTGGACGGCGGCCGGCGGCGACGTCACGGCCCCGGTCAGCGGGGCCTCGCCGGTGCCGGCCCCGCCGGAACTGCGGGCCCTCGCCGTCGACCTGCTCGACGCCGCCGACGCGCTGCCCGGCCCCGACGGCGCGGACGAGCCCGACGACCTCGACGCGGTCCGCAAGACCTGGCCGGGCGCCTGGGACCTGCCGACCACCGTCGAGCGGGACCGGCTGCACGGGGCCTGGCTCGGCCGGGCGGCCGGCTGCCTGCTCGGCAAGCCGGTGGAGAAGATCCCCCGCCACGGGATCCGGGAGATCCTCTCCGCCACGGGCCGGTGGCCGCTGCGCGACTGGTTCACCGCGCGGGGGCTGCCGGCCGACGTGGCCGCCCGCTGGCCGTGGAACCGGCGCAGCGCGCCGACCAGCCTCGCCGAGAACATCGCCGGCATGCCCGAGGACGACGACCTCAACTTCGCGCTGCTGGCGCTGCGCGTCCTGGAGACCCACGGACCCGGCTTCACCAGCGCCGACGTGGCCCAGGCGTGGCTGGACTGGCTGCCCGCCGGGCGGGTCTTCACGGCCGAGCGGGTCGCCTACCGCAACCTGCTGCTCGGCCTCACCCCGCCGGACACCGCCCGCCGGCACAACCCGTTCCGGGAGTGGATCGGCGCGCAGATCCGCACCGACGTGTACGGCTGGACCAACCCGGGCCGCCCCGACCGGGCCGCCGAGGCCGCCTGGCGCGACGCGGCCGTCAGCCACGTCCGGGCCGGGGCGTACGGGGCGATCTGGGTGGCGGCCCTGGCCGCGGCCGCCCCGGTGGCCGGCGACGTGGACGCGGTGCTGGACGCCGGCGAGTCGGTGCTGCCCCCGGGCAGCCGGTTCACCGCGGCCGTCCGGGAGGCGCGCGCCCTCGGCGCCGGGGGCGACGACTGGGAGAGCATCGTGGACACCCTCTACGCGCGGCACGGTCACCTGCACTGGGTGCACGTCCGCAACAACGCCGCCCTGGTCGCGGCGGCCCTCGCGTACGGGCGGGGCGACCTGGAACGCTCCATCTGCGCGGTGGTCGCCGGCGGCTGGGACACCGACTCCAACGGCGCCACCGTCGGCGCGGTCACCGGGGCGCTCACCGGCGCCGCCCGGCTGCCGGGGCGCTGGGTCGCGCCGCTGCGCAACCGGCTTGCCAGCAGCATCGCCGGGTTCGACGGCATCGGCTTCGACGAGTTGGCCGACCGTACCCTCGCCCTGGCCCACGGGAACCGGACATGAGCGCCCGGGTGGTGGTGGTCGGCAGCGCCAACCTGGACCTCGTGGTCACCGCGCCGCAGCTGCCCCGGCCCGGTGAGACGGTGCTCGGCGACGACTTCCGGATGGTGCCCGGCGGCAAGGGCGCCAACCAGGCGGTCGCCGCCGCCCGGGCCGGCGCGGACTGCGCCTTCGTGGGCGCGGTCGGCGGCGACGGGTTCGGCGGGCTGCTGCGGGACAACCTGGCCGGCGCCGGTGTCGACCTGCGCGGCCTGCGCACCGTCGACGGGCCGTCCGGGGTCGCGCTGATCGCCGTCGACCACGCGGCGGAGAACTGCATCGTGGTCGCGCCCGGCGCGAACGCCGCGCTGACGCTGCACGACGCCGACCGGGAGGCGGTGGCCGGGGCCGGCGTGCTGCTGCTGCAACTGGAGGTGCCGCTGGCCGAGGTCACCCGGGCCGCCGGCTGGGCGCGCGCCGGCGGCGCCGCCGTGGTCCTCAACGCCGCCCCGGCCCGGCCGCTGCCGCCCGAACTGCTCGACCTCGTCGACGTGCTGGTGGTCAACGAGCACGAGGCCGCGGTCGTGGCCGGGGTGTTCACCGACGAGCCGGCGGCGCTGCTCGACACCCTGGTCGGCCTCGTGCCCCGGGTGGTGCTCACCCTCGGCGCGCGCGGCGCCGCCTACGCCGACCGCGACGGCGCCCGGATCGAGGTGGCCGCCCCGAAGATCGACGCGGTCGACACCACGGCCTCCGGTGACGCGTTCACCGGCGCGCTCGCGGTCGCCCTGGCCGAGCGTGGCGGCCTCACCGGGAACACCGCCACGGCCGTGCTGCGCTGGGCGTGCGCCGCCGGCGCGGCCTGCGCCGAGCGCCCCGGCGCCTCCACCGCCCTGCCCGAGCGGGCCGCCATCGACGCGCTGTCCGCCGCCACCTACGGAGAGGTCGAGTGAGCTTCAACCCGTACGTGCCCCGGCCGATCGACCGGCCCACCGAGGTGCCGCTCGGCGCGCACGCCGACCTGACCACCCTGGACGAGGCGAAGATCTTCGCGGCACCCGACGACCCCGCCGACTGGCCGGCGTGGCGGGAGCAGCTCACCCGGTGGCGGGCCGACGCCCGCGCCCGGCTCGGCTACACGGGCGCGCACTACGACGAGATAGCCGGAGACTGCTTCACCGTCTGCCTGGCCTGGCTCTGGGACGAGACGCTCTACGACCACCACCGCGGCGAGTTCACCGTCGAGGCGTTCCTCGACGCGGCGCGGCGCGACTTCGGCGGCTTCGACGGGGTGGTGCTCTGGCACGCGTACCCGGTGATCGGGCTGGACGAGCGCAACCAGTTCGACTGGTACCGGGACGTGCCCGAACTGCCCGAGGTGGTGCGCGCGTTCCAGGCCGCCGGCGTCCGGGTGTTCGTCGACTACAACCCGTGGGACACCGGCACGCGGCGCGAGCCGGGCGCCGACGCCGAGGAGGTCGCGGCGCTGGCCGACCGGCTCGGCGTCGACGGCGTCTTCCTGGACACCCTCAAGGAGGGCGCCGGCGAGCTGCGCAAGGCGCTCGACGCGGTCCGCCCCGGCCTGGTGCTGGAGGGCGAGAGCCGGGTGCCGCTGGCCCGGATCGCCGACCACGCCATGTCCTGGGCGCAGTGGTTCGCCGACTCGGACACCCCCGGCGTGCTGCGGGCCAAGTGGTTCGAACGCCGGCACGTCCTGCACCACACCCGTCGCTGGCACCGCGACCACCTCGACGAGCTGCACTCGGCCTGGCTCAACGGCTGCGGCGTGCTGGTCTGGGAGAGCGTCTTCGGCGTCTGGGTCGGCTGGAACGAGCGGGACCGGGCCGTGCTGCGGGCCATGCGCCGGGTGCAGGCCAGCCACGCCGCGTGGCTGCGCGCCGAGGACTGGGCCCCGCTCGCCGACCACCCCGGCGCCGGCCAGGTGTACGCGTCCCGCTGGACCCACGACGACCAGCCGCTGTGGACGGTGGTCAACCGCGGCGCCGACCACGACGGCCCCTGGCTGCTCACCGACCGCCGGCCGGGGCGCTTCGTCGACCTGGTCACCGGCGCCGAGCTGACCGTCACCGAACTCGAGGACGGCCGGGTCGCGGTCGGCGGGCCGCTGCCCGCCGGGGCGATCGCCGCCGTGGTCGCCACCGACACCCCGGTGCCCCGGCACGAACCGCCGACCGGTGACCCGTCCTTCCCGGCCCGCGCCGCCGTGCGCGCCCGCACCCCGTGGTCGCCCCTGGCCGCCCTGCCCGACGGCATGGTCACCGTGGACGGTGGCCGGCACGAGCTGACCGTGCGCCACCGGGTCCGGGAGACCGGCCTCTACGGCGAGGCCCCGTACGTCGACGAGTGGAAGCCGCTGCCGCCGCGCCTGCACCACACCGGCACGCTGCGCCGGCAGGTCCGGCTCGGCCGGTTCGCCATCGACACCCACGAGGTCACCCACGGCGAGTACGCGCGCTTCCTCGCGGCCACCGGCTACCGGCCCGTCCGGCCCGAACGGTTCACGGCCGGGCAGGGCCCCGCCGACGCCCCGGTCACCGGGGTCGACCTCGCCGACGCGCGGGCGTACGCCGACTGGGCCGGGCTGCGCCTGCCCACCGAGGACGAGTGGCAGGTGGCCGCCGAGGCGGGCCTGCTGGTCCGGCGGGAGCCCCTCGTCTGGAACCTGACCGAGAGCGAGCACTCCGACGGGCGGACCCGCTTCGTCATCCTCAAGGGCGGCTGCGCCTACCGGGCGGAGGGTTCCGACTGGTACCTCGACGGCGGCCCGCAGCCGCCGGACGTGTCGGTGAAGCTGCTGCTCACCGGGGCCGGCCTCGGCCGCTCCACGTCGATCGGCTTCCGCTGCGCCGCCGACCTGCCCGAAGGAGCCCTCGAATGAGACGAGCCTGGCGCCCCGGCGCCGCCCTGGTCGCCCTGCTGACCGCCGTCGGGCTGGCCGGCCTCGCGCCGGAGACCGCCGTCGCCGGCCGGGAGCGGTCCGGCACCCTGACCACCGCCACCGCCCCCTCGCCGGCCCTCGGCGCCGGCATCGACTACACCATCTACCTGCCGGACGGCTACGCCGACGCGGCGCAGGCCGGCACCCGCTACCCGGTGCTGTACCTGCTGCACGGGCGCGGCGACACCATGCAGGCGTGGACCCGGGTGAAGAGCGACCTGGACCGGCTCATCGCCGACGGCGAGGTGCCGCCGGTGATCGCCGTGCTGCCCGACGCGCCGTGGAGCGAGCGCGGCAACTGGTACGTCGACTCCGCGTACACCGGCGCCGACCGTCCGGGCCGGCCGGTGGAGACCGCGCTGACCCGCGACCTCGTCGCGCACGTCGACGCCACCTACCGCACCGCCGCGCACCGCAACGCCCGGCTCGTCGGCGGCTACTCCATGGGCGGTGCCGGCGCGCTGCGGTACGCCCTCGCCCACCAGGACCTCTTCGCCAACGCGCTGGTGCTCAGTCCCGCCGTCTACCGGCCGCTGCCGCCCGCCGACTCCTCGGCCCGCGAGTTCGGGGCGTTCGGCGACGGCGACGAACCCTTCTCCGACGAGGTGTACGAGCGGCTGAACTACCCGGCCCTGCTGCCCGGCCTCGACCCGGAGTCGCCGGTGCGGATGTTCATCGCCGTCGGTGACGACGAGTGGGCCAACCCCGACCCGGCCGACGCCGCGCACGACCTCGACTACGAGGCCGCGACGCTCTACAACACGGTCCGCCGCGCCGACGGCGTCGCCGCCGAGTTCCGCGTCCTCGACGGCGGGCACGACTGGGACGTCTGGCGGCCCGCGTTCGTCGACGGCCTGAAGCACCTGGCCACCACGCTCAGCGTCACCCCGCCGGCCGGGCTGCCCGCCCCGCTGCACGGCACCGCCGGCGCCGACTGGGCCGGCGGGGTCGCCGCCCACCCGGACGGCGAGGTCACCCTCGGCTACGCGGCCTCCGGCGCCGTCGCCGGCCAGCCCTACGCGGGCGGCCTCGACGCCGTGGTCACCCGGCTCGCCGCCGACCGCACGGTCCGCTGGACCAGCCAGTTCGGCACCAGCGCCAACGACCGGCTGTACGGGACCGTGCCCCTGGCCGACGGCGGTGTGCTCACCGCCGGGTACACCCGCGGCGACCTCGACGGCCGGCACCCGGGCAGCCCCGCCGACGACGCGTTCGTGGCGAAGCTGACGGCCACCGGGCAGCGGGCCTGGCTCACCCAGGCCGGCGACCCCGCCAAGGCCGACCGGTTCTACGCGATCACGGCCGCCCCCGACGGTGGCGCGTACGTCGCCGGCTACACCAGCGGCGCGTTCGGCGGGACCAGCGCCGGCGACAAGGACGCGGTGCTCGCCCGGATCGCACCGGACGGCACGCTGGCCTGGACCCGGCAGTTCGGCGGCCCCGGCGAGGACAAGGCGTACGCCGTCGCGGCCGACGCGAACGGCGTCTACGTGGCCGGCGGCACCTCCGGCGCGCTGCCCGGGACCACGCCGCTCGGCGGCGCCGACGGCTGGCTCGCCCGGTTCACCCCGGACGGCGCCCGTGACTGGCTCACCGTCGCCGGCGGCACGGGCGACGACCTGCTCGGCGGGGTCACCGTCACCGGCGCCGGCCAGGTGGTGGCCACCGGCGCCACCGCCGGGGACGTGCTCACCGTGGCGTACACGACCAAGGGGGCGCAGCGCTGGCGGACCGTCACCGGCGGGCGTGGCGCGGACGCCGGCACCGACGTGCTGGCCCTCGCCGACGGCACCCTCGCGGTGGTCGGCTTCACCGGCAGCACCCTCGGCGTGCCGGCCGGCGGCGCGGACGTGCTCACCCTGCGTCTGGACGCCCGGGGCCGGCAGGTCGCCGTCGCCCAGTACGGCACCGCCCGCGACGACGCGGCCGACCCGTTCGGCGAGGAGAACGTCTACGCCACCGTCGGGCCGGACGGCCGGGTGCTGGTCAGCGGCCGCACCGCCGGCACCCCCGACGGCGGCGCCGCGCTCGGCAACGGGGACGTGTTCCTCGCCGCCGTCGACCCGGCGAAGGGGACCCCGTGACCACGACCGCCCCGCTGCACGGCGTCAAGGTCGTCGACCTGGCCACCCTCTTCGCCGGCCCGCTGGCCGCCGCGTTCCTCGGCGACTTCGGCGCCGACGTGGTCAAGGTGGAGCACCCGGCCAAGCCCGACCCGTCCCGGGGCCACGGCCCCGCCAAGGACGGCGTCGGCCTGTGGTGGAAGGTGCTCGGCCGCAACAAGCGCACCGTCACGCTCAAGCTCTCCGACCCGGAGGGCGCGGAACTGCTGCGCCGGCTGCTCGCCGACGCCGACGTGCTGGTGGAGAACTTCCGCCCGGGCACGCTGGAACGCTGGGGTCTCGGCCCGGACGAGCTGCACGCGGTCAACCCGCGGCTGGTGATCGCCCGGATCAGCGGCTTCGGGCAGGTCGGCCCGTACGCGCCCCGGCCCGGGTTCGGCACCCTCGCCGAGGCGATGAGCGGCTTCGCCGCGGCCACCGGGGAGCCCGACGGGCCGCCCACCCTGCCGCCGTTCGGGCTGGCCGACTCGGTCACCGCGCTCGCCGCCGCGTACGCGGTCATGCTGGCCCTGCGCGGCCGCGACCTCACCGGCCGGGGCCAGGTCGTCGACCTGGCCATCATCGAACCGATCATGGCGATGCTCGGCCCGCAGATCACCTGGTACGACCAGCTCGGCTACGTCCAGCCCCGGCTGGGCAACCGGTCCAACAACAACGCGCCCCGCAACACCTACCGGTGCGCCGACGGGCGGTGGGTGGCCGTGTCCACCAGCGCGCAGAGCATCGCCGAGCGGGTGGTCCGCCTCGTCGGCCGCCCCGACCTGGTCGACGAGCCCTGGTTCGCCACCGGCAGCGGCCGGGCCGCCCACGCGGACGAACTCGACGCGGCGGTCGGCGGCTGGGTGGCGAAGCGGGACCGCGACGAGGTGGTGGCCGCGTTCGAGGCGGCCCATGCCGCCGTGGCCCCCGTCTACGACGTGCGCGACATCCTCGCCGACCCGCAGTACGCGGCGCTCGGCACCGTGGTCACCGTCCCCGACGAGGAACTGGGGGAGGTCCGGATGCAGAACGTGCCGTTCCGCATGTCGGACAGCCCGGGCGAGATCCGGCACGCCGGCCGCCGCCACGGCCAGGACACCGACGCCGTGTTCGGCGCGCTCGGGCTGACCGGCGACGAACTGGCCGCGCTGCGGGAGCGCGGGGTGATCTGATGCTGCTCACCCTGCTCTACGTGCCCGGCGACCGGCCCGACCGGTTCGCCAAGGCGGTCGCCGCCGGCGCCGACGCGGTCATCCTCGACCTGGAGGACGCCGTCGTCGCCGGCCGCAAGGCGTACGCCCGGGAGGCCGTCGCCGAGTTCCTCGCCGACCCGCAGCCCCTGCCCGTGCAGGTCCGGGTCAACGAGCTGACCGGCCCCGACGTCGCCGCCGACCTGGCCGCCGTCGCCGGGCGGCCGGGGCTGGCCGGGCTGCGACTGCCCAAGGTGGAGTCCCCGGCGACCGTCGCCGCCGTGGCCGCCCGGGTCGACACCCCGCTGCACCCGCTGGTCGAGTCGGCCGTCGGGCTGGAGTCCGCGTACGCCATCGCGGCCGCCCACCCGGCGGTGGCCTCGCTGGGGCTCGGCGAGGCCGACCTCCGCTCCGACCTGGGCGTCGCCGACGACGACGGCCTGCTGTGGGCCCGCGGGCGGGTGGTGGTCGCGGCCCGCGCGGCCGGCCTGCCGCCGCCGGCCATGTCGGTGTACGCCGACGTCACCGACCTCGACGGCCTGGCCGCCTCCTGTGCGGCCGGCCGGCGGCTCGGCTTCCTCGGGCGGGCCGCCATCCACCCGCGCCAGCTGCCGGTGATCGACGGCGCGTTCCGTCCCGCCGATCGGGAGGTGGACCGGGCCCGGGAACTGCTCGCCGCGCTGGCCGACGCGCAGACCCGCGACTCCGGCACCGTGGTGCTGCCCGACGGCCGGTTCGCCGACCGGGCCATGGTGGCGGCCGCCCGCCGGGTCGTCGACCTGGCCGCCCGCTACGCCGCCTGACCCGGCCGGTTCGGTCGGCTCACCGCTGGGCGGTGGCGGGCGGGGTGCGGGTGAGCTGGTCGATCCGGCGCAGCCGGCCGTCCGGCGCCAGCCGGCCGAACATGTGGATCTCGGTGACGATGGTGCGGCCGCGGGTCACCGCGGTCATGGTGTAGCGGGCGGCGACCCGGTCGCCGCAGACCAGGGTGTCGTGCACGTCGAGGTCGCACCGGGTCACGTTGCGGCGGGCCGGGCGCGCGTGCGCGATCAGGCGCGCCCGGTCGAGGTGCAGCCCGTCGGTGAGCCAGGCGATGTCGGATGTGTGGTAGCGGTCCAGCACCAGGTCCGGAGCCTCGTCGCCGAAGGCCATCTCCTGCACGTAGGACCGCAGGTAGTGGGCCAGGTCATCGCGGGGAGTGGGATCTGCCTCGGTGTGCATCTGCTCCTCCGATTCCATTAACTCTGACGTGGCTGTCAAGGTTAAGGCGCTTTGGTAGCCTTGACAACCGTGTCCGAGCAAAATCTCCCGGAGCGGCGCCGCCGGATGCGTGCCGAGGCCCGCCGGAGCGTGGCTGCGATCCTCGACGCGGCGATCCAGGTGCTCGGGGAACGGCCGCAGGCCACCATGGAGGACGTCGCCGCCGCCGCCGGCCTGTCCCGGCAGACCGTCTACGCGCACTTCCCGACGCGCGACGCGCTCGTCGCCGCCGTGTTCCGGCGGATGACGGACGAGGTCCTCGCCGCGATGGACGCGGCCCGGCTCGACGAGGGACCCGCACCGGCCGCACTCCTGCGCCTGCTGGACGTGAGCTGGCGGACCTTCGACCGGTACCCACCGCTCCCCGCGCCCGCCGCCGCCGACGACGCCGAGCTGCACGAGCCGATCTTCGGCCGGCTCACCCGGCTGATCGTTCGCGGACAGCAGGCCGGTGAGTTCGACCGGGACGCCGCCCCGGGATGGCTCATCGCCGCGACCATCGCGCTCGGCCACGCCGCCTGGGCGGAGGTCACCGCCGGCCGGCTGCCCGCCACCGAGGCGCACGCCGCGCTGCGGGTCGGCGTGCTGCGGCTGTACGGCGCGCGGCCGCCCGCCGGCTGACCGGGCCGACCGGCACGATCGCCGGATGCCGAGCCGCTGCCGCCGCCCGTACGCTGGCCCGGGCCGGCAGGGGAGCGGGGGAGCGGCATGGGGGATCGGGCACGGCTGGACCGGCGCAGCCTGCTCGCCGCCGCCGGCGGGCTGGCGGTTGCCGGGATCGGCGTACCCGTGGGCCTGGCCGCCACCGGCGACCCGCCGCCGGTCGCCCGCGGACGGCGGCCGATCAGCATGGCCATGCACCTGCACGCCTCGTTCAGCGAGGGCGTCGCCAGCTACGCCGCCCACCTCGACCAGGCCCGGCGCAACGCCGTCGACGTGATCTGGTGGACCGACCACGACTTCCGGGTGGCCGCCCACGACCACCGCCGGGTCGTCCACTTCGACGGGCCGGAGGAGGCCGAGGGCGGGCTCGCGTGGACCTGGAAGGAGTCCACCGAGGGCGCGCTCACCGCCTCCGCCGCCGACTTCGTGTCGACCCCGCACGCCGTCGACGACCCGGGCCGCGCGCTGCGGCTCACCGCCGCCGGCGCCGGCACCCTCTGGTACGCCGGCAAGGCGTGGAACTGGACGCACACCGGGAACATCTCCGACACCACCCTGCACCTCGACGTGCTGCCCGAGACCGCCGGCCCCGACGCCAACCTGATCGTCGAGATCGCGCTGTCGCACCACCCGGCCGGCGCCGGCCGCCCCGCGGGCCAGCTCGTGCTCCGCTACCGCCTCGGCGCGGCGACCGGCACCCGGCACCGCGCCGACGGCCGGCACGGCACCGTCGACGTGCCCGCCCCGGCCGGCGCCTGGCGGCGGCACACCCTCGACCTGCTGGCCGACGTGCGGCGGCTCTGGCCGGACCTGGTGGCCGGCGACAACTCGCTGCGCGGGCTGCGCCTCGGGGTGCAGGTCGCGGCCGGCGCGCGCGGCGCGTACGTGGTCGACCGGCTGGTCTTCGACCGGGCCCGGCGCGCCGGGCAGGCCGGCGAGGAACTGCGCGCCGAGGTGCTGAGCGGCTACGCCGGGGCGTACCCGGGCGTGACCCACCACCGCGCCTACGAGGTGTCGATGGTCCGGCACCTCAACTGGTTCGGCGGCGACCAGACGCTGCCGCGCTTCCCGTCCCCGCCGTACCGGGACAACGACGTCGGGGCCACCGAGCGGATGGTCGAGTTCCTGCACGGCCACGGCGGGGTGGTCTGCTGGAACCACCCGCTCGACGTGGAACGCCGCGAGTCCCTCGCGCGGCTGCTGGTGGAGCGGCACGCGCTCGGCGCCGACCTGATCGAGATCGGCCGCGAACCGGTCGACGACCACCTCTGGGCGTACGACGTGGCGGCCCGCAACGCCGTCCCGGTCACCGCGGTCGGGGTGACCGACGACCACGACGGCACCGACTGGCGGGCCGGGCGGGACCGGCACGTCACATACGTCTGGGCGGCCTCCACGGGCCGCGACGACCTGGTAACGGCGCTGCGGGCCGGTCAGGCCTGGTTCACCGACCTGGCCCGCTACCGGGGCGCCCTCGACCTGGAGATCGGCGGCCGCAGCGCGATGGGCGCCGTGGTGACCACCGACGCCGGTGAGCTGACCGTGCGGCTGCGCGCCACCGACCTGCCGGCCGGCGCGACCCTGGAGGTGGTGACCGGCACGGTCGACCTGGCGGGCGTCGCCGACCCCACCCCGGCGATCAATACCGGACAGGTCGCGTGGCGGCAGCTCCGGCAGGGCTGGCACGACCTGCCGGTTTCGCCCGGTGCGGGCACCTACCTGCGGACGCAGGTCCGGGGACGGGACGGTGTGATCATCGGGGCCGGCAACCCGGTTTGGCTGCTGCGCCAGCCCCCACCGCGCGGCATCCCCCCGGCCCGCCGCTTCTGACCGTGCCGGGCGCCCACGAGGAAAGGGGAAGTGGTAGGTGAGCCTGCACTACGAGGTCGTCTTCAGCTGTTTCCTGGACGACGAGACGCCGCCCGACGTCCTCGACGCCCTCCGGTGGCACCTCGGGATGCGCGACCAGCCGCCGGCCACGCCGAACGCGGACGAGCACCCGTACCCACTGCTGTCGCCGGACCCGGACAGCTACCTGCCGGGCGGTGACGTGGCGTCGTTGCGCCGGCAGCGGGTCGGCTTCACCGCGGCCGGCGACGTGTACCAGTGGGGCCTGCACAGCCGCAACTACTGGCTGGACGACGACCTGGGCGAGCTGGTCACCATCCTCGACCTCATCGCGCCGCACGTCGTCGAGGACGGGTACGGCGGGCACTTCCGCGAGGTGTACGACACCGACCTCACCGTCTTCGAGTTCCGCGACGGGTCCTACGCCAGGAATCCCGGATCCTGACACCGGGAACGGAGATCTTGGCGAGTTTCCGTTCGCTGCTGGCGGCAACTCTCCAAGACTGCGAGGACGGGTGCGCGTGACCCGGCAGGCGTGAAGCGCGGGGGAGCGGGTACGCGCGCGGCCGGGAGGCGGGCGCCTCCGGGATCGAGGGGACCATGGCAGCCGCCGCCGTCATCGCGCTGGTCATCGTCATCGCGCTCGTGGTGCTCGTGGCCTCGCTGAGCATCCGGCTGGTGCAGCAGTACCAGCGCGGCGTGGTGTTCCGCTTCGGCCGGGTGCTGGAGCGCATCCGCCAGCCCGGCTTCCAGCTCATCGTCCCGGTCGCCGACCGGATGGTGCGGGTGAGCATGCAGACCACGGTGATCGGGGTGCCCGCGCAGGGGGTGATCACCCGCGACAACGTCACGCTCACCGTCGACGCGGTCGTCTACTACCGGGTGGTCGACCCGGTGAAGGTGCTGGTCAACGTGCGCGACTACCCGTCGGCGGTGCTCCAGGTCGCACAGACCGCGCTGCGGTCGGTGATCGGCAAGGCGGACCTGGACACCCTGCTGCGCGACCGGGACCGGATCAACGCGGAGCTCAAGTCGGTGATCGACGCGCCCACCGAGAAGCCCTGGGGCCTGCTCATCGAGCGGGTGGAGGTCAAGGACGTGTCGCTGCCCGAGGGGATGAAGCGGTCGATGTCCCGGCAGGCCGAGGCGGAACGGGAACGCCGGGCCCGCGTGATCGCCGCGGACGGCGAGTACCAGGCGTCCCGGCGGCTCGCCGACGCCTCCCGGGCCATGGCGAAGACGCCGGGGGCGTACCAGCTGCGGCTGCTCCAGACGGTGGTGGACGTGGCGGCGGAGAAGAACAGCACCCTGGTCATGCCGTTCCCGGTCGAGCTGCTGCGCTTCTTCGACCGGCTCGCCGGCGGGGAGAGCGAGGTGGCCCGTCCGGCGGGGGAGGCGGGGCAGGGCCCGGCGGAGCAGGCCCCGTCCCTCGGACCGGTCACCGAGAACGTCGCCGCGGCCGCCGACGGGGACGGACGCCGCCCCGCGCGGTGACGCGCAGGCGTGTACACCGACAACCCGGCCGCCGGCCGGAAACGATGAGCGCTCAGCCCGGAGCCACCGGCGTCAGCTCGCCCGCCTGCTCCGGCACGCTCACCGTCGGGGCCGGCTTCGGCAGGGTGAAGACGAACCGGGCGCCGTCGGCGTGCGCGTCGTCCAGGCGCAGCGTGCCGCCGTGGTACTCGACGATCTTCTTGCAGATGGCCAGCCCGATCCCGGTGCCGTCGTAGGCGCCCCGCGGGTGCAGCCGCTGGAAGATCAGGAAGATCTTGTCGGCGTACCGGGGGTCGATGCCGATGCCGTTGTCCGCCACGGCGAACTCCCAGCCGGCCGTGTCCTCGGTGACCGCCACCCGGATCCGGGGCGGCCGGTCGGGGCTGCGGAACTTCACCGCGTTGCCGAGCAGGTTCTGCCAGAGCATGGTGAGCAGCGTCGGGTCGCCGTGCACCACCGGGAGCGGGTCCGCCGCGATCTCGGCGCCCGCCTCGGTGATCGCCTCGGAGAGGTTCGACTCGGCCTGGGCGAACGTCGCGGCCAGGTCCACCTCCCGGTCGTCGCGGTAGACCCGGCCGATCCGGGAGAACGCCAGCAGGTCGTTGATCAGGTTCTGCATCCGGGTCGCCCCGTCGACCGCGTAGTCGATGTACTGCCGGGCCCGGTCGTCGAGCTGGTCGGCGTAGCGGCGTTGCAGCATCTGGCAGAACGACGCCACCTTGCGCAGCGGCTCCTGGAGGTCGTGCGAGGCCACGTAGGCGAACTGCTCCAGGTCCTCGTTGGACCGGCGCAGCTCGGCGGCCTGCTGTTCGAGCGCGTCCCGGTCCCGGCGGCTGGTGTTCAGCGCGTCGACCACCCGCTGCCGCATGGTCTCCACGTCGACGGTGAGCCGGGCGATGTCGGCCGGACCCTCCGGGGCGAGGCGGTGCTCGAAGTCGCCGCCGGCGACCCGCCGCACCGAGGCGCCGAGCCGGTCCAGCGGGCGCAGCACCGTGGTCCGGACCAGCACCGAGATGACGACGCTGGACAGCAGCAGGGTGGCCAGGATCGCCACGAAGAGGAGGTCCCGCAGCGCGCGGGCCCGGTCCAGGTCGGCCCGGCCGGCCGCCTGCACCCGGTCCAGCCGGGCCTCCAGGCCGGTCAGCGCGGCCTGCGCCGCGTCGAACGCGAGCCGGCCCTGCCGTACCACCGGGGCCAGCTCCGCCGCGCTGGTGCCGGCCCGGCGGGCGGCTATCAGCCGGGTCGGGTACTCGGCCCGCCAGCGGTCCGCGAGGGCCAGCGCGGCGTCCAGCTCACGCCGGGCCGCCGGCTCGTCGGCGAGCAGGTCGCGGGCGCGCCGCGCGGTCGCGCGCTCGGCGGCCACCCCCTCCTCGTACGGGCGCAGCAGCTCCGGGTCGCCGGTGATGACGTACCCGCGGACCGCCGCCACCTGCTCCAGCAGCCCGCTCTCCAGCCGGCTCACCGCCGTGCGGGCCGGGGAGATCCGGTCGGCCAGCCGGTTGGAGACCGCGGCGGTGTGGGACAGCGCCACCGCGCCGACCCCGCCGCCGGCCAGCACCAGCACGGTCATCCCGAGCATCATGACGCTCAGCCGGCGGCTCGTGGTCATCCGCGCCCCGCGTTCCGCGGTGGCGGTCCTGGACGCCGCTGGAGTGCTGCTCACGGCAGCACAGTAACGGAACTGTCCGGTTCGTCGCGCGGCGCTCAGTCGAGCAGCCCGCCCCCGGTGGGCAGCGGCAGACCGGGCAGCGGCAGCCCCGGCACGGAGACCGACACGGACACCGACGGCAGCGGCAGCCGGGGCAGCGGCAGCAGCGGGCTGTCGGCCGGGTCGGGCGAGCTGCTCGTCCCGGGCCTCGGCGAGCCGCCCGACGTGGCGGGGTCCGGCCGGGGCGTGCCGGTTCCGCTGGGGCTCGGGACGGCGGTGGGCGCGGGGGTGGCCGGGACGGAGCCGGCCGGCGCGGCGCTCGGCGGCGCGGTGACCCCACGGGCCGCCGCCAGGTCGCGGGCCAGCACGTCGAGCGCGGCGCCCAGCCGGGCGACGGCCGCCGGGTCCTCGACCCGGGCCAGGTCCCGGCGGGCCCGCGCGATCAGCGCCTCGGCGTCGTCGAGCCGGCCGGCGTCCAGGGCTGCGCGGGCCCGGTCGACCGTGTCCTCGATGCCGCGCACCTCGGCCTGCTGCGGGTGCAGCAGCTTGGTCAGCGACCAGAGCGGGCTGCCCGGGCCGGCGTCGCGACTGCTGATGCCGAGCCCGGAGACCAGCGCCAGCAGCACCACGGCGGCGGCCGCCAGCCGCAGCGCCCAGGGACGGGGCCGCCGGGCCGCCCGCCGCGCGGGCGCCTCCTCGACAACGTCGGGCGCGGCGGGACGTACCCCGGTGGGTTCCTCGGCGAGGTCGGACCGCCACGCGGCGAGCAGCCCGGCGAGCGCGTCGCCGTCGGGCGCGGGCTCGCCGCGGCCGAGCGCGTCGAGCAGCGCGTCGTCGCGGGCGATGGTCCCCAGGTCCATCGCCTCGTCGCCGTCGCCCGGCATCCGCCCGGTCATGCCGCCACCTCGTCCAGTGAGCCCCCGGCCAGGGTACGGAGCCGGGCCAGGGCACGGGACTGGGCCATGCGGACCGCGGCCGCCGACATGCCGACCACGTCCCCGACCTCCTCGGCGGACAGCCCCACCGCGACCCGCAGCAGGACGATCTCCCGCTGCACGTCGGGAAGCCGGTCGAGCAGGGCCGACAGCCGCCGGGCCAGGTCGCTCGCCACCGCCTGCTGCTCGGGCCCCGGCGCGGCGTCGGGCCGCTCCACCGGAGTCTCGGTGGGGGTGACCGCGGCGTCCCGGACGGCGGAGCGCTGGGCGTCGGCCACCTTGTGCGCGGCGATGCCGTAGACGAACGCGGTGAACGGGACGCCCTGCTCCCGGTAGCGGGGGAGGGCGCGCAGCACGGCCACGCACACCTCCTGGGCGACGTCGTCGGCCGTGGTGTAGGCCCCGCCCACCCGGCCCAGCCGGGCCCGGCAGTAGCGGACCAGCCCCGGACGCACACCGACCAGCAACGCCTCGACCGCCGCCGGGTCGCCCGCGGCGGCCCGGCGGACGAGCTCGGACTCGATCACAGTCGTCATGGCGTTCGCGGAACATCCTCATCGCCGGCCGGTTTCCGGCACGTTATCGACACCTCCGGGGTTTTGCATAGCTCGCCGCCCGTCCCCGGCCGGTGACCAAAAGTAGTTGTTGCGCCCCGCCGTCCCCGCCCGATGTTCCAGGTGAGACACGAAGGGAGGGGAAACGATGGGCGTCGAGGTCGCGGTACGCGGACTGACCAAGTCCTTCGGCGGGCACCCGGTCTGGTCGGACCTCACCCTGACCCTGCCCGCCGGGGAGATCTCCGTCCTGTTGGGACCCTCCGGCACCGGCAAGTCGGTGTTCCTCAAGACGCTTGTCGGGCTGCTCCGGCCCGACCGGGGCTCCGTCGTCATCGAGGGCCGGGACCTGCCGAAGCTCTCCGAACGCGAGCTGTACGAGGTGCGCAAGCTGTTCGGCGTGCTGTTCCAGGACGGCGCGCTGTTCGGCTCGATGACCATCTACGACAACGTGGCGTTCCCGCTGCGCGAGCACACCCGCCGCTCCGAGTCGGAGATCCGGGCCGTGGTCACCGAGAAGCTGGAGATGGTCGGCCTGGTCGGGGCCGAGCACAAGCTGCCCGGCGAGATCTCCGGCGGGATGCGCAAGCGGGCCGGGCTGGCCCGCGCGCTCGTCCTCGACCCGCAGATCATCCTCTTCGACGAGCCGGACTCCGGGCTGGACCCGGTGCGCACCGCGTACCTCAACCAGCTCATCGTCGACCTCAACCAGCGCACCGGGGCGACCTTCCTGATCGTCACCCACGACATCAACACGGCCCGGACCGTGCCGGACAACATCGGCCTGATCTACCACGGGCACCTGGCCATGTTCGGGCCGCGGGAGATGCTGCTGTCCAGCACCGAACCGGTGGTCCGGCAGTTCCTCAACGCGCAGCGGATCGGTCCCATCGGGATGGCCGAGGAGAAGGACGCCGAGGAACTGGCGGCCGAGGCGCAGGCCGGCGTGGAACTCCCGCCGCTGCCGCCCATCCCGCTGCAACTGCCCCCGTCGGACGGGCGGCCGCGCCGCGCCGAACGCCCGCCCGGCCAGTGGTGCCGCGAGCACGGCGTCACCCCGCCGCCCGGCTCGTTCGAGGGCCGTTGGAACGCCGAGCCGAGCGAGGAGGTGGCGGTGTGAGCGCTCCGGTCGCCGCCGTCCGGCACACCGGCGAGTTCTTCGCGTTCTGCCTGGACACCCTGCGCGGGCTGGGTCGCCGGCCGGTGCAGGTCCGCGAGTTCGTCCAGCAGGCGTGGTTCATCAGCTCGGTGTCCATCCTGCCCGCCGCGCTGGTCTCCATCCCGTTCGGCGCGGTCATCGCGCTCCAGCTCGGCTCGCTGGTCCGCCAGCTCGGCGCGCAGTCGTTCACCGGCGCGGCCTCCGTGCTCGCCGTGGTCCGCGAGGCCGGCCCGATCGTCACCGCGCTGATCATCGCCGGCGCCGGCGGCTCGGCCATCTGCGCCGACCTCGGCGCGCGGAAGATCCGCGAGGAGCTGGACGCCATGCAGGTGCTCGGCATCGACCCGATCCACCGCCTCGTGGTGCCCCGGGTGCTCGCCTCGATGCTGGTCGCGGTGCTGCTCAACGGCCTGGTCAGCGTGGTCGGCGTGACCGGCGGCTACGCGTTCAACGTGGTGCTCCAGGGCGGCACGCCCGGGGCGTACCTGGCCAGCTTCCAGGCCCTCGGCCAGCTGCCCGACCTGCTCGTCGGCGAGGTGAAGGCGCTGCTGTTCGGGGCCGCCGCCGCCCTCGTCGCGAGCCACCAGGGGATGACCGCGAAGGGCGGCCCGAAGGGCGTCGGCGACGCGGTCAACCGCAGCGTGGTCATCACCTTCATGCTGCTGTTCGCGCTGAACTTCGTGGTCACGGCCGTGTACTTCCAGGTCGTCCCGCAGAAGGGGAGCTGACATGGCGGTCCTGCGGTATCTCGACGACCTGGGCGGCCAGCTCGCCTTCCACCTGCGCGCCCTGGCCTGGGCGCCGCGCACCCTGCGCCGCTACCGGCGCGAGGTCATCCGGCTGCTGGCCGAGGTGAGCTTCGGCACCGGGGCGCTCGCCGTGTTCGGCGGCACCGTCGGGGTGATCTGCTTCCTCACCTTCTTCACCGGCACCGAGGTCGGGCTCCAGGGCTACCAGGCGCTCGACCAGCTCGGCAGCAGCGCGTTCACCGGCTTCGTCTCGGCGTACTTCAACACGCGGGAGATCTCGCCGCTGGTCGCCGCGCTGGCGCTGTCGGCCACCGTCGGCTGCGGGTTCACCGCCCAGCTCGGCGCCATGCGGATCTCCGAGGAGGTCGACGCGCTGGAGGTGATGGGGGTGCCCTCGCTGCCGTTCCTGGTCACCACCCGGATGATCGCCGGCTTCATCGCGGTCATCCCGCTGTACGTCCTCGGCCTGCTCGCCAGCTACCTGGCGACCCGCACCATCGCGGTCGGCTACTACGGGCAGTCCGCCGGCACCTACGACTACTACTTCCACCTGTTCCTGCCGCCCGCGGACGTGCTCTGGTCCTTCGGCAAGGTGCTGGTGTTCAGCGTGATCGTGGTGCTGGTGCACTGCTGGTACGGCTACCACGCCCAGGGCGGGCCGGCCGCGGTCGGCATCGCCGTGGGGCGCGCCGTGCGGACCGCGATCGTCGCGGTCAACGTCGTGGACTTCTTCCTGTCCCTGGCCATCTGGGGCGCCACCACCACCGTCCGGATCGCGGGGTGACGACCATGCGACACCGTGTCCTCGGCCTCGTCTTCATCGCCCTGCTCACCGCGGCGCTGACCGCCGCCGTGCTCCAGTACCGCGGGGCGTTCACCCCGGTCGACCGGGTCACCCTCCGCGCCGACCGCGCTGGCCTGCACCTGCTCGAAGGCGCCGACGTGAAGGTACGCGGAGTGGTGGTCGGCGACGTGCGCTCGGTGCGCAGCGACGGCCGCGGCGCGGTGATCGGGCTGGCCCTCGACCCCGCCGCCACCGCCCGGATCCCCGCCGACGTGACCGCCCGGCTGCTGCCCAAGACCCTGTTCGGCGAGCGGTACGTCGAACTCGTCCCGCCCCCCGGCAGCGCCGCCGGGCCGATCCGCGACGGCGCCGAGATCACCCAGGACCGCAGCCGCACCGCCGTCGAGCTGGAACGGGTGCTCGACGAGGCGCTGCCGCTGCTCCAGTCCATCCACCCCGACCAGCTCGCCACCACCCTCGGCGCCATCGCCACCGCCCTGGAGGGGCGCGGCGAGCGGCTCGGCGCCAACCTCGCCCGGCTCGGCGCGTACCTGCGGCAGCTCAACCCGCAGCTGCCGACGATCGCCGCGGACCTCCGCCAGCTCGCCGCCGTGCTGGACAGCTACGACGCGGCGCTGCCCGACCTGCTGGCCCTGCTGCGCGACGTGACCGTCACCGCCGGCACCATCGGCGACCAGCGCGACCAGATCGCCGCGTTCCTCGCCGACACCACCGACACGGCCGACACGGCGCGCGGCTTCCTGGACCGGCACGGCGACCAGCTCATCCGGCTCGGCCAGGTGAGCCGCCCCGTGCTGGAACTGCTGGCCGCCTACGCGCCCGAGTACCCGTGCCTGGTGCACGGGCTGGTCGCCCTGCAACCGCGGGTCGAGGAGGTCTTCGCCGGTGGCCGGATGCACATCACCCTGGAGGTGACCCGCGACGGCGGCCCGTACGAGCGGGGCCGCGACGAGCCCGTCTACGGCGCACACGACGGCCCGGACTGCCGGGGCATGCCGCACCCGCGGGTGCCCGCACCGGAGGTGCCGGTCGCCGACGGCTACGACTACCGCGGCGCCCGTACCCCGGCGCCCCTGCCCGTCGGCGTGCCGGCCGGCGGCGCCCCGGCGGCGCCGGCGTCCCCGGCGATGGGCCGGGCCGGCACCGCCGAGGAGCGGGCCCTGGTGGCACCGCTGGTCGGCGGGCTCACCGGGACGCCGCCCGCCGAGGTGCCCGACTTCGCGGTGCTGCTGTGGGGCCCGCTGCTGCGCGGAGCGGTGGTGACCGCACGATGACCGGGAAGACGACCCCCGCGCTGGTCAAGCTTGTGGTGTTCGCGGCCGTCACGCTGCTGGCCACCGCGCTGCTCGCGCAGACCCTCGGCGCGTTCCCGCCCGACGGCGCCACCTACCGGGCCCGGTTCACCGACGTGACCGGCCTGCTCGCCGGCGACGACGTGCGGATCGCCGGGGTGCGGGTGGGCAAGGTGGCCGACATCCGGGTGGTTGACGACACCACCGCCGAGGTGGCCTTCACCGTCGACCGGGACGTGCCGCTGGCCGTCGGCGTGCGCGCCGCCGTCCGCTACCGCAACCTGGTCGGCCAGCGCTACCTGGCGCTGACCGAGGGCCCCGGCGACCCCCGCCCGCTGCGTCCCGACGGCCTCATCCCGCTCACCCAGACCAGGCCGGCGCTGGACCTGACCGTGCTGTTCAACGGCTTCCGGCCGCTGTTCACCGCCCTCGACCCCGCCGAGGTCAACAAGCTGGCGTACGAGATCGTCCAGGTGCTCCAGGGCGAGGGCGGCACGGTCGCCAGCCTGCTGCGGCGCACCGCCTCGCTGACCAGCACCCTGGCCGACCGGGACGCGGTGATCGGCCGGGTGGTCACCAACCTCAACGAGGTGCTGGGCACCCTGTCCGCGCACGACCGGGAACTCGACCAGAGCATCAGCCAGCTCCAGCAGTTCGTCTCCGGGCTCTCCGCCGACCGCACCGCCATCGGCGAGGCGCTGGTCAGCCTCGGCGAGCTGACCGACACCACCGCCGGGCTGCTGCGCCAGACCCGGCCGCCGCTCGCCGCCGACGTCCGCGCCCTCGACGAGCTGGCCGGCACGCTGAACCGCAACTCCGCCGTCATCGACACCACCCTGGGCCGGCTGCCGCAGCGCTACGAGTCGCTGACCCGGGTCGCCTCCTACGGCTCCTGGTTCAACTTCTACCTCTGCGACTTCGACGGCCGGCTCGCCGTCGACGGCCATGCGCCGCTCACCGTGCCCGGCGTCGACGCCACCGCCGCCCGCTGCGCCACGGGAGGTGCCCGGTGAGACCGTTCCGCGAACGCAACCCGGTGATCGTCGGCGCGGTCGGGCTCACCGTGCTGGTCGCCGTCCTGCTCGGCGCGTTCCAGCTCGACCGGATCGCCGCGCTCACCGGCCGCGCGTACGCCGCCGCGTTCCACGACGCCAGCGGCCTGGCCACCGGCAACGAGGTGCGGGTGGCCGGGGTGCGCGTCGGGCAGGTCACCGCCGTGGAACTCGCCCGCGCGCCGCAGCCGTACGTGCGGGTCCGGTTCCGGGTCGACGACGACGGCGTACGCCTCGGCCGGGAGACCGGCGCGACCATCCGGATCAAGACGGTGCTCGGGCAGAAGTACCTGGCACTCGCCCCGGCCGGCGCGGGGAAGCTGCCCGAGCGCGGGCAGATCCCGCTGGACCGCACCGCCGCCCCGTTCGACGTGGTGCAGGCCGTCACCGGCCTCGCCGACACCCTCGACAAGGTCGACACCGACCAGCTCGCCCGCGCGTTCACGACCCTGTCGGAGACGTTCGCCGACACCCCGCCCAGCGTGAGCACCTCGCTGACCGGGCTGTCCCGGCTGTCCCGCACGGTGTCCTCCCGCGACGCGGAGCTGCGCACCCTGCTGTCCCGGGCCCGGGGCGTCACCGGCGTGCTCGCCGAGCGGGACGAGGAGTTCCGCAAGCTGGTCACCGACGGGGAGAAGCTGCTCACCGAGGTCACCCGGCGGCGGGACGCCATCCACCAGCTCCTGGTCGGCACCGACCAGCTCGCCACCCAGCTCTCCGGGCTGGTCGCCGACAACCGCACCCAACTCCAGCCGGCGCTGCGCAAGTTGCGCGACGTGGTGGCCGTCCTGCAACGCAACCGCGACGACCTGGAGCAGACGATCCGCCGGATGGGCCCGTTCGTCACCGCGTTCGCCAACGTGGTCGGCAACGGCCGCTGGTTCGACTCGTACGTGGACGGACTGCTCCAGCCCTACCTGCCCGCCGCCACCGGAGGTCGCTGATGCCCGGTCGGATCCAGCGCTGGCGGCGTCCGCTCGCCGCGGCCACCGTGCTCGTCATCGCCGTCGCCGCCGGGGCGGCCGTGTGGCGCCAGGAACCGCCCGACCGGCGGGTCATCGCCTACTTCACCCGTGCGGTCGGCGTCTACGCCGGCTCCGACGTGCGGATCCTCGGCGTGCGCGTCGGCGAGGTCGAGAAGGTCGTGCCGCAGGGGCGGGTCGTCCGGGTGGAGATGCGCTACGACCCGCAGCTGCGGGTGCCGGCCGGCGCACAGGCGCTGATCGTCCCGCCCAGCGTGGTCAGCGACCGGTACGTGCAGCTCACCCCGGCGTACACCGGGGGGGCCGCGCTCGACGACGGCGCGCGGATCCCGGTCGACCGCACCGCCGCGCCCATGGAGATCGACGACATCTACGCCGCGCTCGACGAGTTCAACCGGGCGCTCGGACCGCGCGGCGCCAACGCCGACGGCGCCCTGTCCGACCTGGTCGCCACCGGCCGGGCCAACCTGGACGGCAACGGCGCCGACCTGCACGACACGCTCGACGGGGTCTCCCGCGCGCTGACCACCCTGTCGAGCGGGCGCGGCGACCTGTTCGGCACGGTGGTCAACCTGCAACGCTTCACCACCACGCTGGCCCGCAGCGACCAGGAGGTACGCCGCTTCCAGCAGCAGCTCGCCGACGTCGCCGAGCAGCTCGCCGGCGAGAAGGAGGAGCTGGCCCGCGCGCTGCGCAACCTGGCCGCCGCGCTCGGCGACGTGACCACCTTCGTCCGGCAGAACCGCACGGCGCTGACCTCGAACGTGACCGCGCTGGCCGACATCACCAGGGTCCTGGTCCGCCAGCAGCAGGCGGTCATCCAGATCCTCGACGTGGCCCCGCTGGCGATCGGCAACCTCAACCTCGCCTACAACCCCCGCTCGGGCACCCTGGACACCCGGGACAACCCGCTCGGCCCGTACGACCCGGCCACCTTCGCCTGTTCCCTCATGGTCGCCCAGCTTCCCGCCGCGGAGGTGCCGGCGATCTGCACCAAGCTCGCGCAGACCCTGCGGCAGCGCGGGCTGCCCCTCACCGACCAGCTGCGCAAGCTGCTCAAGCTGCCGCCCGGCGCCCCGGCGGGAAGCGGGTCCTCACCGGGATCCATCAGCTCCCCCGGTGCGCCGACCGCCGACCAGGCGCCGGGCGGCTCCACCATCCCGAGCGACCCCACGCTCGGTGGCATCCTGCGGGGCCCGGCGTGACCGCCCGGCCGTCCGGCGCGCCCGCCGGCACCCGCGCCCGGCCGCTCCGGCTGCTTGCCGGCGCGCTGGCCGTGGCCCTGCTGCCCGCCGGCTGCGGCCTGCCCGAGGTCGCCGACCTGCCGCTGCCCGGCGGCCGGCCGGCCGGCCCCGGCTACACGGTGACCGCGGAGTTCACCGACGTGTTGGACCTGGTGCCCCGGGCCGCCGTGAAGGTCGACGACGTCACCGTGGGCAGCGTCGAGAAGATCTCCCTGGACGGCTGGCACGCCCGGGTCCGGCTGCGCATCGACCGGGCGGTCCGGCTGCCGGCCAACGCCACGGCCGCCGTCCGCCAGAGCAGCCTGCTCGGCGAGAAGTACGTGGCGGTGGCCCCGCCCCCGGCCGAGCCGGCCCGCGGCGACCTCGCCGACGGCGACCTCATCCCGCTGTCCCGCACCAGCCGCGGCGCCGAGGTGGAGGAGGTCCTGGCCGCCCTGGGCCTGCTGCTCAACGGCGGTGGCCTGGCCCAGCTGCGGACCATCAACGCCGAGCTGAACCGGGCCCTGGCCGGCCGCGAGCCGGCGCTGCGGGACACCCTCACCCAGCTCGACACCTTCCTCGGCGGGCTCGACCGGCAGAAGGCCGACATCGTCCACGCCATCGACGCGCTCGACCGGCTCAGCGGCCGGTTGGCCCGGCAGCGGCAGGTCGTCGGCGACGCGCTGGACGCCCTGGCCCCGGGCCTGACCGTGCTGGCCCGGCAGCGGGCCCAGCTCACCACGGCGCTCACCGCGCTCGGCCGGCTCGGCACCGTGGGCACCCGGGTGGTGGAGCGCAGCCGGGCCGACACGGTGGCCGCGGTGACGTCCCTGCAACCGATCCTCGAACAGCTCGCCCGGGCCGGCGACGACCTGCCGAAGTCGCTGGACTTCATGCTGTCGTACCCGTTCCCGCCGAACGTCACAGGCGCGATCGTCGGCGACTTCGTGAACCTGTCCATCACGGCCGACCTGGACGCCGCCAGCATCCTGGCCAACCTCGTGGCGGCCGCGCCCGCCCCGGCGCCGCGGACCACCCGGCCGGCGACTCCGGCGGCGCCCCGACCGCCCGCGACCGGCGGCCCGGCGCGGCCCGGCGCCAGGCCCGGCGGCGGCATCCTCCCTGACCTTCCGCTGGTCCGGTGCCTGCCGGACCTCAAGGACTTCCCGGCCATCTTCACCCCGCCGAAGGAGTGCGGGCTGCCGGAGGGCTGCAAGCTGCTCAAACCCGGCTCCACCGTGCCGCTCGGCGGGCTGCTGCTGCCCAAGGGCCTGGTGCCGCCGGGCACCGCGCTCCCCGCCGGCACCGAACTGCCCGACGGCACCGTGCTCACCGCCGACTGCGTGCTCCCGGTGACCGGCGCCGTCACCGGCCAGATCGGCGACCTGACCGACGTGCTCGGGGGAGGCCTGATCCCGTGATCGGACGCACCGTGAAGCTCCAGGTGATCGCCTTCGTGCTGGTGAGCATCCTCGGCGTCGGCTACGTCGGCATCCGCTACGTCGGCCTCGGCGACCGGCTGTTCCACGCCGGCTACGTCGTCCACGTCGACCTGGCCCGCGCCGGCGGGCTGTTCGCCAACGCCCCGGTGACCTACCGCGGCGTGCCCGTCGGCCGGGTCACCGCGGTCGCCCTGCACGGCGACGGGGTCCGCGCCGACCTGCGCATCGACCGGGGCGTCCGGGTGCCCGACGCGCTGCGCGCCGTGGTCGCCCAGCGGTCCGCCGTCGGGGAGCAGTACCTCGACCTGCGCCCCGACCGCGACGGCGGGCCCTACCTGGCCGACGGGGCCGTGATCCCGACCGCCCGGACCGGCCTCCCGCTGGCCCCGGAGACGCTGCTGACCAACCTGGACGCGCTGGTCCGCTCGGTCGACCCGGACGACCTGACCGTGCTCATCACCGAGCTGGGCACCGCGTTCGAGGGCAACGAGCGGGCCCTGGCCCGCCTCCTCGACGCCGGGGACGCCCTGCTGGCCGAGGCGGACCGGCGGCTGCCCGAGACCCTCGCGCTGATCCGCGACGCGCGGACCGTACTGACCACCCAGGCCGAGTCCGCCGAGGCGCTGCGCCGCTGGTCGGCCGGGCTGGCGCAGCTCGCCGCCACGCTGCGCGCCGCGGACCCGGACCTGCGCCGGCTGCTGGCCGGCGGACCGCCGGCCGGCGTCGAGCTGCGGGCGCTGCTGCGCGGCCTGGAACCCGACGTGGGGGTGCTGCTCGGCAACCTGGTCACCGTCAACGGGATCGCCGCGCGGCGGCTGCCCGGCATCGAGCAGCTGCTGGTGGTGTACCCGATCGCGGTGGCCGGCGGGTTCACGGTCACCCCCGGCGACGGCACCGCGCACCTCGGTCTCGTGGTGAACGCCGGCAACCCGCCGTCCTGTGTCTACTCCGGCGGCGGCACCCGGTGCGACGCCGGCGAGCGCTCCGCCGGGGCGAGCGTGCGCGGCGCCGGGAACGCCCCCCGGCCGGGCGGCGCCGACCCCGCGCCCCCGCCCGACCGGGGCGGCGACAGCGGGTACGACCCGGCGACCGGCCTGGTGCTCGGCGCCGACGGCCGCCCCCTGCAGTTCGGCGGCACCGGCGGCCAGTACCGCACCGCCGGCGCCCAGTCCTGGAAACAGCTCTTGCTCGCCGGGGTGACCCCGTGACCGGCGTACCCGAGGAGGTGGCGGTGCCCAGCCGTAGGAACACCACGTTGAAGGTCATCAAGGGCGCGAAGGCCGGCGGCCCGACCCCGCCGCGCCGCCGCCTGGTCACCCGGGTGCCCGCACCCGCCGAGCCGATCGAACGGGTGCTGGAACGGCTCGACCGGGAACCCGTCGAGGACCCCGCCGAGGCCGGCGACCTGACCGTCGTGGGCGATCCCGCCGAGGTCGAGGACCTGCCGGATCCCCATGCGGAGCCGGCCGAGCCGGACGAGCCGGACGCCGCCGGAGAGCCGGACGCCGCCGGCCCGCGCCGCCGCGCGAGGGCGCTCACCGCGTTGCTCGTGGTGCTGCTCGCCGCCGCCCTGGCCGGCGCCGGCGTGCAGGGCCACCGTTGGTACGTCGATCGGGCCACCGACCAGGCCCGCCGGGCGGCCGTCGCCGCCGCCCGGCAGGCCGCGGTCAACTTCGTCTCGGTCAGCGCGGCCAGCGTCGACCGGGACCTGAGCCGGATCACCGCCGGCGCCACCGGCGACTTCAAGGACGAGTTCACCCGCGGCCAGGCCCAGGTCCGCGCCGCCGTGGTGGAGAACAAGGTCCAGTCGCAGGGCACTGTGCTGCGCGCCGGGATCGTCTCCGGCGACCGGCGGCGCGCCGTGGTGCTGGTCGCGGTCGACGCCACCGTCCGCAACGTCAAGGCGCCCGACGGGCGGCCGTCGCACTACCGGATCCAGCTGGACCTGGTCCGGGACCGGGACTCGGGGGACTGGCTCGTGACCAGGCTCCAGTTCGTCGGATGACCGACAGGAGGAGACCGATGCGCGTACCGACCGTCAGGCGTCGACCCCCGCTGCGGCCCGTGCCGCTGCTGGTCGTCGCGCTGCTGCTGGCCGCCGCCGTGGCGGTGGCCGGGTGGACCGCCGACCGCCGCGCCGGCCAGCGCGACCAGGCCGTCCGGCAGGCCCTGGCCACCGCCCCGGCCGCCGCCAAGGCCCTCTTCTCGTACGACTACCGCACGTTCGACGACAGCGTCGCCAACGGCCGCACCTTCGCCACCGGCGGCTTCGCCGACGAGTACGCGCAGACCACCACCGCGCTCAAGGCGACGGCCACGAAACAGCAGGCCGTGGTGCTCGCCGAGGTCTCCGCCACCGGCGTGGTCAGCGCCGAGCCGGACCGGGTGGAGCTGCTGCTCTACCTCAACCAGTACCGGCGCAACGTGACCACGGCGGGGGAGAAGGTGGACCAGAACCGGGTGGTGCTCACCCTGGTGCCGGTGCACGGCGAGTGGAAGGTCGTCCAGGCCACCGCCATCTGACCGGCGGGCTTGCCGGCGTCTGCTAGCTGTGGCGGTGTGTCCGAAACCGACCAGCCGCCCGCCGACCTGGCCGGCCCGTCCGCGACCGACCCCGGACCCGGCCGGCACCCCGGGTCCGGGGTCGCCGTCCGGCGCGCGGAAGCACCCGTTGCGCCGATGGACGGCGGCTCCGGCGCGACCAGAATGACCAGCGAGGCGGAGGCCGACACCCGCCCCTGGAACGCCGTGGAGTTCGTCGCATGAGCGGCTGGCAGCTGTCCGGCTACACGCCGGTCCGTCGGCTCGGCGCCGGTGCGTCGGGCAGCGTCGTGCTCGCCACCCACGACGTCACCGGCACCCCGGTCGCCATCAAGTACCTGGTACGCGACATCGGCGCGGACTCCTCCTTCCGGACCGCCTTCCGGGAGGAGGCCCGGCTCCTCGGCGAGATCGACGACCGGCACGTCAGCCGCCTCTACGAGTACGTCGAGTCGCCGCACGGCGCGGCCATCGTGATGGAGCTGGTCAACGGGGTGTCGCTGCGCCAGATGCTGCGCGCGCACGGCCCGACCACCCCCGAGGCGGCGCTCTGCGTGCTGAAGGGGTCGCTCGCCGGGCTCGCCGCCGCGCACGCCCACGGCGTGGTGCACCGCGACTACAAGCCGGAGAACGTGCTGGTCACCGGCGAAGGGCTGAGCAAGCTCGCCGACTTCGGCATCGCCATGCCGGTCGGGCAGGGCTCCGACACCACCGTCTCCGGCACGCCGCGCTACATGGCCCCCGAGCAGTGGACCGGCGCGCCGGCCAGCCCGGCCTGCGACATCTACGCGGCCACCGCCACCTTCTTCGAGTGCCTCACCGGCCGGCCCCCGTACCCGGGACCGGACCTGTTCAGCCTGCGCGAGCAGCACGCCTCCGCGCCCATCCCGACCGACCCGGCCCCCGCGCCGGTGCACGAGCTGCTCCGGCACGGCATGGCCAAGCGCCCCGACGAGCGGCCGCAGCCCGCCCAGGTGTTCCTGGAGGTCCTCGACCGGGTGGCCGGCGCCGGCTACGGCGGGGAGTGGGAGGAGCGCGGCGTGCGCGAGCTGGCCCGCAGGGCCGCCCTGCTCGCCGCGCTCTGGCCGTTCCCCGACGGCGCGGGCGGCGCCACCAGTCTCGCCAGCACCACGCTCGGCGCGACGGCGGGCCGCGGCGGCCGGTTCCGCCGCGGCCGCGCCCGGACCGCGCTGGCCGCCGGGACCCTCGCCGCCGCCCTGCTTGCCGGCGGCGCCGGCTACAGCTACGCCGCGCACGACGACCCGGTGACCGCCGGCGGCCCGACCGGCCCCGCCGTCGCCGACCCCACCACCACCGGTCCGGACCCCGCCACCCCGACCGGCACGCCGGCGCCGACCGTGACGGCCACCCCGTCCGCGCCGGCCACCCCGTCGGCCACCCCGAGCGCGACCCCGAGCGGCTCCCGCTCCGCGACGCCCACCCGCTCGCCGGTACGCACCAGCGCCCCCGCCCCGACCCCGTCGACAAGCACCTCGCCGCCCCCGCCACCGGACGTCACCGCCCCCACCGTCGGTGGTGTCGCCGCCGACCCCGGGCAGCTCGAACCGAACGGCTGCCCGTACGGCTACAAGACCGCCACGGTCACCGCGACGGTCACCGACGACCGCAGCGGCCCGACCGCTCTCAAGGTCACCTTCCGCTACACCCTGGAGGGCGCCACCGGCACGGGGTCGATGGCCGCCGCCGGACGCGGCGTGTTCCGGGGCACGCTCGGCCCGTTGTCCGCGCCGAAGCAGAGCACCCGGATTCCCATCCAGGTCACCGCCGTCGACGCCGCCGGCAACGCCACCACCTCGGCGTCGCCGGTGTACGTGACGCTCTACAACTACTGCACCCCCGGCTAGGAGTCGACCGTGCCCGCTGCCCAGACCTGCACCGTGTCCCGGGGACGGCCGGCGTGACCCGGCCCGAGGAGCCGACCGAGGCGCTGCCCACCCGGGCGCTGCCCACCGACCCCGGTGCGACCGTCGACCTGGGTCGCGGCGGCGACCCGGCGCACCACGCCGACGCCACCTTCCACCTCGGCCCGCCGGCGCGGCCCGCCCCGCCCCTGAACCCCGACGCGACCGTGCACCTCGGCGCGCCGTCCCCATGGCCCGGCGACGACCGGACGGCGCACCTCGGCGCGTCGGAGCCGACCGCACGGTTCGAGGCACCGACCGTGGGCGGGCCGGGCGCCGCCGGGCCGACCGTGCACTTCGGCGCGTCGCCGGAGCCGACGGCACGGATCGGGCTGCCGGGCGGCGAGCCGACCGTGCACTTCGGCGCGGCGCCCGGGCCGGCCGCGCGGTTCGACACACCGACCGTCGGCGCTCCGCGCGCCGCCGGGCCGGCCGGGCACCGCACCGCGCCACACCCGGGCGGGCCGACCGAGGGCGCGTACCGCGAGGCGACGGCGGACGCGCGGGCGGTGAGCGGCGGCACGGCGCCGGCGCCCGGCGGGGAGCTGCGCTTCGGGCCCGGCGTGCCGGCCACCCCGCCACCCGCCCCGGCCTGGCCCTCGGGGCCCCCGGCGCGGCGTCCCCGCCCGGTCTGGCGCCGGGTCGTCTCGGTGCTGTCCACCCTGCTCACCGCGGCGCTGCTGGTGGTGGTCGGGCTCTACCTCTGGCAGCAGCTGCGCCCGCTGGAGGTCGAGGGGGTCACCGTGGCGGTGCCCCGGCCTCCCGGCGTGGCGTGCGGCGTCACCGTGGACGTGGTGGCCACCGTGCGCACCAACGGGCGCGGCGGCGTGATCCGTTACCAGTGGTTCCGCTCGGACGCGCCGCCGGGCAGCCTGCTCACCGAGCGGGTGGGCCGCGGCCAGCGAACCGCCACCCTCACCCTCAAGTGGACGTTCAGCGGGGTCGGCGCGACCACCGGGACAGCCACCGTCAACATCATCGAGCCGTCGCCGGTGCAGGCCGGCACGCAGGTCAGGTACCGCTGCCCCGGGGGCTGACCGCGTTTCCCGAACGGCTGGTCAGGGTAGCTCCAGGCGGACGACCCCTGACCATCTGCGTGGAGGCCCTTCGATGAAAGACAACTTCGGGGACGCGGTGGGTGACGCGTTCCGCTCGGTGATGCTGTTCCTGCCCAAGGCGGTGGCCTTCATCGCCATCCTGGTGGCCGGTTGGCTGATCGCCAAGGCCGTGCTGAAGATCGTGGACAAGGTCCTGGAGCGGGTCCACTTCGACCGGGCCGTCGAGCGCGGCGGCATCAAGACCGCCCTCGCCCGCTCGAAGTACGACGCCAGCGACATCGTCGCGAAGCTGGCCTACTACGCGGTGCTGCTGGTCACCCTCCAGCTCGCCTTCGGCATCTGGGGCCCGAACCCGATCTCGGACCTGATCCACGGCGTGGTGGCCTGGCTGCCCCGGGCGTTCGTGGCCATCGTCATCGTGGTGGTCGCCGCGGCCATCGCCAAGGCGGTCAAGGACATCATCTCCAGCGCCCTCGGCGGCCTCTCCTACGGCCGGGTGCTCGCCAACATCGCCTCGGTGTTCATCCTCGGCCTCGGCATCATCGCCGCGCTCAACCAGATCGGCGTCGCCACCACGGTGACCACCCCGGTGCTGATCGCCGTGCTCGCCACCGTCGGCGGCATCCTCGTCGTCGGGGTCGGCGGCGGCCTGGTCCGCCCGATGCAGAGCCGCTGGGAGAACTGGCTGGCCCGCGCCGAGGAGGAGTCGCGCACCATCGCCACCCACGCCCGGGCGTACCAGGCCGGGCGGCGGGACGTCGAGGCGCGGTTCGCCGGGCCGACCAGCCCGTACGCCGAGGCCGAGCTGACCCGGCCGCTGGCCGGCGAGACCGAGGCGGACCGGACCCAGCCGGTCGCCCCGTACGGCGCCGCGGAGCCGACCCAGCCGGTGCCGCCGTACGGCGACCCGGACCGCACCCAGCCCACCATGCCGCGGCAGCCCACGGCCGAGCAGGCCGCGGACAGCGAGGCCACCATGGTCATCCCGCAGGCGGACGTGGACCGGTCCCGCCGCTGACCGACCGACCACCGACCGGGGTGGGGCCCTGCGGGGTCCCACCCCGGTTCCGTGCGCGCGGGGCGGCGCGGGCGCCGGACGGGCGGCTACCATCGCCGCATGCACTGGCGACATTGATGCCCTGCTGAGGGTCGAGCCCGCGGGCCACCGCGGACACCGCACGTTCCGGTGTCCGTCACGTCCCCGTGGGAAGGCCCCATGCTCATCGTCTCCGCGCGCGTGCCCGCCGAGCGCCGGCTCGCCGCCACCCTCTACGCCTACGCGTTCCTCACCGACCTGGTCCTGCTCTATCCGGTGTACGCGCTGCTCTTCGCCGACACCGGGCTGTCGGTCGGGCAGATCTCCTCGCTCTTCGTGCTGTGGTCGGCCGCCGGCATCCTGCTGGAGGTGCCCTCGGGCGCCTGGGCCGACGCCGTCTCCCGGCGGCTGCTGCTCTGCCTGGCCCCGCTGCTCGCCGCCGCCGGCTTCGCGCTCTGGGTGCTCGTCCCGTCCTACCCGGCGTTCGCCGCCGGCTTCCTGCTCTGGGGCGCGGGCGGCGCGCTGCGCTCCGGCGCCCTGGAGGCGCTGGTCTGGACGGAACTCGACCGGCTCGGCGCCGCCGGCCGGTACGCCCGGCTGACCGGCCGGTCGAAGACCGCCGAGCTGCTCGGGGTGGTCGCCGCCATGGGGCTGGCCGCCCCGGTGCTGGCCCTCGGCGGCTATCCGGCGGTCGGCGCGGCCAGCGTGGCGGCGTGCCTGGCCGCCGCGGCGGTCGCCACCCGGTTCCCCGAGCACCGCGCGCCGGAGCCGGCCGGCCACGACCGGGCCGACGCGGTCCCGCTCGGCGCGCCCCGGCCCGGAGCGATCCAACCTGCCGCGGCCGGCGCGATCCAGCCCGGCCCGGTCGGCGAGACCCGGCCCCGCGCCGCCCAGCCCGATGCCGACGAGCCGGGCTGGTGGACCAGCCTGCGCGGCGGGCTGGCCGAGGCCCGCGCCGACCGGTCGGTGCGGGCGGCGTTGCTGCTGGTGCCGGCGGTCGCCGCGGTCTGGGGCGGCCTCGACGAGTACACGCCGCTGCTGGCCCGGGACACCGGGGTTCCGGCGGCCGGCGTGCCGTTGCTGCTCCTGCTGGTCTGGGCCGGCACGACGCTGGGTGGGCTGCTGGTCCCGGCGGGGGAGCGGTTGACCGACCGCGGCTTCGCCGCCCTGCTGGCCGGCGCGGCGCTGGCCCTGGCCGTGGGGGCCCTGCTCCGCCACCCGGCCGGGTTCGTCCTGGTCGGCGTCTCGTTCGCCGCGTTCCAGCTCGCCACCGTGCTGGCCGACGTCCGGCTCCAGGCCCGGATCAGCGGGCCGGACCGGGCGACCGTCACCTCGGTGGCGGGGATGGCCACCGACCTGGCCATCATCGCGGTCTACGCCGGGTACGGCCTCGTGGCGGGCGCGGCCGGCAACGCGGTCGCCTTCGCGGTGGCCGTGCTGCCGTACCTGCTGCTGGCGGCCCGGCTGGCCACCCGCCGTCCCGCCCGTCGGGTTCCATCGAATAGGTCGTTGCCCGACAATTCCGGTGTTTCATGATTACCGTATGGGCGGAAGCGGCCCTGGGCCCGGCCCGGACGGAGGCGACGCGGCGTGACGATGGAAGCAGAGCGCACCCTGCGCGAGGAGGAACTGACCGGGCTGGCGGAACTCGCCGCCCAGCTCCGGGTCGACTCGATCCGGTGCAGCACCCAGGCCGGCTCCGGCCATCCCACGTCCAGCCTGTCCGCCGCCGACCTGCTCGCGGTGCTGGTCTCCCGCCACCTGCGCTACGACTGGTCGTACCCGGGCAACCGCGCCAACGACCACCTGATCCTCTCCAAGGGGCACGCGTCGCCGCTGCTGTACGCGGTCTTCCGGGCGACCGGCGCGATCAGCGAGCAGGAGCTGCTGGAGACCTACCGCCAGTCGAACTCCCGCCTCCAGGGCCACCCCACCCCCGTCCTGCCCTGGGTGGACACCGCCACCGGCTCGCTCGGGCAGGGGCTGCCGGTCGGCGTCGGCATCGCCCTGGCCGGGCAGTACCTGGACAAGCTGCCGTACCACGTCTGGGTGCTCTGCGGCGACAGCGAGACGGCCGAGGGCTCCATCTGGGAGGCCCTCGACAAGGCCGGCCACTACGGGCTGCGCAACCTCACCGCGATCGTGGACGTGAACCGGTTCGGCCAGCGGGGGCCGACCGAGCTGGAGTGGGATCTGGACACCTACCGCCGGCGGGTCGAGGCGTTCGGCTGTCACCCGCTCGTCGTCGACGGGCACGACCTGGCGGCCATCGACGAGGTGTTCGTGCGGGCCCGGCAGGCGACCGGCCCCACCGTCGTGCTCGCCCGGACGGTCAAGGGCAAGGGCGTGCCGGAGATCGAGAACCGGCCGGACTGGCACGGCAAGGCCCTCGAACCGGACCGGGCCGAGCGGGCCGTCCAGGCCCTCGGCGGCGTGCGGCAGATCCGGGTCGCCGGCCCCCGGCCCGCCGCCGCGCCGCCGGCGCCCGCGCCCGCCGCCGGCAAGGCTCCGGAACTGCCCCGGTACGAGAAGGGGGCGAAGGTGGCCACCCGCAACGCGTACGGGGACGCGCTGCGCGCGCTGGGCGCCGCCCGGCCGGACGTGGTGGCCCTCGACGGCGAGGTCAGCGACTCCACCCGGGCCGACAAGTTCGGCGAGGCGTACCCGGACCGGTTCTTCGAGATGTTCATCGCCGAGCAGCAACTGGTCGCCGCCGCGGTGGGGCTGCGGGTCCGCGGCTACCGGCCCTTCGCGGCCACCTTCGCCGCGTTCCTCTCCCGCGCCTACGACTTCATCCGGATGGCCGGCATCTCCCGGGCCGACATCGCCCTCGCCGGCTCGCACGCGGGGGTGGAGATCGGCCCGGACGGCCCCTCCCAGATGGGTCTGGAGGACCTCGCCGCCCTGCGCGCCGTGCACGGGTCGACCGTGCTCTACCCGAGCGACGCCGTCTCCTGCGCGGCCCTGGTCGCCGCCATGGTCGACTGCGAGGGCGTCAGCTACCTGCGCACCACCCGCGGCAAGTACCCGGTGCTGTACGACAACGGGGACGACTTCCCGATCGGCGGCAGCAAGGTGGTCCGCGAGGGGAGCGACGTCGCGCTCATGGGCGCCGGGGTGACCGTGCACAACTGCCTCGCGGCCGCCGACGAGCTGGCCCGCGAGGGGATCGACGCACGGGTCGTCGACCTCTACTCGGTCAAGCCGGTCGACCGGCAGCGGCTGCTCGACGCCGTCCGGGACACCGGCGGCCGGTTGGTGGTGGTCGAGGACCACTACCCGCAGGGCGGGCTGGGCTCCGCCGTGCTGGAGTCGCTGGCCGACCTGGCCGAGCCGGTGCGGGTGAGCCACCTGGCGGTACGCGGGCTGCCCGGCTCCGGTACCCCGGCCCAGCAGATGGACCGGGCGGGCATCGGCGCCCACGCGATCGTCAGCGCGGCCCGCGCCCTGGCCTGACGGCCCGCCGGTGCGGCCACGTGCGGCCGGCCGGGGTCCGGGTCACCTCCGCAACCGGATCTCCGCCGGGTCCCGGTCGCTGCGCAGCCCCTTCCAGGACGGGTGGCGCAGCCGGCGGTCCGGCGTCCAGGATCGGAAGGTGACGTCGCCGACCAGCACGGGGTCGACCCAGACGGCGTGGCGGGCCTGGTCGCGGGGGACCGGATCGGCGAACGGCGGGTTCGGCCGGGCCAGCGGCTCCAGGCGGGCGGCCAGGTCGCGCAGCACGGTCTGGGTGAAGCCGGTGCCGACGTGCCCGATGTACTGCAGCCGGTCGTGTTCGTCGTACATGCCGAGCAGCAGGGACCCGATGGCGCCCGCGCGGCGGCCGGCGCCCGGCTTCCAGCCGCCCACGATCACCTCGACGGTCTCGTTCAGCGGCACCTTCACCCACGCCGAGCCCCGGCGGCCCGGCTCGTACGCCGATCCGAGCCGCTTGGCGACCACGCCCTCCAGGCCGAGTTCGGCCGCCGCGGTGGCCAGGTCCCGGCCGGCCTGGCCGGTCCAGTAGGGCGGTGTCTCGACACTCCCGCCGATGAGCCCCAACTCCTCCAGCGCGGCGCGGCGTTCCGTGTACGGCAGTGCCGTGGTGTCCCGCCCGTCGAGGTGCAGCAGGTCGAACAGGTAGTACCGGACCGGGGTGGAGGCGACCAGCGCGGCGGCCGGCGCGCGGACGTGCATCCGCCGCTGGAGCGCCGAGAAGCTGGGCCGGCCGTCGCCGTCGAGCGCCACGATCTCGCCGTCGAGCACCGCCCGCCGCCCGGCCAGCAGGTCGGCCAGCTCGCCCAGCTCCGGGTACGCCCGGGTGACGTCGCGGTCGTTGCGGCTGAGCAGCCGCAGGCCGCCGTCGACGTACGCCACCGCGCGCACGCCGTCCCACTTGAACTCGTACCCCCAGCCGGGCTCGGTGGGCAGCGCGCCGGCCCCGGCGAGCATCGGCGGCACGAGCGTCGGCATCCTGGCAGCCACGTCCCGATCCTGGCCGCCGTGGCACGGGGTGACGCCGTTTTCCCGGCTTTCGCCCGACCGGCGGTCGTTTGTGGTGGTCGCCTGCGGGTAGCCACGCGGTCTCCGGGACGGAAGGACCGAGCAATGGCGGAGCTGGAGTTCGTGGCGAAGGTGGCCGACCGGGCGGGCCTCCCGGCGAAGACGGCGCGATCCCTGACCGAGGCCACCCTGCGCACCCTCGGCGAGCGAATCAGCGGCGGCGAGGCGGCCGACCTGGCCGACCACCTGGCGGACGAGCTGCGCCCGCTGCTGGCCCGGGCCCGCACGGAGGAGCCGGAGGCGTTCGGGTACGACGAGTTCCTGCGCCGCATCGCCGACCGCGCCGGCACGGCGCCGGACATCGCCGAGAAGGGCGCGCGGGCGGTGCTGCAGACCCTGCACCGGGTGGTCGGGCACGTCGAGTTCGAGCAGGCCATGTCGGAGCTGCCACGGGAGATCGGCGCGCTGGCCCAGCCCGTGCCCCGCACCCCCTGACCGGCGGCGCCGGCCCGGACGAGACACCCGCCGACGGCTCCCGCCGCGGTGGCCGGGCGGCCACTAGGTTGGGCTGATGACCGCCCTGAGCTTCGACCGCCACCGCGCCGAGATCGTCGCCCAGAGCGACCTGCTCCGCACCCACCTCGACGGCGCCGACCTGACCACGCCCGTCGCCTCCTGCCCGGGGTGGAACGTCGGCCAGCTGGCCCGCCACCTCGGCGGCGGCCAGCGCTGGGCGGCCGAGGTGGTCCGCACCCGGGCCGAGCGGCCGCCGTCGGACACCCACTTCCGCGACCTGTCCCCGTACGCCCGCGAGGAGCCGGCGGTGGTCGGCCCCTGGCTGGCGGAGAGCGCCGCCGCGCTGGCGGGCGCGCTCGGCGAGGCCGGCCCCGACGTGGCGACCTGGACGCCGATGCCGGTGCCGGCCGCCGGGGTGTTCTGGGCGCGCCGGTTCGCCCACGAGACACTGCTGCACCGGGCGGACGCCGCCCTCGCCCTGGGCGTGGACTTCGCCGTCGACCCGGCGGTGGCGGTCGACGCGCTGGACGAGTGGCTGGAGCTGGGCTCCCTGCCGCAGATGCTGGACATCTTCCCGCACCGGCGCGACCTGCTCGGCCCCGACCGCACCCTGCACCTCCACGCCACCGACGTGCCAGCCGAGCTGGGCGCGGAGTGGCTCGTGGACCTCACCGGGGACACGCTCGCCTGGCGGCGGGCGCACGAGAAGGCCACCGTGGCGGTTCGCGGCCCGGTGGCCGAGCTGCTGCTGATGGTCTACCGGCGACGCCCGGTCGACACCGCGGTGGTCGAGGTGCTCGGCGACGCGAAGCTGCTGGACCGCTGGCTGGCGGCGGTCGCGTTCGGCTGACGGTGGGGGCCGGCGGCCGGGCGGCCGCCGGCCCCACCACCGGCTCAGTCGGGCAGGTGCAGGAACGACCACTGGTGGCCGTCGAGGTCCCGGAACCCGCGCATGTACATGAACCCGAGGTCCTGACCGGGGCCGAGCGACGTGCCACCCGCGAGGACCGCCACGTCGACAAGCTCGTCCACCCGCTCCCGCCGGTCGACGGTGAGGCCGACGATCACCTCCCGGCTGGTGGCGGTGTCGCACACCCCGGCACCGGCGAACGCGGCGAAGGCCGCCGGGGTGTGCAGGATCAGGTGGGTGGTCTCGCCGAGGGCGAGTTGCGCGCTGTCCCCGTCGGGCTGCCGGGGCCGGGCCGTGAAGCCCAGGGCGGTGAAGAACTCCACCGCCCGGTCGAGATCGGCCACCGGCAGGTTGACGAACGTCGCGCCGCTCATCGGGTCACCTCCGGCTGCTCCAGCAGTTGCTTCAGGGCGGCGAGGCGGTCCCGCCAGTACGCCTTGAGCCGCTCGGCCTCCGCGGCGTCGGTGAGCTTCTCGTGCTGCACGGCCACCCGGGCCTTCGTCCCGCTCACCGGGGTGAAGCCGACGGCGATCCGGCTCGGCCCGCCGGCCCAGTCCGCCCGGAAGCTCTTCGGTGCGGTGGCCGTGCGGACCCGGACGGCCACGTCGGGCAACCAGCGCCGGCGTACCGCCTCGTCGGCGAACGCCTCGAACAGCACCGCCACCGGCACCGCCACCGTGCGGGTGCCGGTGGCCTCGAAGCCGCCACCGCGCCGTTGGCCGGGGGTGCGCAGTCCGCGCGCCTGCTCGTACCCGACGGTGATGGTCTGCGCCCACCAGCCCGGCACCTCGTGCGCGGTGACCAGCCAGCGCGCCGTCTCGGTATGGGTCCGGTCGATCGCGCCCCAGGCGTCGAGCCGGCCGAACCACTCGTCCCAGTCGTGGCCGGTGCGCTCGCGCAGCAACGCGGCGGAGACCCGGTCCATCTGCGTCCGGGCCGGGGAGGAGGGCTCCGGGGCCGCGACGGCGGCTCCGGACCGGGCCAGCAGCTGCCGGCGGGCGGTCGTGTAGCTCTCGCCGGTGCGCGCCATCCGGGTTCGTACCCGGACCTTGAACGACCTGTGACTCGTCATCACATGCTCCCTGTCCACGGGCGTGGTCGCAGGACTCACGCTTCCGTCGACCCCGCCCAGGGCATGTGGCGTGTCGGTGTGCCTGTCGGCACCGCGTCCCGAGGGCTCGGGGCCCCCTTTGCCTCCGTGGGACCGGTGGCGTGAGCACCGGGATGGAGGTGGGGCGCAGGACTGCGCCAGGCCCAGTCTACGCCCCGATCCGGTCCCCGGTGGGAACGCCGGCTCAGCCGGTGGTCTGCTCCCACATCGACTTCATCTCGTCGAACGCCTGCTCCATGATCTGCACCATGGCGCGGCGGGCCGCTTCGCCGTCGCGGCGCTGGAGCGCCGAGGCCACGTCGGCGTGCAGCTGCAACGCCTGCTGGTCGGGGTGGTGCGGCATGAGGTGGTAGTGGTGCCGGCCGGTGAGCACCTCGGCGACGAGTTCCCGGAGCTTGCCGAACATCTCGTTGCCGGAGGCGGCCAGGACCCGCCGGTGGAACTCGATGTCCAGGCGCAGGAACCGGTCCTCGTCCCCGGCCTGCCCGGCGGCCCACATCTTCGCCGCGACCCCGACCAGGTCGCTGGCGTCGTCGGGGGAGATCCGTCCGGCGGCCAGCCAGGCGGCGTGCGGCTCGACCGCGGTCCGCAGCTCGGTGATCGAGCGGAGCTGCGCCATCCGGCCGGCGGAGGCGAGCCGCCAGCGGATCACCTGCGGATCGAAGACGTTCCACGCCTCGGCGGGTCGGATCAGCACACCGACCCGGCGGCGCGTCTCGATGAGACCCATGGACGCGAGCACCCGGAGGACCTCGCGGATCACCGACCGGGAGACCGCGTGGCGGTCGACCAGCTCGTCGATGTTGAGCACGGAGCCGGCGGCCAGTTCGCCGCCACAGACGGCCGTGCCGAGTTCGTCGAGTACGCGGGCGTGCAGCCCGGTCTCGCCCCCGGAGGAGGAGTGATCCACGGGTCGGAGCATATCAGTTAGCAATCGACCCTTGAATAAATCAGCTTTTTCGGCCTAGCATCCCGTGGTTAAGCGGACGTTACAGCGTTGTGGCGCTCTTCCCCCGGGGCGGCGACCACGAGAAAAGGAGAGATGACGTGCGACGTCGATCGATATTCGGTACGTCTCTGGCCGTGGTCGCAGCCATGGGCCTGGCCGCCTGCGGCGGCGGTGGCGACGACAGCGGCGCGTCCAAGACGGTTCGCGTGACCCTGGCGAACCACGTCTGGACCGAGAACATCAAGGCGGCCCTGCCCGAGTTCGAGAAGCAGACCGGGCTCAAGGTCGAGATCACCCAGCTCGGCGAGGACCAGCTCTCCGACCAGTACAACGTCAAGCTCAACGCCGGCTCGTCCGACCTCGACGTGATGATGTACCGGCCCCTCCAGGAGGGGAAGCTCTTCGCCAAGAACAAGTACCTGGCCGACCTCTCCGACCACGTCAAGTCCAACAAGGACTGGGACTACTCCGACTTCCAGTCCGGCCCGGTCGAGGCCACCACGTACGAGGGCAAGCCGGTCGGTGTCCCGATCATCACCGAGCAGGAGGTCCTGTACTACCGCAAGGACCTGCTGGCCAAGGCCGGCCTGAGCGCCCCGCCGAAGACCCTCGACGAGCTGAAGACCGCCGCCGCGAAGGTCAAGGCCAGCGTCCCGGGCACCGCGGGCTTCGTGGCCCGGACCGGCAAGTCGCCGGCGGTCACCCAGTTCTCCAGCTTCCTCTACAGCTTCGGCGGTGACTTCGTCGACGGCAGCGGCAAGGCGACCGTCAACAGCGACGCCGCCAAGCAGGCGTACGCCTTCTACGGCGGGCTCATCAAGGACTCCGGCCCGGCCAACGTCAGCACCGACATGAGCTGGCCCGAGGCGATGGCCATCTTCACCCAGGGCAAGGCCGCCTTCTACACCGAGGCCAACTCGCTCTACAAGAACGCCACCGACCCGGCCAAGTCCAAGGTGTCCGACACCGTCGGCTTCGCGCCGTTCCCGGCCGGCCCGGCCGGCTCCAAGCCGTACAACATCCCGTCGTGGGCGCTGGGCGTCAACGACGCCTCGAAGAACAAGAGCAACGCCTGGAAGTTCGTCGAGTGGGCGACCGGCAAGGCGCAGACCCTCGCCCAGCAGAAGGCCGGCGTGCCGAGCGCGCGCACCTCGGTCTGGGCCAACCCGGAGGGCACCGCGAGCTACCCGAAGGACCTGGTCGAGGCCATCAACGCCAGCACGCAGGGCGGCGTCGCCCACGACCGGCCCGTGGTCGTGAAGGTCGGCCAGGCCCGCGAGCTGGTCGGTCAGCCGATCGTCGACGCGATCACCGGCAAGGACCCGGCGGCCGCGGCCGACACCGCCAACGAGGCCTTCCAGAAGTTCCTGGACGACGAGGCCAAGTAAGACGCGCGCGGGTGGTGGGGCGGCCCGCCCCGCCACCCGCGTACCCCTGTCGGTCCGCCCACCCCGGAGATCCCATGGCAACCGTCACCACCCCCCGCCGCGCGCCCGGCGGCGCCGGCGTCATGCCCGACACGCCCGGCTGGGTGCGCTGGGCCAACGACCACCGCAAGTGGCTCTTCGCCGCGCCCGCGATGGCCTTCGTCGCCGCCCTGATCGTGATCCCGCTGGGCTGGACCGCCTGGCTCAGCCTCACCGACGCCGAGGGGTCCGTCCGCGCCGAGAGCGAGTTCGTGGGCTTCCAGAACTACCTCGACGTGCTGTCCGACACCGACCGGTTCTGGCCGGCGGTCGGCCGGACCGCCGGCTTCACGGTCGTCGCGCTGCTGTTCGAGGTGGTCCTCGGCATGGCCATCGCGTTGCTGCTGTGGCGGCCCTTCAAGGGCCAGAAGTGGGTCCGGGTCGCCATCCTCATGCCGCTGGTCGCCACCCCGGTCGCGGTCGGCATGATGTGGCGGCTCATCTTCGACCCGAACATCGGCCTGGCCAACCAGGTGCTCGGCTGGGTCGGCATCGGCCCGCAGCCGTGGCTCGCCGGCCAGCACTCCGCCCTGCCCACCACGATCTTCATCGACGTGTGGCAGTGGACGCCCATGGTGGTGCTGATCCTGCTCGCGGGACTGAGCTCGCTGTCCGAGGAACCCCAGGAGGCGGCGCGGATCGACGGCGCCAGCAGCTGGCAGCGGTTCCGGCACGTCACCCTGCCGCTGCTCATGCCCACGGTGATCGTCGCGATCCTGCTGCGCGGCATCGACGCCCTGAAGACCTTCGACATCCTCTACGCCACCAAGGGCCGCGGCGGCGGCTCCTTCCACGAGGTGGAGACCCTCAACGTGTACGCCTACGGGCTGAGCTTCGACTACAACGAGTACGGCGTCTCGTCCACCGTCCTCATCCTCTTCTTCCTGATCATCATCGGGTCGATGTGGGCCCTGACCGCCCGGCGCAAGGAGGCCAAGCGATGAAGGCCGGTCCCGCGTACCGGGTGTTCCGGGTGGTGGCGCTCGTCGTCGTGGTGCTGTCGCTGGTCACGCCGCTGCTCTGGATGATCGCCGCGTCGTTCAAGACCAACGTCGACATCTACGACACCGGCAAGGCGCTGGTCTTCTCGCCCACCCTGGACAACTACGCGACGGTGCTCAAGCAGTCGCACTACGTCCAGTTCATCGGCAACAGCCTGTGGGTGGCGTTCGCCGCCACCGTGCTGTCGCTGCTGCTCGGGGTGCCGGCCGCGTACTCGATGAGCCGGTTCAACATGAAGAAGTCGGCCCTCGTCGTGCTGATGGCCCGGGTCATCCCCGGCGTCTCGCTGCTGGTGCCCTGGTACTACGTCTTCTCGAACCTGCAGCTGGTCGGCGGCTTCACCGTGCTGATCCTCAGCCACATGTTCGTCTCGCTGCCGTTGATCGTCTACATCATGATGGGCTTCTTCGACGGCCTGCCGGAGGAACTGGAGGAGGCGGCGCTCGTCGACGGGCTCACCCACATCGGCGCGTTCCGCCGGATCACCCTGCCGCTGTCCGTGCCCGGCATCGCCACGGCCGGCATCCTGTCCTTCATCTTCTCCTGGAACAACTTCATGTTCGCCCTGGTCCTCTCCGGCGCGGACACCAAGACCCTCCCGGTGGCGATCTTCGACTTCGTCGGGTACGCCAGCATCGACTGGGGCGGCCTCATGGCGGCGGCCACCGTGGTCACCCTGCCGATCATGGTGATCGCCCTGTTCGTGCAGAAGTACGTGGTCTCCGGCCTGACCGCCGGCGCGACGAAGGGCTGAGCACCGTGACCACCATCGCGCGCATCGAGACCTTCCTGGTCGCGCCCCGCTGGCTCTTCGTCCGGGTGGAGACCGAGTCCGGGATCGTCGGCTGGGGCGAGGCCACCTGCGAGGGCCGCTCCGAGACCGTCCGCGCCGCCGTCGACCAGCTCGCCGAACTGCTGGTCGGCCGGGACGCCCTGCGCATCGAGGACCACTGGCAGGTGCTCACCAAGGGGTCGTTCTACCGGGGCGGGCCGATCCTGGCCAGCGCCGTGGCCGGTCTCGACCAGGCGCTCTGGGACATCGCCGGCAAGCACTGGGGCGCGCCCGTGCACCAGTTGCTCGGCGGCCCGGTCCGGGACCGGATCCGGGTGTACGGCTGGGTCGGCGGCGACGAGCCCGGCGAGGTGCGCGACCAGATCAGCGCCGCCCTCGAAACCGGCCTGACCGCGGTCAAGATGAACGCCTCCGGCCGGATGAGCGCGGTGGCCTCGGTGGCCGAACTCGACGGCGTCGTCCAGCGGGTGGCCGCCGCCCGCGAGGTGCTCGGTGACCACCGGGACGTCGCGGTCGACTTCCACGGCCGGTTCAGCCTGGCCAGCGCCCGCCGGGTCGCCCCGCTGCTGGAGCCCTACCGGCCGTTCTTCCTGGAGGAGCCGGTGGTGCCGGAGAACTCGCACCTGATCGGCGAGTTCGTCCGCTCCACCACGACCCCGGTGTCCACGGGGGAGCGGCTCTACAGCCGGCAGGAGTTCCTGCCCGTGCTCCAGGCCGGCATCGCGGTCGCCCAGCCGGACCTCTCGCACGCCGGCGGCATCACCGAGGTCCGCAAGATCGCCGCGCTGGCCGAGGTGTACGACGTCCAGCTGGCCCCGCACTGCCCGCTCGGCCCGATCGCCCTGGCGGCCTGCCTCCAGGTCGGCTTCGCCACGCCGAACTACCTGATCCAGGAACAGAGCATCGGCATCCACTACAACCTCGGCGCCGAGGTGCTCGACTACTGCCTGGACAAGACGCCCCTGACCTTCGTGGACGGCTACGTCGAGCGGCTCACGGCGCCCGGGCTGGGCATCGAGATCGACGAGGCGGCGGTGCGCGCCGCCGACCAGCGCGGCCACGCCTGGCGCAGCCCCATGTGGCGGCACCGGGACGGCTCCTACGCGGAATGGTGACCATGACCCTCGACCTCACCGCCGAACTCGCCGCCACCCGCCTGCTGGCGGTCATCCGCGGCACCGACCCGGCCGCCGCCATCGCCACCGGCACCGCCCTGCTCGCCGAGGGTGTCCGCGTGGTCGAGGTGGCCCTGACGACGCCCGGCGCGCTGGACGCCATCGCCGCGATCCGGGCCGCCGCCCCGCCCGGCTCGCTGGTCGGCGCGGGCACCGTGCTCACCCCCGCCGCCGTCGCCGACGTGGCCGCGGCCGGCGCGCAGTTCGTCGTCACCCCGGCCGTCGTCGACTCCATCGGCGAGGCGGCCCGCCGCGGGCTGCCGGTGGCCGCCGGCGCGCTCACTCCGACGGAGGCGTACGCCGCCGTCCGGGCGGGAGCCGCCGCCGTGAAGCTCTTCCCGGCCTCGCTGGGCGGCCCGGCGTACCTGAAGGCGCTGCGCGACCCGTTCCCGGACATCCCGTTCGTCGCGGTCGGCGGGGTGGGGCTGGCCGAGCTGCCCGGCTACCTCGCGGCCGGGGCGATCGCCGTCGGCGTCGGCGGCCCGCTGGTCGGCGACGCCGCCTCCGGCGGCGACCTCGACGCCCTCCGCGCCCGGGCCCGCGCCTACCTGGCCGCCGTCGCATGAGCGCCGCCGACCTCCGCGCCCGGACCCACCCCGCCCGCCGGGGCACGGCCGACCTCGCCGCCGCCGCATGACCGGCGTGGACCTGCTCACCTTCGGCGAGGCGCTGGTCTCGCTGCGGTCGACCGGGCCGCTGACGACCGGTGGCCCGCTCACCCCGCACCTGGCCGGGGCCGAGGCCAACGTGGCCATCGGGCTGGCCCGGCTCGGCCACCGGGCGGCCTTCGCCGGCCGGGTCAGCGCCGACGAGCTGGGCGGATTCCTGCTGCGCCAGTTGCGTGCCGAGGGCGTCGACGTGACGCACGTGGTCCGCGACCGGGAGCGCCCCGCCGGGCTCATGTTCCTGGAGCGGCGCACCGCCGACCTGACCCGGGTGCTCTACCAGCGGGCCGGCTCGGCCGGGTCGGCGCTCGGCGTCGACGACCTGCGGCCCGCCCTGGCGGCCGGCGCCCGGGTGCTGCACCTGACCGGGATCACCCCGGCCCTCTCGGACCGCGCCCGGGAGGCCACCGCCTGGGCCGCCGAGACGGCCGTCCGGGCCGGGACGCTGGTCTGCCTCGACGTCAACCACCGCGCCAAGCTGTGGTCCCGGGACGACGCGCGGGCCGTGCTCACCCCGCTCGCCGGGCACGCCTCGGTGGTGGTCGCCTCGGCCGACGAGCTGGACCTGGTCGGCGCGCCGGGCGCCGACGAGGAGACGCTGGCCGCCGGGCTGCTGGACCGGGGCGTGTCGACCGTGCTGGTGAAGCTCGGCGGCGACGGCGCCCGCGCGTACACCCGGGACGGCAGCCGGCACGCGGCGGCGCTGCCCGTGACGGCGGTCGACACCGTCGGCGCGGGGGATGCCTTCACGGCCGGCTACCTCTCCGGTCACCTCGACGGGCTCGACCTGGCCGGGCGGCTGCGCCGCGCGGTCACCCTCGGCGCCTTCGCCGTCGCCGGACACGGCGACTGGGAGACGCTGCCGCGCCGGGACGAGCTGTCCCTCCTGGACTCCCGGCAACCCGGCGACACCCTTCGCTGACCCACCCCGAGAAAGGCACCCGCGTGAAGATCGTCGCAGCGGACGTGATCGTCTCCAGCCCCGACCGCAACTTCGTCACCCTCCGGATCACCACCGACGAGGGCGTCACCGGGCTGGGCGACGGCACCCTCAACGGCCGTGAGCTGGCCGTCGCGTCCTATCTGGCCGACCACGTCGTCCCCCTGCTCATCGGGCGCGACCCGCACCGCATCGAGGACACCTGGCAGTTCCTGTACCGGTCGGCCTACTGGCGGCGCGGGCCGGTCACCATGGCCGCCATCGCCGCCGTCGACGTCGCCCTCTGGGACATCAAGGCCAAGGCCGCCGGGATGCCGCTCTACCAGCTCCTCGGCGGCGCGTCCCGCACCGGGATCATGGCGTACGGGCACGCCTCCGGCCGGGACCTGCCCGAGCTGTTCGACTCCATCCGCGCGCACCTGGAGCTGGGCTTCCGGTCGATCCGGGTCCAGACCGCGGTGCCCGGCATCAACGCCGTGTACGGCGTCGCCGCCCAGCCCAGCGTCGACGGCAAGCGCTACGACTACGAGCCCGCCCAGCGCATCCCGCTGCCCGCCGAGGAGGACTGGGACACCCGCGCCTACCTGCGCCACCTGCCCGCGGTGTTCGAGGCGGTCCGCAACGAGTTCGGCCCCGAGCTGCCGCTGCTGCACGACGGCCACCACCGGATGACCCCCATCCAGGCCGCGAAGCTGGGCAAGGCGCTCGAACCGTACGACCTGTTCTGGCTGGAGGACTGCACCCCGGCGGAGAACCAGGAGGCGCTGCGGCTGGTCCGCCAGCACACGACCACGCCGCTGGCCATCGGCGAGGTCTTCAACACGGTGTGGGACTACCAGACGCTGATCCGGGAACAGCTCATCGACTACGTCCGGTCCGCCGTCACCCACACCGGCGGCATCACCGCCATGCGCAAGCTTCTGGACTACGCGGCCCAGTACCAGATCAAGTCCGGCATCCACGGCCCGACCGACATCTCGCCGGTCGGCATGGCCGCCGCGCTCCACCTGGACCTGGCCATCCACAACTTCGGCATCCAGGAGTACATGCAGCACGGCCCGCTCACCAACGAGGTGTTCCGGCAGTCGTTCACCTTCACCGACGGCTACCTGCACCCGGGCGAGCAGCCCGGCCTCGGCGTGGAACTCGACGACGAGGCGGCGGCCCGGTTCCCGTACCAGCCGGCGTACCTGCCGTTCAACCGGCTCAAGGACGGCACCGTCCATGACTGGTGAGCGGCCGCCCACCCGGCACATCGTGGTGATGGGCGTGTCCGGGGCGGGCAAGACGACGGTGGCCCGGGGGATCAGCGAGCTGACCGGACTGCGGTTCGCCGAGGCCGACGAGTTCCACACCGAGGCGCACGTGGCCCAGATGCGGGCCGGCGTCCCGCTGACCGACGCGGACCGGTGGCCCTGGCTGCGCGCCCTGGCCGGCTGGATGGCCGACCGGCACGCCGAGGGGGTGTCCACCGTGCTGACCTGCTCGGCGCTGAAGCGCGCGTACCGGGACGTGCTGCGGCAGGGGCCGGCGAACGTGGAGTTCCTGCACCTCGACGGGGCCGCCCAGCTGATCCGCGACCGGTTGGACCGGCGGGTCGGCCACTACATGCCGGCCAGCCTGTTCGACTCCCAGCGGGCGATCCTGGAGCACCTGGGGCCGGACGAGTCCGGCGTGGTGCTGGAGGTGGCGGCGCCGCCGGAGGAACTGGTCCGGAGGGCGGTGGACCTGCTCGGCCTGCCGACGCGGGCCGCGGTCGCCGGACCCTGACGGGCGTCCGCCGGCCGGTGGGCGGATCACCGCCGGCCGGCGGTCACCCGGGTAGGGCGTCCAGGTAGACCCAGCGGCCGTCCTCCCGGACGAACCGGCTGTGCTCGGCCACCGTGCCGGGCCGGCCGGCCTCGCGGTAGTGCGCGCGGAACGCGACGGTGCCCTCGGTGTCGAACAACCCGCCCCGGTCCGTCTCCAGCACCTCCAGCCGGGTCCACCGGGTGCCCGGGTCCAGCCCCAGCCGGGGCGGCCGGGTGGTGGAGTGCCAGCTGCGCAGCAGGTGGTCGGCGTCACCCACGGCGAAGGCGCTGTACCGCGAGCGCATCAGCGCCTCGGCGGTGGCCGCCGCCGCGACGCCCCGGTGGATGGGCCCGCAGCAGTCCGCGTACGGCAGGCCGGAGCCGCACGGACAGGGCCCGTCGGTCGGGTCGGCCGCGCTCCGGCGGGCACCGCGTTTCGCCATCCGGTCATTCTCGCCGACGGCTCACCGGGCGCTCGTCCGGGCCGTTCGCCGGTTGCCGAACGACTCCATGGTGGTGGCCTTCCTCGCCGGCGTCCGCGTCCCGGCGACCCGGCGGGCCTCGGCGGCGCGGTCGGCGGCCTTCTTGACGGTGGTCGCGTGGGCCGTGCCCTTGGCGGCCGGCGACCTCTTCGCCGTGGTCCGCGTGGCCGGCGCCTTCTTCACCGTTCTCCTGGTGCCGGGCGCCTTCTTGGCCACGGTCTTCTTGGCGGGCGCCTTCTTCGCCACGGCCTTCCTGGCGGGCGCCTTCTTGGCGGCGGCCTTGGTGGCGGGGGCCTTCTTCGCCGCCGTGGTGGTCTTCTTCGCGGCGACCGCCTTGGCGGTGGGCTTCCGGGTGGGCGTGGCGGTGGTGGCGGAGGTGGTCTTCTTCCGCGCCACCCGCGCGGTGGTCGGGGTCGGCTTCCCGCCGGGGGTCTTGGCGGCGGTCGCCCCGGTCGCCCGCCTGGTGGCGGTCGCGGCCTTCTTCGCCGCCGCCTTGTTCGGCATCGGGGCCTTGCGGGCCCCGGTGGCTTTCCTGGCGCTGCTCGGTCTGGTGGCCGCCTGGGCCATCGTGCCTCCTCGCGGTCCGCCGCGGCCCGGACGGGTGTGGGCGCCGTCCGGCGACGTCGGGCCGGCCGGCCCGCGCGGCGCGCGTGTCTTCCCGGCGCGCCGGTGGTCAAACCCGTCGGTGGATTGGCCCAGCAGAACGCACGCGGATCGGCCCTGCCGATGGGCCGATCGCCCCTCTAGCGTCGGATCGACATCGCCGGACGAGAGGACCTGGACGACCATGACGACCGCCGACATGTGGTTCGACCCGCGCTGCCCGTGGGCCTGGAACGCCTCCCGCTGGCTGCTGGAGGTGGCGCGGGTCCGCGACGTGCCGATCCGTTTCCACGTGATGAGCCTGTCGCTGCTCAACGAGGGCCGCGAGGACCTGGAGGAGTGGTACCGGGAATGGCTGAAGCCCGGCCTCGGCCCGGTCCGGGTCTGCGTGGCCGCCGCACAGAAGTACGGCCCGGAGGTGCTGGGCGACCTCTACACCGCGCTCGGCGAGCGGATCCACCACGAGCGCGCCCCCATCGGCCGGGAGCTGTACACGGCGGCGCTGAGCGAGGTCGGCCTCTCCGTCGACCTGGCCGACGCCGCCGACACCACCGACCACGACGAGGCCCTGCTGACCAGCCACCGGGCCGGCTTGGCGCCGGTCGGCGAGGACCTTGGGACGCCGACCATCCACGTCACCGGCGCCGACGGGCGGATGCATGCCTTCTTCGGGCCGGTCGTCGCGCCGATCCCGCGCGGCGAGGACGCCGGCCGGCTCTGGGACGGGGTGCTGCTGGTCGCCGGCACCGACGGGTTCTTCGAACTGAAGCGGGCGCGTACCCGCCGGCCGGTCGAGCACACCTGAGCCCGACCGGGCCGCGGCGGGTGGGCCGCCCCACCCGCCGCGGCCGGCGTCTCAGACCCCGATCCGGGACCAGTCACCCCAGATCGCGAACGTCATCCCCCGGCTCGCCTGGATGTTGACGAACAGGGTGTGCCCGTCCGGGCTGAAGGTGGAGCCGGCGAACTCGTCGTTGGACCGGTCCGCTCCGGTGCTGCTGACCAACCGGTTCAACGCGATGTCGAACAAGTCGCCGCGCGGGGTGAGCCCGCGCACGTAGTTGTCGTTCACGTTGTCCTCGCAGACCACAAGCGTGCCGCGCGGGCTGGTGGTCACGTTGTCCGGGAAGTCCAGCACATCGGGCCCGGGCGACTCGTACACCAACCGCAGCACCTGCGCCCGGCAGTCGTAGCCCCACACCTGGCCGTGCCCGTTGCCGAATCCGTCGGCGACGGGGCCGGTCGACGTCTCGGCCGGGCCGCCGCCCTGGGTGGCCGTGAAGTAGACGACGCCGTCGTCGTACGCCGACCCCTCCAGGCGGGAGAAGTAGGCGGCGCCCCGGTCCCAGCCCTGCCGCGAGACGTACGTCAGCGCCTGGTCGTTCGTCGTCGGCGCGGCCTGGCCCGGGGTGTACGGGAACCGCGGCGCCGGGTCGTCGATGTCCACCCACTGCACGGGGTACGTCGCGTGCCGCCGCTGCGCCGCGGCCAGGTTCAGGTTGCGGCGACCGCGCACCGCGAGCATCTGCAGCCGGCCACCGTCGGCCAGCCGGCCGGACCGCATCGGGTCCACCGGCGGCGTGTACCGGTAGAAGCCGGACGGGTAGCCGAAGTTGTCCTCGGTCAGGTACAGGTGCCCGCCGCGCGGGTCGTAGGCCACCGACTCGTGCGCGAAGCGGCCGGCGGCGGTGATCGGCGCCCGGTCCGACTGCCCGTCCGCGGGCACCTCGTAGACGAAGCCGTGCGGCTGGGTGAGCGGCACGTTGGAGGTCCCGGTGAAGTCCGGGCCGACGTCCGGCCCGTTGACCGTCTCCTCGCAGGTGATCCAGCTGCCCCAGGGCATCCGACCGCCCGAGCAGTTCATCATGGTGCCGTTCAGGCTGGTCCACGAGCGCCGGACCTCGCCGTGGCGGGTGACCTCGACCGTGGTGGTGCCGCCCTGGGCCATCGGGTCGTACGCCGCGGCGGCGTCGCCGAAGGCGGGGCCGGGGTTGTTCACCTCGTGGTTGCGTACCAGCCGGACGGTGCCGTCCGGCCCGCGGAAGGCGCCCATCCCGTCGTGCCGGCCGGGCAGCCGCGTGCCGTCGTCCAGCGTCACGGGGAACTCGGTGTCGTGGAACGAGCGGTACTGGAAGCCGTCGGGCAGGTGCAGGCGGACCGTGCCGTCGCGCAGGTCCGGCACGGGCCCCAGGGTCGGGTCGGGCGCCGGACGCCGGCCGACCGCGCCGGCCTCGCCACGCGCCACGAACCCGATGAACGGGCCGCCGAGGACGGCGCCGCCGGCCGCGACGGCGGCGCCGCGCAGCAGGGTGCGCCGGTGGAGATCAGGCATCGGGACTCCTTTGTCGCCAGGTCTCCGTCCATCGAGGCCGGGGACCGATCCTTCGAGTGATCCTCGTCACCTGTTCACCGCATGGCAACCTCTGAGCAGGGTCGCAGCCGGGTTCGGTACCTCAGGCCGGCGTGGTCGGACTGTTCAGGCCGCCGGCAGGTCCACCGGCAGTGGCACCGGCCGCTTCGCCACCCGGTCGTCGCCGGAGGAACGCCCGCGCAGGTGCCGGCCGAGCCAGGGCAGCAGGTGCCGCCGGGTCCAGGCCAGCTCGGCGCGGACCGCCTCGTGGCGGGGGCGCCGGGCGGCCGGCGGCAGGGGGTGCGACCACGAGTCGTCGTACCCGGGCAGGCCGGCGGTGTGGGCGAGCGCCGCGGCGATCCGCTCGTGGCCGGCCGAGTTGGCGTGCAGCCGGTCGTCGCTCCACAGGCGCGGGTCGGAGGCCACCGGATGCGCGCCCAGGTCGAGCAGGGTGGCCCCGGTCTCGGCGGTGGCCGCGCGGACCGCCTCGTTCAGCGCCAGCACCCGGCCCCGCAGTGGGCGGGCCAGCGGCATGACCGGCGCCGGGTCGGGCAGGGTGAAGGTGAGCACGGTGGCGCCCTGGCCGACCAGCGCCCGCTGCATGGCGCGTACGTCCTCGACCACCCGGTCGGCGTCGAAGGACGGCCGCAGCACGTCGTTCATGCCGGCCACCACGGTCGCCAGGTCGGGGGCCAGCTCCAGCGCCACCGGCAGCTGCTCGGCGCGGATCCGCGCGGTGGTGCGGCCGCGGATGGCGAGGTTGGCGTACTCCAGGCCGCCCTGGGCGCGGGCCACCGCGAGGGCGAACCGGTCGGCCCAGCCCCGGTAGCCGCCCGCCTCGTCCGGGTCGTCCAGCCCCTCCGTGGTGCTGTCGCCGATCGCCACGTACCGCCGCCACATCATGCGGGCCAGCCTACGGAACCCGGCCCGGCCGTTCCGGGACAGCGCCCGCACGGCTCGGCCGCTAGCGTGGTGCGGAACATGAGCCCGACGCAACGCCGCCTCGATCCCGACCAGGTCCAGCGTTACCTGGCCGCGTCGCTCGGCCCCACCCCCGTGGTGGCCGACTGCGGGCCGCTGGCCGGTGGTGGGTTCGCCGCCGTCTGGTGGGTCACCCTCGACGGCGGGCGGGCCGTGGTGCTCAAGGTGGGGCCGCCGCCGCAGGTGCCGCTGCTGCGCTACGAGCGCGACATGATCGGGGCGGAGGCCCGCTACCTGCGGCTGGTCGCCGCGCGGGCGCCCGCCGTGCCGGTGCCGCCGCTGCTGCACCACGGCCGCGACCCGGTGCTCGGCGACTGGCTGCTCACCGGCCTGCTGCCCGGCCGCACCCTGTGGGACCTGACCCGGGCCGGCGCCGAGGTGGGCCCGGTCCGGGCCGAGCTCGGCCGCGCGCTCGCCACGCTGCACGGCGTCACCGGCGACCGCCACGGCTACGACGGCGACCGGACCGGCGCGCCCACGTGGCGGGGCGCGTTCACGGCCATGCTGGACGACCTGCTCGCCGACGCGGCGGACTGGGCGGTGCCGCTGCCCGTGCCGGCGGCCCGGATCCGCGAGCTGGTCGACAGGCACGCCCACGTCCTCGACGCGGTACGCCGCCCGGCGCTGCTGCACTTCGACGGCTGGGCCGGCAACGTCCTGGCGGTCGACGGCCCCGGCGGGACGCCCCGGCTCAGCGGGCTGGTCGACGGCGAACGCCACCTCTGGGGCGACCCGCTGCTGGACCTCGTGTCGCCGCTGCTGTTCCGGCGCGCCGAGGACGAGCCGGACGACCCCCTGGTCCGGGCCTACCGGGCGGTCGCGCCGTTCCCGCTGGACGCCGGGGCGCGCCGCCGGCTCGGGCTCTACCGGCTGCACCTCTACCTGCTCATGACCGTGGAGATGCCCAGCCGGGGCATCACGGCCGAGTCCGACCCGGGGCGGGTCGACCGACTCGCCGAGCTGCTCGACGCCGAACTGTCCGACCTGGCCGGTCCGTGACCCCTCACAGCCAGCCGGAGCGCCGGAACAGCCGGTGCAGGGTGACCGCGGCCGTCGCCATGAGCAGCAGGGCGCCCGCGTAGCCGTACCGCCAGCCCAGCTCCGGCATGTGCGCGAAGTTCATTCCGTAGACCCCGGCCACCGCCGTCTGCGTGGCGGCGATGGCCGCCCAGGCCGCGATCTTGCGCATGTCGTTGTTCTGCTCCACGGCGAGCTGCGCCAGCCGGGACTGGAGGATCGAGTTGAGCAGCTCGTCGTACGCGCCGATCCGGTCCACGGCCCGGGTGAGCCGGCTGTCCACGTCGGCGAACCAGCGGTGCAGCGCCGGCGGCGGGCCCTCGCCCCGTTGCTCCAGCAGCGCGCGCAGCGGCGCCTGCAACGGCAGCACCGCCCGCTTGAACTCCACCACCTCCCGCTTGAGCTGGTAGATGTGCTGGATGTCGGCGTCCCGGTCACGGGCGAAGACGCTCTCCTCGACCCGTTCCAGGTCCCGTTCCAGATGGCCGGCGACCTCCAGGTAGAGATCGACCATCCGGGCGCAGACCGCGTACGCCACCGCCCACGGCCCCTCGGCCAGCACGCCCGGCCGGCGTTCCACGCCCTCGCGCACCGGGGTCAGCGCGCCCGTCGCGCCGTGCCGGACGGTGAGCGCGAACCGGTCGCCGAGGAACACCATCACGTCCCCGGTGTCGATCACCTCGGAGGTGGCGGTCAGCTCGGTGTGCTCCACGTAGCCGGCCGTGCGCAGCACCAGCAGCGTCACCTCGCCGTGCCGCTGCACGGTGGGCCGGTGCCCGTCGGCGAGGGCCTGCGCCACGGCCAGCTCGTCCAGCCCGAACGTCCGCCCGACCGCGGCCATCACGGCGGGGCCCGGCTCGTGCAGGCCGAGCCAGACGAAGGCCCGCCGGGTGCGGCGGGCCCGGTCGTACGCGTCGGCGTAGTGCGGCCGGCCCGGCTCCCGGCGGCCGGCCACGTAGACCGCGCAGTCGACCACGGCGTCCGGGTTTGCCCGGCGCGGCGTGGGCCCGGTCGCCGCGTCGGTGCGCCCGAGCAGGCGGGCGACGAGACCGGGCAACAGCCGCCCGCGCCGCCGGGTCCGTACCGCCGACCGGTCCACCGCGCACCTCCACCGCCCAGGAACTGACGGCCCACCGTACGGCCTGCCGGCGCTCCGGCGGTGTCCGCCCCGAGTCAGCGGGCGGCGGTGGCGAAGACCACGATGTTGTCCGGGTAGCTGCCGCTGCGCGGGTCGAACCGGCCGCCGCAGGTGATCAGCCGGAGCCGGGCCTCGGCGCCGCCGCCGTACACCCGCTCGGTGGGGAAGCGCTCCTTCGGGTACGCCCCGACGCCGTCCACGGTGAACACCGCGACCCGGCCGTCGGCCCGGGTGACCTCGACGGTGTCCCCGGGGCGCAGCCGGCCGAGGTCGAAGAAGACCGCCGGGCCGCGCAGCGAGTCGACGTGTCCCACCAGCACGGCGTTGCCGGACTCGCCGGGGGTGGGGCCGCGGCGGTACCAGCCGGCGATCTCCGGATGGTCCAGCGGCGGCACCTCCAGCGCGCCGCTGGTGTCCGTGGCGACAGGGACGACGTCGGCGTCGACGCGGATGCGGGGGATGGTGACGCGGACCGGCTCCGAGCGGGGGAGCACCGGGCCGGGCGAGCCGGAGCGCTCGGCGGTCGGCGCGGCCGAGGCGCCCGGCTGGGGCGGTGGGTGGGCGGTGGTGCCGAGGCCGGCGGCGAGCAGCCCGGCGCCGGTGGCGCCGGCCAGGGTGAGCGCGGCGACGAGTGCGGCCGTGCGGGCTCGCGACGGCCCGCCCGCGGGGTGGCGCTGCGACGACAGGGTTCCACCTCCGTCCGTCGTGGACGCGGTGCCCGCGCCGGTCCGACCGGCGCGGGCACCCGCTCAGGGATGGTGTGGCGGGCCGTCAGGCGACGGCGGTCGCGCGCCGGCGGCGGCGCACCAGCACGTAGGTCCCGCCGGCGACCGCCGCGGCGGCCAGCGCGCCGCCCGCGACCAGCACGCCGGTGTCGCCGTCCCGGCCGCCGGCGCCGGCCTGCGCGCCGCCGATCGGGGTGACCGTGAAGCTGGCCGTGCCGCCGTTGGTGCCGTCGCCGCAGGTGGCGGTGACCGTGTACGTGCCGAGGGTGAACCCGGCGGTGAAGAGTTCGGCACTCAGGCCGCCGCCCGCCGCGGCGGTGGTGGATCTGACGTTCTGGTCCCGGTTGGGACCGGTGACGCGGAAGAGCGCGTCACCCGCCTTCGGGTTGCACGACGTCGTGGTGAGCACGACGGTCCCGCCGACCGGGGTGGTGGCCGGCGAGACGGTGGTGTCCGCGAGGGCGGCGGCCGGGAGCAGCAGTGTGCCGAGGCCCACGCCGACCGCCGCCGATCCGAGAACTGTCTTTGCCTTCATCCGCGTCTTCCCTCACTTTTCGTCCGCTGTCTGCGTGGGACGTCGTTCGGGTGGCCAACTCCGTGACTAGCACCGGTGTGGCCAACACTAGGAGGGTTGCGACGGTCACTAGGCGTAATTGAGAAATCTTCGTTGCCGTCACGTGTTCCCGGTCGCTCCCGGGTGCGACGGACATGCCCGCCCAGCCCGGACGGCGGGGCTGGACGCGACATCCCGCCGCGCGCGGGACGTCCCGTCCGGACGGTCCCCGGCCTGTCTGTCCGGTTCGGCCCGGCGGAGGCCGTCCCGTCCGGGTCGGCTCGAGGGTCCCGGGAGGGGACCAACAGCCCTGACGGGCACCCCGGCGGGCGCGGCACGCTGGAGGCGTGAGCACCGCGACGCGTGCGCCCCGGCCGGCGGCGAGCTGCCCGATCCGCCCCGGCGAACCGTGCACCCTCTGCCAGGTCGACGTCACCGGCCCGCAGGACTGCGGCCTGGTGTGGCTCGTGATGGGGGACGACGAGCTGCGCGAGGGCGTGCACCGCACCCGGCTCGACCGGCAGGTGGGTCAGCGGGGCGGCTCGGGGCGCACCAGCCCGACGTCGTAGGCGAAGACCACCGCCTGGATCCGGTCGCGCAGGCCGAGTTTGGTGAGCACGGCGGAGACGTGCGTCTTCACGGTGGCGGTGCTCAGGAACAGCCGCTCGGCGATCTCCGCATTGGACAGTGCCCGCGCGGCGAGCGTCAGCACCTCGACCTCGCGGGCGGTGAGCGCGGCCAGTCGCCCCCGGTCGGCGGCCCCGCCGGGCAGCCGGTCGGCGAACCGGTCGAGCAGCCGGCGGGTCACCGTCGGCGCGAGCAGCGCCTCGCCGCGGGCCACCACCCGCACCGCCTCGGCCAGGTCGGCCGGGCGGGTGTCCTTGAGCAGGAAGGCGCTGGCCCCGGCGCGCAGCGCCGCGTACACGTGCTCGTCGAGGTCGAAGGTGGTGAGCATGACCACAAGGGCCGGGTTGCCGCCGGACACCAGCTCCCGGGTGGCGGCGATGCCGTCCTGCCGGGGCATCCGCACGTCCATGAGCACCACGTCCGGACGGGTCCGGTTCGCCACGGCCACGGCCTCGACCCCGTCGGCGGCCTCACCCACCACGGTCAGGTCCGGCCGGGCGTCGATGATCATGGCGAGGCCGGCCCGGATCAGGTCCTGGTCGTCGGCGATCACCACGCGGACGCTCATGGTCTCACCCCCACCGGCAGCCGCGCCTCCACGCGGAACCCGCCGGCCGGCAGCGGGCCGGCCTCCAGGGTGCCGCCCAGCAGTCGGGCCCGCTCGCGCATCCCGACGATGCCCCGCCCCGCACCCGCGCCCGGCCGGCGCGGCGCCGCCGTGCCGTCGTCGACCACCGCGAGGCGCAGCACCCCGTCGCCGTAGTGGACGCTGACCTCGGCCCGGGTGGCGTGGCTGTGCCGCAACGCGTTGGTCAGCGACTCCTGGACGATCCGGTACGCCGACAGCTGCACCCCGCCGGGAAGGTCCTCGGCGCCGGAGTCCCGGTCCATCGTCACCTCGATCCCGACCGCCCGGACGGCGTCGGCGAGGGCGTCGAGCTGCGCCAGCCCGGGCTGCGGCCCGTCCGGGTCCGTGCCGTCGTCGGTGGCCAGCGCGTGCAGCATCGCCCGCAGTTCGGTGAGCGCCGAGCGGGCCGCCGCGGTGATCGCGCCGAGCGCGGCCCGGGCTCGCTCCGGGTGCGCGTCGAAGACGTCCTCGGCGGCGGCGGCCTGCACGGCGATGACCGCCACGTGGTGGGCCACCACGTCGTGCAGCTCGCGGGAGATCCGCTCCCGCTCGCGGGCGAGCACCTGCCGCTGCCGGTCCTGGCGGCGCTGGGCGTGCCCGCGTTGCAGCTCCCCGAGGGCCCAGCCGAGACCCAGCGCGGTCACCGCGAACAGCAGGTCCCGCCAGCCCCCGGTGACCAGCTCCCACGGCGTCGGGAGGAGCAGCAGCCCCAACGCGACGAGCGAGAAGCGGGGCGGGCGGAGCCGGGCCACGTACGCCAGCGGCACGGTGACCAGGCCGAGCCAGCCGAGCGGGGGACAGAGCGCCTCCAGCCCGACGCCGGCGAGCGCGGCCACCGCCAGCGCGTACCCCGGTCGCCGGCGGATCCACAGCAGACAGCTGGCCTGCGCGGCGGCGAGGCCGACCGCGGCGGCGGTCCCGCCGGCCGAGGCCGGAGGGGTGCCCGGGGCGAGCAGGACGGTGAGGGCGACGGCGAACAGCACCGCGGCGATGCCGCCGTCGAGCAGCAGCAGGATTCGGGAGCGGGACCGGCAGTTCACGCCCCGGATGCTAGGCCGCCGACCCGCCCGGGCTCATCGGTCGCCAGACGGATATCCGGGCCGGACCTGGTCCCCGGGACGGAGCGGGAAACCCGTCCGCGGCGCGATCCGCGGACCCCCGGCGCGGACCTAGCGTCCCTGGTGACCGATCCCAGGGAGGTACCTACCGATGGACACCACGACCACGCCGACCGTCCCCGCCCGCACCGCCGCCCGGCCGGCCCGCCGCCGCGACCGCGCCCTGGCGGTGCTCGCCGCCACCGCCGGCACCCTGGCGGTCTGGGCCGCCGCCGTCCCGGCCGCCGGGGTGGACCTGGCCGTCCGCGGCGGCGCCGGGACCGAGCAGTCCGTGACCCCCGCCGCGGTCGCGGTCAGCACCCTGCTCGCCGGGCTGGCGGGCTGGGTGCTGCTGGCCCTGCTGGAGCGGTTCACCGCGCGGGCCCGGGCCGTCTGGACCGGCGCGGCCGGGCTGGTGCTGCTGCTGTCGCTGCTCGGCCCGCTGACCGGGGGAGTGGGCGCGGCGGCGACCCTCACCCTGGTCGCCCTGCACCTGGCGGCCGCCGCTGTGCTCGTCCCGCTGCTGCGGCGCACCGCCCGCCGTTGAGGTGCCGGGTCGGGGCCGCCGCCACGGGGGTGGGCGGCCCCGACCCGGTCTCCCGCGACGGCGCGGGCCGCGGACTCAGCCGGCGGGGACCGGCTCCGGCAGCGGCTGGCCCGTCTCCAGCAGGCTCTTGAGGCTGGCCAGCAGCTCCGGCCAGCCGCCGCTGCCGTCGAGCTGCCCGCTGATCGCCCGGTGCATCTCGCTGTCCGGGGAGAAGTCGTCGTGGGTCACGGTCAGCCGCACCGTCTCGCCGTGCGGGGTGAGGTCGAACGTGACCTTCGAGCGGCGCTCGCCGAGCCGCGCGGCCAGCTCCTCGTCGGACCAGCCGAAGTGCGCGGCGTGCTCCGGCTGGAAGCCGTGCCAGGTGTACGCCAGCCGCCGGTGGGGCTCGGCCTCCAGCACCCGCTGCCCGAGGTCCTTCGGCTCGCTGTAGGGGGAGTCCTGCCAGAGCAGGGGCGAGCCGGGCCGCCAGTCGGAGACCAGGGTGACGCCGCCCCAGTAGCGGCGGGTGAACTCGGGCGCGGTGAGCGCGGTCCAGAGCCGTTCCGGGGTGGTGCGGATGTAGGTGGTGTAGACGAACGTCGGGCCCTCCATGGGCTGTCCCTCCAATGCTGCCTGCAGGTCGGCGAGGGCCTGCGCCCGGGCCCGGTCGTACCGGCCGATCCACCGGTCGGCCACGGCGTTGATCGGGGCGGCGTTGAGGTGGTGCAGCTTCTCCCGCCCGCGCCGTGTGGTGGTGACGAGGCCGGCCGCCTCCAGCACCGCGAGGTGCTTGCTCACCGACTGTCGGGTCATGTCGAGCCCGGCGCTCAGCTCGCGCAGGCTCTGTCCGTTGCGGACGTTCAGGCGGTCGAGGAGTCGGCGGCGGCTGGCGTCGGCCAACGCCCGGAACACCTCGTCCACCCGTCCTCCTCATCGGCACAGGCAGCCTCGCGGCTGCCTGTGCCGATAATAGGCAGCCGCGAGGCTGCCTGTCCAGCCGCCGTCCGCACGGCCGGGAGGTCAGCCTCCTAGGATGCCTTGGAGGGTGTGCCGGTCCGCATCCAGCGCTGGCGCGAGATCACGGCAGGAAGTAGTCGGCCATGAGCCGATCGGCCCACTGCGGCTGCCGAAGACCGGTGGGCTGGAACTCGACCATGGCGGGTTTGAGGTCGATGACCGGCGTGCCCGAGATCGCGTCGAGTCCGCGCACCACGAGTTCCCGGCCCTTCACCGAGGTGATCCGGCAGGTCGTCATGCCGAGGCGGTTGGGACGCCGCGGTGCGCGGGTCGCGAACACCCCTACCTCCGGCAGGTCGGCCCGGCCGCGTGGTCGCCGTGGCCGGCCGTCCGGGCGCTCCGTCGTCCGGTCGAACACGAAGAAGACGTCGACGTGAGAGAAGTCGGCCAGGCCGAGCAGGCATTCGTCACCGAACCGTTCGTCGACGACGATGGTGCTGATCACCGCTCCCCAGTGGTCGGTCAGTGCGCTGTCCGTGCGGTCGTTGCGCACAGTGCCGACGGGGTTCATGGCGAAGTGCATGGTGCGTCCTCCGGGGGCGAGGTTGTCGACGCCAACCGCCGACCGTCTCGGACGTTGAGTGACATCAGCGCGAGGCTGATCGCGCCGGCGGCGGAGTCGACCGCCTGCACCGTGTGGAAGAGCGTGCCGAACTCACCGCGTGACGCGAGCCGGTCGAGGAGGAGCGCGGCGGGGACCAGGATCAACAGCCCGACGCCCGCGATGAAGAGCATGCGGTGCCGCTTGGCGATGATCCGGGGGTCGGTGGCGCCGCCGGCCGCCGCGGATCCGGTCAGCCCGGCGATCCCCAGTGCGGGGACGAGGACGAAGAGGCCCCAGACGACGGCCTGCCTGGTGTCGGCGATCTGTCGGTGCGACCCGAGCAGCACCGCGAGGACGGTCGAGAGCCAGCACGCCAGGACCGTCACGAAGCTTGTCGCGGCCGCGATCACGTGAAGCCGCCTGATCATGTGGAACTCCTCACTGGTGGCGGGGGAGGTGTGTCAGGTCCGGGTGCGGTAGAGGCGCATGGTCAGCGGCCCGAAGACCGCCACGAGCAGGCCGGCGGCGATGAGTACCCCGCCGACCTGACCCGGCTGTGCCGTGCCGTGCATGAGGCCGCGTACCGCGTCCACGAGCAGGCTGACCGGATTGACCTCGACGAACGCCCGCAGCCAGCCGGGCATGGTCCGCGGGTCGACGAAGACGTTGCTGGCGAAGGTGAGGGGGAACTGGACGAGGAAGCTCACCGCGCTGATGGCGCTCGGTGTGCGCAGGAGGAGCCCGAGCGTCGCCCAGACCCAGGACAGGCCGAAGGCGAACGCGAGGACGAGGGCGATCGCCGACAGCACCCCGGTGACGCCGCCGCCGGGGCGGAAACCCATGGCCAGTCCCAGGGCGACGACGAGTCCCGCGGCGAGCAGGTTGCGGGCGGCGTCGCTGATCAGGCCGCCCACGATGAGGGCCGGGCGCCAGATCGGCATCGAGCGGAAGCGGTCGATGACGCCACTGGTGATGTCGGACTTCAGGTTGACGCCCGCGTACACGGTGATGAGCAGCACGGCGAAGACCATGGTGCCGGGGAGGAGGAACTGGAGGTACTCGCGGGTCGAGCCGACCATGGCCCCGCCGAACAGGTAGGTGAACATGACCGTGAACAGGACCGGGATCATGATCGCGTCCGCGAGCTGTTCCGGAACGTGCTTGATCTTCAGCAGGGCCCGGCGGGCGAACGTCACCGACGCGGACAGGGCGCTCGCCCGGGGCGGTGCTGGACGGGTCGACAGGGCGTCGCGGAGGGCCGGGTCCGGTGAGCCCGGCGAATGGTGGGTGGTCGATGTCGTGGTCATGGTGCCTGCTCCCGGTGAGTGTCGGTGCCGGCCTGCGCGGGTTGCCCGGTGAGGGCGAGGAAGACCTCGTCGAGGCTGGGGTGGCCGAGTGCGAACGTGGTGACGTCGATGCCGGCGCGGGCCAGGCCGGCCAGGGCGAGCGAGGCGCGGCCGGGGTCGTCGACACGCGCGGAGAGCGCATCGTCGTCGGTTCCGGTGTGGACGGTCGTGCCGAGGGCGTCGGCCAGAAGCTTTTCGGCATCGAGCCGGCGGGCCGGGTCGGATACGCGGACCTGGATGGTTCCCGCCCCCACCGAGGCCTTGAGCTGGGCGGGTGTGCCCTCGGCGATGATCCGGCCGTGGTCCATGACGGCCAGCCGGTCGGCGAGCTGGTCGGCCTCGTCGAGGTACTGCGTGGTGAGCAGCACTGTGGTGCCCTCGCCGGTGAGGGCCCGCACGGTGTCCCACACCTGGTTTCGGCTGCGCGGATCCAGGCCCGTGGTCGGTTCGTCGAGGAAGAGCAGATCCGGGGTGACGATCGTGCTCGCGGCGATGTCGAGCCGCCGCCGCATGCCTCCCGAGTACGTCTTGACGGTGCGGCCGCCCGCCTCGGTCAGGCCGAAGGCGTCCAGCAGTTCGTCAGCGCGGGCCGCGGCCCGCGCCCTGCCGAAGCCGAGCAGCCGGGCGAGGATCACGAGGGTCTCGGATCCCGTCAGCTCCTCGTCGATCGAGGCGAACTGACCGGTCAGGCTGATGCGTTCGCGTACGCGGTCGGCCTCCCGGACGATGTCGTGGCCGAGCACCCGTGCGGCCCCGCCGTCCGGTTGCAGCAGGGTGGCCAGGATCCGGATGGTCGTGGTCTTGCCCGCCCCGTTCGGGCCGAGGAAGCCGAACACGCCGCCGGTGGGCACGACGAGGTCGACCCCGTCCACGGCGCGGGCGGCGCCGAAGGTCTTGACCAGGCCGGTGGTCTCGATGGCGGGTTCGGTCGCTTCACCGACGGTCGGCGGGGACAGGTCACCGCTCATCGACGATCTCCATCTGCTCGACGGTGACGTCCCTGGCCAGCGAGAACGCGGCGGTCGACTCGGGCCGGGTCGGCGCGATCTCGCGGGCCCTCCGGAGCCCTTCGGCGGACTCCCACCGCCAGATCCCGATCCAGGTCTCGTCGTCGAGCTTCCCGAGCCGTGCCTCGGCGAGTCCGGGCACCGCCGATCTGACGGCGGCGACCAGGGCGGCGTGCCTGAGCCGCAACTCCGGCGCGTCGGCGGGATCGATTCTGAACCGGGTCATGGTGACAACGGACATGCCTGGAACCTCTCGCTAGAAGTGCTCACTAGTGATCGCCTCTAGAGGTACGCTATAGCGGTGACCGATGTCAAGCGAGTGAACAAGCGGACCCAGAAGGCCGCGGAGACCCGGCGGGGCATCCTGGAGGCAGCCCGCGATCTGTTCGTCGAACAGGGATACGGCGCGACGAACATGCAGGAGGTGGCCGCACGTGCGGGCGTGGCCGTGCAGACGGTCTACTTCGTCTTCGGCAACAAGCGGTCGCTGCTGAAGGAACTCGTCGACGTGACCATCGCCGGCGACGACGAGCCGGTCGCCACGATGAGCCGACCCTGGTTCCGTGACGCCCTGGCGGCGGCGACCGCCGACGACCAGCTGAGGGCACACGTCCGGGGCACCCGGCAGGTCCTGGAGCGGGTCGCGGAGATCACGAAGATGGTCGCCACGGCCGCCGCGACGGATGCCGAGGTCGCGCAGCTCTGGCCACACGGCGAGAACCCCAGGTTCGAGGTGCACACCGTCGCCGCGGAAGCCCTGGTCGCCAAGCCGGGAGCGCGTGCGGGAGTCTCGGCCGGGAACGTCGCCGATCTCCTGTACGCCCTCCTGAGCACCGAACTGTTCCTGCTGTTCGTGCGCGACCGCGGCTGGTCACCCGAGCGATGGGAACAGTGGACCTACGACACCCTGCGTCCCCAGGTCTGCTCCGGCTAGACCCAAGGTCTCGAACCTAGGGGAGGAGACCGGCGCGACGCGCGGCCACCACGACCTCCAGCCGGGTGTGCGCGCCGAGCTTGCGCATGGCCGAGCGCAGGTAGCTCTTCACCGTCTCGGGGCGCAGCCCGAGCTGCCCGGCCACGTCCGCGTTCGTGCAGCCCAGGGCCACGCAGGCCAGCACGTCGGTCTCCCGGGGCGACAGGACCGCCGCCGCTGTCGTCGCCGACCCGGGCCGGCGTGCCGCGCCGGCGAGCCGGTCGGCCACGGCGTCGAGGCGGTCGCGCAGCTCGGGGTCGGCGATCCGGGTCAGCAGGCCGCGCAGCTCGGCGTGCGCCTGCCGGACCTGCTCCCACTCCGGCCCGGTCGGATCCGGGCGGGACGGCACGGTCGGCAGGGCGGCCAGCGCCGTCCGGGCGGCGTCCCGGTCCGCGATGCGGCGTTCCAGGTCCCGGCCGGCGTCGACGGCGGCGGCGACCAGGCGGTCGCCGAGGGGCAGGCGCTGGCGTACCGCGCCGTAGAGGACCGCGCGGACCTCGCGGCGCACCACCACCGGCACGGCGACCACCGAGCGAAGCCCTTCGGCGGAGACCGGGGCGTCGTACTCGTGACTGATCGAGCGGGCCATGGGGTAGTCGTCGACCCGCAGCGGCAGCCCGAGGGCCAGCGCCTTGCCGCCGAGGCCGGCGCCGGCGTGGATGGCCAGGCCACGCAGCGCGGTCGTGCTGGTGCCGGCCAGCTCCGTGATGGTCATCCGGGGCGGGCCGCCCGGCGCGACCAGCCCGCCGAAGGCGACCGGCAGGCCGGTGCCGCGGCGCAGGGTCAGCAGGCCGCGCCGGACCTCGTCGGCGTCGTCGCGCGGGTAGAGCATCTCCACCTCGCCACCTCCCCGCCGGCCACCCCCGTCCGGGGGTGGTGAGATCTGCGTCACCCGATCGAGGATCAGCGTACTGCGCGCGGCGCCGTCCCCTCCCGGCCGCGCGCCCCGGCACAGGAAGGACACCCCCATGGCCACCGCCGGCACCCAGGCCTTCCGCGAGGCGCGCGACTTCCTGCTCGCGCACCGGACGGACCACGAGACCGCGTACGAGAAGTTCCGCTGGCCCCGGCTGGACGAGTTCAACTGGGCGCTGGACTGGTTCGACGTGCTCGCCGAGGGCAACGACGACACCGCGCTGCGGATCGTCGAGGCGGACGGGGGCGAGGGGAGCTGGTCGTACGCCGAGCTGTCCCGCCGCTCGAACCAGGTGGCGAACTGGCTGCGCGCCCGCGGCGTACGGGCCGGGGACCGGCTCATCCTCATGCTCGGCAACCAGCTCGAACTCTGGGAGACCATCCTCGCCGCGATCAAGCTCCGCGCGGTGATCATCCCGGCCACGCCGCTGCTCGGCCCCGCGGACCTGGCCGACCGGCTGGCGCGCGGCGCGGCCCGGCACGTGGTGGTCGGCGCGGAGCACACCGGCAAGTTCGCCGAGGTGGCCGGCGACTACACCCGGATCTCGGTCGGCGCCCCGGTGGACGGCTGGCACGACTACGCCGGCGCGTACGGCGCGGCCGAGGCGTTCAGCCCGGACGGGCCGACCCGCGCCGACGACCCGCTGCTGCTCTACTTCACCTCCGGCACCACGGCCCGGCCGAAGCTGGTCGAGCACACCCACGCCTCGTACCCGGTGGGGCACCTGTCCACCATGTACTGGATCGGGCTGCGCCCCGGCGACGTGCACCTCAACATCTCCTCGCCCGGCTGGGCGAAGCACGCGTGGAGCAACGTGTTCGCGCCGTGGAACGCCGGCGCCCAGGTGTTCGTCTACAACTACTCGCGCTTCGACCCGGCCGGTCTGATGGCCGCCATGGACCGGTGCGGGGTGACCAGCTTCTGCGCGCCGCCGACGGTGTGGCGGATGCTGATCCAGGCCGACCTGACCCAGCTCGCCCGCCCGCCGCGCAGCGTGGTCGGGGCGGGGGAGCCGCTGAACCCCGAGGTGATCGAGCAGGTCGAGGCGGCCTGGGGGGTGACCGTCCGGGACGGGTACGGGCAGACGGAGACCACCGCGCAGATCGGCAACCCGCCCGGCGCGCCCGTGAAGCCCGGCTCGATGGGGCGTCCGCTGCCCGGCTACGTGGTGCGCCTCGTCGACCCGGTCACCGGGGAGGTCGGCGACGACGGCGAGGTCTGCCTGGACCTGGCGCACCGGCCCACCGCGCTCATGGTCGGCTACCACGGCGACGAGGAGTTGACCGCCACGGCGATGCGGGACGGCTGGTACCACACCGGGGACATCGCCTCCCGGGACGCCGACGGCTACCTCACCTACGTGGGCCGCACCGACGACGTGTTCAAGGCGTCGGACTACCGGGTGTCGCCGTTCGAGCTGGAGAGCGTGCTGCTGGAGCACGAGGCGGTGGCGGAGGCGGCGGTGGTGCCGTCACCGGACCCGGTGCGGCTGGCCGTGCCGAAGGCGTACGTGGTGCTCGCGCCGGGCTGGGCGCCGGGGCCGGAGACCGCGGCGGCGCTGTTCGCGCACTCGCGGGACCGGTTGGCCCCGTACCTGCGGGTGCGCCGGTTGGAGTTCGCCGACCTGCCGAAGACCATCTCCGGCAAGATCCGCCGGACCGAGCTGCGCGCCGCCGAGCGGGACAAGCACGCCGCCGCCGAGGCGCGGCCGGCCGGCGAGTACCGCGAGGAGGACTTCCGGTGAGCCTGCCCTCCTACGCCAGCGGGACCTCCGAGGCGCCCCTGCTCGGCGACACCATCGGCGCGAACCTGGCCCGCGCGGTCGAGGCGTACCCGGACCGGGAGGCCCTGGTCGACTGCCCGAGCGGCCGGCGGTGGACGTACGCCGAATTCGGCAGCGCGGTGGGTGACCTGGCGCGCGGCCTGCTGGCGGCGGGGGTGGCCAAGGGTGACCGGGTCGGCATCTGGGCGCCGAACTGCGCCGAGTGGGTCCTCGTGCAGTACGCCACCGCCACGATCGGCGCGATCATGGTGAACATCAACCCGGCCTACCGGCGGCACGAGCTGGAGTACGTGCTGAACCAGTCCGGGGTGAGCCTGCTGGTCTCCTCGCCCGGCTACCGGAGCAGCGACTACCGGGGCATGGTGGCCGAGGTCCGCGACGCCTGCCCGGCGCTGGGCAGGGTGGTGTGGCTCGGCGAGTCGAGCTGGGACGAGCTGCTGGCCGGCGGGGAGTCGGTGCCGGTGGAGCGGCTGGCCGCCCGGGCGGCGGAGCTGAGCTGCGACGACCCGATCAACATCCAGTACACCTCGGGCACCACGGGGTTCCCGAAGGGCGCGACGCTGTCGCACCACAACATCCTCAACAACGGCTACTTCGTGGGCGAGCTGGTCCGCTACACCGAGCGGGACCGGATCTGCCTGCCGGTGCCGTTCTACCACTGCTTCGGCATGGTGATGGGCAACCTGGCGGCCACCAGCCACGGCGCCTGCATGATCATCCCGGCGCCGACGTTCGACCCGGCCGCGACGCTGCGCGCGGTCGCCGCCGAGCGGGCCACCTCGCTGTACGGGGTGCCGACCATGTTCATCGCCGAGCTGGCCCTGCCCGACTTCGCCGACCACGACCTGTCCAGCCTGCGCACCGGGATCATGGCCGGCTCGCCGTGCCCGGTGGAGGTGATGAAGCGGGTCATCGACGGGATGCACATGGCCGAGGTGGCGATCTGCTACGGCATGACGGAGACCTCGCCGGTGTCCACCCAGACGCGGCACGACGACGACCTGGACCGGCGGACCGCCACGGTGGGGCGGGTGCTGCCGCACGTCGAGGTGAAGGTGGTCGACCCGGCGACCGGGGTGACGGTGCCCCGGGGCGAGCCGGGGGAGCTGTGCACCCGGGGGTACTCGGTGATGCTCGGCTACTGGGACGAGCCGGAGAAGACCGCCGAGGCCATCGACCCGGCGCGCTGGATGCACACCGGCGACCTGGCGGTGATGCGCGAGGACGGCTACCTGACCATCGTCGGCCGGATCAAGGACATGATCATCCGGGGTGGGGAGAACGTCTACCCGCGCGAGATCGAGGAGTTCCTCTACCGGCACCCGAAGATCTCCGACGTGCAGGTGGTCGGCGTCCCCGACGAGCGCTACGGCGAGGAGATCCTGGCCTGCGTGATCCTGCGCGACGGGCACGACACGCTCACCGTCGAGGAGGTCGCCGAGTTCTGCCGGGACCGGCTGGCGCACTACAAGATCCCGCGGCACGTCCGGGTGATGGACGCGTTCCCCATGACGGTCAGCGGCAAGGTGCGCAAGGTCGAGCTGCGCCACGCCGGTCCCGCCTGACCGTCACTCCCCGGTGCGGCCGTCGGCCAGCTCGCGGACGATGTCGAGGTGGCCGGCGTGCCGGGCGTACTCCTGGAGGACGTGGAAGAGGATCGCGGCGAGGGTGGGCCGCCGGGCCGGGTCGATGAACCGGCCGCCCAGCGCGGCGGGCGTGGCCTGCGGGGTCGCCTCGACGATCTCCCGGGTCCGCCGCCCGCCCCGGCGCAGCGCGGCCACCAGGTCGGCGACGGTCTCGTCCGCGGCGACGTGCCAGCGGTCGGCGACCTCGTCGCCCCACGGGTCCGGCACCGGCTCGCCGAGGAACCCCCAGACCAGCCAGCGCCGCTCCATGAAGGCCAGGTGCTTGACCAGCTCGACCGGCGTCCAGCCGGACGGCACCCGGGCGGTGCGGGCCTGCGCGTCGGTCAGCCCGGCGACGCGGTCGGCGACCGTGTCCCGGTAGTAGTCGAGGTAGGTGAGGAACAGCGCCGGCACGTCCGACGACGGGCCGGGCTCGGGGAACGGCACGCGCATGCCGGGCAGTATGCCCGCCGGCGCCGACAAGCCTCATCGGTGACCCGTCGGGCCGCCCCCGGGTCGCGCGGCCACCCGCTCGTGCAGCGCCGCCAGCGCCGGACTGACCGCCGCGGCCGGCGGCGCCGGATCGGCCAGCCGGGTGGCCGCCTCGGGTAGCCAGGCGAGGTCGGCGTCGAAGCGGCCACGGGCGGCGCGAACCGCCTCGGCCGGGTCGGCGGGGTCGAGGCGGCGGCCACCGCGCATGACCGGCACCAGCAGCGGCTCCCGGCCACCCGGTGGCGGCTCGTCGCGCAACCCCACCACGTCCCCCGCCGCGCCGGTCGGATCACGGAAGACCTGCTTGGCGGCGGGCAGCGTGGCCTTGCCCGGGGACAGCTTCAGCACCGGCCGGTCGCCGTAGGCGACCAGCTTGTAGGCGCTGTCCAGGGACGGCGCGTCGTACGAGACGCCCATCTTCGTGCCCACGCCGTACCCGTCGATCGGTGCGCCCTGTGCCACGAGCCCCGCGATGACGTCCTCGTCGAGGCTGCCGCTGGCGATGATCCTGGCCTGCGGCAGCCCGGCGTCGTCCAGGATCGCCCGGGCCTGCCGGGCCAGCGCCCCGAGGTCGCCGGAGTCGAGCCGTACGCCGACCGGGCCGGTCAACCCCAGTTCGGTGACGACGTCGACGGCGGCCCGGACTCCCGCCGGCGTGTCGTAGGTGTCGACCAGGAAGATCGGGTTCGTGGGGAAGTCGGCGGCGAACGCGCGGAACGCCGCCCGTTCGTCGGGGAACGCCTCCACGTACGAGTGGGCCATCGTCCCGGACGGGGAGATCCCGTACCGCATGGCGGCCTCGACGTCGCTTGTCGCCGCGAAGCCGGCGATGGCCGACGCCCGCGCCACCCCCGCGCCGGCCTCGATGCCGTGGGTGCGGCGGAACGCGAAGTCGATCAGCTGCGCGCCGCCCGCGGCGAGCCGGCAGCGGGCCGCCTTGGTGGCCACCGTGGTGTGGAAGGTGATCAGGTTCAGCACGCCCGTCTCCACCAGTTGCGCCTCCGCGATCGGCGCGGTGACCTCCAGCAGCGGCTCGTCGGCGAACACCACGCGACCCTCCGGCACGGCCCACACGTCCCCGGTGAACCGCAGCCCGGCCAGCGCCGTCAGGGCCGGCTCGTCGAACCCGACGACGTCGCGCAGGTAGCCCAGCTCGGCGGCGTCGAAGGCGAAGCTCTCCAGGAACGCCAGCGCCTCGGCCAGCCCGGCGGCGACCAGGAAGCCGCGCCGCGGCGGCAGCCGCCGGACGAAGAGGCTGAACGTGGCGTGCTCCGTCATGTCCCGGCGCAGGTAGCTGGCCGCCATCCGCAGCTCGTACAGGTCGGTACGCAGTCCCGTCATGCCCTCACCTCCGCCACGTCACCACTGTGATCCGTCCGGGTGCGAGGCGTACGGGAAACGGGAGATCCGCCCCGGGCGGCGCCGGGCCGGCGTCCCGCGGCTCAGCGGGGGCCGGCGGCCCGCCAGAACTGGCGCGGCGCGTACCCCTCGCGGCGCAGCCAGTGTTCGGTGTAGACGATCCGCTCCGCGGGAACCACCACGAGCGGCCCGGTCGGCGGCTCGTCCAGCGACCGGGACCGCTCCACGTGGTCGGACTGCCACCGGTACGCCGGCCAGTGCCGCGCGAACTCCGGCTCGTCGGGCCGCAGCACCCGGGCCCGGCCGAAGACCTGGGCGCCGCGGCTGCTGGCCTGGCCGACCAGCGGCGCGAAGATCCCGATCGAGACGCGGGGGTCGGCGGCGAGGTTGCGCATCTTCGGTGAGTCGGCGACCGCGGTGAACATCAGGGTGAAGTCCAGGTGGAAGTAGCGCACCGGGGTGGCGAGCGGGCCGCCCGGGCCGGTGGTGGCCAGCACGCACATGTTCTGCGTGGAGAGCAGGTTGAGGATGCGCTCCTCCAGCCGGTCGCGGTCGAGGCGGGCGGTGGGCGCGGGTCCGGCGAGCCAGGGGTTGGTGACGGGCATGCGCGATGATCCCATCCGGCCGGCCGATAAGGGGTCGCGGGTCTGGCCGCCGAGCGGTCATCCTGACCCCATGTCCCCCCACGGCACCGGAACCCGAACGGCCGCCGGTAGCCGGACGACCTGCCGGCCGGCCCGGTCGCCGCTGCCGACCGCGCCAGGAGGCGGTTGGGACGGACTGGCCCTGGAGGTGGAGACGCCGGCGCGTCCCGGTCTGCGGGTGGAGGTGGCGGGTGGCCGGCGCTTCCTGATCCGCCAGGCCGACCGGGTCGTCCTGCTGGCGCGACAACATCCCTGGCATCACGGCGTCCACTACGTCCGGGCCGAGGGCTACCGCTCGCCGCTCCCACCGATCAGTGCCGCCCAAGCCCGCCGGGTCGGGGACACCGGCGGCGACGGGGACCGACCAGCCCGATGGGCCCACCGGTTCGTCAGCTGGCTCGCCGAGGCCGAGGACGGGCCGTTGCACCGGGGACGCTGGAACCTCACCCCCGGCATGCCGCACTGGGCGGTCCCGGGTCACTGGCAGCGGCTACCGGTGGTCGATCCGGACCGTGGCCACATCACCTGGTTCGGCTACGGCCACCCCGCCGAGGACCAGCGGGACATCCTTCCGCTGCGGCGCCTCGCCCCGTCGGACAGCTCCCGGGTGCGGGCGTGGCGCCGGCAGGTCCGCGAGGGGACGCTGCCGCCCGTGCTGCTCTGGTGGGTCAGCGGCCTCCAGGCGCTGCTGGTCCTCGACGGCCACGACCGGATCGTCGCCGCGCTGGCCGAGGGGACCCGACCGCCGGTGCTGGTTCTGGCACCTCCCGTCGACCCCGCGCCGGTCGCCGCCGGGGAACGACGGGAGCTGCGCGCGTACTCCGAGCGGATGGACGCCCTCGCGGGCCGCAGCGATGTCGCGCCCGCGCGGCTGGCCGCCGCGTCGCAGCAGTTCGCCGCCGCGTTGCGCCAGGCGGCACGCGACCTGGGCCGAAACCGGGCCTGGCCGCTGCACGGCGGCGTCGGAGCCTGGGAGCGGCTCGCGGCGGGCCTCGCCCCGGCTGGCCCCCCGCCGAGCAACGGTGAGCTGGTCCTTCCGGTGCCGTAACCCGGTCGGCGCGGCGTCCGATCCCTGGTAGGTTCGCTCGCCGTGACGGGGACCACGGGGGATCGGCTCGACGGGCGTTTCGCCCGGCTCTGGACCGCCAGCACCCTGTCGGCGCTGGGCAGCGGCATGGCCACGGTGGCCGCCCCGCTCTACGTCGCCTCGCAGACCGACGACCCGCTGACCGTCTCGGCCGGCGCCGCGGTGGCCTGGCTGCCCTGGCTGCTGTTCGCGCTGCCCGGCGGGGTGCTGGTGGACCGGGTCGACCGGCGCCGGCTCATGGTGGTCATCGACTGGCTGCGGGTGGCCGTGCTGGCCGTGCTGGCCGCCGCGATGGTCACCGACCGGGCCGGGGTGCCACTGCTCTACGCGGTGCTGTTCGTGGTCAACACCGGCGAGGTGGTGTTCCGCACCGCCGCGCAGGCGGTCGTGCCCGCGGTGGTGCCCCGGTCCCGGCTGGAACGGGCCAACGGCTGGCTCGGCGGCGGCACCCAGATCATGCAGAACATGGTCGCCGGCCCGCTCGGCGGCTTCCTCTTCGTGGTGGCCGCGGCCATCCCGTTCGCCGTCAACGCCGGCACGTACGCGCTCAGCGCCGTCCTCGTCGGCCTGCTCGCCGGGTCGTACCGGGGCTCGCCGGGGGCGGGCGGGCGCCGCTCGGTGCGCGCGGAGGTCGCCGAGGGGTTCCGGTGGCTGCTGTCCCAGCGGCTGCTGCGCACCATGACCCTGCTCATCGGGCTGCTCAACGTCACCCTGACCGCCGCCCTCGCGGTGCTCGTGCTGCTCGCCACCGACCGGCTGGGCCTCGGTTCGGTCGGCTACGGCGCGCTGTTCACCTGCATGGCCGTGGGCGGGCTGCTCGGCTCGGCGGTCGGTGACCGGCTGGTCGCCACCATCACCGCGACCTGGACCGTCCGGGTCGGCCTGCTCGTCGAGGCCGGCCTGCACCTGGCCCTGGCCGCCTCGCGCAGCGCCGTGGTGGTCGGGCTGGCGCTGTTCGCCTTCGGGGTGCACGGCGCGCTGTGGAACATGGTGGCGAACTCGCTGCGCCAGCGGCTCACCCCGCCCGCGCTGATGGGCCGGGTGGGCAGCACCAACTTGTTCATCGCGGCGGGCGGCAACTGCGTCGGCGCGCTGCTGGGCGGCCTGCTCGCCGACCGGTACGGGATCACCGCGCCCTACTGGGTGGGGTTCGTGGTGGCCGTGGCGGTGATCGCCGCGACCTGGCGGGTGTTCGACCGGGCCACCGTGGCCGCCGCGTACGCCGACCCGACCCCGGACGGCCGGGAGACCCCGGCGTCGGTCGGCTGAAAGGAAGCGGATGCCGTCCCTCGCTGTGCCGCCGCTGTTCGCCGCGTTGGAGCCGGCCCGGACCGTGCTGGTCGCCGGGGCGGGCGGCGGCTTCGACGTGTACGCGGGCCTCCCGCTGGCCGTGGCGCTGCGCGACGCCGGGCACACCGTCCACCTGGCCAACCTCTCCTTCACCCAGCTCGAACTGCTCGACCTCGAGGCGTGGGCCGGGCCGTACGTCGCCGCCGTAACCCCCGACACCGCCGGCCCGGACGACTACTTCCCGGAACGGGCCCTGGCCCGTTGGCTCGCCACCCGCGACCAGCCCTCGACCGTGTACGCCTTCCCGAGCGTCGGCGTGCAGCCCCTGCGGGACGCCTACCGACACCTGGTCGACACGCTCGGCATCGACGCGGTGGTGCTGGTCGACGGTGGCACGGACATCCTCATGCGCGGCGACGAGGCGGGCCTCGGCACCCCCGTCGAGGACATGACCAGCCTCGCCGCCGTCGCCGGGCTGGACGTTCCGGTGCGGCTTGTGGTCTGCCTGGGATTCGGCATCGACGCGTATCACGGGGTCAACCACACTCAGGTGCTGGAGAACATCGCGGCGCTCGACCGGGACGGCGCGTACCTGGGCGCGCTGTCCATCCCGGGCGCCAGCCAGGAGGCCGAGCTGTACCGGGAGGCGGTGGCGTACGGGCAGGCGGCCACGCCGTTGCGGCCGAGCATCGTGCACGGGCAGATCGCCGCCGCCACCCGGGGCGCCGACGGGGACGTGCACGTCACCCGGCGCACCCGGGGAAGCACGCTGTTCGTCAACCCGCTGATGGCGGTCTACTTCAGCTTCGACCTGGCCGGGCTGGCCCGCCGCTCTCTCTACCTCGACCGGCTGGAACACACCGTCGGCGTGCGGCAGGTCGCCTCGCGGATCGAGGCGTTCCGCGCCGAGGTGCGCACCCGGGTACCCCGGGCGTTCCCGCACTGAGGTCAGGGCAGCGGCGGCACCGGCAGGGTGACGCCCTGCGCCGCCGCCTGGTGCGCCAATTCGATCAGTTCGACCACGCCGACCGAGTCCGCCGGGTCCACGGGCAGCGGCGCGCCGTCCCGCAGCGCGGCCGCCAGCTGGGCGTAGAAGTCCTGGTAGCGGCCCGCCTCGGTGGGGACCGCCCGCAGCTCGCCGTCGGCGCCGAGCCGCCCGTACCGGTCGGCGTCGATTTCACCCCAGCCCGGCGTGCCCGGCCGGCCGCCGTCGCGCAGCGCCGCCTCCTGCGGGTCCAGCCCGTAGGTCGTGTAGGCGGCCCGGTCGCCGAGCACCCGGAAGCGCGGGCCGAGCTGCGCGGTGACCGCGCTCATCCACAGGTGGGAGCGGACCCCGCCGGTGTGGGTGAGCGCCACGAACGCGTCGTCGTCGACCTCAGCGTCGGGCCGGCGCCGATCCACCTCGGCGTAGACCCGCTGCACCGGCCCGAACAGCCGTACCGCCTGGTCGACCAGGTGGGCGCCGAGGTCGAACAGCGCGCCGCCGGCCTCGCCGGGCGCGGCGCTCTCCCGCCAGCCCGGCTTGATCGCCGGCCGCCACCGCTCGAACCGGGACTCGAAGCGGGCCACCCGGCCCAGCTCGCCGGCCTCGACCAGCCGCTGCACGGTCAGGAAGTCACCGTCCCAGCGGCGGTTCTGGAACACGGTGAGCGGCACCCCGGCGGCGGCCGCCTCGGCGACCAGCGCCCGTCCCTCGGCGGCGGTCGGCGCGAGCGGCTTGTCCACCACGACCGGCAGCCCGGCCGCCACCGCGGCCCGTGCCATGGGCACGTGCTGCCGGTTGGGCGTGGCCACCACGACCAGGTCGAGGGTGTCGGCGGCCTGCCAGAGCTGGTCGGCGTCGTCGAGCACCCGGGCGTCCGGGTGTTCGGCGTTCACCTGCGCGCGGCGCTCCGGGTCCCGGGTGACCACCGCGTCCAGCCGGAGGCCGGGGGTGGCGGCGACCAGCGGGGCGTGGAACACCCGCCCGGCGATCCCGTACCCCAGCAACCCCACCCGCAGCGGCGCCCGCCCCATGTCCGTCCCCCGTCGTCGTGATCCACCTGCGAATCTACGCGGCCCGCCCAGGTCGGGACGGCGGGTCCCGGGCGGCGGCCGTTTCCGGGGTGTGGCAGCGTGGGCGGGTGCACCCAACCCCGGTCGAGGTCGACCTCGCGCTGGTGGGCGGCGGCGGGGCCGCCTCCCTGGTCCTGGCCGCCCTGGACCGGCACGACCTGACCGGCCTGCGGGTCGCCGTGGTCGACCCGGTGCACAAGCGCGGCCAGGACCGCACCTGGGCGTTCTGGGGCGCCCCCGGCGGCGACCTCGACCCGCTGCTGAGCGCGAGCTGGTCGCAGGTCGACGTGGTCACGACCGCCGGCCGCCGCGTCCTGCCGCTCACCCCGCTGCGGTACGCGATGCTCCGCTCCGGCCCGGTCTACGACCGGGCTGCCGCGGCCGAACGGCGGCTGGGCGCGGTGCGGATCGGCGCTCCGGCCGGCGCGCTGGCCGACGACGGCGACCGGGTGACCGTGCACGACCCGGAGGGGCGGCCGCTGGTCCGGGCCGGCTGGGTGCTCGACTCCCGGCCCCGCCCGCCGGCCCGGCCGGGGCGGACCCGCTGGTTGCAGCACTTCCGCGGCTGGTGGCTGGCGGCCGACCGGCCCACCTTCGACCCGGGCCGGGCCGTGCTCATGGACTTCCGCACCCCGCAGCCCGCCCGGGGCGTCTCCTTCGGCTACGTGCTGCCGGTCGACGACCGCTACGCCCTGGTCGAGTACACCGAGTTCGGTCCGGCCGTGCTCACCGACGCGGGGTACGACGCGGCGCTGCGCGGGTACGCCGGCCTGCTCGGCCTGGATCTGGGCCGGCTGCGGGTGCGCGAGGTGGAGGACGGCGTGATCCCGATGACCGACGGCCCGTTCGTCGCCCGCCCCTCGCCGCGGGTGGTCCGGCTCGGCACCGCCGGCGGCGCCACCCGCCCGTCCACCGGGTTCACCTTCTCCGCGATGCTCCGCCAGGCCGAGCAGGTCGCCGGGGCCCTCGCGGCGGGCCGGCCGCCGGTGCCGGCGCCCGCGTACCCCCGTCGTCACCTGTGGATGGACGCCGTGGCGCTGCGCGCCCTGGACCGCGGGCACGTCGGCGGGGTGGAGTTCTTCGAGCGGCTCTTCGACCGCAACCCGCCGGAGCGGGTGCTGCGCTTCCTCGACGGCGCCACCGCACCGGCCGAGGACCTGGCCGTGATGCGGTCCAGCCCGCTGCTGCCGATGACAGGCGCGGTGCTCGGCGACGCCGTCGACCGGCTGCGCGCCCGGGTGCGCCGCGGCCCGGCCCCCGCCCCCGTGCCGGAGGCCGCGCCGCGGACCGCCGGTCAGGCCGGCTCGTAGCGGGCGATCACCACACCGGTCGTCGTGGTGACGCTGTCGGTCAACCGCAGCTCGCCCGGCTCGTCGCCCGGGTCGAACAGCCGCCGCCCCCCGCCCAGCACCACCGGGTGGACCAGCAGCACGTACGCGTCGACAAGCCCGTGCCGGCGCAGCGACCGGACCAGCTCACCGCTGCCCAGGACCGCGATGTCCGGCCCCGGCTGCGCCTTCAGTTCCCGCACCGCCTCGATCACGTCGCCCTTCAGCAGGTGCGAGTTCACCCACGGTAGCGGCTCGTGCAGCGTGGTCGAGGCGACGTACTTGGACAGCGCGTCGAGCACCGGCGTGAACGGGTTGCCGGTCTGCCGGGGCCAGTAGCCGGCGAAGTCGGCCCAGGTGCGGCGGCCCAGCAGCAGCGCCCCGGTGGAGGCCATGCCCTCGCCCATCTTCCGCCCCAGGACCGGGTCGTTGTAGGGCACCGCCCAGCCGCCCCGCGTGAAGCCGTCCCGGGTGTCCTCGTCGGGGCGTCCGGGTGCCTGCATGACGCCGTCCAGGCTGACGTTCTCGGTGACGATGATCTTCGGCATGCCGCTCCCTCGGGGCGGGGCCGGCCCGCTGCCGGCCCTCCACCCCTGACACGTTCGGCGACCGCCGGTTTCGACAGCGGTCAGCGGCCGAGTTCCGCGGCCACCCGGTCGCGGACCAGCACCCGCAGCCGCTCCATCGGGTCGCCGTCGCCGGCGCCGAGCCGGTTGCGCACCGCCGCCACGGTCAACCCCAGCTCCGGGTACGCGAACGCCAGGCTGCCGCCGCTGCCCGCGGTGCCGAACGAGCCGTCCGCGTCGACGGCGTAGCCGAGGCCGAAGGTCACCTCCGCGCCGAACACCCAGTCCTCGCCCCGCACCGCCACCGCCGACACCTCGGCGAGGCGGTCCGGCGAGATCAGCCGCACCCCGTCGACGGGGCCGAGCAGCGCCGCGTACATCCGGGCGACCGCGCGGGCCGACATCGTGCCCACCGCCGGCACGTCGGCCCGCAGCAGCTCGGGGCGGCTGCCGGTCGTGGCGTCCGGGCGGACGTGCGGCGGCGCAACCGCGTCGAAGTTCGGCAGGTTCGCGCTGGCGTACGTCATGAGGGCGGACAGGCCGGCGTCCTCCAGCCGGGCCAGCCGCGGCAGGTCGGCCTCGGGCACGCCGAGGAACAGCTCGCGGGCCACCCCGAGCGGCCCGGCCACCTCCTCGGCCAGCACCTGCGACACCGGTTTCCCGGTGACCCGCCGGACCACCTCGCCGACCAGCCAGCCCCACGTCCAGGCGTGGTACGCCAGCCGCTCGCCGGGTGCCCAGAGCGGCTCGGCGTCGGCGAGCAGCCCGCACATCCGCTCCCAGTCGGCGAAGTCCGCCGGGGTGACGTCGGCGGGCAGGGCCGGCAGCCCGGCCGTGTGGGTGAGCGCGTGCCGCAGGGTGATGGCGTCCTTGCCGTGCCGGGCGAACTCCGGCCACACGTCGGCGACGCGCAGGTCGTAGTCGAGCCGCCCCTGCTCGGCCAGCGTGTGCACCACGGTGGCGGTGAGCCCCTTGCCGGTGGAGACGGCGTGCACCGGGGTGTCGGCGGTCAGCGGCCGGCCGGTGGTGGTGTCGGCCGGTCCGGCCTGCTCCTCGACGATCGGCGCGCCGTCCAGGTACGCGGCCACCTGCACGCCGGCCTCCCGCCCGGAGGTCACGAGGTCGTCGATCGCCGTGCGTACCTCGGCCCGCAGGCCGTCCCACGGTTCGTCCATGATCGGTGACGCTGCCAGATACTCCCGGCGGTGTCGTGCGGTTTTCCGGCGGCGGGTAGGTTGCCGGCATGGCGGAGGCGGCGACCGGCGGGGTCGTGGAGATCTGGACCGACGGGGCGTGCAGCGGCAACCCCGGCCCCGGGGGCTGGGGCGTGCTGCTGCGCTGGGGCGGGCACGAGCGCGAGCTGTGCGGCGGCGAGGCGACCCCGACCACGAACAACCGGATGGAGCTGACCGCCGCGATCCGGGCGCTGGAGAGCCTGACCCGCCCGGTCACCGTGCGGCTGCACACCGACAGCACGTACGTGCGCAACGGCATCACCGGCTGGCTCGCCTCCTGGAAGCGCAACGGCTGGCTGACCGCGGCGAAGCAGCCGGTGAAGAACGCCGACCTGTGGCAGCGGCTGGAGGCGGCCTGCGCCCGGCACGACGTGACCTGGCTCTGGGTGAAGGGCCACAACGGACACCCGGAGAACGAGCGGGCCGACGCGCTGGCCAACCGGGGGATGACCGAGGCGCGGTCGGCGGCGCCGGTCGCCCGCTGAACCCGCAGCGGGTTGTGTCGACCCCGGTCGATGGGTAACGTAGCGGATCGATGCCGTCACGGACAGTCGCCCTCCCGGAGGTGTCCGCGTGACCGTTGCGCCCCTCACCGACCTGCCGCTCTGGCCCCCGACCAACCTCGACCGCGACCCGCTCGTCCCGCTCGACGTGGGGGAGCGGCGGCGGTTCGCCGGCCCGGTCACCCGGGTCCGGCTCCCCACCGACGCGACGGCCTGGCTGGTCACCCGGCACGCCGACGTCAAACAGATGCTGCGCCACCCCGGCTTCAGCGCCGACCTGACCCGGCCGGGCTTCCCGCTGCTGCGCCGGATCCCGCCCGGCGCGTTCGGCGACCGCCGGGGCGGTTTCATCCGGATGGACGGCGCCGAGCACGCCCGGCTGCGCCGGATGCTCACCGCCGAATTCATGATCAGGAACGTGCGGCGGATCGAGCCGCTGATCCGGCAGACCGTCGACCGGGCGCTGGACGAGCTGCACGCCGCCGGCCCGCCCGCCGACCTCGTGGCGCACGTCGCCCTGCCGGTGCCGTCGATGGTCATCTGCCACCTGCTCGGCGTCCCGTACGCCGACCACGACTTCTTCCAGGAGCGCAGCCGGACGCTCATCGACCGGGACGCCCCGCCGGAGCGGGTCCAGCGGCACGTCCGGGAGCTGCGCGACTACCTGCACCGGTTGGTCGAGGCGAAGGTGGCCACCGGTGAGCGCGCCGACGACCTGCTCAGCCGACTCGCCCGGGACCGCGTGGACACCGGGGAACTGGCCGTCGACGAGCTGGTCGGCATGGCCGTGCTGCTGCTCATCGCGGGCCACGAGACCACCGCCAACATGATCGGGCTGAGCACCCTGCTGCTGCTCCGCCACCCCGCCCGGTACGCCGCGCTCCGCGACGACCCGGGGCACGCCGACGGCCTGGTCGACGAGCTGCTGCGCTACCTCACCATCGTGCGCACCGGGCTGCCCCGCCTGGCCACCGAGGACGTCGAGATCGGCGGGCGGCTGATCCGGGCCGGGGAGGGGGCCATCGCGGTGCTCTCCCTGGCCAACCGGGACCGGGGGACCTTCGACCGGCCGGACGAGTTCGACCCGTACCGGGCGGCGCAGCAGCACGTCGCGTTCGGCTTCGGGGTGCACCAGTGCATCGGCCAGCCCCTCGCCCGCGCGGAGCTGCGGATCGCCCTCGTGGAGCTGGCCCGCCGGTTCCCCCGGCTGCGGCCGGCCACCACGACCGGGCGGCTGCCGACCCGGGACAGCTCGGTCGTCTACGGCCTCGACGCGCTGCCGGTGACGTGGTGAGCGCGGCCGTGCGGGTGGACCGGGACCGCTGCTGCGGCGCGGGCAACTGCGTGGTGACCGTGCCGGAGGTCTTCGACCAGGACGACGAGGACGGCCTCGTGCTGCTGCGCCGGGCCGAGCCGGCGGCCGACACCCTCGACCGGGTGCGGCTCGCCGTGGAGCTCTGCCCGGCCGGGGCGATCAGCGTCGCGCCCCGGCCGGAGCATTCCGCGGCGGCTGGCTCCCCGGAGGCGCCCGCGACGCCGTGACCGCGGTGCCGCTCACCGCTCCGGGCGGCCCTCCTCGATCTCCTCCGGCTCGTTCGCCGGGTCCGCGGTGCCGGAGACCTCCGCCACGTCGTAGCCGGCCCGGCTGACCTCCCGGGCGGAGCGGCGCTCCTCGGCCGGCAGGTCGGCGAAGTCGTCGCCGGTGTCGTCGGTGCTGTGCAGGGACTGGCCCGGCGGGCGCAGCGACGCCTCGTACGCGGTCGCGCCGTCGGGCTCGTCGGTGGCGGCGCGGCCGAAGGACTCTTCACTCGTCATGTCGCACTCCTGCCCGTCCCGTCCGGAGGCAAACGCTCAGCGGGCCGCGTCCGGGTGCGTCGGCATCGACGAGCCGCCGGAACTGCTGCCCGAGGAGCCGCCGGCCATGCCGGAACCGTCGTCCTCGGTCACCTCGTCCGGTTTCGGCGCACCCGGCTCCGGCGCCGGCACGTCGGTGTCCGCCTCGACCTGGACCAGCCGGGCCTGGCCGGCCTCGTCCTCGGCGTGCGCCAAATCGACCGGCTGCCTGCTCTGCCGTGTCTCGTATTTCACTGGCCGTGTCTCGGGCTTCACCGGATCGCCTCCCGTCCGTCGCGCGGTGACGCCGCCTACCCGGCGGGGTCGCCGCGAAACCCGGCCGCCCCGTCCGGCGAACGGGGGCGCCGTCAGCGGCGACGCCGGCCCCCGGAACGGCCGCCCGTCGGGCGCCCGCCTCCCGGCCGCCCGCCGGACGACCGCGTGGCCCCGGGCGAGCCGACCGGGGTGACGGTCAGGGACCAGTGCGCCGGGCGGTGCAGCCCCCCGGGCAGGACCGTCCGGTGGTCGCCGCGGGCCGCGTCGAGCTGGGACTGGTGCACGAACAGGCAGTCGCCGAGATCGGCCCCGCGCAGGTCCGCGCCGCGCAGGTCCGCCCCGGTCAGGTCGGCCGCGCCGAGGTCCACCCCGCGCAGGTCCGCGCCGATGAGGCAGGCGCCGCGCAGGTTCGCGCCCGCCAGCCCGGCCCGGCGCAGGTCCACGCCGATCAGCACGGCGCCGCGCCGGTCCACGCCGGCCCGGCCGGCCCGCGCCTGCTCGCCGGCCCGGGACAGCAGCCGGTTGACGCGGTCCCGCTGCGCGTCGACGTCGACGGCGAGCAGCTCCTCCGGGGTGCCGTCGGTGAGCCGTCCGGTCTCGGTGAGGGCGGCGGCCAGCTCGTCCCGCAGCGGCCCGGCCGGGGTCAGCGCCAGCGCCTCGGTCAGATACCAGAGCAGCTCGTGCAGGGGTCGCATGACCGCGAAGGTGTCGAACATCCGCCGCGCGGTCGCCGGGTCGGCCCGCCAGTCGCGCCCGCCGAAGGTGCCCTGCGCGAGGTGCTGGCCGGCGCCGAAGCAGTCGAAGACGGTGCAGCCGGGGAAGCCGCGCTGCCGCAGGTCCCCGTGGACGCCGCAGCGGGAGTCGGCGCGCAGGTTCGGGCAGGGCTGCCCGGCGGGCTTGTCGAGCGCGAAGTCGGCGGAGGCGGCGAACGCCGGCGCGACGCAGCAGATCCCGAAGCAGCGCGCGCAGTCGGCGCGCAGCTCCCGGTCGCCGCCGCCCGCGCGGCGGGCCTCGCCGTGCTGAGCCGCGGGCCCGCGCCGCTGGTCCTCCGCCTCGGACACGCCTCCGGCCTCCCGCCCGTTCCCGCCGGCCGCGACCGCCGCGCCCGCCGCCATTCTCCGCCCCGGGCCACCGGAAACGGCCGGCGGGGCGCGGGGGTGTGACGGGGCCGCCCGGTTCCGGCCCGGCGGCGCGGTGGCTCTCCGTATGGTGGCGGTGACCGGCACCGGAGGGCGGAGGGATGGACGACGACGCGCGGGAGCAGGCGCTGCTCACCGCCCTCACCACCGAGCACTTCGTGCTCCAGACCGGCCGCAGCGCCACGGTCGCCGAGTCGGTGGGCCGGACCACGGTCTTCCTGTCGCTGCTCTCCGCCGCGCTCATCGGCCTGGGTTTCGTCTCCGGCAGCGGCTCGCTGCTCCGGCCGTACCTGGGCGCGGTGCTGCCCACCCTGGTGGTCACCGGCCTGCTCACCTTCGGCCGGCTGGTGCAGAACATGGTGGAGAACTCCCTGGACCTGCAACGGATGCAGCGGATCCGGGCCTGGTACCACCAGCGGCTCGCCGGCGACCAGGACTTCTTCGCCGACGCGGCGACGCGCGGGGGCGAGATGCGGTCCGCCTGGACGGCGGTGGGCGCCCGGCCCGGCCGGTGGCAGCTGCTGCTGACCGCCGCCGCGCTGGTCGGCGCGGTCAACGCGCTGCTGCTCGGCCTCGGCGCCGCCCTGCTGGCCGGGCTGGCCGGCCTGTCGACCGGTCCGGCCGTGCTGGTGGGCGTGCCGGTCGCGCTGGTGGCCTTCGCGGCGCAGCTCGCGTACATAAACGGGGCCTCGATCTCGATGACCCACTGAGCGGACCGGGGCGGCGCCCGCGCACGGTGGGCGCCGCCCCGGTCCGGCTCAGAAGTCGAACAGCGCGTCGGTGCCGCGGCGCAGCTCGCACCGGTTGTCGAAGGTCCGGGTGTACGCGACCGGCCGGTCCTGCCAGAAGCCCACCGCCCGGGCGGTGACCGGGGCGTACTCGCGGGTGCACGGGCCGGGCCGCACGTCGAGCGCGTCGAGGTGGCCGTCGACGCGGGCGACGAGCCGGCACGCGGTCGCCGGGTCGGGGTGCAGCCCGCCGGCGGGGCCGCAGACCAGCAGGGTGGCGCGCATGTCGTCGTCGCCGCCCTCGACGGTCAGCAGCAGCGCCGAGGGGGTCTCCGGGCCGGGGCGCGGCGCCGCGCCGGCCGCCGCCGGTGCGACAGTCGCGGCGAGGCAGCCGAGCGCGGCGGCCAGGGCCAGGGCCGCGGTACGTCGGGCGAAGGGCATGGGTCGTCCTCCCGTCGGGGCCCCGGGTCGGGGCCGGGTGTCGGCCCGGACGTCGTGCGACCGGGCCGACGAGAACCCTAGGTGGACGGTGTGAACGCGAAGCGTCACGAAGTGTTGCACCCCCGGCCTGCGCGGACGGCGGGTGTGACAGCGGCGCCGGGAAATGTCCGATCGGTTGACAACCGGGATCGGACCCTGCCGAGAACCATTGCGGAACTGTCGCGCGAATGGCCGAACGGATGACAACCGAAGTCGGCCGTTATTGCGGCGACGCATTCCGTAAACCGTATCGTTGCCTATTCCTGACAACCGATCCGGCCGTTACCGTAACGATTCGAAGTGCGGTTCAGAAGCGGTTTACCGTCGAGTGGCAGGACGTTTCTCGTCGCCGTCGGGAGGACTCCTCATGAGCGACCTGTCCCACCCACCGTCGTTGACCGCACCCGGCGATCCGGGCGCGCCGGACCCGGCCGTCAGCGCCACCGCCCCACCCGGCGCCGAGCGCCGGGAGATCGTCGGCCGATCGCCCAACCAGCTCGCCTGGCTGCGTCTCAAACGGGACCGGACGGCCCGGCTCAGCGCCCTCACGCTGGCCGTCGCCGGCCTCGTGGCGCTCGGCGCGCCACTGCTCGGCCGGCTCACCGGAATCGATCCCACCGACAAGTTCGTCGGCCGGCTCAACGATTTCGGAATGCCGATCGGCTACGCCGGCGGCATCAACGCCGACCACTGGCTCGGGCTCGAACCCGGCAGCGGTCGGGACATCCTGCTCCAGTTGGTGTACGGCCTGCGCACGTCATTGTTCATCGCCTTCGCCTCGGCCCTGGTGGCGTCGTTCATCGGGGTTGCGGTCGGCGTGCTGGCCGGCTGGGCACGGGGCTGGCTGGACACCGCGGTGAACTGGTTGATCGACCTCACCCTGGCGTTTCCGTTCCTCATTTTCGCCCTCGCCGTGATCCCGATCCTCCAGGATCGCTTCTACACCGAACGGGAGGCGCCGCCGCCCGCCTTCCGGGTCGCCCTGATCATCGCCACCTTCGGCCTGTTCAGCTGGACCTACACGGCGCGGCTGGTCCGCGGCCAGGTGATCTCGCTGCGCGAGCGGGAGTTCGTCGAGGCCGCCCGGGCCGCCGGCGCCGGCACCGGGCACCTGCTGTTCCGGCAGCTGCTGCCGAACATCTGGGCGCCGATCCTGGTCACCGTCTCGCTCAACGTGCCGCAGTTCATCGCCATCGAGGCGGCGCTGGCCTTCGTCAACATCGGCGTCACCGAACCCACGCCCGACCTCGGCCGCATGATCTACAACAGCATCGGCTACGTCGCGAGCGACCCCTGGTACACCCTGTTCCCCGGGTTGACGATCTTCCTGCTGGTCCTGGCGTTCAACCTCTTCGGTGACGCGCTGCGCGACTCGCTGGATCCCCGGTCCACCCGGTAACCCCCCACGGCCATCGACACGCCCGGCCGGCGGGGGCCGCCGGGCGGGAAGGGAGCACACCCGTGCGTACACGAACCCGGACACTGACCGGTGTCCTGGCCGCGGCGGCGCTCGTCGCCGCCGGTTGCAGCCCCACCACCGACGACGGAGGCGGCAGCGACGAGAAGGCGAAGACCCAGACCGGCTCGATCTCCTACGAGGCGGCCGACAACCAGGGGCCGGCGAAGGCGGTCGACGGCGCCAAGGCCGGCGGCACGCTCACCGTCATGCAGAACTCCGACTTCGAGCACCTCGACCCGGCCCGCAACTACGTCAACACGCAGCAGGTGACCGGCGGGCTGCTCTACCGGGCGCTCAACGGCTACAAGGAGGACGGCAGCGGCAAGCTGCTGCTCGTCGGCGACCTGGCCACCAACCCCGGCAAGGACGTCAACAACGACTGCAAGGTCTGGGAGTTCACCCTGCGCGACGGGGTGAAGTACGAGGACGGCTCCCCGGTGACCAGCAAGGACGTCGCGTACGGCCTGGCCCGCTCGTTCGCCGCGAACCTCAACGAGGGGCCGCACTACATCCAGCAGTGGCTCTACCCGGACGCCGCGTACAACGCCACCTACAAGGGTCCGTACGACGGTGGCAAGGCGACGCCGGACGGCGTCGAGACGCCCGACGACCGGACCATCCGGTTCACCTTCCCGCAGCCGCACTGCGACCTGCCGTACGCGGCCGCGCTGCCCACCACCGCCCCGGTGCCGGCCGCCAAGGACACCCGGGCCAACTACGACCTGCGGCCGTTCTCGTCCGGCCCGTACAAGGTCAAGTCCTACGAGCGGGACGTGGCGCTGGAGCTGGAGCGCAACCCGAACTGGGACCCGAAGACCGACCCGATCCGCAACGCCTACCCGGACGCCATCCGGGTCACCTTCGGCTTGGAGCAGGCGCAGATCGCCGAGCGGCTGGTCGCCGACGCCCCGGCCGACCAGGCCGCGTTGAGCTGGACCGACGTGCCGCCGGCGGTGCTGCCCCGGACCACCACCGCCGGGGTCGTCGAGCGGGTGGTCAAGGGCCCGACCCAGTACACCTGGGTGCTCAGCATCAACACCCAGCGGGTCACCGACCTGACCGTCCGCCGCGCGCTCAACTACGCCGTGGACAAGGACGCGGCGCTGAAGGCGATCGGCGGGCAGGCCGCCGGCAGTCCGGCCACCACGCTCATGTCGCCGACCACCGCCGGCTGGCAGAAGTACGACGTGTTCAACGCCCCGGTCACCGGGGACAAGGCGAAGGTCACCGAGCTGCTGGCCGGGAAGAAGCCGAAGCTGGTGCTCGCCCACTCCAACACCGAGCTGCGCACCCAGCAGGCCGAGGCGATCCGGAAGAACCTCACCGACATGGGCTTCGACATCGTCATGAAGCCCATCGACAGCACCAGCTACTACGACGAGATCGGCCGCAAGGGTAACCCGTACGACCTCTACCTCAGCGGCTGGGGCTCGGACTGGCCGACCGGCTCCACCATCATCCCGCCCGTCTACGACGGCCGGGAGATCGTCGACGAGGGCAACAACAACGTCTCGTACCTCAACGAGCCGTCGGTCAGCGCGGAGGTCGACCGGGTGCGCAACCTGCCCGCCGCCCAGCAGGACGCCGCCTGGATGGCCCTGGACGAGAAGATCATGCGGGAGTACGCCCCGGTCGTGCCCTGCTACTACGACGCCACCTACGAGCTGCACGGCTCGAAGGTCGGCAACGCGTTCCTCAGCGACGCCTTCGGCATCATCTCGCTCAACGGCATCCACGTGAAGCAGTGACCGTCCCGTGGGGGCGGTCCACGCCGGACCGCCCCCACCCGTCCACCGGGGGAGGTCTCCCGTGCTCCGATTCGTCGTCCGGCGGCTGCTCGTCGCCGCGGTGACCCTCGCCGTGATCAGCCTCGTCACCTTCGGTCTCTTCTTCGCGGTGCCGAGCAGCCCGGCCAAGGTGATGTGCGGCAAGAACTGCACCGCCGCGGACATCGCCCAGGTCGAGCGGCGGCTCGGCATCGACCAGCCGCTGCCGCGCCAGTACACGGAATTCGTCAAGGGCGTCTTCGTCGGCCGCACGTACGGCGAGGGGGACTTCCGGCAGGACTGCCCGGCGCCCTGCCTGGGTTACTCGTTCCGCAACAACCAGCCGGTCACCAGCATCATCGTCCAGCGCGCCCCGGTGACCTTCAGCATCGTCCTCGGCGGCGCGGTGCTGTGGCTGACCCTGGGCGTCTCGCTGGGCATGGTGTCGGCGTTGCGCCGAGGCACGGCCCTCGACCGGGCCGCCATCGGGGTCACCCTGGCCGGCGCCTCCATGCAGGTCTACTTCTTCGGCCTGATCCTGCTCTACCTGCTGGTCTACGCCACCGGGCTGCTGCCGTTCCCCAGCTACACCCCGTTGACGGAGAACCCGGCCCGCTGGGCGGTGGGGCTGCTGCTGCCCTGGATGACGCTCGGCTTCCTCAACTCGGCGCTCTACGCCCGGCTGGCCCGGGCCCAGATGCTGGAGACGCTGTCGGAGGACTTCGTCCGGACCGCCCGGGCCAAGGGGCTGTCCGCCCGGCAGGTGCACACCCGGCACGCGCTACGCGCCGCGGTCACGCCGATCGTCACGATCGCCGGCCTGGACATCGGCACCAGCCTCGGCGGCACGTTCATCACCGAGACGATCTTCGGCCTCCAGGGGCTCGGCAAGGCCACCGTGGAGGCGGTGCAGTTCCTCAACCTGCCGGTGGTCATGGCGACCGTGCTGCTGGCGGCGGTGTTCATCGTGGTCGCCAACATCGTGGTCGACGTGCTCTACGCGGTCATCGACCCGCGGGTCCGGCTGAGTTGACGGGAGGTATCGACATGGTGGAGCTTCCGGTGCCGCGCTCCGGCGAGGGTCCCTATCTTCAGGTCACGGACCTGCGGGTGCGGTTCGACACCGAGGACGGCGTGGTGAAGGCCGTCGACGGGGTGTCGTTCTCGGTGGAGCGGGGTCGCACGTTGGGCATCGTGGGGGAGTCGGGGTCGGGGAAGAGCGTGACGTCGCTGGCGATCCTGGGTCTGCACAACGTCAAGCGGGCGGCCATCACCGGGGAGATCTCGGTGGGTGGCCGTCAGTTGGTCGGGCTGCCGGAGGAGGAGGTGCGGCGGCTGCGGGGCCGGGACATGGCGATGATCTTCCAGGACCCGCTGTCGGCGTTGCACCCGTACTACACGGTGGGCAAGCAGATCGCGGAGGCGTACCGGGTGCATCATCCGCGGGCCGGGAAGCGGGAGGCCCGCACCCGCGCGGTGGACATGCTGGGTCGGGTGGGGATCCCGCAGCCGGGGAAGCGGTTCGATCAGTATCCGCACGAGTTCTCCGGGGGTATGCGGCAGCGGGCGATGATCGCGATGGCGCTGGTGAACGATCCGGATCTGTTGATCGCCGATGAGCCGACCACGGCGTTGGACGTGACGGTGCAGGCGCAGATCCTGGATCTGCTCAGTGATCTGCAGGAGGAGTTCCGGTCGGCGATCATCCTGATCACCCACGACCTGGGTGTGGTGTCGCAGGTGGCCGACGACGTGCTGGTGATGTACGGGGGTCGGGCGGTCGAGCACGGGAGTGTGGAGCAGGTGTTGCGGCGGCCGCAGCATCCGTACACGTGGGGATTGTTGTCGAGTGTGCCGTCGTTGCACGGTGACGCGGACGCGGATCTGGTGCCGATCAAGGGCAATCCGCCGTCGTTGATTAATCTGCCGTCGGGGTGCGCGTTTCATCCCCGCTGCCGGTACGCCGGCCGCAACGGCGACCGCTCCCGCACCGAGGTGCCCGACCTGCTTCCGGCCACCGAGCGCGGGCACCTGGTCGCCTGCCACCTGCCGGAGGCCGCCCGGCAGCGCCTCTACCGAGACGAGATCGCCCAGGTGGGGGTGGCCCGATGACCGAACCGCTGCTCAAGATCCGTGGCCTCGCCAAGCACTTCCCGGTGCGCGGCGGTTTCCGCGCCGGCGGCCTGGTCCGGGCGGTCGACGGTGTGGACTTCGACGTGCGGCCCGGCGAGACGCTGGGCCTGGTGGGGGAGTCCGGCTGTGGGAAGACCACGACGGGTCGGATGCTGGTGCGGCTGCTGGAGCCGACCGCCGGCACCATCGAGTTCGCGGGGCGGGACATCACCCACGCCCGGCGGGGTGCGTTGCGGCCGTTGCGGCAGGACCTGCAGATCATCTTCCAGGACCCCTACGCCTCGCTGAACCCCCGGCACACCGTCGGCCGGATCGTGGCCATGCCGTTGCAGGTCAACGGCATCAACCCGCCCGGCGGGATCAAGAAACGCGTGCAGGAACTGCTGGAGCTGGTCGGGTTGAACCCGGAGCACTACAACCGCTACCCGCACGAGTTCTCCGGCGGGCAGCGCCAGCGCATCGGCATCGCCCGCGCCCTGGCGCTGCGGCCGAAGCTGATCGTCGCCGACGAACCCGTGAGCGCCCTCGACGTCTCCATCCAGGCCCAGGTCATCAACCTGCTGCGCGACCTGCAACGCGACCTCGACCTGGCCTTCGTCTTCATCGCCCACGACCTGGCCGTCGTGCGGCACTTCTGCCACCGCGTCGCCGTCATGTACCTCGGCACAATCGTCGAGATCGGCGACCGCGACGACATCTACCAACGGCCCCAGCACCCCTACACCCGGGCCCTGCTCTCGGCCATCCCCGACGTCACGGCCCTCGGGCCGGCCGGGCGCATCCGCCTCGCCGGGGACGTGCCCACCCCGCTCAACCCGCCGTCGGGCTGCCGCTTCCGCACCCGCTGCTGGAAAGCCCAGGAACGCTGCGCCACCGAAGAACCCGCCCTGGTCACCCGCGACAGCGGAACGCAGCTCAGCGCCTGCCACTATCCCGAGAGGGGAGCACTGTCAGAAACCAGGGAGGCGGTGCCGGGTTGACCCGGTGCCGGCGCGCGCAGGCGGCCCGCCCCTCACACCGACCGCCACGAATCGTCAGGCAACGACGACGCCTGCGGGCCCATCATCAACATCCCCCCGTCCACCGGCCAGGACGCCCCGGTGACGTAGGCGGCGGCGGGCGAGGCGAGCAGGGCAACGACCGCCGCCACCTCCCGGGCGTCCCCGGGCCGCCCCACCGGCACCCCCGGGCGTTCCTGGGTGAACGGGTCCACGTCCTCCTGGCCGGTCATCGGGGTGGCGATCTCACCGGGGGCGACCGCGTTGACGGTGATCCCGTCCGCCGCCAACTCCTGCGCCATCACCTTGGTGAGCAGCCCCAGCCCGCCCTTCGCCGCGCAGTACGCCGACGAGCCGACCCGCGGGGCGTGCTCGTGCACGCTGGTGATGCTGATGATCCGGCCGCCCCGGCCGGCGGCCCGCATCCGCCGGGCCGCCCGCTGGGAGCAGAGGAACGGCCCGTCCAGGTCCACTGCGAGCACCTCCCGCCACTGCTCCCAGGCCACGTCGACGAAGGGCGTGGCCAGGCCGGTGCCCGCGTTGTTGACGAGCACGCCGAGCCCGCCGAGCCGGTCGGCCAGCTCGTCAACGACCGCGGCCGCCCCGGGCAGCCGGGTCAGGTCCAGCTCGGCCACCTCGCAGCGGCGGCCGGTGGCGCGCACCTCGGCGGCGGTGCGTTCGGCGCCGTCCCGGTCGCCGTACCAGGTGATGCCGATGTCGAACCCGGCCTCGGCGAGCGCCACCGCACAGGCCTTGCCGATGCCGGAGTCCGCGCCGCTGACGACGGCGATCCTGTCGTAGTCCTCGTATCGCTGGGGCATGCTGCCGCACTACCCGGATCGGGCGAGTCGAACCAGACCGGGTGTAACCGCTCCGGCCCGGGGTAGCCGGGCGGGCATGGACCTGGTCGAGGAGTCGCCGTACCGGTTCCGCATCGACCGGCACGACCCGATGCGGGTGCCGGGGGTGGTCTTCGCGTCCCGCGCGCTGCTGCCCGACGCCGGGGCGGACAAGTCGCTGGAGCAGGTGGCGAACGTGGCCACCCTGCCCGGCATCGTGGGCGCCTCCTACGCCATGCCGGACGTGCACTGGGGCTACGGCTTCCCGATCGGCGGGGTCGCCGCCACCGACGTCGAGGACGGGGGAGTGGTCTCACCCGGCGGGGTCGGCTTCGACATCTCCTGCGGGGTCCGGCTGCTCACCGCCGACCTGGACCGGGCGGCGCTGCGTCCCCGGCTGGACGCCGTCATGGACGGCCTCAGCGAGTCCACCCCGCGGGGCATGGGCAAGGGCGCCGTGTGGCACCTGACCGACGGTGCCGAACTCGACGCGGTGCTCCGCGGCGGCTCCCGGTACGCCGTCGAGCGCGGCTTCGGCGTCCAACGGGACCTGGACCGCTGCGAGGACTACGGCGCGGTGGGCGACGCCAACCCGGCTCAGGTGAGCGAGCGTGCGGTGGAGCGGGGCGCCCGCCAGGTCGGCAGCCTCGGTTCCGGCAACCACTTCCTCGAGGTGCAGGCCGTGGAGGAGGTCTACGACGAGGCCGTGGCGGCTGTCTTCGGGCTCCGCGCCGGCCAGGTCTGCGTCATGATCCACTGCGGTTCGCGGGGGCTGGGCCACCAGATCTGCACGGACTACGTCCGCGGCATGGAGAAGGCGATGCCCGGGTACGGCATCCACGTTCCCGACCGGCAGCTCGCCTGCGCGCCGGTCGCCTCCCACGAGGGCCGGGCCTACCTGGGGGCGATGGCCGCCGCGGCCAACTACGCCCGGGCCAACCGGCAGCTGCTCGCCCACGCCGCCCGACAGGTCTTCGCCCGGGTCACCGGCTGCGACCTCGACCTGGTGTACGACATCTCGCACAACCTCGCCAAGATCGAGACGCACGAGGTGGACGGGACGCCCCGCCCGCTCTGCGTGCACCGCAAGGGCGCCACCCGGGCCCTCCCGCCAGGGCACCCCGACCTGCCCGACGACCTGCGCCCGGTCGGGCAGCCGGTGCTCATCCCCGGCTCCATGGGCACCGGCTCGTACGTGCTCACCGGCGTGCCCGGCTCGCCGGCCTGGGCGTCCACCTGCCACGGCGCCGGCCGGGTGCAGAGCCGCAAGCAGGCCACCAAGGCGGTACGCGGCCACGACCCGCGCCGCGAGCTGGAGGCGCAGGACATCGCGGTGCGGGGCGCCAGCCGGCGCGGGCTGGCCGAGGAGATGCCGGCCGCGTACAAGGACGTGGCGGCCGTGGTGGCGGCGGCCGAGGGCGCCGGCCTGTGCCGGAAGGTGGCCCGGCTGGTCCCGCTCGGCGTGGTGAAGGGCTGAGCCCCGCTCAGACGTCGAGCGTCACCGCGCAGCGCCAGCCGGAGGCTTCCGCGGCGAAGCACAGCTCGTGCAGGGACACCGCCTTGGGGACCGCGCCGACCAGCTCCACGGCGTCGGTGCCGGTGGTCCGCCAGCGCACCGCCAGGCCGCCGTCGTCGGCCGCCCGCACCTCGGTCTCCAGCGGCAGCTCACCCGCCGTCTCCATCCGGAAGATGACCTCGTCGAGGACGCCGACCAGCAGGTCCGCGTCGGCGCCCGGCGGCACCCGGAAGGCCGTCTCCCCGCCGGCGGCGGCCCCGGTGGTGTCCACGAAGGTGTCCACGAGGGCGGTGACCGCCTCGGCCACGCAGCCCTCCCGGTCCGGCGCCCACGCCTCGATGCGGACGTCGGCGGTGTGCGGGATGTTCCGGTGCCCCCGGGCCGGTCGTCGCTCCATGCCCCGATCATGCCCCCGGCGGTCGCAGGCCCCGCCGGTTTTGTCGCAGCCGGTCGCTAGGGTGCAACGCATGATCGCCGATGACTCCGACGCCGTCACCGTGACCTTCCTGAGCATGATGCGGGCCGTGCTGCGGGCCGAGCGGGTGGGCGACGACAGCCTCGGCCGCACGGTCGAGCTGGCCCGGCGCTGGTGGGGCGCCGGCGACGCGCAGGACGCGCGGCTCGCCGCCGCGCTGCGCGAGCTGCACGGCGAGCCCGTCGACACCGACGACCCCCGCCAGGTGGCCGACGCGGCGACCGCGCTCGCCGCCGAAACCGGCCTGCTGACCCCGCCCGACCCGCGGGGCGCCGCGATCGCCCGCTTCGCCGCGAACGCCCGCCGGCTGCGGACCGGCGAGATCACCGCGGCCGAGTTCGACGAGCTCATGGCGACCGACGAGCGGGACCGCCCCGACGCCTGACCGTCACCGCACACGGCCCGACGGCGTGACCTGGACCTGGTTGGACGCACCCGAGCTGCCCTGACGTGCGCGGTGCTCCCGGGCCCACTGGAGCACCCCGCACGCGGGGCGACGAGGCGCCGGAACCCTCAGACGCTGCGCGTGGCGGGCGTCGCGAACCCGGGCGCCTCGGGGGTCAGCACCGCGGTCGGGGCCGGCGCCCCCCACTCCTCGCCCAGCGCGGCGGCCAGCTCGGTGAGCATCCGGGGCACGGTCTCCGCGCCGCCGGCGTGCATCGCCTCGATCACCACCAGCACCTCGGTGGTGTCCGCGCGCACCGCCGACGCGCCGCTCTGCCGGTGGGTCCAGCGCCGGGAGTGGGCGTGGCCGGCCTGGTCCGCGAAGATCAGCTCACCGGGCTCGGGGTGTTCCTCCTCCCCGCCGAGGGTCAGGTAGGTCTCCATGCCGGTGGCCGGGCGCACGGTCAGGTCCCCGTCGATCCGGTCGAGGTCCAGCACGGCCACCGGCACGGCGTAGCCGAGGGAGAGGGCGTTGCCCAGGTCGACAAGCGGGTGCAGCCGGGGCAGCGCCCCGTCCCGGCGGAACCGGCGCAGCAGCGACTCGGCGGCGCACCGGTAGCGGGTGGGCGGCGAACCCATCCGGGCGAAGGCCCGCCGCCACGCCTGGATCTCCGGGAAGCCGCCCTCCGGGCCGCCGGCGAGGCGGGCGCGGGCGGTGTCGGCGTACCGGTCGAGTCGTGGGGTGACGTCGACGCCGGGGGTGATGCCGGTGGCGTGCAGGACGCCGCAGGTCAGCTCGGGAAAGGTCGACCGGACCTGCGGGGAGTGCCGGAAGCGCACGGTGGGCTCCTAACGGGCGGTGAGGGCCAGGCCGAGGCCCAGGGCGAGGAAGCTGCCGGCGAAGCCGTGCCGCAGCAGCGCGGTGAGCCGGGGCCGGGCCAGCACCCGGCGGCGCAGCGCGCCGGCCAGCAGCGCGTACCCGGCGAAGACCACGAGGGTGGCCAGCATGAACACGGTGCCGCAGGCCAGCATCCGGGCCGCCGCGTCCGGCGCGTCGGGTGGGACGAACTGCGGCAGGAACGCCACGAAGAAGACGGTGACCTTGGGGTTGAGCAGGTTCAGCAGCACCCCGTCGCGGAACAGGCGGCCGGCCGGGCGCGGTGGGCGGTGCTCGTCGGCCGGCAGCAGCGGTCCGCGCTCGCGCAGCGCCGCCCAGGCCATCCAGAGCAGGTACGCGACCCCCAGCCAGGTCACCACCCGGAACGCCGGGGTGCCGGCGCGGAGCAGGGCCGCCAGCCCGGTCACCGCGGCGACCAGGTGCGGGACGAGGCTGAGGGTGCAGCCGGCGGTGGCCACGAGGCCGGCACGGCGGCCGGCGGAGAGGCCGGTGGCGAGGGTGTACACGACCCCGGTGCCCGGGGTGATCACCACGACGAGCGTGGTCAGCAGGAAGGCGATGCTCACGCGGTCCAGCCTGCGACCATAATGGTCCGATGGACAGGGCCAAACCAGCGGCGGTAGAGAGGTCCATAACGTCCGGTGCCGACTTCCTCCAGCTCGACGTCGGTGAGGCCCCGCCCGGTGGGCGGGCCGACTGGCTGGCCGCCCGACTGCGGGCCGCCATCGCCGACGGCCGGGTTCCGGTCGGCGCCCGGCTGCCGGCCAGCCGGGTGCTCGCCGCCGAGCTGGGCGTGTCCCGGGGCGTGGTGACCGAGGCGTACCAGCGGCTCACCGAGGACGGGCAGGTGGTCGGGCGGGGCCGGGCCGGCACCGTCGTGGTGGCCACCCCGGCCGCCGTGGTCACCCGCCCGCCGGCGCCGCCGCCCCGCCCGCCGGAGGTGTTCGCCGCGCGATCGCCGGGCACCGAGGTCTTCGACGCGCTCCGCACCGCCCCGGCCGAGCTGGACCTGACGCCCGGCGTACCCGATCTGGCGGCCTTTCCCCGCGCGGCCTGGCTGCGCGCGGAACGCGCGGTGCTGCACCGCCTGGCGCCCGCCGACTTCGGGTACGGCGACCCGACCGGCACCCCCGCGCTGCGGCTCGCGGTCGCCACCTGGCTGGCCCGCAACCGCGGCATCCGGGTGGACCCGGCCGAGGTGGTGGTCGTGGCCGGGGTATCCCAGGCGCTCGGCCTGCTCGCCCAGGTGCTGCACGCCGACGGCGTGCACACGGTCGCCGTGGAGGACCCCGGCTCGCTCGGCGTACGCCAGCACCTGAACAACTGGCGGCTGGACACCCCGCCGATCCCGGTCGACGCTCACGGCCTGCGCGTCGACCGGCTGGAGTCCAGCGGCGCCCCGGCCGTGATGCTCACCCCGGCGCACCAGTTCCCGACCGGGGTGGTGCTCGACGGCGATCGGCGCCGCCGGCTGCTGCGCTGGGCCCGGCGCGGCGGCGTGGTGATCGAGGACGACTACGACGCCGAGCACCGCTACGACCGCCCGCCGGTGCCGGCGCTGCGCGGGATGCTGCCGGACGGGGTCTGCTACACCGGCAGCGTCTCCAAGCTGCTCGCCCCGGCGCTGCGGATCGGCTGGGTGCTGGTGCCGCCCCGGTGGCACGCCGACCTGGTGGCGGCCAAGCGGATGGCCGACCTCGGCAACGCGGCGCTGCCGCAACTGGTCCTGGCCGAGCTGATGGACTCGGGCGCGCTGGAACGCCACCTGCGGCTGTTGCGCCGCCGGCACGTGCGCCGCCGGGACGCGATGATCCGGGCGGTCCGCGAACACCTGCCCGGTGCGGTCGTGCACGGCGCCGCGGCCGGCCTGCACCTGCTGGTCACCCTGCCCCGCGAGGTCGACGACGCGGCGCTGGCCGCGGCGGCGCTGCGGCGCGGCGTCAAGGTGCAGCCGCTCTCCTGGCACGGCCAGCGTCCGCAACCGCCCGGCCTGGTCCTCGGCTACGCCGCCAACCCACCCACCGACATCGAGCGCGCCGTGACCACCCTCGGCGCCGTCCTCCGCGACCTGCGCTGACGCCGCCCACACCTCGTTGATCAAGAGGTTTGCGTCACCGGGGAGATCAATCCCGACGCTAACTCCTTGATCAACGAGGTGTGGGCGGGTGGTAGAGGGCCGCCAGGGCGGTGGCCGTCTCCGCCAGGCGGGCGCGCAGGGTGGCGGGGGAGAGGACCTCGACCTCGGCGCCGAGGCGCAGCAGGTCACCGTGCGCGTGGGTGAGCGACTCGATGGGTACGACGGCCCGCACCCAGCCCGCCGCGTCGGGCGGGCCGGCGCTGGCGTCCACCGCGGCGACCACCGCGTCGCTGGCGACCTCCCGCAGCCGTTCCCGGCCGCGGGGCGAGAGCCGGATGGTCGCCTCGTCCCGGTGCAGCCCGGCCCGGAAGGCGACCACGTGCGCCCGCCACCACGCCGGCAGGTCGAACTCCGGCCGGTCGAACGGCTCGTCCAGCGGGGTCAGGTCGAGGATCTGGTTGACCCGGTAGGTGGCCGGCTCGGCACGGTCCGGGCGGGCGGCCACCACGTACCAGCGGCCGCCCTTGAGCACCAGCCCGTACGGTTCGAGGACCCGGGTCACCTCCCCGGTCCAGCTCCGGTAGCGGACCCTGATCCGGTGCTCCCGCCACACCGCCTCGGCCGCGGCGGCCAGATACGGCGACGGGTCGCCGTCGGAGTACCAGCCGGGGGTGTCAAGGTGGAACCGTTGCTGGAGCCGGTCGGCCCGGTCGGCAAGCGGCGGCGGCAGCGCGGCGCGCAGTTTGAGTTGCAGGGTGGCCACGACCGACTGGTAGCCCAGTTCGGCGGCCGGCCCGGGCAGCCCGGCGAAGAGCAGCCGGTCGGCCTCCTCGGCGGTGAGCCCGGTCAGCCGGGTCCGCCAGCCGTCGACGAGCCGGTAGCCGCCGGCGTGCCCGGCCTCGCCGTAGAGCGGGATGCCGGCGGCGTGCAGCGACTCGACGTCCCGGTAGACGGTGCGGACGGACACCTCCAGCCGGCGGGCCAGCTCGGCGGCGGTGAGCCGGCCGTGGGCCTGGAGCAGCAGCAGGAGGGAGAGGAGGCGACTGGCCCGCATTCCACTGACACTAGCTGTCAGGGGAGCGGTCCTACCGTCCCGGCATGGCATTCCAGAACAAGGAACTGACCGTGCCGGGGGCCGTCGAGGTCGCCGGCCGGCACGTCAAGCGCTACCACATCGACCAGCCGGACCGCCGCCTCGAACCGGAGGTGGTCGAGGCCGCGTACGCGTACCTGCCGAAGCTGCTGCCCGGCCCGGACGGCAGCACCCCGCCGGCGAGCTGGGTGGTGCTGCACCGGGGCGCGGACACGGGCGCGTACCTGCTGGCGTACAGCTGGTTCTTCGACAACGTGGTGGAGTGCCGGATCGCCATCGCCGGCCAGCCCGCGCTGGACTGCCCGGACGACGACCCGGCGCACTTCGTCCCGCTGGACCGGCCCGGCGTGGGCTGCGTCTGGGAGCTGGGCGTGCTGGAGCACGAGCGGGCCGCCTGGGTCCGGCACGTGCTGGCCCCGGACCGGCCGGACCTGGCCGGCTACCTGGCCGACAACCGCGCCGAGGGAACGGTGGGCTTCTGATGGGCGACTTCGACTTCTTCGTCGGCACCTGGGACGTGACCAACCGGCGGCTGGCCAAGCGGCACGTGGGCAGCGACGAGTGGGACGAGTTCCCCGGCACCTCGGTGGCGCACTCGTTCTTCGACGGCGCCGGCAGCTTCGACGAGATCCGCTTCCCGACCCGCGGCTTCTCCGGCTCGACGGTCCGCATCCGCGACGCGGAGAGCGGCCTCTGGTCGATCTACTGGATGAACAGCAGGCGCGGGGTGCTCGAACAGCCGCCGGTGGTCGGCCGGTTCGTCGACGGCGTGGGCACCTTCTACGCCGACGACACCGACGAGGGACGGCCGATCCGCTGCCGGTTCATCTGGTCGCGCATCACGCCCACCTCCTGCCGCTGGGAGCAGGCGTTCTCCACCGACGGCGAACGCACCTGGGAGACCAACTGGGTCATGGACTTCACGCGGACGGGCTGACCGGCGGCGTGGTGGTCCGGTAGATCGCGGTCAGCCAGACGTCGAGCAGCACGTCGACGACGTCCCGCTCGGCCACCGCCGGGCCGTCCCCGGCGAAGGTCGCGTACCAGACCCGCTCGTTCATGGAGTTCAGCGCGATGGCGAGGTCCCGGGCGGGCAGCCCGTCCGGGGCCGCGCCCCGCGCGCGTTCGCCCTCGATGGCCGCCTCGACGGCGCGTACCCAGCGTTCGAGGACCTCGGCCCAGAGCCGGCGCACCTCGGCGTTGGTGCCGCGCACCTGAGCGCAGGCCAGCACCACGTCCCGGTGGCCGCCGAAGGTGGCGTGGAACCGGGCGATCAGCTCCCGCCAGCGGGCCCGGGGGTCGTCGGCGAGCCGGACCAGCACGTCGCCCGCGGCCGCGTTCGCCTCGTCGGTCACCCGGTCGAGCAGGGTGAGCAGCACGGCGTCCTTGGACGGGAAGTAGAAGTAGAAGGTGGGCCGGGAGATGCCGGCGCCCCGGGCCAGGTCGTCGATGGAGATGTCGCCGAAGGGCCGCTGCCTCAGCAGCCGCTCCGCGGTGGCGAGGATGGCCAGCTCCCGGTCGTCGCCGGTGGAGCGGCCGGAGCGCCGTCCGCGCGTCGGCGCGGCGCCGGTCGACGTACGGGCGGGGCTCATGTCGGCCGATGCTACACCCGCTCGACACCGTGTCGATTCCACTCGACAGGGTGTTGACTGCCGTCGACGGCGGTGGATAGTGTCCGGTCCACTGCCGCGCGAACGGGAGATGCCATGGCCTCCGACCACGTCGACGTCCTCATCGTCGGTGCCGGCCTCTCCGGCGTCGGCGCCGCCGTCCACCTGCAACTCCAGTGCCCCGGGAAGACGTACGCGGTGCTGGAGGCCCGGGGCGCCGTCGGCGGCACCTGGGACCTCTTCCGCTACCCGGGCATCCGCTCCGACTCCGACATGTTCACCCTCGGCTACTCGTTCAAGCCGTGGACCAACCCCAAGGCGATCGCCGACGGCGACGCCATCCGGTCCTACGTCCGGGAGACCGCCCGTGAATACGGGGTGCAGGAGCACATCCGCTTCCACCACCGGGTGCTGCGCGCCGAGTGGGACAGCGCCACCGCCCGCTGGACGGTGCACGCCCACCGCGACGACACCGGCGAGGACGTGGTCCTGACCTGCCGGTTCCTGTTCACCAACTCCGGCTACTACCGCTACGACGAGGGCTACACGCCCGAGTTCCCCGGCATCGAGCGGTACGCCGGCCGGCTGGTGCACCCGCAGCACTGGCCCGAGGACCTGGACTACGCCGGCAAGCGGGTGGTGGTGATCGGCAGCGGCGCCACGGCGGTCACCCTGGTCCCGGCCATGGCCGAGCGGGCCGGCCACGTCACCATGCTCCAGCGCTCACCCACGTACGTCATCGCGCTGCCCTCGCGCGACCCGCTCGCCGACGCCGCGCGGCGCTGGCTCCCGGCGAAGGCCGCGTACGCCGTGACCCGCTGGAAGAACGTGGCGCTCGGGGTGGCCAACTTCCAGCTCAGCCGGCGCGCCCCGGGGGTGGTGAAGAGGTTCCTCCGCCGGGCCGCCAAGGGCAGGCTCCCGGTCGGGTACGACCTCGACCGACACTTCTCGCCCCGCTACAACCCCTGGGACCAGCGGCTCTGCGTGGTGCCCGACGGGGACCTGTTCGCCGCACTCAGCGCCGGGACGGCGTCGATCGTCACCGACACCATCGACACCTTCACCGAGCGGGGCATCCGGCTCAGCTCCGGCGAGGAACTGCCCGCCGACGTCGTGGTCACGGCCACCGGCCTCAACCTGCTGGCCCTCGGCGGGATGACCCTCACCGTGGACGGCGCCGAGGTCGACCTCGCCTCGACCGTCGCCTACAAGGGCATGATGCTCTCCGGCGTGCCCAACTTCGCCATGACCATCGGTTACACCAACGCCTCCTGGACGCTCAAGGCCGACCTCGTCGCCACCTACGTCTGCCGGCTGCTGCGCCACCTCGACGACACCGGACAGCAGATCGTCACCCCGCTCGCCCCGGACACCACCGACCTGGTGCCGATCATCGACCTGCGGTCCGGGTACGTGCTGCGGGCCGTCGACCGGCTGCCCAAGCAGGGCCCGGCGGCGCCCTGGCGGCTGCACCAGAACTATCCCCGCGACGTGCTGCTGATGCGGCACGGCCGGCTCACCGACTCCGGCGTGCGCTTCTCCCGCGCGGGCACGCCGGCCACCGTCCCCGACCGTCCCGCGCCCGTCGCCTGAGCACCGAGGAGCGCCATGCGTGACTTCGTCTTCCCCGGCGGCACCGCGGTGCTGACCGGTGCCGCCAGTGGCATCGGTGAGGCCCTGGCCCACGGGCTGGCCCGCCGCGGCGCCGACCTGGTCCTGCTCGACCGCGACGCCGAGCGGCTGGACGCGGTGGTCGCCGCCCTCCGCGCCGCGTATCCCGACCGGCGCATCGAGACCCACCTGGTCGACCTCGCCGACGCCGGCGCCACCGACCGCGTGGCCGCCGAGATCCTCGCCGCGCACCCGCGGATCCGGCTGCTGGTCAACAACGCCGGTGTGGCGCTGGGCGGCCGGTTCGACCAGGTCACCCTGGAGGAGTTCCTCTGGGTCATCGAGATCAACTTCCGGGCCGTGGTAAGGCTGACCCACGCGCTCCTGCCCGCGCTCAAGGCCGAGCCCGGCGCCCACCTGGTCAACGTCTCCAGCCTCTTCGGGCTGATCGCGCCCGCCGGGCAGGCCGCCTACTCGGCCAGCAAGTTCGCGGTGCGCGGCTTCACCGAGGCGCTGCGGCACGAGCTGGTCGACGATCACGTCGGGGTCACCTCGGTGCACCCGGGCGGCATCCGCACCCGGATCGCCAGCAGCGCCCGGGTGGGCAGCGGAGTCCCGGTGGAGGAGTACGAGGCCGGCCGGAAGCAGTTCGAGAAGCTGCTCTCCATCGACCCGGCGAAGGCCGCCGAGGTGATCCTGCGCGGGGTCGAGCGCCGCCGCGGCCGGGTGCTGATCGGCTGGTCGGCGAAGCTGCCCGACCTGCTGGCCCGGGTCGCCCCCGCCGGGTACGGGAGGGTGCTGGCCCTCGGGATGCGGCCGCGCCCGGCCCGGGTGCCGGCCCCGCGACCCGCCGCGGAGCCCGTGCCGTCGGACCCCGGGCGCCCGGCGTGACCCTCGCCCTGCCGCCGGCCGAGGAGCTGACCGTCGCAGGGCGGCGGATGCGCTGCCGGATCGACGGCCACGGCACGCCCGTGGTGCTGCTGCACGGCATCGGCCGGACCCTCGAGGACTTCGCCGCCGTGCACCCGGGGCTGGCCCGCGACCACCGGGTGCTCTCCGTGGACCTGCCCGGGCACGGCGGCTCCGCGCCGCTGGACGACCCGCACACCCTGCCGGCCCTGGCCGCGGCCGTCGCCGGGTTCCTGGACGGCGCCGGGGTCACCGGCCCGGCGCACCTGGTCGGCAACTCGATGGGCGGGGCGGTGGCCATGCGGCTCGCCGCCGACGCGCCGGAGCGGGCCGCCAGCCTCGTGCTGGTCAACAGCGCCGGCTTCGGCAAGGAGGTGACCGCCGCGCTGCGCCTGCTCGCGGTGCGGCCCCTCGCCCGGCTGCTGCTGCGCCCCCACCCGGCGATCGCCCGCCGCACCGAGCGGGCCATCTTCCACGACCCGGCGTACGTCACCGAGGCGCGGATCGCCACCGCCCTGGCCGCGGCCCGGCAGCCGCACGCCGCCCGGGTGATGCGGGAACTGGTGCGCAGCCTGGGCACCTGGCGCGGCGTGCGCCCCGAGTGGCGGGCCGAACTGCTCGACGCGGTGGCCGCGCTCGACCTGCCCACCCTGGTCGTCTGGGGCGACCGGGACCTGATCCTGCCCGCCGCCCACTTCTCGTTCGCGCGGTCGCGGCTGCCGACGGCGCAGGGCCACCTGTTCCGGGACACCGGCCACATGCCGCAGATCGAGCGGGCCGCCGAGTTCGAGGCCCTGGTCAGGGAATTCTGGTCGCGGTCCGGTGCCGCATGACCAGCGTGACGGCCACCAGGACGACGAGCACCCCGGCGATCAGGTCGACCGGCGCGAACAGCCACGGTGTCACCAGCACCAGCGCCGCCGCGCCCGGGAACAGCACCAGCCCGGGACCGCGCTTGGCGGGCAGGTGCAGCGCCCAGAGGGCGACCAGGTAGACCGCGACCGGCACGGCGACCGCGTAGCCGGCCACCCGGCCGGAGGCGTGGCCGGTGTGCAGGTCGTGGTCGACCGCCACGGCCAGCCCGGCGCCGACGGCCGCGATGGAGCTGAAGACGAAGTAGTGGCCGTAGCCCCAGGTCAGCGCCCCGCGCACCGACGCCGGCGGCAGCGGGTCGGGCCGGTCGAAGTAGAGCCACCAGATCGCGAAGACGATCAGCGTGCCGGCGGCGGCCAGCGACCACAGCTGCCCGTTGCCCGCGTCCACCCCGCGCTGGATCGCCACCGACGTGGAGAGCACCGCCTCGCCCAGCACGATGAGGGTGAACAGCTGGTACCGCTCGGCGATGTGGTGCGGGTGCCAGGTGGTCTGCCGGCGCCGCTCGCCCAGCACCGGCACCAGCAGGTCGCCGGCGACCAGCAGCACGAACGCGGGCCCCAGCCAGGCGTCCGGCAGGAGAAGCCGGAGCAGCCAGCCGGCCTGCACCACACTCACGCCGATCGCGAACGTCAGCGCGGTGGCCCGGTGCGCCGGATCGCCGGCGGCCGCCCGCAGCCAGTTCACCGTGGCGGCCAGCCGCATCACGACGTACCCGTAGGTGATCGTGGTGAAGTCGGCCTCGCCGAAGGCGCGGGGCACGCCCGAGGCGAGGATCAGCGCCCCGGCGATCTGCACCAGCACGGTCAGCCGGTAGACGTCGTCGTCGGTGTCGTAGGCGGAGGCGAACCAGGTGAAGTTCACCCAGGCCCACCAGATCGCGAAGAACACGCTCAGGTAGCCGACCAGGCCGTGCCCGACGTGCCCCTCCGCGACGTCGTGGTGCAGGCCCTCCGACGCCAGCGCCACGGCGACCACGAAGCACAGGTCGAAGAAGAGCTCCAGCGGGGTGGCAGCCCGGTGTGCCTCGTCCCGCCGGCGTGCCCGCATGGGGCGGTACCAGGCTCGGAAGGACGCGTTGCTCTTCACCCGGTGCTCCTCGCCGACGGCCGGTCAGCTGCACCACACGATAACCAGCTCAGGCCGCCGCGGACGGGACCGGCTCCGGAACTCCGGCGGAAAGGGGAGCGGTGGCGCGGGAGAGCGTCACCAGCGCGGCCTCCACGTCGCCCGGCAGCCGCCGCCGGTGCCGCAGCACCCAGCCGGCCTGCCGGGCCGCGTCGCGCAGCCCGGCCCGCCCGGCCGGGTCCCGCCAGGCGTCGGCCACCACGCCCCGCAGCACCCGCCCCGGCCGGCGCAGCGCCGCGGTGAGCACCCGGTTGCGCGCCTCAACCCGCCGGCGGGCCCGGGGGTCGCGCCCGGCCGGCACCGGCAGGTGGTGCGCCACCAGCTCCGGCACGTACGCGAGGTTCCAGCCCGCCGCGGCCAGGTCCATGGCGAGCAGCGCCTCCTCGCCGTACGTGCCGAGCCGCTCGGCGAAGCCGCCCACCTGCCGGTACGCGTCGCGGCGCAGCACCACGGCGCAGGCCAGGAACCCGAGCACGGTGGGCCCCGGCGCGTCCGGCTCGGTGCCCAGCGGCGCCCGGGCCATCGCCGCCGAGACCGGGTCCCGCCGGGCCGCCGCGCCGACCCGCACCTCCCCGGTGAGTAGAGCGGTACGCGGGTGCCGGCGCAGCAGCGCGGCCGCCCGGCCGAGCGCGTCCGGCGCCCAGTACGAGTCGTCGTCGGCGAACGCCACGTACGGCGTGCGGGCCAGCCCCACTCCGACGTTGCGCGCCGCCCCGGCGCCCGCGTTGCGACCCAGCTCCACCACCCGCACCCGGGGGAACTCCCGGGCCACGGCGGCCGGCGTGCCGTCCGCGGAGCCGTTGTCCACCACGATCACCGGGGCGGTGTGCCGGGGCAGCAGGGCGAGGAGCTGCTCCCGCCGGTTGCGGGTGGCCACCACGATCGTCACGTCGGTCGTCATGGCCGCCCTGGTACCCCGGCCGCCAGGTCCCACGCGTGGCGCGGCGAACGGCGGGAACATCCCCGCATGGCCGAGGTGACGCTCTTCCTCGCCGGTGACGTGATGACCGGGCGCGGGGTGGACCAGATCCTGCCCCGCCCCGGATCGCCCGCGCTGCGGGAGGAACTGGTCACCGACGCCCGCCGGTACGTCGCGCTGGCCGAGGCGGTGGCCGGCCCGGTGCCGCGTCCGGCGCCGCCGGAGTGGCCGTGGGGCGACGCCCTGCGGATGCTCGACGCGGAACGCCCGGACGTGCGGATCGTCAACCTGGAGACGGCGGTGACCGCCCGCGGCGAGCACGCCCCCGGCAAGGGCATCCACTACCGGATGCACCCGGCCAACCTGCCCTGCCTGACCGCCGCCCGGCTCGACGTCTGCGCCCTGGGAAACAACCACGTGCTGGACTTCGGCCCGACCGGGCTGGCCGACACCCTGGACGCGCTGCGCGCCGTGGGCATCCGGACGGCCGGCGCGGGCCGGGACGCCGAGGAGGCGTGGCGGCCGGCCACCGTGCCGCTGGCCGGCGGGGGCCGGCTCCTGGTCTGGTCCGTGGGCGCGGTGTCCAGCGGGGTGTTCCCGCAGTGGGCCGCGCGGGACGGGCGGCCCGGGGTGGCGTACCTGCCGGAGGTGTCCGCGGCCACGGCCGCCGCGCTCGCCGAGCGGGTCGCCGGGACCGCGCGGCCGGCGGACCTGGTGGTGGTCTCGGTGCACTGGGGGAGCAACTGGGGCCACGAGGTGCCGGACGAGCACGTCGAGTTCGCGCACGCGCTTGTCGACGCCGGGGTGCACGTCGTGCACGGGCACTCCTCGCACCATCCCCGCCCGGCCGAGCGCTACCGGGACCGGCTGATCCTCTACGGCTGCGGGGACCTGATCGACGACTACGAGGGGATCGGCGGGCAGGAGGCGTACCGGCCGGAGCTGCGGCTGCTGCACCTGCCCACGCTCGACGCGGCCACCGGCGAGCTGCGGCGGCTGCGCCTGGTCCCGGTCCGGATGCGCCGGATGCGGCTCCAACCCGCCACGCCCGACGAGGCCGGGTGGCTCGCCGATCTCCTCGACACCTTCGGCCGGCCCTCCGGCACCCGCTTCACCCGCGCTCCCGACGGCGCTCTCACGCTCCGCTGACGTGGCCCGGACCACGTCGGCGGCGGCCGGCGGCGGCACCCCCGCCGGCTCCGCGCATCATAGATACATGACGCATCCCACCCCCGTGCCCGGCGCCCGGTCGACCGCGCCGTCCGCCGCCGAGCGGGCCTACCAGCACCTCAAGCGGGCCGTCCTGGAGCAGGTGTACCCGGGCGGGCTGCTGGTCAGCGAGGGGGAGATCGCCGAGGCGACCGGGGTCTCCCGGACGCCGGTCCGGGAGGCGCTGCTGCGCCTGGAGGCCGAGGGCCTGGTCAAGCTCTACCCCAAGCGCGGGGCCCTGATCCGGCCGGTCTCGGCGCGGGAGATCGCCGACGTCGTCGAGGCCCGCCGCCTGGTCGAGCTGCACGCCGCCGAGCAGGTCTGGCCGCGCCGGGCCGCCATCCGCGGCGACCTGGCCCGCTGGCTCGACGAGATGCGCCGGGCGCACGCCGCCGGCGACGTCACCGCGCTGATGGCCGCCGACCGGGCGTTCCACGCGACCGTGGTGGAGGCGGCCGGAAACGAGATCCTCGCCGAGCTGTACCACCGGCTGCGCGACCGGCAGCTGCGGATGGGCGAGGCGAGCTTCCGGCTGTCGCCCGGCTGGGCCGAGGTGGCCCTCACCGAGCACGCCGGCCAGCTCGCCGCCCTCGACGGGAACGACCCGCGGGCCTGGCTCGACGCGGTCGGCGCGCACATCGACAACGCGGCGACCGTGCTGCGGACGCTTCGGTGAGCGGCGCCGTCCCCACGGCCGCCCCGCGCCGCTCCGCCGCCCTGGTCTTCGCGGTGGCTGTCACCGCGTACGTGGCCGCCGTCTTCCACCGCAGCTCGCTCGGCGTCACCGGGGTCGACGCGGCCGACCGCTTCCACATCAACGCCGCCGCGCTGGCCACCTTCAGCGTCGCCCAGCTCGCCGTCTACGCGGCCATGCAGATCCCCGTCGGGGTGCTGCTCGACCGGTTCGGCTCGCGCCGGCTGCTGCTGGCCGGCGGCGCGCTCATGGTGGCCGGGCAGGTCTGCTTCGCCGTCGCCACCGACGTCCGGCTCGCCGTCGCCGCCCGGGTGCTCGTCGGCCTCGGCGACGCCATGACCTTCATCAGCGTGCTGCGGATCGTCGCGTTCTGGTTCCCCGGCCGGCGCAACCCGCTGCTCGTGCAGCTCACCGGCACCATCGGGCAGCTCGGCGCGGTGCTCGGCGCCGTACCCCTGGTGGCGCTGCTGCACCACGCCGGCTGGACGCCCGCGTTCCTCATCGCGGCGGCGCTCGGCGCCACCGTGCTGCTGCTGGTGCTCGTCGCGGTCCGGGACACCCCGCACGCCGAGCACACCAGCGCGCTCGCCCCCGACCTGGCCGCCGTACGCCGGCAGCTCGCCGACGCCTGGGCCCAGCCCGGCACCCGGCTCGGCCTCTGGACGCACTTCGTCACCCAGTTCTCCGGCTCGGTGTTCGCGCTGCTCTGGGGTTACCCGTTCCTGGTGCAGGGGCAGGGCTTCCCGCCCACCGCGGCGGCCGCCCTGCTCACCCTGATGACCGTGGCGACCCTGCTCTGCGGCCCGGTCGTCGCGCACCTGTGCGCCCGGCACCCCTTCCACCGCTCGGCGGTGGTCTTCGCCATCACCGGCGCCACCGCGGCCGTCTGGGCGGTGGTGCTGGCCTGGCCGGGTCGCGCCCCGCACGGCCTGCTGGTGGCCCTCGTGGTGGTCCTCGCGGTCAACGACCCCGGCTCGGTGATCGGCTTCGACTACGCGCGCACCTTCAACCCGGTGCACCGCATCGGCAGCGCCACCGGCATCGTCAACGTGGGCGGCTTCGTCGCCTCGATCCTGCTGATCCTGGCCGTCGGCGTGGTGCTCGACCTGGCCACCCCGGCTGGCCGGAGCACCCCTCCGCTGTCCGCGTTCCGCTGGGCGTTCGCCGTGCAGTACCTGCTCTGGGGGCTCGGCGCGGTGCAGGTGCTGCGCTACCGCAACGCCGCCCGCCGCCGCCACGCCGCGGAGGCCGTGCCGGTGCCCGCCGCCGTGGCCGGTCCGGTCATGTGAACCGGCGCTTGTGGGCCAGCGAGTCCAGGACCAGCGTCAACCCGGCGGCGACCAGCCAGCTGTCCTTGGCCAGGCCGATGCCGGCCTGCGACGGCTTGAGGCTGTTCGCCTCCCGCATCCCGGGCGTCTTGAGGTAGAGCTGCACCAGGCCGGCCCCGAAGGCGGTCAGCCCGGCGCCGGCCAGCAGCGACGGCACGAACGGCGTGAGCAGCGCGGCGCCGAGCGCGATCTCGGAACGGGAGAGCAGCTTCGCGAACTGGTCCGGCGGGAACTGCCGCAGCTGGGGAATCGCGCCGACCGCCATGCCGTGCATGCCGGCGGCGGCCTCGCCCTCCAGGGACCGCTTGGACAGGCCGGAATTCAGGAAGAACGCGCCGATGATGATCCGTAGTGGCGCATGGGTCAACCTCATGATCACTCCCGTCGGTGCCGGAGAACCGGGCCCCCGCGTACCCCACGGCGCGCCGGATAACCGCCCCTCGGCGGTGGGCCGCCGACGATGATCGGCGGTAGGTTCGACGCACAGCGAACGAAGGAGGAACCGTGAGCCAGGAAGTCCGGGGAGTCGTGTCGCGGCGCAAGGGCGCGCCCGTGGAGGTCACCACCATCGTGGTGCCCGACCCGGGCCCGGGCGAGGTGGTGGTGCGCGTCCAGTCCTGCGGGGTGTGCCACACCGACCTGCACTACCGCGAGGGCGGTATCAACGACGACTACCCGTTCCTGCTCGGTCACGAGGCCGCCGGCATCGTGGAGCAGGTGGGGGACGGGGTCACCGACGTGGCCCCCGGCGACTTCGTGGTGCTCAACTGGCGGGCGGTCTGCGGGCAGTGCCGCGCCTGCCGGCGGGGCCGCCCCTGGTACTGCTTCAACACCCACAACGCCGCGCAGCGGATGACGCTTACCGACGGCACCGAGCTGGCCCCCGCCCTGGGCATCGGCGCGTTCGCCGAGAAGACCCTGGTGCACGCCGGCCAGTGCACCAAGGTCGACCCGTCCGCCCGGCCCGCCGCCGTCGGCCTGCTCGGCTGCGGGGTGATGGCCGGCCTCGGCGCGGCCATGAACACCGGCGGCGTGACCCGGGGCGACTCGGTGGCCGTGATCGGCTGCGGCGGCGTCGGCGACGCGGCGGTGGCGGGCGCGGCCCTGGCCGGGGCGACCACCATCATCGCCGTGGACACCGACTCCCGGAAGCTCGACTGGGCGCGGAAGTTCGGCGCCACGCACACCGTCAACGCCTCCGACGAGGACCCGGTCGAGGCGATCCGCGCCGCCACCGGAGGATTCGGCGCCGACGTGGTCATCGACGCGGTGGGCCGCCCGGAGACCTGGAAGCAGGCCTTCTACGCCCGCGACCTCGCCGGCACCGTCGTGCTGGTCGGCGTACCCACCCCGGAGATGCGGATCGAGCTGCCGTTGCTCGACGTCTTCGGCCGGGGCGGCGCCCTCAAGTCCAGCTGGTACGGCGACTGCCTGCCCAGCCGCGACTTCCCGATGCTCACCGAGCTGTACCGGCAGGGCCGCCTCGACCTCGACGCCTTCGTCACCGAGGAGATCGCGCTCGACCAGGTCGAGGAGGCGTTCACCCGGATGCACCACGGCGACGTGCTCCGGTCGGTGGTGGTCTTCCCGTGACCGCCCGCGTCGACCACGCCGTCACGTCCGGCACGTTCTCCCTCGACGGGCAGACCTTCGACGTCGACAACAACGTCTGGGTGGTCGGCGACGACGCCGAGTGCGTGGTCGTCGACGCCCCGCACGACGTCAACGCCATCCGCGCCGTGATCGGCGGCCGCCGGGTGGTCGCGATCCTGGCCACCCACGCCCACGACGACCACGTCCGGGTCGCGCCCGAGCTGGCCCGGGCCACCGGCGCGCCGGTGCTGCTGCACCCGGCCGACCGGGTGCTCTGGGATTTGGTCCACCCGGACACCCCGCCCGACGGCGACCTCACCGACGGGCAGGCCGTCGAGGTCGGCGGCACCACCCTGCGGGTGCTGCACACCCCCGGCCACAGCCCGGGGGCGTGCAGCCTGCACGCCCCCGACCTGGGCGCGGTCTTCACCGGGGACACCCTATTCGCCGGCGGTCCCGGCGCCACCGGCCGCTCCTTCAGCGACTTCGGCACGATCATCGAGTCGATCCGGACCCGGCTGCTCACCCTGCCGCCGCAGACCGTGGTCCACACCGGACACGGCGACGACACCACAATCGCCGCGGAGGCGCCCCACCTCGACGAGTGGATCGCGCGCGGGCACTGAGCCGACCACCCGGCCGGGCGTCGCCGGGCTCAGCGCTCGCCGTCGAGCACCGGCTTGACGTCGAGTACGGGGGTGCCGTCGACCGCCTCCAGGTCGGCCACCCGCAGCCGTACGCCGTCCACGTCGAGCACCCGCACCCGGTGCAACCCGATGGGGTTGGGCCGGTGCGGCGAGCGGGTGGCGAACACGCCGGTCTCCGGGCGGGACACGTCGCCGCGCGGGTGCACGGCGAGCACGTCCCGCCGGGCCCGGTCCAACCAGGTCAGCACCAGCACGTCCGCGCCGGGCCGCAGCCCGACCAGCGCCGGGGCGTACGCCGCGTCGAAGACCAGCCACGCCTCCGGCGCCCCCTCGTCGCCCTGCTTCGGCGCCGCCGCCGTATCGGTCAGCGGCGACTCGACCCGGCCGACCGCGCGCAGCGCCGGTTCCGTTCCCGTCATGGGGCCTCCCGCAGCATGTGCAGCCGGACCGTGGTGCCGGCCGCGGTGGTGTGCACCAGCACCAGGTCGCACAGGGCGTGCACGATGACCAGACCCCGCCCGCCGATGCCGTCGTGCGCCGGGGCGAGCCGGCCGGCGAGCGGGTCGGCCAGCCAGCCGTCGTCGTGGACCTCGCACACCAGGTGCCGGTCGGTGCACCACGCCTCGACGGTGCCGGCGCCGCCGGCGTGCGCCACGCTGTTCGTGGCCAACTCGGTGACCGCGATCTGCAGGTCGGCCACCCGGTCGGGGGCCAGCCCGGCGGCACCCGCCTGCTCGGCGACGAACCGCCGCACCCGCGGCAGCGTGTCCAGGTCGTAGCGCAGCACGGCGACCTGCTCGGCCGGGCTGGGCAGCGGCTTGTTGTGCCGTTCGGTGACCGCCGCGGGGGAGTAGCCGGCGATGCGCCGGCACCCGTCGCCGTCGACGAGCAGCGGGTGCGTGCAGCGGGCCTCGGCGAGCACCCCGGGCTCGAGCCGCCCCGCGTCGTACGGGCACAGGATGCTCGCCGCCCGGCCGGCGAAGGCCCAGTTGATCGCCGCCTCGTGCTGGGCGCAGGCCCGGTACTCCTCGGCGGTGCGGCCGGCCCAGATCGGCTCGCCGATGATCCGGACCCGCCGGTCGGGATGCCGGTCGGCGAACGCCTGGAGCACGCACGGGATGATCCGGCCGGGGTTGCGCCCCGCCTCGGTCATGTCGGCCCAGCCGACGGCGTCGCCGGCTGCGCCGAGCGCCGCGCGGATCAGCGCCAGCTGCGGCCCGGGCGTGGCCACCAGCACCGGGTCGCCCGCGGCGAGTCCCGCCCGGACGAACGGCACGGTGACCGCGAGCAGGCTCGCGGTGTCGGTGTAGAAGGCCAGCTCGTGACGGAACTCGGCCGCTGTCGGGCCGGCGGGCGCGCTCATGCCGGCTCCTCCGTGGGCACCCCGTCGAGCAGGTGCAGAAGCCGGTGCAGCGCCGGCCGGCACCCGACCAGCCGGATGCCCGCGCCGCTGGCCCGGTCCGCCCGGACCAGCGCGGTGGCGGCGCCCACGTCCGCGAAGCTCAGCTCGGAGACGTCCAGCACCGGCGGTCGTCCCGCCGCCCGCTGGTCCGCCGTCACGTGGTGCAGCACCGCGGTGAACGCCTCCCGGTTGCTCCGGTCCACCTGCCCCACCAGCCGCAACCCCGGCGGGTCCGTCGTCCGGTACGCCCGCAGCAGCGGCACCCAGGTCCGCGCGGTGCCCGGCCCGGCCGTGCCCGGATGGGCGGCCGCGACGGCGCGCATCCCGTCCGCCGGGAAGATCCGCCGGTCGTACAGGCACAGGCCGGCGACGCGGGCGTCCAGGAAGAGCGGGTTGAGCGCGGTCTCGTACCGGCGCAGGTCGTCCAGGGTGGTGCCGCTGCGCAGCACCCACGTCATGTCACCGCTCAGCCGGATCCCCGGGTAGCCCTCGTGCCGCGCGCGGTCCACCTCGCCGACGACTGTGGCGACCATGCTCTCCGGGGTGGGCCGGCCGCCGGTCGGGTAGACCTCCACGGCCGGCACGATACGCAGCTGGCCGGCCGCCACCGCGGCCTCCGTCGGCACGCCCACGGCGTCGACCCGGGCGCGCACCGCCTGCGGCGGCGAGGTCTCGGTGAAGCAGACGACCTTGTGACCGAGGCGCAGGCCGGCGGCGGCGAAGCGGCCGACGGCGTCGAGGGCGTCGCCTTCGTCGCCGTGCGTCCAACAGACGTGGTCACCAAGGTGAACCTGGTCGACCACGGTCGTAGCAGTCACGGTGCTGGCCTTCCCGGTCGGCGCGTCCCTCACTCTAGCGCCGGCCCGGGTGCCGACCGAACCGGCGGCGATCCGCTTGCCCGCGACAGCGTCGCGGGGTTAGCCTGGCGAACGACCCGGACGCCGGCGCACCGCGCCACCCGGAGTCACTCTCCCGAAAGCGGCAGCCCGCCCGGCGCACCACCCCGATCCGGCCGCCAGCACCCGTCCCACCGGCCCTGGCCCGAGCCTCGGCACGGACCGCGGCAGCGGTGGCCCGGTCGTCCGCTGCCCGGCGCCGCCCGCTCTCAGGTCCTTGACCGCCTGGCGCCGTGAGCCCTTGCGGACGGTGTTCCGTCGCCGTTGCCCTGGCGAGGCGGCAAGGTGGTCGGCCGCCGAGCCGTCGCCTCTGCCTCTGCGAGGCGCGAACCGTCCGGGCCGTCAGCCCGTCGCGGATCCCACGGGACGACCCGCTCGGGTCCCGAACCAACCCTCCCTCGTCCGTCCCGATCCGGGACCGGCACCTACCGAAAGGCACCCGATGAACGACACCTCCGCGCCCCTCCCGGTGAGCGGCATCGTCGACACGGTCGACGACCACGCGCTGCTGCGGGTGGACGGCTACCTGCCCTCCACCGCCGACGCGCACCTCACCGCCGGCCAGCTCCGCCGGTACGGCCTGCGCCGCGGCGACCTCGTCACCGGCGCGGTCGCCACGGCACCCCGCAAGGGCCGGCACGCCCCGCTCATCCGGGTCGACACCGTGAACGGGACCACCCCCGAGCAGGCGCGCCACCGCCCGGACTTCCACCGGCTGACGCCGGTCCACCCGTACCAGCGGCTGCGGCTGGAGACCGAGCCGCACATCCTGACCACCCGGGTCATCGACCTGGTGATGCCGATCGGCAAGGGCCAGCGGGCGCTGATCGTCTCGCCGCCGAAGGCGGGTAAGACGATGGTGCTGCAGGCGATCGCGAACGCGATCACCCGCAACAACCCGGAGTGCCACCTGATGGTGGTGCTGGTGGACGAGCGGCCGGAAGAGGTCACCGACATGCAGCGGTCGGTGAAGGGCGAGGTCATCGCGGCCACGTTCGACCGTCCGCCGCAGGACCACACCACGGTGGCGGAGCTGGCGATCGAGCGGGCGAAGCGCCTGGTCGAGCTGGGCCACGACGTGGTCGTGCTGCTCGACTCGCTGACCCGGCTCGGCCGCGCCTACAACCTGACCGTCCGCTCGGCCGGCCGCACCCTCTCCGGCGGCATCGACGTGGCCGCGCTCACCCCGCCCAAGCAACTGCTCGCCGCCGCCCGGTCGATCGAGGAGGGCGGCTCGCTGACCGTCATCGCCTCGGCCCTGGTGGAGACCGGTTCCGCCGCCGACGGCCTCATCTTCGAGGAGTTCAAGAGCACCGGCAACGCCGAGCTGAGACTGGACCGGTCGCTGGCCGACCGGCGTACCTTTCCCGCCGTCGACGTGCGCGCCTCCGGCACCCGCCGGGAGGAGCTGCTGCTCACCGACGTCGAGCGGGACCGCCTGCGGGCACTGCGTTCCGCGCTGTCCACGCTGGACCGGCAGGCGGCCCTGGACCAGCTGCTCCGCCAGCTCACCACCACCGGCGGCAACGCGCACTTCCTCGCCCGTCTCGGCGCCGCCGCACGCGGCTAGGATCATGATCCATGGACGATCCCCGGGCCGACGGGCCGCCGACCGTACGCCAGCTGCGCCTCGTCGTCGAGGCCGAGGACTACGACGCCGCGGTCGCCTTCTTCCGCGACGCGCTGGGCCTGCCCGAGCAGGCGGCGTACTCGGGCGGCGACGGCGCCCGGGTGGTGATCCTGGAGGCGGGGCGGGCCACGCTGGAGCTGGCGAACCCCGCGCAGAAGCGGATGATCGACGAGGTGGAGGTCGGCCGCCAGGTCGCGCCCCGGCTGCGGGTGGCGTTCGAGGTGGACGACAGCCGGGCGGCTACCGAGCGCCTCGTCGCGGCGGGCGCCACCGAGGTCGCCCCGCCGACGGTCACCCCGTGGCAGTCGCTCAACGCCCGCCTCGACGGCCCGGCGGGCCTGCACCTCACCGTGTTCCAGGAGTTGCGCGGCCAGGAGGAGCGGGAGGCCCTGGACGGCTTCGGCACCGGCGCCTGAAATCCGCGTGGCGCGCCCCCGGCGGCCCCGGCGATACTCGGGCCCGTGCCCGACGTGATGTTGACCCCCGCCCAGGCCGCCGCCCTCCGGTACGTCCGCGACGCCGCCCTCCGGGACCGGCCGGCGGCGCTCGCCGTCATCGACGGACACCTCGCCGGCTCCGGTGCCGCGTACCGGGCGGAGGAGATCGTGGCCGCGGTGGCCGCGCACGGCCGGCTCACCCTCAACTTCCACCCCGACCGGCTGCTGCGCGACGGCCGGACGGTGGCCGAGGCGCTCGACCAGGAGGGCGTCTACCGCAGCCAGTTCGAGACGGGCATCTCCAGCGGCGGCCTGACCGCGTTCCCCGGCGGCGACCGGGACCGCTGGGAGGAGGCGCTGTTCGGCGGGGCGTACCAGCGGCCGGGCGTGCCGCACACGGAGCGCCCGAAGTACGGCGGCCTCAACCTGCTCGACCACCCGGACGGCGCCTGCCCCCGGTTCGGCTCCTGCCACCTGCGGCTGCGCCCCGCGGCGCTCGCGCGGGCCACCTTCTGCTTCGGCGACAGCCACACCGAGCCGAAGGACCTCGGCACGATGACGGTGTTCGAGCCGGTGCTCGCGGCGCTGCTGGCGGCCACCGCCGAGACCGGGGTCAGCCTGGGCGTGGCCGGCATGGACACCGGCACCCTCCTGCGGACGCTGCTGCGCCGGCGCGAGCGCGCGTCCGAGGCGGCCGGGCGGGCGCTGGACGACTACATCGAGGCGCAGGTGCACGGTGAGGTGAACCTGGCCCGGGACGTGGAGGCGGTGGTGGTCGACCCCTCGTTCCGGGACACCGCGGAGGGGCGGATCCTCGCCGGGCTCGCCCGGCGGCACGGTTTCGCGCTGTCCTGGCACACCGGGTTCGAACTGCCGGTCGACGGTGTCGACGGCGAGTTCCGGGGGCCGGCCATCCCGCCGCTCGCCGCCCGGGTCCACGCCGAGTTCGCGCGACCGGGGGAGCCGGTGCACGCCGCGCTGATCGGCCGGGCCGCCGCCTCGGTGGTACGCGAGCCGCAGCGCTGGGCCGACCGGGGCCCGACCGAGGTGACCCTCCAGCACCTGAAGCAGCTCTGGCACGTCCTGGTCCGGTTCGGCGTCCCGACGGCCGGCTAGCCCGGTTTACCGCCTGCCCGTACGCCTCGTCCCGGCCGTCCCGATTACCGCGTGACCTGGGCCGCAGCTCCTGCTGGACCCAGGCATATCCGGAATGCCCGACAGGCCGAAGCTGGTTGTGTCCCCCGTACCGCCGGAACGCAAACCCGTACCGGCGAGTAGTTCCCCCGAGGGGCGCTCACCCGGGAGCGCGTCGTAACGATCGAAAGGGCAACCATCGTGAAGCAGCACTTCACTCGATGGCTCCCCGCCATCGCGAAGACCGCCGTCGTGCAGACCGCCGTCGCGAAGGCCGCCACCGCGAGGACCGCCATCGCCACCAGCCCGAACCGTCGCACCGCGCTGACTCTCGCGGGCGTGGCCTGCCTGGGCGGGCTGGCGTTCGGCCCCACCGCCGTCGCCGCTCCGTTGACGGGTGGCCCGCACGCCGGCGCTCTGGCCGCCATCGACCTGGCCACCGGCAAGAAGCCCGGCACCGAGACGGTGAAGCCCGCCCAGACCACCGGCAGTGACAAGGTCCCCACCAAGGCCGACCGGCCCAAGCGGGAGCAGCTCATCCCGCGCGGTGTCGAGGGCGCCCAGTCGCGCATCCCGCTCGACAACGCCCAGCTCGACAACGCCAAGGCCATCGTGAAGGCGGCCAAGGAGACCGGCGTGGGTGAGCGGGGCGCCGTGATCGGCGTCGCCACCTCGCTCCAGGAGTCGAAGCTGTACAACCTCGGCCACCTCGGCGACTACAACGACCACGACTCGGAGGGCCTGTTCCAGCAGCGCCCGTCGTCCGGTTGGGGTACGTCCGAGGAGGTCACGAACCCGGACTACGCCAGCAAGGCGTTCTTCAACGCGCTGAAGAACGTCGGCGGCTGGCACGAGCTGCCGCTGACCGCCGCGGCGCAGACGGTCCAGGTGTCCGCCTTCCCGTACGCGTACGCGCAGTGGGAGGAGCAGGCCGCGGACATCGTCCAGCAGCTCTGGTGACACACCCGCGAACTCGGCCGGCCCCGCCAGGGGCCGGCCGTTTTCCGTCCGCACCCCGCCCGCCACTCCGCCGAAAAGTCTGAGGCGTATGTCCGGTTCCCGGCCCCCGCGTCGGCTGCGTGGCGTGTCCGTTTCCGGGGTGACCGGCCGCACTCTGACGGCGGAATGGCCGGCGGGCGGGGGTCGTTGTATCCCCGTGAACGACCGAGGAGGACGGCCCGCCGACGCGGGTGTCCCCGGCCCGGAATGTTGGTGGGCCGCCGGTCGTTGTACATGGTCCCGGCGCTGCGAAGAGGCTTTGCCCCGCACGCCGGATGATCCCCCCAAGACTTTGTTGAGCGCCTGACGGTGCTTGCGCACCGCCGACCCCCATCGGCGTGGTGCGCCAACCCCCGAATGGAGCTTTCCCCCATGAACACGATGCTGCGTAAGAGCGTGCTCGGTATTGCTGGTCTGGCCTTCACCGGTGGCATCTTCGCCGGTCCGGTCGCCGCCCACGCTGCTGAGCCGGTGCACAGCACGAAGCCGGTCGCGGTGAGCGTGCAGGGTGACAAGCTGATCCCGCACGGTGTGCAGGGCGCGCAGTCGAAGATCGATCTGAACGACGAGCAGACCGCGAACGCCAAGGCGATCATCGCCGCGACGAAGAAGGCCGGTCTGCCGGAGCGGGCGGCGGTGATCTCGATCGCCACGTCGCTGCAGGAGTCGAAGCTGGAGAACCTGGGCCACCTCGGCGACAAGAATGACCACGACTCGCTGGGTCTGTTCCAGCAGCGCCCGTCCTCGGGTTGGGGCACGCCGGAGCAGATCACCGACCCCGAGTACTCCACCCTGGCGTTCCTGAAGGGTCTGAAGCAGGTTGACGGCTGGCAGGACATGCCGCTGACCGAGGCCGCCCAGACCGTGCAGGTCTCGGCCTACCCGGACGCGTACGCGCAGTGGGAGCAGCAGGCCGCCGACATCGTCGCCCACAACTGGAACAGCTGACATCACGACACGAAGGCCGGCACCCCGAACGGGTGCCGGCCTTCGGCGTCTCTACCCACAGCGAAGGGCCACGGCGGGGTGTCAGGAGGAACGATGTCCGGCCACGACGTCGACCAGCGCCGCCACCAGGGCCAGCGCGATGATCCCCACCGCCAGCAGGAGCGAGTGCCGGTAGGCGACGGAGAAGTCACCCCCGCTGCCGGCCAGCGAGGAGAAGAACAGCGCACCGACCCCGGCGATGCCGGCCGCCGAGCCGATCCGCTGCCCGGTCTGCAGCATGCCGGCCCCGCTGCCAGCCTGCGGCACCGGAACCTCGGACAGGGTCAGCGTCTGGTTCGGCGCGATGACCAGGCCGCTGCCCAGCCCGGCGAGCAGGAACGGCACGGCGGTCAGCAGCGGCACCGAGCGGTGCGGCGAGTCCCGCAGCACCCACACGGTGGCGAGCAGGCCGAGCACCACGACCAGCAGGCCGGCGGCGACCAGCGGCCGGCCGTACCGGGTGACGACCCGGCCGCCCAGCGCCGAGGCGGCCGCCGAGCCGAGCGCGAACGGGGTGATGGCCAGGCCGGCGGCGAGCGCGCTGTAGCCGAGCCCGACCTGGATGTAGAGCGTGAAGATGAAGAAGATGGCGGTGAACCCGGCGAAGTAGACCAGGCCGATCAGCGAGCCCAGGGTGTACGAGCGCAGCCGGAACAGCCGCAGGTCGAACAGCGGCGGCCGGTGCCGCGCGTACCACCGTTCCCAGAACGCGAAGCCGGCCAGGAAGAGCAGGCCGACGGGGATGAGCGCCCACTTGCCGGCGCCGCGCCACTGGTCGCGCTGCACCAGCGGCAGCAGCACCAGGGTCACCCCGAGGCCGAGCAGCAGCACCCCGACGGGGTCCAGCCGGTGCCGGTCTGGTTGGCCGGCCGGGCGGGCCGGGATGAGCCGCCAGCCGAGCACCACGGCGAGGATGCCGACCGGGATGTTCACGAAGAAGACCCACCGCCAGCCGTGCTGCTCCCCGCCGAGTTCGATGAGCAGCCCGCCGAGCAGCGGGCCGACCGCGGTGGAGATGCCGATGGTGGCGCCGAGCAGGCCGAACGCCCGGCCCCGGTCGGCGCCCTGGAACAACTGCTGGATCATGCCGCTGACCTGGGGGTTGACGATGCCGGCGGCGGCGCCCTGGACGAGCCGGGCGGCGATCAGCCATTCCGGCGAGCGGGCCAGCCCGGCCAGCGCGCTGGTCACGGTGAACAGTGCCACCCCGACCACGAAGGCGGTACGCCTGCCGCGCGCGTCGCCGAACCGCCCGGCGGGCACCAGCACCAGACCGAAGGTGAGCGCGTACCCGGACAGCACCCATTGCAGGTCGCTGGGCGTGGCGTGGATCGCGCGGTCGATCGACGGCACGGCGACGTTGACGATGCTGACGTCCAGCAGGGTCATGAACGCCGCGACCAGGCCGACGCTGAGCGCCTTCCAGCGGCGCCGGTTCTCGGACCCGGCGGTGTCCACCGGCGTCGACGACCGGTCCGTGCTCATCGTGCCCCCCGAAGACCGTCGATCACGCATCACCGATCGCTACCCGGCCCCCAATGGGGCAAACGACGATGTCACGCCACCTGGCGTGCGCACCACCGTGGTCCGAAGTCGAGCCCGGACATCGGGGAGTCCTCCCGGTGCAGCAGCCCCCGCTCGGTGAGCAGGTGCAGCGGCTCGCTGAGCTCCTCCTCGGTCATGCCGGTCTCCTGGGCGATCAGGTCCGGGTAGGGGACGTGTCCCCGCACCTCCAGCGCGGTCACCGCCTGGTACACCCGTTCCTCGACCGCAGACAGCTGTACCTGCCGCATCGCTTCCCTCCTCGGCGTGGACCGCCCGACCGGCGGGCGGCCTGCGCCCGGCGGTTACCCGGGCGACGTCCGATGATGCCCACCCGATCGGGGGGTCGCCCGCGGCGCGTGCCGGGCGGGCCGAGGGCACGGTGCCCTAGGCTGCACCCGTGATCATCTGGGACCTCGTCGTCGTCGGTGGCGGTCCGGCCGGCCTCTCCGCCGCGCACGCGGCGGCCCGGGCCGGTGCGCGCACCCTGGTGGTCGAGCGGGCCACCCATCCCCGGTACAAGACCTGCGGCGGCGGGCTGATCGGCACCTCGCTGGCCGAAATCGCCGATCGGATCGAGGTGCCGGCGCACGACCGGGTCGACCGGATCACGTTCACCCGGGACGGGCGACGCGGCTTCACCCGCCGGCACTCCGCACCGCTGGTGGCCATGGTCCGCCGGGAGGAGTTCGACGACCGGCTGCGTGCCGCCGCGGTCGCCGCCGGGGCCGTGGTCCGCGAGGGCGTCGCCGTCCGCGCCGTCGAGCAGGACCCCGACGAGGTACGCCTGCGGCTGGCCGACGGCGACACGGTACGTGCCCGCGCGGTGATCGGCGCCGACGGCTCCTCCGGTGTGACGGCCCGGCACGTCGGGGTGACCTGGCGGCAGGTCGACCTGGGGCTGGAGCTGGAGCTGCCGGTCCCGCCCGCCGAGCAGGACCGCTGGCGGGGGCGGGTGCTCCTCGACTGGGGCCCGGTGCCCGGCTCGTACGCCTGGGTCTTCCCGAAGGGTGACCGGCTCACCGTCGGGGTCATCGCGGCCCGGGGCGAGGGCGAGCGGACCCGCGCCTACCTGCGCGACTTCGTGGCCCGGCTGGGCCTGTCCGGGGTCACCCCGGAGCACGACTCGGGGCACCTGACCCGGTGCCGGGCGGAGGACTCGCCGCTGCGCCGCGGGCGGGTGCTGGTCGCCGGCGACGCGGCGGGCCTGCTGGAGCCGTGGAGCCGGGAGGGCATCAGCTTCGCCCTGCGGTCGGGGCGGCTGGCCGGGGAGGCGGTGGCCGGCGGCGACCTGGACGCCTACGACCGGGAGGTCCGCCTGCGGCTGGTGCCGGAGATGCGGGCGGGGCACCGGCTGCTGGAGGTCTTCGCGCGGCGGCCCGAGGTGTTCCACGCGCTGCTGGCCACCCCGCCCGGCTGGCGGATGTTCGTCCGCTTCTGCCAGGGGCTGGCCAGCTTCGAGCGGACCCTCGCCCGCCGCCCGGTGCGGGCCGGCCTGGCGCTGCTGGACCGGCTGCCGGCGCGACGGCCGACCGCCAGCGCCCGGTCCGGCGGGGACCCGCGGTAGTCAGGGCACGATGACGGCGCGGCCGTGGATCTCCCCGCGGCGCAGCAACTCGTACGCCTCCGGCGCCTCGGTCAGCGGGAACGTCTGCACGTCGGCCTGGAGCTGCCCGGACCGGGCCAGGGCGATCACCTCCTGGAGTTCCGCCCGGGTGCCCCAGAACGGCACCTGGACGGCGGTCTCCAGCGGCACGGTCGGTGGCTCGTCGGCGACCGGCCGGACGGGCAGGGTCCCGCCGGCCAGGCCGACCAGCAGCACCTGACCGCCGGTGGCGACCACCTGCCGGGCCGTGGTGACGGTGGGGTCGGCGCCGACGAAGTCGAGCACCACGTCCGCGCCGTCGGGCGGCGGGCCCACCAGCGCCCGGATCCGGTCCACGCCGTCCGGCCCGGCCTGCACCACGTCGTGCGCGCCCAACCGGCTGGCCAGGTCGAGGGCCGCGACACTGGTGTCCACCGCGATGATCCGTACCGCGGTGGTGGCGACGAGGATCTGCACGGCCATGTGGCCCAGCCCGCCGATCCCGATCACCACGCACGAGGTGCCCGGACGCAGCCGGTCCCGGGCCAGCTCGACGGCGTGGTACGGGGTCAACCCGGCGTCGGTGAGCGGCGCCGCCTGGGTCAGGTCCATCTCCCCGACGTGCAGCAGCCGGGACGCCGGCACCACGACGTGTTCGGCCAGCCCGCCGTCGCGGCTGAGCCCGATCCCGCCGACCGGCACCACCCGACAGGCGTTCTCGGCGCCCCGCAGGCAGGCCCGGCAGCGGCCGCAACCGATGATCCCGTAGACCGCCGCCCGGTCGCCGGCGGACCAGCCGGTGACGCCGGGCCCGAGCTGGTCGACGGTGCCGGCGATCTCGTGCCCGAGGGTCATCGGCACCGGGAAGACCCCGGCCGGGGCGTCGAGGATGTGCAGGTCGGAGTGGCAGGCGCCGACCGCGCCGACGCGCAGCAGCACCTCGCCCGGTCCGGCGGTCGGGGTGGGCACCTCCACCTGCTCCAGCACCCCCGGGGCGGTCATCCGGATCGCGCGCATGGTCGTCCTCCACCTCGTCGCCGGACGGGTCGTCGCGGCGGCTTACCCGCGCCGGGTCGGTTGATGCGGCGGGTGGCCGGGCGGGCGCACAATGCGGGTCATGAGCGAACCGCGCGAGTCGTTCACCGACGAGGAGTACGCCTTCCTTCGGCACGTCCGCTTCGGCGAACTGCCGCCCGGGGTGCGACCCGAGGAGCGGGTGGAGTCGACCGAGAGCGAGACCGAGCCGCGGCGGGACCGGCCCGACCCCACGGGCGGGCAGCACGAGTGGGACCTGCGCGCCGGCGGCTGACCGGCCCGGAGACGCCGACGGGCCCCGGGTGCGAACACCCGGGGCCCGTCGGTGGTACGGATCAGAAGACCGGCACGCCGTCGCGGACCAGCTTCCAGTTGTCGACGAAGAAGTCGCCCGGCCGGATCTCGCCCTTGGCCTGCGCCCAGTCGATCAACAGCTGACGGATCTCCTGCTGCTGGTTGTAGACCTGGGTCTTCACGATGCCCGGGAAATTGCCGCCACCGCTGCGCCGGTAGTTGTTGACCGCCATGACGAACTGGGCGTCGGCGGGGACCGGGGTGTCGGTGCCCGGCAGGACCAGGCGGGTGATCCGCTGACCGACCGGCTTGGCGATGTCGATGTCGTACTCGAGCCCCGAGATGGCGTCGTAGTTGTAGTCCGGCACGTTCGGGTCGTTGATGTTCGCCAGGTCGATGGTGTCCCCGGCCGCCCAGGTCTTGAAGTACTTCGCCGAGTACTCCAGGTACGCCTTCACCTCGGCGCCGGTCATGACGACCGCCTCGAGGGTGTTGTCGAAGAGGTACAGCCCGGCGACGTCGCGGATCCGCACGTCACCGGCCGGGAAGACGGCGGTCCGGCTGAACGGCGACGCCTGCGACAGCACCGGCAGGCCCGCGTACGCGGTGCCGGCCAGCGCCTGGGTGACCACCTCGGCCTGGACGTGGTTGATGAAGTCCAGGATCGGGGTGTCCTTGTACCGCGACTCGACGGTCGACAGCTCCTCGGTGGACTGCGCCACGACCTGGTTGACGTACCCGACGGTCGTGTCGTGCTGGCCGCGCACGGCCGCGAGCACCGCCGGGTCCTCGACCACGGTGTTGGTGTTCAGCGTGGTGGCCGACTTGGCGACCACCTGCCACCGGCCCTTGACCTTGGTGACGGTGAAGTCCATCCGGGTCAGCCGCTGGCCCCACTTGGACGGCTCGGAGGTGAGGACCTGCGCGCCGGTGGCCTTGTTGGTGACGAACTTCTGCGCCACCTCGTTGTGGGCGTGGCCGAAGAGGATGGCGTCGATGCCCGGTACTTGCTCGGCGATCAGCGCCACCGGGTTCTCGTTCGGCAGCTCCGGCCCGTAGCTGGAGGTGCCGCTGTCGCCGCCGTGGGCGGAGATGATGACCAGGTCGGCGCCGCGGTCCCGCATCACCGGCACCCACTTGGCGGCGGTCGCCACCATGTCGGCGAAGACCAGCCGGCCCTCGACGTTGCCCTTGTCCCAGATGGCCACGCCCGGGTTGGTCAGGCCGAGGATGCCGACCTTCAGGGTGGGGGAGTCGTACCCGCCGAGCGCGACCTCCTTGATCACGTACGGCAGGAAGGCCGGCTTGCCGGTCTTCTCGTTGATCGCGTTCGCGGCCAGGGCCGGGAAACCGAGCTGGCCGATCCAGGTGGCGAGCAGCGGCAGGCCGTAGTTGAACTCGTGGTTGCCCAGCGTGACGGCGTCGTACTTCAGCACGTTCATGGCGTTGGCCATCGGGTGCGTCGCGCCGGTCTCGGTGATCGGCTCCTGCTTGGCGTAGTACGTGGCCAGCGGGGTGCCCTGGATGGTGTCACCGGCGTCCAGCACCAGGGTCGCCTTGCCCTTGCGCTCCGCGCGGATCTGGTTGACCAGGGTGGCCAGCTTCGCGACGCCGACGTCGTTGTGCTTGCTGTCGTCGAACTCGGCGTCGCGGTAGTAGTCCCAGTTGTAGACGTTGCCGTGGGTGTCCGAGGTGCCCAGGACGGTGAGGTCCCAGGTCTTCGACGGCTTCGACGCGGCCTCGGCGGGAGCGCCGGCGATCAGGGGGGCGGTCGCGGCGGCGGCCGCGACGGCCAGCACCTGGCGGCGCGAGGCGCCGGAGGAGGTGGTCATGAGGTGCCCTTCCATGGGGGTGGACGCGCCTCGTGGGCGCCGCTGCGCACCATAACCACCGACTGTCACAGACGCCACATCGCCCCGAGGTATCTCACACCACCAGCGCCGCGGGCCACCGGCGCGTAACACCGCCGTGTCCGGTCCCGGTCCGGGGGTAGGGCGGCAGGGGAGCGCGACCACGGTACGAGGGGGACCCGGTGAGCGAGGACCAGTGCACCCAGCAGGACTCCACCCGCCAGGCCGCGCCCGTGGTCAGCGCGGCCAGGCGGCCATCCGGCGGCGGACCTCGGCGACCTGACCGGGGTCCAGGCCGTAGCGGGCGAACCGGCGGTCCGGCACCCGGTCCAGGTAGCGGCCCGCCGCCCGGACGTCGTCGGCGTCCAGCGCCGGGTCCACCTGCCGGGCCAGCTCCAGCAGCTCGCTCACCGCGTACCGGTCCAGCGCGGCCGACACGTCGATGTAGTCGCGGACCTCCCGGCGGTTGACCAGCGCGGCCGTCTTGTTGGCGATCAGGTCCCGCACGTCCATCACCGGGCCCAGGTCCATCACGACCGGGCTGCGGTAGCGGTCGAGCCGGGCCAGGCTGAGCCGGATCTGCCGGCCGTCCCGGCTCACCACGAAGTCCCGTAGGTCCCGGTCGTAGCCGTCGAAGAGCTCACCCAGCTCGCTGTCCGGATCGGCGTCGACCACCCGGTAGCCGGCGCGTTCCAGGGCGGCCCGCACCCCGGCCGCCGCCGCGGCGGCGGCGCCCTCCACGTCGGCGAAGAGGTCCACGTCCTCGGTCGGGCGGGTGACCAGGCCGTGCACCGCCCAGGCCACCCCGCCGCCGAGCACGAACCGGTGCGGGCCGGCGGCCGTGAGGGCCACCCGGGCCACCTCCCGGTAGAAGTCGTGCAGATGGGTCACGCGGTGCGCAGGCCCCGGTGCCGGCTCTCCCACGCCAGGCGTACGCCCCGGGGCAGGTTCAACAGCGGCCACACCCGGCGCAGCGTCCCCCCGTCGATCAGCTCGCGGAGGTCCTCGACCCGGCTGGTCTCGCGCAGCACGTTCTCGTACATCCAGAGCAGGTCGTCGGGGTCGGCCAGGTCGAAGGCGCGCTCGCTGCTCCACATCAGGCGCACCGGCAGCTCGACGATGCCCCGGGTGGGGCCGGTCAGCTCGCCCAGGGTGCGCGCCACCACGGCGGGTCGCCCGGGCCGGGCGAGGTACGCGGTGCTGGTGGCCGACATGGTGTCAGGGTAACCCCTGTCCCACCTTTTCCCCTCGTCCTGACCTCGCACGGACCGCCGATCCGACCACCGGTCTGGGGTCGGCTGGGCGGCATGTCCGTTTCGAGGGGTGGCCGGCCGCACTCTGGCGGCGGAATGGCCAGCGGGTGGGGGTCGTTGTATCCACGTGAACGACCGAGGAAGGCGCCCCCGCCAGGCGGGTGGCCGGCCCCGGAATGTTGGTGGGCCGCCGGTCGTTGTACATGGTCCCGGCGCGACGAAGAGGCTCCCCGGCCCCGCGCCGATGATCCCCCGAAGACTTCCTGAGCGCCTGACGGTGCTTGCGCACGCCCGACCCCCATCGGCGTGGTGCGCCAACCCCCGAATGGAGCTTCCCATGAACACGACGCTGCGTAAGAGCGTGCTGGGTATTGCTGGTCTGGCTTTCGCCGGTGGTCTGGCCGCCGGTCCGCTGAACCACCACGAGGCGGCGCCGGTGACGGGGCTGTCCGAGGCGGCGGTGGTGCAGGCCGACAAGCCGGACACCGCGAAGCTGATCCCGCACGGTGTGCAGGGCGCGCAGTCGAAGATCGACCTGAACGACGAGCAGACCGCCAACGCCAAGGCGATCATCGCCGCCACGAA